>JABCZJ010000009.1 GCA_013289715.1 Acidobacteriota bacterium | reverse complement strand
GCCCTGCGACGCCACAGCAACCTGGTGCAACTGCCAAGGTGCTAATTCCTGCCCAGTGGGGAGAGATAAGATCCTCGATAGACCGGCCACCGGTCGTTGAAGATTCAACTCCCAAGCTGAAGTCGAACTAAAGCCTGCATTCGCAAAAGCGAATGCTCGCGTTTTTATTGCAGCGCATGGTGCGCTGGACAAGGCCTATCTCCATTCAGTTTGCATTCGAGGGCCTCGACCAGACCATGACGCCGCGGCGGAGCACATTCCGCCATATTGGGCGGAGCTGAATTTGGACGATAACAGATGCGGTGAAAGAGAAGGTCGCTGACACCGCGACACAATGGGCCGGACAGAAACGAAAAAGAGGATGGACTAAGGAGCACGACAATGAATTTTGCGACGAAGACGATTCACGCAGGGCAGCCATCGGAACCCGAAACTGGTTCGCTGATCGCGCCCATTTTTCAGACTTCCACGTACGAACAGGACGCGCCCGGGCAGGACAAGGGCTTCAACTACTCGCGCACAAATAATCCGACGCGGCAACGGCTGGAGACGGTGCTCGCCGAACTGGAAGGCGTGCAGTACGCCGCCCTGTTTGCGTCCGGACTCGCTGCCGAGAACGCGGTGCTGCAGGCCTATCTGCGCCCCGGCGACGAAATCGTGATTCCCACCGACGTCTACGGGGGCACGTACCGCATCCTCAATAAGGTGTATGCGCCGATCGGCGTCACCATCAAACAGCTGGATATCGCGAACCGCGCGGCGCTGCAAGCGGCCATCACGGATCGCACCAAGCTGGTGTGGATCGAATCGCCGACGAATCCGCGCTTGCTGGTTTACGACATCGTGGACATCTGTCGCCTCGCACACGCGAAATCGGCGCTAGTGGTGGTAGACAATACCTTTGCGACGCCATATTTTCAGCAGCCGTTCGAGCTGGGCGCGGACATCGTCGTGCACAGCGTGACGAAATATCTGGGCGGGCATTCGGACACGATTCAGGGCGCAGCTCTTGCGAAAGAGGCGTCGGTTTTCGAGCCGATTAAATTTTTGCAGAACGCCACCGGCGCGGTGCCCTCTCCGTTCGACTGTTGGCTGACCTTGCGCGGATTGAAAACGCTGGAACTAAGAATGCAGCGCCACGAAGAGAACGCTATCGCCATCGCGAATTCGCTAAAAGGCCATCCACTGGTGCGCCAGGTTTATTTCCCGGGGCTGCCGGAACATCCTGGACACGAGATCGCGAAAAAACAGATGACCGGATTCGGAGGAATGGTATCTTTTGAATTAGAAGGCACGATCGAGGAAGTGGTGGCGTTCTGCTCCTCGCGGCGTTACTTCACGCTGGGCGAAAGTCTGGGTGGCGTGAAAGCGCTGCTGTGCCATCCGGCGACGATGACCCACGCTTCGATTCCCGCGGAAACACGCGCGGAACTGGGACTTTCGGATACGTTGATCCGCCTGTCGCCCGGCTGCGAGAACGCGAAAGACCTTGTGGAAGATTTGCTCGAGGGACTTACGTTGCTGGATCATCAGCGAAGAACTCAGAAGGTGGCGGCGGCCAGTGCCCACTAAAACCGAGGGAGTGGAACCAGCTGCACGCGGAAGCGCGTGGCGGCCGGGCTCCGCGAAAATTGATGTAGGAATTCTGGGCGCGACGGGGGCGGTTGGGCAGCAGTTTATCGCGCTGCTGGCGAATCATCCGTGGTTTCGCGTTACATGGCTGGCAGCCAGCGAGCGCTCCGCCGGGAAACGCTACGGCGATTTGAGCTGGCGTTTGCCAACGGAATTGCCGGAGGAAACAGCGCGGCTTTCCGTCGAAGCGCTGAAGGCCGGCGCAGGTCCGCATCTGGTATTTTCGGCGCTGGATTCTTCGATCGCCGGTGAAGCGGAGATTGAATTTGCGCAGGCTGGACACATCGTAGTCAGCAATTCGCGCAATCATCGAATGGATCCTCTGGTGCCGCTGCTGATTCCCGAAGTGAATCCCGAGCACTTGGGATTGCTGCCGCTGCAACGAAAAGTCAAGGGCTGGAGCGGCGCGATCGTCACGAATCCGAATTGCGCGGCGATGCCTTTGGTGATTGTGCTGGCGTCTTTGCGCACGTATCAACCAAAGCGCGTGCTGGTCACCACGCTGCAGGGACTATCCGGCGCCGGATATCCGGGTGTGGCCTCGCTGGATGCAACCGCGAACGTGATTCCGTATATTGATGGTGAGGAACAAAAGATCGAGACCGAAACTCGCAAAATTCTGGGGAGATTGGTTGCGGATGCCGTCGAGCTGCATCCCGTGGCAGTGAGCGCGACGAGCACGCGCGTTCCGGTGATTAATGGGCACACCGAAAGCGTGTCCGTGGAATTCGAGAAGACCGTATCGCACGAGGAAATATTGGCGGCATTCCGCGATTTTTCCGGCGAGCCGCAGAAATTGGAATTGCCGAGCGCACCACAGCCCCCGATTGTTTATCACGACGCGCCAAATCGTCCACAGCCGCGGCTGGACGTGGAGCGCGGCGGCGGAATGGTGACGCAGGTTGGCCGCTTGCGGGCTTGCGCGGTGTTGGGCCACAAATTCGTGCTGCTGAGCCATAACACGATTCGTGGCGCGGCTGGCGCGGCGATCTTAAATGCGGAATTGATGGCGGCGAGGAGTCTTCTCGGCTGACGCAGATTTCAGCGCGACTGATGGGCTGGCTCCGCCGCGTGTCTTACGAGTATCTGATTGAACTGCGCCAGTTGCTGCTCGAGCGTGTGAAACATATCCTCGGCGCCGGAAACTTCGCCGGACTTTGCCAGCAACTCCAGCCGCTGAGCGGTTTCCCATGCGCCCGACAATGCGAAATTCCCCACCGAACCTTTCAGCGTGTGTGCCGCTCGTTCCAGTAGTTTCGCATCCCTAGTGCGCAGGGCCTCGCGAATTTCGTCCAGCATTTTGGGGCACTCTTGAAGAAATATCCCGGCAAGCTCTTTCAATAACTCGCCGTCACCATCGAAGCGCGCCAGCAGTTCTGCATCGCTCGGTGGTTTGGGGTTCGGATCCGCGGGAACATTAGGAAGCTTCGGACGTCCGGGAAAAGCCGCCAGGATTGTCGCCGCGAGCTCGACTGGATTGATAGGCTTGCTTATATATCCATCCATCCCGGCGGCGAGACAGCGTTCGCGGTCGCCCTTCATCGCGTGCGCGGTGACGGCGATGATCGGAATGTGCGCGCCCGTTACGAGTTCCTTTGCGCGGATGTCAGCGGTGGCTTGCAACCCATCCATTTCCGGCATCTGCACATCCATCAGGATGATGTCGAATTGCAGGGATTGATTCAGCTCCCAGCGCTCCAGGGCTTCCCTGCCGTTGTTTACTAACGTCACCACGTGGCCCTGTTTCTGCAGCAGTTTTTGCGCTAGCAAGCGGTTGATCGGATTGTCCTCCGCGAGAAGGACGTTCAGCTTCGGGTGCGACTGGTCGACAACCGGGCGTGTGGTCAAGGAACAGTCCTCGTGCGCGGTGCCATGCTCCGCTGCGCGCAGCATCACCATTTAATTTTGGGATTGTCGCCACGCGATCGAGCGCGGCAGCAGGAAGGGGAACTACAGTTTGATGCTAGGCCTCGCGACGCTGTACGTCAATGCCCCGATGTTCTGGTGTGCAACAGCGTGGCAAAGCACAGGTTGCAAATGCGTGGAGTAACACAACGCGAACCCAGGAAATTAGGTGAGCACCCGCAACGGAACGGATTTGCGCCCTCGTCCCCGATCAGACCGCGCGTCGCTGAGGGAGGACGAGGGCGTTCCGTGCGAACTGTTTACGGCTGAGGCAGGGTCCAGACCAGCAGCACAGGTATGTTGTCATCCACCGCAGCGAAACGCGCGGTGTCCCCCTTGGTCATCACCGCGAGGCCGAACGCGCCGCCGAAGTTCGGATCCACCGAAATTTCCTTCACAAATTTGCCGCCGACGGTGAACTCGACGATTTCGCTAGGCTGATTCGGGTCGGGATTAATGGCGTCGTTATTGGCCACCACGAGATGGCCGTTGGGCGCCATGATCATGCCGAGGGGGCCGTGCAAATGAACGTTGTCCTGGTAAATGATTCTGCCGGTGCCGTGATCCTTCTCTGCGCAGCCGGCGTTCGCGACGGCGAAAACGGCGTTATCGTCGCTGGAGGCAACGTACAGAACGTCTCGTTCGGCATCGTAAACCAATCCGGTGGGAGCATCCACAAACGTAACCGGGTCGCACTGATGCTGGTAGCCGGATGCGATTTGCGTGACGTTCTTTACAGACACGCCGCTCGAGCTGACTTTCAGATCGAGGCGAACCACCGTGCCGGTCAATCCGTTCGCCACGAAGAATTTCGCCGAGTCCCCTTCATCGAACAGCGCTGAATCCCAGGGACCGTTGATTGAGGAATCGGCGATGCTGCCCACCTGCTTGCCGCTCGAGTTAATCACTAGAATCGAGCCGGGCGTGGCGTTGCCGCAAGTGCCATCCGGCGACGGAAAGTTGCCCACCAACACGAAACCTTTGCGCAAGATATTTAACGCGGTGCTGAGACCCGTCGGAGTGCCACTCTGGAAGAAAAGAGACTGCGTGCCAGTGGAGGAGATGTCCACGATGGTGGTTCCGGTGCCTTGCAGGTTGGTGACGGCGTTGAAATTTGAGACGAGAATGTCGCCGGGTTTGGCCGTCCCTTGTGGAAACTGGGGAGGCACGAAGGCGACGCCGTACGGGTTCACGTCTCCATTGGCCGGGACCGTGGAGACGCTTTGAACGGGCGAGGGCAGGAACGGTTGGTGATCTTCGTCCTGTGCCCTGACTGCTGCCGGCAACACCAAGACAAGGACTGTGAGAATGAGCAGGCTCTTGCGCTGAAATGCTAGCGGAGCGATGGAGCTATGGCGATTGAGGAACCGTTTGTCTTGCGAGGCGTCGCGCTTCATTATGTTTCTCCTTGTCGAACCCAGCGCCGTCGAGCGTCGGTCGGTGAAGGAGCCTCGGAGATTCCCTCAGTAATCCGCGAGCCAACTGTGCGCTGGGACCGTACTTGTACCGCTGAAGGGTTCTGGGGCGTGTCACGGCTGCGTCTGTAATTTGTCAACAATTTGCAACTTCGAGGTGGGCCTGGTACCGCACAGGACTGCGATCATTTCACGGTCCGATGACCTCGGAACTTGCTCGCTATGCCCTTTTCGACACGGACGCGCTGGAGTTGACACCCAGCCAAGCGAGGCGCTGCTAGATTGATAATCGACGAAATGATTATCCTGCCGGAAGACCGGCTTGCCGTGTGTCCGGCGACTCTCCTCAGGGAGAAACCTGCGTGCGCAACATTCGCTTACGGACGAAGTTCCTGCTATCGCTGCTCGCGATCACCGCTGGACTGAGCAGCGCAACGCTGCTGATCGTCAGCTACAGCGTGCAGAATCGCGTGCGCGAGAATATTCGCGAAGACCTGCGTAACTCCGTCGACATGTATCAGAGCTTCGAGCGACAGCGCGAAGCGACCTTGAAGCGCTCGACCCAACTGCTCGCGAACCTTCCCAACGTGCGCGCCATGATGACCACCGAGGACTCCGCAACAATTCAGGACGCATCCGAGGATGTCTGGAATCTGAGCGGCAGCGATTTGATGGTGTTCGCGGATCGCTCGGGCAAGGTGGTGGCGACGCGTGCCAAGAGCGCGAGCTTTGAGCGCCCCGCGGCACAGGAATTCATGCAGCTTACGTTGAACAGGGAAGAGCCACGCGATTGGTGGTTCGGCGGAGGACACCTTTATGAGGTGTGGATCCAGCCGATTTATTTTGGGGCGGAGTCCAAGGATTCAACACTCGGTTATCTCGCGGTGGGCCACGAGATTGACCAGCGTGCGGCGAAGGACTTCAGCAAGATCGCGTCGAGCGAAGTCGCATTTCGCTGGGGCGATACCTTTGTGGCGAGCACTTTGACAGACGCGCAGCAGGCCGAGCTGGCGCGACAGCCGCAGCGCGACTCGGCAGGGTCGCAGGAAACGCAAATCGGCAACGAACGATATCTTGCGACGACCGTCGAGCTCCCTCCCGACGCGCAGCCACGCGTCACTCTGACCGTTTTGAAATCGTTCGACAAGGCCACATCATTTCTGCGGGATTTGAATCGCATCTTGCTAGCACTGGGATTGCTCAGCGTGATCGCGGGCAGCGTGTTGGTATTTTTTATTTCGCACACGTTTACGCGGCCGCTGGCGAATTTGGTCGCTGGCGTTCGCGCACTGGAAGGAGGCGACTACGGCTTTCCCTTGGAGAGCACGGGTGGAGACGAGGTCTCCGAGGTGACGGGGGCGTTCTCGCGGATGCGCGCGAACCTGCAGAAAACGCAGGCGGAGCAGCAAAAGCTGGAGGAGCGGCTGCGCCAGGCGCACAAAATGGAGGCCGTGGGGAGGCTGGCGGGCGGCGTGGCGCACGATTTCAATAATTTGCTGACGATTATTCGCGGCAACAGCGACCTGCTGATTGACCGCGACGGCGCCGACGCATTCCACAAACGTTGCGTGGAACAAATTCAGAAGGCTTCCGGGCGCGCCGTCGCGATGACGCGGCAGTTGCTGGCCTTCAGCCGCATGCAAGTGCTGCAACCGCGCGTATTGGATTTGAACGCGGTAGTCGCGGAAATGGGTAAGATGCTGCCGCGATTGATTGGCGAACACATCGAGCACGTGTTTGTGCCGGAGCCGAAACTGAAACTGGTGACGGCCGACCCGGGCCAAATCGAGCAGGTGCTGATGAATCTGGCGGTGAACTCGCGCGACGCGATGCCCGGTGGCGGAACGCTCACGGTGCGGACCGCGAACGTCGAGACGACGCAGGTGGACAGCGCGCGACATGGGTCCATGCCGCCCGAATCGTACGTGCTGCTTTCCGTGAGCGATACCGGTATCGGAATGGACGAGCAGACCAAAACTCATATTTTCGAGCCGTTCTTCACTACCAAAGAGGTCGGCAAGGGTACAGGGCTGGGCCTGGCGACCGTTTATGGGATTGTGAAGCAAAGCGGCGGATTCATCTGGGTGGAAAGCGCGCTGGGAAAGGGCACAACGTTCGAAATTTATCTGCCGCTGGCGTCTGGTCCCGCATCCAAGGCAGAGGCGGAAGCCAAGCAAGCCGCGCTGCGGCGCGGAAGCGAGACGATTCTGGTGGTGGAAGACGAAGCCGGGGTGCGCGAGCTGGCAGGCCAATTCCTGAAAGCGCAGGGCTACACGGTGCTGGAGGCAAAAGACGGCATCGAGGCGCTGGAAATTGCGGCGCGGCACGAAGGAACTATTCACGTAACGTTCACGGACATGATTATGCCGCGAATGAGCGGCACGGAGCTGGTGAAGCGACTGCAAGCAATCCGGCCGGACATGAAGGCGGCTTATATGACAGGCTATACCGAGTATGCAACCTCCGGTAATGAATCGTCTTCCAATCAGCAGAGTTCGATACTTCAGAAACCATTTTCCTCGACTTCTTTGGCTGACATGATCCGCGCCGTGCTGGCGGGACAAGTCAGCGAAAAGGCGAGCGATGCCAAGAAATGCCGCGTCCGCTAGGGAACGCTGGGAAATTTTGCAGCGTGCGGCGCGGCGCCAGGCGAACAGACAGGCCCTACCAAGATCATCAAGGAGGCCCGCCATGCTAGGCAACGGGCGCCGAAAAGTATTCATTCCTGTATGGATCATCGCCAGTTTTTTGCTGCTTTATTCACCGCCAGGCAAATGTCAAAACGCTGCGCCGCCGTCCGCTTCGCCCGGTGCTGCGCCAACTGACTCAGTGCCGGACATCCGTGCGCTCGCTGATTCGGTGCGCGCGCTGCAGGCGCAGGTGCAGCGCTTGAATTCACAGGTGAGCGAGCTGCGCGCCGCTGAGGAACGAGAGCACGCGGAGGCGCGCGCGCTGCGCAGTGAGCTGAATCGCGCGACTGCGAAATTGCTAACGACGCCTGGCCAGGCGCATGACGCATATGCTGCAGTGACCTCGCCCGCGAACGCGCCGCCGGATAACACGGCGGCCGCGGCTGTGGCTGCTGCTGGTCCGGCGACTAGCGAGCAGGGTACGTCGCTTGAGCGGCGCGTCACGAAGCTGGAAGACAATCAGGAATTGACGGACGCGAAGGTGCTGGACCAGAGCCAAACGAAAGTGGAAAGCGGCTCGAAATATCGCGTGCGTTTTTCCGGAATGGTGCTGCTGAACGCTTTTGCGACGCGCGGCTCGGTTGACAATTTGGACTTCCCGGAAGTCGCTACTCCTGCCAACGTGCCAGATACCTCTGGAGCGTTCTCTGGATCGCTGCGCCAGTCACAACTGGGAGTGGAGGTGTTCGGGCCGGACGTGGCCGGAGCGCACACCAGCGCCAATGTGCGATTTGATTTCGCGGGCGGGCAGGTAGACGCGCCGAACGGTGCAGTGATGGGAGTAGTGCGCTTGCGTACCGGGACAATCCGCATGGATTGGGCCGACACTTCAATCGTCGCCGGACAGGATTCGCTGTTCTTCGCGCCTCTGATGCCGACCTCACTGGCTTCGCTGGCGATTCCGGCACTCTCCTACTCGGGTAATTTGTGGCTCTGGACGCCGCAGATACGCATCGAACATCGTGTGGCGCTGTCGGAGGATTCGAGTTTGCTGTTGCAGGCGGGAATTTTGGACTCGCTGACGGGCGATTATCCCAACCTGCAAATGCGGGTGCCGAGCGAGGGCGAACAATCGGGCCAGCCAGCATACGCTGCGCGGGTGGCGTGGAGTCATCACGCGTTTGGCAGGGACGTGACGGTCGGAGTTGGCGGATACTACGGGCGGCAGAATTGGGGATTCGGACGGGGCGTGGACGGATGGGCGGGCACAACGGATGTGACCGTCCCGCTGGGAAAATATTTTGATTTCACCGGAGAATTTTACCGCGGGCGCGCGGTGGGCGGGTTCGGAGGCGGTATCGGGCAAAGCGTGCTGTTCTCCGGGCCGGTGACGGATCCCACCACCACGATTCGCGGACTGGATTCGATGGGCGGATGGATTCAGGTGAAATACAAGCCCAAGGCAAACTTCGAAGTGAATTTTGCGCTGGGGCAGGACAATCCCTTCGCCGGCGAGCTGAGGAATTTCCCCGCGACCATGTACTATTATGGGCCGCTCACGTCGCGCAACCTGACTCCGTTCGTAAATTTCATCTATCACGCGCGTTCGAATGTTTTATTCTCCGCGGAATACCGGCGCTTGCAGACGTATTATCTCGACAGAAATTTGGAGACGGCCAATCAAATCGGATTGAGCGTGGGTTACATATTTTGAGGTGGAAGTCGCAAATGCGGCGCTGCGTCAAAGGGCTCGGCTGGCTGCTCGCGTGCAGTGCGTGCGCGGGCACGAGTGCGGCAACGGCTGCCGCGCAGACGTCCGCTGTTACCGCGGAAGTTTCGGTGTCGAAGCCCGGGTCCGGGGGACATCAACACGGAATCACCGGCAACCGCGTGGATGAATCTCAGGTGGTGGTGTGGTTGACGCCGCTCGATGCGCCAGCTGCGAACGATCCGGCCACGGCTGTGACTGCGGCGAAGGTACCGGAACTCGTGCAACGTAATAAGAGCTTCGAGCCGCACGTGATTGTGGTGCAAGTGGGCTCGCTGATTCAGTTCCCCAACAAAGATCCGTTCTTCCACAATATTTTTTCGATGTACGACGGCAAAAGGTTTGATTTGGGGCTCTACGAGGCGGGCACCAGCCGCTCGGTGCGATTCGACCGGCCGGGAGTGAGCTTTCTATTTTGCAATATTCACGCGGAAATGAGCGCGGTAGTGATTGTAGTGGATACGCCATACTTCGCGATGTCAGATCGCACGGGGCATCTAACGATTCCCAACGTTCCCGACGGCCGATACCAGATGCACGTCTGGTACGAACGAAGCCTGCCGGAAAATCTGAAAGCTTTAAGCCGGGTCGTCACGATTTCCGAGAACACGCACACGCTGGGACCGATCCACGTGGTCGATAATCCGAATTTTACATTCGCGCACAAGAACAAGTACGGCGAAGACTACGTCCCGCCACCGACCGAGGGTTACCAGCACCCTTGAAATTGCGCGCATCCAGCAAGAAATGCGTCCGTTTGCTCTTCGATCGCTTCCGACTTACGCCGTGCCGAAAAACTGCTGCAATTCATCCAAGGTTTCCTCGGGACGTTCTTCCTGGAGGAAATGGCCGCAATCAAGACTGCGCCCGGTAACGGTTGCGGCCGCTTTCGCCCGCCAGGTCGCGAGGATGTCCCACAACGGCCCTACGGTTCCTTTTGCCCCCCACAGGGCGTGAACCGGTACCACGATCTTGTTTCCCGCACGGTCATCCGCCTCGTCCATCGCAAGACCGACATCCGCAGCCGCTCTGAAGTCTTCGCACGTGGGATGAATCGTCGATGTGCAGCAGAAGCATCGAACATCCTCGCTCACTGCGTCCGGCGTGAGGGCGCCCGGCGTCTTGTTCAGTCCGCCAAGGATGTCTCCCAGATAATATTGAGAATCGAGCCCAATCAGATGTTCGGGCAGAGGCGCCGCTTGGATAAGGAAGAACCGCCACATGTACCTGGTAGCGAACTCTTGATTGGTTTGTTGATACATCGTCAACGTCGGAGCGATGTCCATGAGGCAAACCTTGCTCACGCTTTCTGGGAAAGTCGAGACACAGCCTATGGGCGACTCGGGCACCGCGATCGTGGGCACCCACAAGGAACCGCTCGTGCCCAAAATGACGCATCGTCTCGACCTGGTCCAACGCCATCGCGCGGAACCAGTAATGGACGTGGGGGTCTCCGTCGCTCGGGCGGCTCGAATCCCCGTATCCTCGCAGATCAGGTAAGTAGACCGAGTACCGCTCGGCGAGCCTCGGCGCTACTTTGTGCCAGGTAACGTGCGTCTCGGGATATCCATGCAGTAGAAGCACTGCTGGGCCGTCGCCTTTGTGAAAAACAGGGATAGTCGCCCCGCTGGTACGAACGTCGGTCTGCGTAAAGCCGGGAAAAAGCTTGGCTGCAACAGCTGTCGACGGCTTCGGTGGCAGTTCGGGCAACGATACCTGCTTCACGGGGACAGTTTGCGTGGCTTGGGTCTTACTGGGTATGGCAGAGGTTCCAATCAAGGAGGTAAACGCTGAAAGTTTGAGCATCTCCCGGCGGTTCATCGTTATTGCTGAATCTTGCTCGCGCATGTAACCTCCCTAGCGCTGTCGGTGCGAATCTCGCTCTGTACGTAGCCGGGTAAGAGTTCGGCCGTAAGTTCCTTCGACGGCTTATTTTGTCATTCGGGCAAAGGTATGGACTTCATGGCGACAGGTTTACAGCGATTGAGTCTTGCCGCGGTACAGGAGCTCACTGCCAAGTCCCCGTTGACGCGGTAACCGAAAACTTACGCGGCACAGAATTTACAAGCTTTTGACTTCCGCTAAACGCTCTGGTGACAATGCCGCGAGCGATCCCTCGCAATCTATTTACGGGAAGATTACGGACCGGGGTTGGGATTACAATGCAGGGAGTCCCCGTTGCCCTCGGCGCAGCCGTAGAATGGGCCAATCCGGCGGCGGGATTCTGCATGTTCAGGCTCAATTCCGACTAGCGGATGAATCCGCCGGATCGGAGGCTGCAATCAAAGGAAGGCTCCGTGGATACCATATTGGTGGTGGAAGACAGCCGGCCGATGCAGCGCACCCTGCAGCGGCTTTTTGAAGCGGACGGGCTGCGCGTGCAGATTGCTTCGGACGGCATAGCGGGCCTGGAAAGTTTTCGCAAGCAAACGCCGAACGTCGTGGTGCTGGACTTGAAGCTGCCGCGCTTGCCCGGAAAGGAAGTTTGCCGGGCGTTTAAGGCGCACGCCGCGGGTGTGCCGATCGTGGTGTTGAGCGCGAATTGCGAAGTGGAAGATAAAGTCCTGCTGCTGGAGCTGGGCGCGGATGATTACGTCACAAAACCGTTCAGCCCCAGAGAATTGCTGGCGCGCGTGCGCCGCGCGATGCGTCGCGGCGGGCCAGCGACGCCGGATGCAGCCACCTCCGCCGGCGGTCCCCCTGCGCATGAGCTGCTGACTTTTGGCGACACCAGGATTGATTTCACCAGCATGGTGGTGACGCGCGCAGGAAAAACGCTGGCATTCACAGCGCAGGAATTCAAGTTGCTGAAGTACTTCGCGCGCTGCCCCGCCCGCGTGATTTCGCGGCAAGAACTGCTGAACGAAGTGTGGGGATACGAAAACTATCCCACAACGCGGACCGTGGACAACCACATATTGCGGATCCGGCAAAAACTCGAGCCCGACCCGGCTCGCCCGCGATATTTTTTGACGATGCATGGCACGGGCTACAAATTCACACCGGGTGATGGCGTCGCTGCATTGGACATGTAGCGCCGCTGGTCGAGGAGCCTCTTGGCACGTTTGCGATTGCGCACGCAACTTCTCATTGCCACGCTGGTGATCATTTGCGGGCTTTTGGGTTCCCTGCTCTTGATCGTGCGCCACACGGTGCGCTCCGAAGTTGACGAAGGAGTGCGGCAGAGCACCAACGATTCCCTGCGCGCGTTCGAAAACGTGCAGCAGGAGCGCGAGCTGCAACTTTCGCGCACCGCCGCGATGCTGGCCGAACTTCCCCCACTGAAAGCTTTGATGACCACCGAGCACGCCCTGACGATTCAGGACGCCTCGGAACCCCTATGGAAGCTGGCCGGCAGCCAACTTTTTCTGCTCGCGGGGCCGAACGGACAGGTGTTGGGATTTCACGGCACAAGTCCGCGCTGGAAAACGAACGTTGCAGAAGAAAACCTGGCAAGGTCCATGGAGCAGGGCGAGGACGCGAGCTGGTGGTACGGCGACGGCCAACTCTATCGCGTGTTCTTGCGGCCGATCACTGCGGGCACGGAGGCTGAGCGCAGGCAGCTGGGGCTTTTGGCTGTCGGCTACCAGATAGATGCTACGGTCGCCGAGCAACTCGCGCTGGTGGCGGGTGGGGCCATCGCGCTGACCACCGGCGACAAGGTGATCGCGTCCACACTTTCGCCGGCAGATCAGCACGAGCTGGAGCAATTGATACAGAAGAGCGCTGGTGCGCAGGACGGAACACGAGAAATGGATTTGGGTTCCGATCAATACCAGACCGCCTCGGTGGTGATCCACAGCGGACCGCCTGTGTCGGTGAAGTGCTACGTGTTGATGTCCTTGCAACCCGCGAACGCATCTCTGCGGCGGCTGAATCGCACGATTTTGCTGCTGGGGATCTCAGCGCTGGCGCTCGCCGCCGTGCTGCTGGGGTTCGTTTCTTCGACGATCACGCATCCGCTGGACAACCTGGTGGCTGGCGTGCGGGCGCTGGCCGTTGGCAACTACACGTACTCGATCACGCCGCGCGGGAGCAGCGAAGTGGCGGAACTCGGCGAAGCGTTTTCAAAAATGCGCGGCGAGCTGCTCGCTTTTCAGCAGCGGCGATTTGCGACGGAGCGGATCGCGGCTGTGGGTCGAGCGGCCAACTCGATCTCGCACGATCTGCGGCATTATTTGGCGGCGGTGGTGGCCAATGCGGAGTTTCTCTACGAAGCTGAGAAGCTGAAGCTCAACCGCGACGAAATCTACGAGGAGATCAAGACCGCTTCGGAACAGATGGTGGATCTGCTCGACTCGCTGCGCGAATTGGCCCGTGAGGAAAGCTCGATTGCGCCGATACCCGCGTCTTTGAACCAAACGATACGCCGCGCGGTGGACGCAGTGCGGGCCAGGCCCGAATTGCGACATCTGGAGATTTCGATTAGCACGGTCGGCGAAATGGATGGAGTGTTCGATCCCAAGAAAATCGAGCGAGCGTTTTTCAATTTGGTGCTGAACGCTTGCGAGGCTACGGTGCCTTCGCAGGGGTATGTGAAGATCGAGATTAGCTCGCTGGGTGAATCATTTGAAGTGCGCGTGGCGGATAATGGGACAGGAGTGCCGCCTGCGATTTCTGGCACGCTGTTCGATCCGTTTGTTAGTCTGGGAAAACCGAATGGCACCGGGCTGGGCCTCGCGATCGTGAACAAGATTGTGCAGGATCATGGCGGTTCGGTCACGCTGGAGAAGACGTCGGAAAGCGGAACTACTTTTCTGGTGAAGTTGCCGCGGGCCGCACGCCTGGAAAGCGTGGCGCAACAGGCGGTGGTTTCCTAGAAGTTGTGAGGACCACGGAAACACATGTGCCGCACCTGCAGCGCTGGCGCGGTAGTTTGCGGCGGGAGCCCAGCTGGCCACACGCGAGCGCAACGGAAAACCGAGCGAGCCGCTCCTCAGTTGGGCCGATCGCTCTTAGGGCGCGGGGTTTCTCTCACAAAGCAGGAATCGCAAACGCGGGTTCCGTCCTTTAGAGTGAAGTCTACTCTGCGGCTCGAGTCAATCGCGGCACCGCATTTTCCACAGACATCGCTGGGCGTTTCGCTCATAGGCTTTCACCCATTCTACCGTACAACGATGCGTCTGTGTTTGGTTTTGCCGTCACGCGGATGCCTTCTTCGCCGAAGCTACCGCATCGACACAGAACAAGGCATAGAAACGGGCATTGCAATCGTCACACCGGTACACGCGGACATGCATGGCGCGCAGAGGATATTTCTCGGTGGGGCCGCGCCGATGCGAACGGGCGATTTCAACACTGCGGCAACACCGGCATATATCTCTGCCTGCGATGGGGATTGGCGCCGTGGCGGAGCTGCCTGGTTGCTCCGAAAATAATTCAGTTTCGTGCATAGCGGTCATTCGGTCGCGGGGATCGTCCATCCAAAATTCCGAAAAGCTCGATCACGAGTTTTCCAAAGAAGTAAAGAATCGCAACGGCTAAGCAAACGAATGAGGCGAAAGTCAGAAATATCTTCAAGAACGTGAGCGCGGAAGCACCGGGCCCGGCCGAATTCGAGAGCAGCGCTAACAGCGGAAGAAATTCGGAGCAGTAACCCACAGGGCCTCCTGGCGCTGGGAACAAGCGGCGACACGCGGCGAATCAGAGAAGAAAAACCGAACGCGCCCAAGCCGGAAAATGCGCCGCGCGCTCCATGCAATCCCGTTGATGATGTGGCAGCCATGAGTTCGCGGAAATACAGTGATTGCTGTAAATCGAGCCTGGGATGAACTGGAACCACGCTACGGCGCCGCTTCCGCAAGAGCCAATCCGCCAACAGGCTGGTTGGGGGCTGGCCGGCGCGCGCCGAGGCGCTGTGGACGTTCGTCGGGGGCCGATGGTAAGCTTGCCGCCCGAACGTAGGCGGTGGCGTGGACGCGCTATCGAAATATACGAGATTCCGAACGCGCCGCCAGGATGAGAGTCGATGGAACCCGATCCCAAGAACGCGAACAATGCGGCGCAGGGCGTGCTCGCTTTGGCTCAACCGATCGCCTCGCCGCTGACGCGCGCCGCGATTTTTCTGGTGCTGACCGTAAAGCCGGGCGCGGAGAACCGAAGCACAGTGCGCTCGTTCTGCGCAGACCTCTCGGCGCTCTATCGCGCCGTGGACTTTCGCGACATCGAAGCGGGACTTTCGTGCGTGATGGGATTTGGGTCCGAGGTGTGGGACCGGCTGTTCGGCACCCCGCGGCCGGTGGAGCTGCACCCGTTTCGTGAAATCCGCTCCGGCGGGCGCCACGCCGTGGCGACTTCCGGCGATTTGCTGTTTCATATTCGTGCCAAGCGCATGGATTTATGCTTCGAGCTGGCGACGCAAATCACGGGACGGTTGGGCGATGCCGTCGAACCGGTGGATGAAGTGCACGGCTTCCGTTACTTCGACGACCGCGACCTTATTGGGTTTGTGGATGGCACGGAGAATCCGCGCGGGCAGGAAGCGACGGATGCCGTAGTGATCGCTGATGAGGATGCTGCCTTCGCTGGGGGCAGTTACGTAATCGTGCAGAAATATCTGCACGATCTTCCCGCATGGAATGCGCTTTCCACCGAAGCGCAGGAACGAGTCATCGGGCGAACGAAACTAGCGGACATTGAATTGGACGAGTCGATCAAGCCGACCTGCTCGCACAGCTCACTCACTACGATCGAAGAGAACGGCAAAGAGATCAAGATTTTGCGCGACAACATGCCGTTCGGGCGGCCCACGCAAGGCGAATTTGGAACGTATTTCATCGGCTACAGCAAGTCGCCGAGCACCATCGAGCTGATGCTGCAGAATATGTTCGTTGGCAGGCCGCCGGGAAATTACGACCGGCTGCTGGACTTCAGCCGCGCCGTTACTGGCAATTTGTTCTTCGTGCCGTCCGCAACATTTCTGGATGATGTGAGCGACGAGCCACCCGCGGATGCAGCGCTCGCCAACAAGGCACAGGCGACGGACGAGACGAGCCAATCCGCGCCGTCTAATAATAAAGATGGATCACTCGGTATCGGATCACTCAAAGGAGAGATCGGCCATGAATAATTTACATCGCGAGCTTGCCCCGATTTCAGATGCGGCCTGGGCTTCCATCGAAGTGGAAACGACGCGCACGCTGAAGCGCTATCTTGCGGGACGGCGCGTCGTGGACGTGGACGGGCCGGGCGGCAGCGCCCTTTCCGCGGTCGGGACCGGCCACCTGCGAAAAATCGCGGCTCCTTCGGCCGGGATTCTTGCGCGGCAACGCGAGGTGAAAGCGCTGGTGGAACTGCGCGTCACGTTCGAGCTGGATCGCCAGGGAATTGACGACGTGGAACGCGGCGCGAACGATTCGAACTGGCAACCGGCGAAGGACGCGGCGCGCGAGATCGCCTTCGCCGAGGACCGCGCGATTTTTGATGGCTATGCGGCCGCCGGAATCGGCGGTGTGCGCCAAGGCACGAGCAATCCGATCAAGACGCTGCCGGCCGATGTGCGCGAGTACCCGGACGCAATCGCGCAGGGGTTGAGCCAGTTGCGACTGGTGGGCGTCAACGGACCTTACGCCGTGCTGCTGGGAGCCGATGCGTACACTGCGCTCGCCGAAACCAGCGACCATGGGTATCCAGTTCTCGAGCACGTGAAGCGTTTGCTGAAGGATCAAATTATTTGGGCGCCGGCGATTGCTGGCGCGTTTGTGCTGACTACGCGCGGCGGTGATTTTGATTTGCACATCGGGCAGGACGTTTCGATCGGTTATCTCAGCCACACGGAGACGGCGGTGCGGCTATACTTGCAGGAGTCGTTCACTTTCCTGCTGCTTACTTCCGAGGCTTCCGTGGCGCTGAATCCGCCCGGCAAGGCGAAGAAGGACTGAGGAATTCGAATTGTCGCGGCTGCGAAAGCGGCGGATACGCGGTTACAGAATCCCGGCGAGAAATTCGATCATGCGCCTTCCGACGCGGTCCTTCTGCTGTTCAATCTTCTTTTGCACAGCGTAGTTCGGATTGGGAAAAGTTTGTAAGGTATTCCATTCCAATTTCAGTTTCGACGCTTGGGCAGCTGCGGCTTGCAAATACGCGCCAGGATTGTCCGCGACGCGCTGGCACATCGCCGCGAGCTCGGCTGGACTGGTGCGTTCTAGTTCCTGCATGGAGGTCATGACTTCATTCTACGCCTTATTTCCGCCTTCGTGTGCCAGTGGACGGACTCGCGCCAACACGCCCGCCCGTCCGGCCGGTCTTTGTGCAAGCGCATGCGAATTGGCGTGATCCTCTCTGGCAACCAGCCGTGCACGGGACACTCCAGACGTTGCGGAAATTTCAGCGCGCCCGGCACCGGCTTCACGACGTGCGGCGCGTTGCACTTTGGGCAGGTCATAAGCTTATCGGCGATTTGCGAGGGGAAATTAAAATGGCGGAGAGAGTGGGATTCGAACCCACGGTTGAGTTTCCCCAACACACGCTTTCCAAGCGTGCTCCTTAAACCGCTCGGACATCTCTCCGCGGAGATGCAACTTTAGCAGCGTAGCAAATCGCAGACGATGCAGCAAACGGCGGAACGCGCGGCGCCATTGTTCGACGCTCGCGGGCAGTAACAAATCGGCGGGAGGTCTGCTACACTTTTGTACCCCGTTCCGGGGTAGTGCAATTGGTAGCACGCCAGCCTTTGGAGCTGGTTATCCTGGTTCGAGTCCAGGCCCCGGAGCCAATCTCTCATTCTTCTTCCATAATGTTTTTAAGGAGGTCCTGTGGCGAGAACGCGCAAGATCACAGTAGAGTTGCCGCAGGATCTGCTGGAGAAGGCGCAACAAGCCAGCGGTACCGGCATCACCCAGACCGTCCGTGCCGGGCTTCAGCTGGTTGCGGCATCGTGGACTATGCTCGCATACTCCGGCAGCGAGGTAAGGTCCGCTTCACGCACACGATAGCGAAATAAAAAGCTGACCGGTGATCGCCGCTGATACAAGCACACGGACTGCCCGGAACGAACGGATACTACAGGTAAAACCCGGAGCCGCTATGCTGCCGAATCGCGACGACGAACTGGCGCAACAATCTTGAGGGAGTTAGACGGGAGCGATTCCGGCTTCAGCGTGCCGGGACGCTGCAACTTCAAATGCTCTTCGCAGCGCCGGAGCAAATTTTCAAATTCCTGTTCAGAGCAGACGTTGGCCCGGGATAAATTTCTTTGATTCGAACTCACAGCCCCTCCTTACGAACCCACCCTTGGGAGGCAATTTATCTAAAGCCTGTGACGCGAGACTAGACCTCGCGACTGGGACTGTCAAGAATATTTGTGAAATTTGCGGGACTTTTAGCGGGATTTAATGTGGCGTTGAAATTCGCTGCCGGCGCCGACCAGCGCGGCGGCCCTTGCGCAATGTGGCCAGACACCTTAGTCTGTCGAGCGGCATGACTCCCCAATTCCTGATCCTCGGCGTTATCTGGTACATCGTTTTCCTGTTTTCGACCACCTGCCACGAAGGCGCGCACGCGTTGATTGCGCGAATCGGCGGCGATTCCACGGCTTTTCACGGCGGCCAGGTGACGCTCAACCCTTGGCCGCACATCCGACGCGAGCCCTTTGGACTGGTGGTCGTACCGATCCTCTCGTATTTTGTCGCGCACTGGATGATCGGCTGGGCGAGCGCGCCCTACGATCCAGCCTGGCAACAACGCTACCCGCGCCGTGCGGCCTGGATGGCGCTGGGCGGTCCGGCGGCGAATTTTACGCTCGTGATTCTGTCGGCCATCGCGATTCGCGTCGGGATGCATTTCGGAATTTTCGGCGTGCCCGATGCAGTCGATTTCACGCATATCACTGAACCGCTGGTGCCGGGAATCGCGGGCTTCGCAGCAACGTTCCTCAGCATCGTCTTTCTTTTGAACCTGCTGCTGGGGACGTTCAACTTACTGCCCGTGCCGCCGCTCGATGGAGTTACGGGAGTCACCCTGCTGATGAACAATGCGACGGCGCAGCGATTCCAGCACTGGGTGAGGACGTCAGGATTTGGGATGCTCGGATTGCTGGTAGCTTGGTACGCCTACGACAAGCTGTTCCCCTACATTTTTAGGTTTGCGCTAGCGGCGCTTTATCCCGGGTACAGGTGGGGATAGCGAGCCTGCGCAAACCCTCGAACTTCATGGCCTCAGCGGCGAAACAGTTAGCGGAAAAATGAACGTAGGCCGAGCTTCTGACTTTGTGGCGGCCAGCATGAGCTGGGCGCCTTTGCCTTTGCAGCGGCGGTCGTCCGGGTCATGATCGCGTTTCAATGGGGCACAAGCGGCGCGTTCGGAACACTCGGTGCGTTTCGCCCAGGTTGCAGCGGGTGGTTAAGCCCTTCAACATCAACACAACCCTGCCATCCGCGTTGGTATCTCGTCTGCAAGATAGCCATCCGAGGTGGAATCATGAATCGCGGAACAGACAACATTCAGGCGATCACAACGGCGGCTTGCCGCGACAACAGTTACCGCGTAGAAGTATCGGGATGGGACGCGAGGGAAAATTTCTTTGTGGAGAAGACGTCGCTGGACTGGCGCGAACGAGAGGGAAAAACGGTGGCGCTGCATGCGACGGTGCGACTTGACAGCATACTCTTTGTGCGACTGCTGCGACCGCTGGGTGGAGGAGCCGACTTCCCGGTGCCGCATCGAGCGGTGAGCGTGGGAGACAGAAGCACGGGCGCCTCCTGCACGTACGTGGGACTCGAGCAGCTGCAACCACGCAGGACGATGAAGGACTGCGCGGATCGCGCGGTCGAAAGTCTGGTCGAGAGCAGCATGAATCGTTGAGAGGCGGAAGGGCGAGAGCGGTCGGAAGAAGTAACCGCGCAGGGTTGAATCCCAGTCTGGCGCCGTGGTTCCAGATTGGCACGAGCTTGGTTCAAAGCGAGCTGACTGTGGAGATTAATAGACAGCGCGCCTCCGCGCACGATTCGTTAAATGCTTTGCGGTAAGGCGAAGCATCCGCAGGTATTACCTACGTCGAGAAATCGGCCGCGCGCGACATAATCAATATCGTAAGGAAAATCACTTGTTGTTCCGCTCTGGCCCCTTCCTTGCCTTGTGTGTGTATTATGAACGTCCTGCTAGAAAGGTCACTGGTAGAGCTGTCACGTAAAAATCTTCCGATCTGCATATTGGACGATGAACCGTACCACGCCGAAGTGACGTCCGAAAGGCTCCAAGCAGCTGGTTTCCCGGTGACGGGAACGACCAATGCCGAAGAAGCTCTGCAAAAAGTGCGTTGCGGAAGCTGCCGCGTGGTCGTAGCGGACATGAAGATGCCGGGCATGGATGGCCTGGCGTTCCTGGAGAAAACGCTACAATGCGATCCAGGGATGTACGTGATCCTGGTGACGGGATTCTATGCGGTGGACTCCGCCATCGAAGCGATCAAGCACGGCGCTTACGATTATCTTTGCAAGCCGATCGAATACACACGATTGCTGAAAACTCTCGATGACCTGACGGATTCGTTTACGCGCGGACTGCAGATACGGGATCTGGAGGACAAGCTGCTGGATAGCCTGCTGTTCCACGGAATCGTGGGGCGTAGCCCGGCGATGCTGGAGGTTTTCGATCTGGCGAAAAAAATCGCGCGGCATTACACCAATGCGCTGATCACCGGGCCGACGGGTTCGGGTAAGGAACTGGTCGCGCACGCCCTGCACCAGATGAGCCCCGTGTCGCAGGAGCGTTTCGCGGTGTGCAATTGTTCAGCGCTGGTGGACACACTGCTCGAAAGCCAGTTGTTCGGACACGTGCGCGGATCTTTCACCGGCGCGACGGAAACGCGCCCGGGCCTATTCGAGTACGCCAACGGGGGCACAGTTTTCCTGGACGAAATCGGCGAGACCTCGCTGCAGATGCAAGCCAAGCTGCTGCGGGTAATACAGAATCGCGAAATCCAGCGCGTGGGATCGCCGGAAGTTAGGAAAGTGGACGTGCGACTGATCGCGGCCACCAACCGCGACCTGCGCGCCGAAGTGCTGGCAGGCCGTTTTCGCGAAGATCTCTTCTACCGGCTCAGCAGCATTGAGCTGCGCGTGCCAGGGCTGGCGGAGCGTCCCGGAGACATTCCGATTCTGGTGCAGCACTTCGTGAAAAAATACGGCGAGACTTACGGCAAGCCGTTCCAAGGGCTGACGCGCCGGGCGCACATCGTGCTTCTGCAACATGACTGGCCGGGCAACGTACGCGAACTGGAAAACGTAATCGCCAGCGCGGCGATCACCGCAAATTCCGATTTCATCGACGTGGGCGATTTGCCCGAACATCTGCAGCGCTCTCGCCGCCACACCGCCTCCGCCGCGACGGTGTGGAGCCCGCTTCCGCTGGACGAGGTCCGCAGCGTGCACATTCAACGCGTGCTGGAAATGTGCCATGGCAACCGGGTGCGCACTGCCCAGGTACTAGGGATTGGCCGCACCAGCCTGTACCGCTTCTTGAAGCGCTCGGACAAACCAGTGGCGCTGGCTGCGCGGCGCTCGGCATGACGATCCCAACAGAGGTCTGGGGGCACGGTGTGCACGGCTCTACCGCAGAAACGACCAACGGCGGGCAAGACCGCGTGGAGCAGGACGGGATCATGACCAGGCAAACATCGCCATCGAACGGTTTCGCAGCGCTCGCGGATTTCTCGACGCAGCGGCCCGAGCGAATCGCGTTGCAATTTGCGATCGAAGTCTGCGGGTTCGACCGTTGTGGACATTTCTTTACCGAGCGCTCGGAAACGTGCAACGTCAGCACCAGGGGATGCAAGTTCTACCTGCGCACGGAAGTGGAGCGTGAAGCGATTTTGGCTTTGCGGGTGGTCGAACGACACGATCAGCGCGGGAACGACGCGGCGCCCGTGCTCTTTCAGGTTGTGCGTATCGGGCGCGAGCCGAGTGGATGGACGTTGGGAGCTTTAAAATTGCGCGCTGAAGATTTGTGGCCGATGCGGGCGCTGCACTCGTTCGGCGAGGTGCCGTCGCTCGACTGATTCTTGTTCGGCTCCCGCGTTGACGCGATCGCCATACCGGTACTTCAGCGGCTAAGCAGTTTGCGGATAAACCCTCTGATCCGATTCCTCGCAGCTAAACTCCGCCCCATGTCGAGCAGTTATCGTCTGAACTTTGCCTGCCTCTTACCCTCGTCCGTATGTCTACGAATATTCAACGACCCCGGATTGTGTCAGCGCAAGCCGGGGCACTATGGAAGCGCCACAAAAGGACGCACCGTGCTCGAACCGGCGCTAACTGGGATCTAGACCCAGGCCTCGCGAGCGACTGCTCGCACCCTCGCCCGCCGCGAATCAGTCGTCATTCGTCACTCTGCACAGCCTAAATCGATCGCTAGCGAAACAAAATCGAAAGCCAATGCAAGTCATTGAAAATAAACAACAGCGATTCGGATCAATCGCTAGTTTTTGTCGTGTTTTTCCCGATTTCAAAAGCAAAGGCGGCCAGTCCCTCTTTCCGTTCGCGGTTCCCCGCGCCAGCCGGACCTTGCCCCTCGCTCGCGGCGATCTCTCCGCCGCTCGACTGTCCGCTGCATCACTCGAGATGTCGCCGCGGTTAGTTGCCGGCGGATTCCGGCGTGAAGGAAGCGCTGCGCAGCAGCGATGGTGGCAGAGTCACCGCGGAATCCATGCGCACCAGCATTCCTGTTTGCGCCGGAAGCTCTACGTCTTTTCCCTTCTTCGCGACGATGTACGCAGACGTGCCCACCAGGCCGAATATTGTGCCGCGCACAACGTTGCTGAACAGGACTCCTACGAGAGCGCCGGCTCCGGTCCCGAGGCCGCCGGTCATGATGTCACCTTTGATGTCGCGTTTTTGTTCGATCACGACGCCTTCAGTGGTTTTCAGGTCTTTGCGCTTTTTGGTGTCTTCTGCGCTGCCGCTGTAGAGCGACAGAATGCTCATTTGCGCGGGGAAAATGCGGCTCTGTACTTCGACCGAATTGAATACCAGGTTCATCGAAGCTCCGCCGCGTTCCATCGCGAACCAGCGCGGGCGCGTGACGCTCGTGACGGTGCCGTGGACCTTGGATCCAGCGGGCAGGATCAGCTGGTTGCCGGAAAACACCGGTTCGGCAACGATCGCGGTAAAGGGGTCGCCGTCTTTCGCGACCGCGGTGGTGAGACCTGAAACCATGGTGAGCCGAACCTGCGTTCCGGGTTGGATAACGGTGGACTGCGCGCGTACTGCGGGAGTCAGCCAGAGCATGGCCGACAACAAAGCAGAAACAGAAACGAGACGCTTCATGGATCCTCCGTGATCCTTGGCGGGAACCGGGACGCGTTCCCGCGAAGGAGGGCTCTGGACATAGCCGAGCCATCCCCGTTTCGTGGGGGTACCGCTGGCGCCGCGGTGGAGTGCGGAGGTTGCACTCGGCGGATAAGATACTCCAGCGGGAGGTAAGGTTGCGGCAAATTAAAGACGGGTGTTCCTGAATGGCACCTACCGTATTGGGGGTTGCGGTGTCGGTCGTCGCAGGCGCGATAGCGGCAGAGGCGAAACAGCGGCGAACGGCGTGTAGTGGAAGTTTTTGGCGCTGCAAGTTTACTGGCGCGACACTATGCCGCGAAATCGCCGGCTCGCGTTTTGCATGGGATGCTAATTTGTAAACAGGCGAACTCCTGGAAATCGAAAATTATAGGTATAAGAGTGCTATGCGAAACCGCTGGTGGATTGTTTGCGTGTTGCTGTTGAGCGTCGCGTCCGTCGCCTTCGGGACGGACTACGCGATTGTGGTGAATCCTGCCAATACCGTGCGGGCGATGAGTCTGGTGGAACTGGCGAAGATATTCAAGGCCAAGACGACCATTTGGCCGGATGGCAAGGGCATCACGCTGGTTCTCCGCGAGCCCAGTTCACCGGCGACGAAGTTCATCCTGGAAAAAGTGCTGGGCGGGACATTCGACGAGGAAAAGGCCGTGTTGAATGATGCGAGCCGCAAAACCGGGGTACCCGTGGTTTACGCCGAGAGCGACGACGAAGTGATGAGAATCGTCGGCGGAAATGCGGGAGCAATCGGCGTAATCGATGTCTACAACATCACGGGCGGCGTGAAGGTTTTGAAGATTGACGATAAGCAACCCTTCGATCCGGGGTATGTGCTGAAAGGCCGTTAGCCGGCATGCAAAATTCCATGCGAGGAAAACCGTGAGAACCCGAACTTATCTCTCCTGGATGGTTGCCGCTCTTTTGACGTGCGGCGGCATGGCCGCGGTGCGCGCGCAGGAGTCCGCGCCGCCCGCGAGCGCGACAGAGACCATACCGGTGTCGACCCATTCGACTTTGGCGTCGCACGCGTACGAGATGGGGATGGTGCAGCGCGAAGACCGGCTGTTCGTGGATGAAGGCCTGGAATTTTTTCGCCAAGCGGTGAAAGCCGATCCGCAATTTGCCCTGGCGCACGCGGCGCTGGCTTATTTCACGACCGATCCTAAAGAGGAAAAGCAGGAGAGCGCGCTGGCCGTGAAGTACATTGACAACGCATCGCCCGACGAGCAAGTGCTGATCCGCTGGATGAACAGCACGAAGAACGGCGAAACCGTGGTGGCCATTTCCGCGATGAATGACCTGCTCCCGAAATATCCGAACGACAAGCGGCTGGGCAATCTGGCCGGGGAATGGTTGTGCGCGTATCAGGGGGCTTATGAGCACGGCGAAGCGGTTTTGTCGCGCCTGCTGAAGAACGATCCCCGCTATTATCCGGCGCTGAACAATCTGGCGTACTGCTACGCGTTGAGCGGACAGCCGCAACTGGCGCCGCCGCTGATGGAGCAGTATGTGGCGGCATTGCCCAACGAGCCGAACCCGCAGGATTCCTACGGTGAGATCATGCGCATGCTGGGAGATTATCCGGCGGCGCTGGAGCATTATCAGAAGGCACTGGCGATCAACCCGCATTTCAACGCATCGCAAGCGGGCGTGGCTTCGACTTACGCTTTGATGGGAGATGAACGAAAGGCGCGGGCGCAATATTTGGTGGCGATCAAGGGAACCAAGGAGCGATCCACGCAGATCGGTTATCGGATTTTGTACGCGATGACTTACTACCGCGAACACAAGCCGCGGCTGGCGCGCGCGGAATTCGAGAAGGTAGATACGGAAGCGCATGCGGCGGGGTTAACGGTGCAAGAAGCGGAGATTCATCGCGCGATGGCGCTTTTTAACCCGGATGCGGTGAGCGCGTTGAAAGACCTGGACGAGGCGCGAGAGGATCTTTCCGAAACGCGCAAGAGCAATTTATTGCCGGGAGACCGCGACAACGAGCTGGCGCTGATCTTGCAGGCTCGCGCGTTCATCGCGGTGAACGCCGGAAAGACCGATACGGCGCAGGCCACGCTGAAATTGCTGGCCAATATGGCGCAGACCAGCCGCAGCACGCCGGTGCAGGAAGCGTATCACTCCGCTAACGGAGGAGTTCTTTACTTGCAAGGCGATTATGCCGGAGCGATCGCGGAGCTACAGGAAGACCCGCAGAATCCTTTGTCCCTGCAATTGCAGGCAGAGGCGCAGACCAAAGCCGGGCAGAATGCCGATGCGCGAAAGACGCTGGAGACTTTGGCTGCGATCAGCGACGAGCGCGTGGAAACGGCGTTCGCGGCGCCACCCGCACGATTGGCGCTGAAGCACGATGCAACGCGCCCGGCACAGGGCGGCGCGAACTAGATTGCCTATCGCGGTGCTTGAGAATTTATGGAAATTCGGTGCCGTTCGCTTGATGGCTGCTTCTTTTTCCTGATCCGCTGGGACCATCCGCAGATATTTTTCCGCTGATACAATCATCTCGCGTCTTTCGTGGGGTGGAGCGCTGTGCTAGACTTCGCGAAGCAGTTTTTTGCGCGGAAAATTTCTGCGCGGTAACTGCCGATGGGTGGAACTTCGGGCTCTGTGCAACGATTCCCCGCAAACCCCGCCAGGCCCGGAAGGGAGCAACGGTAGCGGGTCAGTCTCGTGTGCCGCGGAGTACCCGAAGTTCCTCTAGTCGCGGCGAGTGGGTGAGTCACACAACACATTCCATGACATACAAGGTTATCGCGCGGAAGTACCGGCCGCAAACATTCAGCGAGATTGTGGGGCAGCAGCACGTTACCAGGACGCTCGCGAACGCGATCAATTCCAATCGCGTGGCGCATGCGTATATTTTTTCGGGCGTGCGCGGCGTGGGGAAAACCACCAGCGCGCGCATTTTGGCGAAGGCGCTGAACTGCGTGAAGGGCCCGACGGCCGAGCCGGACGGGACTTGCGATTCTTGCCGGGAAATTTCGGCGGGCACGTCGCTGGACGTGCTGGAGATTGATGCCGCGTCGAATCGCGGCATCGATCAGATTCGCGAACTGCGAGAGATGGTGCGTTACGCGCCGGCTTCCAGCCGCTACAAAGTAGTGATCCTCGACGAAGCCCACCAGCTGACCGACGAAGCCTCGAACGCGCTGCTGAAAACATTGGAAGAGCCGCCGGAGCGCGTGGTGTTTATCCTGGCGACGACGCGCGCGGAAGATTTGGTGGAGACAATCAAGTCGCGCGCGCAGCTATTTCAGTTTCGCGCGCTTTCTTTCAAGGAGATTGCGGACGAGATCGAGCGGATCGCGCGCGAAGAAAAATTGACGATTGAGCCGGGAGCCGTCGCAGTGTTGGCGCGGGCGGCTGAGGGCAGCTTGCGCGACGGGCTTTCGTTGCTGGAGCAAGCGATTGCTTACAGCGGCGAAGCGATTACGGACGCCCAGGTGCGCGAGCTTTTGGGAGTGGTCGCGGAGAGCGTACTGAATTCGTTGGTGGATGCAATTTCCGAGCAGTCGGCAGAGATGGCGTTGAGTTTGGTACATCGGCTGATCGGCGACGGACAGAATTTGCAGCATTTCTGCCGTGAAGCGATTCGCCATTTCCGGAATTTGCTGCTGGCGCGGGTCTGCGGAGTGGATTCGGACCTGGTTGCGGCGCCGGAAGACGAGCGGCCGCGTTTGGCGGAACAGGCGGCACGATTCAGCGAGGAAGATTTGACGCGGTTCTTTAATACATTGCTCGCGACGGACGCGGAATTGCGGCGGGCTCCGGACCCGCGGCTGCATCTGGAGTTGGGACTTTTGAAGCTGATCAATGCACGGAGATTGGCGCCGCTGGAGGAAGTGCTCGCGGGACTTCGTGGGGAAACCCGCGGAGAAGTTCGTGGCGGTGGCGGCGGAGATATTCATGGCGGTGGGGCGCGAACGGCGAATTCGGCGGCTAGTTCCCTTTCAACTCGCGCGACGCCGACGATATCTGCGGCACAGGCCGTTTCTTCTTCTGGCGCGGCCGTGCGCATGGCGCCTGCAGCGAATGCGTCGTCTGTGACGGCTGGTGTTTCTTCTGTGATTCCGCCAGCCACAGCCACAAAGACTGCGATGGCTGAATCCAGTCTAGTCGCTGAATCCGGAAACGGGCGTGGGCAGGCGCCGGGCGCGGCCCCGGTTGCATCGCCAGTTGTGGCTGCTGCGCCGAGTGCTGTGGCACACGCAACGGATGCGCCGAGGAACGGAATTGGTTCCGCGCAAGTGGAAGCGATCAAGGCCGCGCTGCAGGGACAGAAATTTTTGTGGTCCATGTTGGACGCGGTGACGAGCTGGGAAGTGGAGAACGGCGAGTTGCGCCTTTTCTTCCCCAGCGAAAGCCGTTCGCTGGCGGAAATGTTGCAGGCGCGCGACCCGATGGAACGATTACGCACAGTGCTGAATCAAGTGGTGGGCCAGCCGCTGCGCGTCTGTGTTAAACTGGATTCCAGCCGGGGTGCTGCGCCGACGGGGCGCAGTGCGGAATTGCGCGCCCGGTTCGAAGAGGATCCGATCGTTAGGGCCATGCTTGAAAAGTTCGGCGGCCAGATTTCCAACGTCAAGCGCCCGGGCGAGGAATAACCATGGAAGTGAAAGCGCTTCAACAAATGCTTTCGCAGTTCCGCCAAGTGCAGGAGAAGCTCGAGAAGCAAATTGACGAGCTTTCCGTGGAAGCTTCGGCGGGCGGTGGCATGGTTACCGTGAAGATGAACGGCCAGAAGCAGTTGACGGAAGTGCGCATCGAGCCCGACATTTTCAAGAGCAAGGATCAGGAGATGCTGCAGGACTTGATCCAGGGCGCGGTGAACGAAGCGACCCGCCGCGTGGACGAAGAGCTTTCCAAGCAAGTGAAGGAAATTTCCGGCGGGTTGCCGGGAGTCGCGGGGCTGAAAATTCCTGGGTTGTTCTGAGCGGCGGTTCGTGCGGATTTTTGGCGGCTGAATTCTTGCAGGGCTTTCCGGTTGTTGCAGCGTTGAATGTTCCGATTCCCTTCTACTTCAGAATTCTTTCAGTGAATGGAGTTCCATGCCTGATTTTGCCCCTTCGGTCACACGTCTTATAGATGAATTGAAGCGCCTGCCGGGGATCGGCCAGAAAACCGCGCAAAGGCTGGCTTTTTATTTGTTGCGCGTGGATCCCGAGCAGGCTTTCGCGCTTTCCGACGCGATACGCGACGCGAAAGAGAAAGTGCGCGAGTGCTCGATCTGCAACAACATCACAGACGCTGATCCCTGCCTATTTTGTACTGGCCCTTCGCGCAGCAAGAAAATTATTTGCGTGGTGGAAGAGGCGACGAACATTCAGGCGGTGGAGAAAACGCGGGGGTTCGACGGTTTATATCACGTGCTGGGCGGAGCGCTTTCACCGTTGCAAGGAATTGGGCCGGATCAGCTGAAAATCAAGAGTCTGATTGAGCGATTGAAGGGCGGAACTGTCGAGGAGATTATTGTGGCGACTTCGCCCACAGCGGAGGGCGAGGCTACAGCGGTTTATTTGTCGAAGCTGATCAAGCCGCTCGGCGTGCATGTGACGCGAATTGCGATGGGGATTCCGGTGGGATCGGATTTGGAATATGCGGATGAAGTTACGATGAGTAAGGCGATGGAAGGGCGGCGGGATTTGTGAGGCAGTACGCCAATCGGGAGATGGGCGTTCCCAGGGAGCTCCTCCATTCGCGCTTCGCAGGTGTAGCTGCGACTTGAGCAGCGACGTCAAAAGCAACGGCGCACAATCAAGATTGCCTATACTACGAGGGCGACGGCGTGTCTTGCGCGCGACGCTTTGCCGGGGTATAGAGGGGTGTTGAGTTCGGAGGTGGATGATGCCGGCGTTGGATAAGTATATGGCGCAGTATGACCACGAGCACACGAACGTTTGGAACAAGGTTTTGCACGGGGTGGGAATTCCGATCATTGTTGTGGGGATGGTGCTGGCGATCTTCACGTACTGGAAGATCGGGCTGGCGTTGTTCGTTGCGGGCTGGGTATTGCTGCTCGCTGGGCATCGGATCGAGGGGAATAAGCCGGCGTTTTTTCAGGGATTGATTTACTTTTTGGTTGGCCCGATCTGGGTGGCCAAGGAGATTAAGGATGCGATCTTCGGGACATCCCACAGGTCCACCGCAGCGCGTTGAAGCTGAGCTGAACCCGAGCTGAATCGAGCGCTCCCGGCAGTCTAATTGCTCTCAATAAGCCCGGAATCGTGCTCTGAAGCGGGGTGGTTCGAGCTCGGCTACGAGTTACCTTTTCGCACATTTGCGTTCGGCGCCCTGACGCTGCTGTGCCGTAGTGCTACCCTAGGAAATCGCCCTTGGGAGGAGTGCGTGACCGATTCCCTACAATCCAGCGATCCCGGCACACAGAAGCGCCGCAGCACGCGCATTGTGCAGGCCGTGCCGATTACCGTGACGGGTACCGACGCGCTCGGGCAGCCATTTAAAGAGCGCACGACGACCGTGATGGTGAATTGCCACGGGTGTAAGTACCAGTCGAAACATTACGTTCCAAAGAATTCCATGGTCACGCTGGATATACCGCGGCCCGAGGGTGGGCCGTTCCACACGCAGGGACGCGTGGTTTGGGTGCAGAGGCCGCGCACGGTGCGCGAGCTATTTCAGATTGGGCTGGAGTTCGAAGTTCCCGGAAATTTCTGGGGGATTGCGTTTCCTCCTGAGGACTGGGCGTCCGGAGTGGACATTCCGACGGGCGACCTGACGGGGATGCTCGAACTGACGACGGCTGCCGAGCCGTCGGCTGGGATTTCGCCGCAACCGTTACCTCCGATTGGGCCTCCACCGACTCCGACTACGCCGGAGAAAAGGATCGAGGCGCCACCGTTTCAGATTCCGACACCTCCAGCAAAGCCAGTTCCGGTCAATACTCAGGTCCATACTCCGGCTGCGCCCCCGGTGATGACAGCAAAGCCCGCAGCTCCGCCCGCGCCGCCGGCGCCGGCGATTCCTCCTGCGGCTGCTGTGCCTGGCGCGCCCACGGCTGATAGCAAGATACACGTGGTTCCGGCTCCTCCGCCTGCGGCTGCTATGCCTACCGTACCCGCCGCCGTGCCTGCGGATACGCAAGCGGCCTTATCGCGGCAAATGGCGCGGATGGTGGCTGAGGCGAAGGAATCACTGGACAAGACTTTGCGGCGCGGCGCGGAACAGGCGATTACGGAAGAGATGACGGTGGTGCGCCAGCAGCTGGATGTGCAGCTGCACGAGACGGTCGAGAAGGCCATCAAGGTCTCGATGGAGCGCGTATCGGAATCGGCGGTCAAAAAAGTGGTGCAGCAGGCCGCGGACCGCACGAAAGAAATTGTGGAAGAGGCGCGCAAGGCGAGCGAATCGTCCGCATCGCAGCTGGACGAAAAAGTGCGCAACGCCGTGCAACAGGCGGTGAGCCACGCTGCGGAACAAGCCGCGCAGCAAGCGGCGCAACAAGCGACCGCGCTGAATCTGAAGCAATCCGTGGAAGAAGTGGTGGAACGCGCGCTGCGCGAACGCGAAGCGTCCACGCCATCGCTGGAAATACTTTCTTCGCCCGCGGCCGCGCAGAATCACCTGGAGCAATGGCGCAAGAACCTGGAAGAGACGGCACAGTCGGTGCGCAGCAAGACGATCGAGCAGACGCAGGCCGAAGCTTTGCTCGCTTCGCAGCAGTGGAACGCGGAATTTGAGACGGCGCTTACCGGCGCATCGCAGAAACTGGGCGATAAGCTGACGGAAGTGTCGCGCGAGGCATTGTCGCAGGCGGAGCAGGAAGCGGTGTCGCGCGCGGCGGGGCTGCGTGCGTCGCTGGATGAAGCGGCGCGCGGCGTACTGGCGCGGACCCGCCAGGCGGAACAGGAAGCGGCGGCGCGCGCGGAGGCCTTGCGAGCGTCACTGGATGAAGCAGCACGAGGCGTACTGGCGCAAACCGAACGCGAGGCTGTTGCACAGGCGCACACTTTGCGATCGTCGCTGGATGAGGCGATCAACACGGCTGCGACGACGATTGAATCGCTGGGCGCGGGATTGACGCAGGAGCGCCACCGTGCGGAAGAAACCAGGGCGCAGCTGCAGGAAGCGGCGCAAAATGCGCTGCGGCAGACGCGGCAGCAATTCGACGAGTTGCTGGCGGCACAACAGCAGGAAATGGGGCGCAAGGCGGACCAGGTGATCGCCGAGCGTGCCCAACAGATCGAGCCGGCGCTGCAAGCGTCCGCGCAAAAAATACTGGACCAGGCCGCGATTGAGCTGGAACAGAAACTGACGCCGCGACTGGATCAAGTGCAACGTGCGGTTTCCGAATTGCAGCAGGCCGAGCAGCAGGTCGCACACACGCACAGCCAATTCCACGAGCAAGCGCGGCAGGCGGCGGAGCGCGTGGCGGAATTACAACATGGCGTGCACGCGCAAGTGCGCGAAGCTGCCGAGCGCGTGGCGTATTTGCAAAACTCGATCGTCGAGCAAGTGCAGCAAGCGACGGACCACGCCGACCGGCTGCACGATACGGTGCGCGAACAGACGATTCAGGCTTCGGAGCTTGCAATACAGGAGTCGGTGGCTCGGCTGCGCAGCGAAGCAGAAAAAGTGCCGGCGGAAATCGAGAAGTCAGTCCGGGAAACGGCGACCAAGATCGAAGAAGAGATTCAACAGCGCAGCACCGAGACGCAGCACGCGACTTACGAAGCGTTGCTGAAGGCTTCGGAGTGGTATCAGAAGAAGGCGCACAGCACGATGCAGGGCTCGATGGAGAAGATGGTGGAGCAGTCGTCCACCGCGCTACGCGACCGGGCCGCGGAAGTTTCAAGCTTGCTAGCTTCGGAGCTGGATCATTACCGGCGCACGTATGTGGAGCACAGCACCGCGCAGATTGACGAATCGGCGAAAGAAATTGTGACCCGCGAACGCGACAAGATGAGCGAGACGGCGCAGATGGCGACCGCCGGATTTACGGATCAGGTGCATCGCGTTACCGCCGATTCGCTGAAGCGCTTCGAGCAGGTTTCGCGCGAAGCGCTGGAAAAAGCACGCGCGGACATGGAGTTCGGGCGCGAAGGTTCGCTGGTGGAATATCAGAAGACGCTTGACGAGCGCATGGTGCTGGGCGTGGAGCAGGCTACGGTGCACCTGCATTCGCAATTGGGACCGTTGCTCGAAGAGTGGGAATCCAAGCGCGAGTCCGAGAAGAAACTATGGATGGAGCAGCTCAAGAAAACGAATGACGAGGCAATCGAGCTCTATAAGACGCGGCTGGAGAATGCTTCGAATTCCTGGCTGCTGGCGTCTGCGACCACTCTGGGCCAGCATTCGCAGACTGTGTTGGATACGATTGCCAAGGCTGCGGAGAAACGTTTGCGCGAGACTTGCTCGGAAGTGCTGGGATCGATGGGCGACACTTTGAAAGCGCGATTGCTGGGGCTTTCAACTGATTTTGGGCCGGAACCGGACGACGAATTTCCTCCGAAGAAGAAATAACTCGGCTTTCTGCGATTTTTTGCGGCGCTGCTTCCCTTTTCTCTTCTGCTTTTTCCCACTCCGGTATAATAGCGGCCATGGCGAATCAGGCTTATCTGAGCATCTGGCTGAAAGAATTTACTGAAGAAAGCATGCTGGCGCAGTTCGGCGATTTTCTGGGGACGGTTCCCTTCTCCGCGAAGCAGCCGGGATTCACGCATCTGGAAATTCGGGCGGTGGATTCCACTGAGACTCCGGTGTACGAGCAGGACTTGCGCTCGTTTCCTTTGGAAGCGGCAGGGATTCTTGAGCTCGCGAAGGACTACGTGCACGACGATTGCAGTTGTGATGTACGGTCACACTGGGATTTGTGGGCGTTCGAGGGCGAGCCGCTTACGTCCCAGCAATTGCCGCAGGCGCTGTCGCTATTGTGCAACGGTGAGCATTACGACGATGGATTCTGGAAGGTTAATGGGCACCTGGAAGTGAGTTTCGGATTCGAGCACCTCTTTACGGGGCACGGGGGAGTGCTGGGGATACGGCAGATCGCGCGGCCCGCACCGCAGAATCAGGAAGAGAGCGATTTTCTGGAATCCATGGCGAAGCCGGCGAATCTACTGCTGTATAAGGAAAAAACGCGGGAAAATATCAAGGCGCTTTTCGATTGGGTGCGGCGGATGGAGAAGGCTTTGCCCATCGAGCGATTGCGATTGTGGTCGGAAGGAGAAGAGAATTTTGAGGCGCGCCTCGAAGAGATTTTGGCTGCTCGTTAGCGTGGTGGCGTTCGTGGCGCTGGCGGTGCAGGTCGGGTTGCAGGCAGTGCAGCGTGGTCGGGTGAATGAATTATCGCTCGCGGGATTGCGGCCGGGACACGACAAGGTGTCTGCTCCTGCGAACGAATTCCGGGACCTGACGCGAGACGCTGCCGTCACGGATGCCTACGTCTGGGGCGACATTTGCATGCATCGCGAACTGCGCGTGGAAACCGACGCCAGCGGCGTCGTGAAAATCGTGACTGTCGGTTCGAACTACAAGCCAGAAATCATGGCGAAATGCGCGGCGAGCGCGATGGATCCGAAACGGCTGAGGCTGATCGCGAGCGGGCACGGACTGCAGCTCGGCGACGCGTGCGGGCGGATCGAGGAAATTTACGGGAAGGCGGAATCGCGCAGCCCTTCCGTCCGGGGCAACGACAAGTTAGAATTGTATTTGTACAAATTTGATTGGGCTGGGCCGGACGTGCCGCAGGTGATGGAGGTGTCTTGCGGCGCCTCTTCGCAAGCGGTGGCGGAGATTACGCTCGCGGCTGCAACGCTCTAACCGGGACTTCATGAAGAAATTCATCGGGTGCGCAATTTTGAGTGCGGTGGCGCTGAGCGCATGGTCGTGCGGAAGCTCGTCTACGGCTCCCGCTACTGGCGCTAGCTCTGGCGAAAAGGCTTCGCCAAGCGGCGCGGCGGCTTCCGCGGCACCAGGCGTGCGAGCGACGCCCGCCGTGCCGGACGAGATACAGAAGGCCGCGGAAACGGCGCTGGGCTCCGAGACTGAGGTGCTGCTGTACGGCGATCTGGCGAAAAACGGCGCGCGGCAGATTCTGGCCGTGAACCGCATCAAGGCGACGCCGCAGGTGACAATGCCGGGGACGGTGATCACGCGCGGAGTGATCCTGGAAAACAGCGGCGGCACGTGGAAGGAAATTCTGCGCTGCGACGAGCATCTGGAAAATCCCAAAGGATATCTGGGCAATATTCCGCTGGCTCCCGTGAACGGCTGGCGATTGCAGTTCGAACAGGATAACGCCAAGGGCCTCCTGCTTTATTTCACGCCGGCCGCGGATCCCAAGGGCGCGCGCATGTTGCCTGTCGAGGTGCGCTGGAACGCGAAGGCCAAGCGGTATCAATCCATGGATCGCAATTTTCAGAATTTTCTGTATGAGCTGCCCGCACTGGAAACTCCGGAGTCGCAAGTCCGCCTGTGAGCGCCATCGCCCAACCCGCTGCAGTCAGCGCCGCCGCCCGTCCGGTGAAAAAAGCGTCGGGCTGGGACCATCTGAAGACGCTGATTCCCTACGTTCGACGATACAAGAGCATGACCGCGCTCGGGCTGCTGACCAACACTTTGATGGGGCTGGTCGGCGCGTTCCCGCAATTGATTATTGGAATGATCACCGATTGCATCAGCGGGTCGGCGCGGACGCTTTCCACTCTGACCGGAACCGCGCGAATTGCGCTGAGCCCGTTGCTTTCGCTTTATGCGCCGATGAACCGGCACGCGCTGGGGCTTTTCTGCATGATTTTGATTGGCGTGATGCTGGTGAAGGGGTTTTTGTCGTTCTGGACACGCTGGATCCTGATCGGAGTTTCGCGCGAGATTGAATACGATTTGCGAAACGATATGCTGGCGCGGCTGGTGGAACTGGAACCGGAATTTTACGTGCGGAACCGCACCGGGGACTTGATGTCGCGCGCGACAAACGATTTGAACGCGGTGCGCATGGTGCTGGGTCCGGGAATCATGTACAGCGCGACGACGATTGTGACGATGATCGTGGCGGTTTTTTTCATGGTGAAACTCTCCGCGAGTTTGACGCTGTGGGTGTTGCTGCCCGTCCCCGTGGTGGCGTTTGCGGTGCGTTATTTTGGCGAGACGATTCACCGGCTTTCGGAGCAGATTCAGGCGGCGCTGGGGACTTTGTCCACGCGCGCGCAGGAAAATTTGACGGGCATTCGCGTGATTCGCGCGTACGCGCAGGAAAAACCGGAGATCGAGGCTTTCGATCTGGCGAATCGCGATTATGTGAACCGCAACATCAAGCTGATTGCTACCTGGAGCTTGTTCTTTCCGTTTCTCACCGCGTTGATTGGGATCACGTTTGTAATTTTGCTCGGTAAGGGCGGGCGCGACGTGATCGACCATCGGTTTACGGTAGGGACCATGTGGGCGTTCTATTGGTTCCTGGGCCAGCTGGTGTTTCCGATGATCGCGCTGGGTTGGGTGACGAATATTTTTCAGCGTGGCGCGGCTTCCATGGGGCGTTTGAATTACATTTTGCACGCGAAGGCACGCATCGGTGATTCTGCCCGTGCGGACGAGGTGAGCGGCGGAAACGGAGCTAGCGCAGGACGCAATGGGGATTCGGGTCAAGCGGCGGCGGAGCCGGAGTCTTCTGTTCGCGGCGAAATCGAATTCCGCCATTTAACTTTTACGTATCCGACTGCGCGCAACGAAGACGGCACTGGCGGCGGTCCCGTGCTGCGCGATATTAATTTGCATGTGCCGGCAGGCTCGACGCTTGCGATCGTGGGACCGACGGGGAGCGGCAAATCCACGCTGGCGGCGTTGATTGCGCGGTTGTGGGATGCGCCGCCGGGAACTTTGTTCCTGGATGGGAGCTCGATTCGCGATTATCCGCTGGAGGAAGTGCGGCGCGCGATCGGGTACGTGCCGCAGGATACGTTTCTATTCAGCGACACGCTGCGCGAAAACATCGCGTTTGGAGTGGACAGTGCGCTGGAAGCGCATGTTTTAGAGGCGGCAGAAATCGCCAGTATTTCCGGAGAGATACAGAGTTTCCCGCAGCGCTACGACACGATGGTGGGCGAGCGCGGCATCACGCTATCGGGTGGGCAGAAGCAGCGCACGTCTATCGCGCGCGCTGTGCTGCGCCAGCCGAAAATTCTGATTTTGGATGACGCTTTGTCGAGCGTGGATACGGATACGGAAGAGCGGATTCTGCGACGCTTGCGCGACGTGATGCGAGCGCGCACGTCGATTTTGATTTCGCATCGGGTATCTACCGTGAAAAATGCGGATCAAATCGTGGTATTGCGCGATGGGCGGATCATCGAACGCGGGACCCACGAACAGCTGCTGGCGCTGGGCGGTTATTACGCGGATTTGAATCAGAAGCAGATGCTGGAAGAAGAGCTGGAACGGGAATGAGCGATTTCCGCGAAGAAGAGAAATTAGGCAAGCTTTACGATTCGCAACTGACGCGGCGATTGATGGAATATTTGCGTCCCTACCAGTTGCAGGTGGTTCTGGCGGTTTCGTTCACGCTGGGAATCACGGCTTTGGAAATTCTGGGGCCTTTTCTTTTCAGCGTGGGGATTGACCGTTACATTATTCCCGGATTCGACGGCAAAATCGCGCGAACCGCCGCGGTTTTAGGGCTGGTATGGGTCGCGGCGGCTTATGCCGGTTCCATCCTGGCGAGTTTTGGGCTGCAATACGTGCAGGTGCGGATCATGCAGTGGGTCGGGCAGGAGACGATGTACGACCTGCGCAAGGAAATTTTCGAGCATCTGCAGCGCCTGCCGATGAGTTTTTTCGATCGCAGCCCGATCGGGCGGCTGGTGACGCGCTCGACAACCGACGTGGACGCGCTGAATGATTTGTTCGCATCGGGCGTGGTGGCGATGCTGAACGATTTCGTGCTGCTGTTTGCGATGGCGGCGGTTTTGTTCAGGTGGCATCCGATGTTGGCGCTGGCGACTTTTTCGCCGCTGCCGTTCATGATTCTGCTCACTTATTTTTTCCGCAATCGCGTGCGCGACGCCAACCGGCGGATTCGCACGGCGATCGCGCGCATCAATGCGTTCCTGCAGGAGCATGTGAGCGGCATGGCGGTGGTGCAGCTCTTCAACCGGGAGCAGAAATCGTGCGCGAAGTTCGCGGAGTTGAACCACACGCACATGGTGGCTTACAAGGATGCGATTGACGCGTTCTCGTTCTTTTATCCGGGCGTCGAATTTCTGAGCTTTGCGGGCATCGCACTGCTTTCCTGGGTGGGCGGAGTGCGGGTGATCGCAGGGACGATACAAATCGGTGTGCTGGTGGCGTTCATGATGTACGCGCAGCGTTTTTTCCGGCCGATTCAGGATCTAAGCGAAAAATTCAACATTTTGCAGAGCGCTATGGCAGCTTCGGAGCGCATTTTCCGGCTGCTGGATGAGCCAGTGACGATTTTTTCGCCGGCGAAGATTCACGCGCTTCCCGCGCCGCGCGGCGAAATCGAATTCCGCAATGTTTGGTTTGCGTATCACGGGGGGACGGCGCCGCAGGAAGAAGATTGGGTGCTGCGCGATGTTTCGTTCCGCGTGGAGCCGGGGCAGACGCTGGCGATTGTGGGGCACACGGGCGCGGGGAAAACTACGATCATTCAGCTGCTGCTGCGGTTCTATGATATTCAGCGCGGCGAGATTTTGCTGGACGGCGTGGACATACGAGAGCTGGATGTACAGGATTTGCGGCGGCTTTTTGGAATTGTGCTGCAGGATCCGTTCCTCTTCACCGGGACGCTAGAAACGAACGTGAAGCTCGGCACCACGACTATTGACCGGGCGGGTACCGAACGCGCACTGCGCGAGGTGGGGCTTGGCGCGTTTCTCGATTCGCAGCCTGGGGGCGTCGCTACGGCTGTCACCGAACGCGGCGCGACTCTGTCCGTCGGACAACGGCAACTGGTGAGTTTTGCGCGTGCGTTGGCGCACGATCCGAAATTTCTGATCCTCGATGAAGCCACATCCAGCGTGGATACCAAGACTGAACTGATGATCCGCGAAGCGCTGGACCGTTTGTTGAAGGGGCGCACGGCGGTGGTGATCGCGCATCGGCTGAGCACGATTCAGCACGCGGACCGCATTCTGGTGTTTCATAAGGGCCGGCTGCGGGAGCAGGGGTCGCACCAGGAATTGCTTGCGCTGCATGGAATTTATTACCGCCTGTATCAGCTCCAATACAAGGAGCAGGAGTTGATCGCTTCTCTCCTCAATGGGAATGCGCCGGGATTTTCGCAGCCGCTGCCTGCCGATGACTGACGTGTTGCTCGCCGAATTGTTACGACGACAGACCCAGACATTATGTGAGTACTTCCTGCGACCGCGACTTTCCTCGACGCGCGCGTGCGAGCCCGCGCAATGAGTGAGCGCGAAGTTCTGATCTCGGCAGGAGAAGCGTCGAGTGATATGTACGCGGCGCGGCTGGCTACGGCGCTCGGAGCTCGGACAGGCGCGAAGTTTTTCGGGATGGGTGGGCCGCGCATGCGCGAAGCGGGCGTGGAGCTGATCGCGGACTATCACGAAGTGGCGGTCGTCGGCATCACGGAAGCGCTGCACAAAATTCCCACGGTAATCGGAGTGCAGAATCGCCTGGCGCGCGAGGCGGCGAAGCGCGGCGCGGCGCTGGCAATTCTGGTGGATTCGCCTGGGACGCATCTGGGCGTGGCTCGGCGGCTGAAGAAAAACAATATTCCGGTGGGATATTTTATTGGGCCGCAGGTGTGGGCGTGGCGCGCGGGGCGCGTGCGCGTGGTGAAGCGATTGGTGCGGCGCATGGTGGTAATCTTCCCGTTTGAAGAGAAAATTTACCGGGACGCGGGCGTGCCCGTGGATTTTGTGGGGCATCCGCTGGTGGATACGGTGCGGGCCACGATGTCGCGCGCGGAATTCGCGGCGCAGCAAGGGCTGGACGCCGGACGGCCGATCGTGACGATACTTCCGGGCAGTCGTCCGAACGAGATCGCGCAGAATTACGCGCGGGTGATCGCTGCGTGCGAACGCATCGCTCAGGTGGGGAACGTGCAATTTGTGCACGCAGCCGCGCACGGGCTTAGCTCTGGATTTTTCGCGCGCTACGCGCGGCCCAGCGTGCCGATCGAGCGCGTGGAAAACGCGACGTACAACGCGCTGGCAGCGGCTGATTGCGCGATTGTCGCAAGCGGTACGGCGACCGTCGAGGCCGCGCTGCTGGGCACGCCGACGGTGGTGGTGTACCGCGTGGCGCCGGTTACTGCATCTATTCTGCGGCACATGATTCGCACACCGTTTATCGGCATGGTGAATTTGATCGCGGGCAGGCGCGTGGCGCCGGAATTAATTCAGGATGATTTCACGCCGGAGGCCGTTGCGACGGAAGTGCGACGCCTGCTGGATTCACCCGACGCGCGCGCGGAGGCAAAGGCGGGGCTGGCCGAAGTGAGGGCCAAGCTCGGACCCGGCGGAGCGATCGAGCGCGCAGCGGACATTTTCGCCCGGATGATGTAACCTTTTATACGCGGGCAACGGGATATGCTGGTTTTGTATCTGAATTGACTGGGGCTGTCCCTTTACGAGTGAGGTACGTTTCTTGTTCAAATTCTTGCTCAAGTTCGAGCGGCTTCCCGCTGCGTTTTCGATGTTTCTGGCAGTTCTGATTGCGTCATGGTTGTGTGCGAACGCCGCATTGGCGCAGGCTCCGCAAGGCTTTCCCTTCCGCGCGACCTACTACGAAGTAGAGGTGTTGCTGCATCCCGAGGACCAGACGATCTCTGGTCAGGCCAAGGTGGAATTCATCGCGCAACAGCCCGCGCGCACGGTAGTGGTGGAGCTGCATCAGGATTTGCGCGTGAATTCGGTAAAGCTGCTGAACGGCGGCACGCTTGAATTTGAGCGCGACAATCGGTTGCCGTTGCAGCTGACCATCGGCTTGCCGGACGTTGTGGCACCGGGAAAAACCGTCACGCTGGTGTTCGATTACACGGGACCGATATCGAGCGAAGAAGACAGTCCGACACGCGGTGTGCGTTTTGCTTCAGTGGATAAGACGGGAGCGTATCTGCTGCTGCCGGCGCGCTGGTTTCCGCTGACGAACTATCCCAGCAACCGCTATACCGGGAAATTTACGATTGACGTTCCGGATACGTTTGCGGTGGCGGGCACCGGCAAGGCCGATCCGCCGACGATGAAGCCCGGGATCGGCAAGGGCGCGCCCGGAGAAGCGTCTTACGTATTTCACTGCGATCACGCCGCGCCGGTGGGCACGTTCGTCGCAGGAAATTTGCAGCTGGCGCCGGTGCAAGCGGAAGGATTCAACGTTTCAATATTTACGCCGCCCGCGCAGGCTAGCACGGCGAGTTCGTATGCGACTTCGTTGGCGCACATCTTCAGTTATTATTCCGACGCGTTTGGGCCGCTGGAAATTCGAGACACCGATCCGCCGCTGACTATCGCGCAGCTGCCGGACGGAACCGTGCCGGGGTTCGCGGCGCCGGGACTGATGCTGATCAGCGCGCGGCAATGGGGCACGCGCGCGAATGAGCGATTGCTTTCGCAGCTGGCCGCGGAACAGTGGTGGGGCGATCGCGTGCTGCCCGCGACTGCCTCGGATGTGTGGCTGACGGACGGGCTGTCGCGTTATGCGGAGGCGATGTACGCGGAGCAGAGCGACGGCAGCGCGGGACTCCACAAGGCGCTGGAGGATTTCGCGGTGGGTGCGCTGATGTATGAGGATACGGCGCCGATTTCACAGGCGGCGCGCTTGCAGACATTTTCGAACGAATACCGCTCGGTTGTGGCGGACAAGGGCGCGCTGGTATTCCACATGCTACGCACAGAACTGGGCGACGATGCGTTTACGGCGTTGCTGCGCGAGTTCTACAAGAAATACGAGGGCAAGAGCACCAACCTGAACGACTTCGAAAAAATCGCGATGACGAAAATTCCGCCGCCGGTGAAGGGGCAGCCACCCGTCAATTTGATTTCGTTTTTTTCGCAGTGGCTGAACTCGACGGGCGTGCCGGAATTCAAGATGGAGTACATCGTCTATCGCACGCAGAAGGGATTTAAGGTGGTGGGCAAGATTCATCAGGATCTGGATACTTTCCGAATGCCGGTGGAAATTCGCGTGGATACGGAAGGCAATCCGGAAATAAAAAAGATTCTGGTGACCGGCACGACGCAGCCTTTCGAGATTGATACGTTCGGCCGGCCGAAACCGAACGGCATCATCATTGACCCCAACAATAATCTGCTGAAATCCAGCGCGCGTTTGCGTGTGCACGCGTTGATTGCGCGCGGCGAAGGGTTCGCCGAAGTCGGCAAGTATTACGAAGCGATCCAGGAGTATCAGAAAGCGCTAGATGCGCAGCCCAGCAACTCGCTGGCGCATTTCCGGATGGGCGAGGCGATGTTCTACCAGAAGAATTATCAGGCCGCGGCCAATGCGTTTCGCGCGGCGCTGGGTGGAGATGCGGATCCGAAGTGGACTGAGGTTTGGAGCCACATTTATATCGCTAAGATTTATGATCTGCTGGGGCAGCGCGAGCGGGCTGTAAATGAATATAGCCTGGCACAGCATTTGGGCGACGACACGGCGGGGGCGCAGCAGGAAGTGGCGCGATACATCCAGAAACCTTATTCGGGTGACGATTCCGCGCCGGCGGGCGGCGCAGCTGCTTCGGCGGCGCCTACCGCGCCTGCGTCAGCGCCTGGCACCAGCGCTCCGGCGGCGGATCCCAGCAAGCCGACACTCAAGCGGCCTTCGCCGGGAACGCCGTAGAAATCGAGCGCTTACGCTCGTTCGTTCCAGAGGCACGACCGCAGTTCAAAATTCACAAATTTGCAGGATTATTTACAGAGGATCGAGGCCGGACAAGTGTGGCTGGTCGATGCCTTTGTGCTGTATGAGAACTTGAAAGGTCTCGCCCATCCCTTCGGGGTAAATCAGCGTCTTGAAAAGCAGTCGGGCGCGAATTTGCTGACTTTCGCTCATAGCCGAGGATTGCAGGTCGGTGAATTCGCTTTGTCGCGCGAGGCCTAGCAAGAAATTGGATTGCGATGTGAATGCCGTGCGCTGCAGTCCGGCGAGCTTTCCGTGGCGTTCCAGGGCCGTGAAATTCACGTGGGCGGTGAGATCCTGTTCGCCGGGCGCGCGAAAGAAATTTTCGCTGGCGCGGTGTTGTTCGTAGGCCAGCAGGGTGCCGCGCATGTGGCGGTGGTCGTAGAGTTCCTCTGCTTTGTGGCCGTAGTCAATGGTCAGGGCGAAACCGCGGTCGAGCCTTGCGCCAACGTCCGTGATCCACGCGCAGGCTTCTAGATTTACTTCCGCCAGTTGTCCTTCGTGCAGCGTGATTCCCTGCTCAGTGAGATATTCGGCAGGCGCGGGAGTGGAGAGCGGACCGAAATGTTCACACAGGCCGTGCGTGCCCAGCCCGACGTAAATTTCACGCATCCCATTGCCTTCGCGGACGAGGCGATGGACCGGCAGCGCGTCGAAGAATTCATTTGAAAAAACGCAGCCACAAGGAATTTGCGCGGGCAGATCGGACACCATCGCGAAATGTGTGGCGGCCACGTGTCTTGCGAGCGAGCCAGCTGCGGCGGCCGCAGCACGGCGCGCGGCCGAGCGCTCGATCGCAATGTAGCGCAGGGCGCTGTAAAACTCGGGAAAAGACTCCGCGGCGAAATTCAAAATTTGTGAGGCTAACGTGCCCGGGCCAGCGCCAAGTTCCACCAACAAGAATTCCGCGGGCCGGCCGAGCTTAACCCACATTTCCTGAAATTGCCGCGCCAGCAGCCGTCCGAAAATCGGGCTGGCGTCCACACTAGTGAAATAATCGCGGCGCGGAGATTGTTCGGCGCTGGTGTAGTAGCCGTATCGCGGGTGGTAGAGACATGCTTCCATGTATTTTGCGAAAGGGATGGGACCCCAGGCGCGAATGTGCTCGGCCAGGATGGTTGCGAGCGGGATGGGATTGTCGGGCATGGGGCGCGCGGTGCTCACAGGAGTCAGTTCACCCGCTGCGGATTGCGCGTAAACATTTCGATGATGTAATCGTGCAGGCAGTCGTACAGCTGCTTCTGAAATGTCCAGGGGAATTGGGTGTGCTCGATTTCGCGCGGGCGCAGCAGGAAAGTGTAGTCGTGGATGTCGGCGCTTTTGGGTTTGTAGCGAATTTCGACCTCCACGCCTTCTTCCGCTGGCCGCGCGGCGAAGTCGAACAAAGGATGTTCGTAACGGACGAGCTCAGTCTGAACTTTTTCCAGCAGGTCCTGGGTCATAGGCTTGGCCTACACTTTCGATTCGAGCTCGGATCGGACACTCGTGAACGCCGTGAGCGCTTCCTGATCGAAAAGAACGAAATAGATTTTCTGGAGCGACGTGGGGCCTTCGAGATGCTTGGCGGCTTCGCGCAGCATGATATCCGCGCATTCGCGCATGGGAAAGCCGGCAATGCCAGTACCGACAGCCGGGAACGCGATGGTCTTCAGTTCCTGCTGCGCGGCGATGCGCAGGGCGTGGGCGGTGGAACTGCGCAGCGATTGGGCTGATGTGCGTCCGCCCAGTTGCATGCTTGCGGCGTGAATCACGTAGCGCGCTTTCAGGTTTCCGCCAGAGGTTATGGCTGCGCCACCAACGGGCACGGGGCCGATCTCGTCGCATTCCTTTTGAATTTGCGGGCCGCCGCTACGGCGAATCGCGCCGGCCACGCCGCCACCGAGTTGCAGATCGTTGTTGGCGGCGTTGACGATCGCGTCCGTGTCCATGGCGACCAGATCGCCTTGCAGGATTTCGATGCGGTCGGCGAGATTTATTTTCGGTGGCATGAGGGTGGATGCGGGCGGCTTGTGCGCTGCTTTTGGCCAAGCGCCGCGCGATTATTTTTTGCCGCCGTCACTATTGTAATCATACACGCCGCGGCCGGATTTGCGACCCAGGCGTCCGGCGTTTACGTACTGCAAGAGCAATGGGGACGGGCGGTATTTTTCGCCGAGCGTTTTGTGCAAATATTCCAGAATATTGAGGCGCACGTCGAGGCCCACCAGGTCCACCAGTTCGAACGGGCCCATCGGATGATTGAGGCCGAGCTTCAGCGCTTTGTCTATGTCTTCGGCAGAGGCTATCCCTTCCTGGAGCATGTAGAAAGCCTCGTTGCCGATCATGGCGTTGATGCGGCTGGTGATGAACCCGGGCGATTCGCGAATCACGACGACTTCTTTGCCCATGCGGCGGCCGACTGCGGCGCAGGCTTGGACCGTGGCTTCGGAAGTTTCGAGAGCGCGCACGATTTCGAGCAGCTTCATTTTCGGCACCGGGTTGAAGAAATGCATGCCGATGCAGTCGGCGGCGCGAAAGGTGATGGCTGCTAGTTCGGTGATCGAGAGCGACGACGTGTTGCTCGCGAGAATTGCGCCGGGAAGGGCAAATTTGTCGAAGATGGTGAAGATTTCCAGTTTCACCTCCATTTCTTCGGGGACGGCTTCGATTAGCAGGTCCGTTTCGCGGCAGACGTCCTCGATGGAGCTCGAGGTGGTGAGATTCGCTAGCGCGGTGGCTTTTTGTTCTGGCGTCACTTTGCCTCGGGCGACGCCTTCATCCAGGGCCTGCCGGATATAGGTTAGGCCTTGCTCTAGCATTTCCGGCGAGACGTCTTCGAGGACCGTGCGATAGCCGCCGAATGCGGCGGCGTAGGCGATGCCACGTCCCATGGCGCCGGCGCCGACCACGCCAATTGTTTTCACTTCCATTTTTTGTATGGCTCCTAAGCCTGCGCTGGGAAAAGCCTCGCGGCGTTGTCGTACAGGATCTTCTGCTGCGCTTGCGGCGAAATCGGCAGGGCGCGAAATTTTTCGATATTGCCGCGCACGCCGGGAACTCCCGGGCCGGGCCAGTCCGTGCCGAATAATACTTTATCCGCGATTTCTTCGACGCGCGGGAATGATTCCATCAGCTTTTGCGGCGGGATGCCGGAAATATCCATGTACATATTTGGGTGGCGACGGACCAGGAAGAAGGCCTCGTTCATCCAAAGGGGGCGGCCGCCGTGCGCGAGGATCACGACCAGGTCGGGGAAATCGACGCCCACATCGTCGGCGAGAATCGGTTGGGCGTACACGTTTCGCGCGCCGGGAAAAATTGAGGTGCCGGTGTGAATCATTACGGGGAGGCCGAGGGCTTGGGCGCGCTCGTACATCGCGCGCAGCGGACCTAGGCCGTTGCGATATTCGTTTGGAGCGAAAAGCTGGTGCGAGGGATGAACTTTCAAGCCGCGGATGCCTAATTTTTTCAGGCGGTCCACTTCTGCTGCGGCGTCTGGGATGTATTTCGGATGGACCGAGCCGAACGCAAGCAGCCTTTTGGGATCGGCGGAACAGTATCTGGCGATCCAGTCGTTCACTTCGGCGGTGAAGCCGATTACTTGCGGGCTGACGTAGTTGATTAGGCCGGCGCGCTCGATTTCGGCAGAGTCCATGAATTTCAGGAATTCGGCGGGGCTGGCGGCGTATTTTTCCACTTCGTCGTAGTCGCGGCGGCCGCGTTTGATCAGTTCGAGCGCGCGGGGATTGACCATTTCGTGGGGGTTGATGTGGATATGGATGTCGATGATCGGCGGCAAATCCGGGTGCTCCTGGCGAATGCAAAGGTAAAGTCAACTACGCCCGCCTAAACGGCAGGCGGCCGCTACCAAAGCAGAACCAACGACGAGATAGCCGGCAAGACGCCGGCGCTACAACTACAAGAGCAAAGGCGCCCTGCTGAAGCTGGCCGCTACAACTTCAAAACCTTGGCCGGAGTTCACTTTTTCGCACAGCGTTACAGGCGGTCGATTTTTTCTTGATCGAAGCCGAGAACGACTCGGCCGCCTGCTACGATTACGGGGCGGCGAATTAGATTTGGCTCACCGACCATCATGCGAATAGCGTCGGCGCGCGTGGGCGGATTCTCTTTCATGTTTTTCTGGTGGTACAGTTCGTTGCGCGTGTTCAGAAAATCCTTGTGATCGCGGTCGCCGATTAGTTTTTCCAGCTCGTCGGCGCTGAGGCGTTCCTTATCGAGATTGCGGAAATGCAGGTCGAAGCCGCGCTTTTCCATGTAGGCACGCGCTTTGCGGCAGGTGGTGCAGGTGGGCTTCTGCAAGAATTGAGCGGTCTTACGTTTTCTCTTCTTCGTGGCCGCGGCCGGTTTTGTGGTTTGCTTTTTCGTCGTCATTTTCTCGTCCCGTTAGTAACGTGGCACGTTTGAATCAATCTCAGTGGACCAGCGCTCGATTCCGCCGGTCATGGATCGTGCTCCCTCTACTCCTTGCGCGCGAAGCCATGCGGCGGCGTCCAGGCTGCGTATGCCGTGATGGCAGAAGAGCACAAGCTGCTCGGCATTTTCCAGGCGCGCCAGATTCGCTGGAATTTGACCCACGGGGATCAGCACCGAGCCTTCGATGTGCGTCGTCTGATATTCCCACGGTTCGCGCACGTCTACGAAGAGCACTTTGTCGTCGCACGTGAGCAGGTCTTTTACTTCGCGCGGAGTGATTTCGATATTTGCCAGCAAGTCTTCGGTCATCAGTATCCAAAATCCGCAGGTGCGGAGAGAGCGTGTTCCTTCACGGCCAGATTCTCGACGCGGCCGGGGCCGAGCTGCTTCCAATAATCGCCGCGATCGGTCGCTTGCACAACCCAGCGCGCTAGCCAGTCCTCGAAATCCTCGAGCCGGCGCGTCTGTTCGTGATACTCGGCGAAAAAAGCGTGGTCGCGGCCGTAATAGCCCTGCACAGGCGAGGGATGCGCGCCGCCGGGTTCGTGCACCACCGCGGCGACTAGAAACCCTGGAACCAATGTGCGATTCGGATCGGAGGCAATCACACTCGGCTCCACAATTTCCTCGGCCACGACAATTATTTTGCGTGCGGCACGTGCGCCATCCGCGGCGACGCCCAGGCTGCCCCAGATGTGCGCGTTTCCCTGCGCGTCGGAGCGTTGCACGTGCAGGATGGCGACGTCTGGACGCAGCGCGCGGACTGCTACCATTTTTTCTTCGCTGACGGGTGATGAGAACTCGCGCAAGTTGCCGTTTTTCTTTAGCAGATCGCTGCCCAGAGTCGCGTAGGTGGGCAGAAACGGCACGCCGAGCGCTCCGGCATGCAGCGCGAGCGCCATCGTGAAATTGGAGTAATCCACTACTTCCAGGCGGCGCGGAATGCTGCGCTCGACCGCGCGCCGGAAACAATAGCCGACACCTGCAGACACGTTGCCGACCCACGCGGCCATGACGCGCGAAACGCAGCCTGCGCCAATCATCTGGTCGAAAAGAATATCGGAAATGGGTCCGACGAGAGTGAGGTCGCGGCGGCTCTGGCGAATCATTTCGTGTCCGGCGGCGAACGGAATCATCTGCTCGAGCTGCGCGCCGAGCAGCACCATGGAGCCCGATGGAACATGGCGCGAGATGGCGTCGCGCAGGGTCAGCAATTTGGATTCGGCTGTCATTTTATCGCGTCCAGAAATGATTCGGGTCGAGTTCGCGCATCACTCGCAATTCCTCATGGCTGGGCGGCGAGGTTTCGATCAGCTCGTCGGCGACACGGAGCGTCCAACCAGTATTGGCGAGCACCTCTTCGACGCTCACGCCCGGATGCACGGACGCGACATGGGCTTCGCCATCGTGACCGAAGCGCAGCACACAGAGCGTCGTGATGATTGCCGACGGGCCGGACGCAGCGGGCAATCCTTGCGCGCGGCGCCAGCCTTCACCGGTGCCGAAGCCGGGCGAGGTGATGTGCCCCACACGGTCGCACAAGCGCGCGCGGTCGTGCGCGAGCAGCACCACGGTGCGGCGCGCGAGGCAAGCGATGTCACCAGCGCCACCGGAACCAGGCAGGCGCTGCATTTCTTTGTTGCGATGGCCCCAGGTAGTGTTGAGATTGCCGAACCTATCCACTTCGGCCGCGCCGAGAAAACCCACGTCCACCCGGCCCTGCTGCAACAGGCCCATCACATCGAGCATCGATCCGCATTGCGTGGCGCCGCGAAGGTTTGGCGGATCGCCCATGGTGTAGAGCAGCTCCGTGGCGGGATTTTCGCGGAGCACACCATTTTCAAAGAGGCCGACCGCGCCCGGAGCATGCGTGCGGCGCGCGACGAGGAAGGCCAGCATCGGCAGGCGCATGCCGACGAAAACGAGTTCGCCATCGGCAATCTCCCGCGCGGCTGCGGCTACCATCAGTTCGCTGAATGTGTAGCCCTGCGTGGCGAGGTCGGTTTCCGAACGAGCCATTACGAATGGGCTCCGCGCCATTCTAGAAAGCGCCGCGGGTGACCTGGATATTGTTCGATCGAGTTTTTGCGAATGGCAGCCTAGTCCTCTGAATCCGTCTGTTGCGCCCTGCGGAATTTCCACTGATGCGACAAGGCGCAACGCATAACGCGGCGCGAGAATTCATGGGCCGGTCAGCCTCAATCGCAGTGTCAGTGCCCTTCAAAATTGGGCTTACGCTTCTCGAAGAATGCGTTCAGGCCTTCCAGGAAATCATGAGATTCGAAGCAATGCCGCTGCAGGCGAATCTCTTCATCGAGCGCTTCTTCGAGATCCTTACGATGCTCGCTGCTCATGCGATGTTTCACGTCGCGCTGCGCGAGACCTGCCCCAGTGGCGATGCTTTCCGCGAGCTTTTTGGTTTCAGCTTCCAGCTGATCGGCGGGAACCACGCGGCTGACGATTCCCAGGCGCAGGGCGTCGTCCGCCGAGAGCGTTTGGCCGGTATAAAACAGTTCCGCGGCGCGGGTGGGGCCCACGATCCGCGGCAAAAAATACGTGCCGCCGAAATCGGGGAACAGGCCGATCTGCGCGAAGGATTCGGCGAAACGCGCCTGGTCGGAAGCGATGCGAATATCGGCTGCGAGGGCCAGGTTCATGCCTCCGCCGGCCGCAGGGCCATTTACGGCTGCGATCACGATTTTCGGCATGGTGGCGATGGCGATCGAGATTTCTTTGCCAGCCTTCACCAGATCTTCCACCTCGTCAGCTGCTTTGCGCTGGCGGGCATCGCGCAACATTTCCAGATCGCCGCCCGCGCAGAACGCGCGGCCTGATCCGGTCAAGACGACGCAGTGGACGGACCTGTCCCCTTGCGCGCGCAACAATGCGTGAACCAATTCCTGGCCCAGTTGCATATTCAGCGCGTTCAGTTTTTCCGGGCGGTTCAGACGGATGATGGTGACCGCGCCTGCGCGCTCCTCGAGAACGAGCGGAGCGGCAGCCGGTTGTGTCGTGGATCCCATACTTGGTCAGTCCCCCTTGTCCTTCAAAGCTTTCAGCAGCGCGGCTAGTTTCTTGAAATAGCGGGTCTTCACACCGCGTTCGGTCCCGGCATTCAGGCCGCTGGTGGAGGGCAACACGAAGACGTGCGCGCCGTAGAGCTTTTCTTTTTGCAGGCCGAGCTTGCAGGGGCGGCCGGTGAATTTCTCATACACCATTTTACCGTTGAAGGCGACGACACGCGGCTTCAAGTCTTCCAGCTTCTGCGCCAGCAGGACGCGGCCTTCGGCGAATTCCTGGCGCTCGATCTCCTCGACGCCGCGGGTGGGACGCTTGACCAGGTCGGTCATGCCGATTCCGAATTCCAGAATGCGGCGGTCGTCTTCATAGCTGAGCGGCTCGGGAATCACGCCGGATTCAAACATGATCGGCCAGAACTGATTGCCGCGGCCGGCGTAGTAGTGGCCCACGCGCGCGGAGCGGTCTCCGGGGTTGGCGCCGACCAGAATCATTCTCATACCTTTGCGAAGATAATCCGGCAATGTACGCATTCAGTCCCTTTGATTTTCCGCCCGGGCCGGGCCTGCCGAGGCGTAGCGTGATGGAGCGATTATCCGCCAGCAGTTGGCCAATCCGCAAGAGTAGCGCGGGAAGTGTTGCTTGCGCAGGGACCCCGCGGGATGGGGATTCCGGCGGCGGCAAGCAGATTTTCGTGGGGCTAAATTACTGAAATTTCGGGATTTGCCGAGGACGCGACGCTGCGCCTGCGCGGCGTAGCGGCGATTTATGCTACTCTGATAGAGAACTTATATGAGCGCATCCAAATTAAATCCGTTGCAACCGCGCACGCCGCTGCCATCGCAGGTAGTGAAGGACGACGAAGGCGCACTTGTAGCCGCTGCCAAGGCTGGCGACATCAACGCGTTCGAGACGCTGGTAGGCCGCTACGAACGTAAAATCTTCCGCCTGGCGCAAAATATCACGCAGAACAAGGAAGACGCCGAAGACGTGATGCAGGAAGCCTTCCTGAAGTCCTACCAGCATCTGGGCGAGTTTCAGGGCAATTCGCGGTTTTATACATGGCTGGTGCGGATCGCGGTGAACCAGGCGCTGATGAAGCTGCGCAAGCGCCGGCCGAACCAGGTGTCTCTGGACGAAGAGGTGGACACTGGCGAGGATACGATGCCGCGCGAGGTGGAGGACTGGGGTCCTTCGCCGGAGGAACGCTACAAGCAGGCCGAGCTTGGTGGGATTTTATCCAGTACCATTGCAGAACTTGAGCCGCCTTTTCGAATCGTTTTTCAACTTCGCGACATCGAAGAATTGTCAACCGAGGAGACGGCGGAAGCGCTGGGCCTTTCCGTTCCGGCAGTCAAGTCACGGTTGCTGCGGGCGCGCCTGAAGCTGCGCCAGAAATTGAACCGTTACTTTCGACAGGGTGAGAATTCGTGAATTGCAAGAGCATCGTCAAGGAAATTTCGAACTACCTGGAAGAAGCGCTGGACCCGTCGCTGAAAACCTCGATCGAAAAACATTTGGAGAATTGCGAGGATTGTCGGGTGGTGGTGGACACTACGCGGCAAACGATTCAGATTTTCTGTAATTCCGAGCCTGCGCCGCTGCCGGAAGATACGCGGGTGCGGCTGCGCGACGCGCTTTTCAAGCATTTGAATAAGCTGCGCACTGGACCACGCGTTTAGTCGCCGTCTCACAGGTAATTTGCCACGATTGAAAGGCGCGGCTTTAGGACACGGCTGAAGCCCCACCCTTGCGCTCTGACGAGTCGTGAGATAACTGCTACAACCCGCGCGCTCCTCCTGCACGGGCTTGTTTTTCCCACAGCGGAACCTGGCGTCCCATTCCTCGTTCACGCGCCAATTCGTAAATCCTGCCCGCTACTACGATGTCCTCAATCGCGATGCCGTTGGACTTGAAGAGTGTGATCTGCTCGGGATTACTGCGGCCGGGAGTTTTCCCGGCGACGATTTCGGCTAGTTCGGTGACGCTGGACCAGCGGCGCTTGTCGTCACCATACATCTGAATCAGGTCGCCGGACTCCATTTTGGATTGCTCACGGGAATCGGCGACGATGATGTCGCAGCGGCGGATGGCTGCGCCGTCGAGCTCGTGCTTCTGCGGGAAATTGGCGCCGATGGCGTTAACGTGCATTCCGGGTGCGAGCCAGCTGCCGTCGAGGACAGGATCGGTGGAAGTCGTGGAAGTGACGACGATATCGGCGCCGCGAACGGCTTCCAGTGCAGTGGCCACGGCAACGACCGGCAAGCCGAGCTGAGCGGTCATTTCTTTCGCGAAACGTTCGCGCTGTTCGGGATTGCGGCTGAACGCATGAACGCCGGTGATGGTGCGCACCAGCGCTAGAGCCTCGAGCTGTGTGCGCGACTGAAGTCCGGTGCCGATGATTCCGATTCTTGCGGCGTCTGGGCGCGCCAACAGACGAGTGGCAACGCCGCTGGCCGCGCCGGTGCGAATTTGTCCAAGATAATCTGCTTCGATCAGCGCCAGCAGCTCGCCGGAATCCACATGAAATAGCGGAACCAGGAAACGGAGACCGACGCCCGAGCTGGTGTAAATTTTCATGCCCATGTAGCCGCTGGTGGCATCTGCCGCGGCCATGTAGTGAAGATAACTCTTGCCCGGAAGGTGCAGGCGCTGCCGGGAATGCAGCAGCGCGGAGCCATCGGCGAGGCGGCGAAAGGAATCTTCGACCGCCGCGAGAGCCATCGGCATCGTGAGGATTTGCTTCACGTCCTCTTCGGAGAGCAGTAGCGCCACGGTATGTACCTCGTCATTCGTTATTTGGGACCTGCAATGATAGCGCGTGAAGGGGAATGTCAGAAGGTGATGCGGTAACGGAGCACGCGGGATTCCAGCGCGTCGAGAACCAGCAATTCGCCGTGCGGGCTCGCGGCGAGCGCCGGCGCTTGGCGGGAGGCTTGGCCGAGTTCGGGAGCAAGATCGATGTCTCCCTTCCCAGCACCGTCGGCGGTGCTGGCGATGTGTAACATGCGGCCATCGGAATCCATCACGAAAACGCAATTGTTCCACACGGCGAACCCCGCGCCGGGATTCCATATGACTCCCGTGCTACCGGAGGTGATTTCCGTGATCAGGTGGCCTTCGCGCGTGAGCTTCATAATGCCGCCCGAGGGCGTACCGAGGTACAGGAAATTGTCAGGACCTTCCACGAGAGGACCGAAATGCTGCGCACCTGGGAGAGTTTCGCGCGGCTCCCAGGTTTGCACTAAACGCAAACGAGGCGTGTAGCTGAAAACTTTTCCAGCATGCTGGTCGAACACGTGGATCAGGCCGTCATCGCCCACCGCCGCGCTCAGTACGTTTCCGGCGGCAGGGCGCGTCCGCAGGCGCAGCTCAAGGTAGCGATCGCCATTGGGCATGAAAATGAAGACGCTATTGCGGACGGGATCGGTGACGTACAGCGCGCCGCCGCGGTCCACTGCAACCGATTGCGGATGATTCAGGCCGTCTTCCTGAAAGGAGAGCAGCGGCTTCCCTTCTGGCGCAAATTTGGAAATGAAGGCGCTGCCGGAATCCACGATGAATATGTCGCCGAGCGAATTTGTGGCGATTCCCGATGGCTCGTGCAATTGGCCTGGCCCATTGCCTGCGGTGCCCCACTGGCCGATATATTTCAGGGTGGGCGTCGCGGGCGAGGGAGGCGGCAGAGGCTGCGAAGTGGCTTGCGAGCAGCTGGAAATTGCGACGGAGCAGTAGAGAAGCAACGCTATGCCGAAAGTCATCGCACCATTCGCCATGCTACGAATTTATCGCATTCGACGACGGGCGAGGGTTCAAATGATGGAGGATGAAACGCGGTGATTAACGGGTGCGTTTGCGCGGTTTCGGAGCGTTGCCATCTCTCACAAGGCGAACGATGGTCTGATGCATTTGATAGGTGCGGCGTTCGGGCGCACCGTTGCTTGCGTCGAGAAATGAAAATGTGATGTCGACGGCAGGACCCGCGGACTGTAAGCGTGTAATGGGCAGCTTGCCGCAGACGTTGCTTTCGACGAAGGCGGTCTCGTAGCGGTCCCTCTGCTTGCCCCAGGTGTAAACGCGGAGTGAAGTGAAATCGCACGGCTGGCCTTCGGGGCCGTGTATGCCGAGGAGCAAATATTGCGCCATGGGTTTGCCGGAAGCGGATGGCACGCGGTTCAGCTCGTTCCAGGCGACGATGCGCATTCCGGCGGAAGTGGCATAGTCCGGCAAGGGAGATGGGACATCGAGTTCAACAAAGCGGCCGAGGAGCCATCCGGCCAGGACGGCCTGATCGGACAGGTGCGCGCGGACGAGCCACCAGTCCTCTCTTTTGGGTTCTGGCTTGTCTTCTGATTTGTGGGCGTCTGACTTGCGCGCGTCTGATTTGCGCGATTTCGATTTGCGGTCGTTTGATTTGTGGTCGCCTGGTGTCGCTGATTCCGGTGGAGACGCATCCACCGACTCCTCTCCGGCGCTGGCGTTGGCTGCGGGCGCGACGAGCTCCGGCTGGCGCGCCATCATTTCGACGGGAATATCTTTGTTCAGCTGGCGGACACGCGGCGAATCACGCCCGGGTTCGATGCGCAGATTGCTGGGAACCCTGGTGTGGCCGCGCGCGACCGCCGGCATGGTAGCTGACTTCGCTTCGAGATCCTTCAAAGTTTGCCAGAGATCCGCCGACAGCAAATCCCCTTCTCCAATCCATCCGACGACTCCCGTGGTCGTGCGGACTTTCACCTGATTCTGGAATCTCTGCAGGACCTCCAGGCGATCACCGAAACTGACACTGGCAACCTGTTCGCGTACCTGCGCTGACGTGCTGTAGACAGTGACCGTGCGGTTGCCGGCGTAAGCAGTTTCCAACGGCGGAGCGGAATGATGAAAGCGTACGTAGAGCGCCACCACCAGGACCAGCAGCAGTGCAGTGCCCAAGAGGACTTTCCGAATCACAGGCGAACTCCCACGGCAATCTTCGCGGCGCGCACGGCGCAGGCGTGATTGCTTCTGGTATTTATTCGTTTCGATCGCGACGTCATATGAAGTAGGTGATCAAGGATTCTACACTAACCGCGCTGCGCAACCCTGCGGGCGACATGCGGAAAGTTTCCATGCGCCGTGAGCCGAGAGTGTTTTCGGTTCTGGTACAATGCGGTGCGCGCGGCGAGGAATAGTGGAATTTGCCGGCGGGGGGATTGAATGCAGGGTCTGGAAAAACTGAAACCGCTGGCGCTTTTGCTGCTACGCGTGGCATTGGGAGTGATTCTGGTGTTTCACGGTTATCCGAAGCTGTTTACGCATACCCACGAAGCCATGCAGGGTTTCGAGCACATGGGATTCCCTGGTTATTTCGTTTACATTGCTGGAGTAATTGAGTTCTTTGGCGGCTCCCTGCTAATCCTGGGGTTGTTCACGCGGATCGCGGGATTGCTGGTGGCGGGCGAAATGGCTGTGGCGCTGGTGAAGGTGCATGGAGTTCTTTCGAACCCGGCGAAGGTGGACAACTATCAATTTCCACTGGCGGTGTTTGTGGGCGCTTTTACGCTCGCGGCGCTAGGCGCGGGATTGATATCCATCGACCAAGCGATTTACGGCGACCGGCGCGGATCGTTTTCGCGCAGAGCGAAGGGCAAAGACCGCGATTAGATTAGCCGTCGGCGTGGACCGGCGGACCAGCCTGAAATCTTCCTCTGACGCCTAGGCCGTCTGCGCCGAGCCATGCGCCGGCGCGGACGGCGCCGCGGGTTGGGCCACAACTTCTACTGGTATCGGTGGCGGCGCTTGCGGGATCACCAACCAAGCTACGAAGTAGCCAAGGACAGCTGGAACCAGCGGAAACGGGAAAATAATCAGCAATGCCCAGACCAGGCGAACGATGGTGGAATCCACGTCCATATATTCGGCGATGCCGCCGCAGACGCCGCCGAGCTTACAATCGGTGGAAGAACGCATCAGGCGCTTCTGTGGACGCGGGGCGGCGCCGGGCGCGCTGCTCTGCCGGGCGCCGCAGTAGTAGCAGAAATTCGAATATTCGGCGATTTCCTTATGGCAACTCTGGCAATTCATGATTTAACCCTCCCGAGCGGTTCGAGCTCGAGCTTCACCCGCCTACTTTAGTATACGAATGGAGCGATGGAAAGGTTCCATGGGGGCGCTTGCCGGACTAATAGGCCATCAGGTCGCGGATGGCGCGAGCTATGTCTTCGGTTTGCGGCAGGATGGCGTCTTCGAGCCTGGGTTGATACGCGACGAAAGTATCGGTGGCGGCCACGCGGCGGACCGGGGCAGCGAGTTCGTCGAATAATTCGTCGGCGATGCGCGCGGCGATTTCGGCGCCGTAGCCCCAGGAGCGCGTGTCTTCGTAGGCTACGAGAACGCGATTGGTCTTGCGGACCGTTGTGGCGATGGCTTCCCAGTCGTAGGGGCTCAGCGAACGCAGGTCCAGAATTTCCGCGGAGATTCCGTTGCGGGCGAGTTCCGCCGCGGCAACTTCCGCACGATGCACAACCGCGCCGTATGTGATGACGCTCACGTCCGTGCCTTCGCGCACCATACGCGCTTTACCGAACGGGACGCTGAAATCCGGCCCAGGATATTCGGAGCGGTTGTAGGGCTGGCGGTAGAGATGCTTGTGCTCGAGAAACAGCACAGGATCGTCCGAGCGAATCGCCGTGCGCAGCAGGCCGCATACGTCGAGGGCGGTGGAAGGCATCACCACGCGCAGGCCGGGGATATGCGTGAAAGTTACTTCGCCGCACTGGCTGTGATAGATCGCGCCGCCGGTGAGGTAGCCGCCAATGGCAACACGTATGACGACGGGCGCTTTGAAATGTCCGGCGGAACGCCAGCGAATCGTGGCCATTTCGTTGCGCAGCTGCATCATGGCCGGCCAGATGTAATCGAAAAACTGAATTTCGGGCACCGGTTTCAAACCCCGAATCGCCATGCCGATGGAGCGGCCGACGATATTCGCTTCGGCCAGCGGTGAATTGAAAACGCGCTGCGAGCCAAATTTGCGCTGCAAGCCTGCTGTGGCTTTGAAGACGCCTCCCTTCCCTTTCACGGTGGCGAGGCTTTCTTCGCGGCTGCAATCGGCGACGTCTTCGCCGAAGACGACGATACGCTCGTCGCGCTTCATCTCGTCGAGCAGGGTGACGGAAACCATTTCGACCATTGTCTTGGGATGGCCTTCTTTTTTTGGCGTGGCTTCGAAATCGCGGGAGGCGGGGTCGATGTCTGGCGAGTAAACCCACTTGTAAATCGAATCCGGCGACGGGAGTTCAGCGGCCAGTGCGCGATCGGTGGCTTCGATGATTTCGCGGTCTACTTCGGCTTCCAGGGCTTCGATTTCGCTTTCCTCCAGGATGCCTTCGCGCACGAGGAACATGGCAAATTTCGGCAGCGGATCGCGTTGCGCTTCGGCGGAACGTTCGGGCTCGCACTTGTAGAGTTTTTCATCGTCGGAAAGCGAGTGCGAATACGGGCGGATGACGTGCGCGTGGATCAGCGCGGGACCTTTGCCGGCGCGGCAATGTTCGGCGGCGCGGCGCAGGGCTGCGTAACTTTCCAGTGGCTCGGTGCCGTCGCATTCCTCGACGTACAGATTCGGATAGTTTCGGACGAGTTTGGAGATGCTGCCGCCGGGAGTCTGCACTTCGACCGGGACAGAAATGGCGTAGCCGTTGTCTTCGATGAGATAGAGAACCGGGAGCCGCTTGCCGCAGGCAGTGTTCAGAGATTCGTAAAATTCACCTTCGCTGGTCGTGCCGTCACCGGCGGATACGTAGGTGATCTCATCTTGGTGAAAGGAAACCGTGGCGCCCATGGGAGCTTTGCGCGCCCTGTCGAAGGCCTTGGGAAATTTTTCGAAATAATAAGAAGCTTCCGCCGCGCCGATGGCTTGCAGGAATTGCGTGCCGGTGGGCGAGGAGCGCGTGACGACGTTCAAATCGCGATTGCCCCAGTGCGAAGGCATCTGACGGCCGCCGGATGCGGGATCGGCCTTCGCGCCCACTCCTTGCAGCAGCATTTCGTAGGGCGTGACGCCGAGCATCAGCATTAGGGCGCGGTCGCGATAGTGCGGGAAGAACCAATCGTAGGCGGGCTTCAGAACCAGCCCGGCGGCGGCGAGAACGGCTTCATGACCGGCGCCGCTGATCTGGAAGAAGAGGCGATTCTGACGTTTCAGCTGGATCTCGCGATCGTCCAGACGGCGGGACATGAACATGGTGCGATAGATGCGGATGAGGGCTTCGCGCTCGAGGCCCTGGTATTTGGACGCGTCGTAGTTCGCTAATTTCGTTTTTGTCTGGGTCGGCATCGGGCATTCTCGCCTTAGAGGCACGCCGCGGGAATTAGGTACAGGCCATTATAGCGAAATACGCGGCGCGGAGAGAAAAAACGCACGCCGAAACCGCGCCGGGATTACTGGGTTAAGCGCCAGGCATCCTGCGGCCGTTAGGACAGGGAGTCAAAGAGTTCCGCGGTTTCGGTGAAGCCGGGCTGGCCTTGGCGAATGATTTCCGTTTTCGCCGATTTGAACGGCTCTTCGGTGGGGATGCGATCGAGCCAGCGTTGCAGCGAGAGCTTCTCGTGGTCGGAAAAATCCAGCCGGACGAGGACGCGCACGTTGGCGCTGGACCCGGCGGTATCGGATTTTGTTGCGGACTTCCTTTTGGAGGCTGACGGCTTTCCCGCGGCTTTCTCGGGCGTTCCTGTGTCGTCGGCGGCTTCGCGTTCGAACTTCAGGAGCATTTTCTTGCCGAGGCGGAAACCTTGGGTCCAGCCGTCTACTTTGTGACGGGCTTGTTGCGCTACTTCTTCGTTGCTGCCGAAATCGAAAATCAGGAAGTCGTGGGGCATGGTTCATGTATAGCAAAATTTGGTGGGGGATGGCTAGGGGTGGGCGGTTGTTGGGTGTTGAATCGCACGACAGACTCAAAGGCACCACTGATGAACGCAGATGAACACCGATAACGGCAAGATGATGAACAGAGCGACTCGGCAAACGATGCCGCGCTGATCGGAATGCGGCGACGGAGCACGCTGGGAGACTGGCGGAGAGCCCTGCGTGGCGATGGAAATCAGGGCGCAAGACTGGGGTTGCGCGCGCGGATGCTGCGTGGTAGCCTCAGCGAATAAAAGGCGAAAGATGGCGGACGGGCGGAAGGCTAGCAATTTCGGGCGGAGGTGGTGATGGCTGCGTCTCAATCGGGGTTGGCGGGAGGCTTGGCTGCAGGCCTTGCCGTTCGCGCCAGCGCGAGTTTGGAGACGGTGCAGGAGGCGCTGGGAGCTCTGGTTGCGCGCTATCGCGCGGATGAAGTGCTGACGGCCGTGCGGCACATTCCGGCGCGTGAGGCGCAGTTCCGTGCGATGCCTGCTTGGGTGCGGCCTGAGCTGGCCGCGGCCTATCACGCCAAGGGGATCGAAGAACTTTACACGCATCAAGCGGCGGCTGCGGAACTGGCGCACGCCGGGAAGAATTTCGTGGTGGTGACGCCGACGGCTTCGGGCAAGACGCTCTGTTACAACCTGCCGGTGCTGAATGCGGTGCTTGGGAACGCGGATACGCGCGCGCTGTACCTGTTCCCTACCAAGGCACTGGCGCAGGACCAGCTGGCCGAGCTGCACGACCTGGCGAAGCGGTTGGATGATTGTTTTGGCGTGTTCACCTATGACGGCGATACGCCGAGCGACGCGCGGCGGGCGATCCGCGAGCGCGGCCATGTGATCTTGACGAATCCGGACATGCTGCACACGGGAATTTTGCCGCATCACACGAAGTGGACGCGCGTATTCGAGAATTTGCGTTACGTCGTGCTGGATGAATTGCACACGTATCGCGGAGTTTTCGGCAGCCATCTGGCCAACGTGCTGCGGCGCCTCGCGCGCATCGCGGAGTTTTATGGCTCGAAGCCGCAGTTCATTTGCTGTTCGGCGACGATTGCCAATCCGGGAGAGCTGGCGGCACAGCTGATCGCGGAGCCGGTACATGTAGTAGAGGAAAACGGCGCGCCGGCGGCGGAGAAGCTTTTCGTTTTTTATAATCCGCCAATGGTGAATCGCAATCTGGGTATTCGCCGCAGTTATTTGAACGAGACGACGCGCGTGGCCAAGGAGCTGCTGGCGCGTAAGCTGCAAACGATCGTGTTCGCGAACAGCCGGCTGCATACGGAGGTGCTGCTCACGTACTTGCAGCAAGCGAATCGGCCGGGTCCGGGAGAAGCCGAGCTTGTGCGCGGCTACCGCGGCGGTTATCTGCCGGGTGAGCGCCGCGAAATTGAGCGCGGCTTGCGCGATGGACGGATTCGCGGTGTGGTGGCGACTAGCGCGCTGGAATTGGGGATTGATATCGGTTCGCTGGATGCCAGCGTAATGGCGGGGTATGCCGGCTCTATCGCTTCCACGTGGCAGCGCGCCGGACGCGCCGGACGAAGGAGTGGCACTTCATGCGCGGTGATGGTTGCGTCGTCGGCGCCGCTGGATCAGTTCATCGTGCAGCATCCGGATTACTTTTTCGGACGCTCGCCGGAACACGCCTACGTGCAGCCGGACAACCTGGAAATTCTGGTGAATCATTTGAAGTGCGCGGCGTTCGAACTGCCGCTTGCGGGCGAGGAACGCTTTGGCGACGTGGATTTGCCCGGCCTGTGCGAGCGCATGGGCGAGGCGGGATTCCTGCATCGCAGCGGCGGGAATTGGCACTGGGTGCAGGAAGCGTATCCCGCGGATACGGTGAGCTTGCGTTCGGTGACTTCGGACAACTTCGTGATAATTGACACCACTGGCGGGACGAAGGGCGGTGAGGACGGCGAGCCGGAAGTGATTGGCGAAGTGGATTTTTCCTCAGCGCTGACGACCGTGCACCCCAAGGCGATTTATCTGCACCAGGGACAGCAATATCACGTGGAGCGGCTCGATTTCGAGCAGCGCAAGGCGTACGTGAAAAGCGTGAATGTGGATTACTACACGGATGCGATTCGCTACACGCAGGTGCGCGTCTTGGAAATTGCAGAAGAAGAGCAGATCGCGGGGCCGGCGGCGCGGGCGCATGGCGACGTGCTGGTACGGTCGCAGGTGGTGGGATTCAAGAAGATCAAATTTTTCACGAATGACAATATCGGCGCGGGCAAGCTGGACCTGCCGGAAAACGAGATGCACACGACGGCTTTTTGGATCACTCTGGAACGCAAGCTGCTGGCTGAATTGCCCTACGCGCTGTCTGACCGGCAGAACGGAATCCTGGGATTGCTTTATGCGATGGCTTCCATGGCCACTTTGCTGCTGATGTGCGACGGGCGAGACCTGGGGACTGCGGTGTGCGAGCGGCCAGCGAGCCCGGGCGTCGAGACCGAGTGGCAGCAATTTCCCGCCGCGCTGAACGATCCGGCGGAGATGAAGGAATTTTTCGAGCCGAATTTGTATTTGTACGATGCGTATCCTGGCGGGATCGGGTTCAGCCAGCCGCTGTTCCGCGTGCATGACATTTTGCTACGCCGGACGCGCGAACTGATTTTGGGCTGCCCGTGCGAGCAAGGGTGCCCTTCTTGCGTGGGCCCTGCCGGAGAGAAATGCGAGAAGACCAAGGAAGCGGCGCTGGCGATTTTGCAGCGGTTGTGTGTGTGATCTCGAATTCGACAGGTTTACTGCAGAGACGCAAAGTGAACCGGGAGATTGATCCGCGATGACTGTGCGGGACCGACTTGCGTCCTTGGCGTCGCTACAGCCGCCGAGGAAACCTCGTGTTGCGATGGAAAGTGGCGCGAACCGAGCGCGGGGATTTTCGCCTGCGCTGCCCGCTGGAGCGGAACGGCTCGCGGAAATGCTGCAGGCGAAATCGCTCAGGAACTTATATGGCGAGCACTTGTCGGTACGCAAATGGTTTTCCGAGGCGATCGGGTGCGAACCGCCGGAGGGCTTGGTGAGCCCTGAGGCGCTGCGGCTGCTCGCGCCGGGAGCTTGCGCGGAGGTGAGCGATCCGCGGCAATGGCTTTTTCTGGACACGGAGACGACCGGACTGATGGGCGGAACGGGAACGTATCCGTTCATGGTGGGAATCGCGTGGTGGGATGCAGGCGGGCTCGAAGTGGAGCAGTTCTTCATGCGCGAGCTGAGCGAAGAGCACGCTTTGCTGCTGACGCTGGCGGAGCGCATGGCCGAGCGTCCGGTGCTGGTGACGTTCAACGGGAAATCGTTTGATTGGCCGCTGCTGGAAACGCGCTATCGCATGACGCGAAAAATCCGAGCCGCCGCGCCGCGCGCGCATCTGGATTTTTTGCACCCGGCACGAAATTTGTGGCGCGTGCGGTTGGGATCGGTGCGCTTGGCGGAACTGGAAAAGCATGTGCTCGGTTGGAATCGCGGCGCGGACCTGATTTCGGAAATGATTCCGCAAGTTTATTTCGATTATTTGCGCGGCGGGCCGCCGGAGCCGCTGCTGCAAGTCTTTCTGCACAATCAAATGGACCTGCGCGGATTGGCGGGGCTTGCCAGCCGGATTCTCGCGCTGCTCGCTGATCCGCAGACGGACGGCAAAGACGGGCTAGAGTTGTACGGCGTTTCGCGCATCTGCGAACGACGCGGCGACATGGCGCGCGCGCGAAAGCATTATGCGCAGTCGCTGGATGCCGTGCTGCCCACGGAAACGGACCGGGCTGCGCGCCGGTCGCTCGCGCGCCTGGCAAAGCGCGCAGGCGATTTGTCGCTGGCGCTGAAGCTTTGGGAAAGCATCCTGGGCGTTTCGCGCGAGGGTTTGGAGGCTTACCAACAGCTGGCGATTCACTACGAGCGCCAGACTCGCGAACCGCAGCGCGCGGCCCTGCTGATACGTAAGGCCCTCGCCGAGCTGCGCCCGGCAAACCGAAATGCGGGGCTAAGCGCTGCCCTGCTACGACGTTACAGGAGCGATTTCGAGCGTCGGTTGCAACGCCTGGATCGCCGTGCGCTGGTCACCGGCAGGACCGCCGGGACCCTGCTGGACAGGATTAATCCAGAGTCCCGGGCGAGAGACTAGGAATCCAATATGAAAGCAACCGCGGAACGGGGCAAGGGGAGTTCTCATGCCGGAAACGGATAGCACGGCAACACGGATGGCGCGAAGCTCGGACGTGGAGGCTAAGGAAATGAACGGAGTGAGCGACCCATATATTCGTGAACAGCTTGAAAAACGGCGCAAAGAATTGAACGCCGTGCTGGCATCGCCGGTGGCGGCGGCTCCCTCAGCTACGCTGATGGAGCTGCTTGGCGAAGTGGACTCCGCGCTGCACCGGATGGATGAGGGAACGTACGGAATTTGTACCACGTGCCATGAGTCCGTAGAAAAAGACCGGCTGCTGAACGACCCGTTGGTGCGGCTATGCCTGGATCATCTGACCAGCGATGAACAGCGCGCATTGGAACGGGACCTGGAGCTTGCTGCGCGTGTGCAGCGCGGTTTGTTGCCTCGCACAGACGTTCGTCACGGGGATTGGCGCGTGCATTATCAATACAAGCCAGCGGGCATGGTGAGTGGCGATTATTGCGATTTAATTCCCCCGGCGGCTGAAGATGGCGAGCTGGTTTTCTTGCTGGGCGACGTCGCCGGGAAAGGCGTGGCGGCTTCTCTGCTGATGACTCATTTGCACGCGATGTTCCGGAGCCTGGCGGGCGTGGGTTTGACGCTCGATAAGCTGCTGGAAATGGCCAATAGCGTTTTCTGCCAGAGCACGATTGCCGGGCAATATGCGACGCTGATTTGTGGACGCGCGGGACAACGCGGCGAAATCGAATTCGGCAGCGCTGGACATTTGGCCGCGCTGCTTATCGCCAAAGATGGTGTGCGGCAGGTATGTTCGACCGGCGTGCCGCTGGGAATGTTTTCCACCAGCCGCTACACGGTTCAGCGCGTGCGCTTGGAGCGCGGCGACAGTTTGCTGCTGTACACCGATGGAATCTCCGAAGCAGTGAATGCGTCGGGCGCGGAATACGGGGCGGGGCGGCTTTCGAATATCGCGGGCGAGCGGCATGGTTGGGTGCCACAGGAACTCGCGGCGGCGTGCATGAAGGATGTGCAGAGCTATTCCAGCGGCAGAAAACAGGCCGACGATCAAACTTTGATGGTGGTTCATCGCGCGGATACTGTGGAGCTTTCTCTGAATGACTAAGCTACCGGCGCGCGAACTTATTGCGCGCCGGCGTCACCGGATTCGACGGGCGCTGACTGCTGCGTGATGGTCTCGGGCGCAGCAGGCGCAGACACTGCCGCGGGCGCTGGCTCCCAACCGATGGTGCGATTGATCTTGTCGAACGTTTCGCGCGTGGCGCTTTCCACGGTTAGACACTGGGCCGCAACGCAGCGCAGGAACACTCCTCCGGATTCGGACTCGAACTGAAAGAAATTGGGACGGCGAAAAAGCTCCGTGCGCGTCTTGTATTTGTGTTCCAGGGCTTCGCTGTACTGGCCGAAGAAGTGCGCCGCGTCGTCGGGATTATCGAGCGCCAGGCGGAATATCAGCGGAGTGGACTTGGTTTTGGCGTCCTCAAACACCGCGTAGCGATCGCCTCTCCACGCCGGAGCAAGCAACTCGGCGCGGTTTTCGTCCAGAAACTGTTTCAGAATTTCCTCGACGCCGAATTCTCCCATGGTGTTTTCTTCCAGCAACTTCCAGTCGCCCGGAACCAGGGCTTTCCAATCCGGCAATGCGACAACTTCGGGTTTGATGCCGTGCAGGTACATATCCGGATGAATGATCTGCTGCGTGGATACCGGTGGATTCTGAAATATCAGATGCAGGTCCTGCCATCCAGTGTGCGCTTTCAGAAATTCCTGCGTGAAGCCTGTGCCCGCGAGATATGGAAAAAGGAGCTCGTCGCGAATATAGAGCGGAGCTTTCGCGAGATTGGGATCTTTATCCATTTCGCTGAGGGCGCCGGCGCGGATCAGCAGAGTAACGTCCGGAACGTCGCGCACGCTGACTTTTTGCTCGAGCATTTCGTAGTCCACCATGGCGGCCATGGCGGAACCTTCGCTGACGGCGTCGCGCGCGAGTTCGGCGTCGTCATTGGGACGCGCGGCTTTGATCCAGGAGTCGATGTGGAAGGATTGATCCTCGAGCGCGTGGGTCAGCTCGTGAGACATCACGGTGCGCTGCTCGTCCACCGGAATCCAATTCGCGATGTAAAATTCCTTGGCTTTGGGGTCGTACAGGCCCGCGACCTGGTCGGTCAAAACATCGAGCATGAAGGAATCGAGCGGAAAACCTTTGGGAATCAGGCCAAAAGCTTCCAGCGTCTTGTCATCGGCGTAGCGCTCGGCGTCCTTCTTGTCCTCTTTGTCTTCGCGAATCAAGTAGTCGCGGACTTCCTGCTTCGAACGCAAAGTTTTCTTCAGAGGCTCCTTGATGGGAAGCGACAGAATTTTGCTCATCTGCGCCAGAACTTCGTCGGCGGCTTTTATGAACTCGGGGCTGGAGGCCGCGGCGGTCTGCGATGAAATTTTCGGCGGAGCGGCAGCGATGGACTTAAGCGAAGCGGCTGGCCGCTGAGCGGCAAAAGCCATACCACAAGCCAGCAGCACTGCTAAGGCGACGGAGCGCTTGGCTCCGACCGTCCGCTGTAATCGCCTGAACAATTTCATTCAAACCTCCGAACTTTCTTGCAAAACCACGTCGGCGCCGGCACAAGAATAACAGGTTCCGCAAATTGGGACTCGCAGGCCAAGACTTGCAGCGCCGCGCCAAGCGTCCTTCCGCGCAATGCAAGATTCCCACAAACGCATCACGCCCGTGCCGGCACAGTTCCCTTCCAGAACCACACCATGCCGCCGAAGCGCTGCTCTAATGTGAGACTCTGCAGCCCGGCCTCGGTGAGCACGCGGCGGAGGTGGCCCTCCTCGAAGCGGCGATTGCATTGCGCGGAAGTGGCCCAGGCAACAAGTTTCCGCGTGTCGCGCGCGTCGAGGCATTTCTCGCGAGCGTAAGCCAGGATTCTTGAAACGGACATGGACGCGTGAGGGTCGAGCGAAGCCACCAAGCCCGCCGGACGCGTAACGCGCACCATTTCAGAGAGAGTTGCGGCGAGATGTTCGACCCAATAGACCACACCCGTGGCATAGCAATAATCGAACGAGGAATCAGGGAACGGAAGCTTTTCCACGGGCGATAAGTGAAAGCTCACGGCAGTGCGTTCAAGCGACGCGAGGCGCCTGGCAATTCGCAGCAGGCTGCGGCTGCGGTCCACGGCTGTGACATCGTAACCACTGCGAGCGAGTGCGCGAGCCACGTGACCAGGGCCGCAGCCGACGTCAAGGACACTGATTGTGCCGTGACCGTTGCCGGAAACCGGTAGCTGCAAGGAATTGAGGAACTCGCGTCGCAAATCCGCTTCGGGGCCCGTTGCGAGCTTGCGTGCGTAGTAGCCAGCTCCGAGTTCGAAGAGCAATCGCTTGAAGGGATCGCGGAACCATCCGCGGACCGGGGTAGTCACAATAGTTCGATGCTAGCAAACGTGCGCGGGTTTCCAGAGGTTTATGCAGACGGGGCCAGGTGATCAGACCGCGGAATGGGCCAGAGATTGTTCCGAAACCAGCAGCCCCAAGATCAAGCGCATGTTGGAGCAGAAAAGGTCGCGAAGATAGGGCGGCGTACCGAAGGGAACATACAAGCGGAAGAGTTCTACATCCAGCCAGCGCCGCGCGATTTCGGGCGGCGGAGCGTCCATCACCGCGAAACACATTCGCAAATCCCACTCCTGCTGTTCGAAATTATTTTCGAGGACCTTTTCGAAAAGTTCCTCATGGCAGTAGAGCAGGGATTGGTGGACGGCGGGTTCGGAGTAAACGTCCTGGAGAATGGGATGATGATAGCGGCCGGTGTAAATGTCGCGCAACATGGCGATGTGAACGAGTCTGCCGAGCGCGGTGGGGATGGCTACGAGCCACTGGGTGACAAACTCTTCGATGATTCGCTGATTTTGCGCGAAGCGTTCGAGCGATTCCACGCCGGTGCCCTCCAAAACCAGGGGCCTTTGGGCCAAAAATATGCGCGTCGCGGCAACCCAGAACACGCCCCGCGTGCCCTCGGGTGCCGCAATTCACGGGATATTACTCTTAGTGAACGTTAGCGTCAACAATGATGTGGTAAATGGCAGTATGGGGACGGGGATTCACGACCCTAAGAGGATCGGAAGGCGAGATGTGAAATGAGCCTGCTGGCGATTTGCTGCGTCACGGTTGGCGCGATTGGGCTGCTCAAGCTGGGGTGGACCGCGCTGAAGCCACTGCCCGAAGAAACGGTAGGGCGCCGCCAAGATCGAATGGAAGACCTACTGGCGCTGCACGCGCAACATTTTCCGCAGTTGCGGCAAGCGCTCACCACGCTCGACGACGATTACGTGCGACGGAAGGCGTCCGGAGAAATGGAGCGGCACGTGTACGAGGAACGCCGGCTCATCGTTGCGAGCTTTCTAGCGGGGCTTGCGATAGATTTCGGACGGCTGGAGCGCCTGATGAGAGTGGTGCGTGAAATGTCTCCCACGGAACCATGGGTTCAGCAATGTAAACGGGCCGGTTCGCGCTTGCAATTCCGCGTTCATTATCGGGTCGCGTCGCTGGTGATACACTCGGCAAGACTGCAATCAACGAATCGTCTGGCGCGACTCACCGACTTGGTTGGGAATCTCTCCGAGCAAGTAGAGGTCGGCATAGCGCGGCTGGTCCCGTCCGCCGGCGAGCATTCGCCCGAGACGCGCCGCAGGTCGCCGATTGATTCAGATTGAAATGAAAATCGTCAGTTGTGATGTCGCCGCGGGCGACGGCTAGCATTAGAAACCGACTATTACGCAATGCAGCACGCGGGTATTCGATTGGTCAATTCGGTATTTCGGGGCCGTGGGCAAGCCCTATAATAGAGTCTCCCGGGAGCCCATAGTGGAAACCGAAAAAATTCTCGTAGTGGACGACGAAGAAGCGATTCGCGAAGTCGTTTCGACCCTGCTGGAAGCACAAGGCTATCAGTGCACCGTGTGTTCGAACGGGCGCATGGCTTTGGACGCTTTTCGCAAGGATACGTTCGACCTGGTTTTGAGCGACATCGTTATGCCCGAAATGGACGGGCTGAAATTACTGGGCGAGCTTCGCAATGAGGACCCGGACGTGCCCGTAATCATGGTCACGGCCATGCACGATATTTCCATCGCCCTGCAAGCCATTCGCGCCGGCGCCTACGACTACATTCTGAAGCCATTCGAAAAAGATCAGCTGCATCTAAGCGTGCGACGCGCGTTGGAGCATCGCCGGCTGGTGATGGAAAACCGCACCTACCAGAGCGACTTGGAACATCTGGTAGCTGAGCGCACGCAGCAGCTTTCGATTGCTTTGCAAGACTTGGAACAATCGTACGATTACACGCTGGAGGCGCTCGGCGGCGCGCTCGACGCGAAAGACGCGGAAACGGAAGGCCACTGCCAACGCGTGACGGCGTTCACGATCAAGATCGCGCGGTCCATGGGGGTGGATCCAGGAGCATTGCGCCAGATCGCGCGCGGCGCGTTTCTGCACGATATCGGCAAGATGGGCGTGCCAGACAGCATTTTGCGCAAGCCCGGCCCTCTGACAAACGAAGAGCGCGAAGTCATGCGCAAGCACTGCGAGATCGGATTTTCGGTGCTGGAGCGGATTCCCTTCCTGAAGGAGGCAGCGGAAATTGTGCTGTCGCACCAGGAATGCTACGACGGGTCCGGTTACCCACGAAAATTGAAAGGCGAGCAGATTCCGCTGGGCGCCAGGATTTTCGCGGTGGCGGACACGCTGGACGCCATGATTTCCGACCGGCCCTATCGCAAGGCGCTGCCGATTTCCGCGGCGCGCGCGGAGATCCAGAAATATTCCGGAAAGCAATTCGATCCCAAGGTTGTGGAAGTATTTCTCTCGCATCCGGACCGCGTGTGGATGGATCTGCACGAAAAGGTCGGGGATCCGTTCCGCATGGCGCAGATGGAGCGGGCTTAATCGTTCCTGTCGGCCGCGTCGTTGAGTTCCCTTTCTCAGTCTTGCGCGCTGCACGCCGCCTAGGTATGATTTCCTCGCAACGACCACGGGAGAGGTTTTTATGGCGCTGATACCCATCAAAACGGCTTCGATCACCGGATATTGCGACTGCATTTGCGGGTGCTACGAATTGGCGAGCCAGCGCGACGACGAAAACGGCAAGGGGTACTGTCCACGCTGCGCCAAGGAGCATCTGGAAACGAATCGCGGCATTGGCATTCCGCAACTCGTGCCGTCCAAGATGCCAGAGAGCACGGGGCCGGATCTGAAGATTGGGATTCCGGAGACGGCGGATCCACCGGGCAGGTTGCGCTGATTCTCGCCCGGCTCATAGGTTTTCCGGGCCACTAGAACATCTCGACCAAGAGTTCCAAACCCTTCGCAAACTCCTCTTCGCCAGTAATCAGACTCAGAACCAAGAACCCATCGGATGGGAAATCGTAGAAATGGCCCGGATGAACGTAGACGTTCTTTCGGGTCAGTAGCTCGATGGCCAGTTCTTCGTCTGAACGCGTCGCGGGGACGCGCAGCACCGCGTACCAGCCGGCCTCCACTGCGAGCCGAGCGCAGTATTTCTGCGTTGCGAGCTCGCGATCCAGTTCCGCCAGATTCTTTCGGACGCGCGCCAACAACTGGGGTTGAAATGAATGGCGCTGCTCGAGCAGCGCGGGGAACGCCCACTGCACAGGCGCGTTCATCGAAAGATACGTGTCCGCAATGATTTCCAGGCGCGCGAGAGCTTGTGACTTCCGTTGCTCGGGCCCGCTGGTGATGAGCCATGCGGCCTTCATCTGCGGCAGGCCGGAAATTTTGGAAAGGCCGCTCATGGTGAACGTCAGGGCCGCAGCATTTTGCGCGAAAGTGAATGGCGCCCGGCCTGCCTCGAGCGCGAAATCCAGAAACACTTCGTCGGCGATGACCGCCAAATTCCGCGCGGAACAGATTGCGTTCAGCTTTTCCAGCTCGCCAGGCGTGCTGAAGTGCCCGGTCGGATTATTTGGGTGGACGACGATAACTCCGCGCGTCCGCGGCGTAATGCCTTGCTGCAACGCGTGGAAATTAATCTGCCAGCCGTAGTCGTAGTCGAGCGGATAGCGCACCAGCTTTACGTCCTGAATATCGGCAAGGAATGCGAACAGAGGGTAGCTAGGTTCGGGAATCAGAATTTCGTCGCCGGGGTTGCAGAGTGCACGGAAGACGAAGGCATACGCTTCACTGGTGCTCGTGGTGAGGATAATACTGTCCACCGGCACTTCCGCGTCACGTGCAACGTAGTATCCGGCGACCGCTTGCCGCGCGCCGAGCAGTCCGCGCGGGTCCGGGTCGTACGCGAGAATGGCTGGATTCGCAAGAGCCTGCAGGATGCCACGACTTTCGTAATCAAATCCGCATTCGGTGGGGTTCGACGCGGTGAGATCGAGCAACGGCTTCCCCGACGCGCGATGCGTGGCGAGGGCTTCGCTCAGAGGATTGGCCTTCAAGTTCCAATTGGTGCGATCGGCAAACACTTCGTTGTGGCTCCCGGCACGACTGACGAATTATAGGTAAAGTGCGGAGAAGGAACAGCGAAATCCGCGGTGCGTTTCTGGTGCAGAAATTACACCGCCGTTACAAGCAAAAAGCGGAAGGCAGCTATAATCGTTGTGCGAAGTCTGCAAATCTCACAAGGAGATAACCGATGAAAAGAATCGTCGCTGCCGTCGTCGGGCTTCTCCTGCTGCTGATGCTTGCGGGACAATTTTCCGCCGCGGCGCAGGAAGATGCCATTGCCAAGACGAACTTGAAGGTCGGAGACGTGGCGCCTGATTTCACTCTGCTGGCAAATGATTGGAAGCCGGTGAAGTTGAGTGATTTCCGTGGCAAGAAAAACGTCATCCTGGCTTTTTACGTTCTCGCGTTTACCGGTGGTTGAACCAAGGAATTGCAGGCCTATCAGGCTGATATGGCCAAGCTGGAAGCAAGCGACACCGTGGTACTGGGAATCAGCATAGACAGCCCCGCAGCAAACGCCGCATTTGCAAAACAGATCGCAGTGACGTTTCCTCTCCTCAGCGACATGAACCGTAAAGTCCTCACCGCGTATGGAATCTTGAAGCCTTACGACGTGCAAGGGGACAAATACCAGTGGGCGCAACGAACGACCATCGTTGTGGACAAGGAAGGAAAAATTCAACATGTGGAGCAGGGGGACGGCGCGGTGGACCCGAATAGCGCTGTGGCGATCTGCACCGATTTGCACAAACCTAAAAGCAAGTAGATCGGAATTTAGCGCGTCAACCGCAGCGCGGGTGCCAAGTGGATTTGGCATCTGCCGCTGCGGCGGCTCGTCTGGATTGCGTTGAACTAGCGCGCGACGTTGCGGCGGCGGTAAATCAGGGCGAAGATTCCTACGAACAAGCTAATCGCGGGCACGAACAAGAGCAAAATGCCGTGGCGCAGCGCCGCTCCGCCCTGCGGGCCGGAAGCGGCCGCGCCTTGGTAGCACATCGCGCAACTTTGCGCGTGAACGTGCGGGATGGGCAGCGCAATTAAAGCCGCGCCGCAACCTAGCAGCAACACCGCGCGAATTGAGATGTCCTTCTTCAATTCATTGTCCTGCGTTTCAGAATCCGGCACCACAAAACAATCACTCATCGGCGGCGCGTCTCGGTATCGTGCCCCAACGGTCGCGTCAATGCGGCCGCAGGTGCATCAGGCGGATGCTATCCGGAAAGAACATGATCAGCATCATGCAAATGCAGAACACCATGGCCGGAATCAGCAACAAGAACAGCCCCAGACGCTCAAAGCGCATGTGCATGAAATACGAAATGATCAGCGCCGCTTTGATGAGCGAAAGGCCGACCAAAATCGTAATCATCAAATGCACTTCCAGGCGCAAGTAGGCCAGGAAAACTTCCACGATCGTGAGCAGCAGCAGCCACACCCAAACCGTGGCGAACAATTTGGTGGTCCCTACGGCGTGCTCGTGCGTGAGCTCGGCGGTGTGTCCGTGTGCGCTCATCGGTTCACTTGCTCCTTGATATCGTCGTCACTTCGGGTTCACGCTCAACAAATACACCATCGGAAAAATGAACATCCAGACCAGGTCCACAAAGTGCCAGTACAGGCCGCTGACTTCCACGTGCTCGGCAGTGTACTTCCCTTTCCCGAAGCCCCACGCGATGATCGCCAAATAAGCTACGCCAATCGTCACGTGCAGCATGTGCAGGCCCGTGAGGCCAAAGAACGTGCCGCCGAAAAGCGGCGCTGCCGGATTGAAGGGGTTCGACCACGGAGTCACGCCTTCACCGAGGAGCGTGACCCACTCAGTCGCGTGAATCGCAACGAAAGCAATGCCGCAAAGAATGGTCGCGATCAAATAACGCACGGTTTTCTTGCGGTCGCCGTTGAACGCGGCATTTACTCCAAGAACCATGGTCAAGCTGCTGGAAAGCAGCACGAACGTCATCAAAGACGACTTGGCAATGGCCGGCCAGATTTCGAAAGGCCGCGGCCAGTTCGGCGTCTCGAGGCGAACGTACGCGTAACTGATGAGCAGGGCCGAAAACGTGAGGGAATCCGAAATGATGAACAGCCACATGCCCAATTTTTTCGAATTGATCGCGAAGGGAGATGCGCCGCCGGACCACGGCGATGCGACTATGCCTTCGAATTCCGTGTCACTCACGCTTCACCTTCCCAGGTAGAGGAGTAGAAACAAGAAGAACCACAGCCCATCCATGAAATGCCAGTACAGGGAAACCACTTCGATCGCCGTGCCGCGCGCCACTTTTCGCGTGGCCCGGAATTGTACGTAGAGCAGCGCCAGAATTCCGCCCAGCAGGTGAACGCCGTGCGCGCCGGTGAAAACGTAAAAGAAGCTGCTGCTGGGATTTGTGGCCAGGAAAATCCCCTGTGCGGCGAGCTGGTGCCAAGCGATGATCTGGCCTACGACGAAAAGGACGCCGAGAATCGTGCTGGTGGCCCACCAGTGGCGGAACCCTTCCTCGTCTTTCGCAGTGAAGCGACCGTGCGCGCGAACGAGCGTGAAGCTGCTGGCGATTAGCACGAAAGTGTTGAGCCACAGGATGCGCGGAACTTGCAGCGGAATCCAAGCGCTGTTGGGCATGTCCTTGCGCACGATGTACGCGCTGACGAATGCCATGAAAAACATCAAAATGCCGGCCAGTGCGATGATCATGCCGGTGATGTAGGCTCGCTGCGGAACCCTGGTTCCGCCGGAGGAATTGCCGGTGTCGCCGTCATCGCCGCCATTTCCGCCATCGCCGGCGAAATTTCCGCCGCCCGGGCCTTTGTCCGCGTGAATCAGCTCGATTTCTTCGGTGACGATTGTGCTTGGCACTTAATTACTCCGAACTGCATTCACGCCCCGGCGGAACCTGGCGTTTCGCCCGGGAACATTTGCAGGTTATTTTGCGCGAGCCACCTGCGACGGCTCCAGCCATTGCGGGATGAAGTCGTCCCCAGCGCCGGGAACGCTGAATTCATACGGCCCGCGATAGACGCTGGGATAGTGGCCGCCGAAATTGTCCATGGGGGGCGGCGAATCCGTGTCCCATTCCAGGGTCGTGGCGTTCCAGGGATTCTTGGAAGCCTTGGGACCGAACTTCAGGCTGTAGAAAAAGTTGAACAGGAAGAACAGCTGCGCGGCGCCGGTGATAAACGCGGCGATGGTCATGAACTGGTGCACCGGCTGCAAGTGAGCGAGGAAGCCGACGGCCGAGGCGTCCGCATAGCGGCGGATGCCGCCGGCGATGCCGATGAAGTGCATGGGCATGAAGATGCAGTAGGCGCCGACGAACGTAAACCAGAAATGAATCTTGCCCAGCGGTTCGTTCATCATGCGGCCGAACATCTTCGGGAACCAGAAATAAGTGGCAGCGAAAATTCCGAAGATCGCGGCCACGCCCATCACCAGGTGGAAATGCGCCACCACGTAGTAGGTAGCGTGCAGCATGTTATCCACCGCGGGCTGTGCGAGAAACAAACCAGACAGACCGCCGGAAACAAACAGCGAAACGAAACCGAGCGCGAAGAGCATCGGCGTCTTGAATTGAATCTTGCCGCCCCACAGAGTGCCGAGCCAGTTGAACGTTTTAATGGCCGATGGTACGCCGATGGACATGGTCAGCACGGAAAACGCGAAGCCGGAATAGGGGCTCATGCCGCTGACAAACATGTGATGGCCCCAGACCATGAATCCCAGAAAGCCGATGGCGCAGATCGCGTAGGCCATCGCGCGATAACCGTAAACGGGCTTGCGCGCAAAAGTGGAGAGCACGTGAGAGGCGACCCCCATGCCGGGCAGAATCGCGATATAAACCTCGGGGTGCCCGAAAAACCAGAAAAGATGTTGCCAGAGTAAGGGTGAACCGCCGCTGTGCGGCTGCAGTTGATCGTTGACCACTAGGCCTGCGGGAATGAAAAAACTCGTGCCCGCGGAACGATCCAGCAGAAGCAAAATTCCGCCGGCGAGCAACACGCCGAAAGCCAGCAACCCCAGAATCGCGGTGACGAACCAGCCCCACACGGTGAGAGGCATGCGCATCAGGCTCATGCCCGGAGCACGCAGATCAATCGTGGTGGCGATGAAATTTAGCGCGCCCAGCAGCGACGCGAGGCAGAAGAGCGAGATGCTTACGATCCACAACGTCTGGCCCCATCCTTCGCCGGGGCCGCTAATTTCGCCGAGACCGCTGAGAGGTGTGTAGCCGGTCCAGCCGCTGATGGGCGCGCCACCGGGAACGACGAACGCGGCGATGATGCAAACGAAGGCCAGAAACGTGACCCAGAAAGAGAGCATGTTCAAGCGCGGGAAAGCCATATCCGGCGCGCCGATTTGAATGGGCAGAAAATAATTGCCGAAGCCGCCCTGCGGCGCGGTGGTCAACACAAAGAACACCATGATGGTGCCGTGCATGGTGACCAGCGCCAGGTATTGCTCTTGCGACATCTGTCCACCGCTGACGAACGGCAAAGTCGCGTTGGGCCACACCAGGTGAAAGCGCATCAGCAGCGAGAGCACGATCCCGATGACCACAGCCGTAAGCGCCAGCAAGAAATACTGGATGCCGATCACTTTGTGGTCCACGCTGAAAATATATTTCCGGATGAAACCGCTGGGCTCTGCCATCGGAGCGTGCACAGTCGATCCGCCTGTGTGCGCGTGCGAACTCATGCGTGGCCTCCTGGGAATTGGGTCCGGTTCACTGCGTGGTTTGTCGAACGAATCGTGGGGTGGGGCATGATGGATAGGATCACTGGCCGGCCGCCTGCTGCTTGAGGAACGCGTCGTAGTCCGCGTCGGAAACTACGTTCAGGTAACTGTGCATGCGCGAGTGGCCCAGGCCGCAGAGCTGCGTGCAGACGACTTCGTACTGCCCAATCGTATTCGCGGTGAAGTGGAGCGGAATCACCATGCCCGGCATGGCATCCTGCTGAATGCGCAGCTCGCGCACGTAAAAATTGTGGATCACGTCTTGCGAGCGGATCAGCAGGTTGACTTCGTGATTTACCGGAACCGTGAGCGTGGGAACTACGATATCGTCTTTGCCCGCGGGATCATTGGCATCAATGCCCAGCGGATTTCCGGTGGATGCGCTGATCTGCTTGGGATCGAGCTTGCCAAATTTTCCATCGGGACCGGGATAGCGGAAATTGAAAACGAACTGGTTGCCGGTCACTTCCACTTGAATTGCGTCGGGCGCCGCCGGCGTGAAGCGAACTTCCGCCCAAGCTTTGTGGCCCATCAATCCAAGGCCAAGAAACAGGACGATCGTTGCGGTAGTCCAAATAGCTTCCAAAGTGTTGCTGCCGCGCGTGAAGTGCGCTTTCTGGCCGTGGTCGCGAAACTTGAAGACGGCGAAGGCCAGGCCCAGTTGCGAGAGGATGAAAACCGTGCCGGCCACGGCGAGGGTCAGACCATATTGATGATCGATCTCCGCGCCAACGGAAGTGATGGGAGCCGGCCGGACGGCCCAGGGCAAATTCGATGCGAAAACGTAAACGGTGGCTACGACGAGGACCACAATGATCAGCGACAGCAGGGCAGCTGTCGCCGCAGAACCGCTATTGCGCTTGCTGATCCGCATCGCTCTTGCTCTCCTTACAACGTTGGCAAAAAAGCGTTCGATAGGACCGCAGGGCCGATTGCAATTTCAAAACAGCACATCATATACAACGCGGCATGAATATCAAGGAGGATTGTGGGTCGTGGGGTCGGTGTCTGGCTACGGCGTTTGTTGAGCATTTTGGATTCCGCCGCGCGAGGCGAGTGTGGGAAAATAACGCCGCTGCACGCAGGAAACCCAAGCGAGAGGGACATATGAGCAACGTGAGGGTGCTAGTGGGAACACGAAAGGGCGCGTTCATCCTGACGTCGGACGGCAAGCGCGAACGCTGGGATGTCAGCGGTCCACATTTTGCCGGCTGGGAGATTTATCATCTCAAGGGTTCGCCCATTGACCCAAATCGCCTGTATGCGTCGCAGTCGAGCGGCTGGTTTGGGCAAGTAATCCAGCGCTCAAGCGATGGCGGCAAGACTTGGGAAACTCCCGGCGGGGAGACGACGCCGAAGCCGGATGCCCCACCTACAGGGAAGAGCAACAAATTCGTCTACGACACTTCTCCCCCCGCTGGCAAGCCGCTCACTACCCACCAGTGGTATGACGGCACACAGCATCCCTGGGAGTTCAAGCGCGTCTGGCACCTCGAACCGTCGCTCATCGATCCGGACGATGTCTACGCCGGAGTGGAAGACGCCGCGTTGTTCCGCTCCACGGATGGCGCTCACACCTGGCGGGAGGTTGCAGGACTCCGCGGCCACGGCACGGGGCCACAGTGGCAACCCGGCGCAGGCGGCTTGTGTTTGCATACGATTATTCTGGATCCCAAGGATCCGAAGCGGATGTTCATCGCGATTTCGGCCGCGGGCGCGTTCCGCACGGACGATGGCGGCACGACGTGGCGACCGATCAATCGTGGCCTACACTCGCCCTACATTCCTGATCCGAATGCCGAGATCGGCCACTGCGTTCATCATGTCGCCATGCACCCGGCACGTCCAGGCGTCTTGTTCATGCAGAAACATTGGGACGTCATGCGCAGTGAAAATGCGGGGGACTCCTGGCAGGAAGTCAGCGGAAATCTTCCCAGCGATTTCGGCTTCGTAATCGATGTTCACGCGCACGAGCCGGAAACAATTTACGTCGTGCCCATCAAGAGCGACGGAGAGCACTTCGTGCCGGACGGCAAGCTGCGCGTCTACCGCAGCCGCAGTGGCGGAAACGAGTGGGAGGCGCTCACCAAAGGTCTGCCGCAAGCCAACTGCTACGTCAACGTGCTCCGCGATGCCATGGCGGTGGACTCACTCGACAAATGCGGCGTCTATTTCGGCACTACCGGAGGACAGGTTTACGCATCCGCCGATGCCGGAGACACGTGGTCGCCCATTGTGCGTGATCTTCCAGCTGTGCTTTCGGTTGAGGTCCAGACGCTGCCATGATCCGCGTCGTGCTGCCGCCGCACCTCCGCGGGCTCGCGCGCATCAGCGGCGAAGTGGAGCTCGACCTTCAGGCGCCCGTCACACAGCGCTCCGTCGTTGACGCCCTCGAGATCCGGTACCCGATGCTGAGCGGCACGATTCGGGACCACGTCACGCAAACCCGTCGGCCGTTCCTGCGTTTCTTCGCCTGTGGCGAGGACCTTTCCCATGAACAACCAGACGCCCCACTGCCTGAGGCGGTTGTCTCGGGAACGGAACCCCTCCTCATCGTCGGCGCTATCGCCGGTGGGTGACGCCTCGCGTTCTAACTCCTGAGTAAGCGCATAATTGGAAACTGACCCACTTCTGGATTGTGTGCCGTGTGAAAATCGCGCGGGCAAAAAATGCGCGCGATGGGTGCAGCTTTTGCGCGAAAAATAATCCGGAGGGCCCGGAGTTTGGTGCGGTCGAGTGGATTCGAACCACCACGGTATTGCTACCGCCAGCCCCTCAAGCTGGTGCGTCTGCCAATTCCGCCACGACCGCATTCTGACGAGGACGAAACGAAGTATAGCAGAAGCCCCTATTTCTTAGGAGCGGGGTTCTGCGCGGGTTGCTGGCTCGGCGCGGGTTGCTGCTGAGCGGGAGCAGGCGGTTGCGTCGGCTGGACCGGAATCTGAATTGGCGACGTCGGAGCAGGCTTCGCGGGAACCGTGCCGGACTTCTGCGTTTGCTCCAGGACCGAGCCGGTGCTGGTGGCCACGTCGCTCGGGGCGCGCTTTACCGAGAGCGTTAGCGACGTCATCATGAAAACGATGGCGCACCAAGTGGTGGCGTGCGAAAGAAACGTCGCCGCGCCGCGCGGACCGAACGCCGTCTGGCTGCCTGCGCCGCCAAAAGCTCCAGCAAGGTCAGCGGCCGAGCCGCTCTGCAGCATGATGACGATAATCAGCACGAAGCACACCAGAACGTGCAGCGTCACGAGAACGAACAACACGCGCCAGCCGACGGCGATCAGTCCCACGGCTACCAGCAGCGCTAAACCCCATTTTGCCCACGACGGCATTGCTAACTCCCTGTGCGCGAGGCGCAATTTCAAGGCACACTCGCGTCAATAAAATCCCTGCAAAATCCAAACTCCAGTTCAGAAATTCACGATGGCCGCAAACGATTTCGCGTCCAGACTCGCGCCGCCCACCAGCGCGCCATCAATCTCCGCTTGCGCCATCAGACCCTTTATATTGTCGGGTTTGACGCTGCCGCCGTAGAGGATGCGAATTCCCGCGGCCTGCGAGGGTGAAAAAACCGTGGCCGCAAGCTCCCTGAGGTAGCGGTGAGCGTCCGCAGCCATTTCAGGGGTGGCGGTTTTGCCGGTGCCGATCGCCCAAACCGGCTCGTACGCAAGCAGAATACGCGAGAACTCGTGCTCGGTCAACGCGTCCAGGCCGCCTTCAAACTGGCGTTTCAGGATGGAGTGCGTGAGGTGCGATTCCCGCTGCGCGAGGCTTTCGCCGACGCAGACGATGGGCGTGAGCTTGGCTTCCAACGCGGCTTTCACCTTGCGATTCACGGATTCGTCGGTCTCACCAAAATATTGCCGGCGCTCGGAATGGCCGATCAGCACGGCTTTGCCACCCGCATCGGTAATCATGCGCATGGAAATTTCGCCGGTGAAGGCGCCTTCCCGTTCCCAATGGGCGTTCTGCGCGGCAATCATGATGGGGCTGCCGTGCGCCGCGGCAGATGCGATCGCGAGTGAGATAAATGGCGGCGCGACGACGATGTCGCATTCTGGCGTCGCGGGCACCAGCGGCTTGAACGCTTCGAAGAACGCGCGAGTTTCCTCCTGCGTCTTGTACATCTTCCAATTACCGGCGATTACTGGACGGCGCAAGGGATTCTCCTGAAGGCGGGCTTAGCGCGGCGTGGCGTGATTATGTTCTTCATGATCGGTTGGTCAGCGCTTCCACGCCCGGAAGTTTTTCGCCGGCGAGAAATTCCAGCGAAGCGCCGCCGCCGGTCGAGATGTGTGAAATTTGACAAGCCAGTCCGGATTGTTCCACGGCTGCGACGGAATCGCCACCGCCAACAATCGAGGTCGCACCCTTGCCGGAAGCAGCAGCAACGGCGCGCGCGATGGCCAGCGTGCCTTGCGCAAAGGCGGGTTTTTCGAACATGCCGAGAGGGCCATTCCACACGATCGTGCGCGCGGCGGAAATTTCGCGGCTGAACTGCTCAATGGTTTTGGGGCCGATGTCGAGCCCCATCCAGCCTTCGGGAGTTTGCGCGATATCGGTGGTACGCGTCACTGTGGAATCGATGGATCCGGCGAGAACGTGATCCACAGGCAGGAGCAGCCGAAACTTGCGGCGCTCGGCTTCGGCCAGAAGATCGCGCGCGAGGTCGAGCTTGTCATTCTCGACGAGCGACGTCCCGATCGGCAGGCCCTGGGATTTCAAGAAGGTGTAGGCCATGGCGCCGCCGATGAGCATCGCGTCGGCGAGTTTCATGAGATTCTGCACGACTTCGATTTTGTCGGAAACTTTTGCGCCACCTAGGACCGAGACGAACGGGCGATCGGGGTGCGAAATGGCTTTACCGAGATACGCCAGCTCTTTTTCCATCAGCAAGCCGGCGGCGGCCTGGCGCACAAACTTCGTTATGCCGACGACCGAAGCGTGAGCGCGATGCGCCGAGCCAAACGCGTCGCAGACGAAGAGGCCGTCGCAGAGCGCCGCAAGTTTGCGCGAAAATTCCGCGTCGTTGGCTTCCTCTTCGGGATGGTAGCGGACGTTTTCGAGCAGAAGCACTTCGCCATCGCGCAGCGCTTTGCTTTTTGCTTCCGCTTCGGGACCGATGCAGTCCGCCGCGAAGGCCACCGTTTTTCCGCCAAGCAATTCCTGCAGCCGCGCGGCGACGGGAGCGAGCGAGTATTTTGGATCTACTTTGCCCTTGGGCCGGCCCAGGTGCGAAGCGAGTACGAGGCGCGCGCCGCGTTCTGCCGCCAGACGCAACGTCGGTAGCGTCTCGCGGACGCGCGTGTCGTCGCCTACTTTTCCGCCGGACGTGGGCACGTTGAAGTCCACGCGGACAAAAACGCGCTGGCCTTTCAACTCAAGGTCACGGATGGAAAGTTTGTTCATGCCCTTGAGAATTCCTCTGTTGAATCCATTTTGCCGGCATTGACCCGTGCGGGCCGGCTGGACGCCGGCCACACAACGATCCGCGCGCGATTCGTTTTCATTTTTGGGCGCATCGCTGGAATCGTCCAGGCCGCTACTTTGACAGGAATTTGACCAGGTCGCGACAGCGTGAGGAGTAGCCCCACTCGTTGTCGTACCAAGCCAGGATTTGAACGCAGTGGTTGCCCACAACGCGCGTGTAACCTGCATCCAGAATCGAAGAATGCGGGTTGCCGCGAAAATCAACCGACACGAGTTCCTCAGTCGAATATTCCAGGATGCCCTTCATCGGCCCATCCGCAGCGGCTTTCAGAGCCGCATTCACTGTCTGTACGGTCGCGGGCTTTTCCGTGAACACGGTGAGGTCCACCACGCTGACGTTCGGCGTCGGAACGCGCATGGCGTAACCGTCGAGCTTGCCTTTCAGTTCCGGAATCACCAGTTGCAGCGCCTTGGCCGCGCCGGTGGACGTGGGAATCATCGAAAGCGCCGCGGCGCGCGCACGACGCAAATCCTTGTGCGGCAGATCGAGCAATTTCTGGTCATTTGTGTAGGAATGAATGGTGGTCATCGTGCCGGCATTGATGCCGAAAGTATCTGACAGCACTTTCGCAACGGGCGCCAGGCAATTCGTGGTGCAGGAAGCATTGGAAATCACGTGATGCTTCGCCGGATCGTAGGTCTTGTCGTTCACTCCGAGAACCAGAGTGGTATCGGGATCGGTGGCTGGCGCGGAGATAATCACTTTCTTCACGGTGCCGCGAATATGTTTGCGGGCGCTCGGGCCATCGGTAAACAAGCCGGTGGATTCCACGACGATCGTCGCGTCCACGGAAGACCAGTCCAGCTCGCCGGGATCCTTCACGCGAAACACTTTGAAGCTCTTGCCGTCCACGGAGATGGAATCGTCGGTGTGCGTGACTTTATTTGGCAGGTTACCGAGGATCGAATCGTACTTCAGCAGGTACGCCAGAGTTTTGGAATCGGTGATGTCGTTGACGGCCACGATTTCAATGGCGGGATCGCCCAAAGCTGCACGGAAAATGTTGCGGCCGATGCGTCCGAATCCATTAATGCCCACCTTGATTGCCATGAATCCTCCGGGGATTGGCGCTGCGCGCCTTCGTGTGCAGAACTAGTGTAGCAGTTTTATCAGACGGAAAATGCTAGGGGTTAGCGAGAAAAAAGTCAACGCGCGATCAATCGAATTCTTTCACGCGCACGACTTTGTCGCCGATGAACGTGACAAAAGTGGTGCGCGCGGGTGGCGAACCGTAGATCCAATCTTCGGTTTCGCTGCCGTCCGGATCGCGCTCGCGCACTTTGTGTCCGGGACGGCCCAGCGCGGCCAGCACCATATCGTGATTCATGCCTTCCAGGGCTTGATGATCCTGAATCGCCTCCTTGAATTGCGGTGGCAGCGTGTCGAGCCAATTGACGGCGCCGGAGTGTTCCTTTGTGAAATCGAGAAAAACCTGCAGGTCGGTCATCAGATCGTCCGCGCTCATGTCCGGGACGGAGCGACCGAAGTCGAGCACAAGCGTCCCACCATTATTTTTGTGCGCACCGGAAGTTTCAAGTGGAGCCTGCATGGTCTGACCGACGCCGACCTGGAGATGATCGCGAATGTTAAAACTGCTCTTGCCGCCGCCGTTGATCTCCACCACGATTTCTTTGTTGCGAAATTCGATGCCCGTGACTTGCACGGTGTCGCCAGGGTTCGCCGCCAGACCGTGCGAGCGCAGGGCGGTCTTCAGTTCGTTCTCGTCCAGCTTCTTGCCGACTTCGACCTTGAAGCCTTTCTTCCCCGCTGGAATGGGCTTCATCACTTTGGCGAACTCGCCGGAAACGTAACGGATAATTTCGAGACGGGATTGCGGTTGCAGCGGCGCTTGCTTGCCGGAAGTTTGCTGGACAACGGAAACGTAAATTTCGGGCATGGGACCGAGATCGGGCAGCGAACCCAAGGTCGGCGAACCCGCGAGGACCGGAGTACGGTAGCGGTTGACGTCGGAAGTATCGGCCGATAGCGCCAGCGCCGCAGCCAATACGATGGTCGTTCGATAGTGCATGGCGGTCCGCCTGCGCCTATTCTATTGCGTTTTGGGTCTTCCGTGAATATAGATTCGCGCCTGGCTTAGGGGGTTGCAGGGGCAAGGCGGCAGTTGCCTTCGTAGCGGCGAGTATTAGTTGGGCCGGGTTTGGAAACGGCGTCAACGGCAAAAACGCGACAAAAACTAGCGATTGATTTGGGTCGCTCTTACTTGTTTTCGAGGAGTTGCATGGGCTTTCGATTTAGTTTCGCTAGCGATTGATTTGGGCAGTGAGGAGTGATAAGTGATTCGAGGCGGGCCATGGTGCGCACCGGTGCTGTGCGGTGGGGGCAGGGTCTGAGTTTGCGCCGGATCAATCATGTTGCGTCCTTTGGGGGCTTGAATAGCGCCACGACTCACGCTAACACAGTTGTCGACCGTTGAATATTCGTAGAAATACGGTGACGCACGATTACAAACGGCATGGAACTACCACGTTGTTTGCCGCTCTCGACACCCTTGACGGCACGGTGATGGCCGCTTGCATGGAGCATCATCGCCATCAAGAACGGTTAAAGTTCCTGCTTCTCATCGATCGCCAAACGCCCGCCGACAAACAGCTTCACCTTGTCGTCGACAACTATGCCACCCACAAGCACCCGGCGGTTCAGCGCTGGGCGGCGCGCCACAGGCGCCTTCATTTTCACTTCACGCCCACCAGCGGCAGTTGGCTCAACATGGTCGAACGATTCTTCCGCGACCTGACCGAGAATCAACTCCGACGTGGCGCCCGTACCAGCCTCGAAGCTCTCCCAGCACGCATCTTCGCTTATATCGAAGAACCTAACCGTCAACCCAAACCCGTTATCTGGACCGCAAAGGCCAATGACATTCTCGAAAAGGTCAAACGCGCCAAGGCCAACCTCAATCACAGCTCATCTGTATGACGCGGTACACTAGCTAGTGGCGGCGCGGACTTTTGTAACAGCCGCGGCCTTTTCTTCTTCTACCTTCTCGTGGGCCAGGTGGGGCTCGAAGCAGCGGCGACAGCGGGCTTCGTACATGTTGCCCGCACCGACTATGATCAGCTCTTCGGATGCCACCAGACGCTGCGTGTGCACGGCGGGATTGCCGCAGCGCATGCAGATGGCGAGGAACTTGACGATTTCTTCGGCCACCGCGAGCAGGCGCGGCATCGGCTCGAACGGGCGTCCCATGAAATCGGTGTCCAGGCCGGCGACGATTACACGCTTGCCCATGTCCGCCAGTTTCACACAACTTTCCACGACCGATTCGCCGAGGAACTGCGCTTCGTCAATGCCGACCACTTCGGTGCGCGGCGCGACTTTCGCCAAGATTTCCGCGCCGTCTTTCACCAGCTCGGAATCGAGTTCCAGGCCGGAGTGCGAGACGATGCCGTTCTTGGCATAGCGCTGGTCAATGACGGGCTTGAAAATTTGCACGCGTTGTTTGGCGATTTCGGCGCGGCGCAGGCGGCGGATCAATTCTTCACTCTTGCCGGAGAACATCGGCCCGACGACTACTTCGATCCAACCCATGTTGCCCTTGACGATGTCCACGCAGTCTCACCTCTTGGCGTTAGGCTAACACATACGATTGCAAAATTTCAGACGCTCGCACCGGGATCGCTTGGGCCGCTTGCCGCATACAGCTCGCGATTGAAAAATGGCGCGAAGGCATTGATCACCGCGGCGCGGAAGGAATCCTGCCGCGTGGCTAGATTGCGCGTCAGGATGCCCCACGCGCCTTCGGCATCGCGAATATTGTGGCCGCCGGCGAAGGCGTCAATCGCTTGCGCAAGCTCGACGCCATCGCCAACCACGGTTTCCGCAAGGGCTTCCGGCACAAGCACGGCGCCGGACTGGCCGAAGGCGCCGCGGCCTTCGCCGTCCGTTACGTAGGCCCAGCTTTCCAGGAACACCCAGCGATTGCTCGCCTCGCTGACGACGTCCAGTTCGGGCACGACGTCCAGACTGGGGATCACCTCGAGGCCCGCGATTACGTCTAGGCCGCCTTCGAGGCCGACGAAATATTTCCAGCGTTCATTTTTCGCGCGTGCGATTTGCAGCAGAGCTTCCGCGCGTTGGCGGGCGCCGGTCATTAAATCTTCACGCGAGAGTGGAGTGTGCCGGACGCCGCTGGGCACTTCGACGCCCACAATTTCGAACGCTGGAAGGAAATCGGAGACGGTGCGGATCGCAGCCAGCGCTTCGCTGACCGCGTGCACTTTCGGGCGGCGCGTGCTACCGACGGCGACCAGAATTTTCTCCATGCCGGGCGAATGATATCAATCTTTCCAGAGCTGGTTTTGTTTTTCTCGCGTAAAGCGCGCGGTGAGGAATTCTTTCAGGTCTTCGATCGAGCTAAAGAGCTGGTCGGAACAGCCCAGCATCCATCCGCTGATTTCCGGCGTGGGAAGAGTGGTGACCAGGTACACCGGGATGCCTTTGCGATGCGCGATGGTGAGTTCGGCGGAGGTGCCGCCGCTTTTCGCTGACGCGTCCCAGTAGCAGACGATGTAGTCAGCGTGGTTTTCGATGATGTCCAGATCAAACGCGATGATCTTTCGCACCACGCGGCGGAAACGCTCGACGTCGGTGGATTTCCACTTACGGAAATGCGCGGCTTCTGCTTCAGTGAGATTCTTTTTTTCATCCTCGGCGGGATCGTAGACGCGGTGGCCGAGCTGCTCGCGCAAATACGGCGCAAGTTTGCGGCGCCAGAGTCGGCCACCGTCTTCTGCATATTCGATAGGACCACTGAGATAGGCAAGCATGTGGGTTGGGCGGGGGAACTCTAGCACGGCGAGGTACCAGCTCCTAGAACATGCACGCAGAATCCATGTCCACAACGAACCAGCGACAAGTCGCCTTTCCAGCGATCGGCACTTGCGTCCAGCGCCCAAGTTTGGATAATACGGCGGTTACTTAACGAGGACGTAGCGGACCGGATATGCCTGTCCTGAAGAGATATTCGCACATCGTTCCCCTCGCCTGGTTAATTCTGGCCGCGGCGGGCAGCACCACCCAGGCGCAATTACCAGACATGCAGCTGATGGCGAATCACATGGCCGAGGTTATCTCTGCTTCGCGAGAGCCATCGGTCGTCGTAATCGATTTCTATGGACCTGGCGAACACTTCACCAAGCTGGGCGCTGCGCTGGCGCAGAGTTTCGACAATGATCTGAAGGGCACGAGCATTCAAGCGGCAGTCCAAAAACGCGAACCGATGCGCGATTGGCTTCAGGACAGACTGTTGCCGTCAAATGCTTTTAAGAGCATCGATATGGCACTCTGGGTTGCGGGCCAACTGAAGATCACAGCCGTCCTGGGTGGAAACGTCCTGGTGCGCGAGAACGAACTCACCGTTGAAGTGAACCTGTACGACGTTGCCGATCGAAAGTGGCTGAAGGGCTTTGAAATTACGTCGCAGATTTCACCTGAAGCCACAGACCTCGTGGCATCCTCTACGGTGGATTTCCACTACAAATTCGATCCACAAATCGCGCTCGCAGGCCAAAACGGTTACACGGTTCCCAAGTGCGTCTCCTGTACCGAGGAAGCTCCGTACACTGAGGAGGCTCTGAAACATCGAACGCAAGGTTCAGTGGTGGTGATGGCTGTTATCGGAACCGACGGCAGTGTGCAAAAGCTGACCGTAAGGGAAGCGCTGCCCGACGGACTGACGGACTGACGGACCGTGCCTTGGACGAGGTGCGCCGGTGGAAGTTCATCCCTGCCACGGGTCGCGATGGGAAACCGGCTACGGTCCAGATCACCATGAAGCTTGCATTCCACATTGGTCACCAGCACCAATACAGTTCGCACCCAACGCGCATTCGGTAGTTTGTTCGTGGAGCGAATTTTGCATCCATCCCCACGACATCTCGTGTGCTGCGTGATTGCAGGAAGATGCGGCCACAAACAGGAGGCTGGCTGCTACGGAAGTGGAGCGGGATAAGGGAATCGAACCCTCGCCTCGACCTTGGCAAGGTCGCGTACTACCACTATACGAATCCCGCGTTAGGAGCAACTTCTCGCCAGGGTTTTACTTATAGCATGGAGAACTAAGCCGGACAAGACCTTGCGCGCGCGGGTAGTGTCCTAAATTGACGCGTTGGCGGTCTTGTTGCATAAGAGAGAGCATAGGAGAGCTCTATGGGCACAAAAGAGAAAATGACCTCGATTGGCCAGCCAGTGCCGGAGCTGCCGGTCGCGGAGGTCGAACGCCCACAACAGCATTACAGGGATGCACTCGGCTTTGAGATTGGATGGCTGTACCCAGGCAAATAGATTGGGGCCGTATCACGCCGGAATGTGGCGATATTCTTTCGCAAGCGGAAGCCGCCGTTCGAACCCGGGGTTCACTGGGTGTTCGCTGAAGATATCGATGCGTCGTATCAGGAACTGGAGTCGCTAGGTGCGAACATCGTGGGGCCTCTGAAAAAAAAGCCATGGGGGTTGCGGCAGTTCACCGTAGAGGATTTGGACGGGAACCTCTTCTATTTGCACCATGACTAAGCGTTGCAGCAGCAATTGGATTTGCAATCCCCTCTCGGGGTATTAGAGAATATGGCCCAATCGGTAGCGGCGAAGGTTCGGCATCGCCCCTCGGAGTCCGGTATGGGATCTTTGCCCAAAAAAATTTTCATCAGCTACGTGCAGGAAGATGGCGCCGTGGCTTATGAAATTGCGTCGGGGCTGGAATCGCAAGGATACAGCAGCTGGTATTACGAACGGGACTGCCCGGCCGGCGCGGATTACTTCGAGGAAACCCACAAAGCCATTTCGGACTGCGAGGCGATGGTGATCGTGATTTCGCCGCGGTCCTTGCCGTCTGATCAGATCACGCGTGAAATCGTGCGCGCGGTGGAGAGTTCTAAGGCGACGTTTCCCCTGTTGCTGGAAGTTTCGCACGACGATTACGCACATCGGCGACCTGGCTGGCACCAGGCCATGGCCGCGGCGAACGCCACGCGCATTCCGCCAGAGCGAATCGCTACGGTGGTTCCTTCGCTCGTCGCGGGACTAGGCGCGAAAGGCATTCAGGCTCACGCGAATGGGCGCTGGGCATCGGCCGAGCCTCCGAAGCAGACCACCACGGTTCCGCAAGCGATCTTGACGTCCCGGCTATCACCCACTCGGGCGGCTGCAATTGTGGCGAAGCCCACGACGGGCGCGCATATTCCGGCTGTGACAACGCCGCAACCGTCAACACCAACGACGACGGGCGCAGCGGCAGGGCAACCGCCGTGGACGAGCATCGGCATCGCAGCCGCGGTCGCTATTGCAGCGCTGGTCGGCTGGAAAGTTTTGCATCGTCCACCACCACCGCCAGCCGCGCCCGCCGTGACCACTGCGACGGTGATGATTCGCTATGCCAGCGACCGGCACAAGTGCACGCCGGATCTGAATGTGACGATTGCGGGGAAGGCGTTTCATCCCACTTCGAATCCTTTCGCCGCCAGCGGTGTGAAACCCGGCGCGCAGGAATATACGATTGATGGATTGATTTCTTGCCCGGGGCGAAAGGCGGTGCAAGCCAGCGGCTCGGGCGCGATCGACGTCCACGAGGGAGCGGTTTTCGATTTGGCGTGGCAGACCAAGAGCGGCGGCCCCAGCAACGTAGATTTAATTCGAGTGGCAGACGATGCCGCGCCCGCCGTGGCGAGCGATGACTCGAACGGCCGCGAGCCGCAGAATCCCGTGCAGAATAAAGTTCCCCGCACCGTCGCTCCCGCGCCAGCTCCGGCTCCGGTGCCCGTGCAAACCGTTCCCGGGCAGCTACAGCTGCAAAATGCGCAAGCGGCGTACGGCCAAGGACGCTATTTCGCTCCGCTGAATAATTCGGCGCTCTTCTGGGCGATGCAGGCCCGCAACGCGGGCAATCAAAACGGCCACGCGCTGGAAGTTCAAATTGACAATATCTACAAGACGCAGGTGACGCAGCTGTACCAGCAGCGGAATTATCCAGCGGCCGCGCAGTTGGTCGACCTGATGCTGAGCTACTATCCCGGCGAGCCGGGCCTGCTACGTGATAAACAGATGATCATTGCGGCGGCTAGTGGAGCAGGCGGGCCGAATCAAGCTCCGTTCAACGTGCAAGTGCCGCAGCCGCGATTTCAGCCCAGACCCGGGCCGCAAGGGCCCGTACCTCATCCTTAAATCTGAGTAAAAACCACTCGTCCAGTCGCAAGGCCGTGTAGCCGGTCGGCTCGTGGTCTATCGGGCACAAGCGGAATCCGGCACTGCGCGACATCCCGATTGACGATTGATCTCAACCGGCAGCCTACCCTGAGTTCGCCGACGCGACCTCAGGGTAAACAGGCGGCCGCTCCAGATTCACAACCAACGTCGCAACTCTTTCGCGAGCGCGACGGATTGCGAATTTCTCTAAACCTGCAAAGGCTTTCCTTCGTCTGCTTGTCGCCTCACCCATCCACTTTCGCCTGACCCCACGTGCCATTGACAAGTAGTGGCTTAGCCCTTATTTTGACCGCATTTCCGAGCGCTGATGGTGGACCTTGAATTGCGACGAGTCATCCAGGCGACGCTCGTCTACACTTCAGGTTCCAGTAGTACCGGTGCTTATCGGGGTGGTTTTGCTGAGCTTAGGGCGCGCCAGCAAGTCTGCAACTTGGGAAACAAGTGCGAAAACCTCGAGCATTTGCCTGTGCGGAGAAGCTGGATGCGTAGAGCTGTCGCTGGGGCGTGCTTATTGCTTCTCGCGATCGTTGTTGCGCCCGTTTCGACGTTCGCCCAGACCCCCATCCTGACGCAGCATTACGACAACGCGCGCGACGGCCAGAATACCGACGAAACGATTCTGACTCGGTCGAACGTGAACTCCACCACGTTCGGGAAGTTGTTCGCGCTGGGGGTGGACGGCCAGGTCTACGCGCAGCCTTTGTATGTTCCGGGCGTGGTGATACCCGGCCAGGGAACCCACAATGTTTTGTATGTCGCGACGGAGCACGATTCCGTTTATGCGTTCGACGCCGACGCCGGCGGAGCACCGCTGTGGCAGGTGACGTTTCTGGTGAATGGGGCGACCACGCTAGCCACATCTGATGTTGGCAACACGCAGGACATCAATCCTGAAATCGGCATCACCGGAACGCCCGTCATTGACTCTTCGACAAACACTTTGTACGTGGTGGCGAACACCAAGGAAAGTGGAGCGTGCGTTTACCGGCTGCACGCGCTGGACTTCACCAGCGGCGCCGAAAAGTTCGGCGGTCCGGTGCGGTTGATCGCCTCCGCGCCGGGAACTGCTACTGACGGAACCGACGGCAGCGTACCGTTCAGCTCACAGTGGGAGAATCAGCGGCCCGGACTTCTGTTGCAAGGCGGGTACGTGTATATCGGCTTCGCTTCGCATGGCGATAATGGGCCGTGGCATGGATGGATCCTGGCTTACAACACCGCCACGCTCGCGCAGACGGGAGTTTGGAACACCTCACCGAACGGAAGAGGCAATGGGATTTGGGGCTCGGGAGCGGGCCTCTCCGCGGACTCCGAAGGCAACGCGTACATCGCGACAGGCAACGGCGACGATACCGTAACAACTCCGGCGCCGGCGCCATCGAAAACCATCGATTACGGCGACAGCATCGTGCGCGTGAGTTTGGCCGGCGGGAATCCCACGCCCACCGATTACTTCACACCCTACAACCAAGCCAGCCTTGATGCTGCCGATACCGATGTCGGCTCGGGCGGCGTGCTGGTGATACCGCAGGATCAGACCGGACCGTACCCGCACATTTTGCTGGAAGCGGGAAAGGCCGGGAAAATGTACGTGCTGAACCGCGATCAAATGACCAGTGACGGCAGCCATTACTGCAACGGCTGCACGGGCGATCCGGAGATCATTCAAAGTGTGATAGGTTTCGGCGGACTGTGGTCCATGCCCGCCTATTGGAATGGGAATGTCTATATTTGGGGAAGCGGCGATCATTTGAAAGCGTATTCACTGAGTGGCGGCCTGCTTTCAACCTCGCCTACGTCGCAGTCGGCTGAGGAAACTAGTTTTCCGGGTTCGACGCCGACTGTCTCATCGAACGGTACTGCCAATGGAATCGTGTGGGCGGTACAAAGCGATGCTTACTCGACGAATGGCCCGGCCATCCTTCGCGCGTACAACGCCGGCAATGTCTCTACCTTGCTGTACGGTTCCAACCTCACCAGCGGCCGCGACCAGTTGGGGCCGGCAGTAAAATTTGTCGTGCCTGTGGTGACGAACGGAAAAGTATTCGTGGGTGCGCAGAAGGAAGTGGACGTGTTTGGGCTGTTGGGGAGTGAACCGCAGACGGCGGCGCCAGTGATGAGTCCGCCAGAGGGATCGTACACGCGTAATGTTTCCGTGACGATGACCAGCGCCACTCCAAACGCGAGCATTTACTACACGACGGATGGTACCGCGCCTTCCACTTCATCGACTTTGTACTCGGGCGCGATCCCGTTGAGCGTCACGACGACGATCAACGCCGTCGCGATCGCCAGCGGTTCCATTCAGAGCACCGAAGCCACCGCGGCTTACGTGATCGCCTCGCAAACGGCGCCCCCTATTTTCACGCCGGCTGCCGGCGCCTATGTTTCGGCGCAGTCGGTGATCCTGACCGACGACACGTCTGGCGCGGTGATTTACTACACCACCGATAGTACGACGCCGACGCACAGTTCCGCCATCTACTCGAGCCCCATTGCGGTGAGCAGCACGACAACGATTCAGGCTGTCGCATCGTCCGCAGGCCTCAACGACAGCGCCGTCGTGACCGGGGTATTCACCATTACGGCGAACGGGACGACTCCCATCAACTTCGGTCTTGGTTTCAGCAATCCGGGCTGTATGCAAATGAACGGCAGCACCGAGCTGGATGATAGCCGGCTGCAACTGACGAACGGCGGAACAAGCGAGGCTGGCAGCGCATTCTGCACGACGCAGGTGGATGTGCGCGGGTTCGTCACGGATTTCACCTTCCAGCTATCCGACGCACAAGCGGACGGTATTACGTTCACGCTGCAGAATTCTGTCGCGGGCGCCAAGGCACTCGGACCCGTGGGTGGGGGGCTGGGCTACGGACCGGATGCGCCCGGCGGCTCGGGCGGAATCACGCCCAGCGTCGCGGTGAAGTTCGACCTCTTCAACAACCAGGGTGAAGGCGACGATTCGACGGGGCTTTATACTGACGGCGCATCACCGACCATTCCTTTCGTGGATCTGACTCCATCGGGCATTGATCTGCACAGCGGCGACACCATGGCCGTGCACCTCACCTACGACGGCACAACCTTGACGACGACCATCACCGATGACGTGGTGAACAAGACGTTCACGCAGAGTTGGCCGGTGAACATTCCGGCGATCATCGGCGGAAACCTGGCTTACGCGGGATTCACGGGCGGGACCGGCGGCGAGACGGCGAGCCAAAAAATCGAAACCTGGACGTGGGTCTCGTATCCACCGCAATCGCAGCAATGGACGATTGTGACCACCAGCGAATCCGCGCCGAACGCTCCGCCGCTGACTGATGCGAGCGGAAATCCGTATCCGTGCGGCGGGCAAAACCCGGACAATCCCAACGACACCAATCCGAATTGCTACAACCCGCTCGTGGTTTCGACGGACTGGCACGCTCCAACGATCCCAGGCGGCAGCACGAATGCAACGATGTTGGCGAACACTTTTACGAATTCCAACTGCTCGGCTTCGGGAGGCGTCACCAGCGTTACCACCACCGGATATCTCGCGTCCGGTACCTACGCTGCCGTGATATCCCTGGTGCTCGACAACGGTGCGACTCTCACTTTTACCGGGACAAGTACGTCGAACAGCAGCCAGTTTTCGGGGACGTTCTCTTCGACGGGGACTTGCATGAACGGCGACTCCGGATCGTTTACTGCAACGCTGTTCCCAACGGTCACTGGAATGTATGACGGATCGTTTGAATCCAGGAACGGCTCGGCAAGTTCCAGCGTGCAGATGAGTCTGGCGACCGATTGGAATTTCAATGTGACAGGCCAGATTACGCCGATATCTGGCGCTTCGGTTTGCTTTTCGAATCTGACTGTCGCCACGCCACTAGCGAACACTTACGGGGCGAGCATGGCGAGCGGCGACGTGATCCAAGCGTTCGGCTCAGACAGCAGCGGCAACGTGGTTGCGTTTGTAGCCAGCAATACGGATGCAAACGAACAACCGTTGCCCGACGGCGGCTTGTTCGTGACCTATAACGGCCTAGCGGGCGCTTGCAGTGGCGTTTCCGGCACCGACGTGCCGTTCAGGAAAGTTGTGCCGCGACATTGGGAGCCGCCACGGCCGATCGGGCCGCGGCCACCCATCGCTCCAAGACATGCACCGGTCTGGCGATTTCACAATTCGCCCGCGCACAAGTTGATGCGCCAGCCCGGGCGTCCGGAAATTCGGCCGGAGATTCATCCAGACATTCGGCCGGAGATTCGTCCAGAAATCCGCCCAGAGATTCGGCCCGAGAAGGGTCCGGAACTTCGTCCGTAGTTTGGTTTCGGGCGCGTTCGGCGATCTATGGCGCTGCCACTGGGACAGAACTCGCCTCAACTAGTTTTTGTACAGCCGGCGCATTTGCGAGAACCAGATCCACCGTCGGCTTCGCTGCTTGCTGAATCATGGCGACCTGCTGCGTCTTCCACTCGCCGGGCGCGGTTTTGCGCGCGTCAATGTAATCGAGAGCCTGCAATCCCGCGGTAGCCAGGGATGCCAGATTCTGCGAAACCGGCGCGACTTCCTTCAGCAGGAATGAATTCTGCAGCAGCGATTGTAACGCGCTGTCGTTGTCGCGCCATTTGGTCAATGTTTGGCGAATGGAGGATTCCGTTGTGGCGTCCTGGAACTTGCTCGCGACGAACTGATCCACCGCGGACGAGAATTTTCTGGCGACTTCGCTTTCGGGCGCAATTGCATCCACCATTCGATGCAGCGCAACGTCGCTGGTTTGGATCCCGCCGGCCTTCTCGGCTTCCGTCTCGCGGATGGTGATGCTGGCGGGTTGTAGCGCTAGCGCCAGCACCTGCAGTGCGGCGATGTCATCCGTGCCGGCGATGCGTGCCAGCATCACTTCGCTGCTCGACCGGTGCGTTAGGCCCAATTGCTCCAGTTGCGCGCTAACCGCGGCCAGCCTGCGATACATCCAATTCACGTCCTGCACTTGCTGCGGCGACCACAGGCGTTCGGCGATCGCCGCCGCGCGCGGCCAAATTCGCGATTCGATGCTTTCGTCGGATGCGAATTCTTCCCACATGCACGCTTCGCCGCCCAGGACCAGCTTTTGTTGCTCCGCGGTTAGGGTTGCGCCTGCTCCGGACAGCGGATCAACCAAATAGTGCTGCGCCGCGGGCTGGATCGCGTCCAGGTAGTACCCGCTCGACAGGATTCCCCGGTATCCTTGTTTGGCCGCTTCGGCGAGCGATTCCTGGCCGCGCCAGGATTGGATCACGATGTCCTTGGGCATTCCCGGAGTCAAAATCTCGTCCCAGCCCACCATGAATTTGTGATGTTTGCTGACAATTTTCTCGACGCGATCCGTGAAATATTGCTGCAGTTCCTGGTTAGATCTTAAATTGTGCGCTTTCATGAACTCGTGGATTTTCGGATTGGCGTCCCACTGCTTGCCGTTTACTTCGTCGCCGCCAATATGGAAATAACGATCCGGGAAGATGTTAGTCATTTCTTCAATAAACTTATCCAGTAACTTATAAGTGGATTCCCGCGTCGGGTCCATGGCCGGATCGAAAATACCCCAGTGGCGCTCGATCTGATAAGGTCCGGGACCACTCGAAAGTTCCGGATATCCCACAAACCACGCCGTGCTGTGCCCGGGCATGTCGAATTCTGGAACGATGCGTATTCCGCGGTCGCTCGCATACGCGATCAGTTCGCGCATTTCACTCTGCCGGTAGTACATTCCGTCCGAACCCAGCTCCTGCAGCTTAGGAAATTCCCTGCTCTCGAGGCGGAAGCCCTGGTCATCGGAGAGATGCAGATGCAGCACGTTCATTTTCACCGCGGCCATTCCGTCGAGGTTGCGCTTCAGCACTTCCGTCGAAATGAAATGGCGGCTGACGTCAATGGAGAGCCCGCGCCATGGAAAACGCGGCGTATCCTCGACATGAATCGCTGGAGCGGCGTAGCCGTCCGGCGTCACTTGCACTAGTTGCAGAAACGATTCCAGTCCGTGCATCACGCCCAGCGGATTCGGGGCCGTCAATTTCGCGCCCGCGCTGCTGACGTCCAGCACGTAAGATTCGTCTTCACCTAATTCCTGGACGGGTTCGCTACCATGATCCGCGTGGATCGTGAGAGTCGCACGGCTGGCGTCACCAAGCCGCTCGCTCAGAAAGTAACCGGTCTGGCGGCTGAGGTCGTGCAGAAATCGCTGTGCCACGCGTTGCAACCTCAGGTCGTTGTAGCCGGCGATCGCCACCGAGAAAGTTTGCGAGACCAAGAGACGGCCAGCACCGGGCGCTACCGTGGCGGGCAGGGGCATCACATTGATGGGCGAAGATAATTGCTGTGATTGGGGCACTTGCGCCATGGCTACGGAAGTGATCAAAGCACAAAACAGTATCGGTAAGTAACCGGAGCGTGTTGCACGCCTTCTGATTTCAAAATGAATGCCCATTTGTCTCCCAAAAGCGACGCGTAACAGTACGCCTCGTCGCAACATTTACAAAAGCGATTTCGTCTGTTTGGCGCAAATTCGCCGACAAGAGCAAATCTTCGCCGCGATTTCCCATTGCCTCGGCCCGGCGAAGTGTGCCATAAATCCGCCCCGCCATGACATTCACTTTATTGGATTGGTCCGCGATTATTGCTTACCTGCTGATTACTCTGCTCCTGGGGCTGTATTTCCGCCGCTCCGCTGGGAGAAGTTCCGAAGATTATTTTGTATCCGGACGCACTGTCTCCTGGTGGTTGGCCGGCACCTCGATGGTAGCGACGACCTTCGCCGCGGACACTCCTCTGCTAGTGGCGGGGCTGGTTTACACCCAGGGAATTTCCGGAAACTGGATCTGGTGGGCTTTCCTGCCCTCCGGGATGATGACGGTGTTTTTGTTTGCGCGTTTGTGGCGGCGCTCCGGCTTGATGACCGACGTGCAATTCGCTGAGATGCGTTACTCCGGCAAGCCTGCAGCTTTTCTGCGCGGGTTTCGCGCGATCTACCTGGGCGTGCTGATGAACTGTTTGATTCTCGGCTGGGTGACGAAAGCGATGATCAACATCGTGGGAACCACTCTCGGCGCCACCATCAGCCAATGGCATTTTTTGCAGAGCATGTCGGCCGGGCTGACTGGAGTTTTCGGACCGGTATTTTCCGGCACAGACGGCTACGCGCTGATCATCTGCATCTTTTTTCTGATTCCCTTCACCGGTTTCTACGTTTCGCTCGGCGGACTTTCGGGCGTGCTATGGACCGATCTCTTTCAATTCATTCTGAAGATGGGCATCGTGATCGCGATCGCCTGGTACGCCGTGAAAGCTACCGGCGGCATGAGCTCGATGATCGGCCAGATCGAAGTGCTGCGCGCGAAGAATGGCGGCGCCGATCCGCTCGGGTTTCTTCCCGACTTTTCCCAAGGCTTCGCCAGCGAAACACTTTGGACCCTGCCGGTAATTACGTTTTGCGTGTACCTCGGCGTGCAGTGGTGGGCTTTCTGGTATCCGGGAGCGGAACCCGGCGGCGGCGGATACATCGCGCAGCGGATTTTCAGCGCGCGTGACGAGCGCCAGGGATTGCTTTCGGTGCTGTGGTTCAACGTGGCGCATTACGCGCTGCGTCCGTGGCCGTGGATTCTAACCGCGCTCGCGGCGATCGTGCTGTATCCGGGGCTTGCGCATCCGGAAACCAGTTACATGATGATGGTCAACGACCATGTGCCGCACGCGCTGCGCGGCATCATCGTTGCCGGTTTCCTGGCAGCGTTCATGTCCACGATCGCGACGCAATTGAATTGGGGCACTTCGTATGTCGTCGAGGATTTCTACCGCCGTTTTCTCGTGCGCCACGGGTCCGAACGCCACTACGTGCGCGCTTCGCAGGTTGTTACGGTACTGCTGGTGATCGCGAGCGGCTATGTTTCCGCGCAGTTGGCTTCGATTCGCTCCGGCTGGCAAGCGGTGCTGGAAGTTGGCGCGGGCACTGGTAGCGTTTATCTGCTGCGCTGGTATTGGTGGCGCATCAATGCGTGGAGCGAAATTTCTTCGATGATCACCGCGCTCGTTTTGACTTTGGCTTTGAATTCGGAAGGATTGTGGAACGCGCTGATTGGGCGTCCGACGTTTTACACCGGCTCGGCCACGGTGCTGTTTGCGAAAAACGTGCTGACCACTACGTGCGTCACGACGACGGTGTGGATTCTGGTCACGGTGCTCACAGCGCCGGAACCGGACAGCATCCTGCTTTCGTTCTATCGCAAAGTTCGCCCGGACGTCACGGGATGGAAGACGATTGCCGCGCTCGCGCCGGAAATTCCGGCGACGCACGATCTGGCGCGCAATCTGTGGTGCTGGATTCTGGGGACGGTGATGGTGTACAGCGCGCTGTTCGGCGTCGGAAAATTGCTGATGCAAAAATGGAGCCTGGGAACTTGCCTCACGATGCTGGCCGTACTCTGCGCCTGGCAAATGTCGCGCGAACTAAGCCACGGCCATGGTTCGCCTGAAAGAGCGGTTTGAACTGGAATAGGTGCGACCTGTACTTGTTTTCGTGGGCGACGCTGTTACTAGAAAAACGCCGTTCAGGAGAATGGCGTTCCCAGGAAAGGCGCAAGAAAGAACGTGCGCTTCAGCGAAATCTGCGGATCACCAGCGTGTGGCGGCCGGAGCGGTATAGGCCGAGCACGTACAAGCACGCCCTGCCCTTCGTGGTGAAAATCAGCTGGCGAATTCGCAGCAGCGGAGAGCCGCGCGGCAGCGCAAGCAACTCCGCGGTCTTCAAATCCGCCGCGGTTGCGTCGATCTCTTCGTCGGCGTAAGCGAGTTCCACTCCGTATTCGTGTTCCAACGTTACAAACAGCGAGCCGCGCTCGAGCGTTCCGCCTGCTAGCGCGGGAAATTCGTCCGCCGACAAGTAGCACGTCTCCAGCGCGAAAGGCTCATCGCCCGCCTGACGCACGCGTTCGAGCATGAACAGATGGCTCGAGGACGGCAACGAAAGACGCGCCGCGATTTCGTGTTCGTTGTCACGCACGCTCGCGGAAATAATCTTCGACCTTCCCACCAATCCGCGGCTGGCCATCTGCTCGGTATAACTCATCAGCTTGTTGAAATGAATTTTCGGCGGCGCGACGAACGTGCCGGAGCCGTGGCGGCGCTCGACCATGCCTTCGCGCGCGAGATCAGCCAGGGCGTGGCGCGCCGTCATCAAGCTCACTTTGTGCATCTTGGCGAGCTCCCGCTCGGAGGCCACGGCATCGCCCGGTTTCAACAGTCCGGACTCGATACGCTTGCGGATCACGTTCTGGATGCGCTTGTAAGTGGGTTCCCCGTTACGGCTGATCGGCGTCATGAAAGCTCCGGAAATTGTTGAGAGTCTAGCAGGTTAGGCCACCGGCGCGACCAAAAGGCGCCGGGGTCCGCACCCTAAGTGCAAATACGGTGCTATAGCGCACGTATATCCGCTATAGAGCGTATTCAAAAAATCTATCAGAAGCCTTATACATTTACATTTTTCTCTTGACAACATATATTGTCCGCTATATAGCTCTTTGCATATTTTGGGGTGCTTGGGGGTTTTATGGCGTTTCACCGCACAGAATCCACGCAGGAGGCTTTCGTGAACAAGAATTTCCGGCTCGCAAAGTTTGTGTTACTTCTCGGTATTGGCTTGCTCGCCGCCGTTTTTGCCGGACTGGCGCCTGCCAACGCGCAAGAGACCACGGGGTCCATCAACGGCTTTGTTACTGATCCTTCGGGCGCGGCGGTTGCCGGCGCCACGGTCACCGCCACGGATGCCACGCGCGGCACGGCGTATCCGACACAAACCAACGGCGATGGCGCGTACTACCTCACCCACCTACCGATCGGGAAGTATGCCGTGAAGGTGGAAGCGCGAGGATTTCAGATCGCGGTGCACTCGGCTTTTGATCTCGTGCTGGATCAAGTGGCGCGCGTCGACATGCAGTTGACTGTCGGGACTATGTCGCAGACCGTCGAGGTGACTGGAGCACCCCCCTGCTGCAAACGGAAACAACGGACATCAGCACCCATATCGACCACGTAGTGACGGAAAACATCCCGTTGATCACGGGGAACTATAGTGAGCTCACTCTGCTCACCCCGGGAGCCGTCAGCACGAATCCCGGAGCGTTCAAGTCGGGTCAAAACACGTTTCAGGTGGGTCGCCCTTACATTAACGGCAATCGCGAACAAACGGACAACTATATCCTCGATGGCATAGACAACAATCAGAGTGACAACAACGAAGTGGCGTACTCACCCAGCCTGGACGCCATTCAGGAATTCAATTTGATCACCCAGAATCCTTCCGCGGAGTTTGGCAATTTTCTGGGCGGCATCGTGAACACCACCATAAAGTCGGGCACGAATTCGTATCACGGCAGCGCCTTTGATTTCTTCCGAAACGATGCGTTGGATGCCAACGAGTGGAGTAACGGCCTCACTCCGACGGTAATGCCCAAAGCGGCGCTGCGATACAACCGCTTCGGCGCTACTTTTGGCGGGCCGATCATCAAGAATCGGCTTTTCTTCTTTGTGGACTATCTGGGTCAACGCATGGACAATCCGTCGACACAGAATGTGCAGGTTATGAGCGCCGCAGAGCGGGCCGGAAATTTCGGCGAGCTGTGCCCTTCGTTTGTCGCCGGAATATGCACCAATTTAGCGGACCAACTGTACATGCCGCAAGCGGGTGTGGCGCCCACGGCACGCACGCCGATCCTGAATAACAATTTGACGGCGGCGGGACTCACATTGAGTCCGGCGGCATCCTCGATCGTGAATTCGTCGCTCTACCCGCTTCCGAGCACCGGTAATATCTTGTTCTATCAGCAGCGCATCTTGAACGATGCGGACCAGGGCGATATCAAGATCGACTGGACACCCTCGGAAAAGGACCGGATCTTTGGGCGTTATTCGCAACAATCCGTGCGGAATCCAACCACAGAAACCTACCTGCTCGCCATGAACGGCATCACGGATTTTAACTATCCCTTGAAAAACGGGGTCCTGGGTTGGACCAGGACGATCGACCCCACCCTCATAAACGACTTGCGTGTGGGTTTCAGCTATTTTCCGGTTAGCCAGGGGTATACCAACGCGACCGGGGAAAATCTCCCACAGAAATTCAACATTCCGGGTTCGCCGAGCACATTCCTACCCTCGATTCAGGGACTGTTCGGCAACGTCGGAAACATCGCCAATAGTTTGTCGGCATTTAACACATTCAATGACACCGTGATTCAGATTGGCGATTCGATCGTAAAGACGCACGGAAATCATGAATTTCACGTGGGCTTTCAATTTAACAATTACCGGGACAATTTCCTCTATCCCGGCAACGAAGGCTTGGCAGGCTTTTTCAATTTCAACGGGCAGTATACGGGCAACGCTGGGACTTCCTTGGGTTCCGGTTTAGCGGACTTCATGCTCGGCCTTCCCAACAACCTCGGCATCGGCAGTAGTCTCTCCGGCAATCGGCACGTACGGAACAACCTGTTTGCGGTTTACGGGCAGGACAACTGGCGCCTGCGGCGCAATCTTACGTTGAACCTTGGCCTGCGTTGGGAGCTGAACACACCCCGCGCCGCCGCAGATGGGAACGCTGTAAATTATGAGGTGTTTGGCGGAGACCTGATTACCCCAACCATCAACAACAACGGCTTGGGCAAAGCGCTCTACAAGCAATATAACGGCATCGCCAACTTCCAGCCACGCATCGGTGTGGCGTGGCAGCCGGATTTCCTCAAGAATACGGTGGTTCGTGCAGCCTACGGGGTCACGAGCTTTATGGAGAGCAACGGCGTCAACAATCTGCTTACCGCAAATCCACCGTTTGAGACGGCCCACAATGTTACGTTCGCTCCCACCACGCCGCTGCCCGCAAGCACCTTGGATCAAGGGTTCGTCGGCTTTCCCACGGGATGCACTCTCCCGCTGGCCGTAGCGTTTTCTCCCGTCTGCTTTCAGGGCGTAAACATTCACGCGTTTGACGTGAACATCCGGCCAGCCTTTCAACAGGAATGGAGCTTAAACATTCAACGGCAGTTCGGAAACGCTACGACTCTGCAAGTCGGCTACGTTGGTGAGAACGATCAACATCTCAGCAACATCATCATGCTGCAGCAGAATGAATTGAACTCTAACGGCACGATCACACCCAGCCCGTTTCTCAACTCAACTTTGCTCGGAGAAGTTGGCCAAGCTAGGTATTCACTGTCAAACGGCGTTAGCAACTACAACGCGTTGGAAGTGGTCTTGCAAGAGCGTTTTACGCATGGCCTGCAAGCACAGTTGAACTACACATGGTCCAAGTGCCTGAGCGACACACCGGGATTTTACGGCCAGTACGGCGACGCCGTCAGCACCGAGGCGCAAACGATCGCCGGGTGGGCATTTCCGCAGAATCCTTATAACCAGATCGGTGACTACGGCCGGTGTCCGCAGAACATTGCTTCTCTCTTCAACGGCTACGTGGTCTACGAACTCCCTTACGGACACGGCCGCCGGTTCGGCAACGACGTAAATGGAGTCGTGAACGCTGTGGCTGGTGGCTGGCGGATCAGTACGAGCCTGCTCTTCCACAGTGGCTTTGCGCAGACCATTTTCGCAAGCAGCGATACCTCGGGCACAGGAGGATTCTCGACTCGCGCGGACTGCGTTCCCGGAGTTTCTCCGCGCGTCCCGATGGTGTTCAACCCGGCTAACAACGGCGTCTCATTCCTGAACCCCGCGGCCGTTACAACTCCGGCGGCTGGGACATTCGGCAACTGCGGCGTTGGTGCGTTCGATGGTCCCGGATACAAGTCTGCTGACCTGAGCTTGGCCAAAGACTTCTCGATCACCGAACGACAGTCACTTGAGTTCCGGGCTGATATGGTGAATTTCACTAACACACCGATTTTCAACTTCGGGCAAGAGTATAGCGGCCAACACACTGCGGGTGCGTCCAATTATGGTGAGATCTTTACTTCACAAGGGGCGCGCACAGTTCAGTTTGCACTGAAATATCGCTTCTGATTTTCAACCACGGGTTTGCAGCCAAGGGGCCCCCACCCCTGACGGAGCTGCTGCGTTACGGCGGCGGCTCCGTTTTTTTATTTTATTCGGAGCGGATTCCGTCCTGGTGCGAGTATTTGATCACTTCGACTTCTCGCCGATCGAGGCCTACGTTTTTACCGGCGTCCCTTGACTCGCCACACATTGCCACTTCCCTTTCGGCATTTTCACCCATGTATCGGTGAAGCGTTCGTCGGCGGTGAAAGGTTTGCCCGACTCGTCAGTTCCCTTACTTTTGAACTCTCCGGTCGCGACGGCCGCATTGCCATAAACGTGGACCTTCACGTCGTAGTATTCGGCGCTCTGGTATTTTGTCGCTTTTTCCGTTGCTAACATCCCGGGTCCATCGGTGAATTTGCCTTCGCTGGAAGTATCCACGAAATTATCGGCCAAGAGCGGCACGATCAGATCGGGATTGTTGGTCTTTTGCGCCTGAAGCCATTGTTGTTCCAGCGCGGCCACCGCTTGCTCGGTTTCACTGGTCTTGGCGGATTGTGACCCTACTACGCTGACGGACAAAACCAATCCGATTAGAGACAGAATCCAGAATCTTTTCATGGTGCGCCTCCTTCGTTCGATTGAGTTTCCCCGCGAAATATCGGCTGGCGTGCTACGCCATCGGATGTTCATAGCTTAGCAAATCGGAGGGATGCTCTGGATTGACGTTCACGCGACTGAAGAGGTTGAAAACTTCCAAACTGGCTTCGCACCAGTGGTTTCCGCACACACCGACTGCACACCTGGGATGAGGCCGAAAGTTGCGGACAGGTAAATTACCGCGAAACCGCGAACAGGTTCCGAACTATTTTTTCTGAGCCAGTGAGCGAATGTGCGTCACCAGGCCATGAATCTGATCTTCGCTGAGGGAATCCTTGAACGATGGCATGCCTCCTTTGCCGTCGGAGATCATCTGCGCGAGTGCCGCATCGGCCTGCTTCTGGACCGCAGGTGAGCGGAGGTCCGGGACATTCATCGTTTTTCCAACCTGAGAGCCGCCTCCATCCTGGCCGTGGCACGTGACGCATTTTGTTTTGAACGTGGAACTGCTGGGCGGGCTGTCTTGACTGTCATCAGCGCGCACAGTCGAGACAACAAAAAATGTAAGACAAGCAAAAAACAGCAGCAGAACTGCGAAAGCAAGAATTACATGACGTTCGGCATTATCTTCTTTCATGATTTCTCCTGTACTTATAATTTTCCACTCCTGCTGCAGACGCTTCTTCTCGAGACGCCGCAGAGACCGTTAACTGAAGCCCAGGCTTGTGAAAGGCAGATCCCTCACCCTTTTTCCCGTGGCAGCGAAGACGGCGTTGCAGAACGCCGCGACAAATGGCGGAACGCCCGGCTCACCGACGCCCGCGGGAGGCGCATCGCTCTCGACGATGTACACATTCGTCTGAAGAGGTGCATCGCCGATCCGAGCCACCGGGTAGTCTTGAAAGTTCGATTGCCTGATTGTGCCCTTGGTAGCCGTAATTTCGCCACTGCGCACGATGCTGGTGCCGAAAACCGCGGCGCCTTCGAACTGCGCGCGCGTCGCTTCCGGATTCACCACCAGACCAGCATCCAAAACCGTATCGACGCGCGGGATGCGCACCTCGCCCTGATCATTGACCTCGACTTCGACGACCGTAGCCACATACGTCAGGAAGCTGCGATGCGCGGCAATTCCGACACCACTGCCTTTGCTGTGCTGGCGCTTTCCCCAGCCGGATTTTTCCGCGACCATTTCCGTAACGTGACGCAGACGCCCGGTTTCCCAGGGGTAGGTCTGCATGGAAGCCCCATAGTTCGGATAATCCACGCCCGTGAAATCAATCGTGCGCGGTTGACCGATCAGGTCCAGCAGGTAATCGACTTGATCACGCCCGGCTGCAATTGCCAGTTCGTCTGTGAAACATTGCACCGCGAACCCGTGATAGATGTTGGCGACCGAGCGCAACCAACCGATGCGGACGTGAGCTTTCGCCGGGCCATTCTCGATGCGCAAGTTAGGAAGATCGTAAGGAATGTCCAACCAGCCCTGCTGCAGATGGCCTGGATCGCCGTAAACCGCATTCACGTCGAAGGTCGAAGTAATCGGAGGAAAGACCGAGCGTTGCAGCCACGCCGTCGGTTTGCCATCCGCGCCCAGAGCCGCCTTCATGTACATGCTCGCGACCGCATTGTAATAGTCGAACTTGATGTCGTCTTCACGCGTCCAGACGACCTTTACCGGGCGGCCCACTTTCTTGGACAACACCGCAGCTTCGGCCACGTAATCGGGTTTCGACTTGCGCCCGAATCCACCCCCGAGCAGAGTTACGTGGCAAATTACGTCTTCCTTCGCGATTCCCAATTCTTTCGCGATGATGTCTTGTGCGGCTTGAGGGTTCTGGGTGGGAGCCCACGCCGTCACTTTGCCGTCTTTGAATTCGGCGAGAGCGACCAACGGTTCCATCGTGGCGTGCGCCAGAAGCGGAACGTAATAGTCCGCCTCATAAATTTTCCCGCCTTTGGTGAAAGCTGCGTCCGCGTCGCCAACATTGCGCACCACTTTGCATGGCTTGTGCGAAGTCTCTCGCAACTCGTTCTTGTAGGCGGCCGAGTCGTAGGTTTCGTTTGGTCCGTTGTCCCAGGAGATGTTGAGCTTCTTGCGGCCTTGAAACGCCGCCCAGGTGTTGTCTGCAATTACCGCGATGCCGCCTAGCGGTTGAAATGCAGGCGGAGGCTGAAACGGATCAATGGGAATCGTTTGGCGCACGCCTGCAACTTTTAAGGCCTCCTTGTCGTCGTACGATTTCGCTTTGCCACCGAGAACGGGCGGACGCTCGACGGACGCGTACACCATGCCGTCGATTCTGGCGTCCATTCCATAAATGGCTTTCCCCGTCACGAGCGCTTCGATGTCGTAGCTGACTTCGCCCTTGCCTACGTACCGCCAGGCGCTTTTTAGTTTGAATTTCAGGTCTTCTTTGGCAGGGACCGGCAATTTCGCCGCAGCGGCAGCGAGTTCACCGTATCCTGCTCTTTGGTTCGTCGAACGATGGACGACAACGTGCAATTCTGATTCGCATTCGGCCGCCGGAACATTCCACTGCTGAGCCGCAGCTTGAATCAGCATCAGTCGCGCCGTCGCTCCGGCCGCGCGCATCACGTCGTAGAACGATCGAATGGAATGCGAACCGTCCGTATTCTGGTCACCGTAGCGCTTGTCGCCGATGGCCTGCTCGATCTTGACTCGATTCCAATCGGCGTCGAGATCTTCGGCGACGACCAAGGGAAGCGACGTGCGGATTGTGGTGCCCATCTCCGAGCGATGCGCCACGATCCACACCGTACCGTCCGGATTAATCCCGACGAAAGCGCTGGGATGGAACGTAGCGAGATCCACATGCGTATCGTGAGGGAGCGCGTCGGCGATCAGCAGGCTTGGGGAAAAGCGCACGCCTAGCACCAAGGCGCCCGCGGCGAAGACGCCTCCGTGCAGAAAATCACGCCGGCTGACGTTCTCAATCGGGCTCATGCCATTTCTCCTGCCGCGGTCTTAATTGCCGCGCGAATGCGCTGGTAAGTTCCGCAGCGGCAGATGTTCCCGGCCATTGCGTCTTCGATTTGCTGATCGGTGGGCTTCTTATTGCTATTCAATAAAGCCACGGCCTGCATCATCTGCCCTACCTGACAATAGCCGCATTGCGGCACGTTAATCTGCAACCAGGCTTTCTGGACTGGATGCAGTCCGTTTTTATTGAGGCCTTCGACCGTGGTAATTTCCTTTCCGGCCGCGTCGCTCATGGCTGTTACACAGGAGCGTGTGGCTTGCCCATTTACGTGGACTGTACATGCGCCGCAAAGACCGATGCCGCAACCGAATTTGGATCCCGTGAGCCCCAAAACGTCGCGCAGGTACCAGAGCAGCGGCATTTCAGGTGTGCCGCTAAACGACTGGTCAGCTCCATTCACTTTCAGTTGGATCATGGCCGCTCCTCACTTCAAATGCATTAAGCAGTTCTCCGCCGCGCGAGGCCACGTTATTGACCGGCGCCAATTCCAATCCTTTTGCCATCCGCAGAGTCCAAATGGGCTTGCTGCTCCATCTGTAGAATGACGGCGGAGAAGTCTTGCTCGTTTCCTGGCATCAATTGTGCCGCATTGACTTGCAATGCCGCTTTCGCCGCTGGCATCTGAGCGCCGACCGCAGCCGCGAGCTTCAGTATCAGTCCGAAATCCTTGTTCATCAGCCGTAGCGGAAACTGCGGGCTGTAATCGTTATTCGTCGCTCTCTGCAGTTTTCCCACATGCGCCGGAGAGACGACTGCGGTCTGGGCCAGCACGTCCAATAAACGATTGCGATCGAGGCCAGCCTTCTCTCCGAGCGCAACGGCCTCAGCGATCGCTTGCATTCCGATTCCCAGCAGGCTGTTCACCACGAGCTTCATCGTCGCTCCGGAGCCGCTGGGCCCGACGTAGAAATATTTTCGAGCCATGGCGCGAAAGATCGCCTCCGCGGCGTCGAAGCGGCTGCGATCGCCGCCTCCGAACAGGACAAGCGCCCCCTGTTGAGCGACTGGAGTACTGCCCGAGATGGTCACATCAAGCACGTCCACTGCGTGTTCGGAACCGAGCCGCGCGAGTGTCTTGGATGTTTCGGGATAAACCGTGCTCATGTCGATGAACAGCGAGCCTCTTCGCGCGCTCGCGAAAGCGCCGTCCGGTCCGTTAAAAACATTCATCACGGCCTCGTCACTGGGAAGGCAGGACAGCAGCACGTCGCAACCCGACGCAAGTTGCGCAACACTTTCCGCGACCGCACCGCCATATTGAATCAATTCCTCGGCCTGGCTGCGATCGCGGTCATACGCAGTCAGCTTGAAGCCCGCTGCAAGCAACCGCTGCGCGATCGGCTGGCCCATGTAGCCGATTCCGATGAATCCCAGTTTGTCTTGTTCAGGTGTAATTGGCTTCATAGCGAATCATCCTTTGGCTGCTGGCCGGCGGAATTGAGGTGGTATGAACGTTATTGAACATCAATTCTCGCCGGCCGCTCGCAACCTTTTCTGTATTTTCGCTTCTCGATGGAAGACAGGTGCAAATGCCGTGCCAGATATGTGAAGTTGTGCGAGACAAGGGGCATCGACCCGTAAGTGGCTGAATCGATGAGTGGTGCGAGCGTGACGATCCGCTCGAAGCTCGGCATTTACCCGCCCGGCGTGTCGAATGACTGCGACGGAGTTCGACACGGTGTCCAACCGCCCGGCACTTTCATTGGCAATCGGCTACGTGCTCCGGGCTCTGCTCGAGAAATAGCGTTACAAGATTCACGCGCTGCGCGATAAGCACTCGACGGCTTCTCGAAAGGAGCTTGATCCACAAATCCGTGCAATCGCGAGACACCAAAACCGAGTGTCGACCGTCGGCGGAATCTCCTCGCAAATGCCCCCTGAAACTAGCGCATCAGGGAACACGGGGCACATTGCGATCCAGGTTGTGAACAAGATCTGCCTTGGAGAACTGCAGCGCCCTAACAGAATCTGACAGCGTTAGCGTGATGCGAATGCATTTAAAGGCAGGACAGTTACTCTTCGCGGCAACGCTGCGCACGGGGATCAGAACATTGGCCTCCGGGTAGTACGCGGCGGCGCTGCGGCGGGCGATCGCATAGGGGACGATCGCGAAGCGCGGCGCCTTGCGGATTTCTCCCTCAAAGTGGCTACAGATGTCCACGATTTGACCGGCCTGCAGATTCATTGCCTCCATATCAAGCTGGTTCAGAAAGAGAACCCGCCGGCCGCCAAAGACACCCCGATAGCGATCATTCAATCCGTAGATTGTGGAGTTGAATTGATCGTGGCTGCGAATGGTGGTCAACAGCAGTTCCCCGGGCTCCAGGTGATGCTTCGGGATTGGGCAGACGGTTAGTTTTGCCTTGCCTGAGCTCGTCTTGAAGATGCGCTGCCTGGCGGCATTCGGCAGATAGAAGAACCCCTCGCTGGCAAGTCGCGCGTTGAAGTTCTCGAATCCCGGAATCACCCTGGAAATCGCATCCCGGATCAGGTTGTAGTTCTCCGCAAATCCGAGCCAGTTGGTAGTCGTTCGAGACCCCAAAGTTGCGTGCGCAAGACTAGCAAGGATCGCGACATCGCTCCTCAGATCAGGCGAAGCCGGCGGAAAGAATCCCTGCGAAGGGTTGATGATCCCCATCGAATCTTCGATGGTCAGGAACTGTTTGCCAGTTTTCTGTATGTCTTCCTCCGTCCGGCCCAGGCAAGGCAGGATCAGAGCTCGCTCGCCCGTGATCAGGTGGGATCGGTTCAGCTTGGTTGATACGTGGGCCGTGAACTTGCAACGCTGCATGGCGTGCGCGCTGTAGACTGTGTCCGGCGTGTTCGAAAGGAAATTGCCGCTGATCGCAAAAAATACCTTAACGTCTCCATCGAACATCGCGTGCATGGTCTCGACAGTGTCATATCCCCATTTCTGGGGTGGTTCAAAGTTGAACTCTTTCTTAAGTGCCTCCAAAAAAGGTTTCGGCGGACGCTCCCACACACCCATCGTGCGGTCACCCTGGACGTTCGAGTGTCCACGTACACACACCGTGCCGGCCCCCGGGCGGCCTATGTGACCGCCAACGAGCAGAAGGTTCACGATCATCGAAACATTATCAACTCCGTTGCGTTGCTGTGTAACGCCCAGGCACCACGCGATTATGGTCTTCTTTGAGGCCGCGTACATATCGGCAGCGACACGCAGCTGATTTCGAGTCAGCCCGCTATTCTCTTCAATTTCTTCCCAGCTTGTCGCATCCACATCGGCCAGCAGTGCTTCGAAACCTTCGGTGAAGGTCTGAATGAACTCACGGTCAATTTGCGAAATGCGTCCCGCACGTTCGCGCTCGAACAGATCCTTCAAAATGCCTTGGATTGCCGCTACATCGCCATTGACGCGCACGGGGAGATAAAGATCGGCAAGCGCCTGGCCATGGCCAAGCAGCGCGAAGGGCAGCTGCAAAGGAGTCGGGTAATCCTGGGGGTTGGGATTGGTCACCCTCATCAAGCTGACTTCAGGCAAGGGGTTAACCGCGATGATCTTTGCACCCTGGTCCTTGGCCTTCTGAAGCGATGTCAACATTCGCGGGTGGTTTGTGCCAGGGTTGTTTCCAAAGATGAAGATGAGGTCGGTGCTCTCCATGTCCTCCAGCGTGGCTGTACCCTTGCCGACGCCGAGCGTCTCCACCAACGCAACGCCCGAGGACTCGTGGCACATGTTCGAGCAATCCGGAAGATTGTTGGTTCCGAACTGCCGCGCGAATAACTGCAGAAGAAAGGCCGGCTCATTGGTCGTCTTGCCAGATGTGTAGAAGCTGGCTTGGTCGGGCGAATCCAACGCGTTTAGTTCTTGCGCGAGCATCGCAAAGGCGTCCGGCCATGTGATCGGCTGATAGTGCGTCGTGTTCGCGTGCCGTACCATCGGCGAAGTCAGGCGACCCTGCTGGTTCAGCCAGTAATCTGATTTCGCCGCGAGCTCCGCTATCGAATACTTCGCGAAGAAGTCAGGCCCGACGCGCTTCTTGGTAGACTCGTCAGAGACAGCCTTGGCGCCATTCTCACAAAACTCAAAAATCTTCCGCTTCTTGTCGGGACTCGGCCACGCGCAGCTCTGGCAGTCGAAACCAGTTACCTGGTTGATCTTCAAGAAAGCTTCGGGAGCCCGAATCGGACCCATTTCGCCGATGCCATACAGCATCGTGTTCCAGATGGCAGGAATTCCGGCAGCTTCTTCAGAGGCGCGCCCAATCCTGAGCTCGCCCAAATCCGTTGGATTTTGCGCTTGCAGGGAAATCGAGCTGTTCGGATCCGGCTCCGCTGTGGGCACTCCGCCTGTGCTGGTCATAGTCTTCGCGCGCAGGTCCTGCTTGGCGCGATAGTGCCCGTCCCTGCAGCCCTCATCTCCCTTGATCGCTCTCGTGCTGTCCGGCGTGTTCATGGTCTTGGTCCCTCCCGACGGCGATCGGATCACTGGTACTGCGGTTGACCGGTCCCTCACCTGGAAAATACTTTTATGGTGCGATCGTGTTGTCCCCACCTTGGTATCGTTCGGCTTGACGAGGAGCCTTTGACGGTTGGTGGTTGTTGCTGAGTTTTGCTCGCGCGTGAAACACTCCGTACTCCGGAGCCATGCTTCGTGGCGCAATCCAGGTAAGCCCGCCTTCGGTTCTGATGCTGCTGGCCGAGAATTGTTGCGCTTTTTCTATGCGGTCCTGTGTTCGGATTGGGAATCGCTCAGCGATGACAGGTTCCGGCAACTCACCGGGTCCTGATCACCGACTCGAGGGTTTCCAGGCCAACAATCTGAGCCCGCAGGATTAAGCGGGAATTTGAGCGTCTCGTGCACCTATTCATACCAAGCGCTCGGTGCGCGGAAGCAGTGTCGGTTGGGATTCCGTGGCTGCGATAAACAGTAAGCGCCTTTTGTTCGTTGATAGCCGCTGCGTTTCGACCTGCAAAATAAAACAACCAACCAGGGTGGTTTGTCAATTCCGGTTTGGCTAGCTCCTTATCCGAGCTCGCCGGTTAAGAATTGAGGTTCGCCGTTGCCGAAGCTCCAGTCCGCCGCCGAATTCTCGACGATTGCGACCATCACGTCGCCGGGAGCGAGCGAAGCTGAGCTAGTCAACTGCTCCGTCAATTCCTTGTAGAATCTGCGCTTCAGAATTTCGTCGCGCTGCTTGCTTATCACCGTAATGATCAGAGCTTTGTCGGTCCGGGGGATGTTTAGACCGGTGTCTTGAATGACTAAGCACCCTTTGGGATGGGCTTGGTAGACCTGATAACGGTCTCGCACCGGGACATGAAACGCCTTCACAACCGCCCTGTGCACCGCGTCAAGGAGAGTTGCCACTTCGGATTGGCTTCTTCCTTCCAGAGCATCGATCTTGATCAATGGCATAGCGTGATCTTCCTTTTCCGAATTCCATATCGGATTCGTATTTTGGACCCTCGCGAATGTCACGCAGCAGCGGCGCCGATCAGAACTGCCTCCAAGATATTTATCTCGAACGGCTCCTGCACTAAATCTCCGATACTCTGCTCTAAGTGCTGGAAGTGAGGACTTGCTGCGTGTTGATCGAGCGCGGCCTGGCTTTCCCATATTTCGTAAAAATAAAAGCGCCCCTTTGAGCTTGACTCATAGAGTTCATACAATTTGCATCCCGCTTCAACTCGGGTGAGAGCTAACATGCCCCACAGGAGCTCTCGGAGCTGGTCTTCCCTTCCTTTGCGCGCCACGGATCTCGCGATCACACAGACTTCAGCCATAATCGCTCTCCTCCTCCATTCATAGTCGCTTTGCAATCGCGGCACATCGCGACGCTACTTCAAAGCGGGATCAATCAGCGTGAGATCGGTTGCTGGATCAAAACGCTTCTGCATCGTCGCAGGATCGACGGTGACCATTACTTCCAACGTCGGTGATACGTACGCCTCGAGAACATGACCGCCGTGCGTCGTTCCATCTGGCCCTCCCACCATCATGTGGGTGTGTACGACGGGCCTTCCTTGATACAGCGCGATATCGCCACTCATCCCGATCACTTCGTGCTGACCATCGATGGGAATCTTCTTGTACATTTTGCGTTGAGGATCAAACCATCCCAGTGTCGCGCCACTCAGTGCTCCGATAGCGGTGAAATGCGCGCTCGTGACGTGATACCTCTCAGCAAACTCCTCCAGCCCGGAAAAAGCCTCGTCTCCCTGGTAGAAAATCACCGCATATTGTTTCGTCGCTTCTCCAGGATTCAGCAATTGCACCTGCATCTTGGGGGCTTTCCCCGTGAGAACGGCTTCCGACGGCGAAACATAGTCGCCCGCTGTGTACTGCGGGCGCACCATAATGGCGGTGACTCCAATCAATGCCAATACATAGCCCAGTAGTTTTATGTTGATCATGGCTTTGCTCTCTCCTGCTCGAAAATCTTCCGAACCGGCCCCTCCGCGCACAGTTTGTGGCCGGCCTTTGCTTTCTGTTTTTGAGAAGCTCAACATGATTGCCGGCTTCGGTCTGTCAGGCGGCCACGGCGTTGTTAGCCGGTGGCGCCATGAATTCCGGACCGATCGGACTAGCGATCTTTTGCCGCAGTATCTGATCGATCGCCGCGAGCGCATCCGCGTCGAGGTGCCAGTCGAGGGCGCCGGCCACAGCTTCCAATTCCTCAGGATGGCGCGCGCCCCAAAGCGCCGTGGTGATTCCGGGCTGGTCCAGCACCCAACGAACGGCAATATCCATCACGTTTTTGGCGTATCTTTCTTGCGCCAGTTCATCCAGTTGCTGAACTGCGCTCAGATATTGCGCATACAGCGGCGGCTGGAATTTCGGATCGGACAGTCGGAGATCGTCACCGCTGAACTTCGTATCCGGCTGCATTGTGCCGGTCAAGAGTCCGCGGCAGAGAGGCCCGTAGGCGAAAGCGCTCAGATTCTTTTTGCGCACGTAAGGCAGCACGTCACCTTCAATTTGGCGCTCAAAGAGGTTGTAAGGTGGCTGGACGGTGTGCAGCTCAGAAACGGACATGAAGCGGTTCATCTGCTCGGGAGAATAATTGCTCACACCGACCGCGCGGATCAGACCCTCTTTGAAGAGGGCGTGCATCGTTCGGGCGGTTTCTTCGATCGGGACGGCCATATCCGGCCAATGCACTTGGTAGATGTCGATGTAGTCCGTGCGAAGCCGGCGGAGCGAATCCTGGAGCTCCTGACGGATGCGAGCGGGCGAGGAATTTCGCGTAATCGATCCGTCGTGCCATTCGAGTCCAACTTTGGTCGCGATGAAAACCTTCTCGCGATGTCCCCTCTCCGCAATTGCTTTCCCGACGATTTCTTCGGAAACGCCGAAACCGTACACCGGCGCGGTATCAATCAGGTTGATGCCCTGGTCGAGGGCGGCGTGAATCGTGCGAATTGATTCTCTTTCGTCGGTGCCTCCCCACATCCAACCTCCGATGGCCCATGTGCCTTGCGCGATTCGCGAAACATTCATTCCCGTATCAGAAATTATTTTGTATTCCATTTGTTTTATCCTTTTCCATGAAATGTGATCTGCAAATATCTAGCTCGCCTTTGCGGCGGAACATCGACTGCCGTGCTGCCCTCCGTATTGGATAACGCGTTGGCCGCCATTCCAGACGCGTTCGTGCGTGGCTACGCTGGCGACGCGTATACGAGCGCACGATTTACAATTCCACTTAACTCGCGGCGGCCTCGACAAACCCGTGATTTTACGGCGGCAACGGATGTGTCGAGCAGCTGAGCTGTTTCTTCGACAGAGCGCTCCTCGACCATGCGAAGCCAGATGGTTTTTCGAATCGTTGGACCGAGCCGATTGATCGCTTTGGTCAAAAGTTCAAAGTGCTCTCGCCGCCAGCACGATTCTTCTGGGTTGGGCCTCTGATCTACAAATGCCTCCGGGACGTAGCTCGCACCGTCGTCTGAGGTCACAGGAAGTACTTCAGGAACTCTCCGTCTGCGGCGCAGCACCATGTAGGACTCATTCAAGGCGATGCGGGTAAGCCAAGTAGAAAACTGTGCCGCTTCTTGAAAACGGTCCAGGTGGAGGAAAGCCTTGTGGAAACTCTCCTGCACCACATCTTCTGCGTCCTCGCGGTTTTTCATTACCCTTAACGCAACGGCAAGGACTCTCCGCCTGTGGCGCAACACGAGTTTTTCGAACGCGTATGTGTCTCCGCGTTTGGCGGCAGTTACGAGCGCGTGATCCGGAGCTTTTTCGATCTGGCCTGCACGAAACGATTCCATGATGGCGTATCTCCTTGGCGTTTGTTTAAGCAGTGCCCAGCCGGCAAAGGAGCAATGCCAATGCCATAGACTGTTTGTAACGAAGACGACGCGGAAGTGGCTGGCATAACGAGGGATGCGCCAAGGCGCAGGCATCTTGGGAATTGGCGTCGTGGCGGACATCCGTCGGAATGCTGACACCATGTCCAGCAAGCTCGACTGAACAAGTGCCGCGACGTTCGTGAGCGGGAAAGCGGCAACGATCAGCAACAGAAGCAATAACGAACGCGTTGCCACTTGACTGAGCGAACTGGCGCGTTCCTCCGGGCGCGCAAGGACTAAGAACTAAACTTGTTGCAAAGCGCCCGCGCGACGGCTGAGAATCGTCACCGTTCGCTCGGGAAATGCTAGGGAGCGATGCTTCGAACAACGGGAGCAGAAGCATGTCCAAGTTCAATCCGCTTATGTGGTCCAAACCGCGCGTGATTTGGCGCTACGGGGCAGCGGCTCTGTCGGTTGGCGCAGCACTGGTCCTTTCACGGTTGCCGGCGCTTCATCTGCAAAATGCTCCTTCGTCGCTATTTCTTTTAGCCGTCATGTTCAGCGCGTGGTTCGGTGGAGTCGGGCCGGGGCTGCTCGCAATGGTCGTGTCCTCCGTCTGCTTCGACTATTACTTCGTGCCTCCCATGTATTCGTTGACTGTAAAGCCGGAGGAAATGCCGCGCCTCGCTACTTTTGTCGTGTCCGCTCTGTTTGTCGGAGCGCTGGGCGCGGCGGAGCGGAGCGCCACAGAATCGCTGCGGCGCACACGCGATTACCTGGCAGAGACGGTACAGGCTCTGCAGACAACGAACGAGGCGCTACAAGCGGAGAGCCGCGAACGTATGCAAATCGAAAATCGATTGCGCCGCAGCGAGGGCTATCTAGCTCAAGCGCAAAGACTGACTCATACCGGCAGCTTTGGATGGAGTGTGCCGAGCGGAGAAATCCGTTGGTCCGACGAAACGTTTCGAATCTTCGAATGTGACCCAAAGACGAAACCCACTCTGGCAATAATATTGCAAAGGACTCATCCGGACGACGTCACTTTCGTGAAGGAGATCGTCGAGCGCGCTTCACAGGAAAGGAAGGATTTGGATTTTGAGCATCGCTTGCTCGTGCAGAACGGTTCCGTCAAGTACATAAGAGTCGTAGCTCACGCGGTAGGGGACAAATCGGGCGAGGTCGAATTTGTGGGGGCGGTGATGGATATAACCGCCGGGAAGGAGGCAGAGGAGCGGATTCGCCTGATTATAGACACCGTACCGGGTCAGCTCTGGACGGAAACTGCGGAGGGCGTCGTCGATTTCGTGAATCGCCGCTGGATTGATTTCACGGGAATGACACTGGAACAGGCAGTGGGATCGGGCTGGAATCGCATGGTGCATCCCGATGATATTGAGCGAGTGCTGAGCAAGTGGCGAAAGCTTGTAGCGCAGGGGAAGCCCCGGGAGATTGAGTCACGCCTGCGAAGGTCCGATGGAGAGTACCGCTGGTTCCTCAGTCGCGTATCTCCGTTGGTGGACCGCTCCGGGCACATCCTAGGATGGTACGGCATGGATACGGATATTCATGACTTGAAGACGGCGGAAGAAACGCTGCGGCGCAGCGAAGGTTATCTGGCGGACGCGCAGAGGCTCAGCCATACCGGCAGCTGGGCGCGAGATGCCGCGACCGACGAGATGACGTACTCGTCCGAAGAATTCTACCGCGTAGTAGGTTTTGATCCGCGCGCTGGACAACCGCGATACGAAGCGTTCTTGCAACGCATCCATCCGGATGATCAGGCCAGAGTCAGGGAAACGGTCGAGCATGCGCGCCGTGAGAAGACGGAGTACGAACTGGAATACCGAATCATTCATCCCGGCGGCGAGTTTAGAGACCTCCATGTGATCGGTCATCCCGTTCTCAATCCATCCGGCGATCTTGTTGAATTCGTAGGTACTGTGATGGACGTGACACAACGCAAGCGGGCGGAGGGGGCGCTTCGTAGGAGCGAGGCTTATTTAGCGGAAGCGCAGAGGTTAACGCACACAGGTAGCTGGGCCTACAATACCGATACAAAAAAGCTCATCCACTCATCCGAGGAGCATTCCCGCTTGTTCGGCTTTGATCCAGAGCGAGGGTTGCCTTCGTTCGAAGAATTTATTCAGCGCATTCATCCAGAAGATCGAGTCGCGGCCATGCAAGCGTTTGAGAGCGCAAGCCGCGCGGCAACAGACTTTGATGTGGGTCTCCGGATCGTCCATCCGGACGGCTCCACGAAATATGTGTACGCAACAGGTCATCCTGTTTTCAACGCGTCCGGCGATCCCGTGGAGTTCGTGGGCACAGTGATGGACGTGACCGAACGCAAGCAAGCCGAAGAGGCGTTGCGACAAGCGCAGGCGGAGCTCGCGCACGTGAATCGAGTCACCACAATGGGAGAGCTGACCGCTTCTCTGGCGCACGAGGTCAACCAACCGATTGCCGCTGCTGTCACAGACGCCAATACCTGCCTGCGTTGGCTCACGCGCGAGCACCCCGACTTGGAAGAGGCGCGCGCGGCGGCAGCGCGAGCCGCTAAAGACGCCACCCGTGCCGCGGAAATCATCAGCCGGGTCCGCCTGCTCTTCAAGAAGGAGTCACCGGAACGGAAGTTGGTTGATGCGAACGAAGTGATTCCGCGGATAATCGCGCTCCTGTACGGCGAAGCCGTTCGATACAACATATCCGTGCGAGCGGACTTGGCGGCAGACCTTCCGCCTGTCATCGGAGATCGCGTCCAACTGCAACAGGTGCTAATGAACCTCATCGTGAACAGCATTGACGCGATGAAGGATGTGGATGGAACCAGGGAGCTGGTCATCAGCTCGCAGCGAACCGAAGACGAGCAAGTTTTGGTTTCGGTGAGCGATACCGGTGTAGGGCTACCCCAGCAGCACGCGAACCAGATCTTCAACGCCTTCTTTACCACCAAGAGTCACGGCACCGGCCTGGGATTGCGAATCAGCCGCTCCATCGTCGAATCGCATGGCGGCCGGTTGTGGGCTGAGGGCAATTCTCCGCGCGGTGCAAGTTTCCGCTTCACTCTACCCAGCAAAGTCGAGGCACAGGGATGACGGCCGAAGGCGCGGCGACTGTGTTCGTCATTGATGACGATGCTTTGGTGCGCGGATCTGTGCAGGGACTGTTGAAGTCCGTGGGCTTGCGCTCCGAGGCGTTCGGGACGGCAGAGGGGTTCTTGCACGCTAAGCGGCCGGATGTTCCAAGTTGTCTTGTCCTGGACGTGAGCCTCCCCGGGATCAGCGGCTTGGATTTTCAGCGCGAGTTGGCTGCCGCAGGCGTGCAAATTCCGATCGTCTTTATCACCGGTCACGGCGACATTCCCATGTCGGTAAAAGCGATGAAATCCGGTGCGGTCGAGTTTCTGACCAAGCCGTTCCAGGATACTGACTTGCTGGATGCGATCCACCAGGCTTTGGATCGTGACCGCGCAGCGCGCCAGGAGCGGCGTAAGCTTGCCGAGGTGCGGAAACACTTCGAGACGCTCACCGCGCGCGAGCGAGAGGTGATGGGTTTGGTGGTGTCCGGCAAGCTCAATAAGCAAATCGCTGGCGAGCTGGGGACGAGCGAGATCACCGTGAAGGTGCATCGCGGCCATGTGATGCGCAAGATGCACGCCGAATCGCTCGCGGAATTGGTGAGAATGGCGGAGAAACTCGGGCCTCCCAAAAAGTAGCCTGCTGTTGCAGCGCTCATCCTGGACAAAATGCCGATTTGTGCATTTGCTGCTTTAATTTCCGATTTCTCTGAGGGCGCACGCTAGGCATTCGCGCTACTTCCTCGCACCGGGCGATATTCCATTCGTTATACCAACGTATAATTGCGCCAGTTTGGGCGGCCTGCTAAATTTTTTCCATGAACACTCAAGAGAACAGCAAACTAGTTGCGATCGTCGATGATGACGAATTGATGCGCGGTGCGTTGCGCGGGCTGCTGAAAGCGGTTGGCTTGCCGGCGCAGGATTTTGCGTCGGCGGAGGCGTTTCTGGATTCCGGACAGCAGCACCGGACCGCCTGCCTGATCACGGATATTCGCATGCCGGGAATCTCCGGGCTCGAACTGCAGGCGAAGCTGAACGCGGATCGTTGCAGGATCCCGATTATCTTCATCACCGCACACGGTGACGAGAAGATGCGGATGCAGGCGATGAGAGGCGGCGCAGTCGAGTTTCTTGCAAAACCGTTCGACGACGAAGCTCTCCTTGAAAGCGTTCGAGCGGCCCTCAACAGTTAACCGAAGAGCGCATCCCAACCGCGCAAGGAGGCGTCCCATGAGGTCTGTCGATAGTTTAGGGCCCATAGACCGGGAGCGAAATCAGCGCCGATTCGAACAGATCATAGGCAAGAGTAGCGTCTTGGAATCGGTGTTCGGAGAAGTCGAACGCGTCGCGCCCACCGATTCCACCGTTCTGATCCAGGGCGAAACGGGGACGGGCAAGGAGCTGATCGCGCGAGCGATTCACAACATCAGTCCGCGCTGCGGGCGCCCGTTCGTAAAGCTGAATTGCGCCGCCATCCCGTTCGACCTGCTGGAAAGCGAGCTATTTGGCCATGAAAGGGGCGCTTTCACCGGCGCCATCGCGCAAAAGATCGGTCGCTTCGAAGCAGCCGACAAAGGAACTCTCTTCCTGGACGAGGTCGGCGATATTCCTATACCGCTGCAGCCGAAGCTGTTGCGTGTGCTGCAGGAACAGGAGTTCGAGCGCTTGGGCAGCGCAAGAACGCATCAGGTGGACGTTCGGCTGCTGGCTGCTACGCACCGAAACCTGGCGGAGATGGTGAAGAGGGGCGAATTTCGCAGCGACCTCTACTATCGGATGAACGTGTTCCCCATCACCCTCCCGCCGTTGCGAGCACGCAGCGAAGACATTCCGGACCTGGTGCAACATTTTGTCGAGATTTATAGCCGACGGATGGGCAAGCAAATCGAACGCGTTCCCCCGGAAACGATGTCTGCTTTCGCATCGTATGAGTGGCCGGGAAATATTCGCGAGTTGCAGAACTTCATCGAACGTAGCGTGATCTTGAGCGATGGCACAGTGCTGCGTCCGCCTCTCGCGGAGCTAAAACATTCCTTCGGCGCTGAATCGTCTCGAGCAATTACTCTGCAAGACGCGGAACGGGACCACATTCTGAAGACTCTCGAGCAAACCCGCTGGGTGGTCGCCGGTCCGAACGGTGCCGCTAGCCGCTTGGGAATGAAGAGATCGACGCTCTACTTCCGCATGCAAAAGCTGGGCATTTCACGCTTCAACAATCAACTTTCTGCCTGACAGACTCGCTCGGAAGCCAGGCGCTCCCGTAGTATATCTTGCTTCGCACTGCAGAGGAGCGATCGCAGATTCCATAGAGGCGACAGCCAAGAGGTCGGGTACGGCAAGCGCGAGCAGATCTCGCACGTTTCGTGGAAATCAATGAGCCTTTTCAAGAGATTCTTTCAAGTTCATCCCTCCTGTTGTGAGGCGGGGACCGGCTCCGACACTTGAGATTGAAAGTCTTCTCGAGTGCCTGAAGGGCCGGTCCTTTAGGTGCGGCGGGTTAGCGAGCGGATTAGCGAGGGACGATGAAGTCTCCTGGGTCTGCTGAAATTTTGCTGATGTCGTCGTGGGTTGGTTTCAGAGGTGCCGTAACCATCTCGGGAGGAGGGCGCCGGATCCAGTTGTTCAGAGAAATTTCCTGAAAGTCGCCCGTGGCAAAACATTTCCAGGACCTGAAGATCTCTATCGCCCGTGTCCTCGATGTAATGGCCCACCACCCTCGGCACCAAGCCCACGTCATTTGTGTTGAAATCTCCTTAGATTGAAGTGCACTCGGCCCGAAGTCGGACTCTTCTGCAGCGACGATTATTCAGAGTTCAGAATCTTTTCTCGGCTGTACCGATTTGCCGAAAACCCGTTGCCCCGCTTCACCGCTGAAGCGACGACCGCTGCTCGGGCGGAGGGATTTGCATTTCGCGTGCCGATTTGGAATTTGCTCACAATTTGTGGAAACGCCGGAAGAAAAGAACAATTCCGGAAGCTAAGATTGACGGCGCAGAGGCTCACCGTCAGCCGGCTGGATTGGCTTTTGAAAAGCTGTCCAACGTCCGGCAAGTCCGTCTCTTGAACGCTCCTCAAGCCCACTGAAACATCCTCGCGAATCCATTGGGGGCAAGACCAAACAGGTGCCTCGCCCTGTCAGGCACTGCGACATGGCGTCCAGCCGATTGGCATCCTGGAGCACACCTGTCCACACGGCCCGCTCTTGTTTTCCGTTATTTAGCAGTCGCGCAGTTTGGTAGCCGCGTTGCATATTTCCGATACGTCGCTTAAGGCGTTCACACCTGGGGCGACAATTCAAATGAGGAGATAGCACTATGTTCACCCAAGAGGTCGGCAAGACGCACAAAGGCCGGAACGGGATCAACAAACGCCACCTGGCGTCGCTATTCATGGCGCTCGTTTTTACCGCGATGATTTACCCGCAGCAAACGCACGCGCAGCTTACTGGAACCATGGAGGCCGACATTCCGTTTCAGTTCCACGCCGGCAATACGAAGCTTCCCGCAGGTAAGTACCTCATCCGCATGCTGGACGACTCGAACTTGACCCTTATCGAGATCAGCAAACCGGATGGCTCAGTCGCCGTCCTGCTTCAAGTCCGCGACGCAGAAGCGAACTCGACACCGCGCACGAGCGAATTGGTCTTTAACAGATACGGAGATCACTATTTCCTGGAGAAGTTATTCGACGAAGGCCAATCCAGCGGCAGCCAGGTGCTCGAGTCGAGCTACGAGAAGAGACTAGGTCGAGCTTCAGCAGAAGCCCAGGAACATGTGCCGGCACACCGGGCGCAATCACAATCGGGAAATTGACGACACGGAGGAACCGCAGCTACCTGGAGCGCGCGCAAGCCATGCACGCGAAAGGTTCTGGCTAGGAATCGCGCAAAAAGGAGGAATGATGAAAGCGAAAAAGGCATTATTCAGTTAGATTTCAGGGATGTTCTTGCTTGCGGGCACTGCGTTTGCACGGCAGGTGAAGACCGACTACGATCGCAGCGCACACTTCGGGAAGTACAAGCCCTTCTCGTGGGAGCACGTCAAGACGCAAGACGCGCTGCATGTTGATCGCATCAAAAGTGCCGTCAATGCTGCTTTGACAGCAAAAGGCTGGACGCAGGTGGATTCGGGTGGCGATATCTCAAGCACGCCATCCTGATGACCCACGACCAGCAAACCCTGAACACCTTTTATGACGGATTTGGAGGTGGCTGGGGCTGGAGACGTTTTGGCGGCGGAGGTTTCGGAGGACTTGGCGACGCAACGACCACCACTGATACATATCAGATGGGCACGGTGGTCGTCGATTTATTCGACACCAAGACAAAGCAGCTGCTATCGCGAGGCATCACCAGCGACACGCTTTCCAACAATTCCAGCAAGAACATCGAGAACCTGAACAAGGGCGTGGAGAAAATGTTCAGGAAATTCCCTCCAGGCTCCTAGAAGTGGGAGCGGTGGCGCGGGCGCGGCGCTCTCAATTTAGGGTGGGAAACCGCCATAACGTTCTGCAAGCAGGTTGCGGCGCTAGCGCCCTGCTTCTTGGCTGTGCGGGTCCGCAAACGAATGAATAGCTCGATCACCAACTTCGCAAATCGGGCGATAGGAGAAATGCATGCGCTCAATCCGACCCGTCGCAGTCATCGTGCTGGCCTTTCTGTGTAGTTTGGCGATGACCGGGATGCCAGTACAGCTGCTTTCAAATCCTCCGGAACTTCGCGCGAAAGGCCACATTCTTTCGCTCACTTTGCACGCTGCGATCACCAATGACGGCAACGATTCGTTTTTTTTCAACGGCCAACCTAACGCTCCGACTTTGCGTTTGTCGCCGGGCGACCAACTGAAAATCACGTACATCAACGACCTTCCCACGAAACTGCGCGAGCGTTGCTTGATTGGTCCGTGCCTGGACATGACGAATTTGCACTTTCATGGACTCACGGTTTCTCCGGACAGGCCGCACGACGACGTCTTGGACATGATGGCGATGCCGGGACAATCGCTGAGCTATACCGTGCACATTCCGAAAGACCATCCGCCGGGATTGTATTGGTATCACACGCACCCGCATGGCGAGAGCTATCAGCAAGTGTTGGATGGTATGTCCGGCGCGCTGGTGATCGAAGGAATTGATTCGTATTATCCCGAGCTCGCAGGGTTGCCGGAACAGATCCTGATTGTGCGTGGCCGTTCCATTGGACGCGGCCCGCAGTCGGCCGACTTGGTGGGCCGCGTGAAGCTCGGGTCGGATGCCTGCGGTGGAGAGTCTGACACGCCGGACGAAATCTTCACGGTTAACGGATCGGTGCGGCCGCAAATTGAAATTGCTGCGGGCGAACGGCAATTCTGGCGTCTGGTGAACGCTTCTGCGGATCGCTATCTGGATCTGCAGCTGGAAGGTCAGACGTTTGAAGTCGTCGCCATGGACGGAATGCCTATCGATCGTCACGATCCCAGCCATCGAACGCGCATCGCCGATCACGTCCTGTTGCCGCCAGCCGGCAGACTTGAAGCGATTGTAACCGGGCGAACTGCGCAGGCTCCCCCGCAGCTGGTTTCCCACTGCGTGGATACGGGGCCCGAGGGCGATCCGAATCCAGGGATGATCTTGGCGGATATCGTTCCGCGATCTGCGCCGGTGTCGACAAGCAAAGCAGCGAAATCTCACCTTAAGCCTGATTTCAAGGTGTTGGATCTGGCGGAGGAAGAGAAAGCGCCGCCGCGATTCACCGTGACGTTCACCGAAGACAAGCACGGTTTTTACATCAACGGAGCAAAATTTGCGCCCGATGCCGCTCCCATGGTGCGTGCAAAGGTTGGTACGTTTCAGCATTGGAGGATCGTCAATGCTTCGGCGGAACTGCATCCATTGCACATTCACCAGGTTCATTTCCTGGCGTACGCCGAAAACGACAAGCCGATTGACGATCCGTTGTGGCTGGACACCGTAAATGTTCCCTACGGCGGCACCGTGGACGTCATCATGGATTTCAGCGACCCCGTGATCAAAGGCATGTCAGTGTTTCACTGCCATCTTCTCAATCACGAAGACAAAGGGATGATGGCCAAGATTCTCTTTGAATAAACTCCGGCCTCCTGCCCTATTCCAGACGTAGCGCGCCATAAGTCGAGCGGAACCTGCGGCGGCGTAACCGCTTCCCGTACAGGTTCGTTTCCGCTCTCCCGCGACGTAGATTTTGACTCTGAGATGGGTGGTGTCAACGTGCCGACAAGCATCCAACCCGTTGGACAGATTCATCGTCACTCCGAGCGATTAGATTCACATCCTCTGGACTAAGCGCCACTATTTTCAATTACTTCCCGGAATTTCCCGCCGCCCTGCGGTCTGGCACGCGGGCTGCAGCATCCCGGTCTGACGCCAGCAAAAAACAATGGGAATTGACGCTGTTCGGTTCTGCGGAACGAAGAAGTTGAGGATGTGAATTATGTGGATCGTACGACTTGCATTGCGGCGGCCTTACACCTTCGTGGTGATGGCCGTACTCATCTTGATCATGGGCTCACTCGCGATCCTGCGCACCCCAACCGATATCTTTCCGAACATCGACATTCCGGTCATCAGCATCATCTGGACCTATAACGGCCTCGTTCCCGACGACATGGCCGACCGAATCGTCAGCGTCACAGAACGCGCTCTGACCACAACGGTTGACAACATCGAGCACATCGAGTCCCAGTCACTGTACGGCATCGCTGTGGTCAAGGTGTTCCTCCAGCCCACCGCGAACATTCAACAAGGCATCGCCCAGATAACGGCCGTTTCTCAGACCCAACTCAAGCAGTTGCCTGCCGGAACGACGCCCCCGCTCATTCTGGCCTACAGCGCATCGAGCGTCCCCGTTCTGCAGTTGGCCCTTTCGGGCCAAAACATGTCGGAACAAGAGCTCAATGACTACGGCCTGAATTTCATTCGCACGCAGATTATCACGGTGCCCGGTGCATCCGTTCCTTATCCCTACGGCGGCAAACAACGGCAGGTGCAAGTGGACCTGAATCCAACGGCATTGCAGTCGAAGGGTCTGTCGGCGCTGGACGTAACGAATGCCATCAGCCTGCAAAATCTGATCTTGCCCACCGGGACGTCCAAGATCGGCTCCAGGGAGTACGACGTCTCCATTCCAAATGCGGCGCCGCAAACCATTGCGGATCTGAACCGCATCCCGATTAAAACAATCGGCAGCACTACCATTTACATCGAGGACGTCGCCTGGGTGCGTGACGGCTTCCCTCCGCAGACCAACATCGTGAAGGTTAACGGACAGCGCTCCGTGTTGCTGACAATTCAAAAAGCGGGAGACGCATCCACGCTGAACGTAATCGCGGGCGTCAAAGCTCTCTTGCCCTACATCAAGACAACTGTTCCGCCGCAGCTGCAGATCCAGCCTCTCGCGGATCAGTCCATTTTTGTGCGTGGCGCGATCAGCGGCGTAGTCAGGGAGACGTTGATCGCCGCATGCCTGACCGCTTTCATGATTCTCACTTTCCTGGGCAGCTGGAGGAGCACTCTGATCATCGCGACCTCGATTCCACTCGCGATCCTTACCTCCATCATCGCGTTCAGCGCGATTGGAGAAACGATCAACATCATGACGCTGGGGGGACTCGCTCTGGCGGTGGGCATCCTGGTGGACGACGCGACCGTTGAAGTCGAGAACATCAATCGCAATCGCGAAGCGGAGCCAGAGAAAGATATGGACGAAGTCGTCCTGGATAGCGCTTCACAGATAGCCACACCCGCTTTCGTGGCCACGCTTTCGATCTGCATCGTGTTTGCTCCGATGTTCATGTTGTTCGGCGTGGCGAGGTACTTGTTTGTGCCGCTGGCTGAAGCGGTGGTTTTCGCGATGCTGGCGTCTTACTTTCTTTCGCGGACGATCGTCCCGACGATGGCGAAGTATCTGTTGCGCGGGGATGACAAGAAGGCTGGCAGCGCGCCGTCGAGGAACCCGCTGGTGCGCGTGCAGAAACGATTTGAGGAAGCTTTCGAGGGTTTCCGTCAGAAATATCACGGCTTGCTCGAGCTCTGTCTCCACCACCGGCGCACGTTCCTGATTGCGTTTTTCGTGTTCTGCCTCGGCTCGCTGGCAATTCTGATTCCTTGGCTAGGCCAGGACTTCTTCCCCAGTGTGGACAGCGGCACGTTCAAACTTCATCTGCGAGCACCCACGGGAATGCGCATTGAGGAGACAGCCAACTTGTGCGATCTGGTGGAGCAATCAATTCGCAGGCAGATTCCAGCCGGCGAAGTGCAGAGCGTAATTGACAACATCGGCCTGCCCTATAGCGGCATCAACCTCTCCTACAGCAATTCGGCGCCAATTGGCACGCAGGATGCCGACGTTCTTGTGAACTTATCCGCGAATCACCATCCGACAGACGATTACATTCGCCAACTCCGCCTGACGCTCCCCAAGGAATTCCCGGGTGTCACCTTCGCTTTCTTGCCCGCCGACATGGTCGGGCAGATCCTCAATTTTGGGCTGCCGGCGCCGATTGATGTGCAGATCGTAGGGAATGATCTGGAGGGCAATCGGCTTTATGCAAACGCGCTGCTGAGCAAATTGAAATATGTAACCGGAACGGCGGACCTGCGGATTCAGCAGCCGTTCGACGAGCCGTACCTGCGCTACCGCGTGGAGCGCACGAAGGCGGAAGAACTTGGATTCTCCGCACATGATATTGCGCAGAACCTTCTGGTATCGCTGAGTGGCAGCTTCCAGACTTCGCCGACATTCTGGGTTGATCCGAAGAACCGTGTCAGCTACCAGATCGCGACGCAGACGCCGCAATACCGCGCCGACACGCTGCAGGATCTCGAGAACATTCCAATCACGGGCACAGACCCCAACGCTCCCCCTTCGATCATGGCCAGTTTGGTCTCCATGAAACGGGGAGCGGGCATGGCGGTCGTCTCTCACTACAACGTGGCGCCGGTGATTGACATTTTCGGCGCGCCGACGGGACGCGACCTGGGTGGCGTATCGAGGGACATCAACAAAATTATTGAGGATTCACACCAGCAACTGCCTCGCGGCTCGCAGGTCATCGTTCGTGGACAGGTGCAGACCATGCGCGCCTCCTACGTTGGCCTCCTGAGCGGCCTGGCATTCTCGATCGTGCTGGTGTACCTGCTAATTGTTGTGAATTTTCAATCCTGGCTGGATCCTTTCATCATGATTTCTGCCTTGCCTGCGGCACTTGCCGGAATTGCCTGGTTTCTGTTTATCACGCACACGAATTTGAGCGTGCCCGCTCTGATGGGAACGATCATGTGCATGGGTGTCGCAACCTCCAACAGCATTTTGGTGGTGAGCTTCGCCACGGAAAAAATGATGGAGGGGAAAGATTCCGTTGCAGCCGCGGTGGAGGCGGGTTTCACGCGTTTTCGTCCCGTGATCATGACCGCGCTTGCCATGATCATTGGCATGATCCCGATGGCGCTCGGACTTGGAGATGGCGGTGAACAGAATGCTCCCCTGGGCCGTGCGGTTATTGGTGGACTGCTTTTCGCGACGGTTTCAACGCTGTTCTTTGTGCCGGCATTTTTCAGTTTACTGCAGAGTGGCGCGCGTCTGCGTCCGGCCGCAACTGGAAACGCGAATAGGCGCTAATTCATGTGGAGTTGCACTTATGTCATCCAAAGCTGATTTTGGAACACAGAGCGGCGGAAATTCACTCCCCGCGAATAAAACAGGAATGGGAAAAGTGCGGCAGGGGCGATGGCTGTTCTTGGCAATTGGTCTGATTGTGGTCGTCGCCCTGCTGGTCTCCGGAATCTGGTCACGCGTGAAGGCCAATAAATCCTTGAGCGTGGAAACGGCAAAAGTTGCCCTAACAGCAGTGTCGGTTGTGTCGCCCAAAGAAACCACGCCCGCCCAGAACATCATTCTTCCGGGAAACGTGCAACCATACATCACTTCGCCGATCTATTCGCGAACGAACGGGTATCTGAAGAAGTGGTATTTCGATATCGGCGCGCGTGTAAAGAAGGGAAATCTGCTGGCGGTAATCGAAACTCCGGAAGTGGACCAGCAACTGCAGCAGGCGCGCAGCAACCTGCAAACCGCAGAGGCGAACCTTGATCTCGCCTCCATCACCAAAACCCGGTATCAGGGACTCTTGAATGCCCATGCGGTGTCCCAACAGGACGTGGACAACGCGGTGGGCACCTATAACGCGAACAAAGCCATCGTCGAAGCAGACCAGGCAGCTGTCGACGAATACTCTGCATTGGTTTCCTTCGAAAAGATCTACGCTCCCTTCGATGGCGTAATCACCGCGCGCAATACCGACATCGGCGACCTGATCAATTCCGGCAGCAACAGTGCTGCGAAGACCGACCTCTTTCACATCGCGCAGCCCGGAGTGCTGCGTGTTTACGTAAACGTTCCCGAGGAGTACTCGCAGGGGATCAAAGCGGGCATGACCGCAAACCTCAATCTCGCCGAGTTTCCGGGGCGTCAGTTTCCAGGAAAGGTAGTGCGCACGGCGGATGCGATTAACGTGACCACGCGGACGTTGCTGATCGAGGTTGATGTGGACAACCCCTCCGGAACACTGCTCACAGGTTCTTACGCAGAGGTGCACCTGGCGGTTCCGACGGAAGGCTCCACGTTTTTGATTCCGGTTGATACGCTGCTGTTCCGCACGGAAGGATTGCGCGTGGGCGTCGTGAGCGACGGGAAAGTGGTGCTCACACCTGTCATCCCCGGGCATGATTTCGGCAATCAGATCGAGATCGTCTCTGGCCTCAAAGCGGACGATCAAATCATCGTCAACCCTCCCGACTCACTCGTTCAGGGCCAGGAAGTCCAAGTAGTCCAAGCCACGTTGCCGGGAGATTCCAAGTGACAACGCCTCGACAGATGTGTTGGAGCAAAAGCCCGTTGCAGGCACCTTTGCCGCGGATTCTCTGTGCGCTAACTCTGCTGGCGACGAGTGGATGCACGGTTGGACCTAAATACCACACGCCGACGGCGGAAATTCCATCCGCCTATAAAGAGGTCGGGGATTGGAAACCGGCGCAACCCAACGATGAGAATCTCGGCGGCGACTGGTGGGAGATATTTCAGGACCCGCAACTGAATGCTCTCGAAAAGCAGGTTGACGTCTCCAACCAAAATCTGAAGGCCGCCGCGGCGCAATACACGCAGGCTCGCGCGCTGCTCCGCTACTACCGGGCGGACTATTACCCAACTGTGACGGCCGGCGCATCGGCGGCGCGAACGCGAGTATCTCAGAACGCGCCGCCACCGGGTTCGCAGTTTGTGGGCATCACGTACAACGACTTTGCGGTGCCGGTCAACGTTTCGTATGAGGCCGACGTCTGGGGACGGGTTCGCAAGAATGTGGAGTCTTATCGAGAACAAGCGCAAGCGAGCGCGGCTGATTTAGCTACAGTCAATCTGAGCATGCATGCGGATCTGGCGGTTGACTACTTTCTTGCGCGCAGCCTGGACGCCGAGGAACAGCTCCTCAATTCCACGGTGAAGCAGTATCAGGATGCTTTGGATTTGATCGACAGCCGCTATTCGGGAGGTATTGCTTCCGAGGTGGAAGTGCAGCAAGCCAGCACGCAGCTCGAGACAACCCGCGCCGAGGCAATTGATGTTGGAGTCGCGCGTGCGCAGTACGAACACGCCGTGGCAATTCTTATCGGGAAACCTCCCGCGGAATTCAGCCTGCCCCCGCTGCCGCTCGTGATGCCGCCGCCGCCCATTCCCGTCAGCGTGCCTTCCGAGCTGCTGGAAAGGCGGCCGGACATCGCCGCCGCGGAGAGACGGGTCGCCGCTGCGAACGCGCAGATCGGCGTTGCGAAAGCTGCCTACTACCCGATAATCGATTTGGCTGCCGGCGGTGGATTTGAAAGCACCGTCATCACTACCTTGATACAGGGGCCGAGCGGTTTGTGGTCCATTGGGCTGGCTGCGACAGAAACAATCTTCGACGCGGGTAGGCGTCGGGCTGCGTCCGATCAAGCGATCGCTGCGTACGATCAGACTGTCGCCAACTATCGCGAAACAGTGCTGACCAGTTTCCAACAAGTGGAAGACAACGTGGCTGCGTTGCGAATCCTCGAGCACGAGGCGCAGGTTCAGGACAAAGCTGTCGTTGCCGCCCAGAGGTACCTGGAGCTCGCGAACACGCGCTATACCGGCGGAGTTACCAGCTACCTGGAAGTGACAACCGCTGAGACCGCCGCTCTCTCCGACGAAGTTACCGCAGTGAATATTCTTGGTCGGCGCATGGTGGACGCAGTCTCGCTGGTACAGGCCCTCGGCGGGGGATGGAACCGCTCTGCGTTGCCCGCACGTCCGGAATGCTGCGGCAAGCTAACGAGCCAATTGCGATGATGCCGCGTGCCCTTCCCTAACGTAACTCGCGTTTTCAACACACGTTCCGCACTAGCCCTCGCGGGCGGAAGGCTCGGACACGGCGGAGCGGGCCACGAGTGTGTGACGAGAGATACTTTCGAACGAACTGTGCACCAACCCTGCGAAAAACGACCTCTAGATGGCGATCAGGCATCGGCGCTTAACGTTGACGGAACCTGCATCGGGACAAGAAAGCTGCTGGCGAGAAGATAGGCATACAAGTGTCCAACTGGCGCCGTGTGCCGCAGCTGGGTGGCAGAAACCATTCCATTCGTTTCACTCCATTCCCAACCGCCAACCGCCATACCCTTCAGCTTTTCACGCAGCTCCGCTGAGGTCATCGGATAAACATAGATGCGCACGTTCTGTGCGAGAAGACGTGCAAGTGCCTCCAGAAGCCGGCCTTCGAGATTGCCGTAAATGCCCTCGAAGGCTTGAATCATCAGGGAAACACCGACCGCGAAGCGCACGGGCGCCTGCGTGTAGCGGCTGACGAGAGTCTTCATATTGTAGAGCTCGCTTTGGCGAAAAAGGATTACATCACCGCCCGCCGCGAGCAGAGCGTTAATACGACGAAGCAAATCGGGGACCTGCGGCGCCGGTTCGTTCGGCTTGATCGGAGCAGCCGTCAAACAGAAGAAGCCAGCGGGCGCTACCTTTGCGTCGCCCAGCTCCTTCTGAAGCTCCTGAACAGCCGCGGCCAACAGTCGCATGTGAACTTGCGAGTGAGATGCATCGCCGTGGCCAAAGTAACCCGGGGCAAGCACCACGGCTTTCTTGTAGAGAGCCTCTGTAGGAGGAACTGCGGGACCCTGCGAGGGGAAAAATACAGCCTCGGCGAATCCTCCACTCACGAGGCGGGCTAGCAGGGTATGGCGATCCCAACCTTCGAAGATCGGCCCGCGAAGGTCGATGTAGTCGATCTCGATTCGCTCCTTGACGACGTCTTCTGCCAAGCCTGCCAGAAATGATTCCTCGGTTTGCAACTCATAGAACGCGGCGTAAATGAGATTGACGCCCAGAATACCGATCGCTTCCTGCTGGAGGACATTCGAAGGGTCGCGCATATTGATGTGCAGGAGGACGTCGTTTGCGGGGCTGCCGGGTTGCAATTGAAAGCGCAGACCCACCCAGCCGTGCGCGTCGTTGGTCCCGGCGAAGTTACGCGCGGAGACGGTATCAACAAAGGAGAAGAAGCGCGTATGTGACCCACGCGTAGCGCTTAACTGCGCGAGAAGCTGGGCCCATTCCTTGGCCAGCATGGCCTCGAGCCGCTGCCTGGATACGTAGCGCGATCCGGCGCCGTAAAGGTCGTCGCTGACTTCTTTATCATAGGCGGAAACAGTTTTGGCGACCGTGGCTGAGGCGCCGCCAACTACAAAGAACCAGTGCGAGGCTTCTTGTCCGGCGCCGATTTCGGCGAAAGAGCCGAAGGCGGATGCGTCGAGATTCAGTGTGAGCGCTTTATGGTGCGTGTCGAGTTTTTGCGGGGTTGGCATAACAATCAAACTCTCTGGATAATACAACAAATTGGGGATACATTCGGTTGCGGCGGAACTTTCGGCGACTCCGTTGGAAGTTCGCCCGCGGGGAGCCAAGAATGCGCTCGAAACACGGTGGCTCTAGACGCGCTCTGCGGTTGCTTCCTGTAGGGTGAAAGACACCGTCTGGGTTCCGAGACGAGGGTGCTTGGCCGTGAGGCGCACAGTTCCCTGCTGTTCTTTTGCGCGAATCCAAATCGCGCCGGTGCCTCCGATCAGCGCGAATGGATTGTCTCCGATAATTTCGGCGGGACCTTCGAGGCTCAGCACGATGGGATCGTTCGCGTAGGGGCGAATCGCACCGAACTCGTCCGTGACACGGAAGACGACGCGCGTCGCATCGGCTCCATCGGCAGTCAGGTCCGTATCGTCGGCATCGGCTGAGAATTTCTGATCGACGCCGCGGCCGGAGTACGTCTTGGAGACGACCTGCTGACCTTTGAGATAGCCGTCTATCCGCAGATCGCCCCATTCGTGGCGCGCTTTGGTGAGGTCAATGCTGAACGGCGCGTAACGCAAATGCGCGAACTGCTCGCGATCGGGATCAGCTTCGGCGATCAAGTCCCAATCGGTTTTGGTTCTCACGTACAGCTTGAGCTGGTCGCAGTTCGAGCAAATCATCGCGATCGTGAAACGCAGCGCTTCGTCACCTGCGGCCCAATGGAATGCCGGTTCCAGCACGATTTCTTCTTCCGGATCGCACTGAGATTTGTAGAAACCCGCGGCTGGCTTGGCCTCGCGAAACATATCCACTACGCCGTGATAACAGATGCGATCTCCTGCACCGAAATCGGAATGGGTGTTGTAGTCGAATGCGCACCAGCCGATGCCACCAGCGTATTGCGGATCGGAGGCAAGCTGATCGTGCACGCGTGCATGGCGTATGGTGTGCTCGCGGTGACGCGCGTCGTCGTCAATCGTCTTCACCGGGTAGGTGTGGCCGACAAACTCCGTGTTGAGGTAGCGGGGATGGTTCGGAGGCTTGAGCGGCCAGCCAAAATCGTTCATGGTGAAGACGTCTTCCAAGAACTCGGACTCCTGAAAATAGCGAATGCCTCCCGTCTGGCGCGTGGGGTCCAGTTTGTGCGCCAGCGCATTCGTGCGCGTATAAAAGTCGTGATTGTCTTGGGATTCGTTGATGCGCACGCCCCAAAGAACTATCGCGGGATGATTCCAGTCGCGGCGAATCATGCGGCTTACGTTGTCAACGGACAGGTCTTGCCAGGCCTGATCGCCGATGTATTGCCAGCCCGGAATTTCCTCGAGCACCAGCAAGCCATATTCATCGCAGGCATCCAGGAAATGGCGCGATTGCGGATAGTGCGAGGTGCGCACGATGTTGCAATGCAGTTGTGTCCGCAAAATAAAGGCGTCGCGGCGCTGCACGCGAGCAGGCATCGCCTGCCCGACGAATGGGAATGTCTGGTGACGGTCGAGACCGCGCAGCTTGATCACTTTTCCGTTCAGTTCGAAACCATGATCGGTGAATTGCGCTTCGCGAAAGCCGATGCCGCGCGTGTCCTCGTCAATTGTGCGTTCGCCGTCCAGCAGGCGCACTCGCAGGGAGTAAAGATGTGGATTCGCAATGTCCCAAAGCTGAATGCCGGGCAGCGGAGCTACGCTCAATGTGTAGTTCACCGGCTCGCTGGTCGCACCTGACGCAGGCACTTGTTGCGTGCGCTTGGCTATCGCATTCGCGCCATCCAGGAGCGTGACCTCCAGCGTCCGTGCGTGCTGCGAAGGCTCCAGGCGCTGAATGAAGCACTCCACATCCAGCGACGGATGCTCGCTCAAGACATTCTTCGACTGCGCGAAGATATTCTCGATATAGGTAGCCGGGCCGATGCGCAGCGCGACTTCACGATAGATGCCGCCGAAGGTGAGGTAATCAATCCGATTGCCAAACGGCGGAATATCCGGTCGTTCCGAAGAATCAACGTCCACGGCGAGAAGATTTTCCCCGTCAAAATTTAAATGAGGCGTCAGTTCGAACGAAAACGGCGTATAGCCGCCTTTGTACTCGCCCAGCCGATAGCCGTTGAGCCAAACGGTGGAGGCGGTCATCACGCCTTCGAAATCAATAAATACGCGCTGCCCGCGCGCTTCGGGCGGCAGCTTGAAACGTCTGCGATACAGCGATACGAACTCGTATGTCTTATCGTCGAATCCGTGCCACGGCAGAGCAACATTTGTATGCGGAATCGCGACGCGGTCGAATTTTGAGTCGTCAAAGTTAAGGTCATGACCGCCCTCCACGAACGATGGGCTATAGCGCCAGCCGCGATTCATCGGTAACACCAGACGCCCCCGATCTTCCGATCCTGAAGTCTGCTGCGCGAAATCGCTGCGATGCAGCGCTGCGCTGGCGACGAGTGTGGTCGCCGTCTTCATGAAATCGCGCCGGTGCATGGATCCTCCAAGTCTGAAAGCGTTTTGAAAGGCTAGGTAAATAAACTACGCGCTTCACGCGATAAGAAAGCGTGCTGACGACAGCCGTTGCGCTTGCCTATTCCAGCGCCTCGCGCACGCCGTCTGAGGCTCGCACAATATAGATGTCCGGCTTGCGCCCCGTCGCTCGCTCGTAGCCTTGCGCGACGGCACTCTGAAATTCCTCCACCGCGCCGCTGCCCAGCAGGCTGATCGTGCAACCGCCAAATCCGCCGCCCGTCATCCGCGAGCCGTACACGCCCGCGATCCCACGGGCGATTCCTACCAGCAAATCCAGCTCCGTGCTGCTCACCTCATAATCCTCTTGCAAGCTGCGATGCGATTCGCTCATCAATCGCCCCAACGATTCCGGATCGCCGCGTTCCAGCGCCCCGCGCGCATCTTCTACGCGCGCATTTTCACTGATCACGTGCCGACTACGCCGGTACACCACTTCCGGCAGCAATTTTGCATAGCGCTCCGGATCCCCGAGCGACACGTCGCGCAGCGCCCGCACGCCCGGCATCTGCTCCGCCAGAATCCGCGTCGCCGTTTCGCAATCCGCTCGCCGCGCATTGTATTCGCCGGCCGCGTGATCGTGTTTCACCATGCTGTTGCATACCACAAATTGCGCGTCCGCGAATAATGGCAGCAGCCGGAATCCCAGCGTCCGGCAATCCAGGATCAGCGCTTAATTCGCGCGCCCGCAGCAGGCGATCATCTGGTCCATGATCCCGCAGCGCGCTCGTCCATTTGAAGTAGCGCTTCTCCGGTTAATGCTGCGTTTACCAGGCCAGACTAGCTTCGAATCCAAACCGCCAATCTGCATAAACCGGCGACCATGAAACGCGTAGTCATTGTCGGTCGTGGTGCGCCAGGCAAATCCACTCTCGCGAGGCGCTTGGGCCATATCACGGGGCTGCCAGTGACCGAGGTAGACCAAAGTCTTCTGTCAACCGGGATCATCGCAACCCCGGGAGCAGTGGGTTGTAGTGCGGGAGAATCTTGTCGTGAAAGACCGATGGATAGTGTGGTCTCAGAAATCGACAGTTCGTCGGCAATCTGCTTATTGCGAACCACTTCGAAGAGTTGGTTGCGTTTCTACTCGCGGTCGTCGCGGCAAGCGTTGTCGTCTCGCTTCCAATCCGGCCAGACGGGCTTGGATGTATCCACAAACATCAATCCCCCGGGACCCGCTAACCCCTTCACGATGGGGGTAATGATACCGGTGGTCATATCAATCGTGCCCACGAACGGACCGCCGTCCGCAGCGGTGTAGGCGACGCCGGGCGCCCAGCCATTCTTGCTCAACTTGAAAATCTTGTTGAGGCCCTTGTCGGCAAAGAGAATAAAACCTTGGCTGGAGGTAGTGAAAAAGGTGTCGTCCACTTCCACGCCCATCGGCCCACTCGGGGTCTGGTACGACAGCGGCAACTGCAATACCCGCTGATGGGTATCGCCGGGATTCGAAACGATGATCAATTGCTGGTCGCCCTGGCTGTCCAGCACAAGGTTTCCCAACGGATCGAGGGTCATTGAGTCTGGATCCTGCAAGTTCAAGGTGACGGTTGTGTCCAGCGGAATGTTAATAGCACTGGCATTGCCTTGCAGTACGCCTTCGAGCTCCACCGTGCCGTTCCTCAGCTTGACGCTGACGATCGCTGGCGCCGTATTCGGGTTGATCAACGGGTTCGACGCGCTGAAGTACACCTTGCAGCCTCGGAAGGTGATGTCGTCGTAACCCCCGCCGTGTGGCCCGGTGCCGACGATATAGAGCGATGTTTTCCGCGTCTCCGGCTCGATGATCACCAGCCGGGTATTGCCGTCTTCGTTCTCCAGTGTCCACACTTTGTGAGTAATTGGGTCGACCTTTACGCCATCGACATGCCCAAGCACGGTATAGGTGTGCACCACAGATCCGTCCATGTTGTATTCCACTACCTGGCTGCTCAACCCGTCGACGCCCCCCGGATCGTGTCCATCCCCATAGCCTACGAATACGTGATCATCCAGAACTGCGATGTCGTCCGGCGCGCTTAGGCCTGCCGGAGCACTGGCAAATACAGATAAAGTGTACGGAGAAACTGCGTGTGGCGCGGTCGGGGCCTGCGCGAATATGGGAGCCACCATACCGCACATCAATAGTGCCGGAGCGAGCACCGAGGTGTATGCCTTCATTGTTCATTTCCTCCTGAGATTGACTTGGGCTTCTCGAGGGCTTGCGCAAATCTGGAAGATTCGAAAACCGACCGAACTTATAACACCGCGAGTGTCAATGCCAGATGAATGGGCTATAAAGGAACGGGCAAAGCCGTACGCAGTGAACGTAGCTCCAAGTACCTGCACTTGTTACCCATACAGCAGTGGTTTTCCGTTGGGCACAGGTGGAGTAGGCGGCTACGGTATTCTGTGCGCAGGCCCGGCGATTAGCAGGAAAGATGGAACTGCCGGTTATGTTCTGCTGGCGTTCTGAAACCTACGGCCGCGTTGTAACGGCTGTGAACTCGGCACCAAGTCCTGGAAATGGTCGCGGCACTCTTGAACAGATTCTTCAGATCGTGATTGCAGTCTCGATTGAGTCCACGAACCGAGACTTTCTTCTTGGTTTTTTCTAGCTGTCCTTGGACCTTACGGTAATCGGCACTGCTGTGCATTTCGATGCCGAAGCCGCTGTATTTCCAGAGCGGTCGCTTGCTGCGGAAGCGATGCGGTGTTTGAATCAAAGCGATCAGCAGCGCCGCCCGGATCGGACCGATCGCAGGGATCTGGCAGAGCAGCTTCGTCGCGGGCGTTAATCGTCCAAGTGCCCTAATTCACGGACAGCCTCACGCGAATTGGGAGCGTGCGGTGGTCGGATGCGTCTGGGCTCGCAAGATGCGTGACTCAAATGTAACGACGGTACACGGCACTGGTGAGGATCTCCGCTGCGGAGCGTGGCAATTTGGAATTCTCGGGACTATAATGGCCCAGATCCTAGAATCTCAAGATTGCTCCGCCCCCCGCCCGCGCCCTTGATCTTGAGAAGGAGACGCAAATGAAAAAGTTTCCCTCGCTTTTTCTTCTAGCATGTCTAGTGGTGTGTTTCGCAATCCGTCCAGCTCTCGCTCAGGATGCCAACCAGCAGCCGAACATCCTGGTGGATGACGACAAAGTGCAGTGCCCCACGGCTGCGTACACTTCCATTCAAGCTGCCGTGAACGCCGCAAAATCCGGAGACGTAATTCGCGTCTGTGCCGGCACCTATCACGAGCAAGTGGTGATTGGTAAATCGCTCAGCCTGGAAGCGGACAACGGCGTGATTGTGATTCCCAGCGACGTGGTCGCGAACGCAGCTGGTTTGTCAAGCGCCGAACCGATCGCAACCATCGTTCTGGTGAAGAACGCGGAAAACGTTAGTCTGCAAGGCTTCATCGTGGACGGCAGCGCCAATGGACTGACTGCATGTGGTCCCACATTGATTGGCATTCTCTACCAGGATGCTTCGGGCTCGATTGCACACAACGCCGTGCGAAACGTGCGGCTGGCAAACGACTTGACGGGTTGCCAAAGCGGCCTTGCGATTGACGTTGAGAGTAGCAGCAGCGGGCAATCGAGCGTCACCATCGCGGACAACAGTGTGGACGGATATCAGAAAAATGGAATTACCGCGGACGAGCCCGGGACGGAGGTGTTTGTCACCAACAACGCAGTCACCGGCTTGGGTCCAACCACCGGTGCCGCGCAGAACGGCATCCAAATCGGATTCGGCGCGCAAGGTCGAGTAACGAACAATGTGGTGGCAGACAATATCTATTCACCGTGTGAATCCGCGACCAACTGCCCGTCGAATGCTACCGGAATTTTGATCTATCAGTCCGACGGGGTTCGCGTCGAACGCAACACCGTCGGCTCAAATCAGGTAGGCATCTTTGTTGCAGCAAACAACGGTAACATCGCAGGCAACACCGTTTTTCATTCTGTGGCGCTCGATGGAATAGCGTTGGTCGGCAACGGCAACTCGGTGAGCTCCAATGACATCAGCACCAGCGATGACGCTGCTGTGTACATTCAGGGCAATCAGAACACGGTTTTCGATAACGAATTTACGGGAGCCGCATTCGGAATACTGAAGATATCGGGATCGTCCGGCACCAATCATTACGGCAACCATTACTATGCCACGGTCGTCCGCGTGCAGGATCCAGCGCCCGCAAGGAGCCTAACGCCAGCAGCGTCGCGATAGCCGATTTCTCCGCGAGTTGAGTAGGTCAGTCTCGCCCTCGGCCTTGAAATTTTTTGGGCTTTGAATCCCAGCCTAATCCGGCGGGGCGACGTTGTGCCCTAACCATCCACGAAGGCGCGCCATTGATCGCGCAGGACACGCAGATTGAACAAGAATTCTTCGCATTACTCGCGCACACAACAACGGTCGCACCGGAAGTCGGGGCGAGAATTGACCAAATCATCGCCGAACAAACCAGCGCAAATGCACGTTTAGTCGAATTCAATAAGCACTTGCAAGCCAAAGGATGCAAATAGCGAGTACGTGCTGTGGATTGGGCCTTGGGGTTCGGATCGCGAAAAGTTTGGCACGCCAGAGGACGAGTACAAAGGCTTACGGGTGTGCGTGACAGGCAAGATAACGAGCTATCGGAGTCGGCCGGAGATTGTGGCTACTGAACGCAGCCAGATTGAAATTCAGGACTAACGAAACCTGCGGTCGGTCGCTGTAAACATGCGAGGGAACAACGGGTTAACGCGCGAGATCACACATCTTCCGCGCTTCCTTCTTAAACCTCACGCTCGCTTTCGACTCTCCGAACCCGCGCGGTAACACTCTCATCGTTATCTGCTCGAAACTCCGTTTCGGATTATCACAGGCAACATCGTAGAAACAAATTGCAATTTCTAATTGGGGGAAGGTCAGGACAGGCGTAACGGGGGCGCTTGCGTTTCATATGCAGATTTTACGGCCTAGCACCCGACAAAGGAACACGAATATGTAGCTGCGCGATGTCTAACCTTGAACAGCGCCAGCGCGTGGGTTGTGGCAGTCTGAATCTCCCACTCTCAAAGGGGAGGTATGGACCGAGATTATGACTTGTTCGAAGTATTTCCAGATGGTTCGCTAGTCTGGCGGGATAGCGTAACCGGCCACGAAAAAGCGATTCAAAGATTACGAGAATTAGTAGAGGTGACTGATAACGAGTTTCGAGTTATGCATATTCCAACAAAATCGCTGATTGCTTCCATGAATAAAGCTAAGCCCTAGGGTCAGACTGCGCGCGGCTGGATCAAATTCCCTGCTAACACTTGGAACTTGCCGTGTTCGGGGCAGCTCAATTCAATTTCCCAATCAGAAGGTCGCATTACGGGTTCACCCACGAATTCTCCTGTCCCGCCGCCACAGGCGCACTTCTGGCCGCACACAGGGCACGTCTCGTAAGAGCTGCCGTAGATGTGAACCACGTCTGCCATTGCCTGAATTATACCGCTGACACCGACAATCGGGTATGATGCGTGCGGAGGAATTCAATGGTCATAGGCGAAAGATTGAAGGGCTTAAGGGAACAGAAAAACTTGTCTCAGGGCGATGTAGAAAAGCGGACGGGTCTTCTTCGTTGCTACCTCTCACGAGTCGAAAACGGACACACTGTGCCCTCCGTGGATACGCTGGAAAAGATCGCTACCGCTTTGGAAGTTCCGATGTACCGGCTTTTCACGGACGAAGAACACATAAAAAAGCCGAATATACCGACGGAAATCATTCCTCGTCGGGCGGCCAACTCGAAAGAAGAGAGTGTGCTTCGGTCGTTCGCGAAGTTATTTTCGCGCATGGATGATAAAAAGCGCGGGCTTCTGTTTCACATGGCGACCAAAATGGCGAACAGGGCATAGCGTCAAGCGGTTCGCCTCTTAGTCCTTCGCTTAGTCGCGCTGACTAAGCGCCGCAATTTGGTTCCGCAATTCCGCCCGCCGAGTCTGCATTTCTTCTTCCGCGAGAGCGAGAACCATTCCGTCGCCCATACTGCCCCATTTTTTCTTGATCGTTCCGATGAACTGAGTCCAACGATTGCGAATCGAACTTGGTTGCATCGCTTCTCCCGCTTGCCAGTCGGGACGTTGCCGTTTCCTGCTCGTGCTGATTCCGAGCTGGTATATGACATCGCCAGTGGTCGAACCGAGAACGCTCGCGAATCCCCAGCCCGAGTCCCCGCAAAGCGGTCTCGGTTCGGGGCGTATAATCGCAGCGAGCGGGGGAAGGAAGCAAGACGGGGAATTACGTATTTCGATCTGCGCATCCCTACATCAGTAGCATAAGAAATAAATGACCTAAGTGTCCTCCGATTCCAAGTCCGAGGAACCGTTAGTCGCCAAACTCTGACGCACTTTCCCTGCCACGTGTTGAACAACTCTCACTCTTTCGCGATATACAGCGGCGAGCAACTCCCACCTAGCTTTTTCGTCTTCGTGAAGTTGGGCTGCGAAATGTTCAAAGTGCAGTGCGGCGTGGTCTAACCATGTTGCATTGCCTTCCGCTAGCGAAAGCACTTCCTTGAGTAGTTGCTGCATACCTCACCTCAAAGACGTCGGTCGCGGTTCCTGAGTTGAATCGCGCAAAGCTACCGCGCCACAGGCCATCACACTGTGCGCTAGCGTACATCTTGAAACAACAATCGCACTCAGTCAACTCGGGGCTCCTGCCGGTACGGTAGCGAGCAGAGCAATACCCTGCCGCGTGGTAGTTTTACGCAATTCATCTCCGCGACCGCGCTCGACAGCTTTGAGGTGCTGTATGAACGAACTGGTGAAGGAAGTACTTTCGTTGGCTGAAACCGAAGCACGGTGGTTAGACGATTCGGCGCGGAACTTTGAACTGGTTGCAATAGAACTTAGGCAGGAACAAAAAGCTGAGTGGGATTTGCTCGCGAGTGTTTACCGCGAAAGAGCGCAAGCCATTCAACGTACGGTAGAAAAAGCGCGTGAGAATTTCGCGGATGACGGCCCCTCCGAACTACGATTAGAGAACAGTTAAGTCGTCTTCTCGTTTTGACCTCTCAGTCCCGGCAAACCCCGCTAGGCGCCCGCGCAGACGCATCTACGAACGGAGCAAGTTTTGAACACATTCTGCGAGTCTGCTCATGCCTTCCGATTTAGCAACTATGCCGTCAACGGCGAGACCTTTGCCAGGAAATGCTCTGGAAATCGCTTCGCTATACATCGTGAATAGAACTATCGGGACGTTTGGCATCATCTCTTTCAAGACGCACGCTACAACGATGCCATTCGTCCTGGGCATCGCCGCATCCAGAAGAATCAAATCGGGCTTGAGTTTCCGGGCTTTTTCGATGGCATCTTCGCCATCGGCTGCCTCGCCGCAGACATCAAGGTCGTGCTGGGCGAGATATGAACGAAGGATCCTGCGAACGGTGTCGCTGTCATCCGCCACTAGAATCCGCTTGGACACGATTGACTCGCTGAGAACTCGGAACGAACTTTCGTGTAGTTCTGCGAGGTGGGGTGGGGTACCTCGTTGTCTTCGGCAATCAGCACTCGCGCGACGTGCGCATGGTCAGGCTCAATGACTGAGCCACGTCCAATGTAGGACACCCTACAGAGATGTAAAGGGCCTGTTAATACAGCAAACACTGCATAGCGTCTCAGGGAAACCCTTAGGCATCGCAGGCAGGAACGCCTGGTGTTACCGCGATCTGTCGGCAGTCGGAAATCGCGCATCCAGGCGCCGCATCAACTCGACGGCATTATCAATCGCATCCCGGAACGCGTTTTCCCGCGCCGGCGAAGGCTCGCGATCCAGCCCCGCTAAGCGCCGAACCAGGAACATTCCGGCCGCGAGATAGATCAGTTTTTTCCGGCCCTCGTCCATGGAGAAGGCAAGATATCATTTTCTCTTTAGTTTCGCCTACCTTTTTCTCCGTGCCAACAGATGCGAGCATCGTCGCGACGCACGTATGGTTTCTTCTCCGCTAGACCGTGTTTAAGAAGGGGAGCAGGCGGGAAACCAGTGCGTCCAGTACACGCCCTTCCTCCTCAGTGAGTCCTTCGAATTTCTTGAGCTCTGTCGGATAACGAATCTCAGAGAAGAATGGATCAAAGAGTTCAAAGGCCGTGAGCAATTTCATCGGCATCTTCAACGCTACGCAGGGAATATTGAGTTCATCTGACAAATCGAAATCAGTCCGTCTTGTCGCCAGCTGCGTTGCTAACGCGGCGAGATTATGGCCCCAAACACAGTCCGACGCTTTCAAACCAACGCTCGAATGTAACTTACCAACGATGTTCGCGTCGAACACGGTCATGCCCTCGCAGATGAGCGCAGCCTTCAAGTACATCTCAAGCGCGTGATGCCCAAGCGTTGCGGCGGGAAAATAAAGAAACGGATTGCCACTGAAGAACAAATGTTGTGATGCGACGCAGTCAATTTTTGCCCAATCGCGCCAAGCGCGAGCAACCCTCGCATATTTGTCGAGGTTCAGCATCATCGCCTGGGAATCAGGGGTTCGAGCCTATCGGACGCGCGCTTTCGCGAAGAAGTGGAATCATCTCCGAGTTGCCCGCGGGTCCAATCGGAATCCGAACCCAGCCATTCTAGGTGGTGAGCGCTATCGCCTGATTTCAGCGATTACCTTTGTGAATGCACAACTCGTGTGCTAAGAGACTCTTCATGACAATCGCCACCAAAGACTCTGTGAATCCCGCGCCTGCGGTGCGTGTGCGCTGGTGGCTGCTCGTTCTTGGAGTCATACCGCTCATCGGTACTGCGCTTCTTGCAGGACGGCTCATATGGGAACAGACAGTATGGACTTGGGAACGAGGGCCTCAGATGGTGGGCTTTTCACTTGCCCACGGGTCGAGTGCTGTTTTGTTGTTCGCTCCTTTTTTGCTTGGCTGCTGGGCAACAATTGCGCTCGTGGTGATTGTCACAAATCTTGTCAAGAAAAGAAGGACTGATACACCGACGTGGGCAGCGTTCGGCTTGGCGGTGTTGTTATTTGGGCTCCTATTCGTGCCGAGCGGCGTTTGGCAAAGGCTGTTCATCCGACAGATGGCCTCTTCTCCGCGTGCCGGTGATTTGCTTGTATACGCTGCGTACAACGCAGACTTCCGCACCGTCAAGGCGATGCTGTCGCACGGCGTAAGCGTTGGAGCGACGGACCATTCGGAACGGCGAACCGCGCTCCATGCTGCCGCAATTGCTGGTGACCTACGGACGATTGAGTTTCTCGTGTCGAGTGGCGCAGACGTAAACGCCTTGGATCGCTCTGGTGACAGCCCTACTGAGTTAGCCGCTTCGAGCGGGCACCAGGAGTCTGCGACCTTCTTGCAGGAGCATGGCGGCAAGAGGATTCGTGGAGACGAAGCCCAGCATCAGAACGCGATTCAGGACAAGGTGCGCGATGACATCGAGGAGATGAACCGTTCGCGACCTCGATGACTGGCGTAAGATTCCCATAGCACTCGCGACCCGGAATCGGCGCGCCGCCGGGCGGCTTCGTTCTGACGCATTAACCGTCGAAGAGGATTTCAGGCAATTTGACTTTTCCGGTTACGACTAACCATCCACTTGCAGGTCCTATTGAATGGAGAATACACTCAGCCGAGTGTGACGGAGGAGTTGTGAGCGAGCGCAAAGCCGTAGTTTGGTTCGGAGATGACCCACAGCCAAATACCTTTTTCTTTCGGTCGCCGTTTCGCTCCTGGTAATTCGTGGTCAACACTTTACTGGTCGTTGTGGTGTGCCTTGGGTGTGCGATTGTCGTGTGGAAATCTTTGGGCTATACGCCGACCACTGGGATTTTTGTACTCTTGCTCTGGAACGTGATTTATCCGTACTGGTGGGCGCTCATACGTCATGGAAAAATCAACGAACTCTATCGCTCGGGCAGGATTGCGGAACAGCCAGGTGAATCTCCGCTGAATACCTTGCTGGAAGTGGCCGACGATTCCATGAACGATGGCCTCACGAATACCACCGTCACTTTTGGCCTGTTTATTCTTGCTGTTGTGCTTTGGAAAACCAACCATCCGTAACTGATTCCGAAAGCCGACGCTGTTTTCGCAAGTGACGCCTACCCGTCCTTCGCCACTCAACGCCGCCGGGCGGCTACGTCCAAACGCGCATACTGGAGCACTCGAATCAGGGCGAAACCACTCGTACGGTAACGCGACACTCTAGCCGAGGGTCTTAGCAGAGAAGCTGGCGAGTTCGTCATCTTCGACAGTAAAGCTGACCTCGATTGGTTTGCAGCATACCTCGCAGTCTTCAATGTAGGTTTGGCGACCGACGGACAAGTCCAACACCATCGAAATTTCTTCTCCACAATATGGACAGGTGAATTCGTGTTCCACTGGAGAACAAGATACTGCAATCGACTCGACAGGACAACAGAATCGATATTCGGCTAGCGCCTTCTTGACGCTGCCGGAAAAGTGAAATCGTTGCAAAACCACGCAACGCGACGCGCCAGGCACCGGCCCGAAATCGTGGTAAATTCGGCTTCGTAACTTTCAGCTTTGGAGTAGACGTGCCCTTTTCATTTCGTAGGCTTCCACGCTTTAGTATTTTTGGGCTCGTGGTTATCTCGGCCATTTTCTCGGCGTTAATATATTTCGCAGCGGTTGCAGGCCGAAAATGAATGAAGCAGCGCATCGCTGAGCGGATGTATCTGCGACGCCCGAAATGCCGGGTAACGCGACAAATCAGGAGTTGAGATTGTATTTTCTGCGATGTGCGGAGGGGCGAATGGGTATTCCGGTCTCGTGCGGGAACTCCACTCAATCCGGGCAACGTTCTAAAGCGGTACGTTCGCCCCGTCGTGCAGGGTCTCGGAATCAAGATTGGCGGCTGGCACGATTTTCGCCATACGTTGGCGACTCGCTCATTGAAACAATGGCCCACGAAAGTGGTTTCGGAAATACTCGGGCATTCGGACGTGCACACAACGCTAAGAGTGTACCAGCACGTTGAGACCGAAGATTTCCGGGCTCCGCTGAATGAATTGGCTGACGAGTTGTTAGGTGATGTTACGAAATCGTCTTCGGCGAATCCTTGCAGCGATGATTCTAAAGGGGATGGAGCCGAGGCCCGGACTTGAACCGGGGACCTGCCGATTACGAATCGGCTGCTCTACCAACTGAGCTACCTCGGCGCCTATTCGACTGTAACATCGGCGGAAAAAAACTGTCAAACTTTGGGCGCGTAGTGTACACCGCCGATGCGCATCACCGGCCCGCTGCGCGAAGCCTGCAATATTGCCGCAATGCTTAGCGCGAGATGGGATACATCAGCCACGCGACGCCGACGCCAACTAGAACGAACAGCGCAAATGACCACAATGCATATTTGACGCCACCCGGTCTTGCGCGTTGCGTCAAGCACGCTAGCACGACGGAAACCAGCAGCGCGAATAGCAGCATCGCGGCGAGGTGGCTGAGCCGCAGCACACCGTTGATCAATATGAACGCGCTGCAAATCACTCAGCTTCTCCTGCCCGTGGCAATTTCGATTGCATCCAACACCGCCAGTACGTTTACCACCCCGGCCGCAGCGATGAAGCGCGTGCCGTAATCTCCAGCGGCGCGCGAGACGTCTGGCCCGGCGGCCTCGAAAAAACGCGAAAAATAATAAAACACACCGGTGCCGGCATCCGCCACAAAACCGAGCGTGCCGAATGGATCGCCGGAATGCGGAGCGAAGACGTTGCCACGAAGCAGGTAGCCGGTGACCACCAGGCCGCCGACCGCGACGAAAAACAGCAGCGCCCGGCCCCACCGTCCTAGCAGCAAGTGTCCGAGGCCTGGCACCAGCCACGCCGCCAGCGCCGCGAACAGCGCGAGTGCGGCGCGACCGGCCCTTGCGGCGAAGGAATGTGAGGAAGCAATCGCGTGGACGGCTGGAGCTTGGCCTGTTGGCGTTTCTTCAGCAAGCGTATCGTGAGGAACGGCTTGCCTTCCGGAGTCTTGGTTGTTGGCCGTTTGGTTGACTGGCGTTTCGCCGAACGCCGCTTCGTTCCCGGGCACGTCGTTCACGGTCACCTAAGCCAGCAGCGGAAGAATTTCTTCCTGGATGGCGCCGGTAACGCGCGCTTCGTTCTCACCGACGTACACGTTTACTTCGCTGCGCACGCCGAATTCCGGCAGATAAATTCCGGGCTCGACGGAGAAGCATGTATGCGGCGCGATTTTTCGATCGTCGCGCGTTTCCAGGCCGTCCATGTTTGCGCCGTTGCCGTGAACTTCCTGGCCGATGCTGTGTCCGGTGCGATGCACGAAATATTTTCCGTAGCCTGCCTTGCGAATCGCTTCGCGCGTCACGCGGTCCACTTCCCAGCCGTGCACGGCGCGTTTTTTCGCCACCGCATCCTTGACGAATTCGATCGCGGCGTTGCGCGCGCTTTTCACGATGCGAAAAATTTTGGCGTAGGAATCCGGCACGCGCTCGCCTAGATAACCAACCCAAGTAATGTCGTAATACACGCTGCCGGGCCGATTCAGCTTGGCCCAGATATCGAGGAGCAGCAGATCCCCGGCGCGTATGGGGCGCGAACCCTCCGCTCGCGGTTCATAGTGCGGGCTGCCGTTGTTCGGTTGCACGGCGACGATGGGCGGCTCCGCGGTCGTCAGTCCACTTGCGCGAAATTGCTCTACGATCCACTGCTGCAGCTCGAATTCGGTGAGCGGCTTCCCTTCCCGGACGAATTTCGCGGCGCGCTGGAAAGCTTCGCGGGTGATGCGATCGACGATCTTTCCTGCTTGGCGATGCCCCTGGAATTGCTCTTCCGACCAGCTGGCTTCGAATTTCTGTACCAGATCCGCCGAGCTCACGACTTTTTTCTTCAGCTTGCGAATCAGCTCGATCGTTCCGGCGTCCACCAGGCCGATATAGGGAATATTGTTTTCCGGCGAATATTGCATCGCAATGGTTTTGCAGCCGGAAAGCAGCTTCGGCAGCAATTTGTGGAGTTCTTCCCAGCCAGCGTACAGAAATTTCCTGCCTTCGAGAGTGTCCAGGGTACCCTGTTCAATCTTGTGCACCAGCTTGCGCGCTTCGCCTTTGGCGGGGATGAAGTAAAACCAGCGCCGCGTGACCATCGCGTTCGCATCGAGATCGAGGATGTTGCCCGCGATCGGATCGCGATGATGGTGATCGCAAAACAGCCAGCCGTCGAGTTTGGCGGCGCGCAATGCGCTTTGGATGGCTTTGATATCGGGCATTTGGTCAGTCCTTCGCTTTCGTCACCGGGAGTTTCGCTGCTGCCAGCAGAGCCAACACCTGCTCGCGCGTCACACCCGCAACGACCACGCGTTTTCTGCGGCTCTTTTCGCCGGCCACGATTCTAACAGCCGTACGCGGCACGTTCAAACGCTCGGCGAGCAACCGTGTGAGCGCTTCGTTGGCGCGGTCGTCCACCGGCGGGGCCGTGAGGCGAATTTTCAGCGCGTCCGCGTACTCGCCTTCGATTGCTTCGCGACTCGCGCGAGGCTGCACCTGTACATAAAATGACACGCAGTCATCACTGGCTGTGATTTCCATTTCCCTCAGTAAGTTCCCTGCCAGCTCATGCGAGTTCCACGCTTAGGGCCTGCGCAACTTATAACTCCTCAGAGACGTAAAGTAGAGGTATACTCGCGCCCTTCGCACCAGGATCCTCGTCCGCCAAGGAGGGCGCCGTCCATGTCCAGCACTGGCTTTGCTTTCGCCAATCCCCAACCGTCTCCGGATGACTTTAACACTTTCAACCCCCAGGATGTTTACGCCGATTCCGCGGTGGTAGCCACGCCCGTGATCGAAGCGATTCCCGCGCCGTGGAAAAATCCTCCGGTCATAGCGCTCGCCGACGTCCTCGGAACCGCCGCGGTGCAGCAAATCCAGAACTCGGGCCAGATCGTGTTTCACTCCGTCGGCGATACCGGGGGCGTCAAAGAGCCTTCGCACCAGTTCGCCGTTGCCGATGCGATGACCGATGATCTGACGGGAAAGGACTACGGCAGCGGGCGACCCGCGCTGCTTTTCCATCTCGGAGACGTCGTCTATTTCTTCGGCCAGGAACGTTATTATTACGATCAGTTCTACGATCCGTATCGCGATTATGCGGGGCCGATTTTCGCCATCCCGGGGAATCACGATGGCGTGCTATTTCCGAGCGAGCCGGTAAAATATTCGCTGCAGCCATTCTACGAAAATTTTTGCTCGATGACGCCGACGAAGGATCCCTCCGCCAAAGGGTTTGCACGCACCACCATGACGCAAGGCGGCGTTTACTTCACGCTCAACGCTCCCTTCGTGAAAATCATCGGCCTGTATTCGAACACGAGTGAATCCACCGGAGTCTTGAGCGGCGGAGTGGCCGGTACGCAACAGACGGCGTTCCTTCTCGCGCAATTACAGGCCGCAGCCGCGCAACGCAAACAATCAGGCAGCGCTCCATTCGCGCTGATTATAGCGGTACACCATCCGCCGTTTACGATCAGCAGCGAACATTTTCCCAGTCCGCAAATGCTGGCGGCAATTGACGCAGCGTGCCAGTCGGCGGGCATTTGGCCGGATCTGGTGCTTTCCGGGCACGCGCACCTCTACGAACGTTACACGCGCGTGATGAAGGCGGACGGACGCCAGATTCCGTACCTGGTCGCGGGAAATGGCGGCTACTTCAATTTGAGCAAACCGAAGACTGGAAAAAATGGCGCGTTGCCGCAGCCGGGCGCCGTGGGAAATGACGGTAAGGGCAATCCGCTCACGTTGATCGCATACAACGACAATGTGTTTGGATTCTTACGGCTCACGGTCAACGCCCAGTCAATTCAATGTCAATCACTCGGCGTGGATGAAACCACGCGCACCGCTTCGGTGATGGATCAATTCACTCTCGATTTGACGAAGCACGTTGTTAGCAGTGGAGCGTCCGCCAGCAAAACGCGCAAGAAAACAAAATCGGTGACTGTGATAAAGAGGAAAGTCCCGCCTCCGGGAGTTCATTCGCGGATGGGAAGAAAGAAGCCGAAGAAAGGAAAAAGATAACCACGAATCGCTGCCGCTGGAGCGTTGTGCTTCCGGCGCAGAACGCGAACAGGACGAGCCCGTCACAACCCAGCGAATCAGGCCACGAACCCACGCGGACCGAATAGCGCGGTGCCAACGCGAATTTCCGTGGCGCCTTCTTCGATGGCGATTTCGAAATCGTGGCTCATGCCCATGGAAAGGACCGGCAACGCACGGCTAAGCTTGCGGCTGAGGTCGTCGCATAATTCGCGAAGCTTCCGAAAATAAAAGCGCACGCGTTCGGGCTCGTCGAAAAACGGAGGAATGGTCATCAGTCCGGCGAATTCCAGATGCGCGAATGGCGCGATGCTTGTCGCCAGGGACAGCAAGTCCGCTTCCGCGACTCCGCTCTTCGTTTCTTCGTCCCCAAGGCGCACTTCGATCAGCACGGGCAAGCACTTCCCTTCCGCGTCCGCCGCAGCGTGAAGTTTTTTTGCCAGCGCCAGATCGTCTAGCGAATCCACACGACGGAAAAGGTGCGCTGCGCGGCGGGCCTTGTTGCTTTGCAAGTGGCCGATCAGGTGCCACGTCGCGTCCAGATCCGCCACTTTTGGCTGTTTCGATTCCCACTCCTGCACGCGATTTTCTCCGAAGTGCCGCAGCCCAGCCTCGTAAGCCGCGACGATCGTTTCAGCCGGATGAGTCTTCGAGACCGCCACCACAGTAATTTCATCCGCGCGACGGCCACAGCGCTCCGCAGCACGCGCGATGCGTTCTTGAATTTTCGCCCAGTTCTCTGTGATCGACGAAGATTGGTTTGCCATCGTCGCGATTCTAACACGACGAAAACCTGTCTCTTAGCGCCAGCCACGAGCCAGGCCTGACGAATCGCCGGCCTATGCTAGACTGTGTTTCAAATCAATGCCTGCCCGCGGCAAATTCATCGTCCTCGAAGGAATCGACGGTTCGGGGAAACGCACTCAACTCGAAATGCTGACGCGAGCATTCGCGTCGCGGGCCATCGCTTTCACGCAGGTGAGCTTCCCACGCTACGACGGATTCTTCGGCAAACTTGTGGCCTGCTTCCTCAATGGCGATTTTGGCCCGCTGGAATCCGTCGATCCGCATTTCTCGGCGTTACTTTATGCGGAAGACCGCCACGATTCACGCGCGGCGCTGGAATCTGACCTGGCCGCCGGAAAGATGCTGCTGGCAGACCGCTACATCGCTTCGAACCTGGCGCATCAGGGCGCGCGGGTGCCGCCGAAAAAGCGTCAGGAGTTCCTGGCGTGGCTCAAGCAGCTGGAATACGATGTCTACGGGATGCCTCGGGAAGACTTGGTGCTGTACCTCCGTGTGCCGCCCCGCGCGGCTCATCGGCTGGTAGGCGAAAAAACCGCGCGCGGCTACACGAAGCGGCGACGCGATTTGCTGGAGACGAACCTCAAGCACCTCCAGACTGCGTCGGAGGTCTACGACGAGCTGTCGCGACAACCGAATTGGGCGAGGATTGAATGCGCGGATTCAGCGCGCGAGCGAATTCATAAAATTGAAACCAAGGCGCTCAGCAAGATGAATCGCACCGCACGCGCCCGCAAATCCGCGGCCGTTCCTTTGCGCTCGCCCAAAGCAATCCACGAAGAAATTCTGGCGACGATTGCCGCGCATGGATTCCTGCCGTTAACGGGAAAGGGCAGCTGAATGGGCTTCAACGAATTTCTCGGCAACGAACGCATCGTCACCGCGCTGCGCGGGATGCTGCGCCGCGACCGCGCGCCTGGCGCTCTGCTCTTTACGGGGCCGCGTGGGATCGGAAAATACACGCTGGCGCGCATGTTTGCACAGGCCGCGAATTGCGAGCGCATGCGAGACGATTTTTGCGGCGAATGCGAGTCCTGCAAGCGCATGCTGCCGCTAGGCGATCCCGCAGCGCTGCTTGCGGCCGGGCTCACGGAACGCGGCGAATCAGCAGATGCGGCGATGGTCGAGCGCATGCCGCTGATCATCGAACCGCATCCGGACGTGTGGCTGCTCGTCCCCGATCCGGTGCGCCGCCTCGCGCCCGTCGCGCGCCCGATGATTCGTGTGGGTCAGTTGCGCGCGGTGCAACGCGCTGCGTACTTCAAGCCGCAGGGCCGCCGGCGCATCTTCATTCTGGATGACGCGCACACCATGCGCTGGAACGACGCCGACCTGTTCCTGAAAATCTTGGAAGAACCGCCGGAAAGCGCGACGCTGATTCTGCTCGCTCCGACGCCCGACTCGGTGCTCCAAACCATCCGCTCGCGCTGCCTGCAATTCCATTTCGCGCCCGTTGGGGTGGAGCAAATCGAAAAGTTTCTCGGCGAACGCAGCGAAGCGAAGGCGCCGGAACGCAAGCTGGCGGCGCAACTCTCAAGCGGCAGCCCCGGCATGGCGCTGGCATTGAACCCGGAAGAATCCGCGCGCCTGCGCCGCAGCGTCCTGAGCCTGCTGGAAAAAACAATCAACGGCGGAAAGACCGCGGAGATTTTTGTCGCCACCACGCAGCTCGCCAAGCAGGAAAAGGAATCGTTTGAAAATATCCTGACGCTGTTCTATAGTCTGCTCACAGACCTTCTTGAACTATCCCAAGGTCCGAAGAGCAGTCTCGCTCGGAATCCCGATTTACGCCGCGAATTGGAAGCACTCAGCGGGAAAATAGACTTCGAGTGGGTCTCACGGGCTACCCAAGGGCTGGATCGCCTGGAAAACCGTCTGAAGCGGAATATTAGCCGCCAGCTGGGGCTGGACGCGCTTCTGCTTTCGTTAAGCAATCGCTAGGGCGGGAGGCCGCAATAACGTTTTTTTGCAAAATGTCTGCAACCTAAAACGTTTTTCCACAGTCATAACAGGATGTAGTCATAGGAAGGAGCACTCATGGTAAACCGTAAGCTTTTTCGACCCACTCTCACCGACGTGAAGGAACAATTCCCGGCGCGACCGATTCAATCCGTACCGGCGCAAGGCACGCAGCGAAAGAAGCCCGCGCCGCCTGAACAGACGCATGCGGAAAATTTCTACTACGTGAAGCAGATGCAGTCCCGGACGCCTGTGGCTGTGGTGCTGACGGACGGTGAAGTCCTGCGCGGAAGCGTGGAATGGTACGACCGGGACTGCATCAAGCTCACTCGCTTCGGCAGCCCGAACCTGCTCGTTTACAAGCACTGCATCAAGTATCTTTATAAAGAGGGTGAAGACGCGGCGCAGGGCGGCACGAACGGCTCGAACGGATCAGGCGGGCCTAACCACTCGGACGAATAACGGTTTGTGAATGATAATTTGTGAAGATGGACTTGTGATCCGGCGCGCATGGGGCTCCGCATCTCCGCTTGTGCGCGCTCTAGGCGGGCCGTTTTTTGCGGTTCTTCCGGAACGGTCCCACAAAAAAAGTCATTAGGGCCTTGCCGACCAAGCGGTGGGCGTCATCGGTAACATCGCAATCCACCACCGCGACGTGTCGGCCAATCCGCACGACGATCGCTTCAGCGGTGACGCTGCCACGCTCGACCGCCTCCAAATAATTAATTTTCATCTCGATGGTCGCGACGCGCGTGCCGCGCGGACATGCCATATACGTCGCCAGTCCCCCTGCCGTATCGGCCAAAGCAGCCAACACGCCGCCGTGGACCACGCCATGTACTTGCAGGTGCCTCTTGTTCACGCGCATGCGCAGGACGACTTTGCCGCGCTCCGCCAGAACGAGCGAAAATCCAAAATGTTTGGTCGTATTATTCTCGCGCAGACGCCGGCGCATCTCTTCGGCAGCCAGTTGCTCGATGGATTTGGACCTGAGTGATTGAGATTGCGCCATATCAATAGGCCGTGAGGCCCCCATCGAGCGGGAAGGACGTGCCCGTAACCCACGACGCGTCGTCCGATGCAAGATACACCGCCATCATTGCGACATCCTCCGGCTCGCCGAGCCGTCCGATGGGTATTTCGGCGATACGCTTCTGGATTTCGGCTTCCGCGTTCCCACTCCTGTGGATTGATTCCATGCCCAGTTCGGTAGCCACCAGCGTGGGGCAGATACAATTCACGCGGATTTTCTCATGCGCGTGATCCAGCGCCATCGCGCGAGTGAGCCCTGAGACTCCCGCCTTGGCCGCGCAGTAAGCGGCGCGGTCTTTGCGGGCGACTAAGCCGAGAACGGAGCCGATATTGACGATCGAACCGCCGCCCGCCCTCCGCAAAGGCGCCAGCGCGGCCCTCGAGACGAAGAATGTGCCGGTCAGGTTTGCGGCCAGTACCCGGTTCCAATCTTCATCGGAGGTGTGCTCCGCGGTCGCAACGACCACGGCGCCGGCGTTGTTCACGATTGTATCGAGGCGCCCGAAATGCTTCTCTGCCTGTTCCAGCGCGCCCTCCACCGAGGATCGCTGCGTAACGTCGCACCCTACCGAGAGCGACTGACCACCCGCCGCCGCAATTTCGCCCGCGACCTTGTCGAGAGGATCCTTCCTGCGGCCGCCGATCGCCAACCGCGCGCCTTCACGCGCAAAAGCCAAGGCGCAGGCCCGGCCGATGCCGGTGCCGCCGCCAGTGATAAACGCTGCTTTGCCTGAAAGTCGCAGCATCGAGAACGCCCGTTGGTCCGTCTAATTTGGGACCGGAAGGCGCGAATCTAGCATCCAGCCGACCCCGGCGCAAGCGAGCCCAGATCGGCCGGCACGCTTGCCGCTCGCGCGCGATGGCTGATACAGTGCCGAGAGGTCCCATGAAAATCGGAATCACCTGCTATCCGACGTATGGCGGCTCTGGTGTAGTCGCCACAGAGCTGGGCATTGAACTGGCCGCGCGCGGGCACGAAATCCATTTCATCAGTTACGCCATGCCCATCCGGCTAAGCACCGCGCACGAGCGTATCCATTTCCATGAAGTAGAGGTGACTTCCTACCCGCTTTTTGACCACCCGCCCTACACTTTGGCGCTCGCGACGAAAATGCTGGAAGTGGCCGAGCAGGCTCAACTGGACTTGTTGCATGTGCACTACGCCATTCCGCACTCGGTGAGCGCTTTGCTGGCACGCATGATGGCGACGCCGAAAAAGCTGCCGTTTATCACGACTCTGCACGGCACGGACATCACGCTAGTGGGCAGCGACCGCAGCTATTTGCCGATCACGCGATTTTCGATCGAGCAGAGCGATGGGGTGACTTCAATTTCAAACTACCTGCGCGAGCGCACCATTCGCGAATTCGAGATTAAGCGCCCCATCGAAGTGATTCCCAATTTCGTGAATTGCGATCAGTACATGCGCTGCGAAGATCAGTCCGCGCGCAAACAATGGACCGAACACGACGAGCCCATACTGATGCACCTTTCGAATTTTCGGCCGGTGAAGCGCATCACCGACGTGGTGGAAATATTCGCACTGGTGCGCGAAAAAATTCCGGCAAAACTGGTGATGATGGGTGATGGCCCCGACCGCGGCGCGGCGGAATATATCGTGCGGAAAAAGAATCTTTCGAAGGACGTGTTTTTCATGGGCAAGCAGGACAACGTCCAGGAAAAACTTGGGCTTGCTGATCTGTTCCTGCTGCCCAGCGAAGAGGAATCGTTTGGCCTGGCGGCGCTGGAAGCGATGGCCTGCGAAGTTCCAGTGATCGCGACGAATGTGGGCGGCGTGCCGGAAGTGGTGACCGATGGAGTGGATGGTTACCTGATCGCGCCGCATGACGTCGAGTCCGGCGCCGAACGCGCGCTGGAGATTCTTACCCGACCCGATCGTGGGCGCAGCATGGGCAAAAGGGCGCGCATACACGCGAAAGCGAAGTATTGCGCGAACGATGTGATTCCGATGTATGAGGCTTATTACCGCAAGGTACTAGAGGCTGTACAGCCCGCGCCCAGCGCCGTCAACGCTCGCTGAACGGCTCGACTTTTAAAGTCTGCATGATTGTATTGATGTCGTTCTGCGTGATCCTGTCAGCCGCCGCGTTCGCGGCGGTGAAGATAAAGCGGAACTGATGATCGCGATCGTTGAACGCCCGAACCGCCACCGGAACCTTCTTATCAGGATTGCCGAACTGAAATCCTTTGGCAGTACTCCAATCGAAAGAATAAAAGTCGCCTTCGCAGGGAAGATCCAGCCCGAAGGAAAGCTTCCACAGCAGCAGCACGTTCATTCTCATCGCATCGGAAGGACTCGCAATCGGTGAAAGCTGCGAGGGCGTTGTCTGGTAAACCGCCTGATACATTTCGAAATTCGTATTGAGCGGCTTATCCGCAAACACGGTCGCGAATCTCTGATACTCGGCGGGGTTCGAGGCCTTCAGGGCGCGCATCGTGTCCACTTGCGAATCCGGATCGAAAAAGACGATCACCTGTCCCGAGTCGTAGCGGAACTCCGTGTAAGTGAGCGTTCCCTTGGCCGTAGGATTGCCCGGCCACGGTGATTTGAATTCGTAGTTGTACGCCTTCAGCTGCGCGGGCGGCGCGGGCTTCCCGGGCTTGGCGGCGGCTGGAAGCGGGGCCAGCGGCTCCAGCGGCACCTGCGATTGCGCAAGGGGCTGCGGAACATTAGGTAGCCAGGGATTATCGGAACTCCAAAGCTTCCCTTCGATCCACGTCAGCGTCTGCAATCCGTATTTCACGCTGAAGCCGGCAACCAGGAACACCACGATCAACAATATAATTGCGGGCCGCGCGCTGCTTTTTTCCTGGTCGTCGATCATTCCACCTGTTCGCTTAAAGGGATTTTGGCCCCGTCATTCTACGCTATCCCTGCGGCGCGCGGCAAAATTTAGAGAGTGTGAAACTACAACCCCGCAAACGGCTCCGCCGTGGCAAGTTCCGGAATCTCGATGTGAATTTGCGTACCTTGCCCTTCCTGGCTGCGTATGTCCATCCTGAATTGGTCACCGTAGAGCAAACGCAGGCGCTCGTGCACGTTGCTGATTCCGATTCCTCCCCCGTAAACTTCAGCCAGGCGTTCCGGCGAAATTCCCATGCCGTTGTCTTCGATTTCAATCAGCAGCCGGCCATTCGATTGGCGGGTGCGCAGGTGGATCTGCCCGCCTTCCAGGCGCGGCGCGAGTCCGTGCTTGATCGAATTCTCCACCATGGGCTGCAGCAACATGCTGGGCACGAAAGTCTCCAGAGTTTCCTCGTCAATTTCCTTGAAGATCTGCAGCTTGTCACGCCCGAAGCGGATCACCTCGATATCCAGATAATCGTCGATGAATTCCAGTTCCTCGCGCAGCGGCACGAACGTCTCGTGCTTGCGCAGCAGCCGCCGCAAAATATTGGAAAGCTTCAGGACCACGCCACGCGCCATGTCCGGATCGAAGCGAATCAGCGAAGACACCGTGTTCAGCGTGTTGAACAAAAAATGCGGATTGATCTGGCTGGTCAGCGCGTCCATGCGCGTTTTCAGCAGCAGCTGCTGATTCTGTTCCAGGTTCATTTCGATGCGCGTGTTATTCCAGATCTTGATGGCCATCGCCACGCACATCATCGAGGACATCACGACTAGCAGCGAGTAGCCCCAATTGCTGGGACGATAAGTAAAGAGCCATTTCTCGGGCACACGGCCGATGTCCGCGAGTTCGATTTCCCCCACCGTCACCGCGACGCAGGTCCACAGGGGCAACATCGCCCAATTTCCCTTGCCGTAGCGAATCAGTCTCCAGATCCACTCCGGCACGCTGAGAAAAAGAAACGGCCCGAAATGCCAAATATCCTCTTTTTCTGGCATGGACTCGCGGACCATCCCGGCAATCAGCCCTATCAGTGCCGCGAGAGGACTGGAAAGCCATTCGTGATTGCCAAACGCGGGCAAGCTGATCAGCGAACCGCCGAGCAGACCCACGATTCGCCCGCCGATCAGTCCCATCAGGAAGGAGCCTTCGAGAGTGAGATCGAAGAACCGGTAGCCGCCAACCAGCCGCAGAAACACGCCAATCGCCAGCGGCGGCGTCAGGAAAAGCAGTAACATTACTTTCTGGTCGGAATCGCGGATCTCGGTGAAGAGCAGGTTGCGGAAGGAGCGGAAACGTACCAACAACGCCGCGAGCGATGCCGCGAAGCCGACTTTCAGCACCAGCGCGAATATCAACTCTTCTGCGCCAAGAAATGTATTCATTTTGCTCGCGGAGCGCTGCCTTCGCAGCGCACCGACTAAGTTAGCCAAAGCAGACAGGGATGTAAAGGGACGCGAGCGCTCGGTGCCGTCCCGCGCACGCCGGCAGCGACCAGCCGATTTTGCGAACCCTGCTATAATTGAAGTTTCCGATGCGACGCAAAAACAAATCCGTGAAGCGCAGCAAAGCTCGCGTTGTCGCTAGCGCGCGATTGCCCACGGGCTTTGGTTCCTTCCGAATTTTCGGCATCGAGGGACGCAAACCTGGAGAGGAAGCCGTAGCAATCCAGCACGGTACCGTGAAGAGGAAGTCGAACGGTTCCGCGCGCACCGCCGCGAAGTCTCGCAAGGCGCCGCTGGTGCGCGTACACTCGCAATGCCTCACCGGCGACGTCTTCACCTCCGAACGCTGTGATTGCCGTGCGCAGTTGGAATTTTCGCTGCGCAAAATCGCGAAGGAGCCATCCGGCGTGCTGCTGTATCTACCACAGGAAGGGCGCGGCATCGGTTTGATCAATAAATTGAAAGCCTACGAACTGCAGGACGCAGGCCTCGACACCGTGGAAGCGAATCGCCAGCTCGGGTTTGCCGACGACGCGCGCGACTACGAATTTGCCGCAGAAGCGCTTAAGACGCTGGGCATACGCGACGTGCGCCTGCTCTCCAACAATCCGGACAAAGTTGCGCAGCTTGAAAACGCGGGCATTCGAGTCGTCGAGCGCGTTCCCTGCCGCCCGCGCACCAGCGAACACTCGGCTGCGTACCTGCGCACCAAAAAAGACAAACTCGGGCATCTGCTGGCCGGCCTGTAGTTCCTATCTAAGCTCGCTCTCACTGCAATCTTTTCCTTGACAAAGTTCCGCCCTGCGCCAATACTAAACCATATGGTTCACTATTCAGGAGCCCTGCTCGACTCCACCTTCGCCGCTCTCTCCGATGCCACGCGTCGCGGAATACTCGCGCGCCTCGCACGCCAAGGTGAAACTTCGGTCAGCGACCTCGCCGCACCCTACAAAATGTCACTCCCCGCAGTATCGAAGCACTTGCGCGTGCTCGAACATGCCGGCTTGGTTTCGCGGCAGAAGGACGGCAGGGTGCACCGTTGCCGCCTGCGCGCCGAGCCGATGAAGGATGCAGCGGTCTGGATCGAGCACTACCGTCAGTTCTGGGAAGCCCAGCTCGATTCCCTGGCGCGCTATTTAGAAGATTCCGCGACGCAAGACCCCAGCATTAAGCACGGTACGCATTCGACGCAACAACAACGGCCGAAGTCGCGCGCCGCTTCCAAGCCCCGCGCGAAAAAAGCCGCGTCACGGGATCGCATACAAAGATTCGAGCTGGAAACACCATGACAGCTGCAACCGCAAGCCCCATCGGCAAGGTCGAAGTGCGCCGCACCATCGCTGCACCGCGCGAAAGAGTATTCGAAGCATTCGCGCGCCAAGAGCAGATGGACCGCTGGATGTGCCGTGATGCGGCCAGCCACGTCATCAAATATCTGCAATTCGACTTCCGCGTGGGCGGAGGCTTTGCGTTGGACATACGCACGCCGGATGGCCACGTCTACTTTCACCGTTCGACCTACGTTGAAATCAAGCGCCCGGAAAAAATTGCCTTCACCTGGAACATCGAACAGGCCGACGCCGCCGGCCGCAAGGTGACGGACCACACCGAGGAAACCACCGTTACCGTCGAGCTGTTGGAACGCGGAAAGTCAACTGAGGTAGTGCTGACGCATGAACTCGGCGCAGACGCAGCAAAAGAGCGCGACGATTACGAGCGCGGCTGGACTGGATGCCTGGAAAAACTTGCCGAAGCTGTGGAGAAGTAGGAAGGTCTGACAATTCACAATCGAGACCGTGAGGAGGGAGCAATGCGCAAGCTGACCGTCATTTCGGCCGCGGCAGTTTTGGCCCTGGGAGCTATTGCCGCGCGAGCTGGTTCACAACCGGCGCTCGCGAACGCGTTTGACCGGTTGAAAACGCTAGTGGGCGAATGGGACGGCACGGACCCCACTGGCAAGCAGGTCGAGGACACGATCCGCCTGGTCTCGAATAACACTGCGCTGGAAGAGACATTTCAGAGCGACAAAGACAATCAAATGGTGACGATGTACACTCCGGACGGAAATCGCCTGGCGTTGACGCATTATTGTTCGAAGGGCAATCAGCCGCACCTGGAGACTCCCGCCGTGACGGCGAGTTCCAATGAGTTTGCGTTCGCGTTCACCGGTGCCGCGAATCTGGCCAGTAACGACGCTATGCACATGCACGGCATGATGCTGAAGATCGAGGATAACGATCACTTCTCCGAGACCTGGACGTTAATGGCCAACGGAAAGGAACAGACCGAGACGTTTCACCTCACGCGCAAGAAATAGTAGTGAGTGACCACGGGTGATAGGCTCTCCGCGGCACAAACCACTAGCTCTTCGTTCGCTTTTTTGGATATGCTCACGCGCGGAATGCACTTTCGATGCGAGGGCTGTGCGCTATGAACCAACCCAGCTCAGCCGACGTAGCTATGGCGTTCGTCGGCAAGGTCAACGCGCACGATGTGGATGGCCTGGTGGCGCTGATGACGCCCGACCACCTCTTCGTGGACGCGCTGAACAATTCATTTCGCGGCGCCGAACAAATGCGCCAGGGCTGGAAGCTCTATTTCGGCATGTTCCCCGACTACGCCATCGAAGTGACGGACGAATTCGATCGCGGTGAGCTGGTGGCGATGTTCGGAAAGGCGCGTGGCACCTTCGCCGTCAACGGCAGGCTCGCGAGGGAAAATTTCTGGGAAATTCCGGCCGCTTGGAAAGCAGTGGTGAAAGAAGGGCGCGTAGCCGAGTGGCGCGTCTATTGCGACAACGAGCCCGCCCGAAAAATCATGGCAGCGAACGCCCCCGTCAAAGCGCCCGCGAACCCGAGCCACTAACCTCCGCCGACAAAGTGCACGATCTCGAAGCTGTCGTTCGGCTGCACCAGCGTCTGGTTCCAATCGGCCCGTGGCAAGATATTCAGATTGCGTTCGATGGCCACGCGCTCGCGCGGCATTCCCAAATGTTCAAGCAGCGCTGAAACCGCGATTCCGTCGGGCACCTCGCGGCGCTCGCCATTGATCGTCACCGTCATTGCGCCGCGCCAGCAGCGGGATTCTTCGCGCGCGTTCGCATCGCGAAGCGAATTTCATCCTTCCACGCGTCTGCCTGCGCCTGAATCACCAGCGCCAGGTCGCCTTTGCCGAGCGGCGGCAGCGGAAAAAGAATATGCACGCGGCCCTGCTCGTCGCTCGTGCCCGTGTGGGTGCCGTGGTCCAGCGCTCCTTCGATCACCGCTTTCACCGCGGCACCGGCCTGTGGCTGCCGATCCGCCTTCCGCGAAACTTCCAGCTCCAGGGAAACTTTCCCCGCCGAAATCCACGAACCAGGATTCAGCAGCTGCACTTGTATGCCGCTAGGGCGGCTAGCGTGCGTCGCCGCTTCCGCCGAAGCAATCTCCGCATCCAAAGCGCCCGACCGAAGCGCTTCGATCACCGCGCGATGCTGCTCTTCCACGCGGCGGCGCAGCTCTTCCGCGGTGTGCGCTGTAGCGTCAGCGTCCTGTTCGTAGTTCGAGGCGCGCCGGTGCAGGATGCGTCCACTTTGATAAACGACGGTATCAATGACGGGATGATGCGGCCCGCGATCTTCGGTCTGCACGTGGAAGACGTGCTCTCCCACTTTGACGTCCGTATTAAAGCCAGAGCTCATGGAACTAGATTCCCCGCGCTCCCCATGCACCTGAACGAAACAAAAGAAACTCGAAGTAATACAGAGTTCATTTGACCGGCTGCTCTCGGGTCGTTATTATAACAGCGTCATCAAAATGAACAGCAATTACCTCGACTACTACGGTCCATTGTTGCTGATGTTTATACTCTGCGCTGGATTGGCTGGGGTGCTGGTGCTGGCTTCGGCGATCATCGGCAAACACAAGCGCTCGCGCGAAAAAGACGAACCATATGAATGCGGAATGCGTGCTACCGGCGACGCCCGCCAACCCATTTCCGTGCAGTTCTACATGGTGGGCTTGCTCTTTATTTTGTTCGATATCGAGGCAATCTTCCTCTACCCGTGGGCGCTGATCTACGGCGACTTGAAAGTCTTCGGCTTTGTGGAGATGCTGCTTTACATTATAATTCTGCTGGCCGGTTACATATTCCTCTGGAAGAAGGGCGCGCTCGACTGGACTCACTAATCTGCCGCCCTCGGAAGCCGAACTCATAATGGAACCCCAGGAAATCGACAAACATCCAGTAGTCCATAAACTCAGAGAGTGGAGCGCCCCAGCGGTCGCCGAAGTGCTGGAATTTCGCGGTGAAATTACCGTGGTGGTGCCACGCGAACACCTGTTGCGCGTCGCTGAATACCTGGCGACAGAGCCGTCGCTGCGCTTTTCGTTTCTTTCGGACATCACGCCAGTGGATCGCTTCCCCGCAGAGCCGCGCTTCGAAATCAATTACCACTTGGTTTCGCTGGATCGCCGCGAAAGACTGCGCCTGAAAGTGAAGCTAAGCGGCAGCGATCCCACGGTCCATTCCGTCACCGGCGTCTGGCCCACGGCCAACTGGCACGAACGCGAGAATTATGATCTGTTTGGCATCCGCTTTGAAGGCCATCCGGATTTGCGGCGCATCTTGATGCCTGATGATTGGGAAGGTCACCCACTGCGCAAAGATTATCCGACCGAAGGCTACCGATGACCACCACGATCGATACACCTATCGGCGCTGCTGAGACGATGGTCCTGAACATGGGGCCGCAGCACCCGTCCACGCATGGCGTGCTCCGTGTGATCCTCGAGCTCAATGGCGAAATGGTGGTGAAAGCCGAGCCGATCATCGGTTATCTGCACACCGGCATCGAAAAATCCTGCGAGGCGAAAACCTATTCGCAGGCGATCACCCTGACCGACCGCATTGATTATCTGGCGCCGCTATCGAATAACCTGGGCTATTGCCTGGCCGTTGAAAAAATCCTTGGCCTCGAAGTCCCCAAGCGCGCGCAGTACATTCGCGTGCTGCTCACCGAACTGACGCGCTGCGCTTCGCACCTGGTCTGGGTGGGCACGCACGCGATTGACCTGGGCGCGATGACCGTCTTCCTCTACAGCTTCCGCGAGCGCGAGGAAATTCTAAAAATTTTCGAGTATCTCTCCGGCCAGCGGATGATGACCAGCTATTTCCGCATCGGCGGCCTCGCTCTGGAACCGCCGCCCGGCTGGCTCGATAAAGTCCAGCGCGTGGTGGATTCCCTTCCCGGCCACATTGACGAATACGAGGATCTGCTCACCAAAAATAAGATTTGGCTCGGCCGCACGCAGGGTGTCGGGATCATCAGCGCCGCCGACGCTATCGCGATGGGTTGTTCCGGGCCGATGCTGCGCGGCAGCGGCGTTGCCTATGACGTGCGCAAGGCCTTTCCGTACTCAAGCTACGATGAATTCGATTTCAACGTGCAGACGCAGACCGCGGGCGACTGTTACGCGCGATATCAGGTTCGAGTCGCCGAAATCCGCGAGAGCATCAAGATCGTGAAGCAGGCCATGCAGAAAATTCCCAGCGAAGGGCCTTTCCGCGCCGAGGTGCCCGGAATCATTCCTCCCTCGCGCGAGGAAATGAAGACGTCCATCGAAGGCCTGATCTACCACTTCAAGATATTCACCGAAGGTTTCGCGCCGCCGCCGGGCGAAGTCTATCAGGCCATCGAATCGCCGCGCGGCGAGCTGGGTGTATTCGTGGTCAGCGACGGTACCGCCAAGCCATATCGCGTGAAGTTCCGCGCGCCGTCGTTCGTGAATTTGCAGTCGCTGCCGAAGCTGGCCGAAGGCCGCCTGATCGCCGACGTGGTCGCCTGCATCGGCACAACCGACATCGTCCTGGGAGAAGTGGACCGCTAGACCCCGGCGGAAAAAGGGATTTATGCAATTGCCTGCGGCACTGGAAGAAAAATTCACAACTCTGCTCGGACGCTACCCCGTGAAGCGTTCCGCGCTGATCCCCATGATGATGTACGCGCAGGATTATTTCGGCTTCCTCAGCGACGAGTTGCTCACGGATATCGCCCTACGCCTGGACCTGAACATGACTCAGGTCACCGAAACTCTGGCGTATTACTCCATGCTGCGCCGCAAGCCCGTCGGACGCTATCACATTCAAGTCTGCACGAACATTTCCTGCATGCTGCGTGGCGGCAACGAACTTTACGCGCACGTGCAGAAGCGCCTGGGCATCGGCAATAAAGAAGTCTCCCCCACCGGCACGTTTTCTCTGGAAGAAGTCGAATGCATGGGCGCCTGCACCGGCGCTCCGGCCATGCAGGTGAATTTCGATTTCTACGAAAATCTCGACCCGGAAAAGGTGGATGTGATTTTCGAGCAGTTGCAGGACGGCAAGCGGCCCAAGCCCGTCCCGGTAATTTCCGGCGCGCTGCACGAGCGCAATCCCAACGAAGTCGTGGTGATCAGCAAGAATTTCGGCATTCCCAATTCGCGCTCGATCGATACCTACATGCAGCGCGACGGCTACAAGGCGCTGGAAAAAGCGCTGAAACAGATGACCCCCGAACAGATCATCGACGAAATGAAGAAGTCGAATCTGCGCGGACGTGGCGGCGCCGGTTTCCCTGCCGGCATGAAGTGGAGCTTCGTTCCCAAGGATATTCCCAAGCCGAAATACATTCTGGCGAATGGCGACGAGAGCGAACCCGGCACTTCCAAAGATCGCCCGCTGCTGGAAATGGACCCGCACCAACTGATCGAAGGAATGGTAATCGCCGGGCGCGCCATCGGATCCAACCAAGGCTACGCCTACATTCGGGGCGAATATCGCTACATTATTGACATCCTGGAAACCGCGATCGCCGAAGCCTATGCCAAGGGTTTCCTCGGAAAGAATATTCTCGGCAGCGGGTTTAATTTCGACCTCGCGGCACACACCGGCGCGGGCGCCTACGAATGTGGCGAAGAATCCGCGCTAATGGAATCGCTCGAGGGCAAGCGCGGCTATCCGCGCATCAAACCGCCGTTCCCGGCCGTAGTCGGCCTGTACGGCTGTCCCACGGTGATCAACAACGTCGAAACACTCAGCTCTGTCCCCGCCATCATTCGCGGTGGCGGCGATTGGTACGCCAGCCTGGGCACTCCGAAGAATGGCGGCACGCGGCTATATTCGATTTCTGGTCACGTCAACAAGCCCGGCATCTACGAACTTCCGCTAGGATTCAATTTGCGACAGCTGATCGAAGACGTAGCCGGCGGCGTGCGCGGAGGAAAGAAACTGAAGGCGGTCATACCCGGCGGCAGTTCGTGCCCGTTGTTGAGCGCCGATGAAATTGACGTCAGCATGGACTACGACTCGGTGGCCAAGATCGGCTCGATGCTCGGCTCTGGCGGTACGGTGATCATTGACGAAGATACCTGCATGGTGGATCTGGCCCGCCGCATCATGCATTTTTACGCGCACGAATCCTGCGGCTGGTGCATTCCCTGCCGCGAGGGCACCACCTGGCTGCGTAAAATGCTCGACCGTTTCCATGAGGGCGGGGGCCGCGCGGAAGATATTCCGCTGATTGATGAACTTTCAAAAAATATGCTCGGGCGCACTTTCTGCCCGCTCGGCGATGCCGCGGCTATGCCGACCATCAGCATCGTCAAGAAATGGCGCAACGAATTTGAAGACCATCTCCACGGAAAATGCGCGTACAAATCCGCGGAGATGATTCTGGGAGCTCACTAGGAAACGCATGGCGGATCAAAAACAAGTCACGTTCACTCTCAACGGGCAGCCCGTCGTCACCCCGGCCGGCACGCTGGTGCTCGAAGCGGCCAAAAAACAGGGCGTCGAGGTCCCCTCGTTCTGCTATTACCCGGGTCTTTCGCTGCAGGCCGCCTGCCGTATGTGCCTCGTCGAAGTTGAAAAAATGCCCAAGCTACAAACCGCGTGCACGCTTGTCGCCACCGAAGGCATGGTCGTAAAGTCCGACACCGAGCAGGTTCACAAAGCCCGCAAGGACATGATCGAGTTCCTGCTCTCCAATCATCCGCTCGATTGCCCCGTCTGCGACAAGGGCGGCGAGTGCGAACTGCAGGACATGACTTTCCGCTATGGCCTCGATCACAGCCGTTTCACCGAAGAGAAGCTGCACTATCCAGAAGAAAAGTGGTCGCCGCTGGTTTATTACGATGCTCCGCGCTGCATCATGTGCTTCCGTTGCGTGCGCGTTTGCGATGAAGGCATGGACGTGAAAGCGCTCGGCGTCGGCGCGCGCGGCGTCCATTCCGTGATCATTCCCAATGAGCCCGGGCAGCTGGCCTGCGAAGAATGCGGCATGTGCATTGATATCTGCCCAGTGGGCGCGCTTACCAGCGGCACCTATCGGTATCAGACGCGGCCGTGGGAAATGCAATACGTTCCCAATCCTTGCACGCACTGCTCGAACGGCTGCAAGACGACGCTCAGCGTGCGCAACAGCGAAATCCTGCGCGCCAATAATCGCGATTCGTCGGGCGTGAACGGCGAATTCCTCTGCGGCAAGGGCCGCTTCGGTTTCGATTTCACGAATCACGCCGAACGTGTGCGCCAGCCGCTCGTTCGCCGCAACGGCAAGCTGGAGCCGGCAAGCTGGGAAGACGCACTAGAAGAAGTCGCGCGGCGCCTAAAGCAAGTGCGTGATCAGCACGGCGCGAACGCCATCGGCGTGATCGGCTCAAACCACACGACGAACGAAGAGAACTATCTGCTTAATCGCTTCGCGCGCGCCACGCTCGGCACCAACAATATTGACCACCACCGCACTGCGGATTACGCCGGCCTCGCCGCGGCCCTGGGCCCGGACGCCAAAAGCGCTCTCGCCACAATGTCAGATGTTTACACCGCGCCCGCCGTCCTGCTGATCGGAAACGATGTCACGCAGCAGAATCCGCTGGTCGCCTGGCAGATTCGTACCGGCGTGCGCCATCACAAGACTCGCCTCTACGTCATCAACGGCGTCGAAAGCAATATCCATCGCCAGGCCACGCATCGGGTGAAAACCGCCAAGGGTGGCGAGCGCGCTGCAGTCCGCTGGCTTACGCATAGCGAAGGCACATTCGACGCACCTACGATGGAAGCGCTGCTGCAACTGAAGGCCGCGCTCGAAGCCGAAAAAGACGTCGTGATCCTCTTCGGTGCGGAAATTCAAGGCCCGTCGCTGCGTGATCTGGTCTCGTTCGCAGCGCGTATCGGCGGCCAGACGAAAATCATGGCGCTCGGCGACTACTCCAACTCGCGCGGCGCCGCAGACATGGGCGTGCTACCGGATCGTTTGCCGGGTTATGCATCGCTCCACGATTCCGGCGAACGCGCCCGCTTCGGAAAAATCTGGGGCGCTGAAATTCCGTCAGCACCGGGCATGGCCGCACGCGCCATGATGGATGCGGCCCTAGCTGGAAAGTTGAAAACGCTGTACGTAGTGGGCGCCAATCCCGTGAAAACTTTCAGCGTGGCAGAACCCGACAAGCTCGGCAGGCTGGAATTGCTCGTTGTCCACGACATGTTCTTGACCGAGACCGCGCAGCGAGCCGACGTCGTCTTCCCGGCGGCCTCCTCCTACGAAAAAGACGGCACGCTGACCAACACCGCCGGCGAAGTGCAAATGACGCATCGCGCGATTGACCCGCAAGGTCCGCGCAGCGATTTCGACCTGATCCGCATTCTTTCCCATCAGCTCGGCATGTTGGGAGTCGGCGCACCCATCCGCCTGCGCACGCCCGAAGCGGCTTTCGACGAAATTCGGCAGAACGTCACGGGCTACGACTTGCCGGTTTCCAGTCTGCTCGGCGGTGGCGCGCCGCAGTCCGCCGCCACGTGCAAAGCGTCGGAACCTTTGTACGACGTGCCCGTGGGAAATATTTTTTCGGCGAACGATTTTCTCTTTACCAGCGGCTCCCTGGGACGTTACTGTTCCAAGCTCACTTCTACCAAAGAGGCGAAAGATACGCCGTGGATTTCATCACCCAACATCCAGTCCTGGTGGTATCGCTAGCTAAAATCGTCGGCTTGATGTTTGTGTTGATGACGACGCTGGCGTACCTGTCTTGGTTTGAACGCAAGGTCATAGCGCACATTCAATCGCGCTGGGGCCCGTACTACGTCGGCGCGCACGGATTGCTGCAGCCGCTGGCCGACGGCGTGAAATTTCTATTTAAGGAAGACCTCACGCCTCCGGGGGCGGATCGCTTCGTGTACATTCTCGCGCCGGTGCTCGCGCTTACGCTCGCCATGACGACGCTGGCGCTGATTCCCTTCGGGCCGCCCAGCGTGCAATGGCTCGGGGAATCCACGCTCATCGTCGCCGATAGCAGCATCGGCCTGATGTTCGTCTTCGCGATTACTTCGATGGGGGTGTACGGCGTGGCGCTCGCCGGCTGGTCTTCCAACAGCAAGTATCCCCTGCTCGGCGGCCTGCGCAGCTCGGCGCAAATGATCAGCTATGAAGTTTCGCTCACGCTCGCGGTGGTCGGCGTGGTGCTGCTCTCGGGCACGCTGAACTTCAACGAAATGATCGCGCATCAGGGCGGGAACTTCTGGCATTGGAATATTTTCTACGTGGGGCATGGCTCGTTCCCGCAAATCGTCGGCTTCCTCTGCTATTTCATGTCCGCAGTCGCCGAAACGAATCGCGCACCCTTCGACCTCCCGGAAGGCGAAACCGAACTCGTCGGCGGCTTCCACACCGAATATTCCAGCTTCAAGTTCGCCATGTTTTTCATGGCGGAATACGCCAACATGATCACCGTATCCTGCCTCGCCACCATTCTTTTCTTCGGCGGCTGGCTCTCGCCTTTCCCGGAGTCGTGGACATTCATGCGCTACCTGCCGCCGGTGGGCTTGCTGGCGCTGGCAGTCTATCTTGCCTATGACACAGTAGTTCTCGCGCGCGGCATTGCGCGCATCCAGCTCATCGTAGTCACCACGGGCGCTCTGGTGATCGGCCTCGCTTGCCTGCATCCCGTGGTCCTCGCGATAATTCAGGGACCGTTCTGGTTCCTGCTGAAAGTCGGCTTAATCATGTTCTTCTACGTATGGACGCGCGCTACGCTGCCGCGCCTGCGTTACGACCAGCTGATGTCCTTCGGCTGGAAATTTCTGCTGCCCGTGTCGCTCGCAAACCTGGTGATCACGGCGCTGGTAAAAGTCTGGCCGCTGCTGGTGAACCACGGATGACGCTTCCGTTCATCGTTTTCTTCGTTTGCGCGATCCTGGCCGTGGTCGGCGCGCTAACGCTGATTCTGGCGCGTGAACCGATTCACAGTGCGCTGGCGCTCGTGCTGGTGATGGTTTCGCTCGCCGTGCTCTATCTGCTGCTCGGCGCGGAATTCATCGCCGCGGTGCAGATCATCGTCTATGCCGGCGCGGTCATGGTGTTGTTCGTCTTCGTGATCATGCTGCTCAACGCGGGAGTCGAAGAACGCACGGATTACAGCAAGCTGGCAAAATATGCCGGTCTGCCGCTCGGCATATTTCTGCTGCTCGCGCTCGCGTACTGGATGTTCGATTCCTTCATCGGCAAGCAAATTGCCAATGGCGTAGGCGGCACAAACGCGTCGGTTTCCACGCGCGAACTTTCCGCGCAGCTTTTTCAGAAGTACTTGTTCCCGTTTGAGGCTACCTCAATCCTGATTTTAATCGCCATTCTCGGCGCGCTGGTTCTGGCGAAGAAGGACGAATGAGCATAGTCCCTATTTCGTATTACCTGGTGCTGAGCGCCATCCTTTTCGGCCTCGGCGTCGTCGCGTTCGTTGTTAAACGCAACATCATCACCATCTTCATGGCCATCGAACTGATGCTCAACGCCGTGAATCTGGCGTTCGTGGCCTTCGCGCGCGCGCATAACCAGCTCGACGGCCTTGTGTTCGTCTTTTTCGTGATCGTCGTCGCCGCCGCTGAATCTGCGGTGGGCCTCGCCATCATCATCACCGTCTATCAGAATCGCCAAACCCTGAACATCGAACGCATCAACCTGCTCAAATTCTAATGTTCATACTCGACCATCTCTGGATCATTATCGCTCTGCCCCTGCTCGGCGCGGCAATCAACGGCTTGCTTGGCAAGAATTTTTCCAAGCCTATCGTAAATTCCGTTGGCATCGGCTCCGTCGCGCTGGCATTCCTTTCCTTCGCTGAATTGGCCCGCGAATTCGCGCAGCTTCCTGCTGGTCAGATCCTCGAACCGAAGAGTTACTTCACATGGATCACTGCAGGTCAATTCAAAGTGGATTTCTCCTTGCAGGTCGATCAGCTCACCATCATCATGCTCGGCGTCGTCACCTTCGTCAGCCTGCTCGTGCACATCTATTCCACTGGCTACATGGCGCACGAGGAAGGCTACTACCGCTTCTTCAGCTACCTGAACCTGTTCGTTTTCTTCATGCTCACTCTGGTCCTTGCCGCGAACGTCGTGCTGATGTTCGTCGGCTGGGAGGGCGTGGGCCTGTGCAGCTACCTGCTCGTCGGATTCTGGTTCCTGAAGCAGTCCGCCATCAGCGCCGGCAAGAAAGCCTTTATCACCACGCGCATCGGCGACTTCGGCTTCACCATCGGCATCCTGCTGCTTTTCTGGACTTTCGGGTCCGTTGACTTTGTCACTATTTTCAAGCACCTCGTTGGCGCTCCGCCGGACGCCGCCGCCTCCACCGGCGTATTAACGACCATCTGCCTCCTGCTCTTCACCGGAGCCGTCGGCAAATCCGCCCAGCTACCTCTCTACGTCTGGCTGCCGGACGCGATGGAAGGCCCCACGCCCGTTAGCGCGCTGATCCACGCGGCAACGATGGTCACTGCGGGCGTCTACATGGTGGCGCGCATGAATCCGCTCTTCTCCCGCGCGCCCGTAGCGATGTTCGTCGTCGCGCTGATCGGTGCTCTCACCGCTTTCTTCGCCGCCACGATCGGCCTGGTGCAGACGGACATCAAGAAAGTTCTCGCCTATTCCACCGTCTCGCAGCTCGGCTACATGTTTCTCGGCCTCGGCGTCGGCGCCTACGCCTCCGGCGTCTTCCATCTGATGACTCACGCGTTCTTCAAAGGCTTGCTCTTCCTCGCCGCCGGCAGCGTGATTCACGCGATGGGCGGCGACCAGGAGATGCCGCACATGGGCGGCCTGCGCAACAAGATCCCGATTACCTTCTGGTGCATGTTGATCGCGACGTTCGCCATCGCCGGCATTCCCGGATTCGCCGGATATTTCAGCAAGGACGAAATTCTCGAAGCCGCGCGCTCTGGCCCGAACGCGAACATCGGGCTCTGGCTGCTGGGCTTGATCGGCGCCGGCTTCACTTCGTTCTACATGTTCCGCCTGATTTTCCTCACCTTCTTCGGCGAACCGCGCTACGACGAGCACAAAGTACACGTGCACGAATCGCCGTACAACATGACGGTCCCGTTGATTCTGCTGGCGATTCTCTCGACGGTCGGCGGATGGGTTGCCGCCCCGCATCTCGTCGGCGGCACGGACTACTTCGAGAAATTCCTGCATCCAGTATTCGCCACCTACGCACCGGCGGTCGCCGAGAGAGCCCCGGAGGCTTTGGAAAGCCCCGGGATGATGCTGTTTCACGCGCTCACCGGATGGCCTGTGCTCATCGCGCTCGCGGGATTGCTCGTAGCCTGGTGGTTCTACATCAAGAGCCCCGAAACACCGAAGAAACTTGCGGATAGCCTGCGCGCGCCTTACACGCTGGTGCTGCACAAATATTATGTGGACGAACTCTACAACGCCGCGATCATCCAGCCGCTGCTCTGGATTTCAACGAACGTGCTCTGGCACGTGGTAGATGAAACCGTGATCGACGGCACGGTGAACGGCGTAGCGCGCGTCGCCCGCGAATCCGGCAGCGAACTGCGCGAAATTCAATCCGGCAACGCGCGCAGCTATGCCACCTGGGTGGTGATTGGCGCGGTCGGCGTCACAGTGCTGATGATCGGACTCTGGGGGATGGTGCGCTAGCGTGGAAATGCAATCTCATTTGCTCTCGGTGATCATATTCCTGCCGCTGCTGGGTCTGCCGGCGCTGCTGATGTTGCGTTCGGACGATCATACCTGGATTCGCCGCATCGCGCTGGCCGTCTCGCTCGCGGAATTCGCGATTTCGCTCGCGTTCCTGCTGCCCACTTTCGATTCCGCGAATTCTGGCTACCAGTTCGTTGAAAATCACCGCTGGATTGGCGACGCGATCCAATATCACATCGGCGTGGACGGCATCAGCCTGTTCCTGGTTCTGCTCACCACTTTCTTGACGCCGCTCGCGATCCTCTGTTCCTGGAATTCGATTCACGAATACGTGAAAGGCTTCTTCGTCGCGCTGCTGGTAATCGAAACGGCCATGATCGGCGTCTTCGTCTCGCTCGACCTGCTCCTCTTCTTCTTTTTCTGGGAATTGACGCTGATTCCCATGTATTTCCTGGTCGGCATATGGGGCCACACCCGCCGCATCTACGCCGCCGTGAAATTCATCCTCTACACCATGTTCGGTTCGATCCTGATGCTGGTCGCGATTCTGTGGCTCTACAATCTCAGTGGCGGAGCGAGCGGCCTCGTTCGCACTTTTGATCTGCCGGAACTCGCCTCGCGTCTGCAGCGAGGCTACATCTTGATTCCGGCGCACACCGAGCTCTGGCTCTTCGGTGCATTCTTCCTGGCCTTTGCCATCAAGGTCCCGCTCTTCCCGCTGCACACCTGGCTGCCGGACGCGCACACCGAAGCTCCCACCGCCGGTTCCGTGATCCTCGCGGGCGTGATGCTGAAGCTCGGCACCTACGGCATGATGCGTTTTTGTCTGCCATTATTTCCCGACGCCGCGCACCGCATGGCGCCGCTCATCGGCGTACTGGCGATTATTGGCATCGTTTACGGCGCGCTGGTCGCCACCATCCAACCAAATTTCAAGCGGCTGATCGCTTACACGTCCATCAGCCACTTGGGATTTGTAGTGCTGGGAATTTTTTCCTTCACCACCATTTCGTTCCAGGGCGCGGTCTTTCAGATGATCAGCCACGGCGTCTCCACCGGCGCGCTCTTCCTCGGCCTGGGCATGATTTACGATCGCCGCCACACTTACGAAATCAAGGAATTCGGCGGCCTGGTGAATCCCATGCCGGTGCTGATGGCCTTCTTCCTGTTCGTTTGCCTCGCGTCGCTCGCGCTGCCACCGCTCAACGGCTTCATCGGTGAGTTCCTCATCCTGATCGGCGTCTTCCAGTTTCATCATGCCTGGGCTTCCTGGGCTGCCAGCGGCTCGGTGCTCTCAGCGATTTATTTGCTATGGTCCTACCAACGCGTCGCGCTTGGTGAGGTCACGAACGACAAGAATCGCACGCTGCCTGATGCTTCCGGCCGCGAACGCGTGATTCTCGTCACCGTCGCCCTCGCGATTCTCTTCATGGGCGTCGCTTCGCCGCTCTTCACACACCGCATGCAGGCTGCCACCGATAGCCTGGTCCAGCAGACCAAGGGCCTCCCGCGGAACGATGCTACGCGGCCTCCCCAACCTCCCGCGCTCGCCGCCGGACAAACGATGCTCCTGGCGCCACCGCAGCCGCTAGCGCAGCCGCAGCTGCTGCATGACCGCTCGCTCGCCTCCATCGCCGCACGTACGGTGCAGCCGTGATCCAGTTCCCCGCTGAGCAACTCGCGAACCTGCATCGCCTCGCACCGGAACTCGTCCTGTGCTTCTTCGGCATCCTCATCATGGTCGCGGACCCGTTCCTCGGCCCGGCGAAACAGCGCATCCTAGGATGGCTGGCGTTCGTCGGCACGCTCGTCGCGCTCGGCGCGGTGCGCCTCATGGCGCTCGATCAGGGCATGGCTTACAACAATCTGATCAGCGCCGACGCTTTCAGCATTTTTATGCACGTGGTGGTAATCGGTTCGGCGGCGCTCGCGATTCTCGGTTCCATGCAATATCTCGAACAGGAAGGCATTCAACGCGGCGAATACTACGCGCTCGTTCTGTTCGCCTCCGCTGGCATGGGCATCCTCGCAGGCGCAAACGAACTGGTCACCGCGTTCATCGGTCTGGAAATGAGTTCGATCTCAACCTACATCCTCGCCGGCTTTCGCCGCCGTGCCGTAAAATCCAATGAAGCTGGACTGAAATATTTCATCCTCGGCTCCTTCGCCACCGCATTCTTTCTTTACGGCATCGCGATGGTGTACGGCTCCACGGGAACCACGCGCATTGATCTGGTGCGAGACGCTCTCGAAAAATTGATAACCGCGCAAGGGCGCCTCGATTCACTCTCCATCGTCGGCCTCGCGCTGATCTTCGTCGGCCTCGGTTTCAAGGTCGTCGCCGCCCCCTTCCAGATCTACGGCCCGGATGTTTACGAAGGCGCGCCCACGCCGGTCACGGCTTTGCTCGCTTCAGGTCCCAAAGCCGCCACGTTCGCGCTGATGCTGCGAATTTTCTACGTGGGCTTCGGCACCGCGGACGGCCTGTGGTTCTGGGCCATCGCGATTTCCGCGGTCCTCACACTGTGCATTGGCAATTTCGCCGCGCTCGTGCAGACCAACGTCAAGCGGATGCTCGCGTATTCGTCCATCGCGCATGCCGGATACATTCTGGTCGCCTTCGCCGCCGGCACCGTTTACGGTGTCGCCGCGGTTCTTTTTTATCTCGCCGCCTACGTCCTGATGAAAGTCGGCGCCTTCCTCGTGATCGCGCACCTCGGTCAGCGCGACGAGCAGCGCCTGAAAATCACCGATTACGCCGGCCTAGGCACCAAGCAGCCGGTCCTCGCCGCCTGCTTCACGCTATTCCTGTTTTCGCTGCTCGGCTTGCCCGCCACCGGCGGCTTCCTCGGAAAATTCTTCGCCTTTCAAGCCGCGCTCGATTCGCGCATCGTCTGGCTGGTAGTGATAGCCGCGATCAACAGCGTCATCGGCGCCTACTATTATTTGCGTGTAATAATCGCCATGTATTTCTGGGAGCCATCGAAAGACTACACGCCATCGAAAGTCGCCCCCGCCGTAGTTCTGGCCCTAACCATCGCCGCGATCGGCACGCTCTACCTAGGCATACTCCCCAGCCACGTCCTAGACTACGCCAAAGCCGCCGCCGACTCCCTCACCCTGCATTAGAAACCGCCTGCGGTTCTAATTAGTATTTCTCGTAGAGGCGGGTCTCAGCCCCCGCGCGGCCCGCCAGGTCCCTAAGCTTTGCGGTTGTAGCGGCCGCCTTCAGGCGGGCGCAGTTGAATTTGACGTGGCCTTTCGCGAGCGTCACGGACGTGCGCCAGACAAAATTCGCGAACTGTCACATAAAAACAAAAAGCCCGGAAGCTCGCTCTCCGCGAACTTCCGGGCTCCGAATTCCTTGCCTGAACTTTACTTCACTTTCAAAAATACAATCGCAAACGTGTACAGCGCCATCGATTCGATCAGCACCAGCGCCAAAATCAACGCGAAACGAATTGCCGCAGCCGCTCCCGGATTGCGCGCCAATCCTTCACAAGCTGCCGCAGTGGCCTTGGCCTGCGCGTAACCGCCCGCCGCCGAAGCAATCGCCATCGCGAACCCGGAAGTAATCGCGACCCAATTCGTCGCCGTAGCTTCCCCCGCCGTCCCCTGCGCAAATGCCGCCGGGGCAAACATGATCACCGCGACCACCCCCAGCAGAAACAACGCGTACCTCTTCATCGTGTTCTCCTCGGTATAAATTTGCCGCCAGGCGGTGGCTCCCGTCATCCTCAAGCAGCCGGGATCACACTGACGGCGATAATGCCAACCACGTATAAATCCGTGCCGCGAATTAGTGCTCTTCGGCTACTGCGCCCGCCACATAAATCACGGGCAGAATTGTAAAAACGAATGCCTGCAATACAGCCACAAAAATGTGCAGCAAAATAAATGGCACAGGACCAACCAGCGGAATAATCGCACCCACATAGCCAATTTTTCCGAGATGCCCGAGGAACAGATACATCTCCAACATCAATCCGAGAAACAAAACGTAGAGGATTTCGCTAACGAGGATATTGACCCAGAGCCGCACAGTGAGCGACAGCAATCTTGCGAGATTGCTCACTGTTTCAATCAGCAGCATGAGTAGCGCAATGATCCAACTGATTGGGGGCGGCATCTGCATGTCTGGCCCCAGAAAATGCTTTCCGTGCCCGAGCAGTCCGTGCTTCACCACGCCCACCCAGTTGTAATAGATGAACACCACGATCGCGCACCCCAGTGGCACGGACACCACCGCAGTCGGCGACATAAACGTGGGAAACAAGCCAACGAGGTTGCAGATCAAGACGAAGAAGCCGATGCTACCAATCATCGCCACATATTTCTGACCGTCGTGGCCCACGTTATCGTCCAGCAGGTCGCGAATCCCCACGCCCATCGAATTCGTCAGCAATGCTTCCATGCACTGCTGCGTGCCTCCGGGGCGGTCCACCGAAATGCGCGTGCGCAGCCACAAAAAGAAAACCGCGGCCAGCGCAAAAACCACCAATTCGAAAGCTACATGGTTTGGAATCGGATATTCAGGATTGGCCGGATGGATGTGCAGAGCCTGGAGCAGCGCGCCGACCGGCTTGCCCAGCAAGCGGTTCAGCAGAATCGTAACCCACCGTAATCCCTCTCCCATTTCCACCCTTTCAGGAACTCGCGTCTGAAGGCGGGCTACGCCGGAAAAGCTGCCCCACCATTTCCACCAGAACCGCGGCAACCACGGAAAAAAAACCGGCCAGCAGGCTCGCTACTGGAGGTCTAAAGGCCCGCAGAATAGCATATGCAGCGACGATCAGCAAAGCGTAGCGCCCCAGGAATTTCAAATACACACTGGCTGGAACCTGCGCCCGCTGCGTTCCTGCCTGAACCGTCGAAAGCCGCGCTAGAGTGTCCACTCCCTGCTTCATCCAACGATAATTCACCCAAGAGAGGATCGCCCCCGCAGCCAATCCAGACGCTGCCCGGCCACCCCACACAAACGCAACCGCAGCCGTTGCGACAGCGCCGATCCCGGCGATCAGCCACTCAATCCGGCGCTCTGCAGCGCTGTAAAACGCGTCATCCCCCGCCATTGGCGCCGCCGTCCGTCTTCTCGGCGCGCGTGAGCCGGCGAATCACGTCCCACACCCCCGCGCCGAAGCCGAGAAAACCGAGAATGAGGGTGAGAAGAGGCGAGGTGTGCAGCCAACGATCCAGCAGATATCCCGCACCACCAGCAATCCCAATAGTGGCGATCAAAATGACGGGCAGTTCCATGGCCATCGCCACTTGGCTCGCGCCGCCGCTCGGCCGTTTACCAGGAGCTGGATTTTCGGAGGACATCACGAGTTGCCGGTCACTGGCCGCCCGCGCTCACTGGCCAAACGGCGTCAAAATAGAATACGTCGCCAAACGCAGGAACTGCTCCGGAAACATTCCCGCCGCGAGCGTGACGATCACCATCGCTCCCAGCGCAAACTTCTGCGCCCAGGAAATCACCGGCTGCACCTTGTCGCTCGACTCGCGCACCCACATCGCCGCGACCATCCGGAAATAGTAATACACCGCGGGAAGAATATAGAGCACGCCCAGCACCGCTAGCACCGTGTGATGCGTCTCAATCAAAGCCCAGAAAATCAGAAGTTTCGCCACAAATCCAGCCGTAGGCGGAATCCCCGCCAGCGACAGCAGGAAAATCAGCATCAGCACCGCCGCGCCCGGACTGCGCTCAATCAGCCCATTCAAGTCATCAATCTCGTCGCCGATAATCCCCTTCCGCCGCAACAAAATCACCACCGCGAACGCGCCCGTGTTGAAGAACACATACACGAACAAGTAAAACGCCATCGCCTGCAATCCGCGCTCATGCAACGTCCCATCCGGATTCACCGCCGCCACGAACCCCAGCAAAATGTACCCCACCTGTGCGATCGAAGAATAAGCCAGCAACCGCTTGATGTTTGTCTGCGTGATCGCCGCCAGCGTGCCCACTGTCAGCGACAGCACCCCCACTGCCTCCATGATCCGCACCCAATCCAGATTCACCGGCCAGAAAACCGTCAGGAAAAGTCGCAGCAGCAGCGCGAAGCTGGCAGCCTTCGAAGCGCCGCTGACAAACGCCGTGATCGCCGTCGGCGCTCCTTCATACACATCCGGCGCCCACTGATGAAACGGCACCCCGGCAATCTTGAAAAATATCCCGGCAGCCACGGTTCCCAGCGCGAGGAAAGTCAGCAGATCCGTTCCTGGAACTTCCAGGTGCCGCCGCGAAATCGCTCCCTCAATTACCTGCAGGTTCGTCGAGCCCGCCAGTCCGTACAATATCGAAAATCCATAAGCCAGAATGCCCGAGCTGAACGCCCCCATCAGCATGTACTTCATCGCCGCTTCATTCGACCGCCGATCGCGTCGCAAAAATCCGCTGAGCACGTAAAAACTCAACGCCATCGTCTCCAGGCCAAGGAACAGCACCACCAGATCGTTCCCGCACGCCAAAAACATCATGCCCACGGTGGCAAACAGCATCAGCGCGTAATATTCGCCGTGCTGTTCGTCCTCAATCTCCATGTAGCGTACCGAAATCAAAATCACTAGCGCCGTGGATGCCAGGAAGAGAAAGCCAAAGAAAATAAAAAACGGATCAACCACGATGGAATTGTAGAAACCCGGCGTTGGGCCGTATGGCGCCGCCGCATATGCACGCAGCATGTACAGCGAGCCACCGCTGAATACCACGCCCAGCATCGCCGTCAACGCATTCCAGGCTTTCTGCTGCTTGGTGAGCAAAAAATCGCTGAGCAAAATCGCCAAACCGAAAAAAATGAGCATGGCTTCCGGCAGCACCAGGAAGAAATCCCCGCGCGTCTGCTCGAAGATGTTCTGCCAGTGCATCTATTTCACCTCGGCCTTTGCGCCAGTCGAGCCACTGGCCGGCGTCGCACCGGGCGTTGCCGCAGCCGGAGACGTCGCACCAACTTCCGCCGCTGCAGCCTTTTCGCCCGGCGAATGCGTATCAGAGTAATATCCCGGATGCACGCACTCCACCAGCCGATGCACCGGCTGCTCCACCACCCTAAAAAGTGGCGCGGGATAAATTCCGATCCAGAACGCCAGCACCACCAGCGGAATCAACGTCGCATACTCGCGCGCATTCAGATCCGGCAAATGCTCGTTCGCCGGATTCGTCACCGAACCGAACATCACCCGCTGGTACAGCCACAACAGATATGCCGCGCCCAAAATCACGCCGAACACGCCCCACGCCGCCCACTGCCAGCTCACTTCAAACACACCGCGCAGAATCGTGAATTCACCAATAAATCCGTTCAGCAGCGGCATCCCCAGAGAGCTAAGCGTTATGATCAAATACACCGCCGCAAAATTCGGCATCGGAGTCGAGAGTCCGCCAAATTCCGAAATCAGCCGCGTGTGCCGCCGCTCGTAGAGTACGCCCACCAGCAGGAACAGCGCGCCGGTGGAAATGCCGTGATTGATTTGCTGGATGATGCTGCCGGAAAGCCCCAGCGGCGTGAGCACGAAAATCCCCAGCGTGCAAAATCCCATGTGGCTCACCGACGAATACGCGATGAGCTTCTTCATGTCCTTCTGCATCATGCAGACCAGCGCCCCGTAAATAATCCCAATCAGCGAGAGCACAATCACGATGCCGCGGTATTTCACCGTCGCGTCGGGAAACATCGGCAGCGAAAATCGCAGGAAACCGTACGTCCCCATTTTCAACAGCACGCCGGCCAGGATGACGGAACCTGCGGTGGGAGCCTCGGTGTGCGCGTCAGGTAGCCACGTGTGAAACGGAAACATCGGCACCTTGATCGCAAACGCGAAGAAGAATCCCCAGAACAGCCACTTCTGCAGCCACCCGAATTGCGCCGTGAAGGGATGCGTCAAAATTTCGCGCATGTCGAACGTGTTCCGGTAATAATAAATCGCCAGAATCGCCAACAGCATCAGCACCGACCCGGCCAGCGTGTACAGGAAAAACTTGATCGCCGCGTACAGCCGCCGCTCGCTGCCCCACACCCCGATCAGGAAGTACATCGGCACCAGCATCACTTCCCAGAAAACGTAGAACAGCACGAAGTCCAGCGACATAAAAACGCCCAACATGCCGGTCTGCAGCAGCAACAGCAGAATGTAATATTCCTTTTCGCGTTTGTGGATCGCCGACCACGACGACAGGATCGCAATAGCGCCCAGCACGGTCGTCAGCATCACCATCAAAAAGCTCAACCCGTCAATGCCCAGCGTGAAGTGCGCGCCCACCGAAGGAATCCAGCTCGCATTCTCCACGAATTGAAATTGCGGCGCCCCAGGCCCGGATTGAAAGCGCCAAATCAGCGGCAGCGAAACCAGCAGACCGAGGAACCCGAACAAATTGCCCATCGAGCGATGCAGGTCGGCCCGCTCGCGCGGAATAAAGAGCATCAAAATCGCGCCAATCAGCGGCGTGAACAGGATCGTGCTTAAAATGTGGCTATCGGAAAAGAGCATCCGTTCCCTCGCGTTCTACACCAATTTGCAGACCGTGCCCGCCCAGCTGGAAGCTCAGTGCACCGCGTGATGCGCCAGATAAAAGTAATATCCCAGGAACCCGATCAACCCGATCACGATGAACAGCATGTAACTCTGCACCAACCCGTCCTGAATCAAGCGCACCGGAAGACTGAGGACCCACACAATCCGCGCGCCCAACTTCACCGACCCGTCCACGATCCAGGTGTCCCACCACATCGAAGCGCGCGAAACGAATCGCGTCAGCCATCCCGCGCCGTCCACGCCCACTCCGTTGATCACATTCGTATCGAACCATCCCAGCGCCAGTCCCAAATCTTTCGCGCGATTCACAAACAGCGCGTCGTACAACTCGTCCACATAATATTTGTGATACACCAGCTCGTAGAATCCGTTCAGGCCTTTCGCAATCTTCGCGGGCAGCTCCGTGCGCTTGATGTACAAATACCACGCGAACAAAATTCCCAGCACCACCAGTCCCTCAGACATCAGCATCAAATTAATTTCGCCGATGCGCGAACTGGGCCCCTTCAACGGCTCGATGCGCGACTGGTGTGCCATCCCCACGACCGGCTCGAGAAAATGCACGAAGTGACTGTTGCCTCCAAGAATTTCCGGCCAGCTGACCAATCCTCCGACAATCGAAAGCCCCGCCAGAATCACTAGCGGCACCAGCATGGCCTTCGGCGATTCATGAATGTGGTGCTCGACTTCGTGGTCCACGCGCGACGTCCCGTGAAACGTCATGAAAACCAGCCGGAACATATAAAACGCGGTCATGCCAGCGGTGAAATATCCGATGGCCCACAACAGCACATCTTGTTCGTAGGCTTTGCCGAGAATGAGGTCTTTGCTAACAAATCCGGCAAACGGAAAAATTCCCGCGATCGCGAGCGTCGCGATCAACATCGTCCAATACGTCACCGGAATGCGCTTCGATAGCGCACCCATCTTGCGCATGTCCTGCTCGCCCGAAAGCGCGTGAATCACGCTGCCCGCCGCAAGGAACAGCAACCCTTTGAAAAACGCATGCGTCATCAAGTGGAAAATTCCCGCGGTAAACGCGCCCACACCGCAGGCCAGGAACATATAACCCAGCTGCGAAACGGTCGAATATGCTAGCACTTTCTTGATGTCGTTCTGCACCACGCCAATCGTTGCCGCGAAAAGCGCCGTGATCGCTCCGACCAGCGCGACCACGTACATGGCCTTCGGCGCCAACTGATAAATCGCGTTCGTGCGCGTCACCATATACACGCCCGCAGTAACCATCGTCGCCGCGTGAATCAACGCGCTCACCGGCGTTGGCCCTTCCATCGCGTCCGGCAGCCACACATACAACGGAATCTGTGCCGACTTTCCGGCCGCGCCAACAAAAAGCAGCAGCGCAATCGCCGTCAGCCAAGGATCACCTTTCTGAAAGTTTCCGGCGTGCAGGGCAGGGCCAATATCGCTGAAGCGCACCGTGCCCAGCACCGCCGAGCACAGAAAAATTCCCAACAGAAAACCCGCATCACCTACGCGATTGACGATGAACGCTTTTTTCCCCGCGTCCGACGCCGACTTGCGGTGAAAATAAAATCCGATCAGCAAATAGCTGCAAGTCCCCACTCCTTCCCAGCCCACGAACATCATCAGGAAATTATTCGCCAGCACCAGGATCAGCATCGCGAACATAAAAAGGTTCAAATACCCGAAGAACCGGTAATACCCGCCCTCGAGCGCCATGTATCCGGTGGAATACACGTGAATCAGGAATCCCACGCCCGTGACCACCAGAATCATCACCGCCGAAAGCGGATCAATCTGAAATTCCCACCCGGCCACAAACTGAGCCAACCGGCCGTCGAACATGTGATACGGCACGGCCGGAACCCACTCGAAAAGCAGTTTCGTGAAGAATCGTTCGCCTTGCGGCATTGCGACCAGTTGAAAAAACGCGCCCACTGAAAAAATAAACGAAACGAACACGCTCCCCGCACACAAATAGCTGACAATGTTGTTCGCGAGCTTCCGCCCGTAGAACAGCATCACCGCCGCCGTCAGCAACGGAAACAGCGGAATCAGCCAGATATGCTCCAGAAAATACGGCGTGTTCATCTGTAAGCCTTCACCATTTCATGATATCCATTTCGTCCGCCAACACGGTCTCGCGATTGTGGAAAAACGCCAGGATGATGCCCAGTCCCACCGCAGCTTCCGCCGCCGCATCGGTAATAATAAAAATCGCGAACACCTGCCCGTCCACCGTGCCCCACATGCGCGAAAAAACCATCAGGTTAATGTTCACCGCGTTCAAAATCAGCTCGATCGACATGAGCATGATGATCACATTGCGTCGCGTCAGCACTCCGATCACACCGATTGTGAAAAGCGCGAGGCTCAGAAATAAGTAATCGTCCACTGGAATCATCCCGCTCTCCGCTTAGCCATCACCACCGCGCCAATCATCGCCACCAACAACAGAATCGAAGCGATCTCAAACGGCAGCATGTAATGGCTAAAAAGCGCATCCGCCACGGCCTCGGTATTTTTCGGCGAAATCTCGCTGGCCATCGCCGGCAAACGCAGCGCGCCCCGCCCCACCCAGATCGCGAACAAGAATTGGCCCGCCAGCACCAGCGCCAGCGCTCCCGCCACAAACCATTGCCGGTTAAATTGCACCTGGCGCATCGAAACATCCAGATTCACCAGCATGATCACGAAAACGAACAGCACCATGATCCCGCCCACATACAAAATGACTTGCACGATGAAAAGAAACTCAGCCTGCAGCAAAAGAAAAATTCCTGCCGTGGACAACAGTGTGGTGATCAAGAAAACCGCGCCGTGCACAATGTTCCGCCGCGTCACCATCAAAATCGCGGAAGCCACCGCCAGCACCGCGAAAAATATAAATAGCGCCTGATTCAGCGTCTGCATCTATTCACCGGCCGCCGTCTGTGCCTCCGCAACCGGCGCGTCATCTTTCGCCAGGAGCATGGCCACGCCCAGTGTCGCGAGCGTCGTCGGAATCAACGAGACAATCGGCCCCCAAGCGAATTGTTGCCGCAACACGATCGCCACGCCCACACCAATCACGTTCACCAATGCCAGCGGAATCAAGAATCGCCAGCCCAGCCGCATCAACTGGTCAAACCGATAACGTGGAAACGTAAAGCGGATCCACAAGAACGCGTAAATGTACGCGAACACCTTAGCCATAAACCAAAACGCCCCATGAATCCCCTGCATCACCGCAGGCGGCGCAAAGAGCGCTCCGGCCAACACGCAAGCCACACCGAGGCACAACACCGCAACCAGCACCATCACGATTTTCTGAATCTTCACCGGCTGCGTTGGCGCAAGCTTCAGCGAATACAACGCAACGCCCAAAGTCAGGAGCGCGGGAAGCGCGTCCAACCATTCGATGCCTGTTCCCGGAATATGCTCGTGGTACCGCGCCCCCGGCCGCAGCCACCCACCCAGAAATAAAGTCGTCGCGATCCCCGCCACGATAATCATGTTCGCGTATTCCGCCAGAAAATAAAGCGACCAGCGAAACCCGCTATACTCCGTCATGTATCCCGCGACCAGTTCCGATTCCGCTTCCGGCAAATCAAAAGGCGCACGATTGGTTTCGGCGATCGAGCCCACCAAATAAATAAAAAATCCGAATGGCACCGAGAAACCGAACCACACGCCCTGGTCCAACTGCGCTTGCACGATATCCTTCATCGAAAGCGAGCCTGCCAGCAGCAGCACTGAAATCAATCCCAGCCCCGCCGCGGTTTCATAACTCACCAACTGCGCCGCGCTACGCAATGCCCCCAGCAGCGAGTAATGGCTGTTCGAAGCCCACCCGCCCAGCACAATTCCGTAAATCCCCAGCGAGCTGATCGCCAGAATAAAAAGCAATCCAATATTCAAATCCGCAATCTGAAACGCGGGACCGATGGCCAGCGCCGAATACGCCAGCAGCGCCATCGTCACGCTCACCAGCGGCGCGAACCAGAACATCAGCCGGTCCGCCTTATCCGGAATAATGTCTTCTTTCAAAAGCAATTTCACGGCGTCCGCAATCGGCTGCAGGAGTCCGTGCGGCCCCACGCGCATCGGGCCGAGCCGTGCCTGCATATCCGCCATGACTTTTCGTTCCATCAACACGATGTAACCGGCCAGCAGCGGCAGCACGGCCACGATCACCACCGCATACAACACCGGCAGCACGAACGGCATGATCGATGGTGGAATCAGATGTCCCATTTTTTAGCGGTCCACTTCCCCCAGCACAATATCAATCGTCCCGATGATCGCCACCACGTCCGCAATCAGCGCGCCCTTCGCCATTTTGTCGAACGCCTGCAAATTAATAAACGACGGCGGACGCACGCGCACGCGATACGGCTGCGTCGTCCCGTCACTGACGATGTAATACCCCAGCTCGCCCTTGGGCGCCTCAATCGAGTGATAAACTTCACCGGGTGGAGGCTTCAGCACTTTGCCGATGCGTGCCATGATCGGCCCGGTAGGAATATTTTCCACCGCCTGCAAGCAGATCCGCCGCGATTGTCGCATCTCTTCCATGCGCACCACGTATCGGTCATAAGTGTCGCCGGTTTCGCGCGTGGGAATGTCGAATTCGTATTGGTCGTACGCCGCGTACGGCTGCGCTCTGCGCAAATCCCATTTCACGCCGCTCGCCCGCAACACCGGGCCGGTCACTCCCAGCGCAATCGCATCCGCCGCGTTCAGAATTCCCACGCCCTTTGTCCGCCCCACCCAGATGCGATTTTCCGTCAGCAAAGTTTCGTACTCATCAATCTTGTGAGCGAAATCATTGCAGAAACGCTTGGTGTCCTCTTCGAAGCCGTCGTACGTCTCGTACTGCAGCCCGCCGATGCGAAAGGCATGAGTCGTAAGCCGCGCGCCGCAATACTTCTCGAAGATTTTCAGGATTTCTTCGCGCTCGCGAAAACAGTAAAAAACCGGCGTCAAAGCGCCGATATCCAGCGCATGCGTTCCCAGCCACAACAAGTGGCTCGCAATCCGCTGTAGCTCGGTCAAAATCGTGCGCACCACCCGCGCGCGCGGCGGCGCTTCGGTGCCCAGCAATTTTTCCACGGCCTCGCAGTAGCCCAATCCGTTCGAAACCGCCGCCACGTAATCCATGCGATCCACGTACGGCGCAAATTGCTGGTAGCTGCGATGCTCCGCGATTTTCTCCACGCCGCGGTGCAGATAACCGATAATGCATTCCGACCCCGCCACGCGCTCGCCATCCAATTTCAACTTCACGCGCAACACTCCATGCGTCGAAGGATGCTGCGGCCCCATATTCAAAATGATTTCGTCCGCGCCCAACACCGTGGTGTTGACGCTGTCCATCCCGGAAATCGTTTTCGTGGTGCGCTCGTCGCTCATTCGCCCGTAGCCGTCTTGCGGCGCTACTGCCCGCTCTCGATTCCCAAATTTTCCCGAACCCAATCCGTATCCTGCTTCAAAATGTCGTAATCTTTGCGCAACGGATGCCCTTGCCACTCGTCCGGCAGCAAAATGCGTTTCAGATCCGGGTGTCCTTCAAACACAATCCCGAACATGTCGTAGCATTCGCGCTCCATCCAGTTCGCCGCAGGCCAGATTTCACAAACGCTCGGCGCGGGCTCGGTCTCTCCCGCGTGCGCCTTCAAACGCAGCCGCTCGTTCTTCGCGAACGAATAGAGATTCAGCACCACGTCAAATCTCTTTTCGCGTTTCGGCCAGTCCACCGCGGTCAAATCCACCAGCATGTCGAATTTTTCTTCGTCGCGGCAATAACGCGAGATTTCGCGCAGCTGCTCCACCGCAATCAGCACAATTGCTTGCTTCCGGTCCAGCGAGGCTTCGCGAATCGCATCCCCGAAGCGCGCCTTCAGCCTTTGCACCAATTCGTTATCCAATGGGACCGGCTTCGGCGGCGCTTCTTTCGGTGCAGCTGGAGGAACGGCAGGTTTCGGCGGCGCTGCGGCAGCCGGTGTTCCAGGTGCCGCGGGCGTAGTCGCTGCAGCAGGAGGCTTCGCAGCGGGCGTCTTAGCCTGAGCAGGCGACGCGGCGGGTGGTTTCGCTGCGACGGGCTCAGCAGGAGTCGCTGGGACTGGAGGTTTGGTTTCAGCTGGCTTAGAAGGCGCAGCAGGAACGGCAGGCACCTCAGGCTTGGAAGGAATAGAAGACTTTTCCGCCGTGCCTTCCGGCGGTTTTGCGGCTGGACCTTTTTCCGAAGGGTCGTTGACCATCGGTTCGATCGGCTGCCCTCGCCCGGTACGCGTCGAATCCCGCGCCCCGCAATCGGCTCGCAGCCCGCCTTTTTAACACACTCCAAAAAAAAACGTCAATTCCACGCTGCCGAATCCCAAGTTTCTGCGCGGCGCCGCGTTTAGACCCAGTCCAGCGCGCCCTTGCGATACAACCACACATACCCGATGATCAAAATTCCCAAGAACACCAACATCGTCACCAAACCATACACGCCCAGCTGCCCGTACTTGATCGCCCAAGGAAACAGAAAAATTGTCTCCACATCAAAAATCACAAAAAGAATCGCCACCATATAAAACCGCACCGAATACCGCCCGCGCGCATTCCCTTCCGGTGGGACGCCGCATTCGTACGGCTCCAGCTTCGCACCGGTAGCTTTCATATCCGGCCGAATAAACTTGAAAATAATCAGGGTGACAGCGGGGAAAGCCGCGGCAAGAAGCGCGTAAATCAATATCGGAATGTATTGGCTCGGCATCGTCGGATCAACGTTGACCCACGAACAGCGCATCCTAGCACAGCGGTCAACTCTCAGCCAGCGTCATCCACCACAAAAAAATTCCCGCCGTCGGCCGCTCGAATTGTCTGGTTTTTGCAGGTGGATAGGTAGCGGCCGCTTCGTCCCGAACAGCGCGAGACGAAGCGGGCACGTCAGCATCGAAGCGGTCCGGAGAATAGGATGATTCTAGGGTTGTACTAATGGCGTGCGCCGTGCAGCACATCCACGGCATGAGGCAGCAGCGAAGCAATAGCATCCAACGATTCCACAGCTCCCCGCGGACTTCCCGGCAAATTCACGATCATCGTAGTTCCGCGAATTCCCGCAACCCCGCGCGACAAAATCGCCCGCGGCGTATTCTTCAGACCCTCCGCGCGCATCTGCTCCGCGAATCCCGGAATCAACCGCTCCGCCACGGAGATCGTCGCTTCCGGCGTCACATCACGCGGCCCCACGCCTGTCCCGCCGGTCGTGAGGATCAAATCCACCACTTTCGCATCGGCTGTCTTCCGCAAAAACTCAGCAATACCTTCGCGCTCATCGGGCAACACCGCCGCCGACACAATTTCCCAACCCAGTTCCCTGCAACGCCCCGCGACAGCCGGCCCGGAACTATCCTCGTGCTTCCCGCCCGCGACCGAATCGCTCACCGTAAGAATGGAAACCCGCATGGAGTGGCGCCCCGACGATTCCGGGACTATCCTTCGGTGACCTGCGCGTCTTCGCTCTCGCCGTCGCGCTGCCCTTCATCGACCAGCCGCAGCGCTTCCATCAGCAAGCCGGTAGTCGTGCGCGAAATAATGTCGCGCGTTGGCGCGCGATTGAAATCAATTTCGAATTCGCCCTCGGGCCAGCGCACGGCCTCGAACACCGCAGCCTCGCCCTCCAGCGCTCCCAGCCGCGCATCCTTGCATTGCCCCGACGCAAAGAACAAATCCCCGCTTTCTTCGCCGCGACGAATCGTCAGCTGGCAGGACTTCTGCCCCATCTCCAGTGACTGCATCAAATCCATGATGGACATTTCTTCCAGACGCCCCTGCACCACTCCTGGGCGCACCTGACGATTCTGCAACTTCTCCAACTGCAGCCGGTCCACAACTTTTTTCGCGCGCCGCACCAAATCCTTCAGAAAAAATGGCTTGGGAATAAATTCCTCGACGCCCTCCACGATCGGACGCAATTTCTCTTCAATGTCGCTGCGGCTCGCCAGAAAAATAAACGGAATCGCCTTGGTCTGTTGCCTTCCGCGCAATTTTTCGTACAGCTGCCGCCCATCAAGCCCCGGCATGCGGTAGTCGCACACCACCAGATCCGGAGGATCATCCACAATCTTCAGCAGCGCATCGGCGCCATCAGCGGCCGCGCGCGCATCGCAATGCGGCAGCAAACCCTTCATCAACAAGTCGAGGATCAGCGCGTTATCATCGACGACCAGGACTTTGACATCCTTCATCGGCGTCATCGCTTCACACGCTTCCCAGCACGCACGTACGTGCCACTACGCCCGCCCGCTTTCTTCACCACGTACACCTCGGTGATTTCCATGCCGCGTTCCAGCGCTTTGCACATGTCGTAAATCGTCAGCGCCGCAACCGACACCGCCACCAACGCCTCCATCTCGACGCCGGTCGGGCCCGTAGCCGTCGCCTCCGATGTCAGCTCAATTCCATTCTGGCACAGCTTGGCGCTCACATCTACGTGAGTCAAAGCGAGGGGATGACAAAGTGGAATCAGCTCCGCCGTGCGCTTGGCCGCGCCAATTCCAGCGATCCGGGCGATTTCAACTGGATTGCCTTTGGGCGATCTCAACGCTCGGACGCTGCGAATCGTCGCTCGCTCCATGCGAATAAATGCGTGCGCCTGCGCCGTACGCGACGTGGCCGCCTTCGCCGAAACGTCCACCATCCGCACGCGCCCTGTTTCATCGTAGTGCGAGAGTTTCGCCATGGAACTCGTAGCGCCGGCGTCCCGCCGGCTCCTAGCCTTTGACTGTGTAGCGGCCACCTGTATGAGGGCGTCGTTGAATTTGCATTTGCTTCTGTAGGGGCGGGTCTCAGACCCGCCCGGGCGCAAACCAACTCAAAACAATCCTCTCCGCGGCAAAACGTCGGCCATCTCTCCCGCCGCGTAAACCAGCTTCGCCTCATGCACCACCAAAAAACAATTCCCCTTAACCAAAGACCCGATATCGCCCGAACCCTCCCAATGAATCGCTTCCACGACCGCCTCGCCCTCCGGCCAACTCACACGCGCCGGCAAAAAATGTGCCAGCGGCGGCTTCTCATTCAAGGGATGCGCTAGCTTCGCCTTCAGCAGCGCCAGTGGATCCGGTTGGTGTCCGCTTAACAGCTCAATCGCCGGAACCACGAACAGCTCGAACGTGACCATCGTCGAAACCGGATTACCCGGCAAACCAAATACAGGCTTGCCATGGCAAAAACCAAACACCGCAGGCTTCCCCGGACGAATCGCGACCGCATCGAAATAAAATTCCGCCCCCATTTCGCGCAGCACTTGCTCGACCAGATCGTATTTTCCCACCGATACTCCGCCCGTCAGCGCCACAACATCCGCTTCCAGCGCGCGCTCGATATGCGCGCGCAATTCCGCCAGATTATCTGGCGCGGTCCCCAGCATCACGGGTTCGCCGCCCGCCAGCGCCACTTGCGCGGCCAACGAAACGTTGTTGCTATTGCGAATCTGATATTTCGCCGGCGTCTGGTCCATCGCCACCAATTCGTCGCCCGTCGAAAGAATGGCAACCCGCGGCTTCTTAGCCACCACCAGCCGCGTGCGTCCTACCTGCGCCGCAATCGCCAGCTCGGCATAGCTCAGCCGCTTGCCGCGCGCGATCACGCTCTCGCCCACGCGCGTTTCCTGCCCTTCCAAAATAAAATGCGCGCCCTCGCGCGCCGCTTGCTCCATCACCACGGACTCGCCCTCGATCCGCGCGTACTCATTCATCACGATGGAATTCGCGCCTCGCGGCAAGGGAGCGCCCGTCATGATCTGCACGCAAGTGCCCGGTTCCACCAGACCACCGAACGGAACCCCGGCACGGCTTTCCCCAATCAGCCGCAGTTTCGCTCCGGGTTGCGCCGCGTCCGCCGCCCGCAACGCGAATCCATCGCGCGTCGAGCGATTAAACGGCGGATAATTGCGGTCGGCGCGCACGTCTTCCGCCACGATGCGTCCCAGCACACGCGAAGGGTCGTCCGCGAATTCAATGGTTTCCGTAGGAGGAGGAGGCGCACAACGCCGCGCGCAGATTACGTCGATCACTTTCGCGCGAGCTGCTTCGTAGGAAAGCATGGCGCCTTAGAGCCAGGACGCGAGTTTCGTCCCGCGCGGCACAATCGTCGCGTCGCGTTCCGGCCCGGTGGATATCATCCCAATTTCAACCTGCAGTTGCTCAGAAATAAAATTCAGATAATTGCGCGCCGCTTCCGGCAATTCTTTCACGTCGCGGATTCCCGGCGTCGGCTTCTGCCACCCGGGCAAAGTGACGTACACAGGTTCGACCTGCATCAGAGTCTCGACGTCCGCCGGCATATTATCCAGCGTCTTGCCCTTAAACTTGTAGCCGGTGCAAACCTTGATCTCCGGCTGCGTGTCATACACGTCCATCTTGGTCACAACCAGCGAATCAATTCCGCTCAGCATTTTCGCGAACTTCAGCACCACCAGATCCAGCCACCCGCAACGCCGCGGCCTGCCCGTCACCGCGCCGAATTCCTTGCCGCGCTCGCGCAACGCCTGCGCGTCCAGGTCCGGCATCTCCGTCGGAAACGGCCCGCTGCCCACGCGCGTAGTGTAAGCCTTGGTCACGCCCACTACGCCGCAAATCCGCGTCGGCGCGACACCCAGCCCAGTCGCCACGCCGCCCGATGTCGCGTTCGACGAAGTCACATAAGGATAAGTCCCGTGATCAATGTCGAGCATGGTGCCCTGCGCGCCCTCAAATAGCACCGATTCGCCATTATCTAGCGCGCGATTCAGCAGCACGCCGGTATCCGTCACCAGGCCATGGATATGCGCCGCCAACTCCATATACTGATCGTAAATTCCAGCAGTCTCCAAAGGATGCCCATACGTCGCGCGGCTGATCGCATTTTTTTCCGCGATCACGCGCTGCAGTTTTTCCTTGAAGCCCGCCGCATCAAATAAATCGCACACGCGAATCCCGCGCCGCGCCATCTTGTCTTCATACGCCGGCCCGATGCCGCGCGAAGTAGTCCCGATCGCCGCCGCACCACGCGCCGATTCCGCAGCCTTATCCATTTCGCGGTGATAAGGAAAAATCAAATGCGCGCGATCGCTCAGAAAAAGCCGCCCGCGCACCTCGATCCCCGACCGCTTCAGATTTTCCAGCTCGGCCACCAGCGCTGCGGGATCCACCACGGTGCCCGCGCCAATCACCGCCTTCTTCTCCGGCCGCAGAATCCCGCTGGGAATCAATTGCAGAATGTATTTGTGATTATTGAAGATTACGGTGTGCCCGGCATTGTGCCCGCCCGCATAGCGCGCCGTGTAGTCGAAGGACTGCGCCAAATAATCGACGACCTTGCCCTTGCCCTCGTCGCCCCACTGCGCGCCGACTACACAGATCGCCTTCGCTCGCGCCTTCTCAGTCACCGTCGCCGCTCCACCCTTCGTCAGGCCGCACCTTGCCCCTATCGTTGACTCCAGAAGCACTACAGGCGGGCTAACACAAATACAAGTACGATCAATTCTAGCCTCCGCTCGCTTCCGAAGCAAGCTTGAGGGCAAAGACCAGAAGCGGACAAGCTAACCGACCGATTTATAGCGGAAACAATCGCGCGCATGATCGTTGACCATGCCGACGGCCTGCATGAAGGCGTAACAAATAGTGGTCCCGACGAAGCGGAAACCGCGACGCTTGAGGTCCTTGCTCATCGCATCCGATTCCGTCGTGCGCGCCGGGATCTTCCGCGAAGTCGCCCACTTGTTTTTCTTCGGGCGCCCGCCCACAAACTGCCATACGTAACGGTCGAACGATCCGAATTCCCGCTGCACAGCCTCAAATGCCACAGCATTCGAAATCGTAGCCGCAATCTTCAACCGATTGCGCACGATCCCCGCATCCGCTAGTAGCGAGCGCACTTTGCGCTTGTCGTAACGCGCAATCTTTTCGGCATCGAATCCATCAAACGCCCGCCGGTAATTCTCGCGCTTGTTGAGAATCGTCTCCCAGCTCAATCCCGCCTGCGCGCCTTCGAGTATCAGAAACTCAAAAAGCACCCGGTCGTCGTGCACGGGCTTGCCCCATTCGCGATCGTGATATTCGATCATCAGCTGCTTCTGCGCCCAATGGCAGCGCCGCTGCTCTTTTTTCGCTTTCACACTCATAGGAGAGGTTGCGGCAGGATGTTACGCCCAGTAGTTTCTGAACCCGCACCGGGCGCGCGCTGAGCCGACGACGCCACGGCCGACAGGCATCGCCGGCACAAACAATCCGCGTAACGCACGCGCAGCTCGCACAAAACTTCGGCAGCGACCTGCAATTCCTCGCACCAACAACCCGCGGCCGGCGCGCCACAAGCGAATGACGCGCCGCAAGCCGCGCAGCGCTTCAAAGTCGGCGCAATCCCCAGCAATGTCAGCTCTGGCTCGCTGCCGCGCATGGTCACCTGGCTGGAAGTGAAATCGCGCCCAAGACCTACGAAATGTGGCGCTGGATGACTTTCTCGATAGATTCTTTCGGCTGCGCTCCGACGAGCTGGTCGGCCACCTGCCCGCCCTTGAAAATCAACAATGTAGGAATCCCGCGAATATTGAATTTGCCCGCCGCGTTGATGTTCTCATCCACGTTGAGCTTCACCACCTTCAACTTTCCGGCGTGCTCTTTTGCCAGCTCTTCCACCGTCGGCGTCAACATATGGCAGGGGCGGCACCAGTCCGCCCAGAAATCCACCATCACCGGCTGCGTCTTGCTGGCTTCCACCACATCTGCTTCGAAATTCGCGTCGTTCACCGCTTGGATGTTCTCTGACATGTTGTCCCTTGTTGTCCCTTGTAGCGCCGCACCACGCCTCCAGAAAACCTGCAGGAAACGTTTCCAGCGCTACCCTTTAGATGTCCCAGCAACCCGCGGGATTCGTGCCCTCTTAGCTGCTTCATACAGTGTGACATAAGCCGCCGCAGAAGCCTTCCACGAAAAATCTTTGGCCATGCCGTTCTTCTGCACCATCTGCCAGGCCTTCGGATCACGCTGCAGTTTCAACGCCGCCCGCACACAATCCAGCAGCGCCCGTCCGTCGTACGCCTCGAACTTAAACCCAGTCCCATGATGGGTTTTGGGGTCAAAGCTCTGCACGCTGTCATCCAGGCCGCCCGTTGCCCTGACGATCGGCACCGTACCATAGCGCAAGCTGTATATCTGGTTCAAGCCGCAGGGCTCGTACCGCGAAGGCATCAAAAACATGTCCGCCCCCGCCTCGATCTTGTGCGCCAGCGGGTTGTCGTACCCGATCTTCACGCCCACGCGCCCCGGATATTTCTCCGCCATATCCTTAAACAGCTTTTCGTATTCCGGCTGGGCCGTGCCCAGCACCACCAGTGTCAAATTCTCCTTCATCAGATCACCCGCAACCCGCGCGATCAGGTCGAAACCTTTTTGATCCGCGAAGCGGGAGACGATTCCCACCACCGGCCGTTCCAGGCATTCCAGCTTGTCCACGGGCAGTTTGAACTGCTGCAGCAAATCCTTCTTGTCCGCCTTCTTCGCTTCCAGGTTATGCACGGAATAATTCTGCGTGATGAAGGTGTCCACCTCCGGACTCCACACCGAATAATCCACGCCGTTCAGAATCCCGAACAGCCGGTCCGCGCGCCCGCGGATCACTCCCTCCAAACCACTACCGAATTCCGGCGTCTGAATTTCTTGCGCGTAGCGGCGGCTCACCGTGGTCAGGTAATCAGCGTACAGCAGCCCGCCCTTCAGAAAATTCACCCTTCCGTAAAATTCCAGGCGATCCATCGTAAAAAAAGTCTCAGGCAGCCCGATCGTGCGCATCACAGACTGCGAAAATATTCCCTGGTAGCCGATATTGTGAATCGTGAACACGACCGGCAACGCGCGGGCCACCGGATCCTCGGCGTGCTGCGTGCGCAGCAGCACCGGAACCAGCGCCGTCTGCCAGTCGTGGCAATGAATCACGTCCGGCAGCCACACCCGCTTCATGAATTCGATGGCCACGCGCGAAAATTCCGTGAAGCGCTCGGCGTTGTCCGGATAGTCCGCGCCCTTCTCGCCGTACAGCTGCTCGCGGTCGAAAAATCCACGATCGTCCACGAAAAAATAACGCACGCCCGCGACCGCCGGGCCTTCGCCAATCGCCGGAAAGCGCAGCTTGTCGCCTAGCGTCACCGTCACGCTGGAAACCAGAATCGAGCCAATCTTGTTTCCACGATAGCGCGGCAGCAGCACCGCCACTTCGTGGCCCATCTCGGCCAGCGCCTTGGGCAACGCACCCACGACGTCCGCCAAGCCGCCGGTCTTCGAGTAAGGCAAACCTTCCGATGCAATGAACAAAATTTTCATAAGTCGTCAGCAGAAACGGAAACGGTATCGGAACGCCAGAGCTTCGTCAAGCACACCGTAGCATAGACGATCTCGCCTGTGCTCTTTCCTTTGACTTCGTAGCGGCCAGCCTCAGCTGGGCGCCTTTGTTTTAGTTTTTCCGCCCGCATTGCTACACTCGCAGCACACATGTCACGCCAACGCCTAGGCCAGCATTTCTTCCACGATCTCGGGTGGTGCAAACGGATCCTAGCCGCGCTGCCGCTCGCCCCCCATCAAACCTGGATCGAAATCGGCCCTGGCCACGGCGAAATGACGCAACTCCTCGTCGGCGACGGCCGCCGCATCGTGGCTATCGAAACAGACCGAAGGCTAGCCGAAGGCCTACGCGCAACTCGCGACACCGATCCCAGAAAATGGCCCGGCCTGGAAATCGTCACGGCCGATGTCCTCGCGACAAACATCGGCGATTTAGCCACTGGAAAAATTCACATCTACGGAAACCTGCCGTACTACATCACTTCGCCCATTCTGCATCATCTTTTCCGCTGGGCGACGCGGATCGCTTCCATCCACATCGTCGTTCAATTGGAAGTGGCCGAACGCATCGCCGCGCATCCGGGTGTGCGCGACTACGGCTATCTTTCCGCGCTCTGCCAATTTTATGCGCAACCCAAAATCGCGCTGCGCATTCCCCCTGGCGCATTTCGTCCGCCGCCAAAAGTAAAATCGGCGTTGCTAGGCATGACTTTGCCGGGTGAGCAAGCGAACCTCAACATCGTGGGAGAATCCGAAGAAAAGCATTTTCTGGAATTCGTGCAGACCTGCTTCAGCCAAAAACGCAAGACCCTGCGCAATAACTTGCTCGGCGTCGCAAGCGATAAAGGCATCCACGAAGCGATAGCAACCGCCGCCCTGCGCCCCGACGCCCGCGCCGAACAACTAACCCTCGCACAATTCGCCGCGCTCTTCGCCCAGCTCGCGTAGCCACACAACTCATCACGAAGTTTCCATGACCTTGTGATTTGTTCGCGCCGATACTATGACTCTTCGAGGACCGTCTGCAGCCGGTCGGGAAAATTCGACATGATTCCGTCCACACCAGCGGCCGCCACTGCTCGCATCACTTCTGGATCATCCGCGGTCCACGTGGCGACTTGCAAATCCAGCCGGTGCGCTTCCTCCACCAATTTCTGCGTCACCAGATTGGCCTTAGGACAAAGCTGCCGCACGCCCAGTTCGATGGCCACTTTCGCGAAATCGTCGCGCGGCTGATCCACGAGTAAACCCATCATCATCGTGGAATCCACCTGGCGCAGAGCCGTAAGCGTCGACTGGTCGAACGAAATCACGATCGAACGCGCCGTACTTTGCGATTTATGCAACTCCGCGACCAGCGAATGATGCATCCCCCACGCCGCGTCATATTTCACTTCGAGATAGAAAATCACGTCGTGCTCGCTGCCAAATTTCAGCACCTCTTCCAGCGTAGGTATGCGCTGCCCCATGAATTCGCGGTCGAACCACATGCCCGCGTCCAACTGGCGCAGTTCCGCCAACGTGAAATCGTGGACGTTCCCGCGCCCGTTGGTGGTGCGCTCCAGCGTCGCGTCGTGGATCGCCACGAAGCGCGCGTCGCGCGTCAGGTGCAAGTCCGTCTCGATGAATCCCGCGCCGAGCTGCACGGCGCGTTCAAACGCCGCCAACGTATTTTCCGGCGCGTGGCCGGAAGCCCCACGATGCGCGATAACCCAAGGTTTTCGCATAGCCACGGCTATCGTAGCAGAGAACCCAGACCCCACGGCTCTCCGGTATTTACGGTGGTGATGGAAGTTGCACCCCAAAGAAACCGGACTGAAATCGAGTCATATCAGTGCCTGGGTCGTGCAGGCGGGGTCGCTAAACTGCTGCAAAACGTTGCCTAAATTGGATAATGTGTTGGTCAGCGGGAGAAATCTAACGATGGAAGTTACGTCATTCTAGCCTTCGCCGCGGCCGCAAGGCTCACGGCCGTGACTATCCCCAATCGTTCTATGAAGTTAGATGGCTCCGTCCGCGCCCCCTCGGACCGAGTACCTTTGGAAGCCCGATTGCCTTTCCCTATTCGCCTTCTCAGCGGCGTGGGCTCGTCCATTCAGCGCCCAGGACGTTGCCGCGATCCTTAGTTTCGTATCAAGAGCTGCATCGTGCGTTCGCGAAACGGTCTTTGCGCTCACGCGAATCAGGACGAGCGTTGCAAGCAAGCGCGCATTCTGGGCGAAAGAATGATTTTGACGTAGGAGTGCAATCCGTCGTAGGCTCAGCGGCGAATTCGCCGCTGCCACGCCGGTCGAGTTTGCAGGGTTTGGCGCAGGAGTCTTGGGAATAGCACCGAAAGGCAGCATCGTAATTCAAGCCATGCTAAGGCGCTTGGCGCAGGAAGAACTTGCATTACAAGAAGAGGATTGCAAGAGAGTGAAAGCAACGGGGTCTGTCGAAGCAGCACAGCCGCTACAGCTGAAAGCGGTCGCGCACTGAGGATGTGATTCGGCAGCAACGGCCCTCGTGCCGGTTCTGCTCCACGTCCAGCAACGGAATCTTCGCTCCGCGGAGCGGGCCGCCTCCGGTGCTGGGCAGCTGTGAAAGAGCAGCAACGGTACGCGCTTGGGGAGGGGGACGTGGCGCTTTTCGTTTTGATGGTTGCAGCATTGGTGGTCGCACAAACGTGGCTGGACTGGCGCGACACGAAAAAAGACTGGGTTGTGCCGGAGTGGGTGAAGGGCCTGGCGCTCGCGGGCTGCGTAGCCGCATCACTCACCGCAGCCACTTCGTTCGCATCTTTCTGGCTTCAAGATCCGGCCAACGCTTCGAATAGCACATTCAACTCCGCGATGTTCTGGCCCGAGCTGGGTTTCCTGCTCTGCGCCATGGGCGTAATAATCGTGGCCGTGAGCAAAAAACGCCTGCGCCTGATGCTGATCCTGACAGGCATCCTCACCGCCGCCTTTTGGATCGGCATGACGCTGTCGTAAGCGCGCATTTCTCGCGACAGCAGGCGCGGTCTGTCGTGACGTGACGCACTGCGAGCTGAGGTCCGTGCCGCAGTGCCCCTGCGGTTCTCTGCCTCCTTGCTTCCGTTTCGCTCTGTGCCTCTGTGACTCTATGGCAGGTTCTCTCCGGCACCTCCTTCAACTCCTCGACATTCTCTACTTCCTCCGCCTCCCTACCCCGCCATTCACCGATTCCCCGCCGCCATTCGCCGATTAACACGAGACGCCCCTGATGCCCTGCTCTATTCTCGCCTTATGAACGGCAACGCAATTCGAATCGGAGATGAGACCATGACCAGCACAAATGGCCAGTCGCCCGTGAATTCACTACTATCCAGCGCGCGAATCCCCATGGTGGGCGCGGCCTTGCTGATCCTGTTGGGCATCGCTTTCCAACTCGGCGAGCTCGGCTATGGCCATCTTCGCTTGGACAACGTCTGGCTCTTTTCCATGATGCTTGCCGACATTTGGAATATCCTCTCCATGCGCCTGAATCTCCCCAGCGCGGGAGAGGTGCTGCGTTACTGGCCCCTGATTCTCGTGGGCCTGGGTCTCGCAATCTTGCTCGCCACACAGGAAAATCGCTTCTCCGCATCCCGGAGGGGTTAACAGTCATGTCGCCAAGCCGGTCCCACAGTTGGAGCTTCAGCTTCATATTCGGTGTACTCATCGTCGCAGCCGGAGTTGTGCTCCTTCTCAGCCAACAAGGCCTCATCGACGGTGATCGCATTTTCAGCTATTTCTGGCCGGTAGTCATGATCGCCGCCGGTAGCACCATGCTGATTGATTGCCGAGGCCACGGGGGGCGAGGCCTTTGGGGCTTCGTCCTGCTGGCCTCTGGAGTGCTGCTTGTTCTTGAAAATCTCGGTGTGGCACGTATCCACTTCAATACCGTCTGGCCGCTGGTCGTCATCGCTATCGGTGTCTTAATGATCTGGCAAGCCGCCGGGCCGCGCATCCGGCCTGATGGAACTGCAAGGTCCCCGTGGCCAGAGATTTTCGACCGCTGGAGCCGCACCGGTTCCCCGGACGCCGATTTCAACGGTGTTGCAATTCTCGGCGGCTTCAAGCGCCGCATCACCAGCAAAAAATTCAAAGGCGGCAGCGTGTTGTCCGTGATGGGCGGCTTTCAAATTGACCTGCGCCAGGCAGACATGGAAGGTGATTCGGCCACCATCGAAGCCATGTCTTTCATGGGCGGCGGCGAAATCAAAGTTCCGGACGAGTGGCAGGTTTCGATGGAGGGCATCAGCCTGTTCGGCGCGTTCGTTGATGAAACCGATCAGCAAACGCCCGCCGCCGCTGGCACGCAAAAAAAGTTGATCATGAAAGGCGCCAGCCTGTTCGGCGGCATTGTCGTCAAGAATTAAAGCGCGCTCATGCATCCCATACTCAGCCAATTCCGCCGCGTGTTAATTTACCTCCTCGCGTGGATTCCCATCGCAGGGCTGCTGGCTTATCTACTCACCGTCTCCCATGAGATTGGCGCTCACGAAGCAATCGTCCTCTCCGTGCCGCTCTGCCTGCTGTACGCGTTTCTCTGCCTTACTTCGTGGTATTCCTGCCGCGGCAACCCGCTGGAGAAATATGGTCTGGGGCGCTTGATCGCCACTCATCTTACGGCTGCGCTTTTCGCCAGCATCATTTGGGCTGTTGCGGCGGAAAGCTTGGCGAGCACGCTTTCCGGGATGCAATATTTTCCAGGACTGAGCCATCGCTTCCGGCCAGAAGTTCCGCTGGTTATCGTTACCGGTCTGCTGCTCTATCTGCTCTGGGTGACGCTGTATTACGTGATCATCGCGGTGGAAGCTTCGCGCGATGCGGAAGCCCGCGTGATGAAAGCCAGCGTCCTGGCGCGCGAAGCCGAACTGCGCGCGCTGAAAGCTCAAGTGAATCCGCATTTCCTTTTCAACAGTTTAAATTCGATCAGCGCGCTCACTAGTTCCGACGCATCCAAGGCCCGGGAAATGTGCATCCTGCTCGGTGATTTTCTGCGCCGCACCTTGGGCCTGGGGGAAAAAGCCGCGATTCCGCTGGAAGAAGAGCTCTCGCTGATCCGCGCTTTCCTCGCCGTCGAAAAAGTTCGCTTCGGCGCGCGCATTCAGATGGAAGAAAATATTGACGCGACGGCACTGCACGTTCCGGTGCCGCCTCTTCTCCTGCAGCCACTCGTGGAAAATGCGGTGGTGCACGGCATCGCCAACCTCGTCGAGGGCGGATGGATTCACCTGGATGTCCATTCGCAGAACGGCACGCTGACCATCACTGTCGAAAACAGCTTCGATCCCGATGCTCCGCCACGCCGCAAAAGCGGGGTCGGCCTGGTGAATGTCCGCCAGCGTCTGCAGGCGCGCTACGGCAATCAGGCCAGCTTCGCCGTAAAGATGGAAGGCGATCGTTACCGCGTAGCATTGACTCTCCCCACTGAAAGCGAGGCGCAACCGGCATGACCCGCGCAGCCGCAGCAAAAATTCGAGCGGTGATTGTGGACGACGAGGAACTCGCGCGCCAGGTCCTGCGCGAATTCATCTCCGCGCACAGCGAAATCGAACTGATCGCCGAGTGCGCCAACGGTTTCGAAGCCGTCAAAATCGTCACCGAGCAGAAGCCCGACCTCATGTTCCTCGACATTCAGATGCCCAAGCTTGATGGTTTCGAAGTTTTGGAATTGATTGGCAACGATACCGCCGTCGTCTTCGTCACCGCCTATGATAGCTACGCCATCAAAGCTTTCGAAGTTCACGCGGTGGACTATCTTCTGAAGCCCTTCGGCGCTGATCGCTTTGAAGCATCGTTGAAACGCGCCAAAGAGCGCCTCGCAGGCAAACTGCCGGAGGCTGCTCCCTCCGCGTCAGAGTTGGCCGTCGCCGCGCGTCCGCCCGCGCAATTCCTCGATCGCATCGCGGTGCGGGACGGCACTCGCGTCTACATCATTCCACTCGCCAAGCTCGATTACGCCGAAGCCCAGGACGATTACGTCGCTCTAGCCGCCGAAGGCAGGAAACATCTGAAGCAACAAACGATCTCCAGCCTGGAATCCGCGCTCGATCCCTCGCGCTTCATGCGCATCCACCGCTCCTACATCGTCAACCTGGAACGAGTGGCCAAGGTCGAGCCCTACGGCAAAGACAGCCATATCGCAGTGCTCGCAAACGGCACACAGCTGCCAGTCAGCCGAGCAGGCTATGCCCGTCTCCGCACCTTCCTCGACCAGTAAAAAACCGCGCCAAAATCTCAATTTGTTACACGCCCCAGTCCTAGAACTTCTACTACGCGCCGTTCGCCCATTGTTGACGACCTGTATATTGCGGCACGCGTCCATTCGTAGTAATGTCCCGCCATGCCCCGCCCTTCCTCGCGACGGTCCCCCCGGCATCGCAGTAAGGGCATGCAAAGGAGAGGTAGGAAAATGGCATCCCCGGCCGACGCAAAAGCCAACAGTTCATCCGCCAAGGAAAACGCGGAAGGCGCCAATGTAGACAAGATCCGCGACATCTTATTCGGCTCGCAGATGCGCGATTACGAAAAGCGCTTCGTTCGCCTGGAAGAAACCGTCACCAAGGCCATCGAGACTCTGCGCGAGGATATGACCAAGCGCCTCGACACCCTCGGCAGCTACATCAAGGAAGAAACGGATTCCCTAGGGCAGCGCGTCAAGGCGGAAAAGTCCGAGCGCGCCGAAGGCCTGAAAGAACTGACGCGCGAAATGAAGGACACCGGAAAGATCGTCGAGAAAAAGCTCTCGCAACTCGAAGACCAGATGTCCGACGGCCACGCGGAACTGCGCGCCAAGCTGCTTGAACACTCGAAATCAGTCTCCGCGGAAATTGATAAGCTGCGCCGCGATTCCACCGCGGCCCTGAACCGCGAAGTTGAAGTTTTGCGCGATGAGAAGACTGACCGCGCCGGCCTGGCCGACTTGTTCAACGAATTCTCGCTGCGACTCAAGAATAAATTCGAGCTGCCCGGAGAGTAACCGAAGAGTGGCCAAAAGACTTGCCGGAAGAATCGCCGGCGAGCGCATCGGTAACGCGCGGATTCAGCGGGTTGTGTTGTGAGCCCGCAGGCGAAACCTTCACCCTCCCAATATGGCCGAGCAAGCGCAACGCCGCGCCTTCGAGGCGCAGGCCCAGGAAAAACCGACGCACAATAACCACGCGTACGAAGAGCTGCGCCACTTAATCGTCGCGCCCGAACAAGAAGGCATTGCCACGATCCAGGAGCGCCTCGATAACCTCGAAAAACGCACGGCAGATGTCAGCGTCGTAGTCGCCGAAGCCATTCAGATGCGCCGCGAAAAGGGCGATGACCTCGCTCTGGCCGCCGCACTCGCTCCCACCATCCAGGAAACCCTGCGCGAATCCGTGCGCCGCGATCCGCACGTTCTCGCTGACGCCCTTTTCCCCGTAATGGGCCCCGCGATCCGCAAATCAATCGCTGAAACTTTGCGCGGGATGCTCGAATCCTTCAACGAAGCTCTGGAGCACAGCCTCTCCTGGCGCGGAATTAAATGGCGCATCGAGGGTTTCCGCACCGGCAAACCGTTCGCCGAAATTGTTCTGATGCACAGCCTGCTCTATCGCGTCGAACAGGTTTTCCTGATTCATCGCGAAACCGGCCTGGTCCTGAATCACGTTGTCGCTCCGTCCGCGCCTGCGCAAGACGCTGCTATGGTCGCGGGGCTCCTCTCCGCGATTCAACAGTTTGCGCGCGACTCCTTCCAGCCTGGGCAAACCGAAAACCTCGGCAACATGACCTTCGACGAATTGCAGATCCGTGTCGTCAGCGGTCCAAACGCCGTAATCGCGGCGGCGATTCGCGGCCACGCGCCCGAAGCCTACAACCTGGCGATGAACGAAACTCTGGAAGAAATTCAGCGCCATTACAGTTCCGCGCTGGCGCATTTCACGGGCGATCCGGGCCCGTTCCGCGCTGCGGAGCCTCAGATCGCGCGCCTGCTCGAGACACAGTATCGCGAGAAGCCGCCGGAAACGCGCAGGCCGCGCGCAGCAATGATTGCAGGCGCGATTGCCGCGGTGCTGCTGCTCGGTTGGGCCGGCTACTCCACCTACTTGCTGATCGAATGGTCGCGATTCTTATCGGAGTTGCGCAAACAGCCGGGCATCGTCGTGGTTTCCTATACGAAAGATGGCCGCACGTTTCATATTCAAGGATTCCGCGATCCACTCTCCGAAGATCCCAAGAAATTAATCTCTCAGGCCGGCCTCGATCCCGATTCTGCGGACCTGCAACTCGCACCCTACTATTCGCTCGATGACGCCATCGTCGCCAGGCGTGCTACGGCGTTGCTGCATCCGCCTGCGGGCGTCACGCTTAGCGCAAAAAACGGTGAGCTGATTCCCGAAGGCAGCGCTCCGCAGAACTGGATCGCGCAGCTCGAAGAAAAAGCGCCCTGGATTGCCGGCGTCAGCCGAGTGGATGAATCCCATTTGCAGAATTCGAGTTTGCGGCAATTGAATGCGCTCCGGGGCACACTCGAATCCGTCGTCCTGCTGTTCCCTCTCGGTCGCGCGGAGCTGGATTCTGGACAGGAAACCAACCTCGCTCAATCCGAGAAAAATATTCGCGCTCTTATCGCACAGGCCGTGCCTTTGCGCCAGGTTGTGACCGTGGAATTGGTTGGCCACACCGATATCACAGGAGTCGAGGCCGCCAATCTTACGCTCAGCCGCGAGCGAGCGGACCAAATTCGCGCAGCGCTGCTGCACAACAGCGTCAATTCGGCCATCCTGCTTCCGCGCGGCGTCGGCACTTCGCAGCCTCTGCACGATGAAAGCAGCGAAGAAGGCCGCCGCCTCAATCGCAGCGTCACCTTCAAAGTCACACTCTCTCCCCTACCCGCCGCCGGCACTGCCAGCAGTGCGTCAGGCGCTGCTCCCGCAAACTGAGCGAGACATCGGGATGCTCCAGAAGAAAGTCTGCATGCTCGGTTCCTTCTCGGTCGGCAAATCCAGTCTCGTGCGGCGCTTTGTCGAAAGCATGTTCGACGAGCAATACCACACGACCATCGGCGTGAAAGTGGATAAGAAAGTGGTGAACGCCAATGACGAAGACTTGACGCTGGTCCTCTGGGATATTTACGGTGAAGATGTGTTCCAGAAAATGCGCATGTCCTATCTGCGCGGGATGCACGGCTATCTTCTGGTCGTGGACGGCACGCGTCGCCAAACTCTCGACGATGCGCTCAGATTGAACGATCGCGTAGTCAGCGAAATCGGAAAAGTTCCCGCGGTGCTGGCCCTGAATAAGTTTGATCTCACCGATCAATGGGAAATCGAACCTGATCGCGAAACGCAGTTGGCGGCAGCGGGCTGGACGCTGGAGCGTACGAGCGCGAAAACAGGCGACGCCGTTGAAAAGGCTTTTCTGCATCTGGCGCAGGCGATAATGGCTAAATAAATGCCCGCAAATTCCATCTTCGAATCCTTCCTCGCCGGCCAAGGATACGCGCTGTTTGAATATGCCGGCGATGGCGATTTCTGCCTCATCGGCGAATGGCCCGACTGGTGCGCAAATATTTGGGGAGCCCAACCCAGCGGCGACCAGCGGATTGGTCTGGCCGACAAATCACCATTCCTTGAGAATTTCCTCGTGGATGCCAAAGAATTCTGGCGTGCGAGCTCGCCCGGCTCGGTGAATTCCGGCAATTGGATCGAACAGGGCGCGGATGGCCGCGAAATTCCACTCGAAGCTTCCGCGCGCGCGCTCGACGGAAAACGCGTTCTGCTGATTCAGAACCTTTCGGAAACGTTCGATCAACAGCAGCAGTGGTTCCAGACCGCGAGGAATTCCCTGCTCGAACACGAAAAGCTCCGGAAGGAGATTCAGAAGAAGGAAATTCTGCTGCACTGCATCGTGCACGACCTGACGCAGCCGCTCGGCGCCATGAACGGAGTGTTTCATCTGCTCGAGCGTGAAAATCTTCCGGCTGAATTGCGCAAATACGTGAAGGCCGGCGAGCGCGAATCGCAGCGCCAGGAATTGATGATTCGCGGGATCCTCCAAGCTTTTTCCAGCGACCTCGTCGCGCAGCAAGCGCGCGAAACAAGCACTCACGAAGCGCCGGACTTGCTCGCTTGCGCCAAAGAGGCGCTCAAGGAATTCTCTCCGGCGTTTCGCGAACGGCATATTCGCCTGACTCTGGGTGCTCACGCGGATGGTTCCCGTGGCTGGCGCGTGGCCGGTGATACTTCGCGCATCGATCGCATATTCGGCAATTTGCTGGAAAACGCCATGCGCTACGCGCCGAAAGGAACTTCCGTCACGATTGGCTTGCAAGATCTCGACGGCTTTGTGTTCGCCTATGTGGACGATGAAGGCCCCGGCCTGCCTCCCGATCAGCGGCCGGATCAACTATTCGCGCTTTTTTCCAAAGGCAAGACGCACGCCGGGAAAGCCGGCCTCGGGCTTTATTTCTGCAAGATCACCGTCGAACGCTGGGGCGGCGCCATCGGCGCGGAAACGCGCGAGGGTGGCGGCTCGCGCTTCTGGTTCCGCTTGCCGCGCGTCGCAGCAACCGCGAACAGCGTAGCGCAGCCGGCAGGACACCAGAAATCCGTGGATAAAGAAAAGTCGCACAAATTTAAGAAAGGCGAAAAATCACTGCGCATCCTGGTCACGGACGATGCCGAACTCAATCGCGAGCTCATTATCGAGCTATTGAAGAAACGCGGGCACGTCGCCGAAGGCGTGGCCGACGGTCGCCAAGCCCTTGCCGCGCTGGAAAAGAACAGTTTCGATGTGGTGCTGATGGATGAAGAAATGCCAGGCATGACCGGACTGCAAACCACCGCTGCGATCCGGCGCAGCGAAGCCGCCACCGGAAAACATCAGATCATCATCGGCATCTCCGGCCACGCCACGGACGACGACGAGCATCGCTTTCGCGAAGCCGGAATGGACTCATCTCTCGCCAAACCCGTGGACCTCAAGACGCTGTACAACGCCGTGGAATCAGCGGCGCAGAATTTGCACCCGAGCTCCCCACGTCCCCAGCCTGAAGCGGAACGCGTCGCGGGGGCTGTGTCATCCGCGCCGCCGCGAACGAGCGCGAATTCCACACCCGATTCCGCCGCGAATTCGCCGGCAGATTCCGAGGATATCGTCACGCATTTGCGCCGCACGACGGGAGGAAATGAAAAGCTGATTCGCTCGCTCGCTGCGACATTTCTCGTCGATGCTCCGAAGGCGCTCGGACGCATCCGCGCCGCCGTCGCGAAGAAGAACGCAACAGAGCTCGCCAGCGCCGCTCACCTGCTGAAAGGTACGCTCGCCATTTTCGGTGCGCCCAAAGCTGTCGCCGCCGCGCGCAATCTCGAGGCCCTGGGCCGCGCGGACAACGTGCGCGAAACGTCTGCAGCCTTGCGCGCCCTGGAATCCGAATTCGCTCTCGTCCAGCAAGAACTTCGCGCGATTCACTCTTCGTTGCGGACCAAAATAAAATCGCGGCCCAAGCCAAAGGCTGCGCGCAAGCGCAAACGCGCGCACTAGCGGCCCGATCACGTTAGCCGCTCGATTCTGACGAGAGATTCATCCCATCGAAAGCTCCTCTCGCAAGACACCGACTCTTGCTGACTAAACAAGCAACCACTTCGCGCGCGCTCTTGCCGCTCAGGCACTCCGGCGCGATACTCGAACGCATGAATCGAAGGATCGCATCCGTTGCCGGCCTCGCCGCGCTGGCGTGTGTGCTGTCGGCTGGGTCGGCGCGCGCGGATGAGATCAAACTCAAGGACGGCTCGAAGATTAACGGCACGATCGTCGGCTTCGAGGACAATTCCTTCAAGGTGAAGACGAGTTATGGCTTCGCCGTGGTGCAAAAGGATCAGGTCGTTTCCATCACGGTCACTGACGCCGCGCCGAAACCAGAGACTGACAGCACGAAGAAGCCGGAGCCGGCGACCGCGAAGAAGTCCGATGCAGAGGCAGTGAAAAAGCCCGAGCCCGCAGCGGCCAAAACGACTGTCGCCGCGCCAGCGCCGAAAACGGAAAAGGCCGAGCACGCCTCCGCACCGCCAGCGTCAGCAACCCCGACAACGACGACGCAAGGCAAAACTCAGCAGCCGCAATCTGCAGCTTCCGCAGACGATACTGTAGTCGAGTATCCGCACACGGACCCTGCGACTTCGTCCGCGAAGAATTCCGCGCAGCCTGCGCCAGCGGCGTCGGGCTCCTCGACTGCATCGGGCGCGCCAACTTCTGTCGCAGCGGCTGCGCCGCCGAGACCCGCTCCGCCGGAACCGATGCGCGAGGAAGTTAGCGGCAACCTCTACACCAATGACACGTATGGTTTCCGCATGTACAAACCGCCGACGTGGAAGCTGATCGAGGGCGCGCGCACGATTTTGCCGGGATCGATTACGGCATTGGGAACGGACGATCAGAACACTTATCTCTTAATCGGGCAGGAACCGAGCGGGAAATCACTGGCGAACGATATTGCTGCAACGGAGCAGCGGCTGCATGAAGTGATGGAAAACTTTCGGCCGCTGGGTGAGAAGCAAGTGATGATTTCTGGAGTCTCCGCCACGGAGCGGCGTTTTCGCGGCAGCGTGGATGCGCGCGACTGGTCTGGCATCGTGGTTTACATTCCGCGTGGGACCCGCGTGTACACAGTTTTCGGGATGACGCTCGCGGACACCGACCTCGTTCAGATCCAGGAGAATGTGATTTCCCGCGCCATCACCAGCCTGCAATTCACTAAATAGTTCCGACATTAGTTCCGGCCCTGAAATCATTTGTCCCGCTTGCGCAGTCCATCTGCTCACAAATCATCCGGGCATTGCTGAAACCATGAACACAATCCAAAGTAACTGACGAAAGACAAGTAGAAGGGCAGCGAAGAAGGCCTCACCGTTCACCTCGCGCAGACAATCGACGATTGCCATTAAATTAACGATGTTGCCAGCGACAGCAAACAACGCGAAAGATAAATTCGGAATGTGATGAAGCACGGGAAAGTAAGCCAGAACCAAGAACGTCAGTAAGATCGCTGCAGACGATAGCATCCCCAGTCGAAGTCCTATCTGCAGCCGTCGAACACCAAGCTCCGACGCGTCCGAAGGATGGGATTTTATGTAAGTTCCCATCACAACGATTGCCGCCATCACAACAAAAGTGACAACGATCATTGCGCTCATCTCACGACTTGAATTTTAGTCTTTGTCGCGCGTCAGAATTTTGTTACTTCGCTGAAATGGAAATTGTTGATCTTCATGGCCGGGACTACCATTTCGAAGGATTCTTCGCCGGCGGCGCGGACGGCGGGGCCTAGCATCTCGACGTTCGCGAGGGCTTCGATCACGCTTTGATTGAAGCGGAAATTGCGAATGCCCCCGGCTACGCGGCCGTTTTCAACGAGGAACGTGCCGTCGCGCGTCATGCCGGTCAAAACTTTTTCGTACGGGTCCACTTCGCGGATGTACCACAGGCGCGTGACCAGGATTCCGCGCTCCGTCGAGCGGATCATATCGTCCACGGATTTGTCGCCGCCGGAAAATACCAGGTTCATGGGGGCTTCACCGAATTCGTTGGGCAGCGTGAAGCCGTGGCCGGTGGGTTTGGTTTTCATTTTTTTCGCGGTGGCGCGCGAATAAACCAGATTCTTCGGCACACCGCGGTCTACCAGCAAAACTTTCTGCCGTGGCAAGCCTTCGCCGTCCCATGGCGCGCCGATTTGCAGCAGATGATAGACATCGTCCCACAGCGTGATGTTGTCGCCGAAAATCTTTTTGCCCATGCGATCATTCAGGCAGGAACGCTTGTCGAGAACGCCTGTGCCCGCAAAATCATAGAAAATCGAACCGACTAGATCGAGCACGGCGGACGGTTCCAGAATCGCGGTGTAGCGTCCGGGGGCGAGTTCCTGCGGCTCGCGCGAGCCTGCCGCTTTTTCGCTGGCGCTCTCGAACAGCGCGTCCGGATCAATATTCAAAATGTCCGCGGAGTTGGCCTTGGCCCAACCGGAAGAATTGTCTTCGAGAATGGTGACGGAAAATTCCGCGCGAGTGTGCTCGTGGCGCGCGAAAAGTCCCTTGGAATTTGCCAGTACGTTCTGCACGAAACCGGTAGTGAAAATTCCGGCGGCGGTTTGGTTCGCAGCGTCGGCCATTTTGCAGACGCGCGCTACGGCGCGGGCGCGGTCTTGCGGAGTGGCCGCCACTGTGGAGCGATAGAAATTCGTCACCTTTTGATATTTCTGCGGGCCGAGCATCGGAAGCAGGTCGGGATTTTCGGGTTGGTTGCGCGCCAGGCTGATGGCGGCAGCAATCGCGCGGCGGAGGGATTCTTCGTCGGTTTTGTTGGTGGTGGCGCGGGCGGTGCGGCCGTCCACGACGGCGCGCACGGAGATGCCTAGAGTGTGCTCGGCGACGTTTTGATGAATGCTATTGTTGGCGAAGCGGGTCAGGGCGTCGACCGTCGCGTCAATTTCTACCTCGGTTTCGTCGGCGTCGCTCCATTTAATGATGCGTTCGGCGATGTGCTCGAGTTCTGAGGCGGTGAAGCGCGCGCCGCTGGGATGGTTCGAGGATTGGGCTGCGGAGGCTCGCCGCGGTTGCTTGGTTGCCGATTTCTTCCTGGCTTTTGCCATTTTTCAGTTTTTGCCGTCGCGCTATGGTTGCGAAAAGTAAAAAACAACGTGAACCACGCCCGCCTAAAAAGAAACAGCAGGCGGCCGCTACAAAGTCAACTGCAACAACTTCAAAGTCAAAAACAACACCCAACGCACAGGCAAGATTGCCTATGCTACCGGCTACTTCGCAAAGGCGACTCCTACTTTAATGTTTCTAAAACGGGCGGGGGACGCGCCGTGGCCTGTGCCCATGGTTTGCATGGGTTGGCCTTTGCCGCAATTGGGTGTGCCCCAGAGCGTCCAGTGATCTCGCGAGCAGATTGCGTCGCAGCTGTTCCAGAATTCGGTTGTGATGCCGCTGTAGCTGGGATTCTTTATCATGCGGCCGAGCTTGCCGCCTTTTATTTCCCAGCCGATTTCCGTGGAGAACTGAAAATGATAGCGGCGATCGTCAATGGACCAGGAGCGGTTGGTCTCCATCAGGATCGCGTCGTCGGTATCGGCGATCAGATCGTCGTAATTCCACGTGCCGGGGTTGATGCTGATGTTGGTCATGCGAATCATTGGCAGACGATTCCAGGATTCAGTGCGCATGGTGCCGCCGGAGCGCGTTTCGCCGATGGCGGAGGCCAGTTCGCGATTGCTGAGATAGCCGGTGAACAGGCCGTCGGTGATGATGGGCGTGCACTGCGCGGGGACGCCTTCGTCGTCGTAGGCAAATGTGCCGAGGCCCGGGCCGTGTTCGAGGCGCGCATCGGCGACGACGTTCACGATGTCCGAGCCGTATTTGAGTTTGCGCAGTTTTTCGATGGTGAGAAAACTCATGCCGGCGAAATTTGCTTCCTGACCGAGGACGCGATCGAGTTCGACGGGATGGCCGATGGATTCGTGAATCTGCAGGCCCAGTTGCGAGCCGCCGAGAATAATTGTCTTGCTGCCTTCGGGACACTGCGCGGCGGAGTGCAGCGCGACGGCTTCTTCGGCGGTGCGCTGCGCGTTGCCCACCAGGTTGAGACCTTCGACCAACTCGTAACCCTGCAAAGCATGCTGGCCGCCGAAACTAGTTGGATACGAACGCTTCTGAATTTCGGTTCCCGCAAAACTGGTAGCTACGATTCCCGCGCCGGAATGCATCTTCACCTGATGGATCACCGAACCGATGCTGGAAACGAAGAGCTGGTCGATGCGCTTGAACGACATCGAGCCTTCGGCGAGAGTGACGCCTTTTACGCGCATCATTTCTTTATCGGCTGCGAGCAGCACGGCGATCTGGCGTTCGACCGGAATGCGAAAGGGATCTTTCAGGAACGGATTCTGCCACGTATCCACGTGCGGTTTTTCGGGAGCGAGCGCGACGTCGGCGCGTTTCGCGAGTGCCGAGGCTTTGGCTATCGCGACAGCCTCGGCGGCGCACGCCTGGATGCCTTCGCGCGTGAGGCGGTCGGTAGAGGCAAAGCCCCAGGCGCCGCCGGCGATCACGCGGATGCCGATGCCGAGTGTTTCGGATTCGACGAGCGTGCCGACTTCGCCGTTCTTGGTGCCGATTTCGCGCTGGCGGATGTCCATGACGCGCGCGTCGGAATACGTGGCGCCGCGGCGCTTGGCCGTTTCGATGGCCCAGGCGGTCCAGTCTTGCATCATGCGCGGGGGAGCCGCGGTTGCGGCGTTGGGAGTGGTGCGGCGTCAAAAGTGCAAAAAAAGTAGCGATTAGAACCGGTCGCTGTTGTTTCTTTTGAATGAGTTACGGCGGTTTCTAATACTTGGGCACCAGCCGTTAGAACGTCGGCTGTGGAACATGGCTCGAGGGGGCCCTGAGTGGTGTAACTACAGGCTCGAGCGCCCTGGACATCAAGCCCCGATTCGTACTGGTCGTCGTTGCGTAAAAAAATCATCGCGCTATTTTAGAGAGAGCGCGGGGAGAATGCAAACGATGCTGTGTGTCCACAGCGATTCCGCAATCGCGACTGGAAGTGTAGTGAACTGCGCCGATTGGGCAGGGCTGTGATCCCCGGCAGTTTCTTGGGAAGGTTTGGATGGCTGGAAAAGCCGGGGGAGGGGCTTTTTCTTTCGC
>JABCZJ010000008.1 GCA_013289715.1 Acidobacteriota bacterium | reverse complement strand
GTGAAATCCACCGCCTTTGCCATTCGTCCATTCGTAACGGAACTTGCCGCCGGCCTTCGCCTCGTTGATGCAGACGGGCATCGTCCAACCTTCCGGACCAAGCAACCATTTCTGGATTAATTTCGGATCGGTATGGGCGCGGTACACGGCTTCTGGAGGCGCAGTGAAGCGCCTTGTCACAATCACGTGGGTATCGCCTTCGGTCTTCAGCGTCATCTTGCTCATCGCTTTTCTCCTTGCTTGTGTTTTTCCATCGCCGCCAGAACATCGTCCAGCCGGTCGTAGTTTGTCTCAAGGGCTTTTCGCAGCATTGCGAGCCATTGGTCCATCGCTTCAATACCCGCTTTTGCGAGCCGACGAGGGCGCTTCGTACCCTCGACTCGGCGAACGATGAGTCCCGCATCTTCGAGCACCTTCAGGTGCTGGGAGATTGCGGGTTGCGTCATCTCGAACGGCTCTGCCAATTCATTGACGGCGGCCTCCCCCTTGGCAAGGCGCGCAAGAATCGCCCGACGCGTCGGGTCGGCCAAAGCCGAGAAAGCAGCATCGAGATTATGCATAACATACACCTTATATAAGTAGATGTTTATTGTCAAGCAAAATTCCCCCATCCACGGAAAATCATGGAAAGCTGCGCTAACCTCCAGTTTTGCAAGGTCTCGTCCGACGGTCGATTTCGTCCTTCGCCGTCGGAGATCAAGTGATCGTCGGCAGTTGTCGCTGTCCTAAAGGAAAACCTCGCTGAGCTGAGGATCGTTTGCTGTGAGCGAGTGACGGGCTACCGGGAAGTAATTCACATGCTTGCGAAACGCCGGAAACTAGCCGTCCAAGTCCGGCTACGCGACGACACGCTCATCTGATCGGGCCGATTGACTTTTGTCACCAAATCCAGAGGGAACGACTCGCATGCCAATCGCGGCAGCAAACGGCTCCGGTATTCCGCCATGACGTGCAACCATTCGGTTGCGGTTAACCGAGCCCTGAAGTAATATGCAACTTGGAGGTTGCTTAAGATGAATGACCGCATCGAGAAGCGCATCGAACTCAAGGCCCCGGTTTCGCGTGTCTGGCGTGCACTATCGGATTACCGAGAATTTGGCGAGTGGTTTCGTGTGAAACTAGATGGACCCTTTGTACTGGGTCGAGTCTCGCGTGGCCAAATGACATACCCCGGCTGCGAGCACATCAAATGGGAGGCCGTCGTGCAGAAAATGGAGCACGAGCGACTTTTTTCGTTCACCTGGCCTCATCCCAAGTCCCTCGACAAAGTAGACTACCAACAGGATTACTCAAAAGAGCCGACCACGCTCGTCGAATTCAGGCTAGAGAAGACCGCCCGTGGCACATTGCTGGTCCTCAGCGAGTCCGGCTTCGATACGTTTCCCGGCGACCGCCGTCTGGAAGCGTTTCGGAGAAACGATGGAGGTTGGTCAGAACAGATGAAGAACATAGAGAACTATGTCACACAAACGCCATAGCAGCTTGTCTGCCAAAATGCGGGCGCACGCAGTCATCTTTGCAGCGCTGGGCGACACAACCCGGCTAGCGCTGGTTGCCAAACTCTGCAGCAGGCAGCCACGCTCAATCTCTCAGTTATCGGAGCGTTCCAAGCTGACCCGGCAAGCGATCACCAAACATCTCCGGGTACTGGAAAGTGCCGGAATCGTGCACAGCGTCCATAAAGGTCGCGAGACCAGATTCGAGTTCGACCTGGAGCCGATGGCAGAAGCCAGGGAATACCTTGATTTCGTCTCGCAGCAATGGGATGAGGCACTCGCCAGGCTAAAGGCGTTCATTGAAGATTGAGGGTAGAAAAACGAATGGCCTAAGTCCAGGCAAACGCCGTTCTCGGAAACCGACCCGCTACCGACGGTTCCGCAAGGTGGGACCGCCATCCCCCAACGCCCGGGTGTGATACGATAACCGCGAACAAAGAACGAAAACTTTCGTGCATCGGCTTCATTGCGGGACTGCTTTCGCTGCGTGCAACCCCCTTGGTCGAGCTGAACGAACAAATCGGACACGCAAATTGAGCCAACCATCACTATGGGCCATTCCGCTGGGCGGGCTGGGCGAGTTCGGTATGAACATGCTCGCGCTCCGCACCGGCGACGACATCATCGTGATTGACGCCGGCCTGATGTTCCCCGAGCAGGAACTGCTCGGCGTGGACATCGTCATCCCGGACATCACCTATCTCAAGCAGAACAAACGCATGGTGCGCGCCATCGTCCTCACCCACGCGCACGAAGATCACATTGGCGCGATTCCCTACATCCTCGCGGACTTGAACGTCCCGATCTACGGCACCGAATTCACTCTCGCCATCGTGCGCAAGAAACTCGAAGAGCACGCCCTGCTCGATAAAGCCAAGCTACACCAAGTGAAGGCAGGAGAAACCACCGTTCTCGGCCCCTTCTCCATCGAATACCTGCACGTCACGCACAGCACCATTGATTGCGTCGCTCTCGCCGTGCGCACTCCCGTAGGCGTGATCATCCACACCGGCGATTTCAAAATCGATCACACGCCCGTGGACGACAAGCCCTTCGACATGCACGCCTTCGCCCGCTACGGCCAGGAGGGCGTGCTCGCGCTCTTCAGCGACAGCACCAACGTGGAGCGCCCCGGCTTCACGCCTTCCGAACGCGCCGTAGTCGTGCGCCTGGAAGAATTATTCCGCGCCGCGCCCGCCAAAGTGCTGGTCTCCTGCTTCGCCAGCTCGGTTCACCGTGTGCAGCAAGTAATTGATATCGCGCGTATGGTCGGACGCAAGATCGGTTTCGTCGGCCGCAGCATGGTGGACAACGTGGAAATTGCGCACGGCCTCGGCAAGCTGCGCGTGCCCGATGGCAGCGTGGTACGTCCGCAGGATATTCGCACGTTCGATCCGCAAAAATTGGTGGTGCTCGCGAGCGGCACGCAAGCCGAACCAATGTCGGCGCTTTCCCGCATCGCTGTGGATAATCATCGCCTGCTCAGCATCGCCGAAAACGACACGGTCATCCTTTCTTCACGCATCATTCCCGGCAACGAAAAAGCCATCTTCCGCATGATCGACCATTTCTTCCGCCGCCGCGTGCTGGTTTATTACGAAGGCGGCCGCTCCGCTCCGATCCACGTCTCCGGCCACGCCAGCCAGGAAGAAATGAAAATCCTGCTGCAACTGGTGCGCCCGAAATATTTCGTCCCCGTTCACGGCGAATACCGTCAGCTATTCCGCCACTCCGCGCTAGCAGAACAATTAGGCGCCGTAGGCAGCCAGATTTTCCTGCTGGAAAGCGGCCAGCCGGTAGAATTCACCGCCGACGGCGGCGCGCATCGCCGCGAACCCGTCACCGCCGGACGAGTGCTGGTGGATTCCGGCTCGCTCGAAGAAATCGAAGAAGTGGTGATCCGCGACCGCCGCCACTTGTCCGAAGACGGCGTAGTCGTGCCCATCATGGTCATCAACAAACACACCGGCCGTATGGAAACCGCTCCCGAAATCGTCACGCGCGGTTTCCTGCCTTCCGAAGACGGCGCCGAAATCCTCACCCAAGCCCGCGAGATCATCCTGCGCACCATCGAGCAGTCCACGCAGGAAGAAAAAACCGACTGGAGCGTAATCAAGGAAAAAGTTCGCCAGGACCTGAAGCGCTTCCTAAACAAGCAAACCGCCAAGCGCCCGCTGATTCTGCCGGTGATCCTGGAAGTCTAGACCCCGCTGTGAACATCACTCTCAGGAATTTCGAGCCCGAGGATTTCGACACGCTCTACGAAATCGACCAGGCCTGCTACGAACCCGAAGTCGCATACTCCAAGCGCGAACTCCGCGCCTACTTGCGTTTCAGCGGGTCGGATTGTCTGGTCGCCGAAGCGGAAAAACAAATCGCGGGCTTTTGCATTAGCGCGCGCCGCGAGGAAAGCGGCTACATCGTCACCATCGACGTCCTGCCGCAATTCCGCCGCGAGCACGTCGGCACAAAGCTGCTAGACGAAATCGAGCGCCGCCTTGGCGCCAACGGCGTGCGCGAGGTAGCACTCGAAACCGCAACAGACAACGATTCCGCGGTTGCCTTCTGGACCAAGCATGGATATCGTAATCGCGGCATCAAAAAAGACTACTATCCCGGCGGACGCGATGCGTTCGCGATGAGCAAGACCCTTCCACTATAGAGTGTGAACGAATTTCCGGCGGCACAAACCGTCACTAGGGAGAACTGAAAACCGATGCTTCTCTGGCAAGCAATCATTCTGGCGATCGTACAAGGCCTAACCGAATTCCTGCCCATCAGCAGCTCCGCGCACCTGATTTTAATTCCGGACCTGCTGCACTGGCCCGATCCTGGCCTCGCGTTCGACGTAGCGCTGCACCTCGGCACCTTGATCGCCGTCCTTCTCTATTTCTTCCGCGAGTGGATTCAGCTCACCCTCTGCGGCCTCGGCTTTCATTACCCCAAGCGCGCCAGCGAACAAATGGTTCTGCAGAACCAGCGCCTGTTCTGGTATCTGGTTGCCGGCACGATCCCCGGCGCTCTGCTAGGATTTTTCTTCGAACATTGGATCGAAGAAAATCTGCGCAACCCCGTCCCCATCGCCTGCGCCATGATCGCCATCGCCCTGCTGATGTGGTATGCGGAGTATTCCGCGCGGCTCAACCGGCGGCTCGAACAAACCTCACTCGGCGATTCGCTGGCCATCGGCACAGCGCAGGCTCTCGCGCTTTTCCCCGGCGTATCGCGCTCCGGCATCACCATCACCACCGGCCTCTTCCGCGGCATGACGCGCGAAGCAGCGGCCCGCTTCTCTTTCCTGCTCTCGACGCCCCTAATCGCCGGCGCCGCGGCGAAAGAAGTCCCTAAACTGCTGAAGCTGCACCACGCCGGAGCCCTCGACCTGCCGCAATCCACGCTCATCATTAGCATCGCGGTTTCCGCCGTCGTCGGCTTCGTCGTTATCGCCTTCTTCCTGCAGTATTTGCAGACACGCACGCTGAAAATCTTTATTTACTACCGACTTGCCTTTGGTATAGTCATCTTGTTGCTCGCGTTCCTCCACCTGGGTTTTGCGCGTTAGCGCCGGCGCACTCCGGGTTTTCTACGCGGCGGCCTTCCCCTATTTGTGCTCGGTCGTTGAAGCTCAGCCCTAGGACGCTTCACAGCGGCATCCTTCGGCGCCCGATTGCCGCCACGTCACGCGCTGAGCCGGAGAATCCGGCCCGCAACCGACGCCGCGCCAACAGGAAAAAAGGGGAAATCGTCGTGCGAATCCTCACACCTACTGAAAACAAACGCCTCAACGAGCTGATCGGCTTCGTGGGCCTGAGCCTGGCGATCCTGCTCGCACTCAGCCTGCTCTCCTACTCTCCGCGCGACGCTTCATTCAACGTCGCCGCGCCACCCCCCGGCGCTGGCCCCGCGCGCAACTGGATCGGCCCGGTCGGAGCCCATCTCGCCGACCTCTTCTTTCAGATCTGCGGCTTTGCGGCGTTCTTGTTTCCGGTGGGCATGTTCCTGGTTGCCATGAAGTGGTTCCGCAGCCAGCTGCTCGATGCGCCGATTGCGAAATCGATCGGCTTTACGATGCTGCTCGGTTCCTTCTCGTCGATTCTGGCGCTTCTCCCGATGCCGGAAGTCCGCAGCGCGCTGCCTGCCGGCGGCATGCTGGGAACAATCCTGGCCGGATCCCTGCGCGCAGCTTTCAATCCCATCGGGGCAGCATTAATTGCGGGCGTGACGTTTCTGACCGCGCTATTTCTTACCACCAGCTTTTCCCTGCGCGCCACGGTCGCCTGGATGAAAAAACCGATGGCGAATGACGGCTACGTAGGCCAGCTGTTGGCCCGCGTAAAAGACTGGCGCGAAGCTCGCGAATCCGATCGCCTGCGCAAGCGCGTGGAAGAAATCAAAATCGCTGGACGCCCGCCCGTCCAGCGCCAGCGCGTTTCCACCAAAGAACTCACAGCAGAAGACGAAGAAGAGGAAGAACGCGAAGCCGATGAAGCGCTGCGCGACACCCGGCGCGCTCCCACGGTCATCAAATTCCACGAAAACGAATCCCTAGCTCTGCCACCCGCAAAGAAAAAATCCGCCGAGCCAAAAATCGCCACAGGCAAGACCACTTACAAGCTGCCCTCGCCCTCGCTCCTCTCCAATGCCGAGCGCGGCGAAAAAATGGACGAGAGCGAGCTGAAAGAGCGCGCCCACGCCATCGAAGCCAAATGCATGGAATTCGACGTCAGCGGCCACATCACCCAAATCAATCCCGGCCCGGTCGTCACCACTTTCGAATTCAAGCCCGAAGCCGGCATCAAATACAGCCGCATCACCAACCTGAGCGAAGATCTCTGCCTCGCGCTGCAAGCCGAATCCATCTTGATCGAACGTATTCCCGGCAAATCCACAGTGGGCATCGAAGTTCCCAACGTCCACCGCGAAACCATCGCCCTGCGCGACGTAGTCGAATCCCCCGAATTCAGCCATTCGCCGTCAAAACTCAGCCTGCCCTTCGGCAAGGACTTAATCGGCCGCATCCGCGCCGGCGACTTGACCCAGATGCCGCACTTGCTCATCGCCGGTTCCACCGGCACCGGCAAAAGCGTCTTCATAAATTCCCTGCTGATGGGTATGCTGTTCAAAGCCACGCCCGACGAATTGAAGCTCGTCCTCATTGACCCGAAGCAAGTCGAGCTAGGCCTGTACGCCGATATTCCGCACCTGCTCGCGCCTGTGGTGACCGATCCGAAAATTGCGGCCAACGTGATGCGCAACGCCACGCGCGAAATGGAGCGCCGCCTGAAGCTGCTAGCGTCCCGCGGCGTGCGCAATATCGAGCAGTACAACCGCTCGTTCGAAAAAGGCCAATCGCTTTCGCTCTTCGATGGCGCCGAGGAAGATGAACACAAGCCGTTACCGTACCTCGTAATCGTAGTGGACGAACTAGCCGACCTGATGATGGTGGATACCAACGGCGTCGAAGAATCCATCACACGCCTGGCGCAGATGGCTCGCGCAGTAGGCATCCATCTGATCCTTGCGACGCAACGCCCGTCGGTAGACGTAATCACGGGCCTGATCAAAGCCAATTTCCCCGCCCGCATTTCCTTCCGCGTGGCCAGCAAAGTTGACTCGCGCACCATTCTCGACGCCAACGGCTCGGAATCCCTGCTAGGCAAGGGCGACATGCTCTATCTACCGGCAGGCTCCTCCCGTCTGCACCGCATTCACGGCCCCTACGTCCACGAACGCGAAGTAGAAGCCGTCTGCGATTTCTGGCGCGAACAAGCCCAAGCCATCTACAACGAAGAACTCCTGAAGCCGCCGAAGGAGAAAGATGAGAACGCGGCAGGCGGTACCGCAAGCGGCGGTAGCGGAAGCTCGGATGCCAACGACGAAGTGGACGACGATCTCTACCAAGACGCAGTCCGCGTCGTCTGCGAAATGGGCCGCGCTTCCACGTCAACATTGCAGCGCCGCCTCCGCGTAGGCTACGGCCGCGCCGCCCGCCTCATCGACCTGATGGAAAAAGACGGCATAGTAGGCCCAGCCGACGGTTCCAAAGCCCGCGAAGTCCTAAAAGCCCGCAACTGGATGAAAGAGTACGACGACTCTGTAAAGTGACAATGCGACAGGCACCGTCATCCGGAGGCCCGAGCCTTTGTCTGCAGCGGGCCGAAGGATCTCTGCTTCCTTTCTCTGCGGCTCTGCGGTAAGTTTTTGACGTTCTCTGACTTCGATTTTCCTGCGCCTTTCCTCCGTACCCTCGGTGTCAAATCTTCTGAACTCTGCCGCCGCGCCGAGCCGCATCAACCGCGAATTTCCTTTCCCCCCATACCAGGTTTTCGTTTGTCACCCCGCCGAATTTTCCGTAGAATCACTTGATGCACCGGTGCCGAGGTAGCTCACCGGTAGAGCGCGGCCCTGAAAAGGCCGGCGTAGCCAGTCCGATTCTGGCCCTCGGCACCATTCCTTCCTTCATCGCAGCCTGCTAGTTCACCGACTGGCGATCGCCCTGCGTCAGGACTAAAATATGCCTAGGCCGCCTTCTCCGGCCAAGCATTCGTTCCTTTCCCGAAGGGGATGGCATCGTTCGCAAGGGAAGCGGTCGTGAGGGTATTTTCATGCAAAGCAAAACAAGCACGAAACTTCTTGGGCTATTGCTTACTACCGTGGGCGCTTTCAGCGCGAGCGGTGCAACCACCTTGCTGCAGCAAACCGACGTCACACCCGGAACCATACTGCCGATTTCCTTGAACGATTCCTTGTCCTTGCGGAAGTCGAAGCCTGGAGACGTGATCTCAAGCCGCATCATGCAGGACGTGCCGCTGCAAAACGGATCCTCGATACCCAGAGGCACTCGAGTGATGGGCCGCGTTCTCAACGTGACCCCGGCTACAAACGGCGGCACCACACAAATCTCGTTTCAGTTCGATTCCATGCAACTGGGCCATTCGGCGATTCCCCTCACCACGAATCTTCGCGCTCTGGCCTCGCCGTCTGAAATTGACGATGCGCAATTGCCTCTGTACGGCGGCGACGGCGGCACGCCCTCCACGGCCTACACCACCGTGCAAATCGGCGACGATGAGGTGGTGTACCGCGGCGGCGGGCCCGTCGCGCGTGGCGATATCGTGGTGGGCAAACCGGTCTATGGTGGAGTGCTGGTTGCCGTGAGTTCCGCGCCAGACGCGCCGTGCCGAGGAGCTATCGAAGGGAACAATCAACCACAAGCCCTCTGGCTTTTTTCATCCGATGCCTGCGGGGTTTACGGCTACGCGGGCCTTTCGATTCGCCATGCCGGGCGTACCAACCCAAGAGGCCAGATTGTTCTTTCTACAACCGACCGGCAATTGAACGTCCGCGGCAGCAGTGGAATGCTGCTGCGGGTGGATCGGCAATAACGCGGCAGTGAATACCAGGACCCGCACCCCGGGCCTTAGGGCAACGCTCCGAGTATTTTGCTGATCCGCTCGCCAAAGGCGGTCCCAAACGTAGCCTGCTTCTTCTGATCACCAAGGTAAGGATCAACGAACGGCCCAGTCTTATCCAGAACCAGGCGGTCGCCCCAGCCGATCAAACCAAACAGCCGTATCAACTCTTTTGTCGCCGAGCCAATCGGTACAATGTAATTCGGCTGCAAGGAATATTGCACGCGCTTCAATGCCGTCGGCGCAAGCCGCCGCAGCGCCGCGTGCAGTTCACCCTCGGACTCGAACGGGCACTCCACGCCATAACTCAGAAAATATCCCTTGCGCCGAAAATCCGTCAGCGCCGCTTCTTCCTGCGCCGCCGTATGCGCCGGCGCTCCCGTGGCCTTCACCAGCTCGTCGAAATACATGCGCGAAGCCAGCGACCGCAGCGAGCGATCGGCGGCCGCGCGATAAAAGAAATCGTCCATGCGCAAGGGCGGCGCCGAATCCAAAACTAGAACTTTGATTTGCGTGGGCCGATAGCGTCCCGCAAGCTCGATACGCTCGGCGCGGCTCTGTATGTGCGCTTCGTCCGTGCGCGTGCCGCAGCCTTCACAAACGGGCATGCCATTTCCTCCGATTCAGCGTGGACCAGGTGGGAAAGGATGGCACGGAGAACGAAAACGGGCAATACCGTAACGATCCGAACAGCTTTCGTTGTCACGTTCTTTACAACGCGATCAAGTGCCTCGGCCGCTGCATCAATTAGCCGCGCGCAAGCGCGCCTGCGGCGGCAGATTCAAAATGCTCGAGGCAGGCAGACCATGCGCGCGCACCTCGCGGTGCCGCGCCAGAAAATGTTTCTGCGCACGCCGTCCCCACGAACGGACAAAATAATAGTTCAGCGTCCCGCCGATGCCGGAACTCAGCAGCGGAATCAGCCGACCAGACCATTTCTCCGCCACTTCCGCGCCGACACGCACCGCAATGCGATCAATAATCCGCGGCACGATTTTTTCCATCGCCTGCTTTTCCAGAAATTCGCGCCCCAGATCCAGCCCAGCCGCGCTCGCCGCCGCCACCCACAGCTCGGTGACTTCTTCCTCGGTCTTGTATTCGAAGCCGTAAATCAGGCTGAGCTTCTGCAACATGCGAATCGTAATCGCCGAAAGAATTCCCGCGTCCGGCAAAATCGTCAGCATCCCGCCCAGGCCCAGTCCGGCTCCCTCGAACGCCGCCGCCCGCATCGCGGACTTCACTACCCGACCCGCGTGATGGTTCACCAATTTTTCGTCGACGTTGAACATGTCCGACCAGGTATGAATCGGCAAGCGATGCGCCCTGCGAAATTGCTGCAGAAATTTTTGCGGGTCCACCTGCACGCCGTTGTAAGCGCGCCGAAATCCCGCGCGCATGGAGGCCTGAAAAACATTAGAAACCAAATTGGATTTCGCTCGTCGAGGCATAAGGATTTAGATGCGCTGACCCAAGCAACCGATTACCGCCAGCTCAACCTCCGCGCTCTTAGCAGAATAGCAGGATTCCCCGTCGCAGATGTCGTTTCATGATTCCGCGTTCCACCAGGCACTGCACGACGAAAACGGCTACATCTTGACAATCGTTGATCTCGCCCGCAACTTGAAGTCGAGCACGCGGACCAAGTATCAATGCCTAGCCCATTTCGGAGTGCGGCCGCTTGCCGCCGCTTTCGCGACAACTCAAAACCCGCCGAGGTCGAGCCAAGCGAGGCTTGCCTCGCGAACTGCGACTGCAGGGTTCCCATCGCATCGCCTTCGTCCGTGTCCATTGGTGTTCAACTGCGTTCATTCAGGAGCCCCTATCTCACTTCCGCAACACCCTCGACCCGCTAACAAACAAACTCTCCCGCTCATAGAACCGCAGCAACCGGTGCACGTCCTTATTGATTCCAATCCGCACGCCGACGCCGATGCGCCCCGGCGCCCGCACTTCCGCGCCCAGCCACAAAGCGCTATCGCCGCACAGATCCACTCCATCCAGCCGCCGGTCCACCCCAAACGCTTCCGCCAAACGTCCCGGCCCACGCGCCAAATCGAGCAATCGCTCCGTCCCGCGATTTCGCTCCATTTGAGCGATGCCCTCGAGCGGTTCAATGGCGCGAAGCAAAACCCCTTCGCCAATCCCCTCCCGCTGCCCGGAAACATTCAACATAAAATGATTGCCATAAACGAAATACACATAAGCATGTCCCCGCTCCCGAAATAGCGGCTGATTCCGCGCCGTCATCCCGCGAAATGTATGCGACGCCGCATCCCCCGTTACGTAAGCCTCTGTTTCCACAATCCTTCCCACCAGCCGCCCGCGCGGCAAATCGTGCACCAATGTCTTCCCAATCAAAAATCGCGCCAGCTTCACCGTCGATACCGGCAGCTCGTCGCGCACCAACCGCCGAATCTTCAATCGCTCCCTCTTCATCGCCACCCCATTTTCTATCACATGAAAATTTTCCGACATAGTGCAACATCGCGCGATGCACGCAATGGAACGTCCCGCGAGAATCCAGGCCGACCCGCGATTGACTTGCCGCCCGCGCCAGCCTAAGATTTCCGCGTTCAGGCCGCATCTCTCTCGGCCCCACCACTCCTGGGAGGAGCACCGTGGAAGATTGGCAGTACGCGCAAGCAGACCGCAGCGAAGAATTGGCCCAACACCATCATTTTTCGATGACCAAGCATCAAGACGGTAAGGACATTCCCTTTGCAATTACCGTGAAGGAATACGCCGTAGCTCCCAAAGGCCAGCATCTGCGCTACTTCGCGCAGGCCGATCGGCCCGTGAACCAAGGCACCGCCGGCTTCGTGCCGTCCGGATGGGGCGATTCGGTGCTGAAAGCTCTCGCCGATTGCATGCGCCTGATCCGCCAATTTCCCTGTGAAGAATAATTTTCGCCGCGCACCGGCCAGGAGCTAGCTCACATGTTTCTGCAGAAAAAACAAATCAAACCCGGCATCTGGGTTCTGGAATTAAGCGGCCGCGTGCAAATGGGCCCCGATTGCAAGCGTATCGATCAGGAAGTCGAAGACCACATCAAGAACCAGGAAAATCACATCATCCTGGACATGGCCGCGGTAGATCATATTGACAGCGCCGTGATCGGCCAGATTGTGAAGTCCTTCTCCCGCTTGGTGAAATCCGGCGGCACCCTCCGCCTCGCCGCCTGCAGCCCCATGGTCCAAGGCGTCTTGACGATGACGCAGGTCCATCGCGTCATCTCCATGTATCCCACCGCCCTTGAAGCCTCCGAAGGTCTTCCGCCCGCGAAATAACTGGACGGCACAAACAGCGCGCCAGGCACAGCCTGCTTCCATTTCACGTCGCCCGACGCCAAACCTTTCGGCAAACTTGCGATGCCCACCGCAGGCGGCAGGCAGAGGCTTCGCGCTCAGAAAACAGAGTGGAAGTACGGCCTGCTCCAATGTCGAACATGTGGCTGTAAACACAGGCTTTAAGTGCTTCACGGAACCCCGTCTTTGATGGCCTAGTATCCGTCCGTAAGGACCTCGTAGTACCGCCGTCCTATTGGCCTATTCTCGCCCGCCATCTACATTGAATGGAGCAACGTTACGCGCCAATCGCATTCCGGAGGTTGTTCATGGCCACGGCAGTTCATGCTCCGCGTTCCGCAGCCTACGTTCCGTCCAGAAAAAAGGCCAAGCTGGAAGCGCGCAGGCGCGAACGTTTGAAAATGTCCCTGCCGGTCGAAGTCCGGCCCTTCGATTCCCGCTTCATGGACATCGCGGACGTGGGCGAAGTCGTGGACTTCACGCGCGACGGTCTCTATTTCGCCTCCTGCATGCCGCACTACTGCGTGGGGATGCGCTTGCTGGTTACTTTCCCGTTCGGTAAGAGAATCTCAGCGCACAAAAAATTTCTCGGCTCCATCGTTCGCATGGAAGAGCGCCCAGACGGCGCCATGGGAATCGCGGTCCGATTCCTGCTGTAACGATTCTAACCACAGCTGCAGCAGGAAGTCGGGGGCTGCCAAAAGGATAAATTGATGCACAACTCTTCGAATCGCAAGTTGCACGACGCCGTCGGCAAAGCCGCGGAAGTGCTGGAAACCGAACGGCGCGGTACCGCCCGGCACATGTTCACGGCCGCCGCCGAAGTCGTCGAATTGAAATCCGGCGCGCGCTTTTCGACGCGCACCACAGACCTGGGCCCCGGCGGCTGCTTCGTGGACACCGTCTGCCCCTTCCCGGTCGGCTCCAAGGTCCGCGTGACGTTGCAGAAAGCCAAGACCACCTTCCAGACCGGCGGCACCGTCGTGTATTCGCAGATGGGCCTCGGGATGGGAATCTCGTTTGAGGACCAAGATGACGCGCGTCGCACGGCGCTGGGCGAATGGCTCGCGGAGATAACCGGCGACTGCCAGGCGATTCCGGAAATCGTGCGCATGCCGATGCCTCCCGGGAGCCATCGCGGCCCTGAATGGACTGCGCTGGTGCGCCTAATCCACCTGATGATCGGGAAAGGTATCCTGACCGAGGCAGAAGGCACGTCGGTTCTGCACGATCCGGTACTTTAGATCGCACCTTCAAGGGATTCCTGGGAGCGCCAATCTTCCGATTGGCGCTTTCCATTACACCTCCCAAACCCGTCCATCCTTCCACTCCCGCGCGAACCACAACTTTGTAACTCTTGGGTCCAAAAGTCGGTAAGATCGCCGCTGCGCGGGCGGTCCAAACAGGTACACAGACTTGACCACAGCGTGTCGCTATTTCCTACACCAGGAAGAATTTGCATTGTCGTTCCTGCTTTGAATACTGTCACAAAGCTGTAACATCCTTGTTTTCAATAAAACAACCCACGCTTCTCCTGGCCTCCGTCGTGCATCTAAACTTGGGGGTATATTATGGGAGAGCGCAGAAAGGCTAGACGCTACGAGGTTTACCTGCCCGTACAGGTATGTATGTCCAAGCACCGCCCGCTGGAGTTCCACACCGGGCAGCTGCGAGATGTCTCCCGTACCGGGATTTTCTTCCACTCAGATGTTGCTATCGAAGCTGGCGCGGGTTTGGAACTTACTTTTTCGCTTCCTGCGGAGCGCGAGCGTGGCACGTCCGTCCTGGTCCGTGCCAGCGCCAAGACTCTGCGCAGCACGCCACTGCCAGGTGAAGTTACGCCCGTCTTCGGCGTCGCGGTAGCCATTGACCGCATCGACTTCGTCCGGCCGGTAGTTTCCAGCGCAGCATAACTTCCGTCTAAGGTTCGGGGAGTTCCCATCGGAGCTCCCCAGCAGTCTTCCCTCTCACCGGTGCCCGTGTTCAATCTTGGCCTCGACCTCGAATCCAGAATTCTCCGGGCAATGTGCAACAACCTGTCGCCTCGCATAGACGATCCAGCCGCCCTTGCCGCGAAACGTACAACCATCCTTGCGGACCTGCGCACGCACCGCTGGCAAGATCCCGAACACCGCGTCGTCTTCGAAGCGCTCACGCGATTGCCAGGACGCGAAGCAAGCGAACTCCGCGAACAACTTCCCGCCCAAGCGACCCGCATGGGCTTCCCGGACGTAGATTGGGAAAAGTATTTTGCCGCAACCACAGATGATTCCGCGATCGAAACTCTCGTAGCAGAGTTGCTCACGACATCGCGCGAAGCAAATCTCTGAAGCGGTCCAGCCCCAGGTTTCGAGTTGGACTTTGATTTCGATTTGGCCTTGGCCTTCGTAGTGGCCAGCTTTAGGACGCCACTGACGTTGCCGTTAGGAATCAGAAATTCGCGCGCCACGAACTACGCGTAATCGAGAAAAACACGACAAAAACTAGCGAGTGATTTGGGTTGCTGGTGATTGTATTCAATGACTTGCGATGACATTCGCTTTTGGTTCGCTAGAGACTAATCTGCGCTGGGGAGTGGTTGCCTGGGGTGAGCCCGGGATCCGAGTTCGAGCCAGCGCAGAGGTGTCGCCTCCTGCCGGGGCCGCAACAGTGCCCCGACTCACGCTAACAAAATCGCTTCTTTGGCGCTCTTCGTAGAATTACGGATGCGGAGCGGAAGACGGGGGGAAAACTCTGCTGTTCGTGTGGACCGGAGCAGGATAGCAGCGCTCGGTTGTGGTAGCCGATCCGGTGTCGTCTTAACCCGCACGCTCGCCTGCGCGAGCGTGCGGCACCCAGAAATTCAACGGCATACGTTCGGGTGGTGTGGACGGGGGCCACACGCCTTTCTTCCGACCTCGCCTGCGGCCGGCAGGCTTTGGTCGCTAGCGCGCTACCGCTTCTACTCGGCGGAACGAGCCGACAACGTCGTGTAATCAGCGCAGGGTGAGCATGGCCTAGGCGCCGACTCCGGCCATTTTGCGAAGACGATCATTCGCGAAATACTGCGCCTGGCCTTCTTGGACAGCCTGCAGAACGAGGCCAGCGACGAATTCGGGCTTGTCACCCTCGGCGTAATGGGCCGCGGGTCCGCCGCCTGCCGGATTACCCATTCTGTTCTTGCCGAAGTTCGTCGCCGTGATGAATGGGTAGATTTCGCTGACGACGATGCGGTCCTTTTCCAACTCGGCGCGCGCGGTGAGACTAAAGCCGAGAAGCGCGCGCTTGGACGAGGAGTAAACACTGTATTGCGGAACGGTCATGAAAGCAGTTCCGGAATTGATGTTGACGATGCTGCCGCCGCCTTGCGCGCGCATCAGCGGAATCACCGCCTGCATGGCGACGATTGGTCCCAGGACATTGAGATGGAAGATTTCGTCAAAAACCGCAGGCTCGATCTCCTCGATTGCGGCCGCATAGCTACGGCCTGCGTTGTTTACGAGCCCGTCGATGCGGCCGTAATGCTGGCGCACAGCGCCTACCGCCTCCCGCAGTTGGTCAAACTGCGTCATGTCTACCGTTAACGGCAAGCTGCCTGGAAGCTTGTGTGCTAGTTCTTTCAGCGCGTGTGTGCTGCGAGCGAGAAGGGCGACTTTCGCGCCGCGATCTGACAAAGTGATCGCCGTCGCCAGCCCGATCCCCGAGGAAGCGCCGGTCACAATGAACACGCGATCTTTGATTTCCATCGTTTGAACCTCCCAATTCCCAAGCCCAATTCCCGGGCTTAGCTCCGTCGCGCCGCAGACGCGGCAGTTTGATCATCTTCGAGATAGTTCATTTGTTCAAGATCGGCAATCAGTCCAGGTCCGGTTGGCTGCCATCCGAGACGTTGCTGGGTCTGCGCGCCTGAAGCCGGCAAATCCAAGCCGGCGAACATGGCCAACCATCCAAAATGTGCCGCGGCCTTTTCCGGCGACAGGGAAACTACCGGAACCTTCAAGCTGCGACCTATGGTTTTGGCAATATCTCGCATCGGTACGCCTTCTTCGGCCACTGCATGATATTTCGCGCCTGCTTTATGCTTCTCCAGCGCAAGCCGGTAAAGGCGGGCGACGTCCGAAACGTGCGCTGCCGCCCAACGGTTGCGCCCTTCCTCCACATAAGCCGACACGCCTTTCTCACGCGCCACAGCAATGACGTAAGTGACCAGACCTTGCTTGATCGTGTTGTGAACCTGCGGAAGGCGCATGACCGAAGCGCTAACGCCCTTCAGCGACAGAGCCGTCTGCTCCGAAACCCGGGGAAATGGGAAATCCGGCGGCACCACGTAGTCTTCGGTAGCAACCTGACCCGGCGCAGTTAATCCAGCCGTCCCCGATGTAACAATCAGGGGCCGATCTGAGCCGGCAAGCACGGAACCCAAGGCTTCGATGGCCTGTTTGTCGGTCTCGCAGTTCTCTTTGAATTTCGAGAAGTCGTGAATGAACGCACAGTGGATGACAGCATCCGACATGGCCGCTCCGGTGCGGAGGCTTTCCAGGTCTTCAAGACTCCCGCGATGAGCTTCGGCTCCGGCGGCAATGAGAGACCGGGCGCCTGCATCCGAGCGCGTCAGTCCGAGTACCTGATGACCCGCTTTGATTAATTCCGGCACGATTGCCGAACCGATAAATCCCGTAGCACCTGTTACCAAGATGCGCATTTTCTCTCCTCCTTGTAATTTCGATGATTGATGATCCATGGGCCCGGTCTTGCAAGATGGATGGCCACGATTACGTGCAGCTACGGCGCATTTCACGCGCTCGAGACTATGTCACCACGGCAGCGGGCCGTCCTCGTTCGAGAACGTGCCTGTGGGACCATCCGGACCGAGCAGCGCGAGCCGCACGGGCTCGCGCGCGCCCTCGCCGACAGTCCGCGTGCCTGTATAGTTGTTGAGGTTCGTCTTGGTGTAGCCCGGGCAGGCGGCATTGACCTTGATCCCGGTCGACTCCAATTCGATCGCCATGGCGAGCGTCATGGCATTCAGAGCCGTCTTGGACGCAGCGTAGCCGGGTCCGAAGATCGAGCGGTAGGCATAGGCCGGGTCCGAGTTCCTGGTCAGCGAGCCAACGCCGCTCGACACGTTGACGATGCGGGCCGCCGGCGCCTCGCGCAAAAGCGGCAGCATCGCCTGGGTAACGGCGAGGACGCCGAATACGTTGGTGTCCCAGATCGCATGCACTTCATCGAGAGACACGTTACTCGGGCGGGTCAACTTCGCATACTCCTGGACGGACATGTCCGGCTGTTTACTCGTATTCGAGATAGCCGCGTTGTTGACGAGCACGTCGAGGCGGCCAAACTCCTTGCGGATGCGCTGCGCCGCGGCGGCGATCGAAGCCTGATCTGTCACGTCTAGCTGCAGCGCGCGTGCGTCCGGCCCAACCTGCTTGGCTGCAGCCTCGCCGCGCTGGAGATTGCGTGACCCGAACAGCACAGTGAAGCCATGTGTCACGAGATCCTTTGCGATTTGAAGACCGATTCCTTGATTAGCCCCGGTGACCAGGGCGACACGCTTGTTCTGCATCGTAATCTCCTTATTCAATTGTTCCCTTCTTGTCAGTATCTAGGGACGGCATGATGCGAGTGCAAAATCCCGTTGCTCTCGTTACCAGCGCTCTCACCGTTCCTGCTTCCTATCGCGAAAAAGACTCCCCGACCATTTCTTCGCTTTTCTTCCACAGCGCTTCTGCGTTGTTTGAATCGAGTGCATAACCGCGCACGCCTTCGCTGACGCCGCTGATCGTCGCGGATTCCGCCACGACCTCGCCGACATGGCAGTTCTCGCAATATTTGCCGCCGATCTCTCCAGCCGGCGCAACAACACCCGCCCATACGGAAGTCGCCGCCCCCTGCGGCATCGTCTTCCACGCGAACGGCCCCTTTCCCTGCGCGGCGAGCTGATCATTCATCTGTTTGATCATGCCGTCGAGGCGGCTCGGGTCCATGTGCCGGCCCAGCTCGGTCTGGATGACTCCTGGATGCACGGCCGCGGCGCGCACCCCGCGTTCGCGGTGCCTTCGGTCAAACGCGACGGCGAACAGAATGTTCGCCGTTTTCGAACGGCCGTAGGCGGCGAATGGTTCGTACGGCGTTCGCTCAAAATTGGGATCGTCGAGGTCAACGTTGGAAAAACGGTGACCTGCGGAAGAGAGGTTGATCACTCTGCTGCCTTTGCGCAGGAGCGGCGCAATCCGGTTGATCAGGACAAAGTGGCCGAGGTGATTGGTGCCAAATTGTGTCTCAAAACCATCCGACGTGTGGCCAAAGGGAGTGGCCATCACGCCCGCGTTGGCGATAACGACGTCGAAGAACCACCCTTTCTCCAGCAGCTCATCCGCACATGCACGCACGCTCTTGAGGCTGGCGAGATCGAGCGCGACCAGATCGAAACTTCCGCCGGCAATCGCGGCATCTCTGCTGACCTGTGCGGTCGCCGCTTCGGCCTTTTTCAAATCGCGCGCGGCGCCAACCACGTGCCCGCCATGCGCTGCCAGCGACCGTGCCGTCTCAATGCCCAGCCCCGCCGAAACGCCGGTCACGAGGATTCGTTTGCCCTGCAGATTTATGCCGTATAGAACTTCGTCCGTTGTCGAGGTCGCTCCAAACACATCCACCGTATTCGTATTCATATTCTTTCTCCTTCGGGTGGCTCGCCCGGGTTGAGGTCCCAGATCGCTATTGACAAGCCGCCGCAGTTCGCATAAAACGGAGAGTGTCTCCGCAACCATGAGATTAGCGGAGACCGTCTCCGGTTGCAAGTATTTTTTTTTATCATGCCCAAAAAACATGCAAGACAGATGCAGCGTAAGCCCCGCGCCGACGCGCAGCGAAATCGCGAACGGATTCTCGAAGTGGCTAAGGAAGCATTTGCGCGGCACGGCGCAAACGCCAGTCTGGACGAGATCGCCAGGCAGGTGGGAGTTGGACCGGGAACCTTGTATCGCCACTTCCCCACGCGCGCGGAACTCCTACAGGCGGTTTATCGCGCCGAGCTCGAAAAGCTGGCCGCCGCTGGACAGAAGTTCTCGCAAACGATGGCGCCGACGGACGCACTGCGAGCTTGGCTGTTCTTGTTCGTTGATACCATCGCAGCGAAGCAGCTGATCGCGCCCGCGCTGAATACGCTGCTCGGTGATCCCAAGAAGGTGTTCGAAGCCTCTTACGCGAAGATGCATCAGGCGATTCGCGCGCTGGTGAAGCGTAGCGTTGAGAGCGGTGACATTCGCGGCGACCTCGACCCGATGGACTTACTGCGCGCTCTGATCGGCGTCTCCAATGTCGCCTCCGCGCCGGATTGGCAGGCGAGCGCCCGAAGATTGGTGGATATCCTGATCATCGGTTCCCGACCCGTCGGATAGCGGTGTGCCTCCTGCCACACCACCCAGACGAACGCAGTTGAATCTCGGGGTGCCCCCCTCTCGTTTTCGCGCCTCTTTCTCGTGCGAGGTGGGGGTTTAGAAGCGCCGCTACAGCCGCCCCATTGCATTGCTACTTCGGTTGGCGATTTACGCGGCCGTCCGAAGCGGGCGATTCGCGAACCACCCTTACTAAATAAGGAGCCTCGGCCGGCCGACTACGACTGCGCTAGGGCCTCGATGAACTTCTCGGGCTTGGCGTCGAACGTCGCTTTGTGCTGATCCATGCAGAAGTAGTAGGCCTGCCCTTTGTAAACCTCGGAAAGCGCGATCTTACGATCCACTTGCATCCAGCAGACCGCACAAATGTCGCCGGCCGGTTTCACTGCAAAAATGGAATTGGACTTCGCGTCCAACCAGCCCTGGCCTTGATATTCCAGCTGAAAGGCGGTGCGTTCGATGGCTTGGGCTCCGAAATATCGGCCGACGACGCGCAGTGCGAGATCCATGCCGGAGGTCAAGCCGCCGGCGGTGGCGAGATTGCCTTCCTCGACGAAGCGCGCGCCGCGCTTCACTTGAATGTCCGGATATTGCATTTCTAAATCGGCATAACCTGCGTGGTGCGTGGTGGCGGCTTTGCCATTCAGGAGTCCGGTGGCCGCCAGGACGAAGGCGCCCGTGCAAACCGACATGGTTATGTCCGTGTGCTGGGCTGCTTTGCGAATCCACTGCAGCATCGCATCGCTGGATCCGCCTTGCGCGGGAATCACGATGATCTTCGGCTGCGGGGCGTTCTGAAAAGTATAGTTGGGCACGATCTTCATGCCGCCGCTGACCGTGATCGGCTCGAGTGTTTCCGCAACGGTGTAAAGGTCGAACGCGCTGTCCATCATGTCGCGGCCGGGGATGCTCGCGCTTTGAAATACTTCCCACGGGCCGGCAAAATCGATGACCACCGCGCCTTTGGAGATTACAAATGCCACCGGTATCGCGCCGCTAGCTGGCGGCTTCAGCGGACTGAGCCCGACCGCTGACTCTGCGGACTTGCGTCCGCTTGAGGATTGATGTGCTTCAACGACTCGCGGCGCTGCGAGTGTCAGCGGAAGAGCCGCCGCCAAACCAAATGCGCTCGATGCCTGCAGCAATTCCCTGCGAGTAAGATTCGCTTTCTTCATGTGAGGCTCCCTCCCTTTGCTTGAGTTGCGGTAACGTACAAATCATTCGTTGCGCAGCGCGACGATGGGATCGATGGATGCGGCCCGGCGGGCCGGCAGAAAGCTGGCTAGCAGCGCGCACGCGATCAGCACCAGCGCGACTACGATAAACGTAATGGGATCGGTAGGTGCGACCTGGAACAGCAGCGACCTGAACAATCCAGTCAGCGCCAAAGCCCCGAGTGCTCCGATGGCCACACCTGCCGCCGCGAGCAGCAGGCTTTGGCTGAGGATCATGCGCAGGATCGCGGACGGCTGAGCGCCCAACGTCATGCGCACGCCGATTTCCTTGACGCGCTGGCTTACAGTAAGCGCCATGATTCCGCCGATGCCGGCGCCCGCAATCAGGAGCGCCAGCGCGCCAAAAATCGCAAGCAGGCTGGCGATTACGCGCGGCGCAGCGGTCGATTCCGAGCGTGCTTGTTCCAACGTCAGGACGTGCGTAACGGCGGCTTGGGAGTCAACTTCGTGAACTGCGCTCGCCACAGCGCTAGCTACGCTCGCCGGGTCCGCTGCGGTCCTTACCAACAACGTGTTGGGACTCGCTGCTTCGCCCTGCGGTACGTAGAATTCGGCAGTCGCGGGGTGCTCCAAGCCGAAGTCGCGGACATCTCCGACTACACCGACCACGGTCGTCCACTCTGTCGAGTTCTCGCCCTTGACGCGCTTGCCGATGGGATCTTCGTGCGGCCAGAACTGGCGCTGGGCCGCTTCATTGATCAGCGCCACGCTCAGGTGTTTGCCATCGTCGGCATCCGTGAGCAGGCGGCCTGCACGCAGAGGAATGCCGAGCGTCTGGAAATATTCTGGTGAGACCACCTTTTGACCCGTGACCGGGGGAGCTTCACCCGGATTGAGGTCGCGGCCCTCGATGCGGAACGGGCCGGAAAATGCGCTAGCTCCCGCGACGATCGCTTCGTGTTCCAGTGGATAGACGGAGGAGAGCGAAGCGGACAACACGCCGGGCACGGCTTGTACGTGGTCCAGAACTTTGTTGCCAACCACGGTCAGCTGATCGCGCGATGCGTATTTGCTGAAGCTGAATGTGGTGCGCATGGCCAGGACGCGTTGCGAGGAAAATCCCGCGTCAACCGTGAGAAGCTTCTGTAGACTCCGCAGCATGAGTCCCGCGCCGATCAGCAATACGAACGAAAACGCAATTTGCGAAATGATCAGCGCGCCGCGCACGCGATTCTTGCGCCGTCCGGTGCCGGCGCCGGAAGTTCCTTCTTTCAATCCCGAGGTCAAGTTCGCGCGGGAGACGAGCGCCGCCAGCGTGCCGAAAACCAGGCTGGTTCCCAGCGCCGCGGCCAGCGTGAAGAGCAGCGCGCCTGTATCCATGCGAATTTCGTGCGCTCGTGGCGTCAGGCGAGCGGCAAAATCGGCCAGCAATTGCAAACTGTTCGAGGCGAAGACAAGCGCCAGCAGGCCGCCCATTAACGCGAGGATCAAGCTTTCGGTGAGCAGTTGGCGCAACAAGCGGCCGCGGCCTGCGCCCAATGCCGTGCGCACGGCCAGTTCGCGTTCGCGGCGCGACGTTCGCGCGAGAGTCAAATTCGCGACGTTGGCGCAGGCGATCAGCAGGACAAACCCTGCCGCGGCCAGCAGGATCAGTAGAGTCGGGCGCGCGTCATGCGTCAGTTCTTCACGCAGCGGCGAGGTTACCGCAGCATAGCCCATTTGCTCCGGGTACGATTTCGGATATTCGGACTTCAGCCGATCGGAAATCGTCGCCAAATCCGCGCGCGCTTCGCCGATCGTCACTCCCGGCTTCACCCGGCCGAAAGCTTCCATCATTCGCAGATCACGATTTTCGATAAAAGTTTTCGAGGAGCGAAAGGGACATGCTGCGGTCGGCATGTACACGTCGCTTTCCACTGGATATTGCGGCACCGGCGGCAGCACGCCGACTACGGTGTGGACTTTGTCGTTCATCTCAAACGTCTTGCCGACGATGCCGGGATCGCTGCCGAAGTTGGTCTTCCAGTAGTCGTAGCTCAGGATGAGCACGGGAGGAGCGCCGAGCGTATCGTCATCCGGCAAGAACGTGCGGCCGAGCAATGGCTTAACGCCGAAAAGGTCAAAGTAGTTCGCCGAGACCACCGCCGCGCGAACGCGATCCGGATCGCCGTGGCCAAACAGAATGAATGACATGTTGTGATATTCAGCGACGCCAGACAGCGTGCGATTCTGTTCGCGATCGTCTTGAATTTCGTGCGCGGAGAACCCGATATCGTCGATGCCTTCCCGCTGGGCTTGCTGACGAATGAAAACCAGTTGCTGCCCCTGCGGATAGGGGAGCGGACGCAGCAGCACGGCGTGCACTACGCTGAATATCGCGGTGTTCGCGCCGATGCCGAGAGCCAGCGTCAGCACGGCGATCGTTGCGAAACCGGCATTTTTTCGCATCATGCGGCAGGCATAGCTGCAATCCTGCTTGAGGATGTCCCAATGCTCGCGCGGAGCTGTGTGGAATATTCCGCTGAGCGTCTCCCACCACAATCTTAGAAAATCCAGCGGCCCACCGCGCTCATCGACATCGCGTTTCTGTTCCGCAAAAACGCCTTCCATCTCATGGCCGAAGTTCGCGCGAAAATCGGCAGGCAACGCGCGCAGCAGGGCGCGAAATACTCTCTGCGAGAGCGAAATATTCGGTGCTGGCGTCGTAGGTGTCATGCCTTCTCCTGTTGCGCGTGTTTGTCCGTGTTCGCGCTGCGTCGTGATCCGCCGTGCTACGCCAATCTTGGCTTGCGAAACAGTTTCTTCGCGCGCGCTTGCGAAAGCGCCGCATCCATTCTTTCTGCTTCGGCAATCGCTACTTCCCTGCCGAACTCCGTCAGGCGGTAATAGCGGCGGCGCTCGTCATCGAGTCCGATCGCTGGCCGCGCGTCCGATTCCACAATCAGCCCGGTACTTTCCAGTCGCGCCAGGTTTCCGTACAAAGTCCCCGCGCTCAGCCTCACCTTGTCTTCCGTCCGGCGTGCCACTTCCTTCAAAATCGCGTAGCCGTGCTTCTCACCGTCCGCCAGCGCGATCAGCACGTGAAACATGGCCGGCGTCATTGGCAAAAACGACTCGACATTCTTGTTCCTGGTCATCAAAATCCCGCCTCCGTGCGGGTCGCACTACTCCGGCGCGCATTGCACTCTATCGCACTCAACAGGACTATACCGTCGCGCGGTATAGTGCGTGGCACGTTGGCAGCCATCGGCGGATTCGGTTAAGTGCTGGAAAATCAGTGGAATTGCGCGGCAGCTTTTGGGACGGCTTGGCGCCTGCTGTGCGCTCGTGGGACGAAGGGTTTCCGCCAGCGGACAGCGGCGCAGAGCTTGCTGGTTATGGCCCAGCTTTACTTCGCGGGCGGCAGTAGACCGAACGCCCGCGACTGAAATTCAAACGACGCTGGCAGGTGCTCGGCGAAATAATCCCAATCATGGCCGCCGGGGTAAAGGTGGAACTCGTGAGGAACGCCGCGTGCCGTCAGCAACTGGTGAAATTGTTCATTGCCCTTGTTGAAGCCAAACTCATCGTCGGTGCCGCAATCAAAATAAATTTGTAAGCCCGCGGGGCGTGGGCCGTCCTTCACAATGGTGAACGGACTCTCGCGCTGCCAGAAAACGGCATCGACCGGCGAACCGAACGCCTTGCCCAGCACCTCGGCCACGGCCGTGGCCTGATCGCGCGACACCTTGATGTTTGGCAGCGTTTCAATCAGCGCAGGACTGTGTGCGCTCACCGCCACGAACAAATTCGGATAGCGCAGCGCAAAGCGCAGCGCGCCATACCCACCCATCGAAACACCCGTGATACCGCGCGATTTTCTTTCCGCGCGCGCGCGGTAGTGGCTCTCAATGTACGGCAGAAATTCGCGGATGAAGAAATCCTCGTAGCGCACTTTGCCGTCGCGCGAATTGATGTAGAAGCTGCGGCCGGCGTCGGGCGCGACAATCAGAAATTCCCCGATCCGTTTCGAATCGCGCAAATCCTGAATCATGTTCAGCCCGCCGGAATTCAGCAGCAACTGCTCATTACCACCCAATCCGTGGAGAAAATAGAGCGCGGGATAATCGCTGGCCTTGTTGGAGTCATACTCGGAAGGAAGAATCACGCAATACGGAACGGGATGCCCCAGAATCTGGCTCGGCGCCGAGCGGCACTCGGCGCGCCCCGGCGCGGCGGACGCTGACGAAGCGCTAAGCGCGGCACAGGCGATCAGCACAGCGACCAATCCGAGCGCCCGCCGACGGGCCCTATTCATACCGCAGTGCCTCGACGGGGTTCAGCCGCGCGGCCCGCGACGCCGGATACATTCCCGCCGCGAGGCTCACGAAAAATGAAACTCCAACGGCCAGCGCCACCATCCACCAGTGGATCGATGATATGTCGATGGCCGGCAGCTCCTGTCGTTTCAGGTACGCATTGGTCCCGATCGTGAGCGCGCGGCCAATCAACCATCCCAGCGCCACGCCCAGCACGCCGCCCAGCAATCCCATGGCGCCCGCTTCGACGAAAAACAAGCGGCGCACATCGCGATCCGCCGCTCCGAGCGCCTTCAAAATTCCAATTTCGCGCCGCCGCTCTAGAATCGCCATTACCAGCGTATTCACGATTCCTAGCGACGCCACCGTGAGCGCCAAGCTTCCGAAAATCAGCAACAACGAATCGAATACAGTGAAGAACAACATCATGTTCTTTGTCGCGTCCAGAATCGAAAATGTGCCGAAGCCCATTCCCTTGATCGTATCCTCTACGGACTGTACGACTTTGGGCGAGCTGACGCGGACCGTCAAAGTCTCATAACTTGGCTTTCCCGTGTCGCCGCGGAGCATTTCGCGCATGTCCGTGGGCTGCGCGATACGCAAATTCTGCGCGATCTGCAACGGGATCAGCAAGCGGCCACGACCGAAGCCGCCGAAGCCTGTGGCCGGCTCGGTTTCCACGACGCCGATGATGCGCAGCTTCAATTCCCGCGGAACGAGTGAGAATCCACCGGATGCTGGGGCGTCGTCCGCATCGGAACGATTCGCTGCGGACTTGTGCGCTGCGTTTTCCGGCGGAGCATCCGCTGGCAACGGTTCCTTCTCTGCGTAACGCAGCACCAGATCCTTGCCGAGCAACGAGTCCGTTTGCTTAGCTAAGTCCCGCGCGAATTCGATTTGCAGGATCGCTTCATTCGCCTCAGGCCCGGAGAAAAAATTTCCTTTCATCTCGTCGAACGCGCCATCGCGGCGCGCCGACGCCGGGATCCCCGCCACGGTCGTCATAAGAGGCTTGCCCTCGAACTGTACTTCCGTCGGGAAGCGCACCTCGGGGTACACTTCCACCACGTTTTTGATCTGCGCGAGCTGTTGCCGCGCATCGTCGTCCAGCTTTCGCGCCGGCTTCGTCGAAGTCCTTTCGGCCATCGGACGCGGAGGGCCGCCAAAGGCGCGCATATTCGCCTGCGTGGTCACAAACACGGCATCGAACAACCCCGACCGCGACAGCCGCGTGCTCGCAAGTTCCTGTAAGCCTACTCCCAGCGAGAGCATTGCGACGAGCGAGGCCACGCCCACCGCGATTCCCAGCGTGGTGAGCGAATTGCGCAGCACCGCTTCGCGCAGATTGCGTGCCGCGAGTTCTGTGAGGTCACGCAATTTCATCGCTGGCTCCCTCGGTGACTAGTTTCCCGTCGCGCATCGTGATGATGCGATGCGCATAGCGCGCGGCGCGCACTTTGTCGTGCGTCACCATGACGATGGTCATTTGCAGCGTGCGATTTATTTCTTGTAGCAGATGCATGATCGCGTCGCCCGTCAGGCTATCGAGGTTTCCCGTCGGCTCGTCGGCCAGCAGAATCGTGGGCCGATTGACGAGCGCGCGCGCCAACGCGGCCCGCTGTTGTTCTCCGCCCGATAGTTCGCTGGGGCGATGCGTTAAGCGCGCCGCCAAGCTCACGCGTTCCACCGCCTCACGCACGCGCGCCGGCCGCTCGGCGCGATCCACTTCGGCCAAACGCAAAGGCAGCTCGACGTTTTCTTCGAGCGTCATGCGCGGGAGCAGATTGAATGCTTGAAAGACCATGCCTACGGTGTGGCTGCGATGATGCGCCAGCTGCTGCGAACTCATTTCGGCTAGATTGTGCTCGTGCGCGTAGATTGCGCCGGAGGTGGGGCGGTCGAGGCCAGCTAGCAGATTCAGGAGCGTGGACTTGCCCGAGCCCGAACTGCCGAGCAGCGCCACAAACTCGCCCGGCTTCACCGCGATCGAAACGTCGTCCACTGCGTGCACCAGCGCCTCGCCCATCGCATACTGCCGCGACACGCCTTCCGTGCGCACGGCAAATCCGTTAGAAGTCCCAGTCATTTCACCCATACCATTATTACGCACACTTCCTGCCATTCGTTACGCACAAAGAGGAGCAGCCGGCCAGCCTGAAGACCATTGGATGCACGGGATTACAGGTTTAGATGCGAATACTTGGATCGAGCTGTAGCCTGCGCGTGTTGGTAAAGTTTCTGCGGAGTCTTGCCGTGAGGATTGGCCCAACGTCCCGGAATTCGGGCGCCGCATTTCGGGCAATGCCCGTCTTGGAGCCGATTCAGTTGCACATCGTGCCAGGAACGTTTCACCAGCAGTGTGTTGCAGTGCGGGCAAGACGTATGCGCCCCGTCGCTATAAATATTACCTTCGTAGACGTAGCGCAGCCCCGCTTGCAGTGCGATGCGCCGCGCCGCGTGCAGAGTTTCAGGCGGGGTGCGCGGCTTATCCTGTAATTTGAAGTCGGGATGGAACGCTGTGAAGTGGAGCGGCACGGCCGGGCCCAAATTTTGCAAAATCCAGTCGCACAGCTCGCGGGTTTCTTCGGCGGCGTCGTTCAATGTGGGAATCATCAGGTTGGTGATCTCAAACCACACGTTCGTTTCGTTCTTCAGCCACAGCAGTGCATCGAGCACTGGTTGCAGATGCGTGAGCGTAATCTTTCCGTAGAATTTCTCGGTGAAGGCCTTCAGGTCAATGTTGGCCGCGTCAATGTGATCGTAAATATCGTGGAACGCGTCGTAGGTGATGTATCCGTTCGAGACCATCACCGTGTTCAAGCCCGCCTCTTTCGCCGCGTGGCAGATATCAATCACGTACTCGCCCCAAATCGTCGGCTCGTTGTAGGTGAAGGCAATCGAATCGCAGTGATTGCGAATCGCGAGCAGCACGACGTCTTCGGGCGGCACGTAGGACGAGCCGACCTGGTCGGCGCGCGATTTCGAAATGTCCCAGTTCTGGCAGAAGAAGCAGCCCATGTTGCAGCCGGCCGTGCCCATGGAAAATACGCGCGTGCCGGGGAGGAAATGGTTCAGCGGTTTTTTCTCGATGGGATCAATCTGCATTGCCGCGGGGTGCGCGTAGCCCAGGCTGTAAAGTTTTCCGCCTTCGTTAGCGCGTATATAGCAGAAGCCTGCTTGCCCTTCGCCAATATGGCAGTGCCGCGGACACAAATAGCAATGCACTTTGTTGCCTGGCTCCGCTTCCCACCAGCGGGCTTCGTGCAATTCCGCCGTTTTTTGCAATATTTTCAAGCCCTGCATCGCATTCACCAGTTGCCGCGATTATACGCCTTAATTATGCGGTGGGTTCTTGCCTTGCGCACCACGGTGCACCGTGTTGGCGACGAGGGTAGGGGCGGGTCTGAGACCAGCCCCTACCGGTCGTGAACATTGCTTCGGAAATTGGACTTCCAACCATAGTTGCCAGTCCTCGACGCCGCGTTATATCGTGGCAGCATGGAATTTCGTGCAGTCCTGCACCCGTTGCGAGTCACTCGCTGCGGATGAAACTGATTCGCCCAGTCGCGTGTTGTTTCGCGGCAGCTTGTCTGCTGCTCGCGCCCATCACGCGCGCGCAATCGGAAGGCAATGCCGGACGAATGCACGAATATAGGGACGACGTCGCGCTCTCTACCGGACAGATACGGGCGGGCGACGTTTGCGTGAATTTCATTCCTGTGCTGCAGTCGCTGGGCTTCTTCAATGGCCTCGAGAGAATTGACACGGCACAAGGGTCCGAGTTCCGCAGAAATTCGCAGACTGTGGACTTCTTCCCTGATTACCTAACCCTCGAAATCAATATCCGGATCGAGGTATGCGACGCCAACATCTATACCCCGGCCAAAACTCCGGACATCATCCGAGGAATGCAATTTCGCGTGGAGTGGAAACGCGGGCTATACCTGCGGCCCGCCGCGAATGTGACCATCGAGCGCAAGACTCTGCAGATGGAAGAGGGCGACAATCGCATGTTGTATGTGATCAAGCTTCGCGACCATCGCGTCCCGCTGAGCGACCACCTGATTCTTTCGGTCATCTCCGCGAGCGGAAAGATCATGTCGCGCATGTCCGCGCGGCTCTAGAGTCCGTATGAGAACCGGAAACTCATGCCCTCAGCGGCTGAAGCCGCTGAGGTCTCACGCAGCTTACGGCACGGCTGAAGCCGTGCCCAGACGAAAAGCAGTTCCCTCACTTGCTGGCGCGGGTTCGGGATGACACCCGGCGCTTTTCAAAACGGCTACGATCTCTGCTCGCGCCGCCGGTCGGCCACCCATTCCAAAAACCGCTCCATGCGCGCGCGTTCGCGCCACATCAGGCTGAAGAATTTGGCCGCGTCTAGGCCGGCTGCGTCCTTGCCGCAGAAAGTTTCCAGCCTCCATTGCAAATAGGGCGACGCCCACGGGCGGAGGCGGTAGCCGCGCGCGATGATCCAGTAATAGCGAAGAGCGTTCAACATGGCGAGACGGGTGTTAGAATCGCTGCGTGAATAGTCAGGCTCCTCAAAACGCGGAAGACCATTACTACGCGGGCATTGATTTTTTCGGTGACGGAAAATTGCCGGAAGCAATCGCGGAGTACACGCGCGCGCTGGAACTGGATCCTAAATTTAGCGACGCGCTGCATGGCCTGGCGCAAGCCTATCACGCCCAGCAGGATTTTGACCGCACCATTGAAACCGCGCGGCGCATTTTGGCGCTGGACCCCGATGATATTCTCGCCTGGACAACCATCTCACGCGCTTATCAGCGCAAAGGCATGGTGCCGGAAGCCGAAGAAGCCGGCAACAAAGCGCGCATCCTCGGCTGGAAGCAGCAGTTGAAGGAACAAAAGGCGAGCGGCGGAAAAGGCTAGGCTAGGTACGCGCGATCAGAAAATCACTTTGACGCTCCGCGGTTCGCGGCAGCGGCCCGGCCAGCGCATTTCACCGCTTCGGCGACCAGCTCTCCGTTGCCCTTGGCCTGGCTGCCATCCGGCAAACTAAGCACATCCTCGAACCCGATGCGCGTGCCGTAGCCGCGCTTCGCCGCTACCTCGATAAAGTCCCACGCTGTGCGATTCAATCCGTGCAAAATGATCGGCAGAGCAATCCCAGCGCGGCGCAACAATGCTTCCACCTTTCCGACAACCTCGAGCGCCTCATCCATTTCCTGTTGCTCTGGCTCCAGCAACACCCACCGGCAGCGCGCCGCAAGATTGCTCTCCAGAAATTTCTCGGTCGCGAGCACGCTGCCCATTCCTGCCTCTACGCCCATGCCTTTCGATAGCAGCAACCCGGCTATCGCGATTCCGCCTTCTTCGTTGAAGTTCACCGAAGCAAAGTCCGGGAAGGTTTTCCATGCCGCCACTTTTTCATGCCGCTCTTGCGCATCCCGCACCATCCACAAACCCGTGCTTACGCCAAAGGGAATCCCCGGAATTGCCGCGCGCACCGCGGAGACCGCGCGCGCTACGTCGTCCGCGTCTATACTTTCGCGGCCATCGGCGGCGCGCACGTGAAAATGCGCTGCGCCGGCTCCTGCGGCTACAGATTCTTTCGCCGCGGCAGCCATTTCTTCTGGCGAACGAGGCAGGTTAGGATGCTCGGCGCGCGTTCTGCCGCCGTTCAGCGAAACTTCGATCAGCATAAAGAATCCCTCTGGGAGTGCGGCGGCCTGGCGCAGCCTTCGCTCGCGCGAGGCTTGCCTCGCGCTGATAGCCAGGCAATACAGAAAGAAAAACGGCCGAGCAACATGCACTCGGCCATGACAGAAGTTCCCCCAACGAAACGCTCAGCTTGCCCACAGCTACAGTTGTAGGGGAGGGTCTCAGACCCGCCCCTACAACCACAGATCCATCACACTACCTCGACAGCCGCAATGCGCGCAGTTCAGCTAATCAGCCACGATGCCCGCTGCGCATTACAGAGCCGCGCAGACCGATTTGACTTCGGTGTAATGCTCGAGCACCTCGTGCCCCATCTCGCGGCCCCAGCCTGATTGCTTGTAGCCGCCGAACGGAAGCGAGGCATCGAATATGTTGTAGCAATTGATCCAGACCGTGCCTGCTTTGATTTTGGACGCGAGGCTATGGGCTTTCTTGATATCGCGCGTCCAAATGCCGGCGGCCAGGCCGTAGATCGTGTCGTTCGCAGTGGCGGCGATTTCGCTTGGGTCGCTGAACGGAATCGCGGTGACGACCGGTCCGAAAATCTCTTCCTGCACCACTTTCATTTTCGGGTTGGTGTTGATCAGGACGGTGGGCTTCACGAAGTAACCAGTGGTACCTTCGCGCGAGCCGCCGGTCACTGCCTTCGCGCCTTCCTTCGCGCCGCTCTCCAGGAAGCCACACACGCGATTAAGCTGCTCTTCGGAAACGAGCGGGCCCAGATCGCTGTCCGGATCGAATCCCGGACGAACGCGGATTTTCGATGCGTTGTCGGCGACGCCTTCCACGACCTTGTCGAAAGCCTTCTTCTCGATGTACAGGCGCGAACCGGCGCAGCAGCACTGGCCCTGATTGAAGAAAATCGCGCTGGCCGCTCCGGGAATGGCGGAGTCCAAGTCGGCGTCGTCAAAAATAATGTTCGGCGACTTGCCGCCCAGCTCGAGCGATACCTTCTTCAGATTCCCCGCAGCGGCTTTCAGGATCAGCTTGCCGACTTCGGTGGAACCGGTGAAGGCGACCTTGTCAACATCCGGATGCGCGGCGAGTGCGGCGCCGGCGGTTTCGCCGTAGCCCGGAACGATGTTCACCACGCCGTCCGGAATGCCCGCTTCCTGAATCAATTCGCCCAGGCGCAGTGCCGTCAGCGGCGTCTGTTCGGCAGGCTTCAATACGATCGTGCAGCCTGACGCCAAAGCCGGACCGAGTTTCCACGCCGCCATCAACAGCGGGAAATTCCACGGAATGATTTGCCCCACCACGCCTACCGGCTCACGCACCGTGTAGGCGTGGAACATGCCCTGCTTCCAGCCGGACATCGGAACGGTGTTGCCTTCGATCTTCGTGGCCCAGCCGGCGTAGTAACGGAAATGATCAATCGAAAGCGGGAGATCGGCCACGCGCGCAATCTTCAGCGGCTTGCCATTATCGAGCGACTCCAGCTGTGCAAATTCTTCCAGGTGCTTTTCGAGCAGGTCGCCGAGCCGCCAGATCATGCGGCCGCGTTCGGAAGGCGAGATCTTTGACCACGGACCGGTCTCAAACGCCGCGCGCGCTGCTTTTACGGCGCGGTCGATGTCTTCCTTATCACCTTCGGCGACGTGCGAGAGCACTTCTCCTGTGGCAGGGTTGTACGTTTCGAATGTCTTGCCGGATGCGGAGTCAACCCACTTGCCGTTGATCAGCATCTTGCGAGTTTTGGTCACGTACCCGGTTACATTTTCATGCGGTCTTACAGCTACGGATGCAGTTGCCATTTCGTGTTCCTCCTTCGGTTTGCAGTGATTTTCTGGGAAGCCAAAATCTCGTTCGCGAATCGGTTGACGTGCGTTGTTTCTCGAGTCCGCTTATTGCGAAAAGCCGAGGTAGAAACGTCCGTCCTCATCACACCTGGCTGGAAGCTGCGCGAAGAAATCAAGGATTTCTGGACCATTCCAGTCACCCTGCGGGGGGCCAGCACCGTGTATCATAGTCGCCCAGCCCGCCTCGTTGCAATAGGCCACGCAAATGGTCCGCATCATTATTTTCGATTTTCGGGCAGCGGCCTGATGTCGGATTGGTGGATCGGCGGGCTGCTCGGAGCTTGCTGCTTCGTGCTTTCTGCGAGCACCTGGCGGAAGCTACAAACTAGGCGGTGTTGCGAACCCAAACCCTTTGCGTCGCGGGTTTCCCTAAATGAATGCGGGCGGCGTGGCCCGCAACGGACAAGACCATCGTCTCGTCGTATTCGCGCTGGTGGACGCGCACTTTCGTCCCGGGATGCAAGCCGAGGCCGGTTAGAAACTCAAGGAACTTGGGATCCTTCTCATAGACGCGCAGAACTTCGTACGTCTTGCCGACCGAGACATCCGATAAGCGCACCGCGCCAAATTTCCTGCGCAGCTTGGCCATTCCGCCGAGCAGGGGCACGCCGTGCGGGCAACGGCTGTCGCGTCCGAATCGCTTCAGCAGCAGTTCGGCCACTTCCGGAGAGATGCCGTGCTCCAGGCGCTCTGCTTCTTCATGCGCGCGCGCCCACTCGAGACCGATCACATCGGTGAGCAGCTTTTCCGCCAGCCGGTGACGCAGCACCAGATGTCCTGCAATTTCCTGCCCCTTCGCCGACAGTTCGATGTGCCCGTCACGGCGCACGCGCAAATATCCGCCGCGCGTCATGCGTTTCAGAGCGGCCGTCACCGCCGGAGGAGTGACGCCCAAATCTTCAGCAAGCCGCGCGCTGATCGGCGCCTGCTCCTCCTGCACCAGTTCCCAGATCGCCTTCAGATAATCTTCCTGCGAGACGCTAGTAGTTTCGCGGCGCATTGTTCTTTGCCAAGTGTCGGGTTCGTTTCCCGTTACCAAGTTAATCAGAAGTTGACTGTCTTAGCTCGTATGTCTGAAACAAAATCAAGCCTTGCGCGCCGTAGGACGCACTTAGTTCCAAAAGCTGAAATCCTTGTTCGCGCTTCGCCCTCAATAAATCTGTGGCCTGCGGAGCATCGGCATCCACGCTGTACAATTCCGCTATGTCTGCGCGGGTTAATTCACCGGCGCTGCGGAAAACCAAGTCGAGTATCATGTTGCCCTGTTTAATTTCCGAGAGTGTCAGACGATCCACTTCTTCCAGAATCACGACGAACGATTTGCCGTCTTGTGTTCTAAGGAAAAGATTCACCATGTTGTTTGGGCCTATACGCAGACCGTCGAAATGGCCATCGTGGAAACTCGGCAGATTCATCGAAGCAGTTCCTAGTCGGCGCTTGTCGCTCTGGTCCGCAAACGCGCCGCCAGCAACGTCACGCGCGCCTCGATGTCATCGAAAGTCTTGCGATGCCGATCGATATCTTCGCCGAACGGATCCTTCACCGGCCATTCCTCTACGTCGCACGCCGGAAACAGCGCCTTGCTGTGAATCCCGGACATGTTTATCACCACGTCCGGTTTGCGCAGCTTTTGGCTGTGCAGGCCCTTCGAGAATTGGCCGTCGAACGGAATGCCGTGCTCGCGCAACACCGCCTGCGTGGTGGTGTCAATGAAACCGAGCGGCGAAACTCCCGCGCTTTCCGGCGAAATGATATCCGGCCAGCAATGGCGCGCGATCGCCTCCGCCATTTGGCTGCGCACGCAATTCCCCACGCAGACGAACAGCACTTTCACCGGGGGTTTCATTAGGGCGACAGAATCTCACAAATTGGGGAGAGATTGAACCGTCAAACCGCGCGGTTGAATTTGTGAATCGCTCTGCATCATGGTCAGCGCGCGACGGCCGAGCCATTCCGCGCCATGCGCACGAAATAGTCATGCACCGCCGTGTCGTCGCTCAACTCTGGATGAAACGTTGCCGCCAGAATTTTCCCCTCGCGCACGAGGACTGGATGCCCTGCATCGTCTGCCAAGATTTCCACGTTCGCGCCGACCGATTCGATGATGGGCGCACGAATGAAAACCATTTCGAGCGGCTGGGCGCGCAATTTGGTCTGGCCCATGTGCACGTCGCTTGCGAGCTGCCGTCCGTAACCATTCCGCAAGACCGAAGCATTCAGCAAGCCGAGCGATGCCTGCGCCGGCCCGTGCACTTCCTTCGCCAGTAGAATCGCGCCAGCGCAGGTGCCAAAAAACGCGCCATCCGCTGCGGCGAATTTCTTTAGCGCGTCGAACAGGCCCTCTTCGGTCATTACCTTCAAATGAGTAGTGCTCTCGCCGCCTGGGAGAATCACGCCAGCCAGGCCTGCCAGATCCGCCGGAATGCGCACGAACGTATAGGAAACGCCCAAGCGCTCCAGTACCTTGGCATGGGCCTGGTAATCACCCTGTATCGCAACAATCCCGATTTTCACTGGTTTCCTGAGATTCCGGAAAGCTAAAGTAGAATCGTTTTTCTTCCGTGCTCGTGGACCGCGCGAAAAATCGACCGATTCTCCTCGCCGCAGAATCCAAATCGAACACAGATCTCTTCGGAGAGCGACGCTTCTGGCACCCGACTCCGTTCCAGCCGCGAATTAAGGAAAAGATCGAATGTGCCGTCGTCCATTCTCACGAGTTCAAGAACCGTCGCGGCATTTTCACTTGAATCTCTACGAGTCCGACTCATTCGCGCTAACCTGCTTATCGAATTACCATCCCCGCGTCTGCAACAAATCCTTCTCGTCCATCTGGCGAATGTCGAGTCCCTTCATCGCGTCGCCCAACTCTTCGGACGCTTCCAGCACTACCTTCGGATCTTTGTAATGCGTCGTGGCCTTCACGATTGCGCGCGCGCGCACGGCCGGATCGCTGGACTTGAAAATCCCCGACCCCACAAACACCGCTTCGGCGCCCAGCTGCATCACCAGCGCCGCGTCGGCAGGAGTAGCAATCCCACCAGCCGAAAAATTCGGCACCGGCAATTTGCCGTGCTGCGCCACCCAAGCCACCAGCTCAAAAGGCGATCCAAGCTCCTTCGATTCGTGCACCAATTCTTCCTCGCCGAGTAGCGTGAGGCGCTTGATTTGGCTCACGATGGTGCGCATGTGTCGCACCGCTTCCACAATATTTCCCGAGCCTGCTTCGCCCTTGGTGCGCACCATCGCCGCGCCCTCCGCGATCCGGCGCAGAGCTTCGCCCAGATTGCGCGCGCCGCAAACGAACGGCACTTTGTAGCCGTGCTTCCAGACGTGATGCTCTTCATCCGCGGGCGTGAGCACTTCGCTCTCGTCGATGTAATCCACTTCCAACGCTTCGAGCACCTGCGCTTCCGCGAAGTGGCCGATGCGCACTTTGGCCATCACCGGAATCGAAACCGTGTCCATAATTTCGCGAATGATACGCGGCGCCGCCATGCGCGCCACTCCGCCTTCCTTGCGGATGTCCGAAGGGACGCGCTCCAGCGCCATCACGGCGCACGCGCCCGCGTCCTCGGCGATCTTGGCCTGCTCGGCGTTGGTCACGTCCATAATCACGCCACCCTTCAACATCTCCGCCAGCCCCACTTTTACACGCCACAAATTATTGTTCATCAGTTCCATCGAGTTTCTCCCTCGGTTTTGCTTGCGAATTTCACTTTTCGAGCGGCTTCCCTGCGAATTCTTTGGGCGCGTCGTTTGTAGCGGCTTGCTGGGTGTGGCGTTTCGGATCAACGATCACGAACCGCCCCTTGCCGCGCGCTAGAACCTGCCCCGAAACATTTCGTATCTCGCCAACCATAAGTAAATTTCGGCCTGTCATTTCCGTTTCGTGCCCTTCCACCACCAAGTCCGCGTCCACGGGCACCGGCTTCAGATATTCGATGCTCAGTTCGGCTGTTACGGCGTGCACTCCGCGGAACCGGCAGACCTTGCCCATCACTTCATCCAACACGGTAGCTATGATACCGCCATGAATGAATCCCGCCCCACCCTGATATTCCGCGCCCAGGCGAAAATTCCCGCGAATTCGATGCGCCGCGTCGTCCTGTTCAAACGTCAGCAGCATTCCGCGCTCGTTCGCGCCGCCGCAGCCGAAACAAAGATTCGCCGGATTCGGTTTCAGTAGCACGATTTCCCTAGACCAAGGCCACCCGCGAATGCAATTCACTGCGCGCCCCGCGCTGCCTTTTGCGAAATTCCGTTTTCACTACCTCGCCCAAAATCTCGATTCCCCGCGTAATCCGCTTTTCGTCCAAGCTCGCAAACCCTAAGCGCAAGGTATTCGGTTGCGGATTCTGATGATAAAAATACCGCCCCGGCACGTACATCACGCCGCGTTCCCGGGCGTGAATGAGCAGTTCGCCTGCGTCAAATCCCGCTGGCAGACTGAGCCACACGGACATCCCACCTTCCGGCCGCGTCCAGCTGCTTTCCTCGGGCATGAATTTCCCGAGTGCCGATTCCATTGCGTCCAACCGGCTGCGATACACTTTCTTCATCTTCACCAAATGCCGCGCCAAATGCCCGCGCCGGATAAATTCCGCCAAGGTCGCCTGCGCCAACTGGTCCGTATGCAGGTCAGTGGCCTGCTTCACCAGCCGCAAGCGCTCGATCACGCTTTCTGGTCCGATGCACCAACCCACGCGCAGACCCGGAAACGCAATCTTCGAAACGCTATCAATCTGAATCACGCTGCCCGTGCGATCGAGCGAACGCAGCGAAGGCGTCGCGGCCGCGCGCAAGCGCAGCCGTCCATAGATGTAGTCTTCAATCACTGGCACCTGATAACGCGCGGCCATGTCCAGCAAGCGCCGCCGCTCGCTCAGCGGCAACGCGGTCCCGGTAGGATTGTGAAAATCGGGCGTCGCGAATATAAATTTCACGCGGTTCTGCATCAGGACGGATTCCAGCGCGTCAATATTCAACCCGAGGCGCCCACCTGGGGCGTCATCCGTATCCACCGCGACCGCGAGCGTGCGAATCCGTGCTGCGCCAAAAGTTGCGAGCGCTCCCGGATACGCTGGATTCTCCAGCGCGACTGCGTCCCCAGGACGCAAGAACGCCTTGCACAACAGATCGATCGCCTGCTGGCATCCGCCTGTTATCAATAATTGCTCGCTGCGAACGCTCAGGCCTTCGTCGCGAAAGAAATCAATCAACGCGCTCTTCAGCGGCTCGTATCCATCCGACGAACCGATCTGCAGCACCTTTCGCCCATCGCTGCGCAAGACCGCGTTGCAACAAGTGCGAAATTCTTCGAGCGGAAAATATTCTTCCGGCGGACGCGCGGCTACAAACCCGATTGCATCCCTCGGCACTTCCGGAGTTAGGCGGCTCAGACCATCCTCGCCGCGCTCGTCGGCGAAGAGCGTCTCCCAGCGCACCGAGCCGCCATTTCCATTCGAGCGCGGCGGCGGCGTGAACTGCCGGGCTGGCGCGCCGCAAATATAAGTCCCCCGCCCCACGTGGCCCTGGATCAAGCCCTCGGATTCGAGTTCCGCGTACGCGTTCGCCACCGTAGTGCGATGCACGCCGAGCTGCATAGCCAACTCGCGGCTGGCAGGAATGCGGTCGCCCGTGCGTAGTTCGCCCGAATGCACCAGGGCGCGCAACTGATCGCGCAATTGCACGTACAGGGGAATGTGGCTTTCCGATTGGAGATGCAGCGGCAGCATTGGCTCACTCCTGCAGGCCAATATACAGGGACAATTATAGACGTAAAGAGCCAATATGTCTCTGGACTGGAATCTCCGGCGGTGCTGGGTGTTTGCGGAAGGGATCGCATCGTGCTCCAGAAGTCGAGAATCTTGGTAAGCAAAGGGAGAGCGGGCGTTATCCCGAACTCGCAGCAGAAGCGACAACAACGGCTGCCCGGTCCCGCAAGACGGGACCGGCCGCTACAAGTTCAACGTCATCGACGCCCGCCTCAAACGCAGGCGGCCGCTACAAAATCAGAAGCAACGGCGAAGTCCCTCCGCCGACATCGTCGACACGGCGGGCAGCGGGTGCGGGATCTGCTATTCGGTTCGCGGTCCCTGCTGGGGCTCTTGCCCCCTGACTTTCGAGTGTCAACCCTGTCCCATCAGGTCGGAATGCCCCCGCAACAGATACCTCTGTACTTTCCCGGTCGCGGTCCGCGGCAACTCCTTCACGAACCGATATTCCTGCGGACACTTAAAACTTGGCAAGCGCGTGCGCAGCCAGCCATAAATCTCGCTGTCGAGTCCCCCTGCGGTATTCGTCACGCTTTGCCGCAAAACGATATACGCGACCGGCCGCACCAAGCCCACCGTGTCTGCCTTCCCCACGACCGCGCATTCCGCGATCGCCGCGTGGCCGAGCAATGCATTCTCCACTTCTCCGGGCGACACCCACATCCCCGAAACCTTCATCATGTCGTCCGCGCGGCCGCGATAATAGAAATATCCATCCGCGTCGCGCGAAAATTTGTCGCCCGTGTTCACCCAGCCGTCGCGCTTGGTCCGTGCGGTCAATTCCGGAATCCGCCAGTACTCCGCGAACGCGCTCTCGCCCTTCACCCAGAGGTTCCCGGCTTCGTCGGTCCCGGCGGGCTCGCCAGCGTCGTCCAAAATGCGCGCTTCGAATCCGGGGACTTCGCGGCCGCAGCTGCCCGCGCGCGCTTCGCCCGGCGGCGAGGACAAAAATATGTGCAGCATCTCGCTCGAGCCGATGCCATCCAGAATTTCGATGCCAAAACGCTTGCGAAACTGGTCGAAGATTTCCCCCGGCAAGGATTCGCCCGCGGAAACCGCCAGCCGCAGGGAAGAAAAATCCAGCGCCAAGCCTTTTTCAGACTCGCGCAGCAACGACACATAAAAAGTGGGCACCGAAAAAAACACAGTTGGCCGGTACTGCGCAATCACCGCCGCAATTTCATCCGCGCGAGGCCGCTCGGGATACAAAATCGTGGAAGCCCCAGAATGCAGCGGAAAGTACATCCCATTGCCCAGGCCGTAAGCGAAAAACAATTTCGAAACCGAGAACAGCCGGTCGTCCGCGCGCAAACCCAGCACTCCCTGCGCATAATTCCGCGCGGCAACAGCCATATCCTGATGCCGATGCACGACTGCTTTCGGCGTGCCGCCGCCGCCTGATGTAAACAAGAAGAATGCCGGGTCTGTCGCAACCGTCGGATGCGTCGCGACCATGCCAACATGCGAGGGCAGCCAGTCGTCCCACGCAAGAATCCGCCGCGCCGCTGGCTCCGGCTTCTCAGTTCCCGGCGTGCCTTCGTAAACCACAAGAAGGTCGAGCGCCGCATCACCCGCGATGCCAGCGCAGAACTCGCCCAAAATCGGCGCATGCACGATCGCAATGCGCGCGCCGCAATTTTCCAGCCAATGCTGGTAATCCGCAGCGCGCGCCATCGGATTCACCGGCACGGCAATCGCACCAATTTTCGCCGCGCCAAAAAACGCGCCAACCAGCTCCGCCGAATCCGGCAAGGCAAGCAGCACCCGTTCGCCTGGCTGGCAATTCGCATCGCGCAAGGCCTGCGCCACGCGATGTACCAGGGACTGCAAATCTGCATACGTGCGCGCGCGTCCCGTTCCCAGAATTGCCAGTTTTTCCGGCTGCTCGCGGGCCGGCCGCGAGACAAATTCATCCGCGATGTTGTAAATGGGTCCGTGCGCGGTGGACGATGCAAAAGCAGGCAAGGAAGACGGTTCCGGCATGGCAGGATTCTACCCTAGAACAAAACTTGCGCAGCAACGCGTTACGCTTTCACGCGTCGCCAGCGCACAGAACTCCCTCCAAAATAAAAAGGGGCGCCAAAACAGCGTCCCGAAGCAAGGCGATCCATCCGCTGGGGAAAAAGGCAGTGGCCCGTGACAAGTGGTTAGGGGCTAGAAACGGCTATAAACATTTTCGGGTTCACTAGCAGGATCTGAAAGCGCGAGCCACTTGCTCGGTAATTCACGAAATGGCATTGAACCACTTGTCGCTGGGCGATCGTTATCGCTCTACTGGGTCGCGGACTTCTCGCCCAGCCTGCGCATGCGTTCCTGCAATTTCTTGCGCAGAGTCATCGGCGCGTTCGGATTGAACGCCACCAAATACCACAGCGGCTGCGTGCGGTCCTTGCTCAAGCGCGACAAGGTCGCCGCGTCGCTGTTGGGATGGCGCGCGATATTCTCGCGAATCGCAGAATACGGATGATGCGACAGGCGCCCCAGCGTCTTCGCCGAAACTTTCGGATGCTCGCTGATTAACCGCAACAAATAAAAATCTTCCTTGGGAGCCTGCCGCGAAAGCCCGTCCAGAGTTTCCGGCTTCACTTCCGCGCTCAACACGACTCCGACTTTCTCATCCCAACCCGGGTTAATCCGGTTCAGTTCCTGCGTGCGCGAGTGGATCAGTTGTTCGATCACGCGGCGCTCCTGCTCCAAACGCGCCGCCGGCAAAGCGCTGCGCTCCACCGAATCCAGCACGCGCAGCAAGTGCTGGCGTTCGCCGAAAACGATCTGCGAAGTTCGCACCGCCTTGCTCTTGCCGGGATTGCGTACCAAGTCTGAACGTCTCATCGTTTGTTCACCCCGCGGATCTGAGGAGCCGCATTCATCCCAAGCAGCAGCCCCGGTACAATTGCAAATATTGCTGAAAGCGTTGGCAACGGGCCGATTGGCGTTCCAGGAAACGCGCTTGCGCAGCGTGAACCATCACCTTCGTTGGCGATAGTATAGCCTCGTTTGCAGCGCCAGCAAACGCCGCCCCGTTATGAAACAGCGACTCGGAGAAACCACGCGATCCCCTGCATCTCTCGCAACGTCAACGCAACGGCCCAGATTATCTAATCTCACCAGGGCATAGTAAAGGATACTGGCCGCGCGTGTTCCGTAGCGCGCAACAGATGGTCCTAGAACCATCCCTACCAAGGCAAGAGCAACAGCAACGGAGCCGCCGGGACGCCCCGGCGCCGCCAGGGACAACAGCAACCGCAAGAGCACAGGCAAGATTGCCTATGCTAGGATGGCGCTCATGCCGGCCTTTGACGAACATAAGGACGAACTGGAACATTACGAAACCATGATGGGCCCGCACCGCGGCCGCCTGGCCGTCGCGCTCGACCTGCTGACCAACGCCCTGGTTCTGGTAGGCCAACACGGCGTCTATTGCCACACCAATCGCGATCCCGACGTCCCCGTCATGGACATCCGCATCATCCAGGCGGAAATCGGCAAGGCCAAAGAGCTGATGCAAAGCGTGATGGAAGCGATGCGCGCCGAGCGCGACAAGAAGGCCTGAATTAACGCAAGAAACCACGATGGTTTTGTTGCGCTGGCTTGAATCCGCCGGGGACAAATTTCTTCAAAGCTTCAGCTCCCAAGTCTCCGCTAGCAGGTCATGACCGAAACTATGGTGCCGTTTCTTCGCCACGCAGCGAAACCCAGCCTGCTTATAAATGCGCCGCGCCGCAAGGAGAATGCTCTGCGTCCACAAAGTAATCCTCTTGTATCCCACCCTGCGAGCAAACCGCAAGCATTCATCGACTAATCTCTTACCGATTCCCAAACCGCGCGCCGAAGCCTCTACATGCAGCAAGCGCAGCTTCGCGACGGTCTGCGAATGTTTCACCAGGAAAACCGCGCCCACAGTTTCGCCCTTGCGTTCCGCAATCCAGCACCGTTCGCGCCGCGCGTCGAACTTCTCGATGAAATTCGCGACAATCTTCGCCGCGAGCGCTTCGTACTGCTCGTCCCAGCCGTATTCCTGCACGTACAGCAGGCCCTGCCGGCTCACCACCCAGCCCATATCTCCCGGCTGATGCGGTCGCAGAATATATGGCTCGCTTTCGACGGCCCGTGGCGCCAGTACCGACTCAATTTCGTTCATGGCCGTCAGCAACCGCTGTTGCTCCGCCTCGGAGACGCCCTGCAATCGCGCCGTCACATCTTCATTCGATCGCTGGTCCAATGTCGCAATCGCTTTTCGCCCCCGCGCTGTCAACGAAAGCAGCGTCTCCCGCGCGTCCTCCGCCGAGCGCTCCGCATGAATCAGCCCAACCTTCTTAAATCCGCGCAAAATGCGGCTCAGGTAACCGGCATCCAGTCCGAGTTCAGCGCCCACCGCCGTCGCGGTAGGCTTCTCACGGTGCGCGACCTCGTACAACACGCGCCCCTGCGTCAAGGAAAACGCGCTGCCGAGAAGCCCTTCCTGCAGCACGCCAATCTTCCGCGTATAAAAACGGTTAAACCGCCGAATTGCCTCGACCCGCCTCATCCCCGCCGCTTTATTTTTCACGGTTGCACCGTTTCTCACGGTCGCACTGCGAGCCTGTGCCATGCGTGCCATTGTCATCCAATTGGTTGCTTCTGTCAACTAATACGGGAGAGACATATCGCTCGCCATCGCGATCGGTCCCCGTCGACCGGCGGAACCCGCCTGGCCCGTTTTCGAGTGCGGCGGCTCACCGCCCCGCTTTCGTCAGAGCCAAATGTCCAGCGAGAAAGGACCTGGGCGAGGCTTGCTTCGCCCGCTGCCCGTCAGTTCCCCTCCCCGCAGACGACCCATTAAATTCTCAACTCCGACCGTAACCTTTGGCCCGGCCGACAGTTCTATACTATGGCAGCAAGAACTCCGGAGCTCTCGTTGAAGGCCGTACAAGAACCGAGCGAGCGTCGGCTGATCGAAGCGGCTCAGCAGGACCCCAGCCGCTTCGCCGCGCTCTACGAAATTCACTTCGAGCGCGTGTACGCGTACGTCTCGAGGCGCTTGGGCCATCGCGAAGCGACGGAAGACGTTACGTCCGAGGTGTTTCACCACGCCCTTGCGAATCTCCCGCGCTTCGAATGGCGCGGCGCTCCCTTCGGCGCGTGGCTCATGCGCATCGCCGCGAATGCCATCGCCGACCGCTGGCGGCGCGGCGCGCGCGAACAAAGCGACACGCTCGCAAACGATCCAGCCAGCGCCGAGCCGAGTCCGGAAGAAATCGAAATCCGCGCGCAGCTATTCCGTCTGGTACAGGAACTTCCCATCGAACAGCGGAAGGTCGTCGAGATGCGCTTCGCTGAAGAAAAAAGTATCCGTGAAATCGCACTAGCCCTCGGGCGCACCGAAGGCGCCGTAAAACAACTGCAGTTCCGCGGCATGCAGAGCCTGCGCGAAGAAGCCGCAAAGGTTTCCGGCAGAAGCGCGGCCCTGAAAACGTCACAGAAAAAGAATCGGTCGGGTGCAGCCAATGCCTAAATCAAACCTGAGCGAACAACTCGATCGCGCCATTCAGGCGCTGTTCACGCCGGGCGCAGCGCCGCGCCGCCGCGATGGCGCAGTTCCCATAGCGCCCGTCGCCGCACTTGCGCGCGTCGCCAGCGAACTCCGCGGCCTGCCCCGCGCAGATTTCAAAGCAGCACTACGAGCAAAGCTCGAAGGGGGAACTCCGATGGCCAGCAAACCAGCAGCAGCACCTGAACCGCAGCAGACCGCGACCGCATACTTGATCGTGAACGGTGCTGCCAGCGCTCTTGAATTCTACAAGAAGGCTTTCGGTGCCGTAGAGACGATGCGCCTGACGGGTCCGGATGACAAAATCGGCCACGCGGAAATGCGCATCGGCAACACGACCATCATGCTCGCCGATGAATTTCCGGACCACGGCGCCATCAGCGCCAAGACTCTGGGCGGCTCACCCGTGATGCTCCATCTGCATGTCAGTGACGTGGACGCCGTCGCCGCGCGCGCCATCGCGGCCGGCGCGAAAACTGTCCGCCCGGTGGAAGATCAGTTCTACGGCGAACGCTCTGGGCAATTTTCCGATCCGTTCGGATACACCTGGATGATCGCCACGCGAAAAGAAGAGCTCACCCGCGAAGAAGTCCAGCGTCGCTTCGCAGCTTTGCAGCAGACATCGCCCGCTACATTCGCCGAAGAACCGAAGCGGACTCTGCCGGTGCCCTACATCCGCAAAGGCTTCCGCACCCTCACGCCCTATCTGCTAGTTCCGGGTGCGGCAAGACTCATCAACTTCTTCAAAGAGGCTTTCGGCGCTGAGGAAATTTTCCGTGTTCCGCGTCCGGGCGGGAATCGCATCATGCACGCCGAAGTTCGCATTGCCGGCTCGATGGTGGAACTCGCCGACGCGAGTGCCGAATTCAAGCCCCGAGCGTCGACGAATATTTTGTACGTGCCTGACGTGGATGCCGCCTTCCAGCGCGCCTTGGACGCCGGCGCCACGTCGCTCTCTGCGCCCACGGATCAGCCCTACGGCGACCGCCAGGGCACCGTGAAAGACCCCAGTGGCAATTCCTGGCACATCACTACGCACGGCAGCGGGCAGCACATCGTCGCGAACACCCCTGCGATCGTTCCGATGTTCCAGGTCCGCGATGCCGGGAAATATGTCGAATTCCTGGAGCAAGCCTTCGCCGCTCGCGAGATATTTGCGGCCAAGGATCCGCAAGGCATCGCGCGGCATGTCCGGCTGCGCATGGGCGATTCCATCCTGGCGGGCGGTGAAGCAGGCGAAGAATCGCAGTCCGCTCCATTCCTGCTGCACATGTACGTACCCAATACGGACGACCTGTACGCGGCGGCTGTCCGCGCCGGCGCCACCACCATTCGCGGGCTCGAGGATGCGCCCTATGGCGACCGCACTGCTACCGTGCAAGACCCGTTCGGCAATCTGTGGTCTCTTGCGACGCACATCAAAGACGTGAAGATTTAGTTTGCGGTGCGGTTAGCGCAGGTAGGGATTTTCAGCGCGTTCTGCGCCGATGGTGGTGTTGTCGCCATGCCCGGGGATCACCAGCGTTTCGTCGGGAAGCGCGAGCAGTTTTTCGCGGATCGATCTCAGAATATCTTTCATGGAGCCGCCCCACAGGTCGGTGCGGCCGATGCTGCCTTGAAACAAGGTGTCGCCGGCCACGAGAAGCCCCGCTGCCAGCGCGCCTTCGCGGGACGGCGCAAGTTCGCCTGCATGCGTTTTCAAGTGTGCATGCAGAGGCGCTTGCGCCGAAGCCTTGGCTGGTTGCGGCTTCACTCGATCAGCGCCGGCCTGCTCGGAGGGCTGCCCCGTTTCCACTAGCAGGCTGATGCTTCCCGGCGTATGTCCCGGCGTATGAATCACGCGCGCCGCATAACCGCCCCAGCGCACGCTGTCGCCTTCTTTTACGAAGTCCTCGATGCGCATGCTCTCGGGCGTGCGCATCCCCAAAAATTGCGCCTGTATGTCCAGATGCCGGTACAACTCCAGATCGGCCTCATGGATCAGCACGGGAGCTTTCGTCGCGGCATGCAGCCGCGCCAGGCCTCCCACGTGATCAATGTGCGTGTGCGTGCTCACAATCGCGCGCACATTCAGCCGGTGCGCGCGCAAGATTTCCAGAATCCGTTCGACCTCGTCGCCCGGATCCACCACGATCGCCTCGTGCGTCTCGGGATCGCCCAGGATCGAGCAATTGCACTGCAGCATTCCGACCGGAATAATCTCGTGAATCAGCTGTCCGCTCACACCGAAAGTATAGCAACTCTTTCGGCGGCGGGTCAGGTTCCGGATCGTGCGTTCACCAAGACCTAGGAATTCCATGGTGAAAATTGTTCGGCCTTTTTGCGGGATTCATGGGTAACCTGGAGTTCCTGAGGAACGGGAGAACGATGCTAAAGGATTCTTTAATTGCCCAGCAGGTTAGCGATCTGATGATCGAATTTGGGGGGCGTCTGAACGAGTCGATCATCGCTGTGCAGGAACAATGCTCGCCCGAAGAATTCAAGGCCTACCGACTCGCTGTTGCAAAAATTATGGCCGAGATGTTGCTTGAGGTCATGAATCCCTTGTATGCGCAGCATCCTTCCATCAAACCGCCAGAGCTAGAGTGACGCTGATCCCATTCCGTTCATCGGCGGTATAATCGGTTCCGCTGTAAAACCGTGATCGCCCGTGCGTGGGCGCGAGGAGGACAATACTATGCATTCTTTACGGGATCTCTTGCAGGAAGCGCAACAAAGTGGAAAGGCGATCGGGCATTTCAATATTTCTGACCTGGTGCTATTGAAAGCGGTGTTTGGCGCTGCGCGCGAACTGAACGTGCCGGTGTTGGTTGGTTTGTCCGAGGGGGAGCGCGAGTTTGTAGGAGCTCGCCCGATTGCGGCATTCCTGCGAAGTCTGCGCGAGGAATTCGACTACCCAATTTTTCTGAACGCCGATCATACCCACTCCCTTGCAAAGGCGTTGGAGGCTGCGAAAGCTGGTTTTGACTCGATCGTCTTCGATATGTCCGCCTTGCCCTTTGACCAGAATGTGCAGCAAACCAAGCAGGCTGTCGAAGCGCTGAAAGCGATCAATCCTGCCATGGTCGTCGAGGGAGAAATCGGCGACATCGGTTCCGGCTCTGAGATACACGACCAGGCCCCCGACCTCTCGAAGGGACTCTCCACGCCGGAACAAGCGCAACAGTTTGTGGAGAGCACTGGAGTGGACGTCCTGGCCCCCGCGGTGGGCAACATGCACGGCATGCTGCGCAGCATGGTACGGGGAGAAACCAAGAAGCGGCTCGATATCGAGAGGATCGCCGGCATCAAGCAAGCGGCCCGGACCTTCCTGACGCTTCACGGCGGCTCAGGAACCGATGATGAAGACTTGCGCAAGGCAATCGCGGCGGGAATCAACATTGTCCACATCAATACGGAACTTCGCGTCGCATGGAGACACGGTTTGGAACAGGGATTGGCCAAACATCCTGACGAAGTCGTGCCGTACAAGATTCTGCCGTCCGCCGTGGATGCGGTAAAACAGGTGGTCAGCTCGCGCTTGCGGTTGTGCAACGGCGAACGGCATTTCGCTCAAGGAGTGTAGGCCCGGTCTGCGGCTGTTTCACGAACTCCTGATGCGAGCCCATCCGTTCGTCCGATAAACACGTCGTTCATCCGACGCGCGCCCCGCCAGCCGTCAGCAATCGCCGTAAGGTTACGGCTCCCTGGCACGGGAAATCGGGCGCACTGTCACTATTAACACTATGCACTGGAGCGTCCCTGCTCTAACTTGAGGTGTGGCTCACACCCCTGCTGCTAGCGGCCAAGTCGTTTCGCGCTACCTCGTTCTGGAGGAATTAGGAAGCGGTGGCATGGGCGTAGTGTTCAAAGCTCAGGACAATGAGCTCGGGCGGTTTGTCGCCTTAAAGTTCCTGCCCGAAAACGCAGCCGAAGCCCCGCTTGCCCTGGAACGTTTTCGCCGCGAAGCACGACGTGCATCGGCGCTCAATCACCCGAATATCTGCACCATCTACGAAATTGGGATCCACGAAGGGCATTCGTTCATCGCGATGGAGTATCTGGATGGCGTGACCCTGAAATATTGGATAGCCGCGGGCACGTTGGATATAGAGCGAATTATTTCGATTGCCATCGAGGTCTGCGATGCGCTCGACGCCGCGCATAGCGAGGGCATCATCCATCGTGACATCAAGCCCGCCAACATTTTCGTCACGAAGCGTGGTCGCGTCAAAATTCTCGACTTTGGTCTGGCGAAGAGCATGCGTCCGGAGGGCCGCGCAAGCCAGATGGCGACGCACCCGACACAATCATTGTCCTACGTCGCCGAAGAACATCTCACCAGCCCGGGAACGGCCCTGGGTACTGTGGCTTACATGTCTCCGGAACAAGTGCGGGCCGAGGAATTGGACGGCCGCACGGATCTGTTCTCCTGCGGGATCGTTCTCTACGAGATGGTGACGGGGAGGCTGCCGTTTCATGGCGCCAGTTCAGGCATCCTTACAGAGGCCATCCTGAATCGCCAACCGGTGGCTCCACGACAGCTGAATCCCAACGTTCCGCCGGCCCTGCAGGAGGTGATTCGCAGAGCGCTGGAGAAGGACCGCAATCTGCGCTATCAGAACGCAGCCGATATGGGAGTTGAGCTGCAACGGCTGAGGCGAGATTCTGATTCGAGCTGGAGAAGTGGGGAAGAAGGAACGGAACCGCTCCCGGCACCAATCGCAGGTCACTTATCGTCGAGCGGCAAGCGCAGGGCGCAGACTTCGTCGACGCAAACAGCTGCGGTCCGCCCACAACGAGTCTCCAAGATTATTCATTCGCTTGCGGTTTTACCGTTCGAAAATGCTAGTGGCGAGACCGAGCACGAGTATCTGAGTGACGGGATCACCGGGAGTCTGATCAATACGCTGGCAACGGTTCCGAAACTGCGCGTGATGGCGCAGAGCACTGTATTTCGGTACAAGGGCCGGAAGATTGATCCTCAGGCCATCGGTCGCGAGCTAAATGTGCGCGCGGTGCTTACCGGAAGAATAATGCACGTCGGCGGCTCGTTGCGCATCGGGACCGAATTAGTGGATGTAGCCACAGGTTCTCAATTATGGGGCGCGCAATACAATCGCAAGCATGACGATATCTTCGTGGTGCAAGATGAGATTTCCAACGAGATATCCGGAAAATTGCGGTTACAGCTGACCCGGGCCGAAAAGAAGCGGCTGACCAAACACCACACGGAAAATGCCGAGGCGTACCGGCTTTACCTGCAAGGCCGTCACCACTGGAACAAGTGGACCGAAGAAGGGTTCTATAAGGCGATCCATTACTTTCAACAGGCAGTCGAGAAGGATCCCGGCTACGCGCTCGCCTATACCGGCGTGGCCGATTCCTACGTACTGTTGGGATGGAACAGTTATCTGCCGCCGCAGGAAGTGTTCCCTAAGGGCAAAGCCGCGGCAAGGATGGCCCTTCAGCTCGACCCGGATCTCCCCGAAGCGCACGCGTCCTTGGCGGCACTGTTGTGGCTGCACGATTGGAGGTGGGAAGAGGCTCAGGTCGAATTCAAGCGCAGCCTTCAATTGGACCCCACCTATCCAACTGCCAACCATTGGTACGCCGAGTATCTGATGACCATGGGGAAACACGCAGAGGTTATGGCCAGGGTGAAAAGAGGCCAGGAGCTCGATCCGCTGTCTCTAATTATCAACGTGGCCGTCGGATGGGCCTTCTATAATGACCGCCGATACGAGGAAGGCATCGAACAACTGCGCCGAACTGTCGAACTGGACCCAAACTACCCTGTCACGTACTGGATCCTCGGTCTGCTGCTTAGGAAGACGGGCCGCTACGAACTGGCCATGACCGAGGGCGAAAAGGGGGTCAAGCTTTCAGGCGGCAGCCCTCTGATGCGCGCGGCGTTGGCGCACACTTTTGCCGCGGCGGGTAGGACAACCGAAGCAGGTCAGACGCTCGATGAGCTGACAGAAATAGCAACGCACAGGTATGTCGCACCCTACTTCTTCGCTGGGATCCATGTCGGCTTAGGAGAAAACGACCGCGCTATGGCATACCTGGAGAAATCGTACGAAGAGCATTCCCACTGGCTCATCTATCTTCATATCGATCCGAGCATGGACGGCCTGCGGGAGAACCTACGTTTTCAAAACCTGTTGCAGCGTGTCGGCCTTCCTGCGCTGACGGGCGCGAACCCCGCCTGAGGAAAGTGGGCTCGGAGTATGCGGAGTCGCGAAATCGGAAGCTGAGCCGCGGCCATTGTCACGCGCGTTGACTTGTCTCCGCGCGGAATCTAATATGTCCACGGAATGACAGACTCCCAGCCCCTTATCGGGCAAATCATCTCTCAATATCGTGTGATTGAACGGCTTGGTGGCGGTGGCATGGGCGTGGTGTACAAGGCCGAAGACACCAAGCTCGGGCGCATGGTCGCGCTGAAATTTCTGCCGGACGAAGTTTCCCAGGACAAGCTGGCGCTCGATCGCTTTCTGCGCGAAGCGCGCGCTGCCGCGGCGCTGAGCCATCCCAACATCTGCACCATTTTTGAAATCGGCGAATACCAGGGCCGCAGTTACATCGCCATGGAATTGCTGAAGGGCGCGACGCTGAAACATCGCATTACCGCTGGCCCCATGGCGTTCGATGCCCTGCTCGATTCTGGCATTCAGTCCGCCGACGCGCTCGACGCCGCGCATTCCGAAAGCATCATCCATCGCGACATCAAGCCCGCGAATATTTTTCTGACCGACCGCGGCCAGACAAAAATTCTGGATTTCGGCCTGGCCAAAATGATGGCCGCCCCTGGCAGCGATGGCCATACCACTTCGGGCAGCGCCACCCTCGACGACGCCAACCTAACCAGCCCCGGCATCGCCGTCGGCACCGTCGCGTATATGTCGCCGGAACAAACGCTCGGCAAAGAACTCGACTCCCGCACGGATATTTTTTCGCTCGGCGTGGTGCTGTACGAAATGGCCACCGGGCGTCAGGCCTTTTCCGGCTCCACTTCCGCCGCGGTTTTTGACGCGATCCTGAATCGCGCGCCCGTCGCGCCGGTGCGCATCAATCCCGACGTTCCGCAAGAACTCGAGCGCATCATTAATAAATCGCTGGAAAAAGATCGCACCATGCGCTACCAGACGGCCGCGGATCTGCGCACCGATCTGAAGCGCCTGCAGCGTGATTCGGGCTCGAGCAAAACGCAAGTCAGCACCGCGGAGCATTTCAGCTCTGCGAATCTCGGCGCTACCACTGCCGCTGCCGGCTCATCGGGCGCGAACTCCGCCGCCGTCGCGCCGCCATCGCCGCGGTCAGGATCGGGTTCGTCGGCGAAAGTTTCCTCCAGCGGCTCCGGCAGCGCGGCTATCGTCCTGGGTGAAGCCAAAAAGCACAAAGGTAAACTCATAGCTGGGATCGTGGTCCTGGCGCTCATCGCCGCCGCGGCCGTCGCGTTCTTCCTCTTCAAATCGCACGGCCACGGGAACGCTCTCAGCGCACAAAACATGCGCCCTGAAAAACTCACCGAATCCGGCAAAGCAGCCGGCGTCGCGATTTCTCCCAACGGACAATACGTGGTCTATGTCTTGCGCAATGGCGAAATGCAAAGCCTAATGGTCCGCCAGGTCGCTACTGGCAGCGACGTGCAAATCCTCGCGCCCGCCGTCAGCATCTTCTACGGCCTCACTTTTTCCCCCGACGGCAACTACATCTATTACTGCGAAGCCTCGAAAGAGAATCAGCTCTTCAGCTCGCTCTACAAAATGCCCGTGCTCGGGGGCAACCCGCAGCAAATAGTGCGCGATATAGACACATCCATCACCTTCTCTCCCGACGGCAAGCAGTTCGCCTTCATCAGAGGAATTCCAGACAAAGGTGTCTTCAATCTGCTGGTCGCGAATGCGGACGGCTCGGGGCAAAAGATTCTCATCTCTAAGAGCGGCAACATATCTACAAATGGCCTGCTGGCTCCTGCGTGGTCCCCGGACGGAAAGACGATCATCTTTGCCTCATTGCTGCCTTCCGTCAGCAGTCAGCTCAACGAACTCACTCTGGACACCTTAGCGGTTCGCACGCTCTACGCAACCCGTGGAGCTCTGGGCAGGCCGCATTGGCTGCCGGATGGAGACGCGCTATTGGTTCCGATGCGCGACGAGAGCGGGGGCGCGCAAGGCCAACTTTGGAAAGTGTCCTATCCCTCGGGAGAAGCGCAGCGGCTGACCAATGATCTGACGGACTACAGTTTGCCCTGGCTGGACCTGACGGCGGACGGCTCGGCAGTTGTCACCGTCGCAACCAGCGTTTCGCTGGACCTGTGGGCGGCGCCCGCGGGCGATTCCTCGCGTGCCACGCAGCTCACCTCGGGCGGCCCTTCCATATTCGGAGTTTCGATTTTGAGCAAAGATCGCGTTGTGTTCGTCAATCGAAATCGCGAGGTCTTCACCGCGAACTTCGACGGCAGCGATCGCACCTTGGTAGCGGGCAGCGATCGCAATATCCTGTTCGTGTACGGTTGCGGCGACGGGAAACACGTCGTGTACTCTGTCCCGAGCGGTAACGGATCGGCAATCTGGCGTATGGACGCGGACGGTTCCAACACAGTGCAGTTGACGCACGACAAGTCCGCGCTTCTCCCGGTGTGCTCGCTCGATGGTTCGATGGTAACTTTCGACTACGAGGATCAATTGAGCAGTTGGCGCATGGGAATTGACGGCACGAATCCCACTTCGCTGAGTCTGCAACATCAGACGAGCCCATTCGTGTTCTTGTCCAGGGACAACAAGCTCGTGCTATACCGGCTTGGGCATCCAGAGTCGCCGCAACGGCGCGATGATTTGGTCGCGGCGCCTGTGCAAGGCGGTACACCCGCATTTTCCTTTGAAGTTCCTATTGGGGGCGGCGCACAAGGCTTGCCGCAATGGGCGCCAGATGGTCACGGTGTGGACTTCGTTCTGACGCGCGGAGGCGCCACGAACATTTGGCGGCAACCCGTTCCCAGCGGCACGCTGAAGCAAATCACAAATTTTCCCAGCGGCATCATTCGCTCTTTCAACTGGTCGCCCGACGGGAAGATTCTGTTTCTCTCGCACGGTACGCAATCCAGCGACATCATCTTGCTGAAGAGTGGGAAGAACTAGCCGTTACCGCCAATTACACTCAATTTTCCCGGCGCGATGAGGTTCACGACCGGGTGGTCAGCGGAAGAGCGGCGCGCACGGTGCAGCCCTCGCCGGCGACACTTTCGATGCTGAAGATACCGCCCACGTCTTGCACGCCTTCCCGCATTCCCAGGTTCCCCCACCGTGAAATCTGGTGTTGATCCGACTGCCCGCGGCTGCATGCCCTGCGCCTGATCGGTGATTTCCAGCACAACTCACTCACCGAGGCGTAGTCTGGAGCGGATTTGCGCCGTCGTCCAGAGAACTGCTGTACCGAAAACTACGCAGATCCTGAGTGCGGCCGGGCGCGTGACCCCGAGTCAGCGCTTCTCAGCGTCCGGCGGTATGGCAGCGTCATCTGATAATATGAAACGACGTCGCACCGCGCGTGATTTGCGAGCGCGATCTGAAGACGATGGATACGCCTCTACTGGAAGAGCACAAACTTGCTGGGGGGACTCTCGCGTCCTATCACGCTTGCACGTTGCCGGAATCCTTCACTGCCTTTGCGGACGAATACCGCGCCGCGCGCGAGGCCGTGGCGATCTTCGATCCCAACTGGCACACCATTGTCGAGCTTACGGGCCCCGATCGTTTGCGCTATTTGAACGCTATCGTTTCCGGCGACGTGAAAACGCTTGGTGAAGGCCGCGGCACGCTGGCGTTGCTGCTCACACCGCAGGGGCACATTTTGGCCGAGCTGGAAATTTACGCGCTGCAGGACAAATTGCTGGTTCTCTCGCACGCTTCGGTGCGCGAACGCACCATCGCGACACTCGATAAATTCATCATCATGGACGATGTGACGCTGAGCGACGTCACGGAGCAATTTGGCAGCCTTGCTGTTGAAGGACCGCGCGCTGGCACGGTGATCGCTGAGGCTTGCGGCTTGGCGCTCGAAGGTTTTTCGGAGCACGCCATCGCCGAAGTAGAAATTGACGGCGTCGCGTGCCGTTTGATTCGCCACTCGCACTTTGGTTTGCCAGGTGCGGAAATTATCGCTCCGCGCGAGCATCTCGGGATGCTGTGGAAGAATCTGCGCGCCAGCGTTCATACGCAGCACGGCACAGCGATCGGAATGCGCGCATTGAACTCCCTGCGCCTCGAAGCGGGCATCCCGTGGTTTCCTGACGATTTCAACGACACAGTGATTCCGCACGAAGCCGCCCTGGAAGCAACGCACATCAGTTTTACCAAAGGTTGCTACACCGGCCAGGAAATCGTCGAACGCGTCCGCTCGCGCGGCCAAGTCAATCGCCGTCGTGTGCAAATGAAATTCTCCAGCGCCGACCCGCCAGCGCCGTTGACGCGCCTGCGCGCACGCGACGGCAAAGACAAATCCGCCGAGCCGAATGAAGTCGGCATCGTAACCAGCTCCGCGTTTTCACCCGCCGCGAACGCTGCCATCGGAATGGCATATGTGCGCCGCGATTATAATTCTGCTGGCAGCATCCTCGATTTCGATGGCGGCACCGCGACGGTTGTTGCCGCCACAAATACGTAGCACATCTGCAAGACTTCTGCTTGGTTTGCGCCGGCCTTTCCCTTATATTCCGCTTGTGATGACATCTCCCGACCTCGAACGCGAGCGCCAACGTCTCACGGAGTGGTATGCCGCCAAGAGCGACCACGAGCTGATGCAACTCGCTCGCGATGCCGGTTCACTGACGGACGTGGCCAAAGCATCCTTGCGCGCGGTCATCTCCCGTCGCGGCTTGGACATTCCGCTCGTCGAAAAGATTCCTGCGGACGACGCGGAACACCTCGAAGTAATCGCAATTCGCCGCTACCGAGACATTCCCGCGGCGCTACTCGCGAAATCCATTCTCGATTCCGCGGGAATCGAAAACTTTCTTACTGACGTCAACACGGTGCGCATGGATTGGCTGTGGTCGAACGCCTTGGGCGGAATGAGGCTCTTCGTGAAGGATTCCGACGCGAGCGCGGCCGGGGAATTGCTCAATCAATCTTTTCAGGATTCGTTCGAGGTGGAAGGTCAAGAGCGTTTCACGCAACCGCGTTGTCCGGTTTGTCAATCCTTCGACGTCTCCTACAAGGGATTGCACAAACGGATTGCCTACGCCTCAATTATTCTTCACTTTCCAATTCCGCTTTCGCGACTCGGTTGGCGTTGCGCTTCTTGCGGTCATATGTGGGAAGATCCGGACGATGTCGCGGCGCAGGAGCACGAGGAGCGCTGAGGAAATTCGCGCGTCAGCTCTTAACGGTTGACGCTTAACTTTCAACCGTGAACGGAGTTTTCAGCTCTTGCTGAAATTCATGGAGCGCATGAAGCTGCCGCGATCGTTGTCGATTTTTTTCTGCAGCTGGAAGATGGCGTAGAGGAGCGCTTCGGGGCGCGGTGGGCAGCCTGGGACGTACACGTCAATCGGGATCACTTGATTGACGCCTTGCACGACCGCGTAATTATTGAAGACGCCGCCGGACGTGGCGCAGGCACCCATGGAAATGGCCCACTTGGGTTCGGGCATTTGTTCGTAGAGCTGTTTGATTACCGGGGCCATTTTTACGGAAACGCGGCCGGCGACGATCATCAAATCCGATTGCCGGGGCGAACCGCGAAAAACTTCCGCGCCGAAGCGGGCAATGTCGTAACGCGACGACGCCATGGACATCATCTCAATCGCGCAGCAGGCGAGGCCGAAGGACATCGGCCAGATCGAGCTGCGGCGCGCCCAGTTCACCACCTTGTCCAGCGACGCGAACAAGATTCCTTCGTCCTTCAGGAAGTTCGCATCCTGTCCCGGCGCTTCGAGCGTGACGCCCTTTGCGAGTTCGACGGCCATAGCCTGTGTGACTCCGTAGCGGCGCAACTGCCGGCGCCGACTATGCTCATTTTGCCTGTTTGCGCCGCGCTTTGCAACGCAACGCGTCCGCGTTGTTCTTGTGGCGGTCGCTGCCATCTCGCCTTCCCCGCCGCGCGACTCCTTTGGCGCGATTCGTTCAGCTCAATTCGTGCGACACAAATTCGTCAGTGCACCTCGATGGTCAGCTGCGCGGTTTTGGCGTTGCCCTTGCCGTCGTCGGCGGTGAACGTGTAGGTCGTGGTTTTCTTCGGCGCGACCTGAATACAACGATCCACGGACGGCCACACGTTTGCGACCGGCGGCTCCAGCTTCACTGCCTTGGCGTTGGAGACTCCGTAACACATATCCACCGTGTCACCGCGCTGAATCTTTCCCGGTGTCGCGTAAAAACTTATGATCTTGAAATCGCTGCCGCCGAGCACTGCGACGGATTTTTCGGCCGCGTCGCGCTGCGCGCTGGCTTGCGCCGCCTTTTGTTTCGCGGCAAGATCCGAATTTTCCTGCCAGCGCGACCAGAAGACGAAAGCCGTGTAGGCGATGACGATCACGGCGACCACACCAAATCCCGTCCACATGTTCCGCAAAACGCGCGCTGTTTTCTGTTCTGGCCGCTCGAGCATTCGGGTGAATCTCCTTACTTTTTCTTCGGATCATTTTACCGCAGCGACGCAAAGGGCGCCGAGAAAGGCAAAAGATTTAACACCGAGTGCACCGAGAAAGCGCGAGAGATCCTTCGCGGGGCACGAGGTAAAGGCGTCGGACTCAGGATGACGATGCCCTTCGGGAACGTCAGAGCCGCAGGGGCCATGGGGAACGGCAAAGGCACAGGCGACTGCGCCGTGTCTATCGCTGCGTCCGTAAATTTCACTTTTCTATCTACACTTTTCTCCGTTTCGATTTTGCTTACCCGACCTTCAGTACGATTTTGCCGAAGAGTTCGCGGTTTTGCATGCGCTTGTGGCCTTCGGCGCATTTTTCTAGCGGCAGGACTAGGTCAATGACCGGCTTGAGCAGGCCGCGACGCAGCAGTTCGAGCGCGGAGAATAATTCTGCTTTGCTGCCCATGAAAGAGCCGAGGATCGTGAGGTGGCGGGTGAAGAGATAGGCGATGTTGATTGCGCCATCGAAACCGGTGGTAGCGCCGCAGGTGACCAGGCGGCCGCCAACCGCGAGGCTGTGGATGCTGCTGTCCCAGGTGGCTTGGCCGACGTGTTCGAAGACCACTTCCACGCCGCGGCGATTGGTTAGGCGTTTTACTTCGTCGGCAATTTTCTGGGTGGAGTGATTGATCACCGCGTCGGCGCCGAGTTCCCTGGCCTTTTCTAGTTTCGCGTCGGAACCGGCGGTGGCGATCACGCGTGCGCCCGCGGCTTTGGCGATTTGAATCGCGGCGCTGCCGACGCCACTGCCCGCGCCTAGCACCAACACGGTTTCGGCGGGCTGCAGTCTTGCGCGGCCGATCAGCATGTGCCACGCGGTGAGTGAAACCAGTGGAAACGCGGCGGCTTCTTCGAAGGAAAGTTTTTCTGGGATCGGAACGCAATTGACTGCCGGGGATTTGACGAACTCGGCGCAGCCGCCGTCGACGCCCTGGCCAAACAGGGTGTAAGCAGGGCACATGCTGTCTTGCCCGCGGAGGCAACTCGGGCACTGCCCGCAGGAAATTCCAGGTTGCAGAAGGACGCGCTCGCCGACTGTGACGTTGGTGACTTTGTCGCCGACGCGGGCGACTTCGCCGGCGATGTCGCTGCCGGGGATGTGCGGCAGCGGCACCGATAAATTCGGCAGGCCCATGCGCAGCCAGAGGTCGAGGTGATTCAGGGCGCAAGCGCGCACACGGACCAGGACTTCGTAGGGACCGATCTGGGGTTCTGGGACATCTTTGTACTGCAGCACTTCGGGCCCGCCGTACGTGGCGTAGACGATGGCTTTCATGGGCGCTCCTGGGCTCGGTTGCGGCCCACAATTAACAACGGTGGTGGAATTGAGTCAAGTGTCGAGATGGTTCGCGCGCGCCACGTCGCCGAGCGATCACTGGGCGGCTAGGTAGAGGTTGGGAAATTGTTGTTGGAGATGTTGGACTTTGGGGAGGTCGAAGGTGGCGATGTAGGGGTTGTCGGGATGATTGGTGGCGTAGTTCTGGTGGTAGTCTTCGGCGCGGTAGAAGGCTTTTAGTGGAGCGATTTGGGTGACGATTGGGCGGCTGAAAACTTCGGCTTGATTGAGCTGGTTTACGTAGGCCTGCGCTATGCGTTGTTGATCTGGCGTCGTAAAGAAAATTGCGGAACGGTATTGCGTGCCACTGTCTGGGCCTTGCCGGTTTAGTTCCGTGGGGTCGTGGGCTACCGAGAAAAACACTTTCAGGAGCTGGCCTAGGGTGATTTGCGATGGGTCGTAGCTGATTTCTACGGATTCGGCGTGGCCGGTCTCGCCGCTGCTGACGTCTTCGTAGCCGGGATTTTTTACCGTGCCGCCAGCATAGCCGGACGTGGCGCTCGTGACTCCTTTTACGTGTTGGAAGACGGCTTGTACGCCCCAGAAGCAGCCTCCTGCTACGACTAGGATGGATGGGCCTTTTGAGGGGGCGAGAGATTGATCCGCGGCGGGATCGGGGAGCGCGGTGGCGGCGCTGGCCGCGTCGTGGCGGTGCGCGGCGTAGAGGACTAGCATCGCGGCACAGAGGATTAAAGTGATTTTTAGGGAGCGATTCACTGTTTTGCCTTTGGGCGTTTGCGGCCCGCTGCTTGGTTAGATGCGATGAGAAGCCTATACGGCTTATTCCGTAATTCACCGCGCAATTTTGCATCGCGCGTGGGCGCGGCCGGGGCAACTTCGCACACGAGCTGCGAGCTTGCGGGGTCGGTAGTGAGGCGTCTAAACCCCCACCTTCGCATGAACCAGCGTCGCCAAGGATGGGGCACCCGCAAAACCAAATGCATCACGCGCATTTTGGCCTCCGTACAACTTGCCGCAAGCTGATTAGCCGAAGGTGAAGGCGAACGCTTGGACGCCGGGATCTTGGAATTCGATTTCGAAGGTGCGATCTTCTACTGGGCCTTTTTGGCGAATCAATTGATAGAGACGATGGCCTTGGACCGTGCCGGCGCCGCTCGGGTCCGTGTCGCTGCCGTGGTCGCCGCCGGGGGCTGTGCCGTCGAGTGTGACTTTGAAGCGGATGAGCTTGCCGGTTTTTGTAGGGCCTAGGACCAGATGAAGGTCGCGGGCGTGGAAGCGGTAGATAATTTTGCCGGGTGCAGTTTCAAGTACGGCGCTTTCGGGGCCCACTTTCCAGCTGCCGCCTAGGGCCCATTGATTCAGGGTGAGCCTGGGGAGTGGAGTGTAGGCCATGCGCGTGTCTTGCGCGAACAATTGCGCGGAGGCGAAGTGCTCGGCGCGTTTGTAACCTACATAGGTTTCGGGAGAGCGCGTGTCGGCGAGATCGGGGGCTGCTTCGGCGCCAGTCGCGGAGACGTTGATGGTGCCATCGGCTAGGGATTTTGCGCCGTTGTCTTTCAGGAGTTGCTGGATCACGCGCTCGGATTCGTCGTATTCACCTTCACCGAAGTGGTGGTAGCGGATGCGGCCTTGGCCATCGATGAAATAGTGGGCGGGCCAGTATTCGTTGTGGAAGGCTTGCCAGATTTTGTAATTGCTGTCGATGGCGACGGGGTAAGTGATTTTCAGATCGTGCACCGCTTGCTCGACGTTGGCCCGTTCTTTTTCGAACGCGAATTCCGGGGTGTGGACGCCGATTACGACGAGGCCCGCGTCTTTATATTTTGCGGCCCAGCCTTCGACGTAGGGGAGAGCGCGGAGACAGTTGATGCAGGAGTACGTCCAGAAATCCATTACTACTACTTTGCCGCGGAGTTGGTCGCGGGTTAGCGGCGGGGAGTTGAGCCAAGCTACGGCACCGGTTAGTTCGGGCATGGGGCCTTCGTCCGCCAGAGGTGGTGTGGGCACGGCGCTGTTGATTGGTGCGAGCGCGGCTGCGGGCTTTGGGGCACCGAGCGCGTGGATGAGATGTTGTTCGGCGATGGCGGTGTTGGCGAAAGAAAATTTTGCCAGCAGGTTCGTGTCCCAGCCTAGCGCGATGGCAGTTACTCCCAGGATTACGGCAGCACCTAGAGTGCGGCGGATCCAGATATCGAAGCGCAGAGAATTTTTCATGGTGGAGAAGACCTTCTTTCCGGCGAAGAGCGCGATGCCGAGCGAAGTGGCTGCGCCGAGCGCGTAGGATAATAGCAAGAATGAGGAGCGCGCGCCGGGGCCTTGGATGGCGGCTCCGGTTAAGATGAGGCCGAGGATGGGGCCGGCGCAGGGAGCCCACAGCAGGCCGGTGGAAATTCCGAGTACGAAGGATTTGGTAATGCTTTGCTCTTGCGACGACGGGGCGCCTTGCAGGCGGCTGCCGGCGCGGACGAGTGGTCGCGTGGCGGCCTCGGCTAGTTCCGGAAAAAGCAGGGTCAGGCCGAGTATCAGGAAGACGGCCATGGCGACGTAGCGTCCACCTTGGTTCAGGCGAACGACCCAGTGGCCGCCGTATGCTGCCGCGGTTGCGACTAGAGAAAACGTGAGCGCCATGCCGAGCAGCAGAGGGAGGCCGGCGCGACGGAAGGGGCGGTCGGCGTGGGCGAAGACGAAGGGGAGCACCGGGAGGATACAGGGGCTGAGGATCGTCAGAACGCCGCCGACGAAGGCTAATAGATAGATTAACATGGTTCAGTGCTTGCCGAATTGATGTGGGGCGGCGCGAAAATGCGGTGCCACCTGAATATAGTACGTTCGCATGGGGCCGATTGGATTGCCGGCTGCGGTAATCTCGTCGGCAGACGGGTGACGCGAAAATGAATTTACCACAGGTGCGCGGCGTGGATGTGGATGCGCAGACGCGCTGCGGACATTATCACGGGGCGACGGACATCATCGCGATCAAGATGAAGTGTTGCGGGGAATATTACGCTTGCAAGGATTGTCATAACGAGCTGGCTGGGCATGCGATCGTGCTGTGGCCGGTTGCCGAGTGGGATTGCGCGGCGATACTTTGTGGGGGTTGCGGCGCGGAGTTGACGATTCGGGAGTATATGGAGTGCGAGTCGCGTTGTCCGGCGTGTGGGGCTGGATTCAATCCGGGATGCCGCAAACATTATCAATTTTATTTTGAGGTCGGCGCGGGGTTACGGGAGTAGGGGTGAGGTTAGGTTTGGGCGGGTGTTGTGGGATTGTTTTTGGGATTTGGGGATGTCGTCGCGTGTTAGGCACGCAAAGCGGTTTAGGGCTTGGAAGGCTTCGTAGGCTACGGCTACGACTACGAATAGGAACGCGATAATCCAGAACACTTTTCCTCCGGCGGTTGTGGCTACTTTAAGTAGTGATGGGGGTGGGCGAATCGTTTCAGGACGATTTGTGGAACGATCAAAGATTTAACACAGAAGGCACAGAGGAACTGTGGAGAAAAGTCTGAGCAAGACTGAGCGTGCCTGGGCGGACGCGGGCACGGCATGCCGTGCGCCTACAAATTCAATAGCAACGTCAAGCGCTACGGCCTGCCCGGCTCGACAAACCCGAACCGGCCGCTACAAATTCAAAGGCAACAGAGCCGGCGCGACGCCGGCGCTAGGAAAACCTAAGCGCACAGGCAAGATTGTGGGCGTGCCACGATGAGTGCGGCCGCGCCTCGTGGCGTTCACTGGGCATGGCGCGAGTGGACGTCGCGGGATTTCAGAGATACCAGGACCGCGGCTAGTAGGGTTGCCAACATCGCGCCTAGTGCGGCTATCGTTTGAGTGAACGAGTAGCGGAGATTTTCTGTGCCGCTGGGGCGCGGGGCCGGTTGGCGATCGTCTGCGGGGCCGGTTACTGCTTCGGGGACAACCATTGTGGCGGCGTCTACGCCTTTGCCGCCGGTGGGGCAGGCGTCCCACATTTCAGCGCCTGGGGGATAGCCGCAGTCGTGGGCGCGGGCTTCGTTTACCACGTTGCGCTCGAAGGCCCAGCGTGAGGGGACGAGCGTGCTGATCCAGCGGGCAGGGGTGGGCATTTTGTAGGCGGCGCGGACTCCTCCGCCTAGGGCCAGGATTGGTAGCAGGACGATCGGCAACAGAGCGATGGCGCTCTCGGTGGTGCTGCTGCGGGCGGAAATTGCCAAGCCTAGCGCGGCGCCGACTAACGAAGAGAGCGTGAGGACCGCCAGCGTTTCAAAGAAGTTCCCTTTCAAACCGCAGAAGATTGTGACGATCCCCAGAAGCAGCAGGCATTGGAACACGCACAACCCGCACAGAACTGCAAATTTCGAGAAGGCGTAGGACGGAAGCTTTAGGTTTACCATGCGCTCGCGCTGGTAGACAGTCCATTCGCCGACGATGTCGCGGGCGGCGTTGTTGCAGCCGAACCAGATGGCGGCGACGACCATGAGGAATTCGATTTCGGCGATGCTGCCGCCTAGCTCGCTGAAAACTTTCGCGGCAGCCATGGTTGGGATTGCTCCCGGCGCGTTCAAGTTTGGCGGCTCTTTCAGCGCGCCGAAAATCAGGACGATCAGGAAGGCGAAGAGCGGGGCTTGCAGAGCGAGGATCACGAACTGGGCGCGGTCGCGGAACTTCAGGATCAGGTTGCGGCGGACGAGTTGGACCCACTGCTTGGCACTGAAGCGGCGGGTGGTCGAGGGCCGGGCTTGCGATGCGCCTTCGGGGACTTTTCCGGCGCGGTCCACGATGAATTGTTTGTGGTATTCGGATTTGGCGAAGCGGCCGCACCATTCGGGCGTAGGGGCGCTGTTTAGTCCGGTGAGCAGCATTTCCGGGATGAGGTCGTGGCCGTCGGCGGGAGCTGTATCGCCAGCGGGGCGCGGGCGAAAAAACCGGATGGAATCGGGATAGGCGGGGCCGAAATAGGCCATAGCACCGGGGCCGCCGGAATCGCGGGAGATCATGATGAGGTCGTCGAACTTGCGGAAGATATTGATGCTGGGCTGGTGGATGGTGGTGATGATGGTTTTTCCGTCGCGGGCTAGGCGCTTGAGGAGTTCGATTACGCCTTCGGCGTCGTAGGAGGAGAGGCCGGAGGTAGGCTCGTCGAGAAAAAGGAGCGGCGTGTCGGTGATCAGCTCCATGGCGATGTTGACGCGTTTGCGTTGGCCGCCGCTGAGGACTTTGCGTTCGGGCGAGCCGATGCGGGAATTCTTTTTGTCGCGAATGCCGAGTTGTTCGATGAGGCTGTCAATGCGCTTTTCGATTTCGGCGTCGGAGAGGTCGGTGCGCAGTTTGGCGGAAAAATAGAGAGCTTCGCGGACGGTGAGATCGGGGTGGACGATGTCGTCCTGCGGAACGTAGCCCATTTGCTGGCGGAACAAATCGTAGTAGCGGTAGAGATTCGTGCCGTTGAAGAGGACTTTGCCGGAGGCGGGCGGGGTGTAGCCGTTGAGCGCTTTGAGCAGCGTGGTTTTGCCGGAGCCGGCGGGGCCCATCAGCGCGACGAGTTCGCTCGGGTACACGGTGAGCGAGATGGGATCGAGGAGGCGCGTGCCGTCTGGAGCGTTGACTGTAATTTGGGCGGCTTCGATGGAAACATTGCCGTGATTTTCGCGGCGTTCGAGACGGCCGTCGGCGCGAACTTGAAAACGAAAACTGGCGAGGCTGATTTCCTGGCCGGGGGCGACTTGGACTTTGCCTTGAATGCGTTCGCTGTTGACGAATGTGCCGTTGAGCGAGCCTAGGTCTTCGACGAAAATTCCCTGCGGGCTGCGCGAGATTTGGGCGTGATGCCAGGAAATCAGCGGGCTGCTGAGAGGTTGATCGCATTGCGGATCGCGGCCGAGCAGGATCGAGCCGCCCTGGAAGCTGACCGGTTCGCAGACTGCTTCGCCGACGATCGCGCCGCGTGCGGAGAGAAGGCGTGAAACTTTTATTTTGAAGGAGCCGAAATAGACTTCGTCTTCGGGCCGGATGGTTACGCGCGTGGAAATGCGATTGTGGAGTTGGTTCAGCGCGGTGCCATTCATCGAGTGCAGATCTTCGATGGCGTAATGGCCGGCGCTTTCGATGATGCGTGCGTGTTCGCGGGAGACGACGCCGTAGTCGAGAATTACATCGCATTCTGGCGCGCGGCCTACGCGGATTACACGCGTACCGGGGGCGGTGTCTGCAAATATTTGCGGCGTCGGTTGCGCAGAGGATTGCGCCGGCCAGGGGAATGTGACGTTCGGTCCGAGGGTGATGCGTTGTTCGGCGGAGACGTCAACGGACGTGTTGGCGAGGAGCGGTCGGCCGTTGACGTAGGTGCCGTTGGTTGAGCCGAGGTCTTCGATTTCGAAGTGGCCGTCGGGGTATCGGCTGAGGCGGCAGTGACGCGCGGAGACGGCGGGATCCTTCACGACGATTTCGCACGATTCCTGGGTGCCGACGAGCCAGGTTGCAACGGGTTGGGTGCGACGCGTGGGCATGGGGTCTCCGTGGCGCGGCGGCCATGCTACAAAGTTCCAGTTCGGTACACAAGGTGGGAAGACGGGGACGCGCAAGGATTGAACCCGGAGGGCATAGGGAATAGCGAAGAACGCAGAAAACGCCGGAAAGCTTCTTCGGCCGGCTTGCGGCAACGGTGCTGGCCTCCCTTCGCAAGATCACTCAGGGCAGGCAGGATGACCATGCTCATCGCATCGTCAGAAAACCGAGGCCCGCACGACGGTCGAAACATTACGAAATGGCATGCGCGGGGCTCGAGGGATTCAACCCGTTTCAATTGTGGCCGATGTGGTTGGCATAGAGAGTACGACCCGAGGGCCGCCGGAGCCGAGAAAGGCGATGCAAGAAAAAGACGGTGCGAACGGAGCGCGCACGGGCTCGCCGGGAGCGATCAGCGCAGCGCACGATTCGCCGGGCATGGCTGGTGACACGACTTCGGCGCCTTCACGGGGAGATCTGCTGCTTCGGGAAGATATGTACCGGACGGCGGGGATCATGAACCGCGAATGGGCTACAGCATCACGAAAGTGGTCGAGACGCTCAGCAACGATCATCTGCGGGGACTGGGCGACGAGGTGAAGCGCGCGTCGGTGCTGATGGCGCTGAGCGCTGCGGGAATTCCGCTGGGGGACATTTTGCAGGACTCCGCGCAACGGCAGTCGGCGCTCGCGGCATGCGAAGTGGAGCAGCGCAAGAAGTTTGAGGAATACTGGACGCGTCGCGCCGAGAAAAATCCTTTGCTGCAGAGCGAGATGGAGCGAGTGACGCGGCAGTATATGGAGCGCATGAACCGCAACCTGACGGGAGTGCAGCAGGAGAAAGACGCGTTGCAAAAGTGGCAGACGGCGATGCAGCACGAGGTGTTGCGGATTTCAGAAGCTGTGACGCTGTGCGCGCGGCGGTTGATCATGCCGCGCGGGTAGGGGCGCTAAAGGCGGCGCCGCAGGTCGTATCGCACGCACGGAGGTTTTCGCGGGAGAGAGGTTCCCGCGCTCGCGCGAATTCTCATTTCCCCAAAGTTTGGATACCGTCGGGTTGGTGTGTGCGGTATCTTATTGGCTTGTGGCGCGGCTGAGGAGTGCGAAAGACTTAACACTGAGGGCACAGAGGAAAACCGGAGAACACAGAGAAACCGGAAGAGATCCTTCGCCCGGCTCGAGGCCAAGGCTCCGGACTCAGGATGACGAGGCGCAGGCGTAATCGCTCTGTTTGAGGAATTGGTGGTGCCTGGACGTGAGGACGATGGATATATTTGAAGAAGTGGTGAGGATGCGACGGGAGGGCGAGCGCGGGGCGCTGGCTACGATTGTGCATACGAACGGGTCGATCCCGAGCTACGAGAGTTCGCGGATGCTGGTGCGCGATGATGGGTCGATTGTGGGGACGGTGGGCGGCGGGTGTGTGGAAGCGGAGGTGTGGGCGGCAGCGAAGGAAGTGATTGTGGCGGAGCAGCCGCGGAAGATGATTTTCAATTTGAATCAGGACGCGCGTTACGACGCGGGATTGATTTGCGGGGGAACTTTGGAAATTTTTGTGGAGCCGATATTGCCGCAGCCGGTGCTCTATATCTTTGGCGGCGGGCACGTTTCGACGGCGGTGGCGCCGCTGGCGCATCAGGCGGGATTTAAAATTGTGATCGTGGATGACCGCGAGGCCTTCGCAAATGTTGAACGATTTCCGATGGCATCGGAGATTTACAGGTCTTACGACGAGGCGTTCGAAAAAATCCAGCCGAATTCTTCGTGTTATCTGCTGATTGTGACCCGCGGGCATAGCGGCGACATGCGCGTGCTGGCCTGGGCGGTGGGGACGGAAGCGCGCGGGTTCACGCCGCGTTATATCGGGATGATGGGCAGCAAGCGCAAGGTGATTGCGGTGTACAAGGCGCTTGAGACAGAAGGATTTTCCGCAGGGCAATTCGAGCGCGTGCATGCACCGGTCGGACTGGACATCGGGGCGCTGACGCCCGAAGAGATTGCGGTGAGCATTACGGCGGAGCTGATCGCGGTGCGGCGCAACGCGACGGGACTGCCGAACAAATCCATCAAGATTTCAGAAGCTGCGCATCTGCTGGGTGAGTGATCTGCCATGCTGGCCGCCGCGATCCTCGCTGCTGGAGAATCCAAGCGGATGGGCCAGCCGAAGGCGCTGGTTCCCTTCCAAGGATCTACTTTCGTTGAACATTTGATTGCGGCGACGCGACATCCGCGCGTGGGGATTACGCGCGTGGTGTTGGGCGCGGGTGCGGAGGGGATTCGGGCGAATTTGAAAATTGATCCGTCATCGATTGTAGTGAACGCGGATTGGCCGACCGGGCAGCTTTCTTCGCTTCATGCGGCGATACGGAGTTTGCCGGCGGGCGGGACGCAGGGGATTTTAGTTTGTCCGGTAGATCACCCTTTGCTTTCGGCGCATTTGGTCGCGGCTTTGATTGCGGCGTTTGATTCGGGCGGAAAATTGATTGCGTTGCCGAAATATCACGGGCGGCGGGGGCATCCGGTACTGTTCGCGGCTGAGTTGTACGAGGAATTGCTGGCGGCGCCGGCTGAGGTCGGCGCGCGACACGTGGTTTGGAATCACGCACGCGCCGTGAGGGAGGTGGAGACGGAGGAAGAGGGGGTGATTTTGAACTTGAATGATCCGGAGACGGTGCGCAAGGCGATCGGGCGTTAGCGAAGCGTGTTTTGGTATGAGCGATCGAAGATTTGACACAGAGGTCACGGAGAGAGGCGGAGAACGCAGATCAGGCAGAAGAGATCCTTCGCCCGGCGTGAAGCAAAGGCGCTCGACTCAGGATGACGACGAGGTGGATGAACCGGTCAGGTGATTTTTTTTAGGAGGGTGGCGACGGCGTCGGTGCAGAGTTGGGCGGCGTGGAAGGTGGCGGGGGGTAAAGTGCCCAGGTATTCGGAGACTTGTTGCGGGGTGATGGCGCGAAGGTCGGCTGGGGACTTACCGATGAGCAGGTCCGTGAGCGCGGAGCTGCAGGCGATGGCGGCTACGCAGCCTTGGGTTTTGAAGCGGGCGGCGGCGACGCGGCCGCCTTCCAGGCGAATGGCAAGGCGCAGGACGTCTCCGCACACGGGATTTGTCACTTCGACTGTCGCGCTGGCATCTAAGAGGTCGCCGGCGTTGTGCGGGGCGCGGAAGTGATCGAGGATGATGTCGTTGAGCACGGAGTGCTTTTGTAATTCTGCGTACGAAAAAATCTCACCCGCGGGCAATAATTCTCGATGGCTCGCGGGCAGCCTTCAGTATAATGCCGCGGGTTTGAGAATGAATAGTTGATAGAGTGGCAGTCAAGTTGGTTTGCCAGGGTTTCGCTTTTTTTCTTTCAATGTTATTGACACAAGTGGGGTTAGGAAAGTAACGTAGCAGTCCCAGCCAGCGCTTATCCGAACCGGGCGCGGAAAGCGGCCTCTCATTTCGCCTACAGAAATCGTCAGGAGATAGACAGATGCGACGAATTGGATATGTCTTCACCCTCGCGGTGGCCCTCGCGATGCTAGCGAGCGCCAGCTTCGCGCAAGACGGGAAGCTGAAGATCAAGGTAACGCCGCCTCAGGCATACGTATTCGTAGATGGGAATGCCATCAACGACGGCAGCCACTCGATGAAACTGGCTGCGGGCAAGCACACCGTGGTGGTGGTCAACTACGGTTTCAAGATTTCCTCGCAGGACGTGAATATTGAGGCGGGCAAGACCACCGACCTCAAGGTGGCGCTGGAAGCGTACGGTGACAAGGTGTCTGGCCCATGGGGCCGCGTGTACATCAGTGGAACGGATCCGCGCGCTGCAGTGCTTTCCAACGGCAAGACGCCGGGATATCTGGTGGGCCATGTGGATGAGTTCGACAACGACTTCTGGGTCTGGAAGCAGGAATTGCTGCTACCTCCGGGCACGCATCACCTGACGATCACGCGGGCGGGCAAGGAATTGTGGTCGGGAGACGTGAAAGTGGAGGCAGGGAAGAAGACTTCAATCAACGTCGGAAAGAATTCGCAGGTGGAGACGGATTGGTCGAAGCGCGACGCGGATTTGACGAAGAAGGCGCCGCTGCCGCGTTTTTATGCCGGGATTGCGAGCGCGACCGTGGTGGTCGCTCCGGTGAAAGCTACCGTGACCAATTCCACGGCGAACATCAACTGCGGCCAGAGCACGAATCTGGAATGGACGACGACGGACGCGGTGGATGTGAGCTACGACAACGGCATCGGAAAAGTGGCGAACAGCGGATCGCAGGCGGTTTCACCGCACGCTACGACGACTTACACTCTGACCGCTGTCGGACCGGGCGGGACGGTGACCGGAGCCGAGACGGTGAACGTCAACACGACCGTGGTGGCTACGCTGAGCGCGGCGCCGCCGGAATTGCACTACCGCAAGATCGGCGACAAGGTGATCACGGATGATTCCGGGACGTTGACTTGGACCACTTCGAATGCGGATTCGGCGGAAATCACGCCGATCGGCAAAGTGGATCTGAACGGCAGCCAAACCGTGAAGGCGGACCCGACCAAGACGGATATCGGAACGGTGGACGAGAGCAAAAGCTACACGTTGACGGCGACGAACGTTTGCGGCGGGTCTTCGACACAGACTGCGGCGTTCCATGTGACGGGCTCGATTGAACCGATCCCGGAAGTGGTGTTGCAGAGTGTGTTCTACCCGACGGATTATCCGGATAAGAAGAACCCACAGGTGGGATTGGTGAAGAGCCAGCAGCTGGAGCTCGCAACCTTGGCGGCGGGATTCAAGAAATATCTGGAATACGATGGCGATGCGAAACTTTCGGTCGAGGCTTATGCGGATATTCGCGGCTCGAAACCACATAACCAGGATTTGAGCGAGCGGCGCGTGGAGCGCATCAAGCAATATCTGGTGGACCAGGGAATTTCGGCGGACAAAATTCAGACGGCGGCCTACGGTAAGGAACGCCCGATGGAGAAGTCCGAAGTGAAGACCTTGGAGAGCACCAATCCGAACCCGGCTCCTAAGGTGCGGGCGCGGAACGGTCAAGGAACCTGGTACGCCTACAACCGGCGCGCGGATATTATTTTGCTGCCGTCGGGGAAGAAGTCGGCGCAATTCTATCCGAACAATGCGGATGATTCGGGGATTATCTGGCAGATCCCGAAGCCGGCATTGAAGAAGGTGGAAGCGGCGCAGTAAGTTTTTTCACGTTCCGCAATTGAACGCGCCGGGGAGCTGCTTGGCTCTCCGGCGCGTTTTTGTTTTTTGGCGCGAATGCAAAACCGTTTACCGCGGAGACACAGGGAAATGCGGAGGTAGTAGAATCTTGGTGCCAGGGGCCAGATGAAAAAACTCGAGGAATTGCGCATCGTTTCGTTGGCGCCCAGTGTTACTTCGATTTTGCTTTCGTTGGGGGTGGGACGCGAATTGGTGGGAGTTTCGCGCTGGTGCAAGGATGTGGCGGATGTCGGGGCGCGTCCTGCGGTGGGTGATTGTTGGAAGCTGGATTTGCGCGCGGTGATGCGGCTGCGGCCCTCTTTGCTGATCGGCTCGGTGCCGTTTGCGGCGGAGACGGTGCAGAGGATATTGGCGGAGCCGGCAGCGTTTTTGGCGATCAATCCGCGGTCGCTCGCGGATATTTACTCTGATGTTCGCACGCTGGGGCGATTGGTGGAGCGCGGGCGCGCAGCGCAGCTTTTGCTACGGAAGATGCGCGCGGGTTTTGCGGATGTGGCGCGGGAGGCGCGGCTACATGGCGCTTCGCGGCGCGTGCGGGTTTATTGCGAGGCTTGGCCGAAGCCGCGGATCAGTTCCCCTCCCTGGGTGGCGGAGTTGGTGGAGATCGCGGGAGGAAAGATGGTGGTAGGTGCGGGCTCGCAGGTGACGGATGAAGAGGTGGCACGGGCTGCGCCGGAATTGATTGTGTTGGCTTGGGCGGCTACGGGTGGGCGCGCGAAAGTTTCTTCGGCACTGCGGAATCCTGCGTGGCGGGATGTGCCGGCGGTGCGGAACGGGCGCGTGGTGGTGATTCGCGATGAGCTTTTGAATACGCCGGGGCCGCCGTTAGTCGAAGGAGCGCGGGAATTGGCGCGGGCGATTCGGGAGACCGCATGCTGACTGTGGTGGCTGGGTTGATTGAGGCGGAGGGGAAGATTCTGGTGTGTCAGCGGCGGCGTGGGGATAGGTTTGAGTTCATGTGGGAATTTCCTGGCGGGAAATTGCAGATGGGCGAGACGCCGCAGGCGGGGTTGGCGCGCGAGTTGCGGGAGGAGTTGGGAGTGGAGGCGGTGGTGGGAGCGGAAGTTTTTCGCACGCGCCATCGTTATGCGGACATGAGTGAGGCGATTGAGTTGATATTCTTTGCGGTTGTCGTCGAGCCGACGGCGGTTCGCAATATCGTGTTCGAGAATACGGAATGGCGTACTCCTGAGACTTTGGGCGATTTGAACTTTTTGCCGGCGGACCGGGAGTTTGTGGAGAAATTGGCGCGGCGGGAAATTGTGGCGCGGCGCCCTGCGGCTGCGGGCTAGCTTCGCTACGTCTACACCCCCACCCTTCCCACAAGACAAAAGCGGGAAAGATGGGGCACCCGGAAGGTCCAAACCTAGTTCCAAAGCAACAGCACAGGCAAGATCGCCTAGACTACGATGAGCCGCGCGGCTTGCGGTTTGGGACGCGGCGGCGCGGGTGCGCGATTGAATCGGCGCGATACCACTGATTGAAAAAAGGAATTGATGGAGGTGTGCGCGGGCTGGCGTTGGGGTGTATTCTAGTGGTGGGAAAATAGAGGACGGCGCGGCGCCCGCCGGGCTGATGCGCTGTGGCATTGAGTGCGATGCGAGGGCCGAACGAAGACATGAATAACGAGATCAGTTTGCCGTTGCAGGGATTGGACGCGGCGGAAATTCAGGAGTGGCTGGAGTCGCTGGATTCGGTGCTGCAGTCGAGCGGGCCGGATGTGGCGTCGTATATTCTGGAGCGCTTGCGCGCGCACGCCAAGGTGATCGGGATTGACATACCCTTCACCGCGAAAACGCCGTACGTGAACACCATACCGGCTAGCCTGCAGCCCGAATTTCCGGGCGATCAACAACTCGAGCGGCGCATCAAGAGCCTGGTGCGCTGGAACGCGATGGCCATGGTGGTGCGGGCAAACCGCGAAGAGCACGGCATCGGCGGGCACATTTCGACTTACGCTTCCGCGGCGACGCTTTATGAGGTGGGGTTCAACCATTTTTTCCGGGCACGCTCGCCTGAGTTTGAAGGCGACACGATTTATTTTCAGGGACACGCGGCGCCGGGAATTTATTCGCGCGCATTTTTGGAAGGGCGGCTGTCGGCGGAGAAGCTGGAGAACTTCCGCCGCGAATTGAAGCCTGGCGGGGGGCTTTCGTCTTATCCGCACCCGTGGTTGATGCCGGATTTCTGGGAGTTCCCTACCGTTTCGATGGGCTTGAGCCCGCTGATGGCGATTTATCAGGCGCGTTACAACCGCTATTTGGAGAACCGCGGGCTGAAGCCGGCCAGCGACGCGAAGGTCTGGGCATTTCTGGGCGACGGCGAGACGGACGAGCCGGAATCGTTGGGCGCGATCACTTTGGCGTCGCGCGAAAAGCTGGACAATTTGATTTTCGTGATCAATTGCAATTTGCAGCGGCTGGACGGGCCGGTGCGCGGGAACGGGCAGATCATTCAAGAGCTGGAATCTGCGTTTCGCGGCGCTGGTTGGAATGTGATTAAAGTGCTGTGGGGCGGCGAGTGGGATCCGATCCTGGAGCGCGACACCGAGGGCCTGCTGGTGAAGCGCATGGGGGAATTGGTGGACGGCGAATATCAAAAGCTGGTGGTTTCGTCGGGCGCTTATGTGCGCGAACACTTTTTCGGTTCCGACCCCCGATTGCTGAAACTGGTCGAGCCTTTTTCGGATGACGAGCTGCGCCGATTGCAATTGGGCGGACACGACCCGCGCAAGGTGTACGCCGCTTACAAGGCCGCGACGGAGAACAAGGGATCACCGACGGTAATTTTGGCGCGGACGATCAAGGGCTACGGGCTGGGCGAGGCGGGCGAAGGCAAGAACATCACGCACCAGCAGAAGAAATTGAACGAAGACGAATTGCGCGAGTTTCGCTCGCGATTCGATATTCCGCTGAACGATGCGCAGTGCGCGGAATTGCCGTTCTATCGGCCGGCGGAAGACAGCGAAGAGATGACCTATCTGCGCGCGCGGCGCCAGGAACTGGGTGGGTATGTGCCGCGGCGGAGCGCGCGGTCGAAGCCGTTGCTGGCGGATCATGAGGAGTTGTTCAAGGAATTCTTAACTGGCAGCGAGGGACGCGAGGTTTCGACGACGATGGCGTTCGTCGGGATTCTGCGAAAAATGCTGCGCGATCCGGAAATGGGGAAGTTGATTGTGCCGATCGTGCCGGACGAAGCGCGGACGTTTGGTATGGAATCGCTGTTCCGCACGGCGGGAATTTATTCCAGCGTGGGCCAGCGCTACGAGCCGGTGGATGTGAACACGCTGCTTTATTACAACGAAATGAAGGATGGGCAGATTCTGGAAGAAGGAATCACCGAAGCGGGGTCGATGGCTTCGTTCATCGCGGCGGGTACGGCGTACGCTACGCACGGAATCAACACGATTCCCTTCTTCATTTACTACTCGATGTTCGGATTCCAGCGCATCGCGGATTTTATTTGGGCCGCGGCGGATATGCGCGTGCGCGGGTTCCTGCTGGGCGGGACGGCGGGACGCACGACTTTGTCGGGCGAAGGCCTGCAGCACCAGGACGGCAACAGCCAGATCTTGGCGCTGCCGGTGCCGAATCTGCGGGCTTACGATCCGGCGTACGCTTACGAAGTGTCGGTGATAATCGAGGACGGAATTCGCCGGATGTATAAAGAAGGCGAGAGCATCTTCTATTACATCACGGTGATGAACGAGAATTATCCGATGCCGGCGATGCCGGGGGATGTGCGTGAAGGGATTTTGAAGGGGCTGTATCGGTTCCGGGCTGCGCAGAACAAGGATTCTCAGTTGCGCGCGCAGCTTTTTGGCAGTGGTGCGATTTTGAATGAGGCTCTGCGGGCGCAGGAAATTCTCGGGGAGAAATACGGCGTGGCCGCAGACGTGTGGAGCGTGACGAGTTATAAGGCGCTATATACGGATGGGATTGAGACGGATCGCTGGAACCGGTTGCACCCTGCTGAGAGGGCGCGCGTGCCTTATGTGACGGAATGTTTGGCGGATGCGCCGGGCGTTTTGGTTGCGGCTACGGATTATCTGAAAACTTTGCCGAACATGGTTGGCCAGTGGGTGCCGCGGCGGATGGCGTCGCTCGGGACCGATGGGTTTGGGCGGAGCGAGGGGCGCGCTGCTTTGCGGGATTTCTTTGAGGTGGATGCACGGTTTATTACTCTGGCGACGCTGAATGAATTATTTTTGGATGGGAAAGTCGAGAAATGCCTGGTGCAGAAGGCGATTGTGGATTTGGGGATTGATCCGGAGAAACCTAATCCCGTGATTTCTTAGATTCGGTCTCCAGCGTTCGCAAAGGACGCGGCCCCGGCTTGGTGGTGTCGAGCCGGGGCTTTTCTTTTTTGGGGGGGCAGTTTATTGTCGCGTAATTAGACCAGCGAACGGCCGCCGTCAACCGCTAGGATTTGGCCGGTTACGAATTCGGTTTTGGCCAGGAAGGCTGCGGCGTCGGCTATGTCTTCGCCTGTGCCGGTGCGGTGGAGCGGGACGCGCTGGATGTAATCTTCGTCGGGAGGCTCGCCGGGAAATTGGATGGTGCCGGGGGCGATACTGTTGACGAGGATTTCCGGGCCGAGGGCGCGAGCTAGGCAGCGCGTGAGCATGATGCAGCCCGCTTTCGAAACGCAGTAGTGCGTGTAGCCGGGCCATGGAAGCAGGCCGCCGAGCGAGGAGAGATTGATGATGCGGCCGCGGCCCTGGCGTTTCATGATGCGGGCGGCGGATTGCGCGCAGAGGAATTGGGATTTCAGATTTACGTTGAGGATTTGGTCCCACTGCTCTTCGGTCAGCTCCTCGAATTTCGCGGCGAAGAACATGCCGGCGTTGTTGACGAGGATGTCGAGGCGCCCGAATTCGTTTTCCGTGGCGGTGAAGAGCTTTTGTACGTCGGCGCGAAGGGAGACGTCGGCTTGGACGGCTAGGGCGCGGCGGCCTAGGGATTTGAGTTCGTCGACGAGGGCTTCGGCTTCGGATTTCGAGGAATCGTAGTTGATGATGATGTCGGCGCCTTCGGAGGCGAGACGCAGCGCGATGCTGCGGCCGATGCGTTTGGAGCCGCCGGTGACTAGGGCCACTTGATCTGCTAGGGATTTATCCGTCATTCCAGTTCCCTCCTTGTCGAAGCCACATTAGCATTTTGCGGCGGCGTGGGGAATGAGGTCACGGGTAAGTCAGAAGATTTGACACAGAGAGCACAGAGGAAGAGCGCAGAAAAATCTGAGAAAGACTGAGGCGTACATCGCAGAGACGCAGAGTGCGCAGCGTAAGGTGGGAGAGATCCCTCGGCCGGCTGGAAGCAAAGCCGCCAGCCTCAGGATGACGAAGCCTGCGCGGTGATTGATGTAGAATCGGGGACTGTTGCGTGGCTACTTGTCACTCATCACGTATAGCTTGGCACTGATTTTGGAGGCGGAATGAAAGTTGATTTGCTGGCGATTGCGGCGCATCCGGATGACGTGGAGCTTACCAGCGGCGGGACTTTGCTGAAGATGGCAGCGGCTGGGTACCGCACGGGCATTCTGGATTTGACGCGTGGAGAGACGGGCACGCGGGGGACTCCGGAGATACGTTTGAAGGAGGCGGCGCGGGCGGCGAAAATCATGCGTGTGGCGGTGCGGAGGAATTTGGGATTGCCGGACGCGCATTTGGAGATGCGCGAGGATTACAAGCTGGCGATCGCGGAAGCGATTCGAGAATTGCAGCCGCGCACGGTGATACTGCCCTTCTGGGAAGGGCGGCACCCGGACCATTACACGGCGGCGCAACTGGGATTTGAAGCGTGTTTTGTCGCGGGGCTCAAAAATTATCCGCTGGGGGGCGAGGCGTACCGGCCGTTCAAAATATTGTATGCGGCGGCTTACGACTATCAGCGTCCGACATTTTGCGTGGACATTACCAAGGAATTCGACCGGCGGAAGCGGGCGATTCTGGCGTACGCCTCGCAGTTTACGCCGCCGAAGGAACAGCGGCGGTCGAAGGTGGTGTTGCCGCTCGACGAGCTGGAAGCGCGGATGAATTCGATGGCGCAGTATTACGGGCGGTTGATCGGCGTGCGCTATGCGGAGGGATTTATTGTTAAGGAAGTGATGCAGGTGGACGATGTAGTTGAGATGCAGGTGCGATCGATGTGAGAGTGATCGGGCTGAGCTTGGCTTGGAAAGGCGAAAGATTTGGGAATCATATACTTGAGCCCCCTTCCTGAATGGGAGGATCAGAATGAAAATCAATTGGAAGCTTGCAACTGGAATGGTGGGGGGTTTTTCTGCTCCCGGTCGGTCTGCCGGCAGAAACTTCAATTCCCACTCACCTCACTAAGGTTACTATTTCAGATTGGAAAAAAGAGCCTGCTGATTTTGGTTCGACAGATACCCGAACATTCGCGGCAGACGGCCACGAGCAATAGAATGAGCACCGTCTTACTTGCACGGAATTCACTGACTGTAACTACGGATGCAGTAATCACTCATATGGTTCGATGCTTTGTGCCAAAGATTTCTAAATCCTATACGGTATGTTAGGAAAACGATTTTGATGAGTCTGTAGTCTTCGGTGACTGTTCACAGACCGATTCGGGTGACCCTGGAATACAGACCAATGGCGTCTGCCGGATTTCTCTTCCGAAGGAGCGAAAGTAGCCAGAGTCAAGGGACTCAAGCAGATAATTCCCAAAGATTTAACGCAGCTGACCCGGAGGCGAGCGCGCAGAAGACGCCGAGAAAGCCTGAGGCAACCTCTGCCACAGAGGCACAGAGAAAGGCGAAAGATTTAACACACACTTACAGAGAAACGCGCAGGGCACGGAGGCGGCTGGGAGAAATGTGAGGCGTGCTCGATCAATGCGTGGAGGCTAGAACTCGTCGGATTCCTGGGCGTAGCTGAAACCGGGGAGTTTGTAGGCAGGGCCTTGGCGGTCCACTTTGACTTTCACTGGGCGTTCGCTTTCGGCGCCGGCTTTGCGGAGGATGGCGTAGGTAGTTAGGGCTTCGTTGTAAACCTTAGTAACCAAATAGGATTCGCCGGTATCTTCCTTCTTCCAGACCTGGCCGACTTGTAGTTTGCGCGCGGGCACATGACAAATGTAGACAGAATCGGGAAGGGCGTCAATATAAGTGCGCGAGGGTGATTCCGGGGGGCAACATCTGGCGCGGGAACAAAGGCAGGGTAGCCGGGCGAGCTCCGAGGAATCGCAATCGCAAATTCCGAGGCGACGGCTGGAGGCGAGAGATTGTTGCAGCGGGCACGGCATGCCGTGCCCTTACGACGGCAACGTCAAGGGCAAACGCAACACCGCCGGCGGGACGCCGGCGCCACCAGAGTCAAAAGCGCCCGCCTGAGGTTGGCCGCTACAGAGTCGACACCTTGGTCCCGGGGAATCTTCAGCCTCTCGATAGCCTCGTTTGTGACCTACCTTTTACAGAGTTGAGAAAACTAAATGGGGGCGGGGTACATCCAAGGAATTCAGCGTAGGAAGGTGCCCGGAGGGGTGTATAATCCGGGCAGTATCCGCCGGAGGTAGCCATGAAAAACAGTTTGGCGGGGCAGTTGGGAGCCTTGATTATTGCGGCGTCGCTGGTGACGTCGACCAGCGTTGCGAGCGTCCCGCTGGGGCAGCAGCAGGGCGGACAACAATCTTCGTCACAACCAGGCGGCGCGCAGCAGGGCGGCACCCCGCCAGCGCAGCAGCCTTCCTCTACACCTTCGAGCGGCACAACTTCTCCTGGCACTACGACACCTGGGACGGATTCCCCGGGTACCGGCGCGTCTGGAACGCAGCAGCAAGGCCCGGTACAACAGGCGGACCAGCCGGTCGAACAGCCTGCCGACCCGAACGTAAAGGCGGGCAGCAGGGCGGACGTCAGCGCGATCGGGAATCGCAGCAGCGTCGGCCATGGGCTGAATTTTTATTCGCTGGAACATGAGATTGCGCTGGGTAAGCAGTTGTCTGCGGAAGTGGAGCGGCAGGCGAAATTCATCAACGATCCGGTGGTAACTGAGTATGTAAACCGCGTGGGACAGAACCTGGTGCGGAATTCGGACGCGCAGGTGCCGTTCACGATCAAGGTGATTGATTCGGACGTGGTGAACGCGTTCGCGCTGCCGGGCGGATTTTTCTACGTGAACAGCGGTTTGATTCTGCACGCGGACGAGGAATCGGAACTGGCGGGCGTGATGGCGCATGAGATCGCGCACGTTTGCGCGCGACACGGCACGAAGCAAGCAACCAAGGGCGAAATCGCGCAGCTGGCCATGATTCCGGCGATGATTTTCATTCCTTACACGCTGGCGGGGTACGCGATTTATCAGGGGATGCAGTTCGCGATTCCCATGGCGTTTCTGCAATTCACGCGTACCGATGAGAAGGAAGCCGACTATCTGGGCCTCGAGTACATGTACAAGGCCGGATACGACCCGAACGCGTTCGTGGCGTTCTTCGAGAAGGTAGCTTCCGACGAGAAGAAGCAGCCGGGCACGATTCCGAAGATTTTCTCGACGCATCCGCCGACGCCGGATCGGATTGAGGCTTCGCAGAAAGAGATTGCGACGATTCTGCCGCAGCGTGCGGAGTACATCGTCACGACCTCGGAATTTGATGTGGTGAAGCACCGCTTGCAATTGATCGAACAGAACGTGAAGGTGAACGACAAGAATCCGAACAAGCCGAGTTTGCGCAAGAAGACTGCGCAGACGACCGCGCCGCAGCCGGGTGACACTTCGACGACGTCGGATCCGAATTCTGATCCGGACCGGCCGACTTTGCAGCGGAGGCCGGATCCGAATCAACAGCCGTGAAGAACGGTTAACAGCTCAGAGCTGACAGTTAAAAGTGAAGAGTTTATGCGCCCGGTGTTTTTGCCGGGCGCTTTTTTTTGCTGCAGGCTTGATTGAGATTGCTGCGCACTGCGAGGATCGGCGGGGTTAACGGGTTTGCACTTCGGCTACGCCCATGCGTTTTAGCCCTTCAGCGTAGTATTTGCGGTAGAGGATGTCCCACTCTTCGCTGCCTTCGAGGATTTCTTTTTTCTGGGAGGCGATTTTGGCGCGGACTTCGGTGTCCACCTGGGCTTCGACTTTCAGCAGCGCGGTGATGATGGAGACGATTTCCTGGCGGATGGTGTCGCGGTCTTCGACGAAGTCCACGTCCGGACTGGAGACCAGGAAATCAATGATGCGATGGGAGAGGCGTACGGTTTTTTCGCGTGTCAGTCGCATGGCATCGGCCGCTGGTTAGCGGAGAATCAATTTCCTTTCGCGGGCCAGCTGGCCCTTCACTTTTTTGTACATTTCCTGGTAGGACGCGCCGGAAGTGCGCATTTCCTCGGCGTATTTCGCGAGGATTTCGCGGACCTCTTCGTTGAGGCGGTCCTCGATAGTGACTTCCTCGGCCATCACCTGGCGGACCTGCTGCGTGAGGTTCTCTGCGTTCTTGGCTTCGATCATTTTGGCGGCTACCAGGCGCTTGACGATTTCCTTGGCCATGTAACCGACATAATCGCGCGACAATAGCATTCGGTTCGACTCCGCATAGCAAGCGAGCAAATTAGTTTACTGGCAGGCTGCGCGGAGTGTCAAGGCAAGTGGCTGCGATGATTCTTGGGCGTTTAGTGGCGAGCGGTCCAGCGGTTCTGTGCGGAGCCAAAAAGCGCGGCGGCGCCGATAAATATTCCGGCAATCACGGAAAGAATGATGACGGTGAGGCCGTCGCTGGGGGTGATGTTTTCGGGCTTGACGATGATGCGTTCCCACATGATGGCGACGGGAAGGTAAAACGCGACGCAGCCTACTACGAGGCCGACCACACCCCAGATCACCGGAATACTGTAATTCGCGAACAGCTTGATTTTTTGCATGTGACCCTCCGCATGTGACGTGCTGCATGCGTTCCCCAAGTTCGTGGTGCGATCGGCAGATAATGTCACCGGCGCTTCCAAAGGGCGATGGCGATTGCTAGCGAAAGTGTTCATTGCGGTAACAGCAAGAACGCGCACGGGCTGGATAATTTCTACGGATTGGACAGCAGCGATGCTTTGCGCTGATGGGTACACGCGGAGCCGACGGATCCGGCGTAGAGGCCTTGACAAGGTTTAGGGAGACGCTATGTTGCCATCGATGCATTGCTGCGCCGACTTCGGTCGGACTTGCCGCGTCATCGCGGTCATCGTCATGTCACTCATCGTACCTGCGCCGGCCGCGCCTGCGCAGGGGCAAGCCCCGCAGGCGCCTCCGAGTACTGCCGGTGAATCGCCGAATTCGGCTGGCGCGGCTGTCGAGCTGCTGACGTCGACGAATGCAGTCGACTTCAGCGGCTACATCGCCAAGACGATGGCGACGGTGAAGAAGAATTGGCTTGCGACGATGCCGGCGGCATTTTGGGCAGGCGCAAGAGGCCAGACGACTGTTGAATTCCGGATTCAATCCGACGGGAAAATTGAAAACATCTTGCTGAAGGCCAGTTCCGGCACGAATTCGCTCGATCAGGCGGCCATCCAAGGCGTTCGCGGCTCGAATCCGCTCGACCATCTTCCGCCGGGCTTTAAGGGCACTTACATCGTGTTGCGCCTCTCGTTGTCCTACAATCAGGAACTGAACGCGGCCGTGCATGGCTCGACGTTTGCTTGCAGCACTCCAGCAAGCCGGAGAGCGCAGACACCGCCGTTTGACCGTCTGGAGCTGCTGGCCTTTCTCGCCAGCGGCGGCTACCCTCCATACGCCACGCAAGTCATATGCCAGCGTGGCATTGATTTTGTTTTCAACTCAGCCTTCGTCACCACGCTTCGCTATTTTGGAGTCACGCCGGATTTTGTCGATTCCCTCACGAAGCTCAAACCAAGTGTAATCGTACTGGAGCCACCTGACCGCGTTAGCGCGTATGGCCTTCTCGATGTGGCACTGACCGACAAACGTCACGGGGAGCTTCAGAAGGCTAACGACGATTTTGCGCGCGCCGTAAGACTGGCACCCGATTCGGCAGCGCTGCACCTGGCATACGCACGAAATCTGCTTGCGGATCGCAACGATTCCGAAGCCGAAGTACAATCGCGCCGGTCTCTGGAACTTTGGCCGGACGACGCCGAAGCGCATCTCGCACTGGCCATGGCGTTGAGTTTGCAGAATCGCGACAGCGAAGCTGTGCCAGAAGCTCGCGAGGCGTTGCGAATCTATCCAGGCTACAAAGCTGCGCGCGCCGAGCTTGGCATCAGCCTCGCACGCAGCGGACAGTACCAAGAAGCAATCCCAGTGCTGCGTGACGCGAAATTCATGGCACCGCAACTACCGGTTATCTACAAGCTTCTCGGGGGATCGCTCGTCCACGCAGGCGGTGATTTTGACGAGGCGATTCAATATTTGAATCTCTTTCTGAAGACGAAGCCAGATGATGCCGAAGCTCACTATCTGCTCGGGGTCGCGTGGAGAGGCGTCTACCGACCGAATGATGCGCTTGCTGAATTCCGTGAAGCCGCGCGCCTGGAACCGAACAATTCAATTTATTCGTCAAGTCTGGCACGGAAGGACTCGATAGAGCCTACGCCTGAGGCTGCTGAACCTGAAGGGGCCCAGCCTGAGGACGGATACTTTGCGGAGAACCTGTACACGAACAGGTTCTTCGGCTTCTCTTACCAATTTCCAAAGGGCTGGAATGTTCTAAAAGCGGAGCAGGGCAAGGCTCTGCTCAGGCTCAGCGCTTCCCTTTTGGCCAACGATGATCCTACAGGAAAGGACGTCGCAGAAGCGGCCGCCAATGATTGGCACCCGCTGCTTTTTGTTGCCAAGCAGACGACGAAAGATATCTCGACGACCGCGAATTTGATTCAAATAGAAGCCGTTCGTACTCAACTTGCACCTCAACTGAAAACTGCAGCAGAGTTCTTGCAAGCGACCGGCGCATTCTTGCAACGGACTGGCAAGGTAAGTTCTACGGTCAACCCGCCGGAGCCATTCGCAGTCGGCAACAGAACCTTCTGGAAGACGAGGCTGGATTTTCCGGTTAACAATGTTGGGTCTCACGAGATCGAGGCTGTAACAATCGAGAAGGGCTACTTCATTCTCTTCATTTTCGCGAGCCCGGACGCATCCAAGCTCGACGAACTCCAGGGAACCATGAACTCTCTGCATTTCGCGGCACCTCCTCCGTAGCGCATCGCCACTGCATTTGGCGCCGTAAACGGAAAGTGATGCACCGGCCAGATTGGCTGGATTCGCTGGGGCGGCGAGCATCTGCTATTCTTGTGACTTCAAGGTATTCTAGATTTAGAGCTTTAGCTTCGAAATCATCTCGAGAGGATGGCATCGTGACACTTTCTATTGCTTCGCCGCGGAGCGCGGAGCGGGCGGCTAATTTTAATGCGGGGCCGGGGGCTTTGCCTTTGGCTGTGCTGCAGCGGATCCGTGAGGAGCTTCTCGATTATCGCGGGACTGGGATGTCTGTGATGGAGATGAGCCACCGGTCGGCGGAGTTTGAGGAGATTATTGCGCGGGCGGAGCAGAATCTGCGGAAGCTGATGGGGATCCCTGAGGAATATGGCGTGATCTTCGTGCAGGGGGGCGGGAGCGCGCAGTTTACGATGGCGCCATCGAATCTTTGCTTGCCGGGGAAGCCGGTGGACGTGTTGCACACGGGGATGTGGACTGGGAAGGCGCTGGCGGAATTGAAGCGCGGGACGCCTCACCGGATCGCGGCTTCGACGGAGGCAACTCGGTTCACGCGGCTGCCACGCAAGGATGAGATTCAGTTGGGGCCTGACGCTTCCTACGTTTACATGTGCACGAACAATACGATCGAGGGCTCGCAGTGGCATTGGCTGCCGGCGACGGGCGAGGTGCCGCTGGTGGCGGATATGTCGTCGGACATTATGTCGCGGCCGGTGGACGTGCGGCGGTTCGGGTTGATCTTTGCTGGGGCGCAGAAGAACTTGGGGCCTTCCGGGGCGACGGTGGTGATTGTGCGGAAGGATCTCGCGGAGCGGGCAGATAAGAATTTGCCTACCGTGCTGCAGTATCGGACGCATATCAAGGAGCGGTCGCTCTACCACACGCCGCCGACTTTTGCGGTTTACATCGTGGGGTTGGTGTTGGAGTGGATTGAGGCTGAGGGCGGAGTTGCGGCGATCGAGAAGCGCAATGAGGCTAAGGCTAGGTTGCTTTATGACGCGATTGATTCTAGCGGCGGGTATTATGTGGGGCCGATCGAAAAGGATTCGCGGTCGAAGATGAATGTTACGTTTCGGGTCGCGGGCGGAAATGAGGAGTTCGAGAAGAAGTTTGCTAAGGAAGCTGCGGCGGCGCGGTTGATCGGGTTGGCCGGGCATCGGTCGATTGGGGGTATGCGGGCTTCGATTTATAACGCGGTGACGATCGAGACGGTCAGGATTTTGGTGGATTTCATGCGCGAGTTTCAGAAGGCGAACGGATAGGTCGGACGACTCTCGTTGCGCCGCGGTGCCCGGTCCCGCTTCGCGGGACCGGCCTCTACATAATTCCACGGCAGAGATGAACCCGCTTACGGCATAACCGAAGAGCCACACTAGTGTGGCTTCTGCGCAACAGTTGGCTTGACTTGGGTGTTTAGGCCCGGTATCGTGGGATTTCGATGGCAAATCACCTCAAAATCACCTGTTTTGACCCGGAACGGCTGGCTTTGTCGGCCGAGGGCTGTGCGGACACGGCTAATTTGGTAGCGGTTCGCGAGCCGCAGCGGCCGCTGTGCGGTGAAGATCCGCTGGGCCGATATCTGGAGGAAGGGCGTTGAAGGCGGAGCGAGCCAGGCGGAAAAACCGGTTGTGGCCGTGGATCGGGGGAATCGTCGTCACTTTGCTGACGGCGGCCGTGTTCATGGTGGGCTCGCTGGACGTGCCGCTGCGACCGGAGCAAGGCAGCGAGTTCGCGGTATTTTTTGCGTTGACGACACTGCTGGCTGTGGCGCTGCTGGTGTTCACCGTGATTTTGGCGCGCAGCCTGGTGCGGCTGTGGATTGAGCGGCGCACCGGGCAGATGGGTTCGCGGTTCAAGGTCAAGATGGTGCTGGGCGCGATTGGCGTGTCGCTGCTGCCGATCGGTTTCTTTTTCTTCTTCAGTTACGCGATTGTGAATCGCACGCTGATCGCGTGGTTTCCGCGTCCGCTGGAAATTGCCAACGAACAGAGCCAGCGGCTGCTGGAGGACATGGGCCAGGCCAACCTGGGCCATTTGAACGCCATCGCGGAAAAGGCCGCGGCCACGAGCAAGGAAAATCAATCGCTGCTGGGCCTGGCGTGGTCGGTGGACGCTTCCTGGATCGCCCATGCGAAGGGACAAGCGGACGACGGCGTGGCGTATGTGAAACCGGAGGATCCCTCGAGCGACCAAACCGTGCCGGAGATGGAAACGATCACGCCCACGCTGGTGCAAACGCTGCCGAACGGCGCGGAGATTTGGCACACGGACGATCATTTGTATATCGCGGGTAGCGCGCCGCTCGATGGAGGCAGATTGTACGTAGCGCGGATTCTGCCGAGTGATTTCCTCTCGCGTTATTCGGAAATTCGGACGCAGACGGAAACTTACGCGCGGCAGAAGCAGAGGTTGCGCGCGTATAAAAGAGACGTTTTGCTGGGGCTGCTGGTGGTCACGGTGATTCTGGGTTTCTCGACGACTTGGGTGGCGCTGTTCTTGTCGAAGCAAGTGACGGTGCCGATTCAAGCACTGGCGGAGGCTACACGGGAAATTTCGCGCGGGAATTTTGATTACCGGATTGATGTGAAGGCGCAGGACGAACTGGGAATGCTGGTGCGTTCGTTCAATCGCATGACGGAGCAGCTGGGCGAAGGGCGGCGGCAGATCAATGAATTCACGCAGAGCCTGGAGCAGGCGATTGAGGAGCGCGAGCGGCGGCGGAAATTGATGGAAGCGATTCTGGAAAATATTCCGACGGGCGTGATTTCGCTGAATTCTTCGGGTGAAGTGGCGCGGGTGAATTCGGCTGTCCCGGCGATTCTGGGAGAGTCGGCGCGCGAGGCTCGGACTTTGCCGGAGTTGGTCGGTGATGAGGCTGCGCGAGCGGTTTTGCATTTGATGCGGAGGTCGCTGCGTATGGGCGTGGCTTCGCGGGAGATTGAGATTGCTACGGCAGGCCGGCTGGTGCGCGCGGCGGTGACGGTTAGTTCGCTGGGGCCGCGGCTTTCGAATCCTGGCTACGTGATCGTGATTGACGATTTGACGGATTTGCTGCGGGCGCAGAAGGCGGCGGCTTGGCAGGAAGTGGCGCAGAGGATCGCGCACGAGATCAAGAATCCTTTGACGCCCATACAGCTTTCGGCGCAGAGGTTGCTGCGCTTTTTGGAACGCAGCGGGTCGCAGCAGGCCGCGGCTTTGCGGACGGAACTGGAGAAGTTGGTGGCGGAGTGTGCGGGGTTGATCGAGCGCGAAGTGCACACGTTGAAATCGCTCGTTGATGCGTTCTCGCAGTTTGCGCGCTTCCCTGCCGCGCGATTGGCGCCCGAGGACGTGAATACGATTGTGGCTAGCGCTTTGGATTTATTTCATGGGCGGCTGGAGGGCGTTACGGTGCGGACGGAACTCGCGGCTGCCTTGCCATTGGTGAAGGCGGATCGTGAGTTGTTGCGGCGCGTGTTGGCCAATTTGATTGACAACGCGGCGGAAGCGATGGAGGGGGCGACGATCCGTCGGATGCGCGTGGCTACGCGGGTGGATGGCGACGGGGACGCCGTGGAGATTGAGATTTCTGACAGCGGTCAGGGGATTTCGCCCGAGGACAAGGAGCGGTTGTTCTTGCCGCACTTTTCTACTAAGGAGCGCGGGACTGGGTTGGGATTGGCGATCGCTAGCCGGATTATTGCTGAGCATAACGGGACGATTCGCGTGGAGGATAACTTGCCGACAGGGACGCGGTTTCTGATTCGTTTTCCGGCGGTCGAGATTCCGGTTACGCCGGCGTAAGGCAAAGGATTTGGTACAGAGGGCGCAGAGAAAACCTACGGCCAAGGCGCCCAGCTGAAGCTGGCCGCTACAAGTTCAATACCGAATTTCGATTGACGATTCGCGCTGCGGAAAACTACAGAACATGCCTGCATCGATATTTATTGTTGATGACGAGAACGGGATCCGCGAATCTCTCGGCGCTTTGCTGCGCGATGAGGGATACGACGTTGAGGCAGTTGCATCGGGCGAAGAGTGTTTGGCGCGATTGGAATCGCGGACTTTTGATTTGATTTTGCTGGATGTGTGGTTGAAGAAGATGGACGGGCTGGAGACTTTGGAGCGGATGCAGGCGCAGGAGGGCGCGCCGATGGTGGTGATGATTTCGGGCCACGCGAATATTGAGACGGCGGTGCGGGCTACGAAGTTGGGGGCTTTTGATTTCGTCGAGAAGCCGCTATCGCTGGAAAAAGTGGTGTTGGTGGTTCGCAACGCGCTGGAATATTTGCGGCTGGAGACGGAAAACCGGCGGCTTCGCGCCGAGCTGGAGGAGAAGCATCAGATTTTGGGCGGCAGTATTCCGATGAAGGCGCTGCGGCAGCAGATTGCGTTGACGGCGCCGACGAATGGGCGCGTATTGATCTATGGCGAGAGTGGCACGGGCAAGGAACTGGTGGCGCGGGCGCTGCACGCCAGCAGTTTGCGCAGCTCGATGCAATTTGTGGAGGTGAACTGCGCGGCGATTCCGGAGGAATTGATCGAATCGGAAATGTTCGGGCATCGCAAGGGGAGTTTTACGGGCGCGAGCGAAGACAAGGTGGGGAAATTTCAGAAGGCCGACGGCGGGACGCTGTTTCTGGACGAAGTGGGCGACATGAGTTTGAAGACGCAGTCGAAAGTGCTGCGCGTGCTGGAGGAACGGCGCGTCGAGCCGCTCGGGTCGAACCAGCCCGCCACTGTGGACGTGAGGGTGATCGCCGCTACCAACAAAAAGCTCGAGGAAGAGATCGCGCGCAACGCTTTCCGCGAGGATCTTTTTTACCGGTTGAACGTGATTCCCTTCTACGTGCCGGCGTTGCGCGAGCGCGTGGCGGACATTCCGATTCTGGCGGCGCATTTTCTGGCGGCTTTTTGCCAGGAATATGGGAAGAAGGCGAAAGAGTTCAGCCCCAACGCACTCGACGTGCTACTCAGTTATCCGTGGCCCGGCAACGTCCGTGAATTAAAAAACTTGGTGGAGCGACTGGTGATTGTTTGCCCGTCACCACGGATTGAGCCGCATCATTTGCCGCCGGAACTTTTTCGCGGCGCGTCGAAGAGCCCACAGAAGCCGTATGAAAGTTTGCAGGAGGCGCGCTCGGCCTACGAGCGCGAATTCGTGCTGCGCAAGCTGGAGGAAAATCGCTGGAATATGACCAAGGCGGCGCAGGCGCTGGGCCTGGAGCGCAGCCATTTGTATCGCAAGATGCGCTCGCTGGGGATTGCGCCGACGCGGGTGTGACACCGCTCGTTGTTGCGCGCCGCTGGCGGTCAGCAGCAGCAACGGAGACCGGGCTGCTCGGATCAGTTCCGGTTCCGCGCGGTGACGCGCTTTAGGCTATGAGCCGACGCGAATGTGGGCGAACGAATTAAAGAGCCCGAAAATATTCAGGAGCCAGAGCACTACGGCTATCACTACGACCGCGTTCAGGATTGACTTGATTGTTCCCTGCATGGGGATGAGGTTGACCAGCCACAGCAGAACTCCTACGACGATCAGAACCATTATTACCGTCAACAATGGCATTTGTTGTTGACCTCCTTTGTTGAGCAGTCGTACCGACTTTTCTCGATGTGAGAATACTCGGCGCCACGATGCAGGGCCATACATGGAAGGGAGTAGGACGGCCGAGGGAGTTACGTTATACGCCAGGCAAAGTGAAACCTGAATTGATCCCGATATCGATTGCCATGATTTTGTGCGAAGTTTAATCTAACTTGCGACGGTTCCGCGTTCGGCAGGACGGCTGGCGATGAAGTGAGAGCCGGAAGCGGCGAATCGCAGGATCGTGGGTGGATGAGCGACGTTTTCCGAAGGAATGCGAACATGCGCAATGAGACTGCATCGCGCCGCGAGTTTCTGAAGGTGGTCGGGACCGCGACGTGTGGGGCGGCGTGCCCGAACGCTTTGCGCGGTTTCGCTATGCAGACGAAGGTACCGCAGACCGCAGTGGGCCCGCCGGATTACGTCCTGCGCATTGCCGCGAGCGCTGTCGAGATTGGCCCGAAGCGCATCATCTCTACGATTACTTACAACGGCCAGTTTCCGGGACCTTTGCTGCGCTTCAAAGAAGGACAGCCCGTCTCTGTCGAAGTGCACAACGATACGGACACAGCAGAGCAACTCCACTGGCACGGGCAATTCGTCTCCACCGACGTGGACGGCGCGGCGGAGGAAGGTACGCCATTCATTCCGGCGCACGGAATGCGGCGAATTGAGTTCACGCCGCGGCCGGCCGGGCTACGTTTTTATCACACGCATAATCGCGCCGGAGCGGATTTGTATGCGGGACAATACACCGGCCAGGTTGGAGCGGTTTACATCGAACCCCGGCATGAACCGGGCGGCTACGACCGGGAAGTGTTTCTCGTACTGAAAGAGTTTGAGCCAACTTTCAGCCAGGGCGGCGATATGGCGCAGGATTTCTTGGCGCCCGCGATGAAAGTCAAAGAGCTGGAATCCGCGGGCGAAACCGCGATGAGAGCTTCGCTCGCGAAAGGTATACCACACGGCTACGAAGTGGGCTACCGCTATTTCACCATCAACGGGCGCATGTTGGGACACGGCGAGCCGCTAAGGGTGAAGCAGGGCGAGCGCGTGCTGTTTCACGTTCTGAACGGCAGTGCGACGGAGATTCGCAGCCTGGCGTTGCCCGGGCATTTATTTAAGGTTGTCGCTCTGGATGGTAATGCAATTCCGGTGCCGGCCGAAATTCCTGTGCTGTGGCTCGGGACTGCGGAGCGCATTTCGGCGATTGTCGAGATGAATCAACCGGGCGTGTGGATCATGGGCGACCTGGCGGATGATGATCGCGGCCATGGCATGGGCATTGTCGTGGAGTACGCCGGCCACAGCGCCAAGCCCGTTTGGACGCCGCCGATGCCATTCCACTGGAATTATTTGCGTTTTGCGAAATCTGGCGCGACCGCAGCACCGCCCGACGAAACGTTTGACATGCTGATTGCGAAAGGCAACGCCGCGGAAGGCGGATTTAACCGCTGGACGATTAACGGCACGGCTTATCCCATGACCGAGGGCATCGTTCCAGCGTCATTCCATCTGACGCAGGGCCGGCGCTACGGTATTCGCATGCGCAATGCCAGCGACGATATCCATCCGATCCATCTGCACCGGCACAGCTTTGAACTCACGCGAATCGCTGGTGTGGCCACGGCAGGCGTAATGAAAGACGTAGTGATGCTCGGCGGCTATCAAGAAATGGAATTGGATTTTACCGCCGACAACCCTGGGCTTACTCTGTTCCACTGCCATCAGCAGCTGCACATGGACTTTGGCTTTATGACTCTGTTCGATTACGTGTAAGAACTGGATCGTCATGAATTTCTTCGCAGAATTGCTCCACCCGAATGCGCTATTGGCCCTTCTGGTTATCCGCCCACTCGTAGGCGGCGTGGTCCTCCTCGTCGGCGCGGGAACGTCGCCGCTCGACGCGCGGCATTCCTCGCGTAGCGGCCATGGCTGAGCAGCCGGCGCGGGAAGTTTCGCACTCCGCCTCATCTCCGCCAAAAGTCTCGATACGCGAACTCGCCGTATTCTTTCTGCGGCTGGGCTGCACCGCGTTCGGCGGGCCTGCGGCGCACATCGCGATGATGGAGGACGAGCTGGTCCGCCGGCGGGAGTGGCTTTCTCGCCAGAAATTTCTCGACCTGCTCGGCGCCAGCAATCTGATTCCAGGCCCCAGTTCCAGTGAACTCGCCATCCACATCGGCTATTTGCTCGCCGGCTGGGCCGGACTGCTGGTTGCCGGAATGTGTTTCATTGTTCCCGCGGCAATTATGGTAGCGGTTCTCGCGTGGGCCTACGTCCGCTTCAGCAAGCTGTCAGCGATCTCGGCGATTCTCTACGGGGTCAAACCGGTTGTGATTGCGGTAATTCTCCAGGCGCTGTGGGGACTGGGACGCACCGCAGTGAAGACAACATTTCCGGCAGTCGTGGGCGTCGTGTGCGTGCTGCTGGCTTTTCTCGGCTTGCATCCTCTGCTGCTGCTGGCGCTGGGCGGCTGCGCGGTCTGTTTGATGAGCCTCGTAACATCGCGATCAGCACTTGGTGCGATACCATTGGCCACTGCTCCGGTGACGGCCTTGGCCGGCGGAGCAACCTCCTTCACTCTTGGTTCCCTCTTTCTCGTGTTCTTGAAAATTGGGGCGGTCGTGTTCGGAAGCGGTTACGTCTTGCTGGCGTTCCTGCGCGCGGATCTTGTCGCGCATCGCGGCTGGCTTACGGACTCGCAGCTGGTCGATGCGGTCGCGGTGGGACAGGTGACTCCGGGGCCGGTTTTTACAACTGCTACTTTTATCGGGTACATTCTGGGAGGAATGCGCGGCGCGGTCGTCGCGACAGTGGGAATTTTCCTGCCTGCATTGGTACTGGTTGCGATCAGCGGGCCGCTGGTGCCTCGGATTCGGCGGTCCAAGACTGCGAGCGCGTTTCTGGATGGGGTGAACGTCGCCTCGCTCGCTTTGCTGGCGGCGGTCAGTTGGCAGCTCGGCCGGGCGGCGCTGGTGGATGTTGCGACCGTGGCTTTGGCGGTGGTGGCCGCTATCGCGCTTCTGCGATATCGCGTGAATTCCGCCTGGCTAGTGCTGCTTGGAGCGATTGTGGGCGTGGCATGGAATGTATTTCGGCTGCGCTGAACGCATGCTGCGCGCGAATTTCAGTTGCGGCGGGATTCGACGAGTTCTAGCCTTCTTCGGCTTCCTGGTATTGGGCTAGTTGTTCGAGTTGACGGTGCCAGTCTAGTTGGCGGACCAGCGTGGAGTTTTGGCGCCAGTTGGATTGGACTTTTACGAAGAGCTCAAGGAATATTTTTGCACCGAGGACGAATTCTAGCTCCTTGCGCGCGGCTGTGCCGATCTTCTTGATGGCTTCCCCGCTCTTGCCGATCAGAATGCCCTTCTGGCCTTCGCGCTCGACGTAGATGGTGGCGCGGATGCGCAGCAGCTTGGGCGTTTCCTCGAAATTATCGATGAGTACGGCGATCGCGTGTGGCACTTCGTCGCGGGTCTGGAGGATGGCTTTCTCGCGCACCACTTCGGCGGCGAGGAAGCGCTCGGGCTGATCGGTGAATTGGTCGAGCGGAAAATGCGGCGGGGCTTCGGGCAGGCGGGTCAGCCAGGAATTGACGAGGTCCAGGCAGCCGGCGCCGGTGAGCGCGGAGATGGGGAAAATTTCGGCGAATGCGAATTCTTTGTTGTAGCGCTCGATCAGCGGGAGAAGCAGGTGCTTCGCGATGCGGTCTACTTTATTGAGCAGCAGGTACACGGGTCCGTGAAAGCGCTTAATCCATTCAATCGAGAAACGGTCGCCGGGGCCGTAGTCCACGGAGGCGTCCGCGATCAAACAGAGGATGTCGATGCCTTCTAAGGCGTGCTGGAGTTCGTCCATCATCATGCGGCTGAGCACGTTTTTCGGCTGGTGGATTCCCGGCGTATCGATCAGAACGATTTGGGCGTCTTCGCGATTCAGGATGCCTTGGATGCGATTGCGCGTGGTTTGCGGCTTGGGCGAAACGATCGCGACTTTCTGGCCGACGAGAGTATTGACGAGGGTGGATTTGCCCGCGTTGGGGCGGCCGACAATCGCGACGAAGCCAGACTTGAATGCCATGGATAGCAGAATTGTACGCCTTTGTGGCGCGGTGAGGAAAGCGAGGTGGGAATTAGTCCGCAGCGCAGTTTCCGATTAGCGGGGCGGTCTCTATGGGTCGACGCAAGACTAGCTCGAACTCAACTTGCACCAGTTTCACGAGCTAACGCCGTGCGCGAGCGTTGATTCAAACAGAACACGACCCTGTCAGGTTCTGGTTGCGTACGGCCAGGCGCATTGGTTCTCTGGCAGAAGCACGGTCGTATCAACCGACTAGAAGTTGTTGCATCGACCGGTTGAGCTGGCAAGGTTAATCAGGCATGCGAACTGCTTCCGAGCACGCCGTGACTGCGGAGGACATGCGACGAAGGCGATCAGCGCCGCATACTCCCGGCAACCGAGCAGTTTGGAATCAGTCAAAAGTTAGCAGAAATTGAAGGCTACGACTTAGGCGCCAGCAGTCGCAGCGCGTGCTGTCTGTTGGCCGGCCATTTGTTTCATTTGTTCCATCTGTTCCTTCATCTTCTTCTGCATTTCCTTAGGTGTGGGTTGCGCGATGTGGGTAGCGACCATCCAAGTGTAACCCTCGGGATCAACAACGGTTCCGCAGCGGTCGCCCCAAAACATGTCCATTACAGGCCCTTTGGGCACGGCGCCGAGTTTTGCGGCCTTCGCAACCGTCTTGTCTGCGTTCGCCGTCAGCAGGTACAAGCTCGTTGGCGAGGCGCCGATTGTTTTTGCGCCGCGAGCACCCATCTGCGGCATTTCCGGCCCCAACATCAATGTCGTTCCGCGCAGTGTTAGCTCGGCATGGACCGCCTTGCCGTCTGGGCCATTCATGATTCCGCGTTTGGCAAAGCCGAACGCCTTCTGATAAAAGGCTGCCGCCGCTTTCACGTCGGTCACCGTCAGTATTGCTGTTACCGAACCGTAGAGCTTTTTATTTAACGGATCGACTTTTCTGTGCATAACGCTCCTTTCGTGAGGCGAGTATTCGAGCTGAATTTCGGCCTAATCGGTTCATAACGCAACTGCTCGAACAATATTCTGGGCTGCGGAGATTAAGAGTACTGCAACGACAAAGGTCCGGTCAACGTGAGATGCCGTAGCAGTGCGTTCCCGCAGCCTTTTGTCCGGTGAGCCGTTGATTGGCAGGAATCCTCCTTGTTTCTCAACCCTGTGATGCGCAATCACCAGCCCATTTGGCGCATGCGCTCGAGGATGAGTCCGCTGTAGCGATTCATGCGTTCGGGGCGTCGCTTCAGGGGCAACGGCAGAATTGCGGCGAGTTGTGCCGCTTGCTGCCGGTCGATACTCCGAGCTGAAGTTCGGTAGTAGCAGCGGCACGCCGACTCCGCGCCATAAACACCCGGGCCCCATTCGACCACGTTGAGGTAGAGTTCCAAAATTCGGTGCTTGCTGAGGACCAATTCGGCTACCGGGACAAGCGTGAACTCGGCGCCCTTGCGCAGGATGGAGCGGCCGGTGCCGAAGAACAGGTTTTTTACCAGCTGTTGCGTAATGGTGGACCCGCCGCGAATGCGGCCGCCTTCCAGGTCTCCTTCCGCGGCGATTTCCATCGCGTCCCAATCGAATCCATGATGCTGGTAGAAGCGCGCGTCTTCCGCGGCGACGACCGCATGCTGGAATTCGGGCGAGATTTGGCTCAGCGGAACGAATTCGTAACGTTCGTGATACGACGTGCGGTGAATCCACGCCTGCAAGCGGCGCTCCATGTGCACCGCGGTGGTCGGTGGGTCGATCCAGCGGGCGGCCACCAGGGTCAGCACAGCAAGCGACCAAAGCAGCGCCAGCCCGAGCAGAAGCCACTTAATAACGGATCGGAAAGTGACTCTCCGGCGCAGGGGGTCCGGCTGGGTCTCCGGCACGGTCTGCGGCGGGGTCTTCGGCGGTATTTCTGGATTTTCAATCACACTTCAGAATAATCGTTTGGGCGGGATTGACATAGCGCTTGATTGCTCGCGTTATCGAAAAATTTCCCAGCGCGTCCTACCAGGAATTCTTGACTTCGGCTTGCAGAGTTGTATGCTCTCACTCCTCTGCGGTTCGCTGCGGCTTGCACGTCGCGGACGGCCCCGCGGTCCACGCTGTACGCTGCACGGCACGTTCCAGATGCAAAGGAGGGCTTGCATGGCCAACCCCGTTAAGGCAATTCCAGAGGGATATCACTCGATTAGTCCATCGTTAACCTGTAAAGACGCCGCGCGCGCGATTGATTTTTACAAGCACGTGTTCGGCGCCGGAGAATTGATGCGCATGCCATCTCCCGATGGCAAGATCTCTCACGCAGAATTGAAAATCGGAGACTCGATTATTTTTGTAAACGACGTAATGGGGCCGGCCACGGCTGCCACTCCTGGGACGCCGAGCATGTCGCTGTTCCTTTACGTCGAGAATGCGGACAAGGTGTTCACGCGAGCAGTGGCCGCCGGCGCGCAGATTGATATGGCGCTGGACGACCAATTCTGGGGTGATCGCTACGGCAAAGTAACAGATCCGTTTGGGCACCAGTGGGGAATCGCAACGCATGTGGAGGACGTAGCTCCCGAGGAAATCGGCAAGCGGGCTGCAGCGTTTTTTGCCAAGGCCGCGGGGCAGAGCTAAGCGTCGCTTGCGTATTCGCACCATCGGAAGTGCGGCATCGGGCCTGCCTGTGGCGGGCCCGATTTTTTTGTGTTCGCAATTATTTGACGCGAGCGAGTAACCGGCTGCGGAACCCTGGCAGCAAACCCATTCGCGGCTTACGACATGGCAAGTTGGGGCGCAGCAAGCAGCGCCCCTACCGAGTATCGGAGTGCGAGAAGGCGGTTTGAGCACAGGCGAGATCGCCCGCCTGCGGCGGGCGGGCCTATGCTACGACCTCATTACACGGTGCGGGCGGTGGAGGCGGCGGAGTTGGGGATTGGCTTGGCGCGGACGCGGAGGACTTTGCGTTGGTTGGCTTCGATTACCTCGAAGCGCAAGCCGTCGGCTTCGATGACCTCGCCTGTGCGCGGCACGTGGCCTGCGACGCTGTTGAGCAGGCCGGCGATGGTGGTCGCGGCGGAATGCTGCATGCCGGAATCGAGTTGCACGCCGAAGAGCTCGCCGACTTTTTCCAGCTGCACGCTGCCGCGAATCACGAGGGCACCGCTGGCTTCGCGGACGACGTCCGGCGCGGGCCTGCGGTCTTCTTCGCCGATTTCGCCGACGATTTCCTCGACGAGATCTTCGATGGTGACAAGGCCAGCCATCAGACCGTATTCGTCAATCACGATGGCCATCTGCTGATTCTTGCGCTGCATTTCCTTTAGCAGCTCTGAGCCGAATTTCGTTTCCGGGATGAACAGCGCGGGACGCATCAGTTCGCGCACGGTGCGGTGCGCGGCTTCGCGGTCGGGTACTTCGAGCATGTCGCGAGCCATGACGATGCCGGCGATGTCGTCGAGCGTCTTTTCGAATACGGGCAGGCGCGAGAATTTTGTTTCGACAACGAGGTCGCGCAATTCCTCAAGCGAAGCGTCGGCGCGAATGGCGATTACGTCCGGCCGCGGGGTCATCACATCGCGGACGCGCTTGTCGCCGAATTCGACGACGGACTCGATCAGGCGAGCTTCGTCCTGTTCGATGATGCCCTCTTCGGTGGCGGCGTCTACGAGCGCTTCGATGGCCTGCTGCTGTTCGGCCGCCGGGGTTTGCTCTTCTTCGCTTTCTTCGGACAAATGCAGCACCGAGATCAGCAGCTCGAGCACCGCTTGCACCGGCCAAATGATGAAGAGAAACACGCGCACGATGGGAACCAGCGGCAGCACCCAATTCCCCGGAGCGCGCGCCAGCAGGAGCGCCGGGAAAAACTGCATGGCGATGACAACTTCGGCGCCCAGAAAAAATATCATTTCGACGCCGGCTTCCCAGGTTCCCGGAACGAAGAAGAGCACACCGCGCGCAGTGATGGCGGCGACAAAAACAAGCCAGAAGCGCGCGAGGAGGCTGAAGCCGAGAGCTGCGCGGCGCCGTTCCATATGGAAGCGCGGCTCGACGTCCATTTCGAACGTGTCGAGATGCCGGTGGATTCGTCCGGGATGAACGCGGCCGAGTTCGCGCAAGGCGCGATCGAAGTAGGAGAAGACCACAAGGCCAGTGGTGAGAGCGAGCACGCCGGCAGAGTAGAGGAAAATCGGCATCGTCAGAGCAATCCTAGGTCGCGACGCAGGCGATTTTCGCGCCGGTCCATTTCGCCTGAGTCGGTCTCGTGATCGTAGCCCAGCAGGTGCAGGATGCCGTGGAGAATAACGATACGCATTTCGTGATCGAACGCGCGGCCGAGACGCAGAGCGTTGCGGCGTGCGACCGCGGGCGCGATGGCGATATCTCCCAGATATTCGGGGACCGATCCAGACGCTGACGCGGCCCTTGCTGCGGAGATGCGCGTGGCGCGCGCGCGGCGCGGCTGACGATGCTTTCGCCTGGTTGCTGGTTCTGCGTGCGAGCCATCTGCTGGGAAGGACAATACATCGGTCGGGCGATTTTTGCCACGGTACGCGCGATTCCAGCGCGCCATCTGCGCGTCGGTAACAAGCGCGACGGTGAGGCAGCGGGGTGCAAGACGCAAGCGATTGCGCGCGGCGGCGAGGAATTTCTCCAGACCGGAAATGGAAACACGAACGCGACGCTGTTGATTGAGGATCATGCGCGCGAGATTAATCCCGCGGATTCTGCAGGCCGGAATGGCCAGCGCGTCCGGCGCCTGAAGCGCGACCGTTGTGACCGGGATGAGTGGCGGCGTGCTCGTCGTAGGCCTTGATGATGCGTTGGACGAGATTGTGGCGCACGACGTCGCGTTCATCGAAATAAACGAACGAGATGCCTTCGATCTTGCCGACGATTTCGATGGCTTCGATGAGGCCGGAGCGGCGCGATTCGGGTAAATCGATTTGGGTGACGTCGCCGGTGATTACGGCTTTGGAATTGAAGCCCAGGCGCGTGAGGAACATTTTCATTTGCTCGCTGGTGGTGTTCTGGGCTTCGTCGAGGATGACGAAGGAATCGTTGAGCGTGCGGCCGCGCATGAACGCGAGCGGCGCGACTTCGATAATTCCCTTCTCTAGAAAACTCTCGAGTCTGTCCGCTTCGAGCAGGTCGTGCAGCGCGTCGTACAGCGGACGCATGTACGGGTCCACTTTTTCCTGCAGCGTGCCGGGCAGAAAGCCGAGGCGCTCGCCGGCCTCGACGGCGGGGCGCGCAAGGATGATGCGGTTCACTTGTTTCGAGAGCAAGGCGGTCACGGCCATGGCGACGGCGAGATACGTCTTGCCTGTGCCGCCGGGGCCGATGGCGAAGACCATGTCGTAGGCTTCGAGGGCTTCCATGTAGCGTTTTTGGTTCGCGCTCTTCGGAGTGATGGTCTTCTTGCCGAAAGAGCGCGTGTTCGAGAGCGCAAATGCGCCACGAACGGAGGCAGCGGGTTCACTCGTGGCACCCGTGGCAATGCGCAGGAGGGATTTCACTTCCGAACTGTCGGGAATTCGCCCGTCGCGGATGCGTTGATTGTATTCGCCCAGGATTTGCGCGGCGCGCTCCACCTGAGGCTGCGAGCCTTCGATTTCCAGGTCGTGATCGCGCAGATGCGTAGTAACGTGAAGGGCGGACTCGAAGAGTTTAAGATTTTCGTCGAGGGTTCCGAAGAGTTCGTTGATGCCACCTGCCAGCCGGACGGTTTGTTTCATTCAGATTCGCGGGAGCGAAGCCTCCTGGATACGACCCCTATTGCTGGAATTAGCGTAGCGCGGGACGGCGGGAGGGTCAAGGCGGGTCCGCAGGATTCATCAGAGAGTAACATGCGTCGCAACTTGAGCCAGCGGCGGAGGGATGGGTCGAGGAGCTGGAAGGTTTCGCTTTTGGGCACCGCTTGCTTGAATATGCCCGATTGCGGGCCTTGTATCCCTCAAAATTGTATTGGGTGGCTGATACCGGGGAGAATTGGATGACGAACGGCAAAGAACCGCCGCCGATTCCGGCGGCCCAACAGCACAGCAAACTACGGCGCACCCAGCGCGTGCACATTCAGATGGCGGTGATCGTGCGCGGCACGAGCAAAGGCAAACCCTTCGAAGAAGAGACCAAGACGACTACGGTGAACGCCAATGGCTGCCTGGTTTCGCTGGACGCTCCGGTGACGCGCGGGCAACAAGTTTCTATCGTCAATTCCAAGACAGTGGAAGAACTGACGTGCAACGTGGCGTTCATCAGCGAGAACAAGGGAAGCAAGACCGAGGTGGGATTGGAATTCACCGAATCTTCGCCGCTTTTCTGGCGCATCGGCTTTCCGCCGGAGGACTGGAGCGAATCCTCGGAACGCAAGCGCGCGCCTGCGGCACCCCGGCAAACCTCCGCAGACCCGCAAGAAAAAAAATAACGACGAAATCACGTGGAACGCGTGAATTCGGTGGCCGCGACGGCCATCGCGCGAATTGCTGCGCGCGTTCGCCGGCCGCTTACGGCTTCGCGGCCGGGAATTGGACTTTGGGAACTTCGCGTGCCGCTTCGGCGGCCTGGAAGTAATCGTTGTTGCGTTTGAAGCCGGCCCATCCGGCGAAAATGTTATTGGGGAGCACGCCGATGTAGGTGTTGTAGGCCTGGATGGAATCGTTGTACCGCTTGCGCTCTACGGCGATGCGATTTTCGGTGCCAGCGAGTTCGTCCTGCAAACGGAGGAAGTTTTCGTTGGACTTCAGTTGCGGATAACTTTCCGATAGGGCCAGAACTTTCAATTCCAACGGATAAATCTGATTACTCGCGGCGATCTTGTCGGCAGGAGTTTGCGCGTTCATGTATTGCGTGCGGGCTTTGGCGATATCGTCGAAGACGGTTTCTTCATGCGCGGCGAAACCTTGAACCGTGGCGACCAAGTTGGGGATTAGGTCGGCGCGGCGCTGCAGGACGACGTCCACCTGGGCCCAGTTCGATTTCACCTGTTCGTTGAGACGGACCATTTCGTTGCGGCTGCCGGCGTACCAGAGACCGATACCGACTGCGATGATGAGCATGACCGCGATTACGCCGAGGGCTGCTTTCATGAAGTGCCTCCGAGTGAGTGGTAGTGCGGAGTCATCATACTGCAAGAGCGGCGATTCGTGCTGCTCACAGCGCGTCGAGGCGGCGATCCACTTCGTTGGTTACAACTTCTACGAATTCCAGGTAGGCGTGCAGGGAGGCTTCTACGTCGATGTTGCGCGGCTTGCGTTTTCCTTCGCGTACGTCGAGCAAGGCGTGAAACGCCGAGGGGTCTGCGCCGGTGAGGGTCGCCACCGCAGCGACTGCTTCGCGTTTGGTGGCTGGCATCGGCTGGCCCAGCGCGACGAGCGCGTGGCGGAACAGGGCGCAGAAGCTGGAGACGGACTGCGACATGATCGCTAAGTGCGCTTTGTAGCTCAAGGGCGCGGCCAGAATGCCCTGGCGCAGGCGCAGCCAATCGGCGCGCAGTTCGCGCTCGACTTGCAGGCGATGCAGACGCAATGGAACTTCGAAGTTGGCGAAGAAATCGGTGCCGAAAAGCAGACGGTGGTGCCGGGTGATATCCAGCAGCTCGATGGCGAACACGTCTGCGGAACGATGCAGTTCGTCGAGCGTGAAGAGCAGCGGCGGCGGATTACCTTGCCGCACCCACCATTCCGAGGCATCGTGGAGATGCTCGAGATCTTCGGAGGCCGCGCGTTCGACGATGCAGAGGATGTTGAGGTCCGAATGCCCGGCGCGGAATTCGGCGGTGACCGCTGAACCGTACAACACGATGGATTTCAGGTTGGCCTCGGCTGCGGCTTTCAGACGGCTTACGAGTTCAGTTAGTTTGGCTTCCATTAAGCGACCTTTGCTGTATGGACATTACCGCAGGCGGGTCCCGCAACTGCGGGACCCGCCCCTACAGATCTAATTTTATTACCAGCTGCCGCCGGCGCCGCCTCCGCCGAACGAACCTCCGCCTCCGCCGCCAAATCCACCACCGCCGCCTCCAAAACCTCCACCGCCGAATCCCCCGCCGCCCCAACCGCTGCGGCCCATTCCGCTGGCGATCAGAGGACCGATCCACCAGCCACTACCGCCGCCTCGACCACGTCCGCCGCCGCCCTTCAGCATTGCGTAGAGTGCGAAAATGACGATTCCCAATATGAGGAATGCCGCAAGACCGCTGATGTTACCCTGGCCCGAGCCTTCGGTCCGCGCAGCGGGCAGCGGTGCGCCGCTCAGAGTGACTCCGCGATCCTGAGCAATGACATCGGCAATGCGCCGCGTCATCCGCATCACAGCCGCGTCGTAATTTCCTTGGCGGAGATATGGAACTGCTTCGCGGCCGAAGCCGCCGACCTTGCCGTCGGGCAGAATGCCTTCCAGTCCGTAGCCGACCTGCGTCCAGTATTTGTGGTCGTTGACGGCCAGGAATATCAGGATTCCACTCGAGGTTTGTTTCGGACCGACGCCCCATTTCGTCGCTACGTCGAAGGAATAATCTTCAACGGTGCGATCACCGAGCGACGGGACGATGACTACAAAAATTTGCGCTTTGGCCTTGTCGTTTACTTCCGTGCAGAGCGCTTCCAGTTGCTGGCGCGCGCCGGGGCTTAGGACGCGGGCGTAGTCGTTGACGTAGCCGGTGGGCTTGGGAGGAACATCAATGACGTCTCCCTTCGGCTTGACGGGAAGATCCGTCGCTTGAGCGGCCGCCGAGAGCGCGGCTAGACAAAGAGCGAGCAGAAAAAGTAAAGAGCGAGCCAGCAATTGCCACTTCGCAGCAGAGCAGGGGCGCGAACTTAGGGCGCGAGTCATCGGGTGCCGGGGGCATGTTAGTTCGACGCTGCGGTAGGTGTCAACGCGCGCGCGGCTCGCTAGTCCAAAGCAACGGCGTAAAGCCCTGACGCAGAGGTGGGTGAGGCAGGAGCGCCGAGGTCGCGGATCGTGAGGGGACAGATTGGAGGTATTGATGCCGGAGAATCTGCATATCCGCGAGTAACCACGCCGGGTTTCTTCTGCGGTTGTAGGGGCGGGTCCGAGACAGGCCCCTAGGGAGCTACGGCGGCGTGGGTTGGAACCGTCCGACTGCGATGCAGATCTGAATCGTTTCCAGCCGCGATTGCGACGAGCAAGACGCGATGCTAAACTTCGCGACGCGTGTCCGGGTACGCACGGTACTGTCCGGAAATGAACGCCTGACGCTCACTATTTCCCGTTTAATCGTCTAAATTCAAGCGGTTATGCATGGCCGCAGTGTTGCATCGGGAATACATAAAATGAAACAAACACCCTTGTTCGCGCGTTTGAGTAAGTTACAGGCCTGTCGAGACTCAAGATAGAACTTTGGAGAGGACAACACGATGAACGGAAGTCTAAGGCATGTAGCGGTGGCACTGCTGACGGCTGCTTCGCTGATTGTGTCACCGGCGTACGCCCAGGCGCAGCAAGGCCAGAACCAGACGCCGGCACAGGCGCAACAGGAGCAGAGCGCGCCCGGCGCGCAACCCGCCAGCCAGCCCGGCGCGCAGACGGGATCGCCTGCGTCGGAGCCGGCGCGCAACCTGCGGGAAGGCATGGGTGCCGATTACTCCACTGGCAAGCCGATGTTCCCGAACATCTTCGCGCCTTACGCCCCGCGGAGTATGCCTGAGCCGATGCTAACGAATTCCACGCGGCTTGATCAGTTGATCCACGACGGCAAGCTGATGCTGAGCCTGGACGACGCGATATCGCTGGCGCTGGAAAATAATCTGAATATATTCGTCGAACGGTTCGCCCCTTGGATCGCCGAAACGCAACTGCTGAAAGCCCAGGCTGGAGGTGTTCCACAAAGCCTCAGCACGCAGCAAGTGGTGCTGGGCACGTCGCCATCGGTGTCGTTCGATCCCGTGTTTACGGCAGGCTACAGCTGGTATCACTCGAACGTCCCGGTCAATAACCCGTTCATTTCGGGCACCGGCACCGGTACGAACATTCTGGTGGTAAACCAAAACTCCTCGGCCGTTGATTTCGGGTACACGCAGGGATTTCACACCGGCACGAATTTCTCGGTCACTCTTAATACGCCGCGAAGCGCGACCAACGAACCGGATGTGTTCTTCAATCCGGCGTTCAGTCCGGTACTAACGGCGACTTTATCGCAGCCGCTGCTGAATGGCTTCGGAATACTGCCGAACACGCGGTACATCATCGAACAGAAAAATACGATCAAGGCGGCGAATTCGCAGTTCGCGCAGCAGGTGATCGCGGTGGTGACGCAGACTTCGATCGACTACTGGGAACTAGTGTACGACCGGCAGAACGTGAAGGTGCAGGAAGCGGCGGTGGGCGTCTCGCAAAAGCTGTGGGAGGACAACAAGAAGCAGCTGGAGATTGGAACCATGGCGCCGTTGGACGTGCTGACGGCGGAATCGCAGCTGGCTACCGACCAGCAAAATCTGATCGTAGCGCAAACCACGAAACTGACGCAGGAAACCGTGCTGCTGAACGACATCGCCAAGAATTTGCTGGCGAAAGACGTGGCCGGGATTGAAATCGTGCCGACCACGCCGATTTCGACCCCGGACATCGTGGAAAATATTCCGCTGCAGGAGGCGGTGCAGGAAGCGTGGAAGAAGCGTCCGGAGCTGTACCAGGCAGATCTGAATCTGAAGAACTCCGAGATCGAGGTGAAGGCTATCAGGAATTCCCTGCTGCCCTCGCTGAACGCTTACGTGCAATACGTGTCGCAAGGACTGAATGGGACAGGATTCAATACGACGGGAGTCAACGGGTCGTTCGTCGCCGATCCGCAGGCACCGCTAGTGGGTGCGGATGGCGTTCCCATACTAATAAATGGCAATGAAGCTTTCGCAGGCGTTCCCGCGACGACGACCGCTGTGACGCACGGCGGGGTGAGCGATGCGCTGGCCCAGGTGTTCAAGAACCAATACCCGACCTACGCGGCGGGAGTGACTTTGACGATGCCGCTGCGCAATCGTTCCGCGCAGGCGGATAGCGCGCGAGCCCAGTTCGATGAGCGGCAGCTACGGGTCCAATACCGGCAGGCGGAAAATACCATCGTCATTAACGTGCGCAACGCGATCATCACTTTGCAGCAGGATCGATCGCAGGTGGCGGCCGCGGAGAAGGCGCGGAATTTGGCGCAGCAGACGTTGGACGCGGAGCAAAAGAAATATCAGCTGGGTTCGTCCACTTCTTACCAGGTTGTGTTGCGTTCGCGCGACTTAACGGCGGCGCAGGGCACGGCTTTGCGCGCGCAGGCGAATCTGGCGGAGGCCCTGGTGAATTTCAATCAGGCGATGGGCCGCACGCTGGAAGTGCAGCATATTACCGTCGCGGATGCGATGCGCGGCGAGACGACGCGGGACCCGCTGATTCCGGGGACGCCGGACCCGGGGACAGTTTTGGGCGCGAAGTAGACGCGCGGCGGGATCCAGGGTCTTTGTAGCGGCGCACTTTGGTGCGCCGTCGGTGTTGCGGCGTGGCTCGATGGCGGCGTGAAGATCGCCGCGACGAAAGCCCTCCTCGCCATACGATGGAGCAATCCTCGGTTTCTGGTTGTTGCTGCATCTCTTCCCTTGCCCTAAGATGAAGTATGGACGCGCTGGTCTGTGTGCATGTTTGCGCCTGGCGCGGCCTTGGAGGAACCCTCCCTCATGTCTGAAAAAATAATTGCAAAGGCCGGCAAGTCGCTGAAATCGCAGGTGACCGTCACGCTTGACCCCGAGCGCAAGGTTTCCGCGGGCGAGCGCGCATGGGAGGAAAAAACTTTGGCGCCGACGCTCGCAAAATCGCCGGAGCGGGCGCACGAGTTTACGACGGTCTCGAGTTATCCCATCCGGCGGCTGTACACGGGCGCCGATCTGCCGGACTGGAATCCGGAAAAGGATCTCGGCTATCCGGGCGAGCCTCCGTACACGCGCGGAATTCACTCGACCATGTACCGCGGGCGTTTATGGACGATGCGGCAGTTCGCGGGATTCGGCACAGCGCAGGACACCAACGCGCGTTTCCGTTATTTGCTGGGGCAGGGGCAGACAGGGCTCTCCGTGGCGTTTGATTTGCCGACGCTGATGGGTTACGACGCGGACCACGCGCTGTCCGAGGGCGAGGTCGGTAAATGCGGCGTCGCCATCAGTTCGCTGGCAGACATGGAAGTGCTGTTCAACCAAATTCCGCTGGCGGATGTAACCACTTCGATGACCATCAATTCGCCGGCCGCGGTGATTTGGGCCATGTACCTGGCCGTCGCGGAGAAGCAAGGCGCGGACTGGAAGAAGATTTCCGGCACGCTGCAGAACGACATTTTGAAGGAATACATCGCGCAGAAGGAATACATCTATCCGCCGGAACCGTCGATGCGCCTGGTGATTGACACGCTGGAATTCGGCGCGAAGGAAACTCCGAAATTCAATCCGATTTCGATCAGCGGCTACCATATTCGCGAAGCCGGCTCGACGGCGATTCAGGAACTGGCGTTCACTTTGCGCGACGGGATCGAATACGTGGAATGGGGCGTGCGGCGCGGGATGGACGTGGACGAGTTTGCGCCGCGGCTTTCGTTCTTCTTTAATGCGCACAATGATTTCTTCGAGGAGATCGCGAAATATCGCGCGGCGCGGCGCATCTGGCACAAGACGATGACGGAGCGCTTTGGCGCGAAGAATCCGCGCTCCTGGGCACTGCGTTTTCACACGCAGACGGCGGGATGTTCGCTGACCGCGCAGCAGCCTTACAACAACGTGGTGCGTACGGCGTTACAGGCTTTGGCGGCGGTGATGGGCGGGACGCAATCGCTGCACACGAATTCTTTGGACGAGGCTTGGGCGCTGCCGACCGAATTTGCGGCGACGCTGGCGCTGCGCACGCAGCAGATCATCGCGCACGAAAGCGGCGTGACGAATACAGCGGACCCACTGGGCGGCTCTTATTTCGTCGAGGCATTAACGAACGAAGAGGAGCGCGGCGCGTGGGATTACATCCAGAAGATTGATGCGCTGGGCGGGATGGTGGCGGCGATCGAGCGCGCGTATCCGCAGCGAGAAATTGCAGAGGCGTCCTACAAGTATCAGCTGGCGGTCGACCGCAAGGAAAAGATCATCGTCGGCGTGAATGATTATGTCGCAGAAGAAAAAGGCATCGACATTTTGCAGATTGATGAGACGGTCGCGACACGCCAAACCGCGCAGCTGCGCAAATTACGCGCGGAGCGCTCGCAGGCGGAGGTCGACAGGCGCTTGGCGGCGCTGCGCAAGGCCGCCGAAGGCAAAGACAATCTGATGCCCTTCATTTACGACGCAGTGAAAGCCTACGCCACACTCGGCGAAGTCTGCGATGCCATGCGCGCGGTGTTTGGCATCTATGAAGAGGTAGCAATCACGTAGCCGCAATGGCTAGGCCTGTATCGTAGTCGCGTGTTTCTCTGTGTCCTCTGCCTTTCTCTGCGTTCTCTGTGTTAATGTTTCGACCTTGCCCACCCGTGGACGACAATTCACTCACCGGAGCGATTATTGGAGCAGCGATCGAAGTTCACCAACTGCCGGGACCGGGCCTGCTCGAATCTACGTACGAAGAGTGTCTGGTGCGCGAGTTCGATCTGAAGGGAATACACTACGAGCGCCGAAAAGCTGTGCCGGTTGTGTACAAGGATGTGAAACTGGACTGCGGTTAGCGAATCGACCTCGTCGCCGCAGGACCACTCGTCGTAGAGCTAAAAGCTGTGGCGAATTTGGCAAAGATTCACGAGGCGGTCGTTCTTGCTTGTCTGCGTTTATCAGGTTGCAGGATCGGGCTGCTGATCAACTTCAGCGTGATAACTTTGAAGGAAGGTATTCGCCGCTTTAGAATCGGACAGGATTAAAGTCAAAAGCATTAGCACCGAGAACACAGAGGAAAACTGGAGTACACAGAGAAAGATGAAAGCGAACCCGAGAAAATACGAGTTTCCATCGCCCGGTTTGGCGGCGGTCCTATTATTCGTATCCGGCATCACGCTTTTCGCGACCGCGGCATCGGCATCGGCCAAAGAGAAGAAGCCCGGCGAGCGGAGTGGGTTCGTTACTACCTCCGATGGAGTGAAAATCCATTACCTCGAGGCGGGGCGGCTGGCGACTTCGCCGAGCGCACAGATTGGCAATCCGATGCCCAAAGATGCGGTGATCAAGAAGGGCGAGATCGGCCTTTCGGCGGCGCACCAATTCCCTTCCATTTTGTTCGTGCCCGGATGGACGATGCCGGCGTGGATTTGGCAGAGCCAGATCGATTATTTCGCGCACGACTATCGCGTGGTCGCGATGGACCCGCGCTCCCAGGGACAATCTTCGCAGACCAGCGACGGTCTGTATCCCGCGGCGCGCGCGCGGGACATCAAGGCCGTGGTGGATCAGCTGCACCTGGCGCCCGTGGTCATCGTAGCTTGGTCCATGGCTGTGGTGGAGACGATGGCTTACGTGGACCAGTTTGGCACGATCGATTTCGCGGGGCTGATTCTGGTGGATAACGACGCGGGCGGACGCGCGCCCGCAGACGCGGACCAGGATTTCGGCCTGCTGAAAGGAATCCTGGAAGACCGGAAAAACTCCGCAAACGGTTTCATTCGTCAATTAAATCTGAAAAAACCGCATCCCGAAGACTACATTAACAAGGTGGTGCAGGCCTCGCTGCAAGTTCCTACGAATACGGCGGTCGCACTGCTGGTGGGATATTTCGTGGCGGACTACCGGCCCGTGCTGCCGAAGATAGATAAGCCGGTGGTGGTCTGCGCGGCGAAAAGCGGGTACATGAGCACGATCGTGGCTATGCAAAAAAACATTCCGAACTCGAAGCTGGAGATATTCGAAGGCGACGGCCACGCACTCTTCGTGGATGATCCGGACAAGTTCAACGCTCTGGTGGAAGATTTTCTGCTGAATTTGGCGCGATAGAACCTTGCCGGGGCGGGCAGCTATCGTTTTACTGGGGATTTGAGTATTCTTGCCTAGCTATGCCTGATAAGAAAATTAGGGTGTTGATCGCCAAGCCGGGCCTCGACGGCCACGACCGCGGCGCGAAAATCATTGCGCGCGCGTTGCGCGACGCCGGGATGGAAGTGATTTACACCGGGCTGCGCCAGACGCCGGAAATGATTGCGTCGGCGGCGGCGCAGGAAGACGTGGACGTGATCGGCCTTTCGATACTTTCCGGCGCACACAACACGCTTTGCCCGCGGTTGATGGAACTGCTGCGCGGCAAGGGCATGAACGATGTGACTGTGCTGATCGGCGGAATTATTCCCGAAGCGGACATCCCCGCGCTGAAGCAAGGCGGGATCGCCGAAGTTTTTCTCCCCGGAACCACCACGCAAGCGATCGTTGATTTCATCCGTCACCGCGTTTCCACCGCTCCGCGCGAAGCGTAGAGCTGCGGTGAGCACTCGCCTTGTAGCCACTTCACAGGACGGTATCCTTTTGCTTCAGCTTGAGAGCGGCGACGGATTCCCTCGGCTGGAAATATCCGTGATGGACGCGCTCGAGCGCGAAATCGCGCGGCTGGCGGAGACGGCGGAACTTCGCGGCGCGGTGATTAGCGGCAGTGAGCACGCGTTTGCGGTGGGAGCGGAGATTGCGGAGGTAGCGCGATTGAAACCGACTTCGGCGCTTGCATTTTCGCGCCGTGGGCAGGCGGTGCTGGGAGTGATTGCGTCGAGTGCGAAACCGGTCGTTGCCGCGATTCACGGTTACTGCATCGGCGGTGGACTCGACTTGGCGCTGGCGTGCCGCGCGCGGATCGCTGGGGATGACGCGGTGTTCGCGCATCCTGGCGTGACGCTGGGGATTATTACGGGTTGGGGTGGGACGCAGCGATTGCCGCGGTTGATTGGGCGCGGGCGGGCGATCGAACTGTTCGTTACCGGCAGACGTATTCGCGCGAGCGAGGCGCTGACATGGGGCTTGGTCAGCGGGATTTCTGCGGACTGGGAGCTGATCGCCGGCGCGATTCGAATGGCGCGCGCTCTTGCACGATAGAGTGAGAGCAATGCTGCATCCGAGCAATGCAAAAACATTTACCGCAGAGGGCGCAGAGGTCGGAGCGCAGAGTCTGCAGAGAAAACCTAAAGATCGGACGCGATGCCCGCGTTGTAGGAGCGTGTCTCCCAGCCGCCCGTACGGACAAACAATCTGACCCGCCGACGTGCTGCGACTACGACGCCGGGAGGATTAGTTTTGTGCGCGTGTAGGCTACGCGAAAGCCGTTCCGCTCGATGTTGCGGTGCGAAACGCTGCCTGGCCGCGCGAAGCTGACTGCGAGATCGCAGCCCTGCCCGACCGCCCAAGCGAGACGGGCCGCGAGCAACGCTGATTGTACGCCGCGCCGGCGGAATGCGGGCAGCGTGCTTGCGCCAAAAAGCCCGCCGACTCGGTGGCCAGCGAACACGCCACCGCCGCCCGCCACCATGCCGTCTACGAACGCCAGAAAGAAGCAGGCGTCGCGGCGGCCGTAGAAGCCCTCCATCACGTCGAGCATCGCTTCTGTCACGGGATAATGCTCGGCGAAGCCCTCGGCGACGGTCTGCGTCCAGAGCTTCGCTTCATGTGGCGCCGAGGCGCGAACGGTCACGCCTGGCGAAGTCGTGCTTGGCATGCGCGCCGTTTCGAGGTCGTCCAGGATCAGAACATCCGTAAGTTCGAGCAGGCGATAGTTGCGCGCTGCAAATCTCTCGTACAGGCTGATCTCAACGAGTGGACATAACTCGATGGCCGCGGAAGCGTTGCGGCTATGGAAGAAGTCGCCGAGCGCGTCCACTTCCGCATCGCTCACGGGGCCGTGCAGGCCCACTCCGATGGCCTGAGTAATCGGTGAATCGACTCCGGCGAAGACTGCGACACCTCCAGCAATTTCTTCAATGGCCACGGAATGCTCCGGGTGAAAGCGCTGGCAGGCCTCGGCGCATGCGCGTCCGGCATTTGCTTCGGCCATTTCCACGCGGCGTGCCAAATCCAAATCAATAAAACGCATTGGTGAATCTCCTGTGCGCGACGGTGCGCGCGGTTCGACGAGCGAGGGCCAGCTTGAATCGCTTGCTGGGCAAATCCGCGGAGTTCAGGAATGCGCCGAAGCGTCGGGTCCAGCTCTACGGGCGGGGTGAACCGGAGGCAGTCCTATCCTTCGCATGAATGCCGCAGCGCATAGGCGCCTCCCGAGGAGAGATGTGGCGCGCGGCAGAACCGCGAGCCGCAATCATTCTAGCGAACTGGGAGCGCGAGTCAAAACAATTCAGGGGTGATAGAATCCTGCATCTGCCGCAAACTGATGAAGATCGACGATCGTGCGGATTGCTGCGAGGAGAGCGTTGGGTGAGCGGAACGAAAATCGAATCGCGCGTGGACCAAAAGTCGGCGGACTTTGAAAAGAACAGCCGGCTGATGGTGGAGCGCCTGACGGAATTAAAGAACCAAGAGCAGCAGATCCAGCAGGGTGGCGGCGCGAAAGCCATCGAAGCGCAGCACAAAAAGAATCGCCTGACCGCGCGGGAACGCATCGCCAAGCTGATTGACCCGAAGACGGGCTTTTTCGAGCTGGGACTTTACGCCGCGCACGACATGTATCAGGAATGGGGCGGAGCTCCGGCAGCGGGGACCGTCACCGGGCTGGCGCGCGTTTCCGGGCGGCAAGTGATGATCATCGCCAATGACGCAACGGTGAAGGCCGGCGCGTTTTTTCCGATGACCGCGAAGAAGGTGATTCGCGCGCAAAACATCGCGATTGAAAATCACATTCCCACGATTTACCTGGTGGATTCCGCGGGCGTTTTTCTGCCGCTGCAGGAGGATGTGTTCCCCGATACCGACGATTTCGGGCGCGTCTTTCGCAATAATGCGGTGATGAGCGCGATGGGCATTCCGCAGATCACCGCGATCATGGGAATGTGTGTCGCGGGCGGCGCCTATCTGCCGGTAATGTGCGACAAGATTTTGATGACCGAAGGCAGCGGATTGTTTCTGGCCGGGCCGGCGCTGGTGCAGGCGGCGATCGGGCAGAAAACTTCAGCGGAAGAATTGGGCGGGGCGCAGATGCACGCGCAGATCAGCGGCACGATTGATTTTCGCGAGCCGGACGACGCGGCGTGTCTTAAGCGTTTGCGCGCGCTCGTGGATAAGATGGGCCAGGCGGCGGGCGCGCCTTTCGATCACAAAACCGCGGCAGCTCCGGCGTACTCCGAGGAAGGAATTTACGGTGTGTTTTCGGCCAGCCCCGGCAAGCAGTACGACATGCACGAAATCATCGCGCGGCTTGTGGATCGCAGCGAATTCGAGGAATATCGCGCCGAGTACGGACAGACTCTGCTGTGCGGCTACGCGCGCATCGGCGGTTGGGCCGTGGGGATTGTGGCAAATCAGAAGAAGAACGTGAGCACCGTGGCGCCGGGCACGGGCGAAAAGCGCATTGAGTTTGGAGGAGTGATTTACAACGAGTCGGCAGACAAGGCCGCGCGATTCATCCTGGACTGCAATCAGAATTTGCTGCCGCTAATTTTCCTGCACGATGTGAATGGGTTTATGGTGGGCAAGGAAGCCGAGTGGAGCGGGATTATTCGCGCGGGCGCAAAGATGGTGAATGCGGTGGCCAATAGCGTGGTGCCCAAGATCGCGGTGATCTGCGGCGGTAGTTTTGGTGCGGGCCACTACGCGATGTGCGGTAAGGCTTACGATCCGCGGTTTGTGTTTGCCTGGCCGACGGCGCGTTATGCGGTGATGAGCGGCGATTCGGCGGCCGGCACGCTGGTAGAGATCAAGATCAAGCAACTGGAACGCGAAGGCAAAAAGCTGAGCGACGCGGAGAAAAAGGAGCTGCACGAATCGATTCGCAAAACCTACGAGAGTCAGACCGATCCGCGATATGCTGCCGCGCGTTTGTGGGTAGATGCGATCATTGATCCGGCGCACACCCGAGAAGCGTTGATTGAAGCGCTGGAAGCGGCTGCACTCAATCCCACAGTCGCTGAATTCAAAACCGGCGTTTTGCAGACGTGAATTGGGGGTTGAAAGTTCACAATGAAAAGTTGAAAGTTAGTTAGAACCGGCCGTCAGTCGGAAAGTTTCAGGCAGGCAGTCCTGATCAGACGATGACGAACGAGCCAAGCAGCCGCGGGTACGCAATGTTTGGGGTGACGATGTTGTTGTGTTTGCCGGCGGCGCTCTCTGTGTTCGTATCGGCGCAGATCACGGGTAACACGTACCACAGTTCCGCGCTGTGGTTTATGTACCAGGTGTCGCAGTATATCGGCATGATCGGAATTGTCGTGGCGGCGGCGCTAACGGTCATCAAGGCAAGCGACCGCACAACTTCGCGAATCGCCGTGATGTTGATGGGATTTTCGGTGCTGCTGTCGGTTTTTTTGCTGTGGTATGCAATGCACATTTACCGGAGCCCGTGGTTCTGAAAACTTATGGCGAATGAAGTGACCATCGTGGAGTGTCCGCGGGACGCGTGGCAAGGCTTGCGCGACGTGATTCCGACGGAACAGAAAGTTCAGTATCTGAGCCGGCTTATTGCACTGGGTTTTCGGCACATTGACGCGGTGAGCTTCGTTTCGCCGAAGCATGTGCCGCAGATGGCGGATAGTGAAGCAGTGATGGCGCGGCTGACCGAGGTGAAGGCGCCGGGCGGCGGGCCGGTGGAAATTATCGGAATCGTGGTGAACGCGCAGGGCCTGGAGCGGGCGCTCGCAACTCCGGGAGTGACGGCGGTCGGATACCCTTATTCTATTTCGGCGTACTTCCGGCGCGCGAATGCGAATATGTCGCGAGCAGAATCGCGCGCGCTAGTCGAAAAACTGCAGCACGACACGAAGGCGGCGGGAAAGAAGCTGGTGATTTATATCTCCATGGCGTTCGGAAATCCATACGAAGAGCCGTGGGGCGCAGAAATTGTAGAAGAGACGCTGGTATGGCTGAAAGATTTGGGTGTGCGCACGGTTTCGCTGGCGGACACGGTTGGAAGGGCGTCGCCAGAGGAAGTGGCGCGACTTTTTCAGGTTGTGCGTGGATGCGTCGCGGGTGTTGAGATCGGCGTGCATCTGCACAGCAGGCCGGATCGCGCGGCAGAAAAAATATTGGCAGCGTATGAGGCGGGCTGCCGTCGATTTGACGGGGCGCTCACCGGGATGGGCGGATGCCCGTTCGCGGGGGATGAATTGGTTGGCAACATTCCCACCGAAGCCGTGCTCACGACTCTTGCGTCGCGCGGAGTTTCGACGGGCATTGATACGAAGTCGCTGGCGGTGGCTTGCGCCATGACTGGGGAGTTGCGGGAGAAGTACGCGCATGCGCCGCAGGCGGTGGATGCGGCACAGTCAGGTAAACCGAACTAACGGGTTACGAAGTACTTTTACCGCAGAGACGCAGAGGGCGCGGAGCAAATCGTGATGAAGACTAAGCCACAAGCATCCGACGCAGCAGCAGGTTACACCACACTGAACTACGAGAGGGATGGGGCGACCGCGACGATCACGCTGAACCGGCCGGACAAGCGCAACGCCATCTCCAGCGCGATGATTGACGAGCTGATGGGTGCGCTGAACGCGGCGGAAGGCGATCCCGCAGTACGCGTATTGATTCTCACCGGCGCGGGCAAGTGTTTCTGCTCGGGGATGGACCTGGAAACTTTGCAGTCGATCGCGCAGCAGACGCCCGAACAGAATCTCGCCGATTCGCGGCAGATCGCGCGCATGTTTCACAGGCTGTATTCCTTTCCGAAGCCGCTGATCACCGCGGTGAATGGCGCCGCGATCGCAGGCGGCTGCGGCATCGCGACGTTTTCGGATATCACGCTGGCGGTGCCGGAAGCGAAGTTCGGTTACACCGAAGTGCGCATCGGATTTATTCCCGCGCTGGTTTCGGTGCTGGTGCGCAGGCAGTTGGGCGAAAAACACGCGCGCGAATTGCTGCTGACCGGCATGATCATTGATGCGGCGGAGGCGTTCCGTCTGGGGATGGTGACGCAAATCGTTCCGGCGGAGGATTTACTGAAGCGCGCCCACGAAGCAGCGGCGAAGTTCCTGCAAGCAAGCCCCACGAGCCTTCGGCGCACGAAGCGCCTGCTACTGCAATACAACGAGAAGGAAGTGGCGCAAGAAATCGAAATGGCGACGCAGGAAAACGCGGCGATTCGCGCCACTGACGATTTTCGCGAGGGGCTGGCTTCGTTTCTGGAAAAGCGCCAACCGAAATGGACGGGACATTGATGGCGCTGCCCACCCTGCCACGAATCGGCTCTGTGGACCGACGCCGTTTTCTGGCGCCCTGAGCAATTTCCCAAACACTTATGGATTACACAGAAACTACAATTCGTGTGCGCTACGCCGAAACGGACCAGATGGGAGTGGTGTATCACGGCAATTATTTCACCTGGTTTGAAGTGGGCCGCGTGGATTTGTGCCGGCAACTGGGCTTCGAGTACAAGAAAATGGAAGCCGAGGACGACAGCTACATCGTCGTCGCCGATGCGCACTGCCGCTTCAAGCGCCCGGCGCGATTTGACGATGTGCTGGTGGTGCGCACCAAAGTGCTAGCGTCCCAAAGGCGCACGGTGAAATTCGGCTACGAAATCGTGCATCAGGAATCGCGCGAAGTCCTGGCAACCGGAGACACGTTGCACGTTTTCTGCGACCGCCAGGGACGGCCGAAATCCTTGCCCGAAAAATATCGCAAGTACTTTCCTGCCCTGAAAGACGGCGAGCATGCGCGCGATCGGAAACGCACCCACTCATGAGCACAATACAGATTGACGGCGAACATCTGGATTTCGCGCAGCTCTACCGCGTGGTTTTCGAAGGCGCGACGGTGGAGCTTGCCCCGCTGGCGCGCGAACGGATGCTGGCATCGCGCGCGGTGATCGAGCGGCTGATCGCATCCGATCAGGCCGTCTACGGCGTGAACACCGGGTTCGGGAAAATGGCTTCGGTGCGCATTTCGCGCGAGCAGATTGGCGAGCTGCAGGTAAATCTGGTGCGCAGCCACGCCTGCGGCGTCGGCGCGCCGCTCAGCGAGCACGAAACTCGCGCGATGTTGCTGCTGCGCGCGAATGCCATCGCCAAGGGATTTTCCGGGGTGCGTCCGGTCGTAGCGGAAACTTTGTGCGCGCTGCTGAATGCCGGCGTCCATCCGCTGATTCCGTCGCAAGGCTCGGTCGGCGCGTCAGGGGATCTAGCGCCGCTGGCACACCTGGCGCAGGTCACGATTGGCGAGGGTGAGGCGATTCTGCAAGGCCGCAAGCTTTCCGGCGGTGACGCGATGCGCACTGCAACGATCGCACCGCTGAAGCTGGAAGCGAAAGAAGGCCTCGCACTGCTGAACGGCACCCAAGCGATGCTGGCGCTGCTCGCGCTTGGTTGGCGCGACGCAGAAATTGCCGTGGATACCGCGGACGTCGCGGCGGCGCTTTCGCTCGATGCTTTGCGCGGCAGCCCTGCGGCATTCGACGAACGCATTGCGGCGGCGCGGCCGTACGCGGGGCACGCGATTACGGCGCGGAATCTGCGCAGGTTGAATGAGGGTAGCGCGATCCGCGAATCGCATCGCGCCACGGAAAAGGACAAGCGCGTGCAGGATGCCTACAGCCTGCGTTGCACGCCGCAAGTCCACGGAGCCGTGCGCGACGCGCTGGCGCAGGTGCGCGCGACGCTCGCCGTGGAACTGAACAGCGCGACGGATAATCCGCTCGTCTTCGTTCATCCTGGTGGCGATTCCGGCGCGGGTTCCGGTGCGGGTTCTGGCGAAGTGATCAGCGGCGGAAATTTTCACGGACAGCCGCTGGCGATGGCGGCCGATCAACTGGCGGTGGCGCTGGCGACGCTCGCCGGAATCTCCGAACGGCGCATCGAGCAGATGACCAATCCACAGACCAGTTTGCTCCCCGCGTTTCTGGTGCGTGACGCCGGCCTCAACTCCGGATTCATGATCATGCAGGTCTCCGCAGCCGCGCTCGCTAGCGAAATGAAGTCGCAAGCCACACCGCATTCCGTGGATTCGATTCCTACGTCGGCCAATCAGGAGGATTACGTTTCGATGGGGATGGGCGCGGCGCGCAGGATTCAGCCGATGCTCGCAAATTTACGGAACGTGCTCGCGATTGAATTACTGGCCGCTTGCCAGGGGATTGACCTGCTCGCGCCTCTGCGCACCGGCACGCAGGCCGCGAAAGCGCAAGCCGTCGTGCGTTCGGAATCGAAGATGGTGGAAGCGGACCGCTCCCTCGCACCGGATATTCGCGCCGTCGAAGGACGCATCGCTGCAGGCGACTTCAGCGAAATTGTCCGCTGAACCAGAAGCTTTACTTGCCTGGAAAATGAATCAGCCGCGATCGGGCTCATCGCCATTTTGTCGAGTCCCGAATCGCGGCCGGACGGATTCGATTGGAGAGCAAGCGCGCTTACTTGCTTTTGCCATCGTTATGAACGTCAGCCGTCGCTTTTAAAGCTGGTTGCGACTGGCTCGCCGCTTGTCCTGCCTCGCTGATCTTGACGCTGTCCCGCGGCGTCGGCTTAGCCACGTTCACGGCTGGCTTTGCCGGCGGTGGCGGCGCCAGGGTGACCTTTGGATCGAACGAGACTGCGCCTACTGGATTTGTCATGGTATTACCTCCACTTCCCTAGTCGACGCCAGTCCCCTGGGACTTTAAGAATTTTGTAACGGTGGCGAAAGCGGTGGAGTTAACTCCCGATTGGGTCGAATTTTCTGGCAAATCAAGCGAAAGACCGATTTCGGAGCGCTACGCGAGCGCTTGAAACAGGAATGTACCGAAACGGTACCCTACTGCGTAGCTGAATGGAGGAACTCCCATCGAATAGTGGCCGCATGGGAGCGAAAGGTTTTCGAACGCGACGCCATCGCGGCGGATCGCGGTGATGAATTCGTCGGTCAGTTCACGCGGAAAGGTCGGGTCGTAGCGGCCGCTGATCGCCAGGATTTTTTTGCGAGTGCCGTGCAGACGAGATATATAAGGATACGGACTGATGGGTTTGAAATAGCGGCGCACTTCCTCCAGAGAAATCTCGCGATTCAAAGTTTGCCACACGTTGCTGGTGGTCAGCCCGGCAGCGACTACATCGCCAAAATATGTGGAGACGTGCAGGAAGGCGCCGGCGCGCAGAGCCGGTTCGTGCGCGATGGTGAGAAACGCGAGGCACGAACCGATGCTCGTACCGAGGATGCCCAGGCGATCGTAGCCTCGCTGTTCGAGCCAGCGCAAAGTGCGGCGCGTATCCAGCACCGCCTGGCGATTCGCCTGCAGCGTGAGGCCGATGTTGGGGCCGGCCAGATGATCCGCGCGCGGATGGCCGGGTATGGCGCGCCGATCATGATACGGCAGGCTTAGCTTCACCGCAGTGATGCCCAGTTTATTGAGCCAGCGGCAGACGTTCTGCTGCTCTTCCCAGCGCGAATTCCATTGTGCGAGAACGACCACGGCCGGTCCACTGCGCCGCGCCTGGAACAATTGCGCGTGCACGCGATTATTTTCCGGCCAGGGCGATGCGATCGCGCTGGTGAAGGTGAGCACGTTGTCCTTCAGGAAATAGTCGTCGGCTGGAGTGGTAGCGAACCATTCGTCGCTGTGTGTCACGGTTTCGCGCGCGAAATCTTCCAGCCAGCCGCGCGGGTCGCGCTCGTTCGCCGAACCCCCAATATGTTCCAGCCCCCAAGCAAATGGCAGCACACGGCGATTCGGCTCCTGCGCGAAGCGCATCTGTTCGTAAGCGAAGACCTTCTGTGCGAGCCAAGACATAAGGTGTAAACCATCAAATATAGCGCAGTCCGTGGGTCGCGTTCAAACGGCGGGTCATTCGTGTGAAGTGCCAGTTTCCGATTCCGCGACAAGTCATTGGACCCGCAACTGGACTTGCGACGCTTCGCAGCAGCGAAGGACCTACAGACTATGGTCGCCTTCCGCAGAAATTGGGGATATTTTACTAGCATTATGAAATTCTTGATGGTCTGCAAGGCATTCGCATGGTGCTGCACAACAACTCACAACCAAGCATCCGTGCAACAGAAACCGGCGACAAGGCGCCCGTACCTGCTGATCGGCGAATGTGCAGAAGATGGATTTGACTCCTTCATCCCTGACGGTCAGCCGAGAACAAGGATCGCGCGAATGCGTGGCATGGACATGGAATCTGGATTTGGATCTCGCGATGGTGATGGCGTGACGTTCTGGTTCGTCAGGGAAAGGAAGACGATCTACTCGTTTAAGGTGACGGATCTGGTCGCGTCCGGAGTATGGCTCGCCGCAGAGTTCGATAAAAATCCTGACTGGGGGCCGCAAAGCAGTCCCCTGATCGGAAGCATCGTCGCGCACGGCTTTCTCGTCGCACCATCCCGCGCCACCTCCGCCGAGATCGTCGCGCGCGTGGAGAACTAGATCGATCGTTTGAGCCCCGCGTTCTCTATGGCCGAAAATGCCGCCGCTCGCGCGTTGCGTGCAGTCCAGCCAAACGACTCGCGCTATCGACGAAACGGTCGGCCCTCAGTGGCGATGGAACACCTGAAATCGAAATGAATAGCCGATTCCGACGAAACGATCCGCGGCGCCGGTTAAACTCTCGCCGCACTGGAAATCGAGCTGCTGCGTCTTTGTGACCTTGAACGCTGTGCCGACGTGCAGAAACTGGCGCGTCCCATTTCGTGTGGGAAAGTTGCCCGCGTATTCGATGAACGCATCCCAAGGCCCTGTAATTTGCCGATCCACAAGAAGCGTAGCCTGACCGGTGGGATTTCGCGATTGGCCCTGCGTAGGCCAGTACATCGCGAGCATGCCCGCCGCTGTCCATTTGCCCGACAGCGCACGCGACCAGGCAACCTGCAACCCGGGGTCGTACCCGCCGCTGGACACGTTTTTGGCGCCCGTAGGGAAACTGACGAAAACAGTCGCGCACAGATCGAATCCGCCAGGCGTAGGGCCGAGCTGCTGTTTCACGCCGACGGCCGAGTCGCCGAATCCCGAACCGGGGCCGCCGCCGCTGCTCGCGTTGTAGAAATAATCCGGTACCGTGAAACGCAATTCCGTTTTCGCGGCGATGCCGAAGCGCAGTAAAGTCTCCGAGCCGTCAACGACGTTCTGGCCCTGATGGAAGGTTTCCAGAAAGCCGTTCTCCGCCTGCAGACTTCCGGCAGGGACCACAACACTGGAATTGGTAAACGACGGGCGATCGGTTGCAATCGGCGGCGATGTATCCGAGGTCGCGGGTTGATCCTGGCCGTGCGCCGGGGCCAGCGCGACAAAGGCGAAAGCCAGCAATGCAGCGAAAACATGAATGAGCATTGAGCTGAGTGACCGTCCGGAATTCTTTCGCCGGGCACAGTATCACAAGACGATGCAGCTACCCATGAACGAGCGGGAACGAACGGACAACGACCAGGCGCGCACCACCCTGACCTCTGCGTGGTCTTGGTCTCCCTTGTCTGCTAACCTCGGCGAGGGTAGTGCGTCTACCCTGATTGCGGTAGAATGCCTACCATCATGACGACGAAGAAGTCACCCAGCCGCGCCGAATTGCTGCAAGGCACACTCGATATGCTGATTCTGCGCACGCTGCTGTTCGGCCCAGCCCACGGCCATCAAGTCGCGAAACACATTCAACGCACCACAGACGACGTGCTGCAGGTGGAGCACGGCTCGCTCTATCCCGCGCTGCATCGCATGGAGCGCAAGGGCTGGATTGCCGCGAAGTGGGAGATGGCGAAAGACCGTAATCGCGAGTTCAAGTATTACCGGCTCACGCCCGCGGGCAAGAAGCAACTGGTGCGCGAGGAATCGCGCTGGAAACAACTGGCAACAGCCGTCGCGACGGTGATGCGGCCGGCGCCGGGAGATTAGCGATGAACGTTCAAAATTGGCTGCGTAGGCTCCGCACTCGCTCCTGGCCGCGCCGCAACCGCGAAGAGGAGTTCAAACGCGAGTTCGAGGCGCACCTCGAACTAGAAACGCAGGAGCAGCAAGGCTCCGGCGTAACGCCCCAAGAAGCGCATTACGCCGCGCGAAGAGCTTTCGGCAACATAACACTGGTGCAAGAAGACGTTCGCGGAGTCTGGAACGCGATCTGGCTGGAACGCTTCACTCGCGATGTGAAATACGCCGCGCGCTCGCTGCGCAAAAGCCCGGGCTTTGCGGCCGTTGCGGTTCTCACCCTCGCGCTCGGCATCGGCGCCAACACCGCAATCTTCAGTGCAATCAATGCACTGATGCTCCAGCCGCTGCCCTTCTCCGCGGCGGACCAACTCGTGCGTATCTACTCCATTCAGAATGGAATGTTCAACACCTTTGCAAATCCTGACGGACCTTCGGCACTGGACGTGCGGGACTTCTCGCAGAGAAGTCGCAGCTTTCAGAACATGGTGGCTTATGACACCTGGGCTAAGAATGTGAGTTTCGGTGAGTCCACGGGCCAACCGGAGCAGATGGCAGTCGGATTGGTCCCAGCAGCTTATTTCGAAATCCTCGATGTTCGACCCATCATCGGCCGGTTCTTCTCCGAGGATGAAAATCAGGAAGGCAAAAACTACGTGGCCGCAATCAGCGCGCAGCTGTGGAGAAACCGGTTCGATGGCGACCCGTCCGTACTGGGCCGCAAGATTCGCATCAACGGAGAGCCCTACTCGATTGTCGCAGTGATGCCGGACGTGATTCCGACATGGGTAGAGCCGGGGCGGCACAGCGAGATTTGGACTCCCTTTCCGTATTCGCCCGACCTGTGGTCGGAAGGTGGGAGAGGCGAGCGCGGGTACGCAGTGTTGGCACGGCTAAAGCCTGGCGTGTCGCTCGAACAGGCTCAGGCTGATCTCTCGGTGATTGCCGCTGCGCTCGCAGCAGAACATCCGGTGGATGAAGGTGTCGGTGTAGCCGTGAAGAGATTGGCTGACTCCCGGGTCGGAGCGTTGCGGCCGATGCTGTACTTGTTGATGGGAGCCGTGAGCCTGATCCTGCTGATAGCCTGCGTGAATCTGGCTAATCTGCTCCTGGCGCGCAACTCGACGCGTCAGCGGGAGCTGGCGGTGCGCGCGGCTTTGGGTGCGGGACGAGGCGGGCTTGTCCGGCAATTGCTCGCGGAAACCCTATTGCTATCGCTCATCGGCGGAGCGGTGGGATTTGCTTGTGCGGAGATTGGACTGAGAGCTCTCGCGAGGATGCGCCCGGAAAATCTACCCCAACTTGCTTCGGTGGGTATCGATTGCCGAGTGCTGACGTTCACTCTGTTGGTATCTCTTGTCACAAGTTTGCTATTTGGGCTCGCGCCGGCGTTCATGGGCACTCGACTGGACCTCGTGGATGCACTGAAGCAAGGCGGGCGATCCGGGACGCCGGGACGTTCGAGTCAGCGTGTGCGCAGCCTGCTGGTGATTACGGAAATGGCGATGTGTTTGATGCTTCTGGTGGGAGCGAGCCTGCTGGTTCGAAGCATCATGCGTTTGCAAGGTCAGAATCTGGGTATCCGTCAGGACCATTTATTAAGAGGCCGCATCTATTTGCCGCCTGTCCGCTATACAAACCCCGGAGTACGAACGCGCTTTTGCGATGATTTCGCAACCCGGGTACGGGCATTGCCAGGCGTGATGGACGCGACGGTGACAACCGTCTACCCGCCAATTAACGGATGGACTCAAATGTTTGTTATTCCGGGGCATCCTGTCACAAAAATTCAAGATGTTCCGGCGGCACAGTTTGGAGTTGTGGACCAACATTTCCTTCGAACTTTGGGAATTCCGCTGATTCGCGGACGAGATTTCGCGGAGTCGGACGCCGCCACGAGCCCTCCGGTGGCACTGATTAGCGAGGAATTCAAGCGGCGCTATTTCGCGACAGAAGATCCCATCGGCCGGAAGATTCACATCGGGCCTCCGCCATTGCCGCAAATCGCTCCTGAAGAAAATATAACCGACGACGTGGACGTCACAATCATTGGCGTTATTGGCGATTTCAAAAACGCCGGTCTGGCCCTCGCGCCGCAACCACAGATTACCGTGCTGTACTCTCAACACCCGCTGGTGAATGGCGGGTTCAAGGATATTTTGATCCGCACGGCTTGGGAGCCACATTTAGTGGAGTCCGAAGTACGAAGCCAACTTCATGCGCTGGATGCCGACATGCCTCTCGCCGAGGCACAAACGATTGACGAACTGGTCGAACGCCAAACCGGCGGGCAACGCTTCACCACCGATTTGTTGGCTTCCTTCGCGGTGGCAGGTTTGGCGCTCGCCATCGTAGGCATCTACGGTGTGATTTCGTTTCTCGTAGCGCAACGCAATCAGGAGTTGGCCGTGCGTATGGCGCTGGGCGCGAGCCACGCCAATGTTCTGTGGCTAGTGCTGAAGCAAGGCCTAAGAATGGCCGCGATTGGCGCGATCATAGGCCTGTGCGCCGCGTTCGCCGCCCAGAAATTCACCAGCGGCCTTCTATTCGGAATTTCCCCGGTTGACCCGCTCACCTTCGCGGCCGCACCCATCTTCTTGCTAGCAGTCGCCGCGATCGCCTGCGCCATCCCGGGCGCGCGCGTGTTGCGCATCGATCCAGCGCAGGCCCTCCGCCAAGATTAGCGCGGTCAAGCCTGAAGAAATCCAAATGAGAAAACGAGAAATGGTCCCGCGCCCTCCTGCTCGGTCAGGATGCGCGGGACCGCTCTCGCACAGCTTCGTTTGTAGCCGATTAGAATTCGCGGTGCGCGGCGTCCGCTTCTTCAGCCAATTGTTTTAGTGTTTGGAAGAACTGCGGTGACTGCCCGGTGAAGAGACCGTCCGCTGTGAGTGATGCGACGGCGGCCTGCGCGCCTGCGAATCTGTCATCACTGGGGCGAATGACGGCGCAGTGTGGCAAATCCGCGCTGATGAATTCGCAGGGGACGGGAAAAATCAGACTGGGTTGCACCAGGTTTGCCGGCTTCAGCGGCGGATCGTTGAAGAAATCGGGAAACGTGAGGCCGGAAATGGAGTCCGTGAACGGCGCCACCGTCTGTTGCACACCGTTACCCGCGAAATCCACCCATTCCAGAAAGTGCGCGACTTCGTCTCCGCCGATTCCTAAAGTGATTTTCAGCACTTCGCGGCTGCTGACTTTCTGCCCGAGTGCCGAATAAAGGCTCGAGCCACCCTGTTCGATCGTTCCGAAGTGAAAGGCCGCGACGTTTGCAATTGCCTGGATGTGGTCGTTGCCCCGAAAGTTGGGGTTAGCAGTGCCGAGGTAATCGTTGTTGGTTCGCGGAATGGCCGTGACGTTGTTCAGTGTGATCGCTTGCTCGAACGTGCCGCCCAAATCCGGATTCGTGGTGCTGCGGTAACGCACGTACCAGCTGGTGTCCACGTTCAGGTGCATCAGGTTTGTGAGGCGCTTGATTCCCGACGATCCCGTGGCCGTGCTTCCCGGCAAGGTGCGGAACTGGTCCAGGTTGACCGGCTCGGCGCCTTTGGATTCCAGATAGGCGTTCAGGAAGGCCGCGTGGCTCTCTTCGTCCAGCGTGTTGCTGGTGATGTACTGCGGGCCATCGGAATCCAGGTTCGACAAGGCCACCTGATAGGGGTTCAATGATTGGTTGGGGTCCACTTCAATGGGAGGATTCGTGCCGATGCCGCCCAGTTCCGCATATTGAATCCACAGATCCGATTCCAGAATTTCCGCTGCTGCCAGGAAACGAAGAATTGCGATGTCTCCCTTGGTGAGCCGGTCATCGCGGTCCTGCCCGAATGCGGCTTTGCTGCCGCCCATCATGACAGCGCCCATCGTAGCTGCGCCTGCCGCCATCACGCCCTTCGACAATAGCGACCGGCGATTTACTTTGCGATTCATCAGCTCTTTCGTTTTATCCATGATGCTCCTCGCGTATCGAAATTGAATGCCGTTGCCCGAGTCATCACGGTAAGCGCGCACGGAACGCTACTTGTCACGCAAAAATCAAATGATTGTCCTGTTCTTGTCAGTTCTTGGTCTCGCGAGGCTCTTGACACGAGCGTGCCCCTGCCCGCGTTAGCAGTCGGGCACGACGCCGAAGCGCCCGCTTGAGGGCCGCCGAGCGTTCGTGCAGAATTGAGATGTGGCGTTATCCACCTTCATCGGGATTTTTGTGTTTCTGTTCGGGCTGATCATCGGCAGTTTTTTGAACGTGTGCATCTTGCGCATCCCATCGGGCAAATCCATCGTGCTGCCCGCGTCGGCGTGCCCGAAATGCGGCGAGGCGATCCGCCCGTACGACAATATTCCGGTACTCAGCTATCTGCTGTTGGGCGGAAAGTGCCGCGGCTGCAAAACGAAAATTTCGCCGATGTACCCGCTGGTCGAACTCCTGACCGGCCTGCTGTTTGTTGGCTGCTTTTACGCGTTTGGAGTTAGCGTCGAGACGGGAAAGTGGGCGGCCTTTTCAGCAATCATGGTCGTACTGGTGTTCACGGACTTGCGCGAGCGCATCTTGCCAGACGTGGTTAATTTCACGGGCTTCGCGATCGGGCTGATTTTCAGCTTGTTCACCAAGCCAACGGACGGAACAGCGCTGTGGATCTCGAATCATCTGTTCGACTACCCTCCCCCGGCGCCGGTGCTTTCGCTCGTGGATGCGCTACTGGGCGCCGCAGTCGGCAGCGGCCTGTTGTGGCTGGTGTCGGAAGCGTATTTCAAATTGCGCGGGCGCGAAGGCATGGGGCTGGGCGACGTGAAAATGATGCTAATGGCCGGCGCGTTTCTAGGCGCGAAACGCACGTTGCTGACGATCCTGGCCGGCTCGCTGCTCGGTAGCGTGCTGGGTGTCGCGCTTATTCTGGCGCGGCGCAAGGACACGGATTACGAATTGCCGTTCGGCACATTTCTGGGAGCTGGAGCGTTGCTGGTCGTTTTTTTCGGCACGCCGCTCGTGAATTGGTATCAGTCTCTACTGATGGTGCGCTGATGATCTTGGCAAAATTATTGAAACTGATAAATCTGAACAACGAGAAGCTTCCATGACCGCGCCACTTCATCCGCACTCGGTGGCAGCCGTGCCCTTCAACATGGCCTTCGCAGTCGCACTGGTGGGGGTGCTGTTCGCCGGCATGGTGGTAGCGGCAATTCTGCTGCGCAAGTTCATGCGCGATCAGGCGCGAGCGAACAAGGAAGATTGGACCAACACGAAGACAGACGTCGCGAATCCCTCGGCGTTTATGGCCGCATCCATGCAAGGCGTGATCGAAAAGCTGCGCACGCAGGAAAAAGAATTGGCACGCCTGCATCTGCTTGCGCAAGAACGCGCGCAGGAATCCGAACGGCTCACCGAAGAAGTCACACGCAATATGCCCACGGGCCTGCTGCTGGTAAACGCCACCGGCGCGATCAGCACGACGAATCCCGCAGCGGAAGAGGCACTTGGGATACGCGCGCTGCGCTACCGTTCGTACAAGGACATTCTGGGCCCGGAATCGGAGCTTACCCAGATGCTCACCGCCTGCATCCGTGACGGCAAGACGTTTCAGCGCGGCGAGATCGAGCACCTCACGTCGGACGGCTCGGTGCGCAACCTGGGCGTGACCATTTCGCCGATTTATCGCGGGGCGCGCGCGTCCAGCAAGTCCGGCGTGGCAGAAGGCGTGGCGAATACCCCCCATGCGCCCAATGCCCCCAGTGCCAAAGACGCGCATGCGCAAGACATGAAGATCAGCGGCGCCCTGTGCTTAATGAGCGACCTGACAGAACTAACCGCGCTGCAAAAACAAATTCGCTGGAAGGAAAATCTCGCCGCGCTGGGCGAAATGTCCGCGGGCATCGCGCACGAATTCAAAAATTCCCTCGCCACGATTTCCGGCTACGCGCAAATGATTCGCAGCGAAACGACCCCCGGAGACGTCCGCGAATCCTCCGAACGCATCCTGGAGCAGACGCGCGCGCTCACGCACGTCGTCACCGAATTCCTGCGCTTTGCCAAGCCACTGGAAATCTGCTACGAGACCGTGCCGATGCAAACGGTGGTGGAAAAAGTGGCCGAAGAACTGCACGAAACCATTCCGCATTGTACCGTCGAGTTCGAAGGCACCTTCCAGGATTTGCCGGGTGACGAAGCCCTGCTGCGCCAAGCCCTGCTGAATCTCGCCCGCAATGGCGCCGAATCCGCGCTCACCGCCAGCAAGACCCCGTGCGTCACGATTTCCGGAACCATCGAAGAACTAGGCGGCCGCAAATGGCAGCGCATCTGCGTCGCGGACGACGGCCCGGGAATTCCAGAGACGGACCTGCCCAAAATCTTCCTGCCCTTTTACACCACAAAATCCGAAGGCACCGGACTGGGCCTTGCGGTGGTACAGAAAGTGGCGCTGCAGCACGGCGGCAGCATCGAGGGCCGCAATCGCCAGGGTGGCGGAGCTGAGTTTCTGCTGTGGTTACCTTTGCGGCAGGACCCTGCACCATCCACGGTTGCCACCCGCGCTGCGCGCATCTAAACTCAGAGCAGGCGTTCCACGGACCTCCGAGGAGGCGTTAGCCCATGCGTAGACACTTATTGTGCGCCGCTGTCGCAGCATTTCTATTCTTATCGGGGCACGCGTACGCGTTCCAGAACGCCCAGGGACAACCCAGCCAGAACCAAGCGCAGCAACAACAGTCAGCCGCTCCCTCTACACCGGCATCCGCGGCGCCCGCATCGGCGCCAGCGCCGGCGGCTCAAGCGCCCGGGCAATCCACCGTTGTGAGTCCTCCGCCGCAGACAACCGATCCGCTGGCAGCGGCCGCGCGTAAGGCACGCGAGCAGAAAAAAGAACAGGCGGGCGCAAAACCGCCGAGGATTTTCAATAATGACAATATCCCCACGCAGGGCGGAGTCTCCGCGGTAGGCCAGAATCCCACGCCGGATAATGCTGGCGGCACCGATGCAGCAGCAGGCAACGGCAGCGCACCGGCGTCCGGCGGAACTTCCGCCGATGCGGGCGAAAAGGCCTGGCGCGACCGTTTCGCGAAACTACGCAAGAAATTGGAACAGGACCAGGCCGATCTAGACCTGATGCAGCGCGAACTGGGCGTGCTGGACGTGCAGTATTACAACGATCCAGTGAAAGGCATGCAACAAGGCTATTCGCGCAGCGACATCAACGAGAAAACGGACAAGATCGAAGCCAAGAAGAACACGATCGAGGCCGACCAGCAGGCCATCACCGACGCCGAAGAGGAACTGCACAAAGCCGGCGGCGATCCCGGCTGGGCGCGCTAGAAATTTTGCTTCATGGAACCGATCCTCCTTGTCGAAGATAAAGCCGAGTTGCGGGCAATGCTCCGCAAGGCACTGGAACGCGCGGGCTACACCGTCGAAGAAGCTCCCGATGGAACTTCGGCTATCGAAAAAGTGCGCGCGCGGCGTTACCTGCTGGTGCTCTCCGATTTAAAACTTCCCGGCAGTTCTGGTCTGGATGTGCTGCGCGAATCGCGGAAAGTGGAAGCTACTCTGCCCGTGATTTTGATGACCGCGTATGGCTCGGTGGAAGAAGCCGTCACCGCGATGAAAGAAGGCGCGTTCGATTTCATCCAGAAGCCGGTAGACCTGGACCATTTGAAATTACTGCTGCAGCGCGCGGCGCAGCAGCAGGAATTGCTGCGCGAAAATTTACTACTGCGCGAAGAATACGCAGTGCGCTACGGGTTTCCGCGCATCGTGGGCGAGCATCCCGCGATGAAAGACGCCAGTTCCATGACCCAGCGCGTGGCCGCGACGGATTCCACGGTATTGCTGCTGGGCGAAAGCGGCACGGGCAAGGAAGTTTTCGCCCGCGCGATTCATCATTTGAGCCCGCGCGCGGATCATCCGTTCGTAGCGCTGAATTGCGCTGCGATTCCGGAAGGCCTCGTGGAGAACGAACTGTTCGGGCACGAGCGCGGCGCCTACACCGGCGCAGGCGCGCGCAAAATCGGCAAGCTGGAGCTCGCGCATCGCGGCACCTTATTCCTCGATGAAATCGGCGAGCTGCCCTTGGCGATTCAAAGCAAGCTGTTGCGCGTGCTGGAGGAAAAACGCTTCGAACGAGTGGGCGGCACACAGGAAATCGAAGTGAACGTGCGCATCTTAACCGCGACCAACAAGGATTTGCGCGCGGCCGTCGCCGACAAAACTTTCCGTGAAGACCTCTTCTTCCGCATTTCCGCCGTACCCATCACCATTCCGCCGCTGCGCGATCGCGGCGACGACGTCCTGCTGCTCGCCGAATATTTCCTGGAGAAATTCCGCCGCGAATTTCGCAAGCCCGATCTGCAACTGGGCAAGCAAACCCGCGCGCGCCTGCTCACCTATTCCTGGCCCGGCAACGTCCGCGAGCTGCAAAATGCCATCGAGCGCGCCGCCATCCTCGCGAACGGCCCCGAAATCAACGAGAGCGCGTTGCAGCTACCAGAGTCCAAACCAACGGTCGAAGAACTACCCGGCGGCATGCTCGCCGAACAATTTCTATGGGAAGGCCCACTCGAGGAAGTCTCGCAACGCGCCGTGCAGCACGTAGAGCGCTTCAAGATTCAAGACGCCCTGCGCGACGCCAAGTGGAACAAGACCCGCGCCGCCGAAAAACTCGGCGTCTCCTACAAAACCCTCCTAAATAAGATCCGCGTCCTCGGTCTTGAAAATTAGCCGCCCATGCGATTGCGGGAGGGGAAAGGAACGCGCTCTTGGCGTTGTTTAGGGCGACGGGCGGAAACCACTGGAAGAACCACGATGGCTGGTTAGGACCCCGGGGTAGTGAATGCCATTGGTACGGTGTCGTGTGCGAAATCCGTGCATCCGGCGGCGCCATGGCAGTAGCGTCTTTGGATCTTGTACAGAATAGCCTTCGCGGGCGAGTTCCCGAGGAGAACGCACGGTTGGCCCACATGAAAGAACTCTTCCTTTATGGAAATGATCTATCAGGCATGCTGGGACGCGATGATTCAGCGATGGTTGTCGGGCACGCTTTGGGTCAACGCGGAAGAACCTCAGCTTACTAAAGTGACGGAAATAGATTATGAGGACTCTTGCTCTTCGGTTCTTTGCGCACAACATCGCGTCATGCTTCCGCTCGGACTCGAGCGCCACGCTCTTCACGGAGCGTTGTCGAAATAGTTCGCCGACGGACCGAGCTACTTTTTGCGAGGTAAGAAAAGGGAAAGTTTGCGGCGAACCGATCGCGACGCTGGCTTAGACGCTTGCAAGAAACCGTTTCTTCGGGCTCGACACCAAGTACCAACGAAATATCGCCGACTCCGATTTCGTTTCGACTCGCCTAACGCGTGACGGGAACGAGCACGAAGTGGTTGTGTGTGCAGGCGGGGCGGCGCTCGAATTATGGGTGATAGACGCTGCGATCGAAGGAATTTCCTCGTCCATAGTCTGGAGCACGAGCGAAGCCCTGTCAAAGTGCTCTACCTGGGACGAAGTAAAAGCGTCTCAACCACGCCGAGCCGATTGATCCCAGTACTTCACCGAACAACCGTGCAGGTGCGTCGCGGGCATCTGCACTGGCGCTTCGGCTGCGGCCTGCGCCATCGTCCGGTGCTTGGATATGTCGCGCCCTGAAATCCCGTCGCGTCGGAGGTAGGCGTTTCGTTGTATCCTGCGGTGGTGCTCGGGACCGAACGGGGCGGGATTCTGGGTCAAAGGAGAATAATCGCCATGGCTGCAACCCCCGCCTATCCGTACGAGACACGCCTCAACGTTCTGTACAAGCCGCTCGAATTGATCGACGAAAAAGCTCTTGCGGATGCCTGCGAATTCAAGTGGTACAACCAGACGCTCTGCCAAGTGAACGACTCCGTCGTGCGCCTCGGAGTCGTGCAGGGTGAGTATCACTGGCATAAGCACGACGACGACGACGAATTTTTCTACGTGCTCGAAGGTGAGCTGTTGATTGATCTGGAAGGGCGCACTGTCGAAATCCCGCCGCGCAAGGGATTTGTTGTCCCGAAGGGAGTGATGCATCGCACGCGCGCTCTGCACCGGACGGTGATTCTCATGGTGGAAAACGCTGGAATCATACCGACCGGCAACTGAGCGCCGCGCGATCGTCAAGTCGTTTCTGCAATCCTACGTCGGGCGAAGACTCCTGCCGTTGCCGCAAGGTGCGCAACGGCATTCGCTTTCTCAATTGAGGAGTTTTTCCGTAATGCCCGTCCGTAGTAACTGAGCAAATTGCTTCGCAGCCACAGGTCGGCTGAACAAATAGCCCTGCCCTTCCGTGCAGCGCCGCGCCTGCAAATTCGCCTTCTGTTCTATCGTTTCGATGCCCTCGGCTATGACCACGTGGCGCAAGTTCCTGCCCATATCAATTATAGCCGTCACGATGGCCGACCCATCGGGATCAGCGGTCAGCTCCTGCACGAAGGACTGATCAATTTTGAGTACATCAATGGGAAACTGCCGCAGATAGCTCAGGCTGGAATAGCCGGTTCCGAAGTCATCCACAGCCAGCTGTACACCCATCGTTTTTAGCTCCAGCAGCGTAGAGACCGTGGATTCGGCATCCTCCATCAGGACGCCTTCGGTGAGCTCCAGTTCCAGATAGCGCGCTGCCAAACCCGTTGCCGCCAGTACCGTTCGCACGCCCTCGACGAAATTCGTATCGCGGAATTCCAGGGCAGATACGTTCACGGAAACAGGCAGTGGCGGCAATCCCAGGTCCTGCCAGGCGCGCGCTTGCCGGCATGCCTCGCGCATCACCCAACGTCCGATACCAACGATCAGGCCGCAATCTTCGGCAATCGGCACGAATTGGCCCGGAAGCATCATTTCCTGGCCTGGCTGCACCCAGCGTATCAATGCCTCCGCTCCGGTGATCTCACCGGTTTCCAGATTCACCTTCGGCTGATAGTGCAGTAAGAACTCATCCCGCTCCAGGGCGCCGCGCAAGCTGCCTTCTAGCGATTGGCGCTTCACCGACCTCTGATTCATTTCTGATTTGTAGAACTGATAATTATTTCGCCCGCTTTCCTTGGCGCAGTACATCGCCATGTCCGCGTTCTGGATCAAGGTATCGGAATCTTCGCCGTCGTCCGGGAAGATGCTGATCCCGACGCTCGCGTTGATATGCAGATCCTGGTTCTTGATGAAATGCGGCGCGCTGAGCGAATGCAGAATTTTCGCCGCACTCGTCGCCGCGTCCGCGGGATGGCTGATCTCTGATAGCAGGATGATGAATTCATCTCCGCCCTGGCGGCTCACCGTATCCGAATTGCGCAGGCTGCTCACCAATCGGCCTGAAACACTCTGCAACAGCTTGTCGCCGGCCGCATGTCCCAGCAAATCGTTCACGTATTTGAAATGATCCAGATCCAGAAAGAGCACCGCTATCGACCTTCTCTGGCGGCGAGCCAGGGAAATGGACTGCGAGATGCGATCGTGGAGCAACAAGCGATTGGGCAAATCGGTTAGCACGTCGTGTTGCGCCGCGTGCGTCATTCGCTGCGACATGGCACGCGCCGCGCTCACGTCATGGAACACGATCACCGCTCCGATCACTCGGCCAGCCCGGTCGTGGATTGGCGCAGCCGAATCTTCGATGGCGGATTCGAACCCGTCGCGGCGAATCAGCACGCAATTTACCGTCAGTCCCACCGTCTTGTTTTGTTCGACGGCCATCTCCAAGGGGTCCCGCGCGACCGAGCGCGTTGGCCCGTCAATGATTCGGAAGACTTCCGCCAGCGGCCGGCCGGTGGCTTCTTCGCGGCCCCACCCGGTCATGCTCTCCGCCACCAGGTTGAGATAGGTAATACGGCCCAAAGCGTCAGTGCTTAGAACGGCGTCACCGATCGAGTTCAGCGTCACCAGGGCGCGTTCTTTTTCCTCACATAGCGCATCGTCGACGGCCTTGCGTTCGATCGCGCTGCGTAGCAAGCGCGGCAACGAAAAGTTATCCAAGTGGGCTGGCGGCAGGTAGTCCTGCGCGCCGCGCCCCACGGCTTCTCTCCCTGCCTCTTCGTCCTCAACGCATCCAAGGACCAGAATCGGAATGTCCTGCGCGACTCTGAACACTTGGTCGAACGTGTCCATCCCGGTGCTGTCAGGCAGATTCAAATCGAGTAGAATGGCGGCGATTTTATTATCATGCAGGCGACCGAGTCCCTCGGAAAGCTCGTGAACCCATTCCAGTTCAAACGTGCCCGCCGTAGAAGTAGCGAGTGCCTCGCGGATTTTTTCGGCCGTGGCCGCGTCATTTTCAATCAGCAGTATCTTGGCAATCAGCGCGGTCCCAGTCATCGTGCGTCCCCTCGTAGCTCTGAGACGCATTTCATCATGGTTGGTAGTCTTGCGAATGTGCGAAACTGCACATAAGTCCAATTATTAGAGGAGCTTAACCTGCGATCGTCTTTGTGGCGCTTACACCGACTTCCTTAGCCCGTGCGGAAATGGTTTAAAGCGTTTTTCCGCAAACTGAATGCGGCTATTCCCGATACTTGACTGAACATCCATACGGGCGTGTCGCGGGCGTTTGCACTGGCTTTCCGGCCATAGCCTGCTCTAGCGCCAGACTCACATAATTCGTCGCTCCCGGCACGTCTTGCAGGTCAGTGGTCGGCCGGTCGTCAATCGCGCCGCTGTAGATCACCACACCCTGCGGATTGATCACCACCATTTGCGGCGAGGTCTTCGCGTCGTACAGATGGCCAATTTCGCCGGTCGGGTCGAGCAGCGCGGCGGTCGGCGCGGCTTGCATCTTTGTCAAGTAGTTGTTCTCTTCGCTCGCAGTCACGTAACCCTGCTTGCCCGGCGCCGAAGAGAGTATCGTGAACCAGACCACGCCCTGGGCGGTCCACTGTTTCTGCAGCCGCTGCATGTTGCCGCTGTTGTAGTGCTTGCCGACGTAAGGGCAGCCATTGTTGTGCCATTCAAGAACCACATATTTTCCGCGATAGTCCGCAAGGCGCACCGTCTTGCCCGTACTGGCAGTTGCGCTGAACCCCGGCGCCGCGTCCCCCACCTTCGCAGCCGCAATCAGCAGCGGCACTGCGCACAGCACCACCACGACAAGTATCCGATAAACAGTCGAGCGTTTCATTTCAGCATTACCTCCTTCAAGGAATCTGCCAGGTTAATTCCATCGCCAACGTCACGTCGCACGGCCACAACCTTGGTGACCGGCACATCAATCACGTACCCCCGATCGCCCGCGAGCACCAGCACGCCCTTCAACCGCTCGATCGGTTTCAGAAGCTGATCGGATTTCCGCAGCGTCAGCCGGAACCCGCCGGCCATCGCAATAAATTGCTGCGGAGCCGCATCCTGAATCTGCGACTCAGCGGCCGGAAAGAACTCAACGTGTGGAACGTTGCGCCCCAGATTCGCGGACAGCAAAAAAGAATCCTTCGCCTCCGTCACACTGATTCGCCAACTCGCGGGCGCCGCTCGCGGCAACGCCTTGCGCGCTGTGGCGAATAAATCTGCATTGCGCGCATCCGGCACAGGCGCCTGCGATTTCACGGGCAGCGTCAGCGAAACCTGCGCTTTGCCCGGAATGCACATTTCGCGGCAGACCAGCACTTTCACCTCGGCGCCCACCTGCGCGAGTCCCTGCGTCGCCATACTCGCCGCGGCGTGCATTGGCACGATGAGCATCACATCGTCCTCGTAACCGAAATCCACGATGGTGGATGTGCCCAGCCGCCGCGGCGTCGGCCATGCCACTTCTCCGACGCTTGCGCCCGGTGGCAGCCGCCATTTCAGGCGCGGCGGCTCGCCCGAATCGCCGGGATTGACCCAATAGATGTGCCAACCCTTCTCAAGCTGAAAATGCAAACCAAGATGAATCGTATGGCCCGCGGCGATCGATTGATTTTCAGCGACGAGTTCGAGCGTGCCATGCGGGATCGGCGTGCCTTCAGCCGCTTTCGAATTGGCCACGAACAGCAGCAAACCGGCCCCCAACGCGAGAGCCGAGTTAAGAGCCAGGCTTGAGCAGCGACGCCGCATATCTGCTTTGACGCACGAGCCGGTCGACCGGCTCCTTGTTGTGGGATGGCTGCCGGGATTCATTGGTTTCCTGAAACACGCTGCGGCGCGCTCGTGCTTTCCAGCGGCGGGCCGCGCCGCATTAGTCCTGAGGCAGTCGCGCGGTATGCAGGACTACGCTGCGAAAATTCCAGGAAGTCGTGTGTACTAAGGTGAAACCCACTTTCTGCATCAGCGCCGTGATTTCCTTCGGCACCGGAAACCTCGCAACGGAGCCAGGGAGGTACGTGTAGGCCTCGCTGTTCCCGGAAATCGCCGCGCCGACATGCGGCAACACATTGCGAAAATAAAAACGGAACAATCCCGCCATCGGCCCCGCGCCGGGCTCGGAAAATTCCAGGATGCCCACTTCCCCGCCCGGCTTCAGCACGCGCGCGATTTCGCGCAGGCCGCGCTCGTAATTCACAAGATTGCGAAAGCCGAAAGCGCTGGTAACCAGATCGAACGAAGCCTCCGCAAACGGGAGATGCAAGGCGTCCGCGGCGGTGAACACCGTCGAACGCGAACGCGCAGCGGCTTTCCTTCGCGCCCGATCCAGCATGGGCTGCGCGAAATCGCTGCCGATGAGCGGAAAACGATGCGCGCCACGGTCGCGAATCTCATGCACGCGGACTTGCTCCATCGCAAACGTCAAGTCGCCGGTGCCGCAGCACAAATCCAGCACGCGCGCATCGGTGCGGCGCAGCACGCGACGGAATTTCCGCGCGGTGCGGCGGCGCCACACCTTGTCCAGCGAGAAGGAAAGCGCGTGGTTCAGAAAATCGTAGCGTGGCGCGATGCGGCTGAACATTTCGCGCACGCGCGCCGAAGCTTCGCCCTCCGTGCGCGTGCCGTCAGGCCGTGTGCCGGGCAATTTCTGCGGCTTTCCAGTTTGCACAGTCATCAGACGTGCTTGCCCATCAGGTTTGGGCCGTCGCGGCGAGGCTGGGCAGTTCCGCGAAGGTGCGGGACACCAGAGTCCAGGGAAGGTCGATGCCCCATTCCACTTTACCGAGGCGGCGCGGCAGCACCCACAGCACGCGTCCGCCACGAGCTTTCTTATCACCTGCGAGGATTGGACGCAATTGCGCAGCGCGAATTCCCGCGAGCGACGGCACGGGGCCTACGCTGCCAACCAGGCGCATCATGCGCATCGCTTCGCCTTCGCGCAACCGCCCGGTGGCGAGACCGAACAATGTTGCCGCGAGCATGCCCCAAGCTATCGCTTCGCCGTGCAGGAAGCGACGATAGCGCGTGGCGGCTTCCAGCGCGTGTCCCAGCGTGTGCCCGAAATTCAGAATGTGGCGCAGGCCGCCTTCGCGTTCGTCGCGTGCGACGACGTCCGCTTTAATGCGAACGCAGCGCGTGGTCACCCACTCGAGCGCTTTCGCGTCGCGCCGCAGCAGCGCGAGCATGTGGCGTTCGAGAAATGCGAAAAGCTGCGGATCGGCGATAATGCCGTACTTCACCACTTCGTACAGGCCCGAGCGATACTCGCGATGCGGCAGCGTGAGCAGAACTTTCGGATCCGCAATCACCAGCTTCGGCGGATAGAATGCGCCAACCAGATTCTTTCCCTCTGGCAGATTCACGCCGGTCTTCCCGCCAATCGAGCTGTCCACCTGCGCTACCAGTGTCGTCGGCACATGCACCAGGCGCACGCCGCGCAAATAGCTGGCCGCTGCGAATCCCACGACGTCGCCGACCACTCCGCCGCCCAGCGCCACAATTGTCGCCTTGCGATCGGCGCCCGCCAGCACCAACTGTCGCGTAATTTGCTCGATCGTCGCAAGATCCTTCGCGGCTTCGCTGTCATCGAAAAGCATCGCGCGCACCGGCACGCGCTTCCGCTTGCCTTTGCCGAGCGCCCGGAGCAGCTGCCCGCCCCAATGTTCCCAAACGCGCGGCGAGGAGAGCACGTAAATCCCGGTTGTTTCACCCAAACGCGCCACCCCCGCACCCGCCTGCGCGAGCCCCCCCGACGCACATTGCACGTTGTAAGCCCCGCCGGATGAATGAATACGAATGGTAGGCATCAGTCAGTCAAAGACAATGTAGCACCGGTAAGTAACGAAACCGGCGCACCCAGCGCGCGATGGGCGACCCTGCACGGAAACGCGTAGGGGCACGGCATGCCGTGCCCGCGTCGAACTCCACTCCATCTCAAACGTCAGCGAAATTTCTTCTGCAACTCGTCTACAGATTCCAGAATGACGTACCCGACGATCGCCACGCTCCGGGGACTCACTTTATCCATCGTATCCTGCGGCGTGTGCCAGTAACCGGCGCTGATGTAATCGTTCAAATCAATAATGTCCAACGCCGGAACCCCGCGCGCGAGAAAGGGATCGTGATCGTCGCTCGTCTGCGTCGAATCCGCAACGAAAATGTCCTGGTAACCCAGCCGCCCCGCCGTCTTCCATACCAAATCGTTCAGCCACTTCGGCGAATCCGACTGCCGCAGAATCTTCAAGGTGTACTGTCCAATCATGTCCGCCAGAATCACGGCCTTCACGCGCTTCAACTCGCCAGAAACCGCCATGCGCGCAGCCAGTTCACGGCTGCCGTAAGTGTGATCGTCGTCCTGGTCCCAATTGACGAACGCCTCTTCGCCGTCCAGAAACGCCATCCACACGGAATTCGGCCCCTTTTTGCCGCACAACTGGCGCGCCATTTCGATCATCATCCCGGTCGAGGAAGCGCTATCTTCAGCGCCCACAAAATTCGCCACGCTGCTCAGCGTGTCGTAGTGCGTCAGCAACAAGATAATTCCCTGCCCCCCACCCGGAGCTTTCGCGATGATGTTCTTCATCACCACGTCGCCCTTGGGCGTGGAAGCGTGAAAATCATCCTGATCCACTTCGCACCCGTCAGCTTTCAATTGCCCCATGATGTATTCCTGGGAGCGTCGCAGCCCTTCGGAAGCAGGTGGACGCGGGCCGAAACTGACGAGCTTCGCCACGTGCTCGTAGGCTTTCGCGCCATCGAACCCGCCGGTCTGATCCGCAGGCGGCGCGACCTCCGGCAATTTCGGCGCCGCAGCAGACTGACGAGCCGCGGACGCATCAGGCGCGGTAGAATTCGAAGAAGCGGAAGACGCAGACGAGGGCGCATTCGACGCCCCGCAAGCCACTACACCGGACAACACCGCAACCGCCGACGCCAACCGAATTTTACTGCACATTCCATTTGCCAATTTGGGCACGCTATTGCGCCTCCCCGCTGACCACGGTCTGCGCCTCTTTTTTCCGCAGCACAACGTACGAAACCAGCACTCCCACAAAATACAGGACCACCATCGGCGCCATAAACACCAGCATCGTAGTTGCGTCGGGCGTAGGCGTCACAATCGCCGCCACGACAGTAATAATCAGCATCGCATAGCGAAAATTCTTCAGCAGAAACTTCGGCGTCACGATCCCGAACAATGACAAAATGAAAATCAGCACCGGCAGCTCGAAAATCACACCCAGCCCCACCAGAATAATCAGTATCAGCTCGAAATACTCGTTGTAATTGATCAGCGGCTTCACCGGAGAATCCGTCGCGAAGCCCATCAGGAATCCCAAAGTGCGCGGCAACATGATGAAGTACCCAAAGCCAATGCCGCAAAGAAACAAAATCATCGAAGAAACGATGAATCCGGAAACAGCGCGCCGCTCGTGCTTGTACAAACCCGGCGCAACGAACAACCACACCTGATACAGCACGAAAGGCATCGCCAACACGACGCCCAGGTACAAGCCAATGTTGATGACCAACGTCAAATACCCGGCCGGTGAAGTGAAATACAACTTGTCGTCAAAATGCGCAGCCCGCAGCGCATCCTGCATCGGCTTCACCAGAATCACAATAAAATGTTTGGAAACCAGCAGCCCGATTCCCGCCCCCACCGCAATCGCCGCCGCGGAATAAATCAGTCGCTTGCGCAGATCGAGCAGGTGCTCGAAAAATGACATCCGCCCGCCGGCGTCTTCTTCGGCGGGCAGTGCGATGGCGGGGTCAGGCTGGACGGGCGCGACCATCGCTCGCTTTCTCGGCATCTGTTTCAGTTGTGGGAACGTCAGCAGCAGGAACTTGCTCAGGCTGCGCGCTCGGCGTTATCGAGTGAGCTTCAAATTGCAGTTGCTTGGGTTCCGCCAAATCGCGCCCCGCAAAAGAATTCGGCGCTTCGGTCGAAACCGTTCCCGGCGCAGGCGGCAGCGGGTCTTCCGACGGCGATCCCTCCGCAGACGACCCTTCAGGCGTCGACACAGGCAACGCCGGAGCGGCCGTACCGCCTCCAATCGTCTGGGTAGCTGGCTGCGCCTCGCGCACACGGCGCAATTCGGCTTCGCGCTCCAGCTCACGCATGTGCCCTTCGAACGTCGAACGAAGATCGCCCGTCGCGCGCCGGAATTCACCCATTACCTTGCCCAAGGTCCGCGCAAGCTCCGGCAATTTCTCGGGGCCGAACACCATCAGCGCGACGGCAAAGATGATAATCAGGTGTGGGACGCTGAACATGTGGCTTCTTTGAGTGCAAACGGCAGGGATGCGCATTTCGCCTGCATCTCCCGCGCCGTTTTTGAATCATAGAAGAGGGGCACAGACCTGTCAAACCGCCCCAAAGTGGTATGCTATACTTAATTGCTGGGGCTTAAGCGAGGACGCATGGAATCAACGGGGTCATCAAGGCGCGGTGTCGTTGTCCTGGTAGTGGTACTGGGTATTTCCGCGGTACTGGGGGGCCTCTATGGTCCGTCGGTGCGCGCCACAGCCGCTGGACAGAACGACATGCAGGACTCAGTAAAGAGCTTCACACACGTCCTCTCCGTAGTGGAGCGCAATTACGCCGAGCCCGTGGACACCGACAAAGTGATCTACGACGGCGCGATCCCCGGCATGCTACGGGTTCTCGATCCGCACTCGAATTTCTTCGATCCCAAGCAATACGCCCTATTTAAAGAAGAACAGCAAGGCAAATATTACGGCGTCGGCATGACCGTGCAGCAGCGCGAAAACCAGACCGTGGTTCTGGCGCCGTTCGTCGGCTCTCCCGCCTACAAGGCTGGAATCCGCCCCGGCGACATCATCCAGAAAGTAGACGGAAAATCGTGCGACGGCCTCACCACCACCGAAGTCGCGGATATGCTGAAGGGCGCCAAAGGTACCATCGTTCATATTTCCCTCGGCCGCGAAGGCTGGGAAAAGCCTATCGAAGTCACCGTCACGCGCGACGAAATTCCCCGCCCCGGTGTGGAATATTTCACGATGGTGAAGCCGGGAATCGGTTACGTGCGCGTTTCCACATTTAATGAAACCACCGACAGCGATCTAAATGAGGCTTTGCGCCAGCTCGATGTCTCGAAGCTGGACGGCCTGATCATTGATCTGCGCAACAATGGCGGCGGCCTGCTGAACCAAGCCGTAGGCATGGCGGACATGTTCCTCGATAAAAACGAAATCGTCGTTTCGCATCGTGGCCGCGCTTCGCAGGAACGCCGCTATTACGCCGTGCGCGGGAACCAGGGCATCGAAGTTCCAGTGATTGTGCTGATCAACGGGCAAAGCGCTTCCGCTTCCGAAATTGTCTCCGGCGCGATACAAGACCACGACCGCGGCCTCATCGTCGGCGAAGTCAGTTTCGGCAAGGGCCTGGTGCAAACGCAATTCCCGCTCAGCGAAGACACCGCGTTGCTGCTCACCACTGCGCGATACTACACGCCCAGCGGACGCCTGATCCAGCGTGATTACAAGAACGTCTCGCTCTACGACTATCACTACAATCCGCAGCCGCCCACCAAACCCGAAGTGAAGCTCACCGACAGCGGCCGCCAGGTCTTCGGCGGCGGCGGCATCACCCCGGATGACATCATCGCGGCCCCAAAGCCGGACGATTTCCAGCAGATGCTCTACCGCCGCGGCGTGTTCTATTCGCAGCAGCAGGGCGTCGGCGATTTCATCCGCTTCTATCTGGGCGAGAAGCCGGACATCACCAAAGAATTCGTGGTGAACGACGCGGTAGTCACGGAATTCCGCAAGTATCTGGACAAGCAGAAAATCAAATACACTGACGCGGACGTTCAAGCCAACATCAACTGGCTGAAGTGGCAGATCAAGCGCGAAGTCTTCACGTCCTACTTCGGCCTGAACGACGGCTACAAAGTGGAGCTGCAGGATGACGTCCAACTCGAAAAAGCCATCGAGCTGATCCCGCAAGCCAAAGCGCTCTACCAAAACGCCCGCAAAATCCTGGCCGAGCGCGAAGCCGGCCAACTCAGCCAACCGCAGTAAAGAGCTCGCGACGGCTGCTCTTGGTCTTTGAATTTGTGAATCGCGCGGCAGCGCGATTCATCCTTCGATCCCGCCGTGCGGGATCGAAGGGTAGCGGCCAGCTTTAGCTGGGCGCCTTGGACGTTGCTTTTGAATCTGTGGCGGCCAGCCCAGCTTTGCGGTACCGGGCAGCCTTTGCAGTTGCTACCTTACTCGAACGCTGCTACGCGCTAGCCCGCGCCTGCGCACATTTTTCCTCCGGACGCATTTTCCCTACCCCTGCTCATCTGCCTCCCGCTGACAATTGGTAACTATTGCACGCAACGGCACGCCGCCCCGAAACGTGTTCGACCGCCAGAGCGGGAAAACGTATCCTTAATCCAGCTCGCACCAGTCCGCCAGACACCATGAGCGCCACGATACCGCTGCACAAAACGCTGGAGAGAGGTCTGCGGCAAATGTCGCCGACGGGGTGGGCGCTTACGGCTGGCTGGATCCTGCTGGTCGGCAGCTATTCCATTGCGGCTCTTACAGTTCCGAACGGTCGCACGCTCACCGCGTTCGGCGATATCGTCCAGTGCCTGGCCGCCAGCTTTGCCTGCGGCGGACTGGTCCTGAACTGGGGCACGACCGAAAAACGCACGCGCGTCTTCTGGATCCTCCTCAGCCTGGGCTGCTTCGCCTGGCTCGCAGGGCAGTGCATTTGGACCTATTTCGAAGTGGACCTCCGCCAAAGCGTTCCCAATCCCTTCATCGGAGACGTAATCCTCTTCCTGCATCCCGTGCCCATGATCGGCGCTCTGGCACTGAAGCCGCACGACAAGCGCGACGATCTGAACGTACACATCGGCTATCTGGATTTCTCCCTGCTACTGGTGTGGTGGGTTTATCTGTACCTTTTCGTAGTGATCCCCTGGCAATACATCGCCCCGAACGTGCTCTCGTACGGTTGGAGTTACGACCATCTGGCCGCGACGGAGAATCTGGTCCTCACTGTGGGCTTCGCCGTATTGATGACCAAAGCGCGTGGCACCTGGAAGGAAGTCTACGCTCATCTTTTCAGCGCTTCCCTGCTCTACGCCGCGGGTTCTTACATCACCAACCGCGCCATCGACCGCATGGACTACTACACCGGCAGCCCTTTCGATCTGCCGCTGGTCGCTTCCTTCGTGTGGTTCGGCACGGCGGGCATCATGGCCTATCGGCTCAAGCCCCCGCGCGAAGCGATGTCCTCGCACAACGATCGCTCGAAGCGATGGGCCGCGCTGTTGGCCATGACTGCCGTGTTTTCCATACCGCTGATGGCGCTCTGGAGCCTGTGGAGCACGGGCAATCCACCGGACGTGCGCACGTTCCGCATCGGTGTCACGCAAGTCACGCTGGTCGTAGTGGCGCTGCTGATCGCATTGAGGCAACGTTTGGTGGACCACGATCGCATCCGTTTGCTGGACGAATCGCACGAATCGTTCCAGAACCTCAAACATTTTCAGGCGCAGATGGTGCAGACCGAAAAACTTGTCTCGCTAGGACAACTGGCCGCCGGCGCCGCGCACGAAATCAATAACCCGCTCACCGGCATTCTCGGTTATTCCGATCTTCTCGTGGACGATCCCACGCTTGGCGAGCGCCAGCGCGTCGTCGCCGAAAAAATCCGCACGCTTTCGCGCCGCATCAAGACGCTGGTCACCAGCCTGCTCAGCTTTGCGCGCCGCGTGCCCAGCGAAAAACTGGCCCTCGACCTGAACCAGGTGATCGCCTCCGCGCTGCATCTCAGCAACCTCGACTTGCGCGGCAAACACATCCAGGTCCAGACCGAAACTGACGCGCACCTGCCGCAGATCTTTGGAGACGCCAATCAGGTTCTACAGGTTTTTTTCAACTTGATCAGCAACGCTGTGGACGCGCTCGAGGAAGTCGGCGGCGGCTCGCTGGTGATCCGCACCTCGCACGCCGACGGCAAGCTCTTCATCGAGTTCTCCGACACCGGCCCGGGCATCAAATCGCCCCAGCACGTTTTCGATCCGTTCTTTACCACCAAGCCGGTCGGCAAAGGCACCGGCCTCGGCCTGAGCATCTGCTACGGAATCGTCCAGGAACACGGCGGCCGTATCGAGTGTTTTAATCGCCCCGAAGGCGGTGCCACATTCCTCGTCGAGTTTCCACTAAACACGCTGGCTACCTACCTGCACGACGCACCGCTGGCCACGAGCTCGCAATCCAATTAGATCGTAGCCGTTCCTGGGAACTCCAGTCTTTCGATTGGCGTACTGTCCACGCCACCCACAACTCTCCGCTCCTCACAATGCATGCGTAGCGCAATCATGTTGGAGTGCGGCGGCTTGCCGCCGCTTTCGCGACAAATGAAGACTCGGCTCGGTCGCTCCAGGCGAGGCTTGCCTCACCGGTCTAGCACGGATCGCACGCATGCGCAGTGTCGCGCCCATCTCCACCAGCCCTTCTAATGTATGATCCTCAACTCAGGAGGGCCGTTGAATCCTCGTCGCCCGCTATTTCTCATCTGGGTTTGCGTTCTGATCGCCGCACTACTAGCTTCGCTGGCCACCACAGGCCCGATCAGCAACGCCGCCGCAACCGCACTAAAAACCCGCGCCGTAGTCCTGATCGTCCTGGACGGTTTCCGCTGGCAAGAAGTCTTCACCGGCGCAGAACACGACCTAATGGACGCAAAACACGGCAAGGCGCAAGACACCACCCAACTCCGCAAAGATTTCTGGCGCGAAACGCCGGAAGCCGCACGCGAAGCGCTGATGCCCTTCCTCTGGACCGTAGTAGCTAATCAAGGCCAAATCTACGGCAACCAGCACAAAGGCAGCGTCGCCCAAGTCACCAACGGCTTCAAATTTTCGTACCCCGGCTACAACGAGATGTCCGCCGGCTATCCCAATCCGCAAATCAACAGCAACGAATTCGGCGCCAATCCCAACGCCACAGTCTTCGAGTGGCTAAATAATCAGCCGGAATTTCACAATCAGGTAGCGATCTTCGGCACATGGGACACCTTCATTGACATTTTTCGCGCGAAACAAAGCGGCCTGTTCGTCCGCGCCGGGTGGAATCTCCCGTGGACCGAGCAGCTGACACCTCGCGAACAATTACTGAAGAAGCTGTACGAAACAAGCACGCGCGTCGAGGACGACGACGCCCCGGATTCCTTCACCCACGAAGACCTGCTCGACTATCTCCAGACTCACAGCCCCCGCGCCCTGTTCGTAGGCTACGGCGAGACGGACGATTGGGCCCACGCGGGAAAATATGACCTGGTCCTGCAAGCTGCCCACGAAGACGACCAACGCATCGCCGAACTATGGCGCACCATGCAAGCCAGGCCCGAATATCACGATCAGCTGACCTTCATCATCACCTGCGACCACGGCCGCGGCAGCGGCCTGAAACTCTGGCGCGACCACGACAAAAATATCCCCGGCGCCGAAAATATCTGGATCGCAGTCATGGGCCCAGACACGCCACCCAGCGGCGAAATGTCAAACGTCCCACGCGTAACTCAAAGCCAAATCGCCGCCACCATCGCGCAAGTGCTAGGCCAGGATTATCGTACCGCCGTCCCGCAAGCGGCCCCGCCTCTACCGATCTTGGCCCAGTGGCAGCCGAAGATTGAACAGCAATAGCTGCCAGCAGTCGAAGCGCGATTTCGAACTCGCTGGCATCGCGAATGCTTTGCGCACAAGCTCTGTATGACTCATTGTGGACCTGGAAGTAAGGATGTAGATTAGCGCTTGACTGGGAAATCAAGATAGAGCTCCCGGCGTAAGCTTTTCGCGCGAACCAGGTCTGGAGTCCAATTCATTGTTCAAGTTCAAGGTGCCCGTTCAAATTATTGCTTTGCTGTCGATTCTTCCGTTGTCCGCTTGCCTCAGCTCCGCCGTGAGCAACCTGTTCATCACCGGAGTCAAGCTTACTCCGGCCAATCCCACGATTGCGATTGGCGCAACCCAGCAGTTCGTTCTGACCGCGACGTATCTCGACGGCCAGACCACGAACGTTACGACCGACGACTCCACGTATGCATCGGACAATAAGGCGGTGGCCACCGTTAATGGTTCGGGTCTGGCCACGCCTGTTGCTATCGGAACGGCGAATATCTTGGCCAGCTACCACGGTAACAATACAAAGACCGTCTTGACTGTGGCTGCCGCCGCGAACGTCGCCAGTGCAGTCGAAGGCGATTCACGCGTCCTGCAGGTCACGAATCTGCGCACGGGGCAGCGGATGACCTTCGCGGCGAATGGCTTGGCCGATTCGGTGACGATTTCGCGCGATGGCGAAGGTATGGCCGCCAGGGAAATATCCGTTCTTCCTGAGCGCGGCCCGGGTTGGTTAGCGATCGATCCCTCTGGCAACTACCTGTATGTACTGAATCACGCTTCCGAGAGTATTTCGGCTTTCACCGTCAACTGGAAAACTGGCGAGCTGAATCCCACTGTCTCTTCGCCATTTCCAGTAGCCGCCAAGCCCTCGAGCATTGAAGTCGATTCGGATGGTGCAGGTCTATCCGTGGCGCACATTCAAGACTCCTCCATTTCCCGTTTCCGCATTGACCCCGCGACCGGGGCGCTCACGGCCGACCCGCAGTGACGCTAGCAAGGTTTATCCAGGGGTTTTAGGCAGTGCGAGTCGACGCGGCCGGGGCGGCGGTTGCTCAGACGCTCCTCGCGATGCTGGCGGCAATGATGCACGGATCGCTTGCGAGTGCGCGCGGTGCGACGACGAGCGTCTCGGTGACTGTGCAATAGCCGCACGAGCGACACGACGAAGAGTTCACGAACACGCTGCTCAGCGCATCCGCTTGGAATCTCGCAACTCCGCAAGGTGGGCTTACCGTTGCGGGCGGGGCGCCTTGAGGATCGACCTACTGCTCGCCATTTGCCGCAAGTTCAACGTAATGGGCCATCGGTCGGGACAGACGATTCAGGTCATTTGACGATCGAGTTGGGAGCGTCGGTTAAAGTGCTGGATCGTGTTGCGCGTTTGTTCTCCAGCAGGCTTTCGATCGTGGATACCAATTCGATCGCGCGGATCGGCTTGGAAAGGTAACTGTCCATACCCGCGGCAATGCATTGCTCCTTGTCGCCCTTCAACGCGTGAGCGGTTAGCGCAATGATTGGAATATGCCCACCGGCCAACATTTCCTTTGCTCGAATCGCCGCAGTCGCCTCGAAACCGTCCATCCCAGGCATCTGCACATCCATCAGCACCACGTCAAACTGGCCGTTCTCCAGGGCCTCTAATGCTCCGCGGCCGTCACTCGTTACTTTCACTGTGTATCCACGCTTCTCCAACACACGGACCACCAGAGTTTGGTTTACCGGGTTGTCTTCCGCTAGCAAGACTCGCGCGCGATGCTCGTCTTCTCTTAAAGTATACCGAGTAACCAGAGGCGTATCGTTCGCCGCGGGCGTTTTTTTAATGAGAATCTGACAAATCGCTTCCAACAGTTCCCCCCGGTGAAACGGCTTCACCAGATACGCCAAGATTCCCAGTTCTCGACAGCGAGCGGCGTCACCAAGACGACCGGCGGACGTCAACATCACAGTGGCCACGGCTCCCAAGTCCGGGTCCTGCTGGATCTGGTCAGCCAGTGCGAAACCATCGATCTCTGGCATCTGACAGTCCAACAAGATCAGTGGAAACAAGTCGCCCGTACTCTTGGCGACCTCCAGTGCTTGCAGCGCCGCCCGCCCACCTTCGACTGCGGTGGGGCGCATTCCCCAGCCCTCTAACATGCTTTGCAGGATGCGGCGATTTGTGTAATTGTCATCCACGATCAACACGTGGAGTTCACGTAATTGTTCTTGCCCGATAGGCGCGGGGGACAAGGTCGATTTCTCTTGAATGCCCAAAGATACTGTAAAGTGAAAAGTAGCCCCCTTTCCCTCTTCGCTCTCCACCCAGATTCGCCCGTTCATCATCTCCACCAGCTTCGTGCAAATACTCAATCCCAGTCCCGTGCCACCGTACTTTCGTGCCGTTGACCCATCCGCTTGCGAAAAGGGTTCGAATATTTCTTGCAGCTTGTCGGCAGGAATGCCGACCCCCGTGTCTTTGATGGCAAAATGCAGTGAAACAGTTCCCGAGGACTCTGCTTCTTGTGTAACGGACATCAGGATCTCACCATGCTCGGTAAACTTAATGGCGTTACCAATCAGGTTTAAAATGACCTGCCGCAGTCGTCCGGGGTCTCCCAGCAGTGCTTCAAACACATCGGGCTGCACCTCATAAATTAGCTCCAGGCCCTTGCGGTGCGCGCGGAAATCCAGGGCCTTCATCGTTTCGCCCAGGCTCTCGCGCAGGTCAAAAGGGATAAACTCCAGGTCGAGTTTTCCGGCTTCGATCTTCGAGAAGTCCAGGATGTCATTCACTACCGTTACGAGCGCCTCGGTTGAGACCTTCACAAGCCCTAAGCTTTCGCGTTGCTCGGCAGTTAGCTCAGTTTCCAACACCAGCTCCGTCATGCCCAGAATCCCATTCATTGGTGTGCGGATTTCATGGCTCATGTTGGCAAGAAACTCGCTCTTGGCGCGGCTCGCCTCTTCTGCGGCATGCTCTGCCCGGCGACGTTCCCCAATTTCCACCTGCAACGCTTCATTGGCGTGAGCAAGATCCCTGGTGCGCGCCAGGACCCGCGCCTCCAACTCATTCTGAGCGATCCGCAAGCTGGCCGCGTTTTCAGCCTCGCTCTTGAATATGGAAGCCATACCGATGAAAAGCCCCGCCAGCATGCAAGCACACTGCAGAGCCGTGAGCACGTGACCGCCGATGTAAAGTGGGTCGTACAGCTTGTTGTATAAAGGGTAGTACGTCAAATAGCTAACCGATCCAAAGATGAGGGAGAGCAGAAGCCAGTGCTCAACGTCGCCGGTTTTCCACGCACCCTTCCGCCAGTATCCGATCGCGGACAATATAAAAAAGATGGCCGGGGCAGCCTCCAATGGGCGGTGAATTACGGAATTCGGGAAGTATTGCGGAGGCAGTCGCACGATTCCAAAGAATGAAAAACTGGCTAGCGTGAACATTCCGACAAGAAAATAAACAATGTACTCTTGCCGCCGGCTAGTCGTTGGGTGCCGCAATTCTCTTTTCGAAGCCCAAAGACTTGCACACATCAAAAGCGCCAGGAACAGGCGCGATGTCACGCCACTCCAAAGCGTGAGCGCCATCAAAGCGGAGGGCGTGCGCCCCGCTAGAAACGAAGATGTGATCGCAGCATGGTACCCGTTCAGCACAGCTGTTCCCAAAAAACCGCTGCCGAGAAGCAGGAAGGTGCTGCTTTTCTTGGTGTAGTAACGCACCAGGGACATGAGGCCACTAATAAGCGCGAGCAATGTGGTGATGCTCTCCAGCAACGTGTGCATCTCCCCATTGCTCTTCCAGGTCATGTTGCGGAGAACGAAACCTCCAAGCAGCAGTACGATAAGGAGCACGACGTAGCTGATGGACCTTCTTCGAGCTTGACTAGCCCGCCCATTCTTCAATTTGAGCATATTCCTAGCGTCCATCGTTGAACCCGGCAGAATGAGGGACCGGGCACCTCCCGGATCTCTGAGTTAACGAATTCGCGCCCGAGCCCACTTGGCCCGGTTTCTTCCGAGAGTACTCCCCGGAAGGTAGGCGACCGAAAAATGCAGCCCCTCCTACAGTCATAAGAGAAGTCACCTTATATTTTGTTGCGATTTTTTTACCGGAAGGGGAATTACAGCGACATTCACACAGTCGCAGAACCAAGCCGAATGCTGCGGCAAATCGAGAGGAAAGAACAGCTTACTTCAGCAATTTCACCTGGACGGATCCTATCACAAGCAGAAAAGCAGCAATCGAACGTTGAATTGCCGGGTGTCCTACAAAGCACGCCCAATCGCTACCTTTACATCTCATTGGCACCAGGCAAATCCCCGTTATCGCAAATGGAAGTGAAGCCTACCCGCAAAACCACGTTCATCTCGATCATTCAAATGTATGTTCCGGTTTTTGCACGAAAACCGCCTGGTCCTTGCTTTTCGTCCACCAATCCCTCCATATCTGAATATTCTCCTTGCTCATTTTCGCATTCGCCGGCAGTGGCGGGTCCTTCACCATCAATGCCAACACGCCGGTGACGCACTGCTGATACGGATGCGAGGAAAACGGCGTGCACGTTTCCTGCTCGATCTCTCCCTGCACTCCGATTGCACTCGCTCTCCAAATCGGCAGGTACGCTCTTTGCGGCGTCTCGAGGTTCTGCAGTTTCCTGGCCGCTTCCTCCGTCATGTCCAGTGAATGAATCAGAGCGTCCATAGCCTGCTTGCCGCCAATGAACTCAAGCTTGCGCACGGCTTCGTAAGCGAGTTTGTCGCTCAAGTCCGAAACGATCTGTTCGAACATTTCCCGATCGCCGAGTTGCGCCAGCCCAACCTGCGTATTTCCTTGCACGGCCGCCCATAATCCGGGATGTTCGAATAGCGTTCCGTATCCCACGGCAACGAAGCCCATCGGATCTCCCGGCGACGGCCTTGGAAATTGCCGCAGGATCGGCAGTGCCGACTCTCCTCCAAACGCCGCGATGGCTAGAATTGCGTCTGGATATCCCCAGTCGACTTTCCGCGCCAGGCACTTCAGATAAGGGTCCGAAACATTCGGATAAACCGGAAACGTGAGCTGCACGTCCTTGTGCCGCTCCAGATACTCTTTCCACTGCGCGACTCCCGCCGGCGAGTAATTCGCGCTAGGCAGTCCGGGCACGCGCCGCCGATGGCGAATCGTGTCGATCTCCTGGAGCAACCCGTCGCGCGTGTCCGAACCGTAGTCGCCGAAATCGTGGTACATCGCAGGATCATTCGCGTGCGCTACCAGGTATTCGATCAGCGTGCGCAACGCCCGGTCGTCTCCCACAACTCCCAAATCGCCCAGCGGAAGGTAGCGATTCTGGGGACCCTGCATCGCTTCATCCAGCGCAGCGCGATACTTTTTATCGCCCAGTTTGGCCAGGGCGATCCGCGCCCCAGTCACCCACCGCTCGCAGTAATTGCCAGTGGGCGTATCGGTAGGCCAAACTGCGATTTTGCGCAGCGCGGGAATAGCCTCGTCGCCTGCTACGGCAGCCAGGCCGTAAAGATCAAACGAATTCGGAACGTCGTAGTTCTCGCAGTAACTCTGGAGTCGCAACAGCAAAGCCACCGCATGCGGGGGGTTCCGGTCCTCACAAGTCTGCGCCAGCACGGTCGGAGCGCCCACCGATGAAATGGAAACGACGACAGCGATTGTCCGAAACCACGCGCGGGCCGCCGCAAGTCGGCAAGGTCTCATTGGTCGCCTCCGGTCACCAGTCCGGGCATTCATCGCTCCGTGTCCTTAGAACGCAGGACGTCGATTTTGTTGCAGGCTTCATAGGGCATGATTCTGGACTTAAACAAAGCCCGGCTCGATACTCCGGGAGTCTCCCTCCGGCGGACGATCTGTCTGGTCTGCCTAACGCGACTCGCCTGTCTTGGCGTCCGCGGCCTGAATCTGGTATTTTGCCCCAGTGGATAAGATGACGTTTTTCTTCAAGGTGCTTCCCTATCTCGCGTTTCTGTACGCAGGGGTGTTCTCGATCCTCGAAGTATTTTTCCCATCGCTGCGCGGTCCTGAATTTGGCCGTTGGGAGGTCGATGAGGGGAGCGGATCCTCCGTCACAATTCTGGGATGGAAAAAAATGCTCAGGCCGCCGCGTGTCCTAGCCCAGGGTTACATGCCCGACGGCGCGGCGTGTGCAGTGGCCATCGTCGTGGGAGTTATTTTTGTATGTATCGCGGCGTTCGGCATTCGGCACGTTACCGGCGTTCCAGAAATCCTGCCGGACCTGTTCAATCGCTTCTAAATCCGGCGCCGCGATTCTTCGAAGCGACGCGCCAGCGGACAGCGGTTAGGAAGATTCCCCTCGCACGGGACAGGTGCGAGATCAAAACCGGCGGCTGCAGAACGCCGGACTGACTTCAATCCCGCACGACAAATTCCAGCTCAACGCCCGCAACCTCGATCACATCGCCCGAAGCCAATTTCGTCGGATGCGTAATCGGCGTGCCATTCACGCTCGGCACCTTGTCGGCTGGCCCGATGTAATACGAATCGTCTTCGCGGCGATTAATCTGCGCGGCGGCTTTGGGCTTGAACCAGCCTTTCAGCTTCACCGTGGCCATCGCGGATTTCCCCACCACCGTGAGCTTGTCCGTCAGCGTGTACTCCTTCCGGTCGGTGCTGCCGTTGAGCACCACCAGCGTCGGCAATTTCATCCGCCCCGGGGCAGGCTGCGCGCTTTCGCCCACCGCCGCCACCTGCCGCAAAAATTCCCGGCGATCCTTGGTGTCCAGCATCACCGTCTCGTTGATTTTCGGCACGGCGGGTTTGGCCGCCACGTTGTCCAGCGAATGCGCGCGTACTTCCACTGAATCCGTCACCACGATCGTATGCTTGCCGATGCCCACCGAATCCCCCGGCTTCAGCGTCACCATCTTCACGCGCTGCCCGTTCACAAACGTACCATTCAAGCTGCCGAAATCCTGCAGCATCAGCCGGCCATCCTCGTGAAACACGCGCGCGTGATAGCTGGAAATCGCCGGATTATCAATGACGATGCCGTTGTCCGGCGAGCGCCCAATGCTCACTTCCTGCTGCCCCACCGCTACTTCCTTCAGTATAGAACTCTCGAACTTCAAAACCAGCTTGGACATGGGAACGTCCTCCCTATCAAGATGGATCCTCGGATGCCTTAAACCATCGCCCGATCTTGCTCATCGCGCCCGCTGTCTTCGGCGCATAGCGCAAGACAATTGCAGTAATGTTGTCGCCGCCGCCTGCATGATTCGCGTGCTCCACGAGTGAATCGGCGGCCTCTTGCGCACCGGTCGCTTCCAGCAGAACGCCGGCGATCTGCGGTTCGGAAAGTTCGCGAAACAATCCATCGGAACACAGCAAGTAAGTGTCGCCCTCGCGCAAAAGTTCCTCGGTGACCTCCACGTCCACGTTCTGCTCCACGCCCAGCGCCCGCGTCAGCACGTTCTGCATGCGGCTGCGCCCGGCTTGCTCCAGCGTGATGATTCCGCGGCGCACCTGCTCGGCGACGAAGGAATGATCCTCGGTCAGCTGATTCAACTGCTCGTCGCGAAACAGATACGCGCGGCTATCACCTACGTGCGCAATGCAGGCGCGATCCTCGAGAAAGCGCGCGGCCACAATCGTCGCGCCCATGCCGCCCTTGCCGCCCAAATCCTGCGCGGCCTGAAAAATTTCCTGGTTGGCCAGGCGTATCGCGCTCGCCAGGCGATTCGATACGTCGTTCACGCCCTCGATGTGCTTGCCGAAAACCGCCAGCGTCGCATCTGCCTGCGCGTCGCGGCAATGTGCCACGATGGTTTCGGTCGCCAGACGGCTCGCGCGCTCGCCGGATTCCAGCCCGCCCATGCCGTCGGACAAAACGAACAAATTCAACTCCGGCGCCAGCCGGAAGCTGTCTTCGTTGTTCTCGCGAACACGCCCTGTATCGCTGCGCACGCCAACTTCCATCGCACTTCCCTTGTGCTCCATTGCAGATGGAGCGTCGCCTTTAGGAATTCTTGCCGGCCCTGGGAAACTTCGGCCCACAGACACAAATTCTCGAACCCGTGCTTAGTCTTTTTGTTTCGAGCCAGCCATGGGATTGCTCACCTGGCGCACGTTCGAAAATCCCTTGGCCTCGAGCTTTTCGGTTATGACCACCGCGCGCTTCGCATCAATCGGCCCACAAAACACCGCGTAAAATTTCGCGGATCCCATAGATCGCGGCACGATGGCGGCGGGCAATTGCAGGTCTTCCACCTTTTTCGCCGCAGCCTGCGCCTTATCCTCGCGCTCGAACCGCCCCACCCATAAATACATGGAGTTGGTGATTACAGAATTGGACCCTTGCGCTTTCGAAGAGTTCGGCGTCAAGGCGTGAAAATTTTTCCGCACCGGCCCGGTTTCCATCCGCGGAAACACGTCCGGCACAGTAGGCTTGGCGGGCTCCGCTGCAGGAGCTTTCGCGTGCGCAACAGGTTTCGCCACCGGCGGCGGCGCTTTCGTCTCTGCCACAACGGGCGCGACCGGAGGCGGCGCGGGAAGCGCAGGATGCTCGTAAGCGAAATCCGGAGGCTTCGGCGGCAGCGCTTTCTCGGGCGGCGCAATTCGGTTCGCTGCTTGCGCCACTCCCAGCCAATGCAGCCCGCTCAGCGCGCCGACCACCAGCAATGCGCCAAGCAGAATCCATACGAAGGGCGATGTACCCCGCTGCGCCGGGCGTGAAACAGCAGCAGCTGCGGCGCCAGCGCGCGGAATCCTGGTGGAGGAATGGGTCAAATCCGTCGTCGCTGTGGTGCCGAGCATCCGCGGAGGCGGCATCACCGGCGCGCCCGAGCGCAGATTTGATTCCAGTTCGGCGATGGACTGAAAACGCTTGGCTGGATCTTTTTCCAGGCACTTCAAAATCGCGCGCTCGGTCCCCACCGGAATATTCGGCTCAATCTCATGCGGCGGCGGCGGATCTTCCCGCATTTGCTTCAGCGCGACCGCAATTGAATTATCCGCGGTAAACGCCGGTGTGCCGGTAAACATTTCGTAGAGCATTAGTCCCAGCGAATAAATATCCGTGCGGTAATCCACTGGTTTGCCCGCTACTTGTTCCGGCGCCATATACGCGGGCGTGCCGACCATCGAACCCGTCAGCCGCGTGCCCGCTTCCATCGAGCGCGCGATGCCAAAATCCATGATCTTCACGTTGCCCTGCCCGTCAATCATCACGTTTTCCGGCTTCAAATCGCGATGGACGATTCCCTGCGCATGCGCTTCCTTCAATCCGGAGCAAATTTGCAGCGCCAGATCCATCGCTTTGCGCTGCGGCAGCCCGCCAAATCGATTTAGCACCGAGCGCAAGCTCTCGCCCTCCACAAATTCCATCGACGTGTAAGCAATTCCGCCCACGCGATTGAATTCATGCACGCGGCAAACATTCTTGTGCGTTATTTTTCGCGCGAAGAGCAGCTCGTTCTTAAAACGGTCCATCATCGCCTGATCGGAAGCGATCTCAGGCTTCAAAAGTTTCAGCGCAACGGTCTCGCCGGTCTCGCGGTCGCGCGCTTTGTAAACGTTGCCCATGCTGCCGTGGCCAGCCTCGCCCAGAATCTCGTAACGCACACCCAGAGCAGCCAGCGCCGCCGGACTCAGCGATGGGCTCGCCGCAGCCTGTTCGGCGATCACCGTCGCAGCATCCGGCACGTCACTCAGCAGCACCGTGTCCCGGTGACCAGACGAGCGCGCCGGCGCGTCCGTGCCGGAGGTGCCCCGCCCCGCAACACCCTTTTTCGGTTTGCCCGATTCTGGATTGATTGGTTCCGTCATATCGACACCCTATAGAGTAAGAGAGAAGCGCCCCGCACGGTGGGCAACGAAGGGCAGGTGTAGGGAAAGAGTATCGGGTCGCGCCAGGTCTGAAAACGCACAAATAGCTGTGCTTTCAGCGCGCTCATCGCGCGATACCGCCCGCCTCGCCGCAATGGCACAAGAGTACAGCTAATTCTTTGAGAACAGCCGCGCACTCTGCTCTGTCTTCACACTCAGCATGATTCATACTGTAGAGGACCAGACGACGTGCGGGCCCCTTCCCGGACGGCTGGGGAGGACTCGCCATGGCAGATGCAAAGATTGCGCCCACCGTTGCGCCTATCGCGCCCGCTGTGCCCGCTGCACCAGCTGCTGAGCAAGTTGGCCACGCTCCCACTGCCAACATCATCGCGTCCATGTTGCAGGCCGCGCCGAAGACCAGCGACCTGATATTTTCTCCCGGCCGCGCTCCGCAGGTAGAACTCCACGGCCAACTCATGCAATTGAAAATCAAAGGCGTCGGCGTGCTTTCCTCGGAAGACACGGCACGTATCGCTGCGGACCTGATCGGCCGAAATTCATTCGCGGTGCAAAAACTCAAGGACGAAGGCTCCTGCGACATTTCCTACAGCGTGGCGAAACTTTCGCGCTTCCGCGTCAACGTCTTCACACAGCGCGGAACCTGCGCCATCGTCATGCGCGTGATTCCCACCAGCGTACCGGATTTCAAGACGCTGCATCTTCCCGAACAACTGGGCGACGCGGCGCAAGTGCGCCCGGGAATCGTGCTGGTCACGGGACCGACCGGAAGCGGAAAATCCTCGACCTTGGCGGCGTTCGTCAACAAGATCAATGAGGAAAAAGCCTGCCACGTCATCACCATCGAAGACCCCATCGAATTTCTGCACCAGCACAAACGCGCCACCATTCATCAGCGCGAGCTCTACAGCGACACGCCCAGTTTTGCGCTGGCCCTGCGCGCCGCTCTGCGCCAGGCGCCCAAATTGATCCTGGTAGGCGAGATGCGCGACAAAGAAACCATCGAAGTGGCGCTGGAAGCCGCGGAAACCGGCCACATGGTGTATTCCACGCTGCACACCATTGACGCCTCGAAGACCATCGAGCGAATTATCGGCGTCTTCCCTTCCGCCGACCAGCCCGCCATCCGCGCACGCCTGGCGAAATCTTTCCGCTACATTATTTCGCAACGCTTGATTCCGAGGGCGGACGGCAGCGGGCGCGTCGCCGCTTTCGAGATTCTGAAATCCACGCTGCGCACCCGCGAGTACGTGCAAAAGGGCGAATCCGAAGGAAAGTCGCTGCTGGATGCGATGCGCGATGCCGCCGGCGAAGGCATGCAGTGCTTCGACATCGAAATCGAAAAGCTCATTCGCGCGAAAGTGCTGGACATTGACACCGGCCTCTCCTACTGCACCAATGAAGGCAATTTGCGGTTGCTGCTGGCTGACTTGCTGGAAGGCCGGGAGGGCGACGTTCCGTCGGGCGCGCACCACGCAGCGGAAAAATCCGGCGCCAGCGAAATGGAAGAAATGATCGAACGCTAGTCCGCATCCTGCTCCGCGCGCCAGTAGTCGGAATCGAATTTTCACGTTAGTATTTGTGAGATGCCCGCGACCAGCCCAAAACCTCGCGAAGTAATCGGCGAGCTGAATGCCCTCGCCTCCGGCGCGACTTCCGCGCAGGAGCTGATGGAGGGCATCACCAAACTCCTGCACCAGAAAATGCTGCGTTACAACTGGGTCGGTTTCTACATGCTCGAAAAAGAGGGCGCGCAGGACATGCTCGTCCTCGGCCCCTTCCGCGGCACCATGACCCCGCACACGCGCATTCCCCTGAATCAGGGCATCTGCGGCGCCGCTGCCTTCAGCGGCAAGACCATCGTCATTGACGACGTCAGCGCCGACCCGCGTTACCTGGCCTGCTCGCTCGAAACCAAATCCGAAATCGTCGTCCCCGTCTTCGTCGAAAAGAAAGTCGTCGGCGAGCTCGATATTGACAGCCATTTCCTCGCCGCCTTCACCCCCGACGACCGCACCCTCTGCGAGCACGCCGCCGCAGTCCTCGGCCGCTGGCTGGAAAAGCATCCCTGAAAATTTGCGCCGGTGCACCGCAGCCCAAGGGTTTGACTTCTTAGCGGCCGCCTGTTTGCCCGCAGGGCAGGCGGGCGAAGTTGACTTCGCCGTTGCATTTCTGGCGGCCAGCTTCAGCTGGGCGCATTGGACTTTGTAATGGCAAAAAACACGACAAAAAGTAAAGACTGATTTGGGTCGCGATTGTTTATTTTCAATCACTTGCGATGGCTTTCGATTAGGTTTCGCTAGCGATTGGAGGCTGCGCGCTATCCTTCGGTATGCGCGGTTGAACAGCTGGAGAGTTACTTCACGGATACAACTCTCAGGCTGCTAGGAGCGGCAGGAGGCTTGCTTCCCAATTCGTAAGCGCCAATGTCAACATTGGTTCCGGGTATAGCCGGTCGAGGATTACCTGCAAAATCGACTGCCGGCGCGCAATTTCCAGCGCAACCTGGGGCACCGGCGCCGGCGGAGGTGCCGCCTTCCACCGACTGGCTTCCTGTCTTGTTATGATAATCGCCGGTGCCGTCGTTTTGAAAATTTACGAAGGTAGTGGATGGAGGTTCATTGGTGATGTTTCCGCTGATGGTACCTTTGCAGCCGCCACAGGCGTCGGACGGATAATTCCCGTACAGTATGTTATTGGCGTAGAGATTCGGATAAGTCTCAATATCATGCTGAGATATCCCGTACGTGCCGCCGGCAGGCGCCCCACCAGCATAGACGCCATTATTCTCGATGATGTTATTTGTGATTGTGTTCGCTCCGGCTTTGCACTCCGCGTTCCCGTTGTCGTTATTCACGATGATGCCGCCACTGCGATTGTCAAAGATCACGTTGTTGGTGACGACGTTATCGCAATCCGCTTGGTAAAGTTGGATTCCAAAACCAGGAGCACGAGCGATGATGTTGTTCTGAATGATGACTCCGTTGCCGGAATAAATGATGTGGGCGTAATTACAATATATGGTGTCGTCGCCGAAATGAATGAGTCTGTTCTGGGCCACAATCCACCCGGTTGCCGTGTAGGTAGTACTGATCATTCCTTCTTCAGGGCATCCTCCTGCGGCGGTTTGGCCCACATCGTGAAAGTAGTTTTGCGCAATCGTAATATGGGTGCCACCCACGTACGACCCGCCGCCATAGCCGACAATTGCCAAATATGCGCCGGAATGGTTCCCGTATTCAAATCCCTTCAGTGTGACCCACGACCCTTGGTTGAACTCCGCGAAACTGGCAACCGACCCTTCGCCTTTCGGGTTGGCGACGCATCCGCCGCCGCTCAACCAATTCGGCCAATTGGACTCATCGCATTGAATGGTGAGCTGCGCCGAAGCGCTTGAGCCTCCGCGATTGGCACAGAACCAAACCAAATTCCCTTGGCAGGGCGGCGATAGCGCGGAGTCGTCCACGAAGTCGGTGTAGGTTCCCGCCGCGACGTGGATTACTGCTCCATCAGAAGCCAAAGTAAACATCCCAATTACATGCTGGACGGTAAGGCAGGGTTTGTCCTGAGTGCACGGATTCGAATCGCTCCCAGTGGTACTCACGTAGTATCCATTGGCCCCCAGACTTCGATTCGGAATCAAGAGGAATAGCGCACAGAACGGCACCCAGCGGAGAAACAATGCCGTTCTCCACCTCGGCAATTTCCGCCCATCTAACCGGACCTGGTGGGAGCGGGTTGTTCGAAGATTAGGCATGACGATAGTGTGCCTTTTCGGCACTACGAGCGGCTACTGTTCGTCGGGACAGGTGGGCATGATCAATATTAAAAGTCCGTTATCGCATCGTTTTGCTTCCTCTTCGTCCCCCGAAATAGCTGGGCGACCGCTTCGCAGGGCGCCTCTGCCGTATAGGTCCTGATAAACTCGGGTCGAGCGAGCCAGCATTGTTATGAAATCGTATGCAGTAGCGCTTCACATTTCCGATTAGAGCTGCCAGCTCAACCGATCGATGCAACACGATCGGGCGCGTTGATTCGACAATACTTTCTAGGGAGAACCATCTGTTTGGCTGCAGTCACTCAAAAACTAGCCGGGGCAGCGTTCCGGCTGGCCTAACCCCTATGTAGCGATTTTAGCGTTTAGACCTTCCAGATCCTGTCAATTCTGACAATGGCAGCACGTGACCCCGAGTGACAACATAGGACAGGTGAAGATTATTTGCGCCGTGCCAACGGCTACGTCGTATTTTACCCCAGGCATAAGGTGAAGGCCGGAGAGCCAGCCCGGCGATTCAAGAGGACGCACAGAAACACGATGCCAATTTTTTCACAAAGCGCCATTCCCCTGGGAACCGAGACTCAACCACCTGTCCGGCAACGCGACTTGAACGGAGAGAAGAAAATGATCAAGATCTTCATGAAACAGTTTTTGTCTTCGGCACTGTCGGTCCTGCTACTCATCGGCACGCTGCCATTTGAAACTGGGGCTCAGTCGGGTCAACCAGGATATTCGGGACAAGGCGCGCCGCTAACCGCGGACGAGTTACAACAGCTGGCCGCGCCCATCGCCCTCTATCCGGACTCTCTGGTAGCGCAGGTTCTTGCAGCTGCGACGTTTCCGGATCAGATTGCCGCAGCGGAGGGCTGGTATCAGTACCACAGCAATCTGACCGGCTCGGCGCTGATGGCGGCCGTAGATCAGCAACCGTGGGATCCCGCCGTGAAGGCGCTTACACAATTTCCGTCCGTGCTGGGTAACTTGGCGTCCAACCTATCCTGGACTTCATCTTTGGGAGAGGCGTATCACACGCAGTCAGCCGACGTGATGGCGGCCATCCAGGTGTTGCGCGCGAAAGCATACGCTGCGGGCAACTTGAAATCATCAACGCAGCTTGCCGTCGTGCAACAGTCGCCGCAAGTGATCGTGATTCAACCAGTGAATCCCCAGGTGGTTTACGTTCCCATGTACAACCCCGCAGTGGTCTATGGCTACCCCTACGTAGTTCCAGCATACGTTGCTCCCCCGCCTCCCGTCGGCGCCGCAGTCGTCGCGTTTGGAGTCGGCATTGCGGTCGGGGCCATGATGGCGGGCGGCTCTTACGCCTGGGGATACAGCAGTTGGAACTGCGGATGGCACGGCAGCACAACCGTGGTCTATCACGGCGGCGCGTATTACGGAAACAATGCATGGCACGGCGGATACTACGGCTCTAGCGCCTCTGCCTACAACGGCTACGGCGGCAGCGCACACGCGTCAAACGGTTATAACCCCTCCACCGGGACTTACGCGCGTGGCGGCACGGTCTCAAACGGTTACGGCAGCGTAAGTGCCGGTCAAGCGTACAACCCGCACACCGGGGCCTCTGCCTCGACCGTGCAAGGGTCCAATGCGTATGGCAGCTATGGGGCCTCGACCGCTTCGAAAAATGGCACCACCGTCGACAGCCAGCACCAAACCAACGCTAACGGAACCACTGGGCAGATGCACAGCTCGAACGGTGCCTCGGCGTATGGCGCGACGGGCAAGAACGGCAACAGCGCCGCCATTGGCCAAACCGCCAATGGCGACAAGTATGCGGCGGCAAACGGCAAAACCTACAGCAACACCGGCAGCGGTTGGGACCAGAAGAGCGGAAGCCCATCCAGCTACAACAAATCCAGTTCCAGCGGCTGGGGCGGGCAGGAACACAGCGGCGGGTCATCGGCCATGAGCAGTGGAGGCGGCGGCTGGAGTTCGCGGCAGTCCAGTGCTCGCGGTTCGTCAAGCTACGGTCGCGGTCGCAGGTGATCGCAACGCCATCGAAGCAGATGCAAGCGAGTTCAATTTTTGTCGCTTGATGAAGTGCTGAAAGCTCAAGTTTGGAGGATCGATATGTTGCGAGCAACGCGGACAATCGCTATTACGAGTCGCCTCATTCCTCTGGCGATCGTCATTCTGTTTGCCGGATGCGGCAGTAAGTCCGCCCCACCGTCTTACCAGACGTTTGCTTCGCCCGACGAGGCGAGTAACCGGCTGTTGAACGCGGCCAGATCAGGCGATTCAAATGCGGTGATCGCCGTGTTTGGTCCAGACGCGAAAGACATCATTTTCTCTGGCGATCCCGTGCAGGACAAGGAGATCGCCGGTTTACTCGTGCACGCATACGACGTGATGCATCGCTGGCGCAAGATGCCGGACGGGTCCCAAACCCTCTTGGTTGGAGCGGACAATTTTCCCTTCCCGATCCCCCTGAAAAAGAACGCCGCGGGACAGTGGTACTTCGACGTGGCTGCGGGAAGGGACGAGATCCTGATGCGCCGCATCGGCCGCAACGAACTCGCGATCATAGACGTATGCAATGCGCTGGTTGACGCTGAGGCTGAATACTTCTCCATGCGCCACGACGATGGAAGCACCGGCCAGTTCGCTGCGAAGTTCATCAGTGACAGCGGCAAGCAGAACGGTTTGTACTGGGAGGCGGCGGAAGGTCAGCCCAAAAGCCCGCTCGGCCCATTGGCGGTATACGCCACCAACGAAGGCTATAACGTGAAGCCAGATGCGCATGTGCCGTTCCATGGCTACTACTTTCGTATGCTCACCCGGCAAGGCGCTAACGCGCCCGGCGGCGCGAAGGACTACCTCGTCAACGGAAAGATGACTGGCGGTTTTGCCTTCGTCGCCTATCCCGCTGAATACCGCAACTCCGGCGTGATGACATTCATGATCAACCAGGACGGCGTCCTGCTGCAGAAGGATTTGGGGACGGCTACAGCACAGACGGCAGCCGCAATGACCGAGTTCAATCCCGATCAGAGTTGGACCTCCGCACAGTAATAACGGGTTTCCCTTCCCGGTGCGATCGCCAGGAGAAGATCTCCTGAGCGCGCGTCGGTTGAATGGACGGTCGAAGTAGGATGTTGCAATTCTCACAGTGACCCTAAAGCTGGCCTACTTCGCTGCGGCGGTTTCTGCCGCCTGGGGTTGCGGTTGCTGCCGCAGTTCGCGGGCTTGGGCCAGGAGTTTTTTCAGCTTGCCTTCGATGGAGGCGTCGCCGATGTGTTCGTCCTGCAGGACGCCTTCGGCATCAATCGTGAACGTATGGGGAATGGCGGTGACGCTGAACATCGTTGAGATCGGCGAAGTAAAACCGCCGTCGCGATATTGCAGCCAGGTCATCTGGTTTTCTGCGACGAACTTCTTCCACTGCTCCTCATTCGCATCCAGGCTTACGCTTAGCACTACCAGCGGCTGGCCTTCGAATTTTTTGGCGATGTTGCGCAAATGCGGCAGGGCTTCGCGGCAGGGGCTGCACCAGGTGGCCCAGAAATCCAGCAGCACGACTTTACCTTGCAGGTCGTCCATGGAGATGTGCTGGCCGTCGAGCGTGGTTAGGGCGAAGGCCGGCGCCATGCGCGCGCGGGCCAGCTCGGGATTGTCGATGTAACGCAGCGCGCGCTGGTGGTTGGGGTCGTCCGCTGTCTGCATCTTGGCAAATTCCTCGAAGCGCGTTTTCGCGGCGTCGTCCTGATGGAGCTGCGCGAGCGCCTTGCCATCTAGAAATAGCGCGTCGGGAAATCCGGGATAAGCGGCGAGCGCTTTCGTGAATTCATCGTGCGCGCGCGTGTAGAGTTCCTCTTTGTGCCTCTGCGTCGCCTCGCGGACGAGCATCACCCCGTATTCATAATGCGCGATGGCGGTGGCGCGGTCACCCTTCGCGTCGGCAATCATTTCCTGGGCGGCAAGCTCGACGGTTTTCCAGTCGTCGAACTCGCTGCCGAGCCTGATCATCTGTTTCTGGCAGGCATAGCAGTGCCCACCGTCCTGCTTGTCCGCTTTCTTGAACTCGCCCAGCGCGGCGGCCTCCATGCGTTGGCTCATCAGTTGCACGGCGTTGTTGTAAGTCTTCAGAGCTTTTTCATCGGTGGGCTTGACGTCGTGGGTTTGCGCGCGCGCGGGAGAAAGGGTGCAAGCCAGAGCTAGCGTAATGAGGGCGATACGCATTAGGAGCCTCCGCGAAGCGGTGACGGGCGACCGTCATGCACTGCTGGGCTGACTGCCGTAGTCCTATCACCCGCTGATGCGATGCGTCAAGTGCGGTTCCTGGGAACGTTATTCTCGCGATTGGCGCCCGGCGAAATAGCCGCTGGGGCGTTGGGATCACGCAAGACGCCAATCAGGAGATTGGCGTTCCCAGTTTGCATCCAAGAATGGCACGGATTCCTTTCCAAAATGAAACGAGGTCAGGCAACAAAGCCATCTGCCGTTGCGGAAAGCGCCGCGATTTGGCTTTCCTACGAGGTAAATGGTTCAGCTCGAAGCGAAAGCTCGCTCCTCAACACTAGAATCCTATAACCCGCTTTGGCACGATTTGTGCACAGATTCCCTGCTGTGAGAATCATCTTGCAATCCCGTCTTCCAGATTCAGTTTTGGCACAAACGCAAACGTGGGACGCCGCTGCAGCACCACGCGTATGTGGTTTGGGAAACCGCGGCGCGAATAACCAGCCCGCCAGCAATCGCGCCCAGTATGATCGAGGTCCTTGTCGCAAAGAGTCTAGGGGATTTGCCTTCGCCGCTTCCTCAGGCCGGCGTTCAAGCTGTGGAGCGTTCTGCTCCACGGCAATAAATAGGAGAATCATATGAAACAGTTGATGCTGCGTACGTCCTGGATCCTTGCGCTTTTCGTCACCGGCCTGATCGCCGGATGCTCTGCAAAAACATCGGCTCCGCCCAATCCCACTGTCCTTTCCACGACGCCCGCCCGCGGCGCCATCAACGCACCGCTTGCGCAGGTTATCACCGCGACATTCAGCAAAGCGATGAACCCTACGACGATCACCAACACCACATTTACGCTGACCAGCCCCGGCGGAGTTTCGGTTCTTGGCACAGTCACGAGCGCCGGAACAACGTCATCGTTCGCGCCCACGCTACCGCTAATTCTCGGCACGGTCTATACCGCGACCGTCACCACCGGAGTGCAAGACACTCTCGGGCACGCATTGCTCGCCAACATGGTGTGGACTTTCACCACCGGAACGATACCTACGGTGATGTCCACTAATCCCGCCACGAACGCGATTACCATACCGCTGAATCAAAAAATCGCGGCGACCTTCAATCAGGCCATGAATCCGGCGACGCTGACCGCCGCCGGAACATTTAGTGTGGCTATTGCGGGCGGCGGACTTGCTGTCCCGGGCACCGTCACGTACGTCGCGGCGGCCAATACAGTGCTATTCACGCCCACCTCCAACCTCGCGGCGAGCACCCGCTACACCGCGTCAATTGCTCCCACAGCGCAAAGCGTCAGCGGCAACTTGCTCGCCAGTTACGTGTGGAGTTTTACGACGGGAAGCAATGCAAATACCACGCCACCCACAGTCGTTTCCACGGTTCCCGCATCGGCCGCAGTATCCGTCCCGACGAATACCATCGTAACGGCTACATTCAGTAAGGCCATGGACCCAACCGGAGTCACCACGACCGGAACTTTCACGCTGGCCGTGGCCGGAACAGGTGGCGCAGCCGTGCCGGGAACGGTTCAATATGCCGGCACTACCGCCACGTTTACGCCCAGCGCCGCACTCGCCGCCACCAAGCAATACACCGCTACGATCACCACCACGGCGAAGGACCTCACTGGAAATGCGCTGGCCGCAAACTACGTCTGGAGCTTTACGACCGGAGCTGGTGCCAGCACCACAGCGCCAGCCATAACTCTGACGAATCCCGCCTCTGCGTCAATCACCGCTCCGCTCAACGGCTCCGTTAGCGCCACTTTCAGCGAAGCGATGAATCCCAACACGGTGCTGGCTCCGGGAACGTTCACGGTTGCCGTGGCTGGAGCGGGCGGCGCGTCCGTCCCAGGAATCGTAACCTACGACGTCGACAGCGATATCGCCACCTTCACCCCGAGCGCAAATCTCACCGTCACCACCAACTACACCGCCACGATTACCAACGCGGCGAAGGATGTGTCCGGCAATCCGCTGGCCGCCGGAAATATTTCGAATCCGTGGAGTTTCATGACGGGCTCGACGATCGAACAGCTGGCGCCCAATCTGGGTACGGCTGCGACGTTCGGTTCTTTCGGAGGCGGCGCGGGCATAACCAACCAGGGCATCAACACTGTGATTAACGGGGACATCGGCACGACTGGCGCATCCACACTGGTCACCGGATTCCACGATAACGGTGTGGACTGCACCTACACCGAGACCGGCAGCAACATCGGGCTCGTCAACGGCAATATAGACACCGCCCCGCCACCGCCGAATGGCACGTGTCTGGAGGAAGGAACCGCCAGCACTTTCTCCATCGCCACGCAGGCGGCCTCGGATGCCAACGCGGCATACCTTGCTCTTGCTCCCGCCTCGCGTCCCGGAGGTACCGATCCTGGCGCAGGACAACTTGCCAACCTCACACTGCCTCCCGGCATTTACAAGGCCGCGGGCGGTACGTTTCTCATCACCGGCGGGGATCTGACTCTGGACGCGCAAGGCAATACCAACGCCGTCTGGGTGTTTCAGACCGCCAGCTCGCTGACCGTGGGTGATGCGGCCGTTGCTCGCAATGTGATTTTGATCAACGGAGCGCAAGCCAAGAACGTGTTTTGGCAGGTAGGCAGCGCCGCCACGATCAATCCTGCGGGCGGCGGCACCATGGTCGGGACGATAATCGCTTCCATGGGCGTCACGTTCTCAACCCCCGGCAACGCCGCAGTCTGCACACTGAACGGCAGAGCGATCGGGCTGAACGCCTCTGTCACGGTGGTGAACACCGTAATCAACGTGCCAGCTCAATAACCGATCAACAGCCGCGCAGTAACGCAGCCAGCGGCTGACTCGTCGCAAATTGAAAAACACGAACCGGATGCCCCATCCTTCCCGCATTTTGGGAAGGATGGAGCTCTTCGGTTTCTGGGCATTTGGTTTTCTGGGCTTCTGATTTTCGCGGCGCGGAATTGCGTTGTTCCCGCGTGGTCCAGCCTTCCCGGCCCAGCACGCGAGGTTCAACTTCGATGAAGCGGCTTGCGCCACGCCGTGTCTAAACCCGCACCCTTCAAAAAGAAGGTTGCGGCGCCCGGAAATTCAGCTGCGTTTGTTTGGTAGTGTGGGACGGTGTGCCCCCACCAGATTCAGCCAATAACGATTCGCGCAAGAACATCTAAAAAAACCTAAGGCCCTTCATTTCCGCTGTGGCACGCTCAAACCAGCTGAGCAGACAGCTGGTGTCTGGCATATCCCGATTGGCACAGCAAAATCGGAGGGCACATGAAGCGCATTGTTCCAACACTAATCTTAGCCATCTTGTGGCTCGCACCGGCGCGCCCCGCAAGCGCGCAGCAAAAGCCCGACGTAAAATTCATCGCTGACACTTTAGTGGTCGAAGCCGACGGGAGCTGCGAGACCGATCCCGACCTCGCCACGCTCACCTTCAACATTTCCGCGCAGGACAAAGAGCTGAAGAAAGCCTACGAATCCGCGACGCAGTCCGTGCAACGCATTGTGGCGGTTGCCGAAAAGGGCGGCCTCAAAAGGGAAGACATCTACACCGGTGCGCTGACGCTGACCCCTTCCTATGACAAAGACCGCAATAAAAAGCCAAAAAACTATTTCGTGCAGGGAGAGATAACGCTCAAGGTCCGCGATTTTTCGCAAATTGGCCCGGTCCTCGACGGCGCGGTGCAAGACGGCATCGTCGATTTCCGCTCGCTCACCTATTCGCTGCAAGACGAAGAGCACGCCAAGGAAAATGCCGCCGCCAACGCCATGAAAAACGCGGTAGGCCGCGCAACTTCTGCGCTCGCACAGAACAACCAAAAGGTCGGCGCGATTCGTTACGCCAGTCTCGACGTGCGCCAGCTAGTCGGCGTCGCGCAATACTATGGCAACCAAGTAGCGTCGCTCACCGAATCAGTCATGGTATCGGCTGAGCCAGCAAACGGGAATCGCGCCGCGGCTCCTGCACCCCCGCCTCCCCCGCCCGTGCGCCCCCAAAAAATCACAGTCAGCGCCACCGTCCAGGCCGCGTTCCAGATCCAGTAAATGCCGCGGCCGGCCGCTACCAGATCAATCCGCAACGCCGTAGTGTTGAGCTTGTAGGTGGCTCAAATAAGTGCATTGGCGATTTTAAGTCAACCGAGGAAGCGTGCTGCTGTCCAGATTTCAGAGTCACGACCTGGGCGCTTTGCATCGGTTCGCCGTTTAATAGCCCGCCGTTTGCTAAATTGATTCGGGATAGCTGGTTTGCTAAGGTCGTCGTCATGCCCGAACATTCGACCGAGCAGATACGCGAATTGCTCGACTCCCTTTATCGCCTGGATTCGGGACGAATCCTGGCAACTCTGATCCGGTTGCTCGGTGGTTTTGATCTTGCCGAGGAGGCGATGCACGAAGCCTTTGCAGCTGCGCTAAGCGTGTGGCCGAGCAGTGGAGTGCCCGGCAACCCGAGACCATGGTTGATTTCGACCGCCCGATTCAAAGCCATTGATACTCTGCGGCGCCGGGCAAGATTTGATGCGTCACAAGCCGAGCTCGTGCGATATCTCGAAGCGCAATCGAGCTCGGCGGAAACACGCAATGAAGAGGACAGCCTTGAGGATGATCGGCTGCGCCTGATTTTTACCTGCTGTCATCCATCTCTCGCGCCGGAAGCGCACGTCGCGCTCACCCTGCGCGAAGTGTGCGGGCTGACAACCGAGGAGATAGCAAAGGCCTTCCTCATCACTCCGCGTACGCTGGCGCAGCGCATTGTGCGCGCCAAGTCAAAGATTCGAGACACCCCGATTCGCTACGAAGTGCCGACGCCGCAGGAATTGCCGGAGCGACTGGGCGCGGTTCTTCAGGTCGTCTATCTCGTCTTTAATGAGGGCTACTCCGCTGCGGCGGGAGCGGAAGTAACGCGGGCCGAGCTAACCGGCGAGGCGATTCGACTGGGGCGGTTGCTGACCGAACTCCAGCCAGAGCCGGAAGTCATCGGGCTGCTTTCCCTGATGTTGCTACACGAATCCCGTCACGCTGCGAGAACATCGCCGACCGGAGAGCTGATTTTGCTGGAGAACCAGGATCGCTCGCTCTGGAACCGCGAGCAGATCGCGGAGGGAGTGGCATTGCTGGAGAAAGCCCTGAAGTCCCTCCGCTTCGGCTCCTACACACTGCAGGCAGCGATTGCGGCCGTTCATGCGGAGGCGGAATCGGTCGCGGCGACCGACTGGGGGCAGATTGTTGCGCTCTACGATCAACTGGCACAAATTCAGCCTTCGCCGGTTGTGCAGCTGAATCGCGCCGTGGCCATTGCCATGCGCGACGGTCCAGAGAGCGGTCTGACGCATATCGACGCGGTGATGGAACACGGCGAATTAGCCGATTATTACCTGGCACATTCCGCCCGTGCCGATATGTGCCGCAGGCTCGGCAGGACAGCTGAGGCTCGGTCCGCTTATGAGAAAGCTCTGGCCCTGACCCAGCAGGAACCAGAGCGGCAATTCCTGCAAGAGCGGATTCGCCAGCTGAAATAAGAGTTGAAATAAAAAAATACTCGTGCGGAGCCGGTGCGGATATTAGGCTGCAGCGCGAGCTTTCCGGCGGTCATTGATGTAACGTCAGCAAGGTCAGAATGCCGCCTAAAACGGATTGTACTTCTAATGCCGTTATGTCGAGGTCTGCAAACGAGCTCGGAGCCGTGCCTAGAAAAGGCTGCGATCAGAGGTCAAGTGGGTCAGGAGCCTGGTCGCAGGGTAAGGAAGGTCACATGCCGAAGCCCCCGAAAGAGACGCCAAGCAGCGTGAATATCAGCCAAACGACAAGTGCGCAACACATTCCGCCGCGAAAGGCCCAGCGCAGTTTCTCCGTCTCCTTCGCCTCGCGCGCCATCTTCTGAAATGCGACAATACTGCTTAGCCCGAGCATCGCCAAAGAGAGACTGAAGAGCCAAAGGAGCAACGCCCCGAGTGTTGCAAGTTGTGGGTGGAGCCCATTCATCAAATTGGCAAACGGCGGCAGCATCCCGCTAAACACTGCGATGAAGAAAGCCAGATGGCGCCCCGACCGGGACAACATCAAGGCGAGTGGGAGCAGGGTGATGAAAGGCGTCGCCGCGCTCAGACCAAGCGCCAATGCCAGTGAATTCTTCCCCCTACGGAACAAAAGATAGAGCAGTGCAAGGCTGAGCGACCCCCAGCGACCAAAAAAGCTTAGGGCTACCAGCCCATTCTGATCAGCCGCAGCCTCAGCCACAAATCCTACGCCCAAGGCGATCGTACAAATCAAGGCAAAGCACCGGGCTGTCCATAGCCACCGAGAACCAACCACACTGATCGGCTCGCTCGCGGCGGGGAGTACGCTGTTGAACATAGGTTCCTCCCATTTGAATAAGAGTGACAATCGAACCGCGCAGACGCGGACTCAGAGAGAGGTAATTTCTTGAGGATCGCTTGTTCAGTGGTTTGTTGTACGAGGAAGTCTTCTACTTGCTGGGTATTCATACTGAAAGCGGATCATAGCACGGGCCGAGCCATCCCAATTACTTGTCCGAAATTCTTCCATTACTGTTAACCGGTTAGTGCCGGTTCGACCGGTCGATGCAACACCATCCGGCGCATTGATTCGGCAATGCTTCCGCGGGAGAACCGTCTCTTTGGCTCAACTCGGTCAAAACGTAGCCAGGGCAGCATTCCGACAGTTCTAACCCTAGCGAGCGAATTTGGTCTTTGTTTTCAATGACAGGTGACCCAGAGCTTAGTGTTGCGTCGACTCGTTGAGATCACCCGCGTGATCGGAGATCGAGATGGCCACGCGCAAAACATAGTTTTAAAGCGCGGAAGAAGTAAAATTTCTGGGAGGGTTTGTCGAAGTCAGGTGCGGCCGTTCGACTATATCGTGAAGGCCGGGCAACCGGCCCGCCAGAAAGTATTTCGCGGGCGATACGCTACGCGAGAAATCTGCAAATCGCGTGTCGATTCGCATCACTCCGTTCGACTAGCAAGTAGAGCCGCACCGCGCGCCCGGCGCCTCGCATCTTTCCAGACCCAGCGCGGTCCAGGCTCCTATATAGTAGCGGCCCTGATAAGGTGTCCGCACGACACTCAAGGAGAACACAATGCGTTTCATGATGATCATGTTTCCGAAAGAATACGAAACCGCAAAAGCCGGCTTTGTACCCAATATGAAAGACATGGAGAAAATGGGCGCGTACAACGAGGAACTAGGGAAAGCCGGCGTGCTGCTCGCGCTTGACGGGCTGACCCCGCCCGCGACGATGAGCGCGCGCGTCACCTTCAAAGGCGGAAAGTCGAAAGTGACCGACGGACCGTTTCCCGAAACGAAGGAAGTGGTCGGCGGCTACTGGATCATCCAGGTGAAGTCACGCGAAGAGGCGCTCGAATGGGCCTCGCGCATCCCCGGCCGGGATAACGAAACGGTCGAAGTTCGCCGGATATTTGACCTGACCGACTTCGATCCCGAGACGCAAAAGGAGATCCAAAAGAAGTTCGGCGACAACGCCGCCGCTGAGATGGGCCAGTAATAAAAAAACTCTCTGCGCTTTGTCGAATTCCGGTCCGGCCCTTCGTCTATGTAGTGAAGGTCGGGCAACCGCTCGGCCCGAAGCCTGTTACGGGAAAAGGAGAAATCATGCCGCAATATCTAGTTGCGATTCACCACCCCGACGGTTACGACGGGTCCCTCGAAGGCGAAGCGATGATGCGCGATATCGACGTGCTCAACGAAGAAATGGTGGCTGCCGGTGCCAGGATTTTCGCTGGCGGCCTCTCCCCCGCCAGCAGTGCGAGGTCGCTGCGAGCGCAGCCCGGTGGCAAGGTGCTCATCACCGATGGGCCGTACCTGGAGACCAAGGAGCACGTAGGCGGTTTTTGGCTGCTGAAATGCGCGAACATGGATGAGGCACTGGCGTGGGGGCGCAAGGCTGTCGTCGCCTGTCGGGCGTCGGTCGAGGTGCGCGCTTTCCTCACACGAACCCCGGACGACAACCCGCAGATCCCCGCGCTAGGTCAGGACTGAGGACCCAACGGAAGGCGGGTGACCCGGGTTTTTTGATCTGGCTGGCGTCAGCAACGCGGTGGGGTGCCCCGTCCTTCGCGTTCTCGGCCAAGGGCGGGTCCCGCGAACACATACACAACGGGTTCTGTGCAGAACGGACGAAGTCGGGTCGTGGAGGAATTGATGAAATACAACTGTTCGGGCTATCTCGAGCCCGGCAAGAATGCCCTGGCAGGACACTTCAATTTCAGAAACGGGAGTCAAGGATGAATGAGCTCACAAGGCGTGATTTTGTTCGCGGCGGTTTGAGTGCGGGAATCGGGATCGGCATTGCGCCTGAATTGCTGCGCTCCGCCGTCGCCCGGCAGGCGCCTGCGACTGCAGCGGGAGAGGACCCCTATGCCATGGTCGATCCGGAGTTGCTTGACGTAATCAAGAAATTCCCATTCCCCACTCAGTCCTTCAGCAGCGAAACTCTCGCCGCCGGACGCAAATGGCCGCCGGTGCCTCCGCTGCCTCCGCCGGCGCCGCAGCCATTTGAACGGCGCATACCCGGGCCATTGGGCGCGCCGGACTTGCGCCTGGTGATGGTCGATGCGGCTCCGGGCACGAAAGGGCGTCCTGCATTTCTACACTTTCACGGCGGCGGATACGTCTCTGGCTTCGCCGGACAATTCAATCCGTTTCTGCAAGCGGTGGCACAGAATTGCGGATGCCTGGTCGTTTCGGTCGACTATCGCCTCGCGCCGGAAACTCATTTCCCGGGCTCGCTCGAGGATAATTACACCGCGCTGCGCTGGCTTTATAAAAATTCTGACGAGCTCGGCGTGGATCGCAAGCGCATCGCCATAGGCGGAGAAAGCGCCGGTGGCAGCCATTCTGCGCAACTCGCCATTGCCGCGCGCGATCGCCGCGAAATTCCCGTCCTATTTCAACTGCTGATTTATCCGGCGCTCGACGATCGAACCGGCAGCACTCGCCAAGTTCCACCGTATATCGGACAGTTCGTTTGGAACGCGGGCTCGAATCGTTTCGGCTGGACTTCTTTCCTCGGCGTCCCGGCCGGCTCGCCTACGGTTCCGGCAGGCGCAGTTCCTGCGCGCGTCGAAAACCTCGCCGGACTGCCTCCCGCATTCATCGGCGTCGGCGCTCTCGATCTGTTTGTGGATGAAGATGTCGAATACGCCCGCCGCCTGATCAATGCCGGAGTTCCGACGGAACTCCAGGTAATTCCAGGTGCGTATCACGGCTTCGATGTGCTAGTCCCCGACGCCGCAGTTTCGAAGCGATTCACGGAATCGTGGATGGTTGCCCTTCGGCGAGCATTCGCCACCGGCTAGCCCGCGAAGTCGGATTTTACTGGCGACAGGCAACTGCGTCAGTCGATGTGTTACACGGTCTCTGACGGAGGACCCAATGAAATACATCTGTTTGGGCTATCTCGAGCCCGGCAAGTTCGAAAACATGTCTGAGAGCGAGCGCAACACCACGCTGGACGAGTGTTTTAGCTACAACGACGAACTGCGGAAGAAAGGACAGTTGCTCGCCGAGGAACCTCTTCAGCCCCCCAACACGGCGGTGACCGTGTCTTGGAAGGACGGAAAGGTTGCAGTGACAGACGGTCCGTTCGCGGAAACGAAGGAGCAATTGGGTGGAATTCAGGTGCTGGAAGCGCGAGATCTGAATCACGCAATTCAGCTCATTTCCCAATCTCCGGGAGTGAAGTTGAACTGTGGAACAATCGAGATACGTCCTGCAGCGGATATAAGCGAAATGATCAGGAGGAGCGAGCAGCGACGGCGAAAGGATACCTCGCGATGAGGCCGGCCACGAGGAAAAAAATGATCAGTATCATGGCCGGGTCGGTGTCCGAATTTGGACGTTGGCTGCCAAAAACGACCATCCCCCTACGACGCAGCCCGTGGTAAGTGGTTTACAATGTGAGACTTTCTATTGGCAGGCGCGGTGCTATAAACGCCGAAAGGAGAAGAAACATGTCATTTTTTCGCGATCTAAGAGTTGCGTTCCACTCACTGATGCGCAGCAAAGGCCTCGCGACCATTGTGATTCTCACGCTGGCGCTGGGCATCGGGGCCAACGCGGCCATCTTCACGCTGGTGCGGGGAGTGCTGCTGAAGCCGCTCGTCAACCGTGACGAGCACCGGCTCGTGTACATCCGCCAGAGCGCCCCCAGCGGGGGACAGGACAACACAACGTTTTCCGTGCCCGAAATCAAGGATATCGAGGGCAGCGTCCGCTCCCTGAGCGAGTTCGGCGATTTCTCGCAGATGGACTTTACGATGGTCGGACTCGGCGAACCTCGCGTAGTGCACGGCGGTGTCGTCAGCGGCAACTACTTCGACGTAATGGGCCTGCGTCCTGTTCTCGGCCGTCTCGTCGGACCTCAAGACGCCGGTGCCGGCGCCCCGGGCGTTATCGTGCTGACCTATCGTTTCTGGTCAACCGCTTACAGGAAAGACCCGGATGTGATCGGCAAGACCGTTCGGCTCAGCAGCCTTGGCGATCGTTCCGCCACGGTTATCGGTGTCCTTGAACCATCTGTGCCGTATCCCGCGGAAACGGAGATTATCGGAAACCTGGTCATCAGCCCGCATCATCTTTCCGCCACGATGGTCACCGGCCGCATCCATCGCATGACCGAACTCTTCGGCAAGCTGGCTCCCGGCGCCACCCTCGACCAGGCTCGCACCGAGTTGCGCACCGTCTACGCCTCCATGACGAAGGACCACGCCGATGCGTATCCCGATAGCGGTGGCTACCGCATTGATGCCAGGATGCTCCGGGACGAGATTACTTCCGACGCGCGTACCGTTCTCCTCGTCCTTCTCGCCGCCTCGGGCCTGGTCTTCATCATCGCCTGCTCGAACGTTGCCAATCTGATTCTCGCGCGCACGGTTCGCCGCGAGGGCGAGCTGGCGGTCCGTGCCGCGCTGGGCGCAAGCACTTGGGCGCTGCGCCGCATGCTGTTGGCCGAAAGCCTCCTGCTCTGCGGCGCGGGCGCAATAATCGGCGTATTGATCGCGCAGCCACTCGTGACCATCCTGGCTCGATACGCCTCACGCTTCTCGGTTCGCGCGCTGGATTTGACGGTCGACTTCAGCATGCTCTGGGTCGGAGTCGCGCTGGCAATCATCGCCGCGGTGATATTGGCATTTGTGCCGCGCCTACCGTCGCCCAATGCCTCGAATGGCATGAACCTCGCCAGCGGCAGCGTCCGCGTCACCAGCAGCACCGGCCGCCGCCAGCGTGCCTTTGCCATCACCCAAATCGCAGCGTCTTTCGTGCTGCTCGCGGGCGCATGCATGTTGATCACTACGCTGATCGCGTTGCAAAGGATCCAGACCGGTGTTGATACGCGTCACGTCCTCGCCATCGACGTTCCGGCGCCGTCCAACGGAGCAACGCCTCAGCAAGTCGTCGATTTTTACAAGGAATCAATACGTCAGATCGATGCGCTACCCGGCGTCAGCCAGACAGCTGTCGGGATGATCGCCCCTTGGCGTGATGCCGACAACTTCGGTCCAGGCTTGCAATTCTCTGGTGATGGCCACGTCCATGGCAAAGACGATCCCCGCGCGCTGTGGCGTACCATCTCTCCCGGCTTTTTCAGCGCGCTGGGCGTTCCCATTATTGCCGGGCGCGATTTCAACGCGCTCGATGACCAGACTCACGAGCCGGTCGTGATCGTCAGCGCCACTCTCGCGCAGCAGATGTTTCCTGGTCAGGATCCGATCAACCGGCATGTCTATTGGACCGATCCGGTGCTCGAGTATGTTCCCGGCACTGCGGACGAAAAGGCGCGGGTCACTTCCCCGCACCGCATTATCGGTGTCGCCGCCGATGTGGACGACGATCATATCGTCCCGGTGCCCACCTCCACCGTTTACGACTCCTATGCCGACGGCGGAATGTTCGGCGGTCACTTGTTCATCCACACCACCGGAAACCCTTATGCGCTGGTAACGCCGGTGACGAAAATTATCCGCCAGCTGGCCGCCGATGAACCCGTGGAGAACGCCGCCACTCTGGAAGACATCCGTGCAAAAGTGCTGGCGCCCGACCGCTTGAACTCCCTGGTCTTTGGAGTGTTCGCCGGGGTCGCGCTGCTGATTGCCATCGTTGGCGTGGCGGGCGTGCTGGCATTTTCTGTCAGTGCACGGACACGCGAATTCGGCATCCGCTTGGCGCTTGGGGCGCAACCGGAAAATCTCCTCAGACGTGTTGTGACGGAAGGCGCCGTGATGGCTGCCTTGGGCGTTGTGGCGGGCGCGGCGTTCGGGTTCGTTGTTGCGCGCGTCGCAGGCAGTTATTTCGGCGACTTAAAAATGCCGGGCGCATTGCCTGTGATCGTTTCTGCGTTTGTGCTGTTAGGCGCGGCGGTAGTCGCTTCGATGATCCCGGCGGCGCGCGCCGCCCGCGTCGACGTCATACAAGCGCTTCACTCGGAATAATTTTCCCGGCGGCGGGGGCAGCCCTTGCACAGCATCGGAACCGACGCCTTTGATTTTAAGGCTGCGGATTTAGACGCTACTCGGTCAACCAGCAAGGCGAATTCCGGTGATTGGCGTTCCCAGGAACGGCGCGAAAACCTGTCCCGCACACTCCATCTGAATCGCGCCGCGGCGCGATTCACTCTGAGATCCCGCAGTGCGGGATCGACGGGTCGGGCCTCACTCGCCCGGAGGCGCGACGGGTTCCTGGTCCGGCAATTTTCCCTTGCCGGTGATGCCAGCGATGATTTGGCGGCCGTGAAAGCGGCCATTTTCGATGAAGATGTGCGAGGTGTCGTTGCCGCCGATCACTACGCCGGCAAGATAAATTCCTGGGATGTTGCTTTCGAGAGTTTCGGGATCGATCGCTGGCTTTTTGTTGGTGGTGGCTAGGCGAATGCCCAGCTTTTCGAGGAAATCGAAATCGGGATGATAGCCGGTGAGCGCGAAAACCTGGACCGCGGGAACTTTTTCCTCGCCCTTGCCGTCTTTGATCCGCACGTGCTGCGGTTCGATCGCGACTACCTGCGCGTGGAATTTGGCGCAGATTTCCCCGGCGCGAATGCGGTTCTCGATGTCCGGCTTCACCCAATATTTCAACGTGCGCCCCATCTCCGCGCCGCGGTGAATGATGGTGACGCGCGCGCCGGCGCGAAACAGGTCGAGCGCGGCTTCGGCGGCGGAGTTCCCTCCTCCGATGACCGCGACGTTCTGATTCCAGTAGGGGTGCGGCTCGGTGAAGTAATGCGAAACGTGCGGTAGATTTTCACCGCGCACATCCAGAAAATTCGGATGATCGTAAAATCCCGTGGCGACTACTATTTTTTTCGTATGATATTTCTGCGGCTGGCCTTCGGAGTCCACGGTATGCACGATGAATGCGCCGTCATGGCCGGTGACGCGTTCGACGCGCTCGTATTGGCGCACTTCCAGCTCGAAATGCTCTACGGAGCGGCGATAATATTTCAGCGCTTCCGCGCGCGTCGGCTTACCTGCGGCGACGGTCATCGGCAGCTGGCCGATTTCCATGCGTTCGGGCGTGGTGAAGAACGACATATTCACCGGATAGTGGAACAGCGAATTGCACAGGCAGCCTTTGTCAATCACTAGGGCGCGCAGGCCTTCGATGCGGGCTTCGATGGCGGTGGCGAGGCCAGTGGGGCCGGCGCCGATGCAGACAGCGTCGTAGGAATCGCTCATGGGCTTAGTGTGCGATGGGATGGCTGCGAATTCAACTCCCTCGCTTGCGGGGTTGGATGCCGGCGGAGTGATGGTGGATTCGTGGTTGCGGCGGAACGTTTTTATGGCTGCGATGGTGGGTAGCGATTTGCCGCCGAGACGCCCCGACTCTGTCGGGGTGAACGCCGTGCGCAGAGAAAACCGCTTAGAGTTGCGGTAGCAGCACCTGCGACAGCTGCGCAGCGAACGCGTCGAGTTCCGCGAGGCGCTCGGGCGTCAATTCCAGGCTCTCTTTTTTCCACACGAAGAATTCGCGGCCGTTGCGCTGGACGCGGACCGTGAAGTTAGTGCCGATCAGATACGCAGGCATCCCGAAAATCGCGAAGCCGCCGGTGGCGGCGGGAGCCAGCAGGGCGGCGCAATTCCCTTTTCGCGTGCCGACGTAATTTGCGTACATGGGGAACGCGACGATTTCGAACCCGGCGGTGTGCAGGCGTTGCAGGATCAGGAGCTGCGGCGGCGAGAGGTCCATGCAGATTCAGGATAGCAGAGCCGTGGCAAGCTGCGGGCGTTCGACAGTGCCGTGGTAGCGGCGCACTTTCGCGCGCCATCGGTGGTGCGACAAACAGCGGCGGCGGTCTGAAGATCGCCGCTACAAAACAAAGAGCACAGGCAAGATTGCCTGCCTCCGGCAGGCAGGCCTAAGCTACCGCGACATTAAGCCGCCGAGGAGGAGATGGTGCCGGACTCGATTTCGCGCAGGATTTTGCGCAGCACGGAGGCGAGTTCTTCGCGGCTCACCTGGCTCTTGCGGAATTGTATGCGGACGTGGAAGGAATCGTCCTCGGCGCGATAGTCGAACAGGAAAGGTTGCGGGCGCGGGGCGGAGCCGGTTTCTTCCTGGCGCGTGCGGCGGGCTTCATCGCGCGTCAGGCCGCCTTGCGCGATGCGCTGCACCATTTCCTGCATCTTTTTTTCGGTGGGCTGGCGAGCGACCTGCAGCAGCAGTGATTTCGTCAGAATGCCGCGCTCGATGCAGGCTTTGCGAATCTCGTTGGGAATCACGTGCAGCGACATGGTTTCGGTGACGCTGGAGCGGGCGCGACCAATTTTCTTGGCGATGTCGTCGTGCGTGTAATCGAAATGATCGGCCAGGCGCTGCAGGCCGTCGGCCTCTTCAAACGGAGTCAAATCCTTGCGCTGTAGATTTTCGATCAGGCCTAGTTCCAGAGTTTCGGCGTCGTCGGCGATCTTCTCGATGCAGGGGAGCTCGTGCAGGCCGGCGGCCTTGGATGCATGATAGCGGCGCTCACCGGAAATAATGTAGTAGGTGTCTTCGCGCGGAATGAAGCGCACCAGCAGCGGTTCGAGCACGCCTTTTTCGCGAATCGAATCGGTAAGCTCGCGCAGATCACCGAGCGCTTTGCGTGGCTGCTCGGGGTTCGGGCGGATCTTGTCCGTCGGAATCATACGGCCAATGGACGCGCCGCTGAAACTGGTCAGCGTCTCCACATAATGCGCGTCATGCCGCATCTTGAGAGTGACGGGTAACCCGATCCTCTTGGACACGTTGTAATACCTCCTGAGCAAGCTTTTTGTAATCCTCGGCGCCGGACGATTTGGGCGCGAAGGTAAATACAGTCTCTTTGTAGGCCGGACTTTCTTCCAGCCGGACGTTCTTGCTGATGCGCGTTTTGAACAGCGCGTCGCCGAAGGTGGCGCGAATCTGTTCGTGCGTGTCGCGCGAAATGTTGGTGCGCTTGTCGAATAGCGTGATCACCACGCCCAGAACTTTCAGGTCGGGATTCGGCCGCGAGCGGATGCGCGCGTAGGTTTCGAGCAGGTCGTCGGTGCCCTCGATGGCGAAGTAGGCGGCCTGAATCGGCACCAGCAAGTGCGTCGAAGCCACCAGCGCGTTCACGGTGAGGATACCCAGTGCCGGCGGCGTATCGAAAACTATGAAATCGTAATCCTTGAGCACCGGCGTCAGCGCATCTTTCAATTTGTAAGGCGCGTCGAACTGGCCGGCGAGTTGCTGTTCCAGCCGCGCTAGCGCCAGAATTCCCGGCGCCATGAACAAGAACGGATCTTTGGTCGGCTTGATCACCTTCGCCATTTCCGTGGGATGATCGGCGAAGACGTCGTACATCGAAGTCTGAATATCCGCCGGTTCGAAGAAAGCGATGGTGGCGTTGGACTGCGGATCGAGATCGACGAGCAGGGTGCGTTTCTTTTTCAGGGCGAGAGCGGCGGCTAGATTGATGGATGTGGTGGTCTTACCGACGCCGCCTTTTTGATTGGCAACTGCGATGACGCAAGTCAAGCTGTGCCCCTCGTTCCCCGTTTGGGCAACCGCAGGCCTATATATGGCGGCCTTTGGACCCAATCCTACCACGAGTAGGCTCACTGTACCCACTTAAACGCCCTGACTGCAAGGGAAAAATGTGGCAGTGGCTCGATTGGGCGGGGTTTCGGGCGGGAAGGATTGGCCACAGAGTCACAGAGGGACAGAGAATTGATTGGCACGAACCCGCGGGCTTGCGCCTGTGGGTGACGTTGCGCTCCTTGTCACCCGAGTGACAATATATCGCTGGCAGCGACACACCTGTGAACGAGGAACTGAAAATTCGATGGGCGGAAACGGGCGACGTTGCTCCGATCGTGCGCGTGATCAATTTGGCGTTTCGCGCGGCGGAGAGCTTTTTCATCGAGCGCGACCGCATCAGCGCCGAAACTCTGCAGCCGATGTTGGAGAAGGGCAATTTTCTGCTGGCCGAGTACGCCGACGGGCTTGCGGGCTGCGTGTTAGTCGAGCTGCGCGGTAAGCGTGCATATTTCGGGCTGCTGGCGGTGGACCCGGGACGCCAACATCGCGGCGTCGGCCGGCGGCTGATAGCTGAATCGGAGAATTATGCGCGCGCATCCGGCTGCCGCGCGATGGACATACGCATCGTGAACTTGCGCGCGGAGTTGCCGCCGTTCTACCGGCGGCTCGGCTACGTCGAGACTGGCACGGCTCCCTTCCCCGCCGAGATCAAATCGAAATTGCCGTGCCACTTCGTGCTGCTGTCCAAACCGCTCACCTAGGGCGCAGGGTTTCGTAGCGCCCTACGCGACCCGAGGCAACGAGAATGCGCGGCATTCGGTAACTTTATGGATTCGCGCGCCGGATTTCACGCGTTAGAAACGGCGGCCATGAGATATTCTGGATCGCGAACTCCTTCGTAAACGGAAAAATGGCCACTACGCCCGCTGAAACCGATCTGCCGCTGAATTCGGGTCGCAAACTGATCGCGCCCCTGTGGCACACCATCGTTTTACTGCTGTTCCTTATCGGCTACGCGTTCCACGGACGCACGACGGTCGCCCACGTCGAAGGCATGCATCTTACGAGCAAAGTGCCGCTATACCTTTTTATGATTCTGCTCGAGCTTAGCTTGGTGTCCTATGTATGGTTCCTGGGCGTGAAGCCAGCGGGCGGGAGCTTTAGCGCCCTGATCGGCGGCAAGTGGAATTCGGCTGGACACGTGCTGCGCGACATCGGCGTTGCGTTCCAATTTTGGCTGGTCGTGATTGTTGTGCTGGTCGGATTGAATTTCACGATAGGACAAAGCCCGCAAACCGCCAGGGCGGTATTCATGCTAGCGCCTGGCAACCTTTCGGAAATGATCGTGTGGGTGATTTTGTCCGTGACGGCGGGTGTTTGCGAAGAATTTATCTTTCGTGGGTATTTGCAGAAGCAGTTTCTTGCGATCACGGGTTCTGATGCCGCGGCTGTCGCGCTGCAGGCTGTGTTCTTTGGAATCGCGCACAGCTATCAGGGTGTGAAATCCATAGCCACGATTACGGTCTACGGAGCGCTGTTCGGAATGCTCGCGGTGTACCGCAAGAGTTTACGTCCGGGAATGATTCAGCACGCGGCGCAAGATTCGTTTGCAGGGCTCGGCTTTGCACTGTTGAAACATCTCGGAAAACTTCCCGCCAGCTAGTTGTGAGTCTTCCAGGCCGCCCATCGCGATTGCGGAGAGGCTGATGTTGCAGGGGGCTGCGCCGCGACCACTTCAATTCCACGGTTTGGCGTAGCGGTTCAGCGGGTCGTTTTCGGATTTCACGGCGGCGTTGATGCGCTTTATGAGGTCAGCGCTGATGCGCTGCGCGGTCTGTTTGATGTCTTTATCTGTGATATCGGCTGCGATGGAATACTTTACGGCGTCGGTGTTGGGATTCACCCCGATCACCGCGCCGGGCTTGGCACTGTTGGCGTCGGCGGGATCCGCGGTGTACAGCGGTGGCGTAAAATGCGCCAGGTCTTTGGCAGCTACATACAGCTGCAACCTTTCGGCGTTTGGACTGGAACCGATCACGGCGCGGCGCAGACGATTGTCCTCGCCCACTTGCGCGAATATCCCGGTAATCAGAAACCCATCGTCCGGGCGCGGGTCGCTCGGACGGAGGAACTTCGTCGTGCAACCCGCCTTCGCGAAATCTTTCAGCAGGTTGTCCGACATTAATTTCACGAGGTGTTGCGCCCGGGCAGCCGAAGCATCGGCCTGGGGCGAAGTGCTAGCAGGCGGCGCCGCACTCGCATCGGCGATCGCAGCAACGGAGTCCAACTCAAAATCAGTCACGTAAATTCGTTGCGATCGTTCGGGCGGTGCAGCAGGCGCAGGATTTTCCGGAATGTTTGGCGGCCCGGGCTGCGCTCCGCCCGGATAGCCACCCGGCGATCCTCCAGGCTGGCGACCAGACATTTGCGCAAAAGCAAATTGCGGCGTGAGAAAGACGGCAAGCAGTAAAAGAAGGAGTTGTTGCGAGCGGTGCACGACTACATCTTATAGCGGCCGAGGTCTTCGTCGTTCAAATTTTCCAGCCACTTGCGCAGATCTTCGCTGGAGCTTTTTTCGGTGACGGCGGTGGACATGCGGGAATGCTTCAGGACTTCATCTTCGACGAAAATCGGGCAATCCAGGCGCAGAGCGAGGGCCAGCGCGTCGCTCGGCCGCGAATCCATGGACATGGTTTGGCCGTCGCGCTCCATCCAGATCAGGGCGTAGAAAGTATCGTCTTTCAGATCGGAAACCACGACGCGTTGCACGTGCACGTTCAGACCGGTTAGAACGTTTTTCAGCAGGTCGTGCGTCATCGGGCGCGGCGTCTGCACTTTTTCGATTTCGAGGGCGATGGCGTTGGCTTCGTACACGCCTACCCATATGGGTAGGACGCCGCTACCGGAAGTCTCCTTCAGGACTACTACGGGCATGTTCGTTACGGGGTCCATCATTAAGCCTCGAATCTTTACTTCGAGTTCCATGGTGGCCTCCCCGGGGCTTTAGGTGATGTGCTCGCCGCTAAAACTATTCGGGCCTGCGCGCGTAATCTTCACCTGCACGTATTCTCCCAGAAGATTCGTGCGCGGCGAAGTAAAATTTATTAATCGGTTGCATGTGGTTCTGCCGCCCCATTGCGTGCGCGCGGGATGGCAGCCGTCCACAAGCACTTCATAGGACTGGCCGACCAGCTTTTGGTTAGCGGCGATCTGGATTGCGCGCTGTCGTTCGTTCAGCGCGGCGAGGCGGCGGGACTTTTCTTCTTCGGGAATCGCGTCGGGCATGTGCATCGCGGAGGTGTTTGGCCGCGGCGAGTATTTGAACGAGAAGACCGCGTCGTATTGAGCGGCGTCCAGGAGCGAAAGCGTTTCCGCGAAGTCGGCTTCGGTTTCACCCGGAAAGCCCACGATGATGTCCGATGTAATGCTGATCGGCCGACGCGCGTTCCGGATCCAGTAGATCTTCTCGAGATATTCTTCGCGCCTGTAAGTGCGCAGCATTTCGCGCAGCACGCGCGTGGAACCGGACTGCACCGGCAAGTGCACGTGGTCGCAGATCTGCGGAACCTCGTCGATCGCTTCCACGATCTCGCGGTGAAAATCATTGGGATGCGAAGTGGTGAAACGCACGCGGCGGATTCCCGGCACGGCGGCCACGGCGCGCAGCAGGTCCACGAATTTCCACCCGCGCGGCGAGGGATCGCGGTAGGAATTCACGGTCTGGCCGAGCAACTGTATCTCGGTGTAGCCGGCATCGGCGAGGCGGCGAGCTTCGGCGAGGACGGCGTCGCTTGAGCGGCTGCGTTCGGGCCCGCGCGTATGGGGCACGACGCAGTAGGAACAGGCGTAGTCGCAACCTTCTATAATGGTGATGTACGCGCGCAGCCGGTTGTCGCGGCGCGTGATTTCGGTTTCGAAAGTTTCGTCGGTGTCGAGGTCCAGGCCGGTGACGCGCCGTCCGCCGGATTCCAACTGCGCGATCAGCTCGGGCAGCTTGCGGTAACTCGCCGAGCCGCACACCAGGCTGACCCAGGGAGCGCGCTCGAAAATTTCTTCGCCTTCCTGCTGCGCCAGGCAGCCCAGCACGCCGATAATCTTTCCATCGGCCAGAGTTTTCCAGTCGCCCAGGCGCGCGAAAACTTTTTGCGCCGCTTTTTCGCGGATGCTGCAGGTGTTATAGAGGACCAGATCGGCCTGCGCGGGGCTTGCGACAGCACGATAGCCTCGGCCCTGCAGCACGCCGGCCACTTTCTCGCTGTCGTGATCGTTCATCTGGCAGCCGAAAGTTTCAAGGAAGAAGGACTTCCCTGCCGCGACAGACGCCACGCCGCCAGGCAATGCCTCTTGGAGCGCCGCCGCCCCATTACCGCCGCACGCCCCTCGCAATGGCAACGGGAGCAAGCCGACGGCGGCGGTCTCCCGCACGCCTGGCTGACGCACGGCGGCTGTGTGCGTGCCGTCGCTCGCCAGCGATTCGATTCCTACGTCGAACAATTTAGCCATGGCTCAATCTGAAGTCTAGCACGGTGCGCGGCACGCTGCGCCTCGCGATTCGTGCGCCCAAAGCCGACAGGGCGCGCCTCGCGATTCATGTACCGAAATCGGCCCGACCTACGGACTGGCCTCAATCTGTCCACTTGGCCAGTTGTGAGTGTACGGCGCAAGACGGATGATGGAATTAGCTGGAGCGTAATCAGCCAGCGCGCTCTTCACGGCCCCCAGGCCCACGTAGGACCGCGCAGTAAGATATTCCATACTGAGGAGCTCTCCAAAATGATCCTGAAAAGCATTGTATTGGCAGGGGTGTGCCTGCTCGTGGTGTCCGCGGCGCCGCCTTTGCGCGCGCAGGGCGGTTGTGCGTCAGCACCGGACGCTGCCGTGCAGTGCTTTGTCGGCAATGCTGTGCGCACGAACCTGGTGACGCTGCAGTACGGCATGACCATGTCGCAATTCAAGGCATACGGCGTGTCCGTCTCGAAGATTGTGCAAGAGCAACCGACCGCGCTGGCAGTAGTGGGCCTGGCGAGCGCTGTGGCCGATGCCTTGCCTCCGACGAACGCGAACGGCACCGCCAATCCAGCGGCGCAAACTACCGCGATTGACGCCATCGTGGACGCAGGCCTCGCTGATAATATTCTCATCCTGCCGGCGGAGACGACTGCGCAGGACTTGAAATGGTTTTCGCTCGATTTGGTGAACGTGATGAACACGAACAACGGAATACTTCTCTCTCCCGGCACGATGCTGCGTGTGATCGATTCCTACGTGGTGACCGCGAACCTGAACGGGCAAGTCAATTGGACTCTGGCGAACGCCGGCATCGCCACCATGATCACCAATTTCGCAAGCGCCGGGCTGCTGAAGCTGCCAACCACGATCACCACAGCACAAGCCATCCAATTCGCGGAAGCCCTCGCGCAAATTACCTACTCGTACAAGGCAGCCACGGGCCGCACGACGCTGTAGGCAGCAGCCGTACGCGTTAACGAGTGGCCAGTAATACTGCTGAGCGGTCAATGAAGCGTGACGGCGGCGCCGTGGGTGTGGATCGAGCGCCCCCCGCCGCAGACTCGTTCGGCCAGTGGCTCTTCGAACTGACGAGAAAGCAGCCGCCATTCGCGCGAACTCCTGTGTCGTTAAGAGCATCGGGTATTTGCTGTAGGTTGTTGATTCGTTTGACCCTCCCTTGTGCGTGTGCTACGGTGTTTACGGGCCATTTTTCAAAACTTTTTACTGGGGGAGAACAATTTCTGTTCTGGCGCTGTTATTTTTTTCCAGCCAGCTCGAAACGCTGATCACACAAACGGGTTGGGTGGCGCGAGTCGTACTGTGCATCCTACTAGTCCTCTCAGTTTTCTCGTGGGCTATCATTTTCCAAAAATCCCGGACACTCGGGCAAATCGAATCACAAACCAAGAAATTTCTGGAGATGTTCCGCGCGGGACGCGGGCTTCCTGATCCGGCGACGCTGCGGATGGGCGCCGGCGGAACTCCGCTGGCAGTCGTGTATCAGGCGGGATACCGTGAACTGGAAGCGCAACTGGGCACGCGCGAGCGGCGTCCGGTGGCTCCTGGCGTCGCCGAAGGCGGCACGGCGGTAGCTAGCGCGCCGCGCGTGAAGAATGCGAATGCTGTCGGCGTGCAGATGCAGGTCGCAGCGGGCGACGAAGTGCGCAAGCTGGAAAAATGGATGTCATGGCTTGCGACTACCGGCTCAGTTTCGCCGTTCATCGGATTGTTTGGCACGGTGTGGGGCGTAATGGACGCGTTCGCGGGGCTGGGAGATGCGGGTTCGGCTAGTTTGCGCGCGGTGGCGCCGGGAATTGCGGAGGCGTTGATCACTACCGCGGCGGGATTGTTTGCGGCCATACCGGCGGTCATCGCTTACAACCATTATCTGGGTGGAATTCGTGGTGTTGCGGCGCGCATGGATAGTTTTGCGGCGGAGTTTGTGGCGAAGATTGAGACGATTTATAGCGCGTAACGGAGCGGCTGGAGCAAGAAAAAGCAGATCCCTCGCCGGCTTCGCGGGTTTGGGATAACAACCTTATCTAATTACGTGTTCGGGTAAACAGAAAACCATGCCGCAGATACAACGCGAAACCGGGTCGTCACTTTCGGAAATCAACATGGTTCCGTTTATTGACGTCGTGCTGGTGCTGCTGATCATTTTCATGATCACGGCGCCGATTCTGCAGTCTGGAATCGAAGTGGACGTGCCGAAAACGAAAACCGTGAAGGAGCTTACGCAGGTGCGCATGGTCATCACGATTGACCGGGCGCAACGCGTGTACCTGAATGACAAGCCTGTGAACATCCACGAACTCGGGGCGCAATTGCTTTCGCAGATGAAGGACCCGCAGCATCAGGCGGTGTATGTGCGCTGCGACGAGACGGTGCCCTTCGGTAGCTGGGCTACCGTGGTGGATGCGTTGCGGCAATCGGGCATACAAAATATCAGCGTGGTCACGCAGCCGCTCACCGAGCGGCCGGAAATTCAGTGACATGGCTACAGCGACCGCCAACCCGCCCTCGGACAAATTAGCCGGGCCGCTGTCGGCTTCGCTGGTGTTGCACGCTGGCCTGGTGGTGCTATTCATCGGCTCGGCGATCTACAGCCATCAGGGTGATTCCTGGGGGGGACCGGGCGGCGCAGTTACCGTGGGCGTGGTGGGAAGTTTGCCGGCGGTTCCCATGCCGCGACCAGACGTGGAAACTCCTAGCCGCGTGGTGGACGAATCGAAAGGCTTGTACAAGGCCGAACCGCAGCCGAAGGCTGTGCCTCCGCCGGATGCCACGCCGATTCCAAAGTTCGATAAGAAAAAACCGCCGAAGTTTGTGACGCGCCCGTCGAAGGTGCTGGAAAATCCCGCACCTCCGCCGCCGAATGCAGTTCCCTACGGTGGCGGCGGCACTCCGACAGTGCCTTACAGCTCGTTCGCGATGGGAGCGGGTTCCACGACGCAGGCCGGAATGGGATTCGAAGGGGCTGGCGCGGGGAATTTTGGCGCACGTTTTTCCTGGTACGTGGAAGCGGTGCAACGCAAGATCAGCAGCGGGTGGCTGCAATCCACGGTGGACCCCAGCGTGCAATTTGCGCCGCGCGTGGTCGCCACGTTTGATATTTTGCGCGATGGCAGCGTCACGAATATTCAAGTGACGAAATCCAGCGGCAACGCTTCGGTGGATTCTTCGGCGGTGCGCGCGATTCGCGACGCCAGCCCGATGCAACAACTGCCGCCTGCGTATTCCGGCTCAAGAGTAAGCGTGGAATTTTGGTTTGATTTCAAGAGGTGAGGAAGCGTAAGCGAGCCGCGGGCAGTGCGATAACGCGGCAGCGAACTGGCGCACGACAAACAATATGACTAGAAAACTCGCAATCATCGCAACACTGTTTACGGCGGCGCTGCTGCTCTGTGCCGGCAACGCTTCTGCGCAAGATTGGTTCAAGACTGGCACCGGCCTCGGCGTCAGCAAGGCCCGTGTCGCCGTGCCGGAATTTGCGGTGCGGCAGCCCATTCCGCAGGCGCTCGAGAAAACTTTTCACGACGTGCTGTGGTCTGACCTGGAATTCTGCGGCGTGCTGGAACTCGTCAGCCCGAGCTTTTATCCACCGCAGATGCCGAGCCAGCCGAGCGAAGTGACATTCGGGGAATGGGCCGCCGCGCCGGCCAATGTTTACATGCTGGCTTACGGCAATTTGTCCGGCGACGCCACAAACTTAGCTGCCGCTGGGTACCTATCCGACGTACACAATCCGCAAGCGCCCATCGCGCTGCAAAAAATTTATCGCGGCCCGGCGACCGACGCCGGCGCGCGCCTGCTGGCGCACAAGTTCGCGGATGATATCGTGGGGTTGCTCAGCGGCGGCTCACCCGGAATCGCGCAGACGCAAATCGCCTACGTAAGCACGCGCAGCGGAAACAAGGAAATCTGGGCCATGGATTACGACGGCCAGAACCAGCACCAGCTGACGCATCTGAAATCCATTTCGCTCACGCCGCGTTGGGCGCCGAGCGCCGATCGTATCGCGTTCACCTGTTACGTGCCGTTCCGCGGCATCACCTCGCCGCAGATTTGCTTGTACTCGGCGATTTCCGACCGGTTGATTTCTTTTCCACGCTATCGCGGCTCGAATAGTTCGCCAGCGTGGTCGCCGGACGGGACGCAAATCGCCTTCATGTCCAGCCAGAATGGCGATCCAGAGATTTATCTGTCCGATTCGAACGGCGGCGGTCTGAAACGCATCACGTTTGCCGCTGGAGTGAGCACTTCGCCGGCATGGAATCCGAAGACCGGCAAACAAATTGTATTTGTCAGCGATCGCGGCGGCGAGCCGGTGCTGTACCTGGCAAATTCCGATGGCACCGACGTGCAAAAACTGGACATGCCGGACATGGGCTACGTCGTGGACCCGTCATGGTCACCAAATGGACAATTGCTCGCATTTAGCTGGCGACGCCCGAGCGGTAACTTCGATATCTATATCATGGACATTGTGAACCGGCAGCTCGTGGAATTGACGCGCGACGAAGGTCGCAACGAGCGGCCCAGCTGGGCGCCGGACGGACGCCACATCGTCTTCGAATCCACGCGAACCGGCACGCGGCACATCTGGTCCATGCTGGCGGATGGCAGCCTGCCGCGGCAGCTGACCTATCAAGGTCAGAACGAATCGCCCAACTGGTCGCCGAAGTAGATGGAGCTGCGCGCGGGCAGCGGATGTGCGTCGCCGCGCTTGGCCGATTCTGGCGCACAGATTTTATTAGGCCCGGTAGCACCAAAGAAGGGTAACGGCACTAAATATCACCGTAGTTTCCACAAGGAAACCCGGAAAATGCAGAAGGAGGCAACTCATGCAGGCGGGTACGATTCGGAAATTCACGCTGTTGTTGGGAATCGCTACAGTATTTGCATTTATCGGCGGTTGTAAAAAGCAGGTGGCCACCGCGCCGCCGACTCATGCCGCACCCGCGCCCGCTGCGCAGCCCACGGCGACGCTGGCGGCGTCTCCGGCGCAGATTAATAACGGCGACACCGCGACGCTCTCGTGGACCTCGACCGATGCCACCGACGCGGACATCGAACCCGGCGTCGGGAAAGTCGCGGTACAGGGTTCCACACCTGTGAACCCGACCAACTCGACGACCTATACCATCACCGTCACCGGTACGGGCGGAACTGCCACGGCCTCCACGCGCGTTACGGTGAATGCGGCGGCTCCGGGAGTTCCTCCGGCCAGCAATCAAAGCATGAGCGAACTTTTCGAGCAGAACGTGAAAGACGCTTACTTTGATTTCAACAAGGCCGATATTCGCGGCGACGCGCGCGACGCGCTGGCCAAGACGGCGGAGTTTTTGCGCTCCTATCCGCAAGTGCGTGTGACCATCGAAGGGCATTGCGACGAGCGCGGCTCGACGGAATACAACATCGGTTTGGGCGAACGGCGCGCGCAGGCGGCGAAAAATTATCTGATTTCGCTGGGCATTGGCGCGGGCCGAATGGACACTGTCAGCTGGGGCAAGGAACGGCCCTTCTGCACCGAGCACACCGAAGAGTGCTGGCAGCAAAATCGCCGCGCGCACTTTGTGGCGGCGCAGTAAACTACTGATTTGAGTTTTGCGATAACGTAGGGGCGGGTTTCCGGGATCATGCGGGACTCGTCTCTACGAATCAGGAAACCCAGCGTCGCTGATTTTCTGTTGGCGTCGCTCCCAGTCCTGTTCACTCGATTGAACTCAGTCCAGGAGGCAAGCATGCGCGCACGATCGGCAGTGCTCGCGGTGGCGGCGTTAGTTGTCGGCGTGTTCATGGGGTCGATATTGAATCCCCGGCCTACCGGCGCCGTTTCGAAGGAAATTATCCAGCTGCAGGAAGACGTCTCGCAGCTGTTGCAAGGCCAACAGACCATGCGCAGTACGATTGACGCGAATAATGCGTCGATGCGCACGCTGTTGCAGCAATCATTGGATTCGGTGAACGCGCTGAACCAGCAGATGGCCACGCTGCAGAAGAACGTGCAGGAAGCGACGGCCAACAGCTCGTCCCGGATTGACACGATGTCCACGCAGACGCAGGGGATCTCCGACAATCTACAGGACGTGCAGGCCCGCGTGGGCAAGGTAGCGGCGCAAATCAATGATATGCAAAGCACGCTGCAAAGTATTGACGGCAGGATCGCCGGAGGGGCTGCGCCCGGCGGTCCTCCCGCTGGCGGCGCGCCGGGCGGCGCGAATGGAGCGGGCGGTGCGGGAGCCTCTCCGTCGACGGACAACTCAGGCGGAGCGGCGGGAAGTCCGTCTGGTCGCGGCGGTCTCTCCTCGCTGCCTGGAGCTTCTTCCGACACCCTCTATCAGAATGCACTGCGGGATTTCACTACCGGAAAATATGATTTGGCGCGGCAGGAATTCGGCGACTACGTGCTTCACTTCCCTTCCACCGATCTCGCCTCGAACGCGCAGTTCTATCTGGGGGAAATCTCTTACGCGCAAGCGGATTATAAGGACGCGATCGCGCAGTACAACCTGGTGCTGGCGAATTATCCGCAGAGTTACAAACTCGCCGCGGCACTGCTGAAGAAGGGTTTCGCCGAACTGGAAATGGGCATGAAGGCTACGGGCACGAAGGATCTGCGCGAAGTAGTGCGCCGCTTCCCCGGCGCAGACGAAGCGCGCCGCGCGCAAGCGAAGCTAAAAGAAATCGGCGCGACGACTACTGCGCCGCGTTCTTCCTCGCCACACTAAAAGCAGTTCGCCGCGTCCGTCCGCGCTCTGCATTTGTAGCGGCAGTCTTCCCACCGCCGTCGGTCCTGGTCACGCCCGTAGATCATCCGCCTGCCAATTCTGAATCATCTTCTTGATCGTCTTACGGTCGTTGACATTCTCGCCGAGAACCCTGCCCGCTAGTGCTGGCAGCTCGGCGTCGCTGGCAAATCTCAGCGCTACCAGCTGGTTCACGGTGAACTCAGGAATGCGCGGCCGCAGGTTCACCGGCAGCACCCCTTGCATCCGCAATTGCATTTCGAGTCGAATGAGACGGTCCTGCACGGCCAGCGCGAACATCCGCGCATAAAGCGCCAGCAAAACCAGCGCGAGCGCCACCACCAGAGCCTCCACCGATCCAGCCGAACGCATGCGCACTACGCGAACAATCGCCCATACAAAGTTGAAAACCAGTACCGGCAACACAAAAAAATGAAAGGCCGGGACATACTTCGCATGATTCTGAAGATTTTGCGCCATGTGCTCTCCTCCGGAAGCCAGCTAGCTGCGGATGCGGCTGGATTCTAGCAAAGTTTGCAGGGGCTTGGTTGCTCTGCTGCAGCGAACCCCTGAGAACATCCTGGACCACGTTAAGGTGGCTTGCCTCCGTCAGCTCAAGCCTCACGACGGGTTGTAGCAAGTGAGGCAAGCCTTGCCTGCCGTATGCTGCGCGGGAGTTTCAGTTCCGCACCGAGGCGACATGCCTTCGCACTCGAGAGCCGGCGCGATTTAGTCATCACGAAGCAGCGCGCGTGGAAAGCCGCCGCGCGATACGGTATTTCTCGCCGGAGCGCCGCACATCGGCTATACTCAGTTCTTCAGGGAAATCCTCTTAAAACAGGCAGGAAACCAAATGTCAGTCAACAAAGTGATTCTCGTGGGGCGCCTCGGGCGCGATCCGGAAACCCGCTTTACCGGCGGCGGGCAAGCCGTCGCCAATTTTTCGCTCGCGACGGACGAAACGTACAAGGACAAGAACGGTGAGCGTCAGAAGCGCACCGAATGGCACAAGATCACGGTGTGGGGCAAACAGGCGGAAATTGCCCAGCAATATCTGAAGAAGGGTTCGCTGGTTTACGTCGAAGGCCGCATTCAAACGCGCGAATGGCAGGATAAGGAAGGCCAGAAGCGCACGAGCTACGACATCGTGGCCAGCAATTTTCGCATGTTGGGTGGCCGCGCCGACGGCGCTGCTGCCGGAGCGAGCGCGGGGGCTTCGTCGCACGGTGGCGGATTTGGCGGAGGCGGCCGTTCCGCGGATCCGGATATGGAAGGCGCGCCAGCGGGTGATGAATCCGGAGGCCACGGGCCCGAAATCTCCGACGAAGACATTCCGTTCTAGGAAAACTTTGCAGGTTTGGCGGATTCGCATTCAGCCTTAAGAGCATAGCGGCAGAGCTACAGCCGCCATGCAGACCATCGGTTTCGCGCGCGACGAGATCGTCATTTCTTCGCGCGGGAAACGCTATACGGCGACCGTTCGATGAGCAACTGCGCTTCGTCGCTATCCAGCTTCATCAGATCGAACCAACAAGATTTCCGACCGTTTCCCGTAATTCTTATTAAGAAATAGTAAGCCTTTCCCGGTTCCGCAGTCAGGTTGTTCAGTGAGACTTGCTGCCGACTCGCAAGGCTGGATTGCCAGCGCGCGCACAGCTGATGTGCACCAGGTTCGACGGATACGAAGATAAACGAATCGCCTTGATTTGCGCCTACCCATGCGCCATCCACTGCGATTTTCGCCGTAACGTTGCCGAGCAGGTCGTCAATCCTCTGCGTCTCTACAAAATACAGCAGAGCCTTGCCCGGATCCGCAGTTGGTGGGTGCAGGCCACGCCAGATCAGGTTATGGCTGAAACTCAACGTCGTTGGCAGCACAGGCTGCTTCGCGATTGGTCGGAGGTGGGTTGCTTTGCGCCAGGCAGGGCCATGCGAAAAGAAATACCGCGAGGAGGACTTTCATGCGTTGCTCCTGGTGGGGCGGGTCGTACGGATCGCCGCCCCACCTAACCCTTGGCGCTGGGCGCCTAGCCGCGGCGCGAACTAATGCTTCGGGTGCTCCGCTTCGTCTCTTTTGCGCTGCTCGTCAACGCGGTGCATGAAGGCTTCGAACTTGGGCAGCTGCTCGGGCGTCAAAATAGCGCGAACCCGCGCGCGGCCCTGTTGCCTCAGCTCTTCACGCTCCGCATCCGCCGGCGCATAGGCCGCGTGGATTTTGGCGCGGGTGTCGTCCACGATCGCGCCCAGCTGTTGCTGCTGGTCGGGCGTCAGCTGTAGTTCGTGCGTGAGGGCGTTGACCAACTCGTCGCGTGTCGGAGCGCCAGGGGGATTCTGCCGGCCCCACACGCGCTCGCCCCACAGGTGATTTCCCAGGCCGCCCAGCAGCACGCCGAGCAGGAAAACCACGAACACCAGCAGTGCCGCTTCGCGTCGTGTTTTACTGTTTTCCATGACTCGTATCCGCCATCATTAATATCACTTCATCGCGATTCGCCGGCAGCGATGGCCGGTCCGGAGCAATCTCCGGCACACGATTTTCCGCCACGATCGATTGATCCGATCGCGATTGGCTCTGCCGGCCCAGGTCAAACGAAACCAGCATCACCAGCGCGAAAGCCGCGGTGGCCGCAAAGCGCCACGCCACTGACACGACGGGACGCCAGATGGACTTGCCTTCGTTCGATTGCACCTGCTGGCGGATGCGCGCCATCACGATCCGACTGAATCCCGCACCGGGATCGGGCGCAGGCTCAGCGATGGCCAGCAAGCGCGCGCTGAGCGCAGCGTCTTCTAGCGCCGCGCGGCACCCCTTGCAAGTCTCCAAGTGCTCGGCGAGGCTCGCCGCTTCCGCACCGCGCAGCGTACCCTGGAGCTGATCTTCCAGCGCCGCTTCGTACTGCGGACATGCTGCGTAATTCATTTCCGCGTTCCTGTTTTCTGAATTCATGCTCATTTTTCCTTATCCTTCCTTACCTTCCGCCGGCCCCGCTGACCCAGCCGGCTTGGAATGGAGGCGACGCTTATACACGTCCATCAAACGAGCACGAGCCCTGAACAGTCGCACCTTTACCGTATTCACGTTGAGGTCGAGAATTTCCGCTAATTCCTGCACCGAAAATCCTTCCACTTCTTTCAGCACCAGCAACTCCCGGTCCTGCTCCGGCAATTTCTCCATCATGCGCTCGAGCAAATCGCGCGCTTCCGCACGGTCGCTGGAGCTTGCCGGCGGCTGGTCGGCCGAAACCACGCCGTCCAGCCGCGAGACTTGTTCCTCCGAGAGATCCGCTTCGTACACCAGCGGGCGGACTTTTTTCTTGCGCAGGTAGTCCCAGCACTCGTTCACCGATATCTTATACAGCCAGGTGGAGAAAGCAGCGCGCTGATCGAAGCGTTTTAGCGAAACGAATACCTTCAAAAACACCTGCTGTACCACGTCTTCGACGTCTTCGCGCCGGCGCAGAATGCCGCTCACCAGCCCGAACACACGTTGCTGGTGCCGCCGGATCAGCTCCTCGAAAGCGGCCTCTTCGCCGCTCTGGGCCAACTGGACCAGTTGCCTTTCTTCTTCGCCTTTCTCTCGCCGGCTCACCGGGAGGGATAGCGCCGAAGCAGTGGCTGCCATGTTCTTTGGGACGTCAGGCACGGGATTCTGGTTACATCCGAAATTTTACGGCTCCCTCAAAATAGCTTGTTGCAGGCGATAGCTTATCATGTGACAATACCGCACATGATAATTGGAGAACGCATCCGTCTGCTCCGTGAAACAAAGAAACTTTCCCAAGGCGACATCGAGAAGCGCACTGGGCTTCTACGCTGCTACATTTCGCGCGTCGAAAACGGCCACACCGTTCCGGCGATCGAAACGTTGGAAAAGTTGGCGCGGGCCATGGAAGTCCCGCTCTACCAGCTTTTCTACGACGGCGAAGAACCACCCGTGCTGCCGAACCTTCCCAAGCGGAAGTCGGCGGACGATATCGCGTGGGGAAGCCGTGGGAAAGATGCTCGGGCCCTGGGACGTTTCCGTCGCTTGCTCGGTCGTATTGATGAAGGCGACCGTCGCTTGCTGATGTATATGGCCCAAAAAATGGCTAACCGCTAAGAATCCTCTGTGCGGGATTTCTTTCGCGGCGCCTGCCCTATTCCCACTCAATGGTGCTCGGTGGTTTCGAGCTGATGTCGTAGACAACCCGGTTCACTCCAGGGACTTCGTTTACGACGCGCACCGAAATCCGTTCGAGCACTTCACGAGGTAGTCTGGTCCAATCAGCGGTCATCGCGTCCAGAGAATCCACGACGCGCACGGCGATGGTGTAGCCATACGTCCTACCGTCGCCCATAACCCCTACGCTTTGAACCGGCAACAGCACCGCAAACGCCTGCCACACCTTTTCATATAGCCCCGCCCTGCGGATTTCCTCTACTACCACGGCATCGGCGGCGCGCAGCGTTTCCAGTTTCTCGCGGGTGATGGCTCCCAGCAGACGTACGGCTAGGCCCGGGCCCGGGAACGGGTGCTTTACGAGGATTTCCTGTGGCAGGCCCAATTCGCGGCCGATTTGACGCACTTCGTCCTTGAACAGATCACGCAGCGGCTCGATCAGGCCGAAAGGCATGTCCGCGGGCAGGCCGCCGACATTGTGATGCGATTTGATGACGGCGGATGGGCCTTTCACGGAGACGGATTCGATCACGTCCGGATAGAGGGTTCCCTGCACCAGGAATTTCACCGGCAGGCCGGCGGTATTGGCCAGCAGTTTGCGCTGCTCTTCGACGAACACGGAGATGAATTCGTTGCCGATGATTTTGCGCTTCTGCTCGGGGTCGGTGACGCCGGCGAGCTTGCCCAGAAAACGTTCGGAGGCGTTCACGCCGATAACGGTGAGGCCCAGGCGGTCGCGCAGCAGCTCGAGGGTTTCGCGATATTCGTTGCCGCGCAGCAGTCCGGTGTCCACGAACACGTTGATCAGGCGATCGCCCATCGCGCGATGCACCAGCGCGGCGGCCACCGCGGAATCCACTCCGCCGCTAAGCGCACAGATCGCGCGGGCACCTTCGGCTTGTTTGCGAATGGCTTCCACAGTGGAGGCGATGAAGCCGGCGCGGTCCCAGTTCTTCTTCGCGCCGCAGATCGCGAAAATGAAATTCCGCAGGATTTCGGTGCCGCGATCGGTGTGATTTACTTCGGGATGAAACTCAACGCCGTAAATCCGCTTTTCGAGGTGTTCGACGGCCGCGATGGCGTTGTCGGTGCGTCCCGTGATGGCGAAGCCTGCGGGAACTTCGATGACGTGATCGCCATGGCTGTTCCAGATCTTCAGGTGGTCAGGTATGCCATTGAATAACGTCGAGGCGCACGCCATGTCCAGTTGCGCAGGGCCATATTCGCGGCGCGCGGCGGGCGCTACTTTACCACCTAGTGAATGGGTGAGCCACTGCATGCCGTAGCAAATGCCGAGCACTGGCACTCCCAGCTGCAGCACCTGTGGATCGCACAGCGGAGCGTCTTTGTCGTACACCGAACTGGGGCCGCCGGACAGAACAATGCCCACAGGTTCGAGCGCGCGGACTTCTTCGAGCTTCGCGGTGCACGGCAGAATCGCGGAGAACACCTGCTGCTCGCGGATGCGCCGCGCGATCAGCTGTGTGTACTGCCCGCCGAAATCCAGGACCACAATTCCCTGTCGCGTGCTCACCGTACCTCCGGCTTGCTGCTGCGCTGCGGTTGCGCTGGTCCATGCCATTCAATCACCACCCTGGTTGCGCCCCTGCTTCGTTCGGCCGCACGAATCCCAACAATATAAACCCGACACCTGCGAGCAGCATGAGCACCATCGAGTACACCGGCCACGGCGACCAACCATGCTGCGTTCGAATCTTCCAATACTCCGCCGGGAGGTTGAATTTTCCTTTCGCCCTCCAGTCGAATGGCTCGGTTTTATATCCGACTCCTCTCAAACGTCGCAAAATCATGTTGTGTGGGACGAAGATCAGTCCAAGCAGTAAGAAACCGATCCACCAACACAGCTGTGGCACACCCACGCTCTACCTCAGAACAATATTTACGAGCTTCCTGGGCACCACAATGGTTTTCGTGATTTCCTTGCCGGCGATCAGAACCGCGATGCGCGGATCGGTGGTCGCGCGGTTCAGAGTTTCGTCCTCGCTCAGATCGTCTTCCACGAGGATCTTGCCGCGCAGGCGGCCGTTGATCTGAATGATCACCTCGAATTGTTCTTCGCGCGCCAGGTCGTCGCGATATTGGGGCCACTTTTCGCGCGCCAGGCTGGTCTCGTGCCCGAGCATCTGCCACAACTCCTCCGCGACGTGCGGCGCCATCGGCGAAAGCATCAGCAGCAACGCTTCCAGCACGCGCTTCAGGATCATCGGGCTTAGCCCGACCTCCAGCGGCTCCTGCGCGTGAATCTCGTTCGTCAGCGTCATCAGCAACGAGACCGAAGTGTTGAAGTGCCAGCGCACCTCGAAATCATTGGTGATGCGCTTCAGCGTCTGATGCACCTTGCGCACCAGCAACTTTTCCTTCGCGGTCGCATTGCTCAAATCCGTTTGCTGCGAGAGATCGGTTTGAATTCCGCGCAGCCTGTCAGTTTGGTCCGTCACCAGTCTGTAGACCTTTTTCAGAAAACGCGCGGAGCCTTCGATCGCCTCTTCGCTCCACTCCAGGTCTTTTTCCGGAGGCGCGGCGAAGAGCGTGTACAAACGCCCGGTATCGCAGCCATATTTATCGGCCATCTCAATCGCGCCCACCACGTTGCCGCGCGATTTGGACATCGCCACGCCGCCTTTCTGCACCATGCCCTGCGTGAACAGACGCGTGATCGGCTCGTTGTGATTCACCAGCCCGATGTCGCGCATCACCTTGCAGAAAAACCGCGAGTACAGCAAGTGCAGGATGGCATGGGTGATTCCGCCGACGTACTGGTCAATCGGAAACCAGTAACGCACTTTTTCTTTATCGAAGGGCGCGGAGCTGTTGTGCGGATCGGTGTAGCGATAGAAATACCAGGAAGAATCAACGAACGTGTCCATCGTGTCCGTCTCGCGTCGCGCCGCGCCCCCGCACTTCGGACAAATGGTGTTCACAAATTCGGGTGAACCGGCGAGCGGCGACTGGCCCTGCCCGGTGAGCGTCACATTTTCCGGCAATCGCACCGGCAACTGATCGTCCGGCACCGCCACAATTCCGTCTTTCTCGCAGTAGACGATGGGAATCGGCGTGCCCCAATAACGCTGGCGCGACACGCCCCAATCTTTTAGCCGATAGGTAGTCTCGCCCGCCCCGTAGCCCTTGGCCTGCGCGTCGGCGATCATTTTTTCCTGCGCCTGTTCAGTGGTCAGGCCGTCGTAAGGGCCGGAATCCACCACGCGCCCATATTCGGTGAAGGCTTCGCTCATGCGATCAATGCGCAGCGGCACGCCGGTTTTCGGTTGCACCACAATTCTCACCGGCAGATGATATTTTTCCGCGAATTCGTAATCACGTTCGTCGTGCGCGGGAACGCACATCACGGCGCCGGTGCCGTATTCAGCCAGGACAAAATTCGCCACCCAAATCGGAATATGCGCGCCGGAAAATGGATTCACCGCGAAGCGCCCGGTAAAAAATCCCTCTTTTTCCGCCAACGCGATATCCGCCGCGCGCGAGCTTTTCTGGCGCATGACTTTCAGTTGTGCGTTCAGCGCTCCCTGTCCGGGAACGCCGGCAAGAAGTTCGTCGAGCTTGGGATGCCCGGCGGAAATCACCAGCGCCGAAGCGCCGTAGATCGTATCAACGCGCGTGGTAAAAACTTCCAGCGCCACGCCGTCCATTTGCGAAACGGCGAACTTCACGCGCGCGCCCTGCGATTTGCCAATCCAGTTGCGCTGCATCGCGAGCACGCGCTCCGGCCAGCCTTCCTCCAGCTGCTTCATGTCCGCAAGCAATTCGTCGGAATATTGCGTGATGCGGAAAAACCACTGTTCCAGCTCGCGCACTTCCACCAGCGTGGTTTCGTGCCGCCAGCAATAGCCGTCAATCACCTGCTCGTTCGCCAGAACCGTCGCGCACTCCGGGCACCAGTTCACTTTGCTTTTCTTGCGAAACGCGATGCCCTTCTCAAACATGCGCAGAAAAAGCCACTGATTCCAGCGGTAATATTCCGGCTCGCAGGTGGAAATTTCGCGGCGCCAGTCGTAGCTGAATCCGAAGCGGTGCATTACGTGACGAAATTCAGCGATGTTGCCCTTGGTCCACTCGCGCGGATGCGTGCCGTTCTTGATCGCGGCGTTTTCCGCCGGCAGGCCAAACGCGTCCCAGCCCATCGGATGCAGCACGTTGAATCCGCGCATACGTTTGTAGCGCGCCACGGCGTCGCCGATGGTGTAATTGCGCATGTGTCCCATGTGCATGGTGCCGGAGGGATAAGGCAACATCTCGAGGATGTAATACTTGGGGCGTGAGGAGTCGTTATCTACGGCGTTGAAGGCTTGTCGCTCTTCCCACACTTTCTGCCACTTTGCTTCGATTTGCGCGGGATCGTAGTTTGCATGTTTGTGGTCGGAATCGGCCAAGTTCACTTCCCTCGCGAACGTGATTTCGATTTTGCCTTCTGCTTCGTTCTGGAAGTCGTTTTCGCGCGCCGCGAGGTTGCTGCTTTCGCCGACTTCGCCTTCTTCGCGCGATGCGGCCGCGGCTTCATGCCATCTCCGTTGGCCGTCACTACGCGCCCCAGCAATTTCCACAGCGCCGCGACGTTGCGGCGATCGTCGCCCGGCGCGTCAATCGGCGTTTCCAGAATGAAAGCGCGCGCCGCGAGCAGGGGATGATTCAAGATGCGGCCGAAAGCTTCGAGGCCAATCTTGCCCTTGCCGATATGCTCGTGGCGGTCCACGCGCGAGCCTACCTGCGTCTTCGAATCGTTCACGTGCACGACGTATACCCGGTCGAGTCCCACGGTGCGGTCTAGCGCTTGCAGGGTGTGCTCGAGTCCTTCCGCCGTACGCAGATCCCATCCCGCGGCAAACGTGTGCGCGGTGTCTATGCAAATTCCCAGCGGCAAATCGGGCGAAGAATCCAGAATCGCGCGCAGTTCTTCGAAGCGAGAGCCAATCGAAGTGCCCTGCCCCGCGGTATTTTCCAGCAGAATTTTCAGATCGCCGAGTTTCAGCCCGCGCGCGGCTTGCTTCAACCCTTGCGCAATCGCAGCGACGGCCGCCAGCGGCGTGCTCTCGCGTCCGCTGCCGGGATGCGCCACCAGATAATCCGCGCCCAAAGCGATGGCGCGCACCAGTTCTTGATGGAACGCCTGCACGGAGCGCGTGCGCAGCACCGGATTCGGCGAAGCCAGGTTAATTAGGTAATTATCATGGATCACGAGGGGCCCAAGCCCGAGTTCCTTGCGGCGCGCTCGGAAACGAGCGGCTTCGGCTTCGGCGATGCGCATGCCGCCGCGATTCCACATGCGGGGGCTGGACGAAAAGATCTGCAGCGCGTTCGCACCCAGGCCGTGCGCGATCTCCAGCGAGCTGCTGATGTCACCTGCTATGGACGTGTGTATCCCAATGCGGATGCTGCCGTCTTTCCACGCGGGAATTTCAGGGGGCGGTGGTGCTTCCGGGCGGTACTCGTCGGCGGCATCGAAGGCTAGTGTGCTGCTGTGGTTTTCTTCCGCCATTCCCTCTGGGTGTCCGGGTGCCCTACGAGTCGCAGTGCGGGCAACGCCACAAGGCGCTTCGCGCGCACATGCTGAAACATTCATTTTAGCGGAAAGCGCACGCTTGCGCAAACACTCATAAAACGGAGGCCGCCGCGGGATTTGCCACAGCGATTCGCACCATAACGCACGCTTCTCGCAAATTTGCGCTTGACAACCCATAACCGGATGGTTATGCTTTTCGCCATGCAAGCCCAACTCGCAACCGACCTTGTTTTCGCTGCTCTCGCCGATCCCACCCGGCGCGCTATTTTCGAGCACCTTGCTCGCGACGGCGAACACAACGTGCGCGCTTTGACGGCTCGCGCTGGCGTGTCGCAACCCGCAGTGTCCAAGCATTTGGGAATCCTGAAGCACGCCCGGCTGGTGCGCGACAAGCGCGCCGGGCGCGAGACTCACTACAGCGCCGAACCGCAAGCCTTGAAACCCATGCTCGATTGGATGGGCGTCTACGCCGCGTTCTGGCACGACCGCTTTGATCGCCTCGAAGCTCTTTTGAAAAGGATGGACCCATGAACGAACCCGCGGCCTCACGCTCCCTCGTCATCGAACGCGAAATGCCGCATCCCCCGGAAAAAATATGGCGCGCGCTTACGCAGGGCGCGTTGCTGGAAGAATGGCTGATGAAGAATGATTTCCAGCCGGTCGTGGGCCACCGGTTCCGTTTCCGCTCTACGCCCGTACCGGGGTGGGACGGAGTCATAAACAGTGAAGTCCTCGAGATCGAACCGAATTCACGGCTCTCCTACAGCTGGGAAACGATGGGAACGATGAGCGTTGTCACCTGGACGTTGACGCCGAGCCAGGGCGGCACGCACCTCCGCTTTGAGCAAACCGGTTTCCGCTCGGAAGAAGATGCCAACTACAAGGGCGCGAACTACGGCTGGACGAAGTTCATCGGCAACATGGAGCGTGTCGTTGGCGGGTTGGACTGAGGAGGATTGGACTAGGGAGGGCTGGCCTGAGAGGGCCGGAACAAAGGAGGGCTCAACGGAGATGAGCCAAAGCATCGTGCGTTGGATTTTTCGCTGGATTCACATCGTCTTTAGTATTCCGATACTCGGTTATATTTATAGCCCGTTTGAAGAAATCCCGAAGTACGCGCCGGTTGTTCGGCGGGTTTTCGTTCCGATCATGGTCGTTTCGGGTTTGTGGATGTGGAAAGGCCATCTGCTTCGACGATTTGTTCCGAAACGATCGGTCCGACAAAACGCTACTGTCTGAGCGCGGCAGGCAAATGAAAGATATCTGGAACTTCTAGGATGAGAGCATGAAAAAGTCGGGCGTGAGCCAAGGCCGGCCGGCATCGCAGCTTATCTCGGACAGAATCGCCGAGCTCGGCGATTGGCGCGGGAAAACACTCGGCAGAATGCGCAAGCTCATCAAGAATGCAGACGCGGACGTCGTCGAAGAGTGGAAGTGGACGACTCCGGTTTGGTCGCACGATGGGATTATCTGCACCGGCGAATCCTACAAGAATGTCGTGAAGCTTACCTTCGCCAAGGGTGCGTTTCTGAAGGATCCGGCGCGCCTCTTCAATTCGAGTCTCGACGGAAACGTACGCCGTGCCATCGACATCCACGAAGGAGAAGAAGTTGACGAGTCCGCATTCAAGGCGCTCGTTCGCCACGCTGTTGCCCTCAACATTTCCTTTAAGCCGCAACGTTCGAAGAAAGCGAAGTCGTAAGGAATGCCGCGGTCTCGGCCTTCTCTTCCCCGGCAACATCTCGTCCGTTTCTAGGTGACCGGGAGCAATCCAGCCGTCACGAAATCGCGCGCGAAATCGAACGTGGAACTGGCCGTCGCGCGCATGTATCATGCCGGGCGGGAGATTCGGATGACCCTGGCTCGTTTGGGCCTGTACATAATCGTTATTGCTGTGCTGCTTGCGGGCGCGCGAAGTTTGCCTCTTGCCGCAAACCGCGCTGCGGATCAGGCCTCGGCGGGCGCGGTGGATAGCCAAGCGTTCCTGCAATCGCACATGACGCCCGCCGGGCCCGCCGCTGGCACGTTTGCTCCCTCGGTTGAGAAGCTTCTGGCGCAAATGACGCTGCAAGAAAAAGTCGGGCAGATGACGCAGCTGAGCATCGCTACCATCGTGGACGGCAAAGACCAGGACATCCACATTAATCCCGAGAAATTGCACAAGGCCATCGCGGAATACGGCGTCGGCTCCATCCTCAACGTGTACGACCAGGCTCTCCCCCTCGAGAAGTGGCACGAAATTCTGCGCGCGATACAAGCCGAAGCGAAAAATACGCGTCTGCAGATTCCCGTGCTCTATGGAATTGATTCGATTCACGGCACTACGTATTTCGAGGGCGGCACGCTTTTTCCTCAGCCGCTCGCGATGGCCGCCACGTGGAATCCCGAACTGATGCTGCGCGGCAGCCAAACCTCCGCCGCTGAAACGCGCCAAGCCGGCATTCCTTGGACGTTTTCTCCCGTGCTGGACGTCGGCCGCCAGCCGCTTTGGCCGCGCCTGTACGAAACATTCGGTGAAGATACATATCTTGCGACGGTGATGGGCGTAGCCACAGTCCGCGGCTACGAAGGTGACGACATTTCGAGCCCGGTCCAGGTCAGCTCCTCGCTGAAGCATTACGTCGGTTACAGCTTCCCCACCACGGGCAGCGACCGCAGCCCCGCGCTGATTCCAGACTCAGCATTGCGCGAATATTTTCTGCCGACTTTTGCGGCGGCGGTAAAAGCCGGCGCGCACACTGTGATGGCAAATTCCGCCGAGGTGAGCGGCATTCCCGGCCACGCCAATGCTTACCTGCTGAAAACCGTTCTGCGCGACGAATTGGGATTTCAAGGCGTGGTGGTTTCGGATTGGCAGGACATCGAGCGCCTGGTAACCGCGCACCATTCCGCCGCCACCGAAAAGGAGGCCACGCGCATCGCCATCCTCGCGGGAATTGACATGAGCATGGTCCCCCTCGACTACCGCTTCAGCGATTGGCTCTTGCAACTGGCGCAGGAAGGCAGCGTGCCCGTGAGCCGCATTGACGAGGCGGTGCGCCGCATTCTCACGCTGAAATATCAGCTGGGATTATTCACCGACCCGCTGCGCGGGATCGATTCGAATGTCACGCTCGGCTCGCCCGAATCGCGCCGAGCCAGCCTGGCAGCCGCGCAAGAATCCATCACGCTGCTGAAAAATGAAAACCACACGCTGCCGCTGGCGAAAACCGCGCGCGTTCTTGTTACCGGGCCTGACGCTGATTCGTTGATCCCGCTGAATAACGGCTGGAGTTACACCTGGCAGGGCAACAAAACCTCCGCGTACCCGACGCAGGGATACGCCACGCTCCTCGGCGCCATCCGCGAAAAGATCGGGGCGGACCACGTCACCTACGTCCCTGGCGCCAGCTCGAACCAGGAAACAGACATCGCGCAAGCAACATCGGCAGCAACCGCAGCAAATGTTGACGCCATCGTAGTCTGCCTCGGTGAATGGGCCTACGCCGAAACCCCCGGCAACATCGCAGACCTCGCGCTGCCCGACGCGCAAATTCACCTCGCGCAGAAAATGCTCGAATCCGGCAAGCCCGTGATTCTGATTCTCACCGAAGGCCGCCCGCGCATCATCCGACCCATCGCCGGTGGCGTCAGCGCCATCCTGATGGCCTACAATCCCGGCAATGAAGGCGGACAAGCCATCGCCGACATCCTGTTCGGCGACGTAAATCCCAGCGGCAAGCTCCCCATCACCTATCCACGCTACGCAAATATGCTTTTCACTTACGATCACAAAACGCTGGAAGGAGTCGCAGGCGAAAACGCCCCGCTCTACGTGCCGCAATTCGAATTCGGCTACGGCTTGAGCTACACGCAGTTCGCGTATTCGGATTTGCAGGTCACACCGCCGTGGGGATCGGGCGCCCAAAGGATACAAGTGGCTGTAACAGTGAAAAACACAGGAGATCGCGCGGGCAAGGAAGTCGTGCAGCTCTATCTGAACGAACTGGCCGCCAGCATCACTCCACCCCTAAAACGCCTGAAGCGCTTCGCGAAAATACAGCTGCAGCCCGGCGACTCCCGCCGCTACACTTTCGAACTCAGGCCGGAAGACTTGTCCTTCATCAACGCGGAAAACAAGCGCGTCGTCGAGCCGGGGGTTTTCAACGTTCAAATCGGCGGCCTGAAGCAAAGCTTCGAGTGGAAATAGGAGTAAAACTAAGGGTCGAACGAGAACGCGCCAATAGCGCCCTCGGCATCGCCGTTCGATCAGCGCCTCGCGGAACGATTGGAAGCCGTCTGAGAAATCTTCAGCCGCGCCGCACAAACGCGGCTTCAGTGGCTGAAGAGTATGTGTGAGAAGTCACAATTCATTCCCTCAGCGGCTAGAGCCGCTCTGCGGTTGCGGCGGTTACGGCACGGCGGAAGCCGTGCCCTGAGGAAAATCAGCAGCAACCGCAACCAACCCTGAGATCGCCGCCGCTGACTTGACTGCGCGAACGCCCGGGCCGATAATCCGCCTATCGAGGCCCTTCCATGCAGCGCCGCAGTTCGTACCGGGAGGCAAACCGCGCATCTCGAACTTGTCTTTGGGCCGCGCTATTTTCCTGCCTGAGCTTTTTTGGCTGCAACAACTATTGCTTCGTATTTGTCTCGAACCCCGGCGGCTCGATCTCAACCAGCACCCCGAGCTGCCAGTTGAACACCGCTACCGGTACCGTACGCTTGCGCGTAAACGCGTCACCCGCAGCTTCTACCGAAGGATCGCCGGCACACGTTCAACATATTTTCGTGACGCTCCGCGGCATTGAGACCATCGCGAGCGCCCTCGCCGACGACGATTCGCCCGACTGGCGCGAATTGGCTCCGAAGCTGTCAACGCAACCTGTCCAGCTCGACCTGCTCGCGCGCGACGCCGACCCCTGCGAACGGAGCACGTTTGCGGACGTCGCCGTCCCTGCGGACGCATACCGCCAAATACGCCTGCGCTTGGCGTCCAGTCAGCCGGCAACCGATGAATCCGCTCCAGAAGAAAACGCGTGCGGAAGTGTGGGCATGAACTGCGTCGTTACGTCCGATGGCAGAATCCACCCGCTCGTCCTGGATCGCTCCTCTGCACAGTTTCAAATTCCGTCAGACCACATTTCCGGCGGCTTCTTTCGAGTCCTGCCGGAAACGGTCGTCAGCCCCAACATCGAATTCAGTCCTCAGTCCACGCTGCTCTTTTCCGCGGGCGAACCTGTTCGCTTCGTCCCCGTTTTCAACGTGGCGCCGCAGGCCTCCTGCGAATCCACAGCCACACCGAACCCATAGCCCACCGGCTGGAAATTCTCGGCGAAGGCAAACGACGGCCAGTTCAAAAAAACCGCCTTCCGGTTGATGTAGAATGTGCAACGGTGGACCCGAGGTGGAACACATGTCTGCGGCGTATCTGCTGAAAACCGAGCCGTCCGGATATTCTTTCGCTGATCTGCAGCGCGACAAGGCCACGATCTGGGATGGCATATCGAATCCGGCCGCGGTAAAAAATCTGCGCGAGATGAAACCCGGCGCGAAACTGATCATCTACGAGTCGGGCGACGTTCGGAACGCGGTCGGCACGGCATCCGTGGTATCGGTGGATGCTTCCGATACCAAAAATCCGCAGGTCAAAATTGCCGCAGGAAAACCGCTGGCCAAACCAGTTTCACTCGCCGAAATCAAAGCGAACAAGCTCTTCGCCGGTTCGCCGTTGGTGCGTCAAGGACGACTCTCCGTCGTGCCATTGACCGGCGAGCAGTATCAGGCGCTCGTAAATAGCTAATCGCTCGGTTCACTGCACGATGACGGTGAGCTTCGCGTTGTGAATCGCCCCACCCGCCGTTCCGGTCACCAGCACAGTATACGTGCCGGCTGGAGCTGGAGTCGTAGGCGGCGGGGGAGGCGGAGGGGACGTCGTGCCACCGCCACCGCCGCCCCTGCCGCCGCAAGCCGTCTGCAGCGCCAAGATCGCGAAGATGCACAAACTCGGCGCCAACTGCCAGCGCCGCTTGCGACTAGAACATATCAGCAACAACAGCAGGGCCGGCACAGCGACGGACTCACCTAAAAACAACCCGTCGCGCGGGCCCCATTGCAACGGAAATGCCCGGGCATTTTGCGAGGTAACAAACGCATTGATCATGACCGATGCGGTTGTGCCTGCAGCGGCCGATGCAGGGCTCAGGTTGCACGCAATGCTGCTGGAAGATGGAGCACAACTCAGCGCGACTGGCTCGCTCGCGCCATTCAAACCCTTCAAAATCAGGCTCGCCGTTCCCGATTGGCCCGACTTTATTTCCAGCCGCGTTTGCGCAAACGACATTTCAAAAGCCGTCGGCGTAACCGACACAATCACCGGGGCGCTCGTGGACGGATTGAAGGTCAGGCCGAAGTCTCCCGAATATACGGCGCTTATTTGGTCGCTTCCATTGGGCAGTGCTGTGCTTGGAATCGTGATGGTCCCCGACGACGAGGTGACTCCGGATGGTGTCAGGTTGCCGATTGCAACCTGCTCTCCGCCAACGTAATAGCCGACAAAGCCGGACGGCGCAATCTTCGCTCCTGCACCTCCCTGCACTGTCGCGGAAAGCTTCACGTTCATGTTACTGGCAATGGTCGTCGGACTGACGGTTAGCGTGGTCGTCGTCGGCAACAAACTCGATGCAGCCACTGTGATCGGTGTGGGATAGGTGTACGTAGTGCCATTCCAATTGGCGTCGCCCGCGTAGCTTGCGCTTAAGGTTAGACTACCGGATGGAATATTTGAAAACGTGACGGTGGCGCGTGAATTACTCGGGCCGCCTGCGGTAGCTGGCGCGAGCGTGACCGTCTGCGTGGCTCCGCCCAGCGTTACGTTCACAGGTCCAGTCGGCGCTACTGCTCCGCCCGCGGCTCCAATGAAAATTCCTACCGTAAAATTGGATCCGGCCGGAAAGGGCACGGGAGGGCCGTCAGGGATCACCGATGGATTCTCCGGATCGAGTATGAGTTTCGGTATGCCCTGCGCGACCGTAAATGTGACCGGGCCGCCAGAAGAAGAGTTGTAACTAGCGTCGCCCGAATAGCTCGCCGTAACCGAATGCGCGCCAACCGCCAAGGTGTGTACGGTGGTAGCGGCGATTCCGGCACTGTCCAACAGGACTTGTTCGGAGGTTGTGCCGTCCGTGAAGGTCACGGTCCCGCTAGCGAGTCCCAAAGTGTGGCTGTTCACACCAGTGGGGTCAGCTTCAAAAGTCCATTGGCTGCTGAACGGCAATTGCTGGCCGTTTGTCACCATACCGATATGCTCGATGTTCGTTGCGTAGTCTATATACAAGTAGTTGACGACAGGCGTGACGGCGCTGGGTTCCGGCGTCACTGTGAGAGAGACCGGCGAGGATGTGCTGGTGGCGTAGGTGCCATCGCCTGCGAACTGCGCTGCTACTTGGTATGTGCCGCCCGGAAAATAATTCACTAAAGCGTCCGCCGTTCCGTTCGCCAGTCGAATGGCGCTTGTCTGGTGCAGCGGCAGCGTGTCAGTGGTCGCGAGCGCGATGTCACCGGATGGCACGCCGGAACCTGATGTAGCCGCGACCGTGGCGTTGACCGTAACCGGGCTGCCGTGCACAACGGTTGCAGGCGAGAGCGCCAGCGTAGTGCTGGTGGGCAGAAACGAAATCTTGGCCCAGTTCGTGACCAATAAGTTGGCATCAATGGTGCCCAGTCCGCTCGCAAGATCGTATCCGGCCGTCGCGGGATATTCTTGTAACGAATAAAGACCGTCTCCGTTCGTGTCCAGCGAACAATTCGGAGTCCCAGACGCGCACTCGACATTGTTACTTCCCAGAGTGATGTCGTGGAATACCGCGGGTTGCTGCCGCGCCAGCGCGTACAGGGTGAAATCCGCCTGCCCCTGCCGGCCATATTTCTGGTTGACCAGCGCCAGGATTCCAGCCATCGCCGGCGCCGAAGCGGAAGTTCCGCCCACCAGAAACACATTCGGCTGGGCTCCTCCCGTCGCAACACAGTCCCCGGTATTCACACAAATGGGATACGCGCTCAGATTGATCCCCGACGATGCGAACAAGGAAACGTCCGGGATATCGCGCAGGTTGTCATTCGGGACGCCCGGTGCGTTCTGCCACATCGGTTTGGGGTATCCGGCCTGGCACGTGTTGACTGCTGGCGCGGAGGACGTGGATATAGCGCAACCGCTCGCTCCTCCTCCCCCGCCCACCGTCGGTCGAAACGGCAACTCAGCAAAACCTGATATCACATTCAGGCCGAACGCCTCGTTCCACGGCTGCTCGGGCAGTGGCGCGACCAGCGAGCCGTCACTCGAATCGTTGGTCTGATTCCACCGCGTAGCTGCGCTGGGGGCGCCGATTTGGTAATCGCTGTAATAAAAATCCGTGCCGCCCACGGCGACGTTCCATGGACTCGAAGCGAGCCCGTTCACGGCTAAGCCCTCGGTCGCGAATAGAACGCCGGCCGGGTCGCAGCCCGCCGATCCGCTATCGCCACTGGAAACGAAAACCGTTTGGCCTTGGGCGGCGGCCTGCTCCCAGAGTCCCGACCATAGTTGGTTGCCGGCGTCTCCCAGGTGCATTTCACACTCGCCGAAACTCACACTGAGCACGGCGGCCTGATTGTCTTCGACGGCGCGCAGAGCGGCCAGGGCCAAGGGTTCCTGCACGTCGCTGCCGTTCGCGATGTACAGATTCACCGTGGCATTGGGGGCCACTGCACCGCTCTGTTCCACGTCGAGATAGGCCTCCACCTCTGCGCCGCCCGTCTCGCCGGGATCGGCGCCGTCTATGACCACCTGCGGAGGATTATTGGATAGGTTGAATAGCGTGCGGTAGGCGTTCGGCAGAGTGAGATCAATGTTCGTTTCATTGATGATACCGATGGCCTGCCCGGAGCCGTTGATTCCCGCTCGATACAGAGGCGCCAGGTCATATTGCGTGGCGAAATCCTCAGGCGCCAGGGCGTAAAAATTTGTCATTCCATCCGGATTCGTGAACTGCGGCGTGACGCGATTTGTAAGCGGAGAGTAGGCTGCTGTTCCGGCCGAGCGCACGTAGGGTTTCGCACGAAAATTATTGAGAGGTGAGAGGCCATAAACAAGCGCCGCAAGCGCTTGTGGGATTGCGATATCGTTCGCGTTCGCATAGTGAATCTCATTTTGAACGTTGTATTGATGAATTTGCGTGTGCAAGGTTTCGCGCAGCCGTCCCGCGGTGCCCGAAAATTCAATGAGTCGCTTGCCTTTGCTGACTCCTGCGACGGTGAAGCCATGCGAGGCCAACCAGCTCGTGGCGATTTGCACGTCGGCATCTGAGGGCCCAAACTGACGGCCGAATTGTTCCGGCGTGATCCATTGGTGATAACCGGCATTCCCCGGCGTGTGCACCGTCCGCAGAAATTGCCGCAGGCCGGCTTCGCGTTCTGCCGGACGGTTCAGGATCAGAAGCATTCGTTGCGCTGGGAATGAATCTGGCACGGGGCCTTGATCGTAACGTGCCAGGGCGAGCGGATGGACTGCGCCGTGAAGCGTCACGAGCTTCGACTCGTCGATGGCTTCGGTAACGAGTCGCGATGGAGAATTCTGTGCGCGCGCCAAATTCCCGAAGCACAGGCCAAAAATCAAGGCGCACGTCGCTGCTGCCAGAGAGAGCGGGCTGGGAGGGCTCTTCACGGCGATCACCTCAATACAGGTCGATTGCATCTAAGAGACACACGCGCGGCACGCCTGCCACGCCGTACAATTCCGCGGGGAGCTATACTATAACCGTCGAGGCAAGTCAGGAAGCTGTGAATTTGGTGTAAGGCCCGCGGGCAGTTCCGGAACGCGGAAATGGGCTTGGCTTTACGTCGGGCCGACGCTGGGCGGTTCGTAGAAAAAGAGAAAGGCGTGTCATCCCGAACCAAGTCCCGCGCTTTTTCATTCCCGTCCCGTCCGCAGCCGCGGAACGGGCGCGGGACGGGCGCGGGACGCAATGAGGGACCTGCTTTTCGCGGGAATGCCTGCCGAATTTGGTGGCTCGACGCTTCGGCAGCCGGGTTTCTGAACGGTCGTTGCGCGGTGTCGGGCCGCTTCTAGTCTCCCAGCGCGGCCGCTGAAGTTGCGCCGTAAAAGCTGTACCAGGGCTTCGCGGCGGTCAGGCGCGAGTTCACGTTGTTGATGTTCTTCACGCCTTGATCGCTCAGCCAGTCCTCCAGCGCCTTGGGGCCTTGCTTGCCGTAAATGGGGATGCCGTCTTTCCACGTGGCGCGGCCGCAGAGCACGCCGGAAAATTCCACGCCGGATTCAGCGGCGAGATCGAGCGTCTCCGCAAAAACGTCGTTGTTCACGCCCGCGGAAAGATAGATGAACGGTTTTTTCGCGGCAGCGGCGGCGCGGCGGAAATGTTCCTTGGCTTGGTCGCGCGTGTAGGCACTATCGCCCTTGCACGATTTCGTGCCTGCCACGAAAGCCATGTTCACCGGCACCTCGACCTTCAGCACGTCCACGCCGTACTGCGGCTTGGAAAATTCCTCCATGCTTCCGCGCACGACTTCGGGCTTTTGCTTCGCGTACTCGATTCCCTTCTCGTCGCCGTTCTCCACGTAGCCCACAAATTCCAGGAAAAACGGAACGTCGGCCGCGGTGCATTCTCCGCCAATGCGCTCCACCCACGCGTGCTTGATGTCGTTCACTTCCGGCGGATCGAAAGGCGTGTAATACAGCAAAATCTTGATGCAATCCGCGCCCGCTCCTACCAACCGATGCGCGGACCAAATATCTAGCAGGTCCGGAAGGCGGCCCGGACGCGTATTATCGTAGCCGCTATTTTCGTAGGCGAGCAGCAGCCCAGCATTCTTTGCGCGCGCTCGCGCGGCGGGCAGCCCGTATTCCGGATCCAGCAAAATGGCGCTGGCGTGCGGAGTCAGCACGCGCGTGACGATCGTCTTGAACTCTTCCAGCATGTGCGCCGGCACGTCTTTCTTGTCAATACCCTTGTCTTTCGCAATCGCGCTCTTCAACGAGCCGCGCTGGTCCATCGCCGCCGCAGCGATCACGCCGCGCGCGTCCGATACCGCTTTCAGCCCCTTCTGTTTGCCAGGCGTAATCTTCATGGGAGCCCTCCGCAGGGTTCGTAACACTGGAACGCGGCATTTTAGCACGAGAGTTCGCGCCCGCGGTACGGCGGAAGGCACCACCGATGAACCCAGAGAAACACGGATGAAATCTTTGCTAGCATAGGCAATCTTGCCTGTGCTGCATCTGCAAGGTTGACCCGGGACGCAGCTCGTATAGAAGCGAGCATTCCCTTCCGCACTCTACATATTCACTCCGCTGAGAAATCCACCCAGGTGCCCGGTGATTGCCAGCAGCGCAACCCCAACGAATTCCAACGGCAGCCGGTAATTTGGTAGAACGGTTGCCGCGCCGCGTCGCGCGCGAAAGTGTATCAACCAAACCACCACGATCAACGCGGTGGACGTCAATCCAAAAACCATGTGCAAAAGTAAAACGCCCCGAACGCGATGCCCTGCGAGCGCCCACTGCCACGCCACGAGCCCGGTTGCCACTGCCGGCAGCGCCATCACCGCCGCCAGCAGCAGATTGGTGTAAGCCGCGAACCCGAGCGCTTGACGCTTCGTCCACTGCGCCGCGAAATCGAGCGCCACTCCGGCGACGAACAACGCGATCGGGAAATGGATCAGAACGACGTGCTGTGCGTGCTTTTCCATCAGCATCTGCTTCAAGTCGAAAGGGTGCACGGCATAGCCTCCCTATTGCACGATCACCTGGCCGGTCATCTTCGGGTGGATCGAACAGAAATACGAATAGGTGCCGGGCTTGCTGAAGACGAACGAAAACTTATCGTCCGTATCCAGCGCTTTGGATTTGAATACTCCGTCCGTGCTCACCACCGTGTGCGGAATATCGTCGCGATTCGTCCAGGTCACGGTCGTGCCCACCGGCACAGTCAGCGCCGTAGGGCCAAAACTGAAATTGTCAATCTTCACTTCCGCGGTCGTGGCCGTCTTATCTTGCGCGGCGGCGCCGCCAACCCGGCCCGCCGCGAACATCGCCAGCAAGAGCACAACCACGCTCGCCAAACCCATCCTTGCGAATTTCGCCTTCATGACTTTCTCCTCTCCTTGCAGTTCAAATTTAAATTCACGATACCTGTTGCGTGATGTGCAGCGGCCGCAAGCTCATCCCAATTGCGAATCCACGATCGCGAGCGCATGCTGCCCGCGCACGAAGTTCACATCGGTAATCCCCAGCAAACCGCGCAATTGCTCCGCCGGAACTTTCATCGGCCCTGGCGAATCGGCCTTCCCTGGTTGCGGTTGAGGAAACGCGGTGGACGCCGCCGTGTGAAACGTCACATTGCCCTCCACCTTCTGCATGATCTGGTGAATGTGTCCGTTCAAAACCGACACGGATCCAAATTTCTTCAGATAGCTCAAAGCCTGCGCGCTGTCGTCGGTACCCCAACCCCATTCCGGATACACCGACCACAACGGAATGTGCGCGAAGACCACAATCGGAGTGCTCGATTTCAAATGCTTCACATCGGCCTCGAGCCACTCGAGCTGCTCGCCTCCCAAATTCCCCAGGCCGCCCGCTTTCAGGTTCACCACGTTCACGAGCCCGATGAAATGCACGCCCTGCTTCTCGAAGCTGTACCAGCCCTCGCCCTGCGTCCCCTTCCCGTAGCGATCGCGGTACTGCTTGCCTTCGTCGCCAATCACGTCATGCTCGCCGGGCACAAAGAACACATCCTTCGCCACCGCGCCTTTCAGAATCTGATCTACGGTGTCGAATTCCTCCGGCCGCGCCAGATGACTGATGTCCCCGGTGTGCAACAAAAATTCCGGCGGCACGCTTAGCGCGTTGATCTTGTCCACGGCGGCTTTCAAAGTTGCGGCCACATCCGGATTCGCCGCCTTGTTGAAGCCCATATGGCTGTCGCTGATCTGCGCGAAGCTCAACTCGCCGGCCATCTTCGCGGCGTTCCACTCGTTCGCGCGGCTCATGCTGTAAGACTTCAGCACTCCGCCCTGCATCACGCACAGCGCGCCGGTTCCCGCCCAAGCCATGCATTTCAGAAAGCCGCGCCGGTCAATTCCGTCGTGGTTATGGTCGTGCAAGATTTCATCCCTCTTGTTTTGCGACATTTGCTTCCTCCTCAGCCCCTCGGCTGCAAGACCTCTAGCGTCCCGCACCGCCCACGCTCGTAACAGTGGCGCGCGCCCGCTCCGCATCCGAGCAACGCGCCACCTGTGGACGTGTTCTCTGTGCAAGACCAGCGCTAGGGCGGTTTTATTCCCGGGCGAGACAATCCATTCTTTTTTAAGAAAATCGCCTCCCATGGGAATAAAATCACCCCCACCGCAGTTACCTCTATTGTGGAGCTGTAAAAAGGGCTGGACGTGTTAGAGCAGGAAGACCGCGCGCGCTTTGAGGCAGATGTAATGCCGCATCGTGACGCCGCTTACAACTTGGCGCGCTGGATTTTGCGCGGCCGCGCGCAAGCGGAAGACGTGACGCAGGAAGCCTTCCTGCGCGCCTACCGCTCCTTCGGAGCGTTTCAGACCGGCAACGCGCGCGCCTGGCTGCTGCAGATCGTGCGCAATTGTTGCTTCACGTGGTTGCAACAGAATCATGTGGCCGAGGAAATGACCGAATTCGACGAACAGACCATGCCGCCAAAAACTGAAGATCCCGAATCGCTGGCGATGGCCACCTACGACCGCGAGCGCCTGCAGCGCGCGCTCGAAGACTTGCCCGCGCATTTCCGCGAGATTATCGTGCTGCGCGAACTGGAAGGCTGCTCGTACAAAGAAATCGCCGCAATCACCACGCGCCCGATCGGCACGGTGATGTCCGCGCTCGCTCGCGCGCGTCAGCAATTGCGCACTCTATTGACCGAGCCTGTTCCGAAGGGGGCCAGCCGTGACTTGTGACCTTTCCCAAACGCGCCTGCACGCCTATTTCGACGGCGAACTGGACGCCATGGGCGCCGCTGAGTTCGAGCGCCACCTGGAATCCTGCCCCGATTGCGAAACGCGCCTGGCAGCCGAGGAAAAACTTCGCTCCGCACTAGCCGGGGCGCAACTCTATGCACGCGCGCCAGAAAACTTGCGAAAGAACCTGCTGATCAGTTTGCCGAAAGCTGCCGTACCACCTCCGTTGAAAGATCCGAAGCCTTCGGCCGCGGAGTCCTGGCGTTGGCTCGCCATCGCGGCCTCGGTGATCCTTGCCTTGCTCCTCGGCACGCAGTACATGGAAAAACTGAATCGCCACTTGCAACAACAGGCCATGGCCGCCGTGATCGTCGACGCGCATCTTCGTTCGCTGCAGCCCGGACACCTAGAAGACGTGATCTCGACGGACCAGCACACCGTAAAACCCTGGTTCGACGGCAAAATCGATTTCGCGCCGCCCGTGCGCGATTTTGCAAACGATGGATTCCCGCTGGTCGGTGGCCGCCTCGACGTGCTGGAGGGCCGCAGCGCAGCCGCACTGGTTTACGGCCGCAGAAAACACATCGTGAATGTATTCGTAACGAAGACGCAGCCCGGAGACGCGTCGGATCGTTCAGGTGAACTACAGGGTTATCATTGGGTAGCCTGGCAGCAGAACGGTTTTACCTTCACTGCGGTGTCGGACACCGCATACGCGGATCTCGATCAGCTCAAGCAACTCTTTCTCGCGCCGTAATAAATCGCCTGTCATCCCGAACGCAGTTCCGCGCTTTTTCTCTCCCGCCGCACTTTGGCCGGCGCGGAACGCGGTGAGGGATCTGCTTTTCGCGGAACATTCGAGTCTCATGCGAGCGACGCGCCTCGCGCGGGCCGTCTTTGTTTTGTACAATATTCATTGACAGCGTATTTCTGATGTTCCAATACCGAAAGGCCGCCCCTAGGACATGTCTAGCCTGAACCTGACGACGCGTCCCCGAATCCAGCTTCCAGCGAGTTCTTTCCCCGATCGGGCAGATGTGTATGCCTGTGACAAATGCGGACTCGATATAACCAAGCACTTGCATCCAGGCCACGCTCACACCTGGAAAGCAATGGGACCTGAAAGATACCGTTGCCGATGTGGCCAGAACTACCTCACGGCCGCAACGGAATGGGATCATTTCAGCGAATGGGAGCGCAAGAGACGCATCCAATGTACGCTGGGGTTCGCCGCCGTTTTTTCCGTAATCATCTCCGTCTGCGGGCTCGCGGCTTATCTCACTTTGCGTTACGTTTTCTTTCTCCCTCGGGCAGGAGTCATTGTCGGCGCGCTGATTGCCGCCTTCCCGTTCTTGTTCATGGTTGTGCCATTCTCGTTGGGCGTCGCTTCATCGATGTGGCGAACCAGAGTTGGTACGCGCACCGTCTCCGCGCAAGATTAGCAGGTCCGCGAGCGATCAGGAACGCTAAGGCAAGTCGTCTACGACGGAGATCGACTACAGGAACAAAACATGATGCTGATGCGAGCACGGCTGCGGCTTCGCGGTCGCAGGCTCGTCCGCGCTGAGAACCGGTTCCACATCGGGTCCGCTGATCACGGACACGCTAGCCAAATCATCCAGCAATTCTGGCCCGTAAGCCGCCAGCGCCGGCAATGACGAAAGCATGCGTTCCTGCAAATCGCGATGCGGATAAAGCGCATCCACCAGAATCCGCTCATGCCGATCCAAAATACCCGTGCGGAAATTCTCCGCGCGCCCCGCCTTCCCTTTCAACCTCAAGAACTGATGCAGGATTTTCTTCTCGACCGAATCGAGGGCGCCGGTCAACGTACGGTCCAGATGAGCGAGCGGCTTGCGATAGGCCTGCAACAGCCGCCGCAGCGCCTTTTCATCCGCCGCAAAACGTCCGGCCAGCGCGCGCGGCAACGATTTCATTTCCATTCGTCCGCGCAAGTGCTGCCGCCCGCGCATCACATCGCGAAAATCCAGCCCGTATTTTCGCAAGAGCCGCGCGAGCGGCGGCTCGACCAAAGTAAAGCTCGCCCGCGGCAAAATCGCCGGCATGCGCCCCAGCAAATGCTTGTAAACTACCTGCACCTGCGCCATATAAGCAATTTCCGCCGGCCCGCCGATGTAGGCAACGGTCGGCAGCAGCGTATCCTGCACCACCGGCCGCAGCAACACGTTGGGCGTAAAGGCTTCTGGCGTTTTTTCAATCGCCGCGCGCAGCTCCTCCAGCGAAAAGCTGGCCTCACCGGCGTGGAATTTCTCGCCGCGCCGCCGCAGCGGCTGGCGCACGCCATCCACATTGTAAAAAAGCAGCGTGGATTCGCGCGTCACCTTCACCTGCGCGTGAAAGCCTCCGCGTTCCAGCTCTTTCGACCGCGCCAGCAACGCGTCCCCCAGCGGCTCGGCATCATCGAGCGCCCGCCGGTAGATCCCGCTCGCGAAATGGTGCAGCCGCGAATCCAGCGGATCGAGAAAAATGATTCCTCGACCTGTGACCAACCGCGTCATTAATTTCCCGAAAGCGGAGCCGTACGTATCTCCCGGCGTGTAAGATTCCCGCAGCGCCCGCCCCACTTCCGCGGCATACGGACCTTCCAGCGTATCCATCGCCGTCACGACCGACGCGGTGATCGGCGCACCCAGTGCAATTTCTCCCACCCGGTGTCCTTCGTCCTCCGGGTTACCGGGCAAAATAAATTCCGCCAATCCCGTGCGCGTGGTCCAGGAAGCGTGATTGATCTCCGCGAGGTCGTGATCTTCCGTCGCCAGCCAAAAAACCGGCACCGCATCCACACCGCGCCGCGTCAGCTCCTCGGCGCAAGCCGCCGCCGTGATCGCTTTATACAAGCTGTAAGCGGGGCCGGTGAAAAGTCCCACCTGCTGCCCGCTAACGATCGCCACCGCGCCATTCGCCAGTCGTTCCAGATTGCGGGCGAGCGCTGCGTCCAATGTAGCCGCCCCACCAAAGTTCAGATTTTGCTCGCGTAGCACTTCCACAACACCCGCACGCACCGATGAATCGATCTCTACTTCCTTCGCCGCAGCGACCACGCCTCCAATCGAAGGCGAATGCCCGTAATACTTCGCCACGCGGCCAAAGTCCTCCAGGAACGTAGAGAATATTTTAGAGGTCTGGGGAATATCGCGGAAGGAAAGACAGAGAGACTCCATCGAGGGATTCATGATACACGCGGCCCTGAGAAGCAGCAATCAACGGAGGACGCAGAATCAGGAAAGCAAGCAACGCTGAACGCGGCCGGACAGCGGCTACAGCGCGAAACGAAGCGCCAATTTGGCCGCACCACCGCGCTTGAACCGCGTGCATTCGGGCAAATCGTGTGAATGACGTCCTCCCAGCGCGCCCCAAGCGACCGCAAATCACTGCTATGAATGATGCGCTGGCTGGGAGATAAGATTCGCCAACATCTGGTCGATTTCCGCCTTGCCCTGCTCGCTCACGCCTTGCAGGGGAAGGCGCGGCAGGCCGCCGTAGAAACCCATGCGATCCTGCGCGTATTTCAGCCCGCCGATGCCGTAATCCATCAGCAACATTTTCGCCGGCGGCACCAATTTTTGCGCGAGAGTCTGAGCTTTCGTGCGATCACCCGCGCTGGCCGCTTCGTAAATCTCGGCGCACAGATCCGGGAACACGTCCGCCAGCCCCAGAATCGCGCCTACAGCGCCCAATTCGAGCGCTTCGTAGAGCGTCGCAGCGGAGCCGGTCAGCGTTTGAAATTCTCTGGGTGCCGCGGCGATGATCGCGGCGATGCCCTTCATATCCCCGGAGCTATCTTTCATGCCAACGATGTTGGGATGCTTTGCCACGCGCGCGATGAGCGAAGCCTCCACGGTGACGTGCGTGAAAACCGGCACCGAATACACCATCACCGGAATCCGCGCGTTATCCGCCACGCGCAAATAATGCTCGGCCAGCATGTGATCGTTGATCGAAGGCTTATAGAAACTCGGCGTGCGCACCAGCGCCACCGAATACCCGATGCGCGCAGCGCGATTGGTGTGCTCGATGGTTTCCGATGTGGATTCCGCGCCGGTCCCAGCAATCAGAATTTTGCTAGGTGCGGTCGCATCGCGCACCGCTTCCCAGAGTTTGTAAACCTCTTCCCACAGCAGCAGCACCGATTCGCTGGTTGAGCCATTCGGCACGTAGCCGGCAAGCTTGGTCTTGTTGTAAAGCGCCACATTGTTGCGGACCTGGCCGAGCGCGACGTTGCCCTCGGCGTCAAACGGCGTGGTAAGCGGTGCGAAGATTCCGTGAAGTTTCATGGCGGTCATTTTATATCAAAGACCAGCGCGGCCAAAAGGAAACGCACGGCGGCTTATTTCTCCGCAGGCGCCGAAGCCGCCGAAGTCCGCCGATGCAAATCCTGCAACGCCGCCACATCCGCCCCGTGCCCCGCCATGGCCCGCATCCCCCGCGCTGCCGCACTGGCCGCCGAGAGAGTCGTAATGCACGGAATGTTGTAACGAATCGCCGCGCGCCGAATGGATTTCTCGTCGTAAAAAGATTCGCGTCCCAAGGGCGTGTTAATCACCAAATCCACTTTCGCCGTCTTGATCAAATCCACAATGTTCGGCCGCCCCTCATTCACCTTGTACACCGATTCCACTTCGATCCCCGCGCTGGCGAGCGCCGCCGCAGTCCCGCGCGTAGCCACCACCTTCAATCCCGCCGCCAGCAAATCCTGCACTACGAATGCGACGTGCCGCTTGTCATGATCGTTCACGCTAAGAAACACAGTCCCCGCACGCGGCAAACGCTGCCCGGCAGCAAGCTGCGCTTTAGCAAAGGCCAAGCCAAAAGTTGAGGAAATTCCCATGACCTCGCCGGTCGAGCGCATCTCCGGCCCCAGGATCGTGTCCACACCGCGAAACTTGTTGAACGGAAACACCGGAGACTTCACCGCATAAAAATTCCGCACCGCCAATTCCTTGATGCCGTTGGTTTCAGTGTAAGGCAAATGCAAATCGCGCAGCTTGCGACCAGTCATCAAACGCGCCGCCACTTTTGCCAGCGGCACGCCCGTCGCCTTACTCACGTAAGGAATCGTCCGCGAAGCGCGCGGATTCACTTCCAGCACGTACACCGTGTCGCGCTGAATCGCATACTGCACATTCATCAGCCCCACTACTTTCAGCGCTCGCGCCAGCCGCGAAGTGTAATCGCGTATGCGCTCCAGCACCGAAGGTTTCAGCGTCACCGACGGCAGCACGCATGAAGAATCGCCGGAGTGAATCCCGGCCTCTTCGATGTGCTCCATAATCCCCGCGATCAACACGTCTTCGCCGTCGGCGAGCGCGTCCACGTCTACTTCCGTCGCGTCCTCCAGAAATTGGTCAATCAAAATCGGCCGCTTCGGATCGGTGCCAGAACCAATCAGCGCGGCTTGCGCCACATATTCTTCGACGGTCTTCAAATCGTAAGCGATCACCATCGCGCGCCCGCCCAACACGTAGCTCGGGCGCACCAGCACCGGCAAACCAATTTCGCCAGCGAGCTTCACCGCTTCCTGCGGCGCCAAAGCCGTGCCGTTGCGCGGCTGCGGGATGCGCAACTCGTCGAGCAAGCCGCCGAAGCGCCGCCGATCTTCTGCGAGATCAATTGATTCGGGCGCAGTGCCGATAATCTTCGCGCCGTTCTGCTTCAACTCGAGCGCCAAGTTCAGCGGCGTCTGCCCGCCGAATTGCACGATCACGCCTTGCGGTTTCTCGCGGTCCAGAATCGCCAGCACGTCTTCGAGCGTCAGCGGCTCAAAATAAAGCCGGTCGGAAGTGTCGTAATCCGTGGAAACAGTTTCCGGGTTGCAATTCACCATCACCGTTTCGTAGCCATCTTCTTTCAACGCAAACGCCGCGTGGCAGCAGCAATAATCAAATTCGATTCCCTGCCCGATGCGGTTCGGCCCGCTGCCCAGAATCACTACTTTCGACCGCTCCACCGCGCCCGATTCGTCTTCCTCTTCGTATGTGGAATAAAGATACGGCGTGAAGGATTCGAATTCCGCCGCGCAAGTGTCCACGCGTTTGAAAACGGGCTGCACACCCAGCTCTTTGCGCCGCGCGCGCACGCTCGCCGCTTTCACTCCCCAGAGTTTCGCGATTTCTTCGTCGCTAGCGCCCGAGCGCTTCGATTCGAGCAACAATTCCGGCGAACATTTTCCCAGTGTCGTCGCGGCCACGCGCTTATCGACCGCCAGCATTTCCTGCAGCTGACGGATGAACCACGGATCAATCTTGGTGAGGTCGCATACCTCTTCGCTGGACATGCCGCGTTCCAGCGCCTCAAAAAGCCAGTGCAAACGGTCCGGCCCCGGCACATGCAATTTCTCGCGTAGCAGCACGGTCGTTACTTCCGCCGGAGGGCGCCACGCCGAACTCGGCTCGAGCGACCGAATCGCCTTGCACAACGCTTCCTGAAAATTGCGCCCGATGGCCATAACTTCGCCCACCGATTTCATCTGCGTTGTGAGCGTGGTGTCTGCACCAGGAAATTTCTCGAATTGCCACTTCGGAATTTTTGCCACCACGTAATCAATGCTCGGCTCAAACGAGCACGGAGTTTTCTTGGTGATGTCGTTGGGAATTTCGTCGAGCGTCATGCCCACAGCCAGCTTCGCCGCAATTTTGGCGATGGGAAAACCGGTGGCCTTGCTCGCGAGCGCCGAGCTGCGCGAAACGCGCGGATTCATTTCGATCACGGTCATCCGCCCGGTCGCCGGATCCACCGCGAATTGTATGTTAGACCCACCCGTCTCCACCCCCACCGCGCGAATAATCGCGGCAGCAGCGTCGCGCATCCGCTGATATTCCTTGTCGGTCAGCGTCTGCGCCGGCGCCACGGTGATGGAATCGCCGGTGTGAATGCCCATGGGGTCGAAATTTTCGATCGAGCAAATCACCACGAAGTTGTCGCGGTGGTCGCGCATCACTTCCAGCTCGAATTCTTTCCAGCCCAGCACGGATTCTTCGATCAGCGCCTGATGCACCGGACTCGCGTCCAGAGCCCGCGCGATCAAATCCGCAAATTCTTCGTGGTTGTAAGCAATCGAGCCGCCGGTGCCGCCCAACGTGAACGACGGACGAATCACCACGGGATACCCGAGTTCGTCGGCAAGCCGAATCGCCTCCGGCACACTGGTCACGACTTCCGATGCTGGAACCTCGAGCCCAATCTTGCGGCAAACTTCCTTGAACAGCAGGCGATCCTCGGCAATTTTAATCGCGGCAAGCGACGCGCCGATCAGCTCCACACTATATTTTGCCAGGATGCCGGATTCGGCCAGCTCCACGGCAAGATTCAACCCAGTCTGCCCGCCCACGGTCGGCAGCAACGCGTCCGGCCGCTCCGCCGCAATAATCGCTTCCAGATATTCCTTCGCAAGCGGCTCAATGTAGGTGCGATCCGCAATTTCCGGGTCCGTCATGATCGTCGCCGGATTCGAATTCACCAGCACCACCTCGTACCCCTCCGCGCGCAAAGCTTTGCAAGCCTGCGTCCCCGAATAATCAAACTCGCAAGCCTGCCCAATAATGATCGGCCCCGAGCCGATGATCATGATCTTCTTGATGTCAGTCCGTTTCGGCATCCGCCTCGCAAACTCCGCTGTCGCTCGGTCGCCTCGCTACCCGCGACAAATTCACGATAGGCCGCGATTTCTCATCCTGCGAAAACAAAATGACTGTCATCCCGCAGGCTGCTTTTTGGCCGGAGGGATCTGCTTATTCCCTGGCTAAGCCGCAAGCCATTCCTCCGCCAAGTCTCTCCATGCGGGATTCTCAGCCTCCATCCATTTCGACCTCAATTCCCGGCGCCAAGACTTAATCTGCTTCTTGCGACCGATCGCCTCACACACGTCGCGGAACGATGCAACTTGAACCAAACGCTGAATTCTGTAGCGCGACGTGAAGCCCGGAACGCGCCCCTCCCGGTGTTCGCAAATCCACCGCATCCGGCCACTGGTCATGCCGGTGTAAAGATTGCGCGGCCGACTCGCCAAGATATACTCAAAGTAGCGTCGATCCACTGCAACACCTCGAAACCAGATTCACAATCGTGAAAGCAGATCCCTCGCTACGTCCCGCGCCCGCCAAACTGCGGCGGTAAAGAAAAAGCGCGGGACTACGTTCGGGATGACAAATGGAGCGCTGGTTGCCCGCTCTACAACGCTGCGCCATCCCTCCAACCGATAAAGCTCCGGCGCTCCCGCCAGGCCGTCGTCACAATTTTTACCGTCGCGCCCCATCCATCATCGTCACAAAATCATCGAACAAATAGCGCGCGTCGTGCGGTCCTGGCGACGCCTCCGGATGATATTGCACGCTGAAGAGCGGCAACGAGCGATGCCGCATGCCCTCATTGGTGTGATCGTTCAAATTCACGTGCGTGATTTCCACGTCGCTCGCGGGCAACGAATCCGGGTCCACGCAAAACCCGTGATTCTGCGCGGTGATTTCGACTTTCTCCGTACGCAAATTCTTCACCGGATGATTCGAGCCGTGATGCCCAAATTTTAATTTGAACGTACGACCGCCGAGCGCCAGGCCACACAACTGATGTCCCAGGCAAATCCCGAAGATCGGCACACGCCCCAGCAGCTTGCGGATATTCTCCACCGCATAGTCGACCGGCTCAGGATCGCCCGGCCCGTTCGACAGAAACACGCCATCCGGTTTCAGCGCCAGCACATCCGCAGCGGAAGTACGCGCCGGAACCACGGTAACTTCGCAACCGTGATCCACCAGCAGGCGCAAAATATTCTGCTTGATTCCGAAATCATAAGCGACCACGCGGTGCTGCGACTTGGCATGCGAATCAGCAACCGCCTTAGCGGGCGCACCACTCACGAGAGCTCCTGCCCCAGCGCCAGCACCAGAAGCAACTGGCGCCGCCAAATCGATCGAACCTTGCGTCCACCCATAAGACTTCGCGCAGGTAACTCGCCCCGCGAGTTCCAAGCCCGCCATCGTCGGCAAAGCGCGGGCCTCCGCCACCAATCTCTGCGCCGGGCTCCCATCCGTAGAAACCACTCCGCGCAGCGCTCCCACGTCCCTCAAATGCCGCACCAGCGCCCGCGTGTCTAAATCCCAAATCACTGGCACGCCATAACGCTCCAAATATTGCTGCGCCGATTCGCTCGAGCGCCAGTTCGAAGCCAAAGGAGAAAATTCGCGCACGATCAGCGCTTCAATATACGGGCGAGCGGATTCTTCGTCTTCCAGATTCGCGCCCACATTTCCAATGTGCGGATACGTGAGGCACACGATCTGCCCGGAATAACTGGGGTCGGTGAAAACTTCCTGGTAGCCAGTGAGAGAGGTATTAAAAACGACTTCGCCGCCCCGCCGGGTGCGCGCACCCGCGGCACGGCCGCTAAATGTTCGTCCGTCTTCCAGCGCGAGGGTCGCGC
>JABCZJ010000007.1 GCA_013289715.1 Acidobacteriota bacterium | reverse complement strand
AGCCGAAAACGCTGGGCGCAATCTGATAAAGGTAGACCCTCGCGGTACGAGTCAGACATGCATCTGCGGAGCCACAGTGCGCAAGACGCTCTCCGACCGAGAACACGTCTGCACTGCGTGTGGTCTGATTGCTCCGCGTGATATAGTTAGTGCTCAAATTATTCTTCAAAGGGCTCGGATAAGTCCTTCAAACCGTAACGCAGCGTAAGTAATCGCAAGCGTGGTTTGAGAAGCCGTCGCGTTTACGCGGCGGAGAAGTCACCTCTCAGGATGTGTAAAATACGGGATTCTTGGGAGGTAGCCATGATCTACCGCTGCGCTTGGTTCCGGACTGTTTTTTTCTCGCTGCTTGCTTCGGTCGTGTTCCCTGTGGCGGGCTCGGCGCAACAAACGTTGGCGCCTCGCGTCGTGGACCTGGCTGCGGCGGGCGGCATAACTCTGAAGGCCACGTATTTCGGCGCGGCGCAGCCTGGGCCGGGCATTCTGCTGCTGCATCAGTGCAACCGCCAGCGCAAAGTGTGGGACGGTCTTGCCGAGCAACTCGCTGCCGCGGGGCTGAACGTATTGACCCTGGATTTCCGCGGCTATGGGGAAAGTGGCGGCAAAAACCCTGACCGAGCGTCGTCGGCGCAGGAAGCCGACCAAATTGTGAATCAGCAATGGCCGCAGGACGTTGACGTTGCGTTCCGGTATCTACAATCGCAGCCGGGAGTGAATCGAGACGCGATGGGCGCCGCTGGAGCGAGTTGCGGCGTGAATCAAGCGGTGCAGCTGGCACGACGGCATGCCGAGGTGAAGTCATTAGTGCTGCTGTCGGAAAGCACCGATCGCGCGGGGCGGCAGTTCCTGCACAATTCCCCGAATTTGCCGCTGTTTATGGCTGTGGCCGATGACGATCCTGATCCCGGCGTGGTGGAGATCATGCAGTGGATCTACGATCTTTCGCCGGATCCTGCCAACAAGTTCGTGCGCTATTCGGTGGGCGGGCACGGCGTCGAGATGTTTGCCGCGCACAAAGAATTGCCGGGGGCGATTGTGGAATGGTTCGACGCGACGCTGCGGAATTCGCCCGCTCCGCCCGCTACCCACACGCTCGCGCCGTGGTCCGCCGAATCCCGCTTTCTGAGCTTTGCCGACGAGCCCGACGGATTGCACAAGGCCGAGCAGATGTTCGCGGACGCGCGGCGCGCTAACCCCAAGGCCGTACTATTTTCGGAAGCGGTAATGAACCGGATGGGATACGGAAGTCTGGCTGCGGGCGACATCGAGGGCGCGATTGCGCTTTTTGAAATGAATGTGGCAGTCTATCCCGGCTCGCCGAATGTTTACGATAGTTTGTCTGACGCTTATCTCGCCGATGGACAAACAGATCTGGCGCGCCGGAATGCGCAGAAGGCGCTAGAACTTTTGCCTTCGGACACAGCGGACAGCGCGCCACGCCGCGATGACATCAAGGCGAGCGCCGAGCAGAAACTGAAGCAGCTCGGCGGCTCCGCCCAATGACTCCTGCCGCTGCAGTCGCCCGGCGCTGCACGCAGGGCCGTTTCCTGGGGACGCCAAGCTCCTGATGGGCGGTTTGCTTCTCGGTTTCAAAAACGCTTCCCGCAACTCAGTTGCCTTCGTCATTGCCTTGCGTCCGTAGGGTCGGGTCTCAGACCCGCCCGCCGTTGCGCCACGCCTGCAGCTATCTTTGTAACTGTGGCGTCGCCAAGACATAAACACGATGGCGCGCAGCGCTGCCGTACCTTTCTGGCGAGCACTTGATCCGCTGGTATCCGAGCGAGGGCGCTCGTTCGGCTGTTTGTTGTTGCGATACCGTGCCGATAACGTTATCTTCAGTCGTGGGCTAATTTTGTCACAACGAGGGGGATACATGGTCAACGCTCGTCGCGCCCACCCCACCCTCTCCAAACCAATCGCTAGCGAACCATAAGCGAAAGCCCACGCAAGCCATTGAAAATAAGCACCAGCGACCCAAATCAATCGCTAGTTTTTCGTCGCAATTTTGCCCCCTGCGCCCCGCCTCACAATCACTGCTCATCATTCACGGAGTTCTAATCGCTAGTCGTCAAGTATTAGAAATCGAGCTAACTCGCCCACAACAAACGAGAAAACATTTTCTAATCGCTGGTTTTTCGAGTATTTCGGAGCTTGCGGCGTAGCTCGCGAATCACGGCTCGCCAATCGCGCCATTTCTATTCGTTACAAATGAACGAACGCGAAAAATCACAACTTGTTCACAAGTAACAAGAAACCTGTTTCTATCCGGTGCTTTTGAGCGGTACACAGGCTTGCTATTTGCTATTCTTGCGCGCTCTTTCGCCTACCCGCTGCATTTCGAGATTCACCAATTGCCAGTCGCCACGGTAGAATTGCCGCCCTATGACCAAGCATCTTCCTCTCACATTGCGCTCCTGGCTGCCTCTGGCGGCAGGCGCGGCAATCGCCGTGGCGACTCTCTGCCCGCTGGCGGCAAAGCAGCACTTGGCTGCGGCCGCGCAGTCGTCGACCTCGTCACCATCGGCGGGGCCAGGTTCTTCCGCAAAACTGTACGTCGTGCCGGACTTAGCCGAGCGCGTGGCGAAATTCAAATTGGTGCATATGCCGTTCAACTCCGCGGAGCTTAGCGCGCGCGAAAAGCAAATGGTCGCGAAGCTGGTGGACGCATCTGGGCTGCTGGATTGCATTTACTGGCGGCAGAATGATCCGGAGGGATTGAAACTTTATTTATCGCTCGCGAAGAGCAAAGATTCGCAGGACGAATTGCTGCGGCGCTTTTTGAAAATCAATGGAAGCCGCTTCGATCTGATTGATGATGACAAACCGTTCGTCGGCGCCGATCCCATGCCGCCCGGCCGCGGATTTTTTCCTGGCGCGCCGTCGACTAAATTGATCGCGCTCCGCGCGATTGAAGAGTTCGTTCGCCAAGTTCCGGACAAGAGAGCTGCGATTTACAGTCCGCACAGCATCATCGAGGGATTGCAGCCGGAGTGGGTGAGCAGGGCGCCGGTTTACACTGGTCGTTACGCGCCGCGCGTCATACCGTACCACGTCGCGTTCGCCGAATTTCTCAAGCCCATGGCTGGCGATTTGCGCGAAGCTGCGGCGCTGAGCGATGATCCGGCGTTTGCGAAATTTCTGCGGCTGCGGGCTGATGCGCTGCTTACGGATGATTACTACGCGAGCGACATCGCTTGGCTTGATCTGGAAAATCCGAAATTTGATGTGGTGTTCGCGCCTTACGAGGTTTATGACGATTCGCTGCTCGGGGTGAAGACGACCTACGGCGCTTCGGTGATGATTCGCAACGACGCGGAGAGCGAGAAGTTGGCGCTGTATCAGAGATACGTGCCCGATTTGCAGGAGGCGCTTCCCTTGCCCGCCGCCGATCTGCCTTCGAAGCGCGGCAAGCAATCGCCGATGGAGGTGGTGGATTCGCCGTATCGCGCCGGGGATTTGCTGCACGGCTATCAGGCAGTGGCGGACAATTTGCCGAACGATCCTCGCATCCACGAAGAAAAAGGCTCGAAGAAAATATTCTGGAAGAATTTCATGGACGCGCGGGTGAACTACATTATTTTGCCGCTGGCGCAGCGCACCATGCGTGCCGATCAGGCCGCGATGGCGAGCGGTGAAGGTTATCTGGCCGATACGATCATGCACGAAATTTCGCACGGGCTGGGGCCGGCGTTCGCGCACACGGCGCAGGGCAAAGTGCAGATCAATGAAGCGATCGGCTCTTCTTATTCCGCGCTGGAAGAATCGAAGGCTGACGTGGTGGGCGAATTTTGCTACGGCTGGCTGATTGATCACGGCGCGCTGCCAAAGGAGCGGCGTAACATTACGTACGCTTCTTACGTCGCGGGAATTTTTCGCACCGTGCGATTCGGAGTGGCGGAGGCGCATGGCGCGGGCGAGATCATGCAGTTCAATTATTACGTGGAGCAGGGGGCGATCAGCCGCGACGCCGCGACGGGATTGTATGTGATCGATTTCGCTAAGATGCCTGCGGCGATTGCGTCGCTTGCGAAAGAATTGCTGGAGCAAGAGGCCACCGGGGATCGCGCGCGCACCGATGCCTGGTTCAAGAAATATGGCACGATGCCGCCGGAATTGAGCGCGCTACTGGCGAAGACGAGCGACATTCCTGTGGATATTGATCCGGAATTTGATTTTCATCCGGCGTTGCGATGACGGGCGCCCCGGGAGGTGTCGCCGTGACGATGGGGTTCTTGAACTTCTTGTTACTGGCGGTGTCGCTTCTGGCCTCGTATGGGGTGGCCAGCCATCAAGGCGGGAACAAACGCCCTTGCCCGGAGCCGCAGGAGGCAACGGACTCGAAGTTTCAGGTTGCACAGGTTTGGAAATACAAAACGAGGCCTAACGAAGAGCAATCGACGCTTACCATCTTAAGAATCGAATCACTACCAAAACAGGGAGTGATCATTCACATCCGGGTGGACGATATTCGCCTGCGCAACTGCACCGGAGGGCCTGAACCGAACAACATTGCACACATGCCGTTTTCGCGCGATGCGATCGAGCGAAGTGTCGTAAAGTTGGCAAAAGAAGCTGGCGCTGTTCCGGAGTTTCAGGATGGATACGACGAATGGCGAAAAGCCTGCGGCGGGGTTTATACGATTACCGTTGCTGAGGCGATCGAGGCGAATCAAAAGACCTTTAATGCGGGCCTCGGATGCGGACCGACCAAGTAAAGTCGTGAAATTACAAAATCGCTTGAATCTCGGCGTCGATCGAGATGTGAGTTTGCGCAAACCCGCTGATTTGAAAGGATTGGCCGGCGGCTTTGCTGAAGTGGAAGAAGCGGCTGATGTGGTAATCCTCGTCGAGGACGTCGAAAATCTGCTCGGTCTCGTCGTGCGAAAGGCCAAGCGATTCGATGGGCACGGATTTTCCATAAGCGCCCGCCGCCGCCAGATATTTGTCGATTACGTTGCGCAAGTTCATGGTCAGATCCAGACGTACGCGCCAGCGGCGCCGTACGGCAAATTCATGTAGAACACGTTTGCTTCCGCGATGCGCTCGAACGCCGCGAGCAAGTTGCGCGCGCCGTGCCTTGCGCAGAGCGTTAGGCCGGGCGCGGCGGCGACTTGCTCCACTTCATCCAGACTCGCGATTTGCTGGTGCGAAAACCAGAGCCAGGTGGCGGCGAAACCGCATTCCGCGCACGCGCCGCCCGGTTGCGCGAGGCGCTGGCCAATCGCCTCCGAAACTTCCGGCCGCAATCCTACTGGCTCGAAATCCGGCTGCGCTACGAAAAAGTACTGCGAGAATATTTCGGCATCCGGCTCGAAGGCTACCACGCGTCCGGGGAACGATTCCAGTTCCCTCGCCACTGCGTCGCTGAGGCATTCGCGGCAGAGCGTGATTTCCGGGCGCGGCGGGTCGCGTTTGGTGCTGCGTTTTCCGCGAAGATAAAGCGTGTCCGGCAGCAGAGTGGCGATCCAATCGCATTCCTCGCCGAGGTGTATGCATTCGGGCGGCGTACCTTTCAGCCACGCCCACCAATTGTGGCTGCGCGGCAGCAACTCGATTGCGGGATACGCTTCGTCGTAGGAGATGCTCGCCAAGGGTGCTGTTCCAAAACTTGTTTACAACGCCGTATGGTAGCAGATTGCCCGAGGCAAATGTCTGGACAGAATAATTCCGGGCAGTCGCAGATTGTCGCGAACCAAGAACAAGGGCTGCCCGCTCTGTCCCGAAGTGCGCGGAACAGAGCGGCCGCTACAAAACCGTCTTGTATGCGCAAGGGTCATTTTGTCGTGAGCGTGCGCCGCGGGGAGCGTTTGTTCGTGCGGAGAGCATCGGCTATTATGGAGGGCGTTGGGCGTCACACTGGCAATATTCAATCATGTTCGTTAAGCGAACAGGGAGGATCAGGTATGGCAATCTCGGTAGGGGCGGCCGCTCCGGACTTTACCTTGAAGGATCAGAACCAGAAGGAAGTGAAGCTTTCGGATTTTCAGGGAAAGAAAAATGTGGTGATTGTTTTCTATCCGCTGGATTGGAGCCCGGTGTGCACGAACGAGCACGCCTGCTTCGTGAATGATATGAAGCGATTCGAGCAGCTGGATGCGCAGGTGCTGGGGATCAGCGTGGACAGCGCTTGGTCGCACAAGGCGTTTGCGGAGAAAATGGGGATTCATTATCCGTTGTTGGCGGATTTCCAGCCACGCGGCGCGGTGGGCGAAAAATTCGGCGTGTATCTGGCGGAAAAGGGCATAACGGGACGCGCCATCGCGATTGTGGATCGCTCCGGAAAAATCGCGTGGTTCAAGAATTACGATATTCCCGCGTTGCCGGATTTAAAGGAAGTCGCCGACGCGCTGGAGAAAGCGAAGTAGTTCGTTGCGCGCCGTGCGTTGGCGGCTGCGGCCGCGGCAGGCGCTGCGCTTTTATCGGGGCGCAGCGTCTTTGTCAGGCGCAGGTGCTGAGGATTCCGCCGGCGAGTCAACCAGCGGTTGCGAAAATGTGCGGATGTAATCCACGAGTTGCCAGCGCTCCTCTTCGCTCAACTTGCCTTGGAAGGCCGGCATGGGGCGATGGCCTTCTGAAATCTTCCAGAAGAGTTCTCCGTCGGTCAACTTGCTCATGGCGTGCCCGTCTGTGAAATCAGACGGGGCGATCGATAGCTTCTCGGCGCGCTCTCCCTTTCCATTGCCGTTTCCGCCGTGGCAATTCTGGCAGCGGTCCTGGTAGGTGCTCATGCCTAATCCAATGGCTTTCGGCGTAGGGGGAAAGGGATTCGGCATTTGTCTGGCTTTTTCCGGCGCGGTCCAGTCGCTGAGGGAATAGACGACCACGCTGCCCGCGACGGCGACGATCACAAATGCCACGAAGATTCCGAGCAGGTTGGGTTTGAATCCGGAGTTGGGCTTGCGTTCAGCGAGTTTGTCGGACGCCATGATTCGCGGGTTTGCCTGTGGAACTTTGTTGCTCCGGTAAAATCTTCGCATTCTGGTGGAGGATTTTCAACTCGGGGCGAACCGTTTCAGTGCGCGGCGTGGATGACCTGGTACACCGAGATCAGAACAATGACCATCATGGCTACAACGTAGACGCGCAGAGCCCAGAGCAGGGTCTTGGTACCGAACGAAAGATTCATGCGGCCGAAATGAGTGCGGTGCTTGGCGGCGACAACTTGGTCCGCTTCGAGCAGAGAGAGGACAGCGCGAGGATCCTGCAAGCTCAGTTGTTCGGGCTTGACATCAATCGGTAGGTCAACCGGCGCAAGCGCGCTTTGATTTTCAGGAACCTCCGCGTAGTGTGAATCCAAGTTCGTTCCTCCTGAACCCTCTGCCAATTCCCAGCGAAACATTCGACCGCGAAAAAGGTTTATCCGCCCAGCCATTTGGGGAACACGGTCGCGAGGCCGAAGCCTAACCCGGCAATGATCAGCAGGACGGTGACGGCGACGCCCGCAACGTTGGCCCAGAAACCATTTACGTGCTCGCCCATTACCTCGGCATCGTTTACCAGCAGCAGCAGAAAGGCTAGTGCCGGAGGCATGGCCAGGACGGCGATCACGTTGACCGTCAAGACGACGAACTCGAGCGGAAAGTGAGGAATTAGGACCAGCGCCGCCGCGGCGCAAGCTGAGCCGAATAGCGTGAGATAAAAAGGCCATGCATCGCGCAGCGGACGATTCAGGCTGTGGCCGGTTTGCATCACCTCACCGAAGGCGTAGGCGGACGAGGTGGAGATGGCGATGGCGGCGACGATGCCGGCTTCGAAAATGCCGAGAGCGAAAAGCGCGGCGCCGGTGTGGCCGATTAGCGGCTCGAGCGCTTCGGCGAATTGCGCCGCCTGAAAATCCGCGGCATTGATTCCGTGATGAAACAGCGGCACGGTGGCCAGAATCGCGGCGATGGCGAAAACGGAGGCGAGCAGAGCACCTAAGAGAGTATCGAAGCGGCCGGCGTTGATGTCGCGCGGCTGCATTCCTTTATCCACTACCGCGCTCTGCTGAAAGAAAAGCATCCACGGGGTAACGGTGGCGCCGATGGTGGCGAGGATCAGCAGCAGAATTTCGTAGCGGCCTCCACCGGGGAACGGCATCCAGGTGAGCATGGCGTGGCCGACGGAATGCCAATCGGGGCGCGCGAGGATCGCCGCGGGAATAAATAAGCCGTTGAAGACGGCAAGGCTGAGCGTGATTCGTTCCCAGGTCCAATAGCGACCGGTGGTGATGGCGGCGACGACGATGACGAGCGCGCCGCCTACGGCAATCGCAGGACGCACGCCGAAAAAGCCCAGGCCGGCGCGGACGCCGATGAACTCCGTGACCAGCGTGAGGAAATTTCCGAAAATCAAATCGCCCATGGCGAAAAAGCCCCAGAATTTTCCGAAGCGATCGAAGATCAGTTCGGCGTGGCCGCGATGAGTGACGGCGCCGAGGCGCACCGTCATTTCCTGAACGATGAAACCCATGATGAAAGTGAGCACGACGAAGGGTATGAAGAAACCGACACCGTAGCGCGAGCCGTCCGCGGAGTAGGACAACATACTGGGGGCATCGTTCTCGCCGAGGAAGACGAGAACTCCCGGGCCGACCAGCAGCCATAGCAGGCGGACGCCTCCGAACTTTTTCGCACCCCCCTTCGATCGCGCGCGCGCGACTTCCCAGCGGTCACGTGCGCGATCTACGTCCTCGTGGGTGACGAGACCGATTAACTCCGGCGCTGCAGCAGACGCCACGGCGGATTGCGTCGTCGGGTGGGCCGTTTGACCAGCGAGGAGGCTGGGATTTTTGTCGGGAGCATCCATGGGTTAACCTAGCTAAACTCTTGGTATAAACTACGCTTAACCATCGGGAAGGTCAATGGTTCTGGCAGAATGCGTGAGTAAAAACTAATCCAGGGCAATTCCCTGCTCTGCTATAGTGAACGAGGAATTCTTGGAGGACTGGGCCAATGAGCGAGCCGGCGAATCAGCAACAGAAGCAGCAAGTGCAGATCAAGGCAGATGAAAAGGAATTACTGGGGCAATATTCGAATCTGGCGGTGATCCATCACAACGGCGAAGAGTTTACGCTGAATTTCATCTATTTATTTCCGAGCGTGCCGCAGGGCAAGCTGATCGCCAGCGTGATTCTAAGTCCGGCGCACGCCAAGCGGTTGTTGCAGGCGTTGAAGGAAAATGTGGCGCGGTTTGAGGCGCAGTTTGGGACCTTGCCGGAAGGATCGGGACCGGCGCCGGAGACGAATTTCGGATTTGTGCAGTAGGGCGGCGAGGAACATCAGGATTGCATCTGAGCCTAAACCGCCCGCCTACCCTAAGTTCGCTGACGCGAACTCAGGGTGAACGGGCGGCCGTTACACAGTCAAGAACAACGGCCAAGGCGCCCGGCTAAAGCTGGCCGCTACCAAGGCAAACCTGAGTCCGGCACAGTTGTTGCGGAAACTGGAAAGCTCGGCGCGGCGGGACGCAAGTTCAGTTTGCGTGGGATTCGGCGACGACCCAGTTGCCGCTGGGTTCCACGAATTCCAGGCCCACGGCGAAACCGGATTCCGAAGTGGTCTGGCAATAGGCGACGCGCGCGATGGCGCGAAAGGCGCCGGTTAGCGTGGAGATTGTCAGGCGATCATTGGTGTTCCAGCGGCGCGTGCTGAGGACGCGAGCGCCGTGCGGGCTGACGTTTTCCGTGAACGTGGTTTCCGTGCCGGGCAGCGCGGGATGACCGGTAATGTGGACACCTACTTCCATTGGAACGCGCGTCTCGCGACGCGGACCAACGGAAGTCTTTGGGATCCCCATCCCAAATCGCATCTTCAATGCTTCCCCTTTCTACAAGCAGGCTGCTACGTGCCCCAAGCGAAATTTTTTCTGGCCCTTCCCCTTCATGCGGTACAGCGCGCGATCGGCGGCGCCCAAAAGCTTTTCGATGGAGGTGCCATCGTCCGGATAGACGGCGACACCCACGCTGACGGTGATCGCAGGCTGCTGGCCATCATTCTTCAGCTGCTCGCAGATGCGCGCGGCTGCTTGTGCGGCGTCTGCTTCGCTGGATTCCGGAAGAATCAAGGCAAATTCGTCGCCGCCGTAACGGGCCGGGGTGTCAATCGCGCGGCTACCGTCTGCCAGCGCCTTGCCGAGGCGCTTGATGGCGCGGCTGCCGGTAAGATGGCCAAAGCGGTCGTTGATTTTCTTCAACTCGTCCAAATCAAAAAGCAGAACGGCGAAACCGCGGTTGGTGCGGCGGGAGCGCTGGATTTCTGTTTCGAGGACTTCGACCAGGCGACGATGATTGGCGAGGCCGGTGAGCGGATCGGAAGCGGCGAGCTGACTGACTTGGTCGAAAAGCTGCGCGTTATCGAGCAGCGTGCCGCCGAGAACGATGACGTAGCTCATGACCATCATGAAATGAGCGAGAGTGTAGGGAGCGTCGAGATGGTGCTGCGACTCGCTCATGGTGACGTGGCAGAGAACATTTAGCGCCGCCGCGAGAAACAACGCGCGATCCAAATACGCGCCTACGCGGTTCAGGCGGCGGGCGTAACCGATCGTTGCAGCGAGATAGATCGCAGCCGGCAGCAAGTCCGCTGGGCGCGGGATGATCGCGCCGGGATGAATCTTGGGCGCGTGCGGCAGCATGAAATAGAAGACGCTGGTTAGATAGGCGACGCCGCCGACCATCAGAGTGGCAGCGGCCATTTCCTTGGCAGGTTCGCGAGCGACGGGGATGCGGCGTTCGACGGCCAGTGCGGTCAGCAGCAGAACTCCGAGCAGGGTGCGGCCGGCCAGCCAACCGTATGAAATTGAATCTCCGGGCGTGGGGGTCACCAGCATGCCGCGATAGAAGGTCATGCTGGTGCCCGCTTCGATCAGGCCTGCCAGCACAAAGCCAAAAGCAAGAATGAGAGAAATTCGATCGTGAGTGCCGCGGAAGCGGACCAGGGCGTTGGCTGCAAAGGTGAAGCCGATCAGGCTTCCCGCCATTTGCAAGTAGGTGTCTAGGAGCGGGTCCGCCTGGTAGCCGGAGTTGCGCAGAATCCAGAGGGAAACGACAAAGGCGCCTGCTGCGATCGTCCATAGGAGGACGAGGCGAAAGCGATGAAGAAGACCCCAAAAACTGCCCGAACGAGCCACAATTCCCCCAACGAATTTACACCAACCCGCGAAATACGCAGCACGCAAGATGCCGTTCGTTCTACTGGTTCTAGTACTAGTTAAGCTGCTTTTTTTGTTATTGATGGCGGAACACGCGCGCCGAGTATGGCTATGCTCGGCGCGCAACTACTCGCGCTGTGGGGTAAAAACGTTACACTCTGTTACGGGGACTACCCAGAACTGGTGGCTCAGGACTTGGCCGGTGGAGGAGGTAGCTCGTGGGCCTGGACTACGCTTTGGAAGCTCGAGCGTTTATGCGAACCGTCGCAAAACGGTTTGCGTTCCGAGAAGCCGCAGCGGCAGAGACCGATCTTGGTGCGACCGCCTAGACCGTAGGCATGGCCTTCCTGGTCCACAACTTCGACTTCACCGTCGATCAGCAACGGGCCGTTATTCACAACGGTAACTTTTACGTCTGGCATTCGATCCTCCGATCGAGACTGGCTAGATTTTGGCCGAGTGGCGCGCACCGAGGGCGCATGGTGGTCGGGGCCGATCAGTACTTCGGCACCGAGGGGTCCACATCGTCGGACCAGGCAAGGATACCACCCTTCAGGTTCAGAATTTTGCGAAAGCCCGCGCGCTGCAGAAACTCGACGGCTTCCGCGGAACGCTTTCCGCTGCGGCAGTGGGCCACGATTTCGCGGGAGCTATCGAGTTCGTTCACACGTTTCGAAAGATCGCCGAGCGGGATCAAGTGGCCGCCCAGATTGCAGATTTGATATTCGTGGGGTTCGCGAACGTCGAGGATATAGAGATCGTCGCCGCGATCGAGACGGGCTTTTAATTCGCGCGGAGTGATTTCGGGAATCGAAGTTTGCGACGCGGGGGCTTCTTCGCCGCGGATGCCGCAGAACTCGACGTAGTCGATTAATTTCGTAATGCTTGGATTCGTGCCGCAGAGCGGGCAATCCGGATTTTTGCGGAGCTTAAGTTCGCGGAAGCGCATGGCGAGGGCATCGAAGAGAAGCAGACGACCGACGAGCGGTTCGCCGGCGCCGATGATGAGCTTCAGCGTTTCGGCAGCTTGAATCGAGCCGACAATTCCAGGCAGCACGCCCAACACGCCGCCTTCGGCGCAAGATGGCACCAGGCCCGGAGGAGGCGGCTCGGGATACAGGCAGCGGTAGCACGGGCCATCGGGATAGCCGAACACGGTTACCTGTCCTTCAAAGCGAAAAATGGAGCCGTAAACGTTGGGCTTGCCGAGCAGGACGCTCGCGTCGTTCACAAGGTAGCGCGTGGGGAAATTGTCGGTGCCGTCCACGATGATGTCGTAGTCTTTCAGAATGTCGAGGGCGTTGTCGCTGGAGAGATGCGTTTCGAAAGTGTCGATTTGAATGTCCGGGTTCAGGTCGCGCAGGCGATCGCTGGCTGCGGCGATTTTCGGGCGGCCTACGTCTTTGGTGCCGAACAAAATCTGGCGTTGCAAGTTGGTGGAATCCACGGTGTCGAAATCCACCAGGCCGATGCGGCCTACTCCGGCGGCGGCGAGATACAAGCCGAGAGGCGCGCCGAGGCCGCCGGTGCCGATGCAGAGAACTTTGGCCTGTTTGAGCCTGAGCTGACCTTCCATGCCGACTTCGGGCATGATCAGATGGCGGCTGTAGCGCAGGATTTCTTCTTTGGAGAGCGAGACTGGCGCGCTTGCGGGCGCGGGGTTCGCGGAAATTTCTGATTTGGTGGCCATTGCACAACTCTCCCGGTTAATTGTGTGCGCCGCCCGCGATTGAGGGCACGATGCTGACGATATCGCCGTCGCGAAGCTGCGTCTGATCTTTTTGCAGGTAACGGATGTCTTCGTCATTCACATAGACGTTCACGAAGCTGCGTAGTTTGCCGTCGTCGGAGTACAGGTGCTTTTTCAGGTCAGCGAAACGCAGCGTGAGTCCGTTAAGGGCTTCCGCCACGGTGTTGGCCTGCAATTCGACGCTTTCCTGCTTGCCCGCGTAAGCGCGCAGCGGCGTGGGGATGATCACTTTCACTGGCATTCGCATTCCTTCCGCCGGCCCGGGCTTGTGCTAACCATCCGTGGCGCAGCGATTCGGGTTTGGCGGAATACTTTAACTTAGATGCTGGCAGAGTGGGCGGAAGATTCAATGGCCTCGGAGTCGTAGGCGGAGCGGTCGTCGCGCAAGCGCCAGGAATTCATATCGCGCGGCTGGCCGGATTGCACGCTGACGATGATGTAGCTGTACCAGGGCCAGGCATGTTCGCGATCGAATTCGCTGGGGCGCGCGGGAGCGTCCGGGTGCGAGTGATACCAGCCGATCAGTTCGATATTTTTTTCGCGCGCGGTTTTCTCGGCCAGTTGCACGTCGCCGGGCGTGACTTCGAAGCGATTGCGCGGCGAATCGTCGCGACGATTGGCGAGGGCTAGGAGCGCTATCACTTCGCGCGAGCCATCGCCATCGCGGCCGAGGATGGCGCCGCAACATTCGTACGGGTAGGTCTCGACGCCGTGGGCGCGGATTTGGGCTGCGAGTTCTTCGCGGATTTTCAGCAGCGGGGCGCTCATACTTCGCTCCAAAATTGTTCCGTTAGATATTTTTCGCCGGAATCGGGGAAGACGGTGACGATTACGGCGCGCTCGCCCGCGCCTAACCTGCGGGCGACGTCCATGCAGGCCCAGAGTGCGGCGCCGGAACTGACGCCGCCGAGGATGCCTTCTTCGCGCGCGAGGCGGCGGACGAGCTGGTGGGCATCTTCGGTGCGGACCGCGAGGTCTTCATCGGCCAGGCTTGCGTCGTAGATGCGCGGGACGATCGCGGTGGCCAGGTGCTTCAATCCTTCCAGGCCGTGAAAGCCGGAGTCGGGCTGAAAACTGATGCAGCGGATCGCGGGATTGAATTCCTTCAGGCGGCGCGTGGTGCCTACGAATGTGCCCGTAGTGCCAAGCCCTGCGACGAAATGGGTGATGGTGCCGTTGGTTTGCTGCCAGATTTCAGGAGCGGTGGTGGCGTAATGCGCGGCGGGATTCGCGGGATTGCTGTACTGGTCCGGATAGAAATATTTTTCGCGATCTGACTCGTAGATTTCGCGGACGCGGCGGATTGCGCCGTCGGTGCCTTCGTCGCCCGGCGTATAGACGATGTCCACGCCGTAGGCTGCGAGAATGTGTTTGCGTTCGGGCGAGGCGCTGGTGGGAAGGCAGAGCTTGACGCGGTAGCCGAGCGCGGCGCCGATCATGGCGTAGGCGATGCCGGTGTTGCCGCTGGTCGCGTCGAGGATTATTTTTCCGGGGCGCAGGTCGCCGGAGCGTTCGCCGGCGCGAATCATGGAATAACCTGCGCGGTCCTTCACGGAGCCGCCGGGATTGAACCATTCGGCTTTGGCGTAAAATTCCACGTTGGAGAAGCCGGTGACGATGCGCTCCAGGCGCAGGAGCGGAGTGTTGCCGATGCGGTCGAGCAGATGTTCGCCGACTTTGGCATTGGCGGCGGTGACTGGGTCGTGCGCGGCGACTGTCGGTTTGTTAGCTGCGTTCACGGTCCGTGGATCCTGTTTCTTCTTGAGGCTCGGGCGAGCTTTGCGACGCGCTTCACGACGAGAAACGGCGAGCCTGCGGTTTAGATGCTGCGAAAAACTCTTGCTATTCAGGTATCTTCAGTCAGTACTGACAAACTGCCGGTTCGGTTCAGATCGAAACCGGGCCAGCAATATTCGCATAGGATTGCGGCGGCGGCAAATTGGTTGGACGGCTTGGCTGGTTGGAGCGATTTTTGTCTTTACAGGCAGGCGGGCGAGTCCCTATTCTGGAGTGGCCATGTGGTATGTGAACAAACTATTCGATCAGCCGACCGTGGAATCGATTTCCGCGAAGGGCTTCCTGGTGCGCAACTCTGGCGGGGTGGTGCGCATTGAAAAATATAATTGCGGCGCGGAGCTGCGCAAGACGCCGGAAGGCGTTTTCCAGATGACTGAGATTCCCTGCATCATGATGCAGGGGCAATTCACGTCGCTGTGGGATGCGGGGTATCAGAAATTTCTGATCGGGCATGAAGGGAAGAAATTTCCGGTTCAGGTGCACCAGCTGGGTGATTTGCGGCGCTTCAATGAAGAATTGCGGACGGCGTTGGGTGTGGCGACTTACTACAATGAGGCGCTGGGTTCGACTTGCGCTTTTAGCGTGTATGACCGGGTGAAGGGGCGTCCCGGGGATGTACCGGATGAAAGTGTTGGAGCGCACGAAGAGGCAGAGCACTAAACCTCGTTTGCATTCCGCTGCGTGTCAGAGAAAAGCAGATCCCTCACCGGCTTCCGCGGGTTCGGGATAACAGTTTCGCTAACTTTCCGCTAAATGCGACCTCGCAGGCTTGCCTGCGTTCTGAAACGAATCACAATTTAATGTTTTCGAGGTGACGGCGGAGTCGTGCCGCGTCCACGCGATGTTGGGTGAAGAATTGCGCGCCGACGAAAATTACGGGGACGTCGTTGCTGTAGCGGGCATGCAGCGCGGGATCGTCGTCAATGTCCACTTCTTGCAGGCGGGCGCCCAGCGCGGCCAGGACCGGTGCCATTGCGGACCTGGCTTCTTCGCAGAGGTGGCAGCCTTCGCGCATGTACATGGTGACGTCGCGGGGAGTGGCTAGGGCTAAGCGGCCTTCTTCGCTGCGGCGGTAAAAATCGCTGCCGCCATCGGGAGTGAGGAGTCCTCGCTCGACGAGATCTGTCACCGCGTCGAGCACCGCTTCGCGTTCGCCGGGGACATTACCGCCTGCGAATTCGAAGAGCGTGTGCAGATCGAGCGAGGAGCGTTCGAGTTGGTCGAATGTGGAGAGAATGCGCTGCGCGACGGTTTGCATGGCGTTTGTAGGCGCGAGATTTTTCGAGCGTTGTCGCGTTATGGCTTGATGGTGTAGAACTGCTGAAACGGGCCGATGGACGGATAAAATGCGCGCGAGCGGAAGAGTTCCGCGATCTGGCGGATGTGGCCCAGGTCGTGGAACGCCCACTCGTTCATTAGTTGGCCGACGGTGATCGGGCCGATTTTGGCGTGTTGGCCGCCGCGCGCGAGAACACTGGACGGCACGTAACGCAACGCGGAAAGGCTGCGGTCGCGCTCGTGGCAGAATTTTTTCAGGTTTTCGCGGGCTTTGCTGCTGGAGTAGCGGCCTGCGGCGTACGCGCCGTTCTGATCGTAGGCATCGAGCTGCGGATTATTTTTTTCGAGCATCAGCTGGATGCGGTCGCGGAAGCCTACGACTTCGACGTCCGCCAGATGCGCGAGGACTTCGCTGATGGACCAGCGATCGGAGGCGGGCTTCCAGTGCAACTGCTCGTCGCTGGCGGTCCAGACGATTTTTTCGATGATAATTGGAGTTTGCTCCAGGACGGGTAGGCCCGGCAGAGCGTCTAGGCTTGGAGTAGCGGCCATCGAATCCTCCCGAAAACCCGCGCAGAAATTCTTTTATACAGGAATGCGCGGAGGTTGTCGAAGGGGCGCTTGTGCGGGGGCGGTGGCGCGTGGTACACCGAAGTGCAGGGTTTCGCCGAGGGACGCGCGCTGATCGGGGCGCAGCGGCATACGAGGTGCAGCGGCATGGCGCAGGTTCTGGCTCTGGTGGACGATTTATTTTTTCAGGCGAAGATTCTGGAGACTGCGAAGCATTTGGGAATCGCGGTGCACACCAGCACGACGAGCGACGCGCTGCTCGCGGAAATTGCGAAGGAAACGCCCAAGCTCGTGATAGTCGATCTGAACGCGCGCGGCACACCGTTGCAGGCGATTGCAAGAGTGCGCGCGGGACAACCGGGTCTACCGCTGATTGCGTTTCTGTCGCATGTACAGACGGATTTGGCGCAGCAGGCGCGGGCGGCTGGCTGCACGCAGGTGATGCCGCGGTCGCAATTCACGCACGACCTTGCAACCATACTGGCGCAGGCTAAGTCCTAGTCCTGATGATGAACCGACGCTTCCGCTCGCGGCTCTGTGGTATTGCCACACTCGCTGCGGCGCTGCTCTTGGCTGCCATGACGATGACGCCGTCAGCGAATGCGCAGGAGTCCGGCGACGCGGCGGACCCGGCTGCGGCTTTGGCCGACACGCTGGTCGCCGCTTGCCGCGCGAACGAAACGGAATTTGCGAATCACCTGACCGCCGCAAGTGCTGCCGCATTTCGCGCGCTCCCCGCGACCCAGCGCAGCGAATTGATGAAGCGTCTTTCGCTTTCCGACGAGCCGGGCAAGCCGCTGCTTTCCTCTGACAACGACAAGCACATCGTGCTGCGCTGCCGGGCCGCCAATACCACGGTGGAATACCGATTCGGTACGACGCAGGTGCAGGAAAATTTGGCGTTTATTCCCGTGGCGGTCGTAAATAGCGAGCAGGCGGACTTCGGAATGGTGCGCGACGGTGGCAGCTGGCGCCTGCTGTCGCTGGGATTAGTTTTGTTCGACGTGCCGCAGCTGGCGAGGCAGTGGGCAGCGGCCGATCTGGCGGCGCGCGAGGATGGGGTGATCGCGGATCTGCGCTCGCTGGCGGAGGCGATACGGCGTTACCAGCGTGCGTTTGGAAAATTGCCGGAATCGCTGGCGCAGCTGGGCCCGGCGCCGAAAGATCAGATTTCGCCCGAGCAGGCGGCGCTGGTTCCGGCAGACATGGCTGCCGGAAAACACGGCGGCTACGTTTTCCGCTACCGAATTTCTCCAGACGCGAATGGAAACGACAATGATTTCGAGCTGGCGGCCACGCCTGAGGTCTACGGAAGACCCGGCAAGCGATCGTTCTTCATGGACACCGCGGGAAAAGTTCACGGCGACGACAAGCGCGGCAAGGTTGCGACGGCTGACGATCCGCTGATCCCCGGCGAAAAGGCGGCGGACGAAAAGTGAACGTGAGTTTGCGCGGCCTCAGGTATAATGCCAGCCAGTTTCAATAACATTTCACACGGTTGCGGCCCGGTTGTAGTCCAGTCTTGCGCTGAAACGCAAAGAGGAATGCGGATGTCACAGTCGAAAGTGCTAGCCGACCGAATTTATTCCGGCGAAGGGATCGCGGCCGATGCGCTGCGCATCGTCGCGGCAAATATTTTGCTGGTGTTGTGCGCGCATATCGTGATTCCACTGCCTTGGACGCCGGTGCCAATTACTGGTCAGACATTCGGCGTGCTACTGGTGGCCGTGCTGCTGGGCGCGCGACGCGGCGCGATTACTTTGATTTTGTACCTGCTCGAGGGGGCGGCTGGATTGCCCGTGTTTCAACCGCTGGGGTTGCCGGGATTGGCTCGTTTTGCCGGGCCGACGGCCGGATATTTATTGTCGTATCCGTTTGCTGCGTTCGTGACTGGGTGGCTGGTCGAACGCGGCGCGAAGATCGGGAACGCCCGCGACGGCGGCGGGTGGCTCGCGGGTTTGCCACTGCTTGGCGTGCTGCTTTCCGGCGAAGCGATTATTTTTGCCTGCGGTTGCGCGTGGCTGGCGATGTTTCTGGGAATGGGCTGGAGCGCGGCGCTCCGTCAGGGCGCGCTGCCATTCATTCCTGGCGAAATCATAAAAATGGCGTTGATCGTAGTTGCCGCTGGCGGATTGCAGCTGGCGCGTCGAGAAGCGTAGGCAAACATACAGGCCCCAGTCCTGGCGTAAAATCTTTGTAATTTCGTTATTCGGACTTCCCATCATGCCCACGCAGACCGTGCCACAGAAGCAAAGCCCCGAAGACGCATTGCGTTCCGCGAACACAAAATTTTACGCGGCTTTTGAATCGCTGGATTTGGCGGAAATGGAAGCGGTGTGGTCGCATGACGACGGCGTGACCTGCGTGCATCCCGGCTGGGATTTACTGCTGGGCTGGGACGAAGTGCGCGAGCGCTGGGCGCGGCTTTTCGCGCACGCCAAGCGCGTGCGTATCGCCTTGAGCGGTGTGTGGGTGCGCGTGGAAGGCGACGTCGGGTGGGTTTCCTGCACGCAGCACGTTACCACGGCGTTTGCAGATGGCTTCGACGACGCCATGGTGCAAACGACGAATGTTTTTTTACGCCGCGACGAGCAGTGGCTTTTGGTGGCTCATCATGCCTCACCTTTGCCGACTTCTCCGCGCTCGCCGGTGCAGTAGGCGCGGCGGCGATTCGGGGCGGGCGGCGCGGGATTTGCGAATCCAGCCCCGCTTATAATGGATCGGAATGTTGATTCGAGAGGAATGCCGCATGAAGATTCGTTTGCTCGCACTGACCGTGTTCTTACTGGTGATTGCTGGTGCGGCCGTGCGCGGATTGGGGCAGGAAGCCCCGAAAGATTCGCCGCCGACCGTCGCCGCGAAACAAATCATCCAGGAATTGGTGTCAGGGCAATTCGAGAAGGTCGAAGCGCTCTATGATGCGCGTATGGTGCAGGCGCTGCCACCGGGAAAACTCGCGGACGGTTGGCGCGACCTGAACAAACAAGCGGGCGCGTTTCAGGAGATTACCAGCGCGGAGACTTCGCAGGTGCAGGGCCTGCAAGTGGTGAAGATGAATTGCAAATTTGAGAACTCAGTGCTGGACGCGACGGTGGTTTTCAATGCCGATGGAAAACTCGGGGGGTTGAGCTTCCGTCCGCATCAGGCGCCGGCGGCACCGTGGAATCCGCCGGGCTACGCCAAGCAGAATTTGTTCAGCGAGCAGCCGTTAGCTTTGACGAACGGGAAATTCGAATTGCCCGGGACGCTTACTGTTCCCACTGGGGACGGGCCATTTCCAGCCGTAGTGCTCGTGCAAGGTTCCGGCCCGCAGGACCAGGACGAAACCATTGGGCCGAACAAGCCATTCAAGGATTTGGCGTGGGGACTAGCGAGCCGCGGCATCGTGGTGTTCCGTTATACCAAGCGCACGCAAAAATATACCGTGCAAAGCAGCGACGATCCTATGCGGATGACTGTGGAGGAGGAAACGATCAGCGACGCGCGAGCGGCGGTGGCGCTGGTGGCCACGCAGCCGAATGTCAATCCGAAACAAGTTTTTCTGCTGGGACACAGCCTGGGCGCATTTTTGGCGCCGCGGATCGCCACCGGCGATTCGCAGATTGTGGGAATCGTAATGCTCGCGGCGAATGCGCGCCCGCTGGAGAAAATAGTGCTGGAACAAATTCACTATTTGGCGGCGATGAATGGTACGCCGACGGAGGCGGAGCAAAAAAAGATCGAGGCAGCCGAAGAGGGCGCGAAACAAATTGAAAGGCCGGACTTGAAGCCAGACGACAAAATCACATTCCTGGGAGCGACGATGTATGGCGCGTATTGGCTGGACCTGCGCGCTTACGATCCGTTGAAAACTGCCGCCAAGCTGAAAATTCCGATTCTCATCGCGCAGGGTGGACGCGATTATCAGGTGACGCCTTCGAATTTTCAGGCTTGGTCGGACGCTTTGGCGAATAACCGGAACGTGACGCTGCGGACTTATCCCGACCTGGATCATCTCTTCATGCATGGAACCGGCGCATCGAAGCCGGCGGATTATGCGCGGCCGGATCATGTGTCGGCGGAAGTGGTGGAGAGCATCGCGACGTGGATTTTGCCGAGCGAAAAGCCCGGCACGCTCGCTAAGCCTCACTGAGCCGCATCTGCAGTCGACAGTTCGCCGGGAAAGAAAGGCGAACCTGTGGCGCGCGTCGATCCGGGCAGGGGCTACAGTTCGTCGCTTCGCGCGGACTACCCCGCGTCGTCTGTACCTTTGGCCATGGCGTGTGGTATTCTTGGTTTGCAGATTCGGCGCTCTGGCCGGAAGACGCACACACCTTGGTTTTTTTTCACTGCGACGAGTAAGACGACTGGCGCATCATCGTCTTCACGGCGTCTTTCCAGTGGGCCGGGGTGAGTGACGATTTCGCGCAAGAGCCAGGACGGACCCAGCATGTCCACACCAGCCGCTGTACAAAAAACAACAGAGATTCGTCTGGCACATTCGCCGGACAGCGACGACGCGTTCATGTTCTACGCGCTGGCGACGGGAAAGGTTCGCCTGCCGGGTGTGAAGTTCGAGCATATTTTGTCGGACATCGAGTCGCTGAACCAGGCGGCGAAAAAAGAAGTGTATGACGTGACGGCGATCAGTTTTTACGCGTATCCGTTTGTGGCGGATAAATATGTGCTGATGGATTGCGGCGCGAGCTTCGGCGAAGGCTACGGACCGATCGTCGTTTCCGGGCATCCGATCAAGAAAAATGAACTGGCCGGACGCAAGATCGCGATTCCAGGGATGTTGACGACTTCTTATCTGGCGCTGAAACTATTCGAACCGAACGTCGAAACGGTGACGATGCCCTTCGACAAGATTCTGGATGCGGTGCAGAACAAGGAAGTGGAAGCGGGGCTGCTGATTCACGAAGGGCAATTGCTATTTTCGCAGATGGGCCTGCATCGCGTGGTGGACTTGGGACAGTGGTGGCAGGAACAAACCGGGCTGCCGCTGCCGCTGGGCGCGAACGCCATTCGCCGGAAGCTGGGTGACGATTTGGGCCAGCAAGTATCGCGCGTGATTCGCGAAAGCGTTTCATACGCGCTGGATCATCGCGAGGCGGCGCTGAATTACGCGCTGCAATTTGCGCGCGATATGGACCCAACGCTGGCCGACAAGTTTGTGGGAATGTATGTGAACCGCTGGACGCTGGATTACGGTGAAGAAGGACGCAGGGCCGTGCGTGAATTGCTGGCGCGCGGGGCCGCCGCGGGCCTGCTTCCCCGCGGCGTGCCCGTGGAATTTCTGAGCAGCACGGTGAGCGAAACGCCTTCACGATCCGCCTAGCGCCGAAAGACTCGAATTGCAGCGCGGGTTTCCGCCATTGCGCTTCAGGCGCGCGGAGAAATGCTCGCGCCCTTCCTGCTAGCCACCTTCAGGTAAAATTATTGAACCCATGACCAACCTGATCCAACAGGGCCTGGCCCTTCGCGAATTGCTCCGTGAACGCATCCTGATTATGGATGGCGCGATGGGAACTATGCTGCAACAAGCCAATCTGACCGCGGCGGACTTCGGCGGACCGGAGCTGGAAGGCTGCAACGAAAATCTGGTGCTGAGCCGGCCGGATGTGGTGCTCGAAATCCACCGCAAATATCTGCATGCGGGCTCGGACATCATCGAGACGAATTCATTTGGCAGCACCCCGGTGGTGCTGGCGGAATACGGATTGGGCGAGGAAGCGCGCCGAATCAGCCGCGTGGCCGCCGAACTGGCGCGCAAAGCCGCGGACGGATTTTCCAGACCGGGCAAGCCACGATTTGTGGCGGGATCCATGGGACCTACGACGCGCGCGATCAGCGTAACCGGCGGAATCACGTTCGAGCAGTTGCGGAATAATTATTACGAGCAAGCGAGTGGATTGATGGAAGGCGGCGCAGATATTTTACTGCTGGAAACTTGCCAGGACACGCGCAACATCAAGGCAGGATTGCTGGCGATTCAGGAATTGGCTCGCGAACTGGGCGCGCCGATTCCGCTGATGATTTCGGTGACGATTGAGGCGATGGGCACGATGCTGGCGGGTCAGGGCATCGAGGCTTTGTGGGCATCACTCGACCACGCGGATTTAATTTCGCTGGGGTTGAATTGCGCTACCGGGCCGGAATTTATGACAGATCATCTGCGCACGCTGCAGGGGCTGACGAATCGCGCGGTTTCCTGCTATCCGAACGCGGGGCTGCCGAACGAAGAAGGTTTGTACCAGGAAACGCCGACTACATTGGCGGAGCAGCTCGAGAGATTTATCGATCGCGGGTGGCTGAATATCGTGGGCGGCTGCTGCGGAACCACTGAGAAGCACATTCGCGCGATCGCGCAGATGGCCGAAGGGAAAAAACCGCGGCGCGCGCCGGCCCCCAATCACCGGGCGGTTTATTCCGGGATCGAGATTATCGAGGCGGAAGAGAGCACGCGACCGTTGATCGTGGGCGAACGGACGAACGTGATTGGTTCGCGGTTGTTCAAGAATTTGGTGGCCGCCGAACAGTGGGAAGAGGCGACGGAAATTGCGCGGCGGCAGGTGAAAAGCGGGGCGCACGTTGTGGACGTCTGCCTGCAGAGCACAGATCGTGAGGAGCTCAGCGATATCCCGCCGTTCTACGGGCAGTTAATCCGCAAGATCAAGGTTCCGATCATGATTGACACGACGGACCCGCGCGGTGTGGAACTAGCGCTGACGTACTGCCAGGGCAAGAGCATCATCAATTCGATAAACCTTGAGGATGGCGAAGAAAAATTCGAAAAGATCTGCCCGCTGGCGCGCACCTACGGCGCGGCCGTGATTGTGGGATGCATTGACGAGGATCCGGCGCAGGCGCAAGCGTTCACGCGCGAACGCAAGCTGGAAATCGCGGAACGCTCGCACAAATTGCTGACCGAGAAATTCGGCATCCACGCGGAAAATATTATTTTCGATCCGTTGGTATTTCCCTGCGCCACGGGCGATGAGAATTATATCGGCGGCGCGGTGGAGACGATCGAAGGCATACGTTTGGTGAAGCAGCACATTCCTTATGTGCGGACGGTGCTGGGAATTTCCAACGTGTCGTTCGGGCTGCCCGCAGGGGCGCGTGAGGTGGTGAACTCGGTCTTTCTGTATCACTGCACGAAGGCCGGGTTGGACCTGGCGATCGTGAATGCAGAACGCATCGAACGCTTCGGCTCGATTCCTGAACGCGAGCGCAAGTTGACTGAGGATCTGCTATTCAACAAGCCGCCGGCGGAAATTCCCGATGGCGTGCCCGACGCGGAACTGCTGAGCGGCGCGCCCGCGGATTGGCGCGCGCAAACGAAGGAGCAGAAAGCGGCGATCAATCAATTTCATATAGCGGCGATTGCCGAACATTTTCGCGGAACGGGAGCGCGCAAGAAAGAGCGGGCTGCCGACCTGCCGCTGGACCAGCGAATCGCGAACTACATCATCGAGGGTTCGAAAGACGGGCTCGTTGACGATTTAAATCGCAAGCTGGCTGAAAATGTTGCGCCACTGGACGTAATTAACGGTCCGCTGATGGCCGGGATGGGCGAAGTGGGGCGTCTGTTCAACAATAATGAGCTGATCGTTGCCGAGGTATTGCAATCGGCCGAGGCGATGAAGGCCGCCGTGGGTCATCTGGAACAATTCATGGAGAAAGCGGACACGGAAAAGCGTGCGAAAGTGATGCTGGCGACGGTGAAGGGCGACGTGCATGACATTGGGAAAAATCTCGTCGAAATCATTTTGAAAAATAACGGCTACGACGTGATCAACCTGGGTATCAAGGTTCCCCCCGAGGAATTGATTCGCGCGCATCGCGAACACAAGCCGGATGCCATCGGACTTTCAGGCCTGCTGGTGAAGAGCGCGCAGCAGATGGTGATTACAGCAAGCGATTTGCGCGAAGCCGGAATCACCGTGCCGCTGCTGGTGGGCGGGGCGGCGCTTTCCGACAAATTCACGCGCTTGAAAATTGCGCCGCAGTACAGCCAGGCGGTTTGCTACGCGAAGGACGCGATGACCGGCCTGCGTTTGATGAACGAACTGAGCGATCCGGTGCGTCGGGACAACGTCTTGCAGCAACACACCCACGTGGGAAGCGCGGTGCTGGACGAACCGGCGCCCGTCGTGCAGGAACCTGCAGGGGAAGAGCGCTCGCCGCGCATACGCATTGGTTTGCCGATTCCTGCGGTCGCCTATCTTGACCGGAAGGTGCGCGACGTTCCGGATTTGCACGAGGTGTGGAGCTACATCAATCCGTTCATGCTGTTCGGACGGCATCTGGGTTTTCGCGGAAATTTCGAGAAGGCGCTGGCCGAACACGACGCGCGCGCGATTGAATTGAACCAGAACATGGAGGAAGTGAAGCAACAGGCCGCCGAATTCATGAAGATCGGCGCGGTGTGGCAATTTTTCGAGGCCGAGCGGCGCGCAAATTCCATCGCACTGTTCGCGCCAGGAGAAAGCGTTCCGGTTCATACCTTTCATTTTCAGCGGCAGCGTGTGGGCGACAAACTCTGTCTGAGCGACTATGTCTTGCCGCCGCGGAATGGCACGCGCGACCACGTGGCATTATTCGTGGTCACTGCCGGGGCAGGCATCCGCGAAAAATCGGAAGAAGCCAAAGCGGCCGGGCGCTATCTTTACTCGCATGGCCTGCAAGCTCTGGCAATCGAGACGGCCGAAGCGTGCGCCGAATGGCTGCACCGCCGGATACGTGAGGATTGGGGCTTCCCCGATCCACCAGCCATGATCATGCCGGACCGATTCACTTCGCGTTATCGCGGCAAGCGCTACAGCTTTGGCTACCCGGCGTGCCCGAATCTCGAGGACCAGGCGGGCATCTGGCTGCTTTTGCGGCCGGAAGCGATCGGCGTGCACTTGACTGAAGGGATGATGATGGATCCGGAAGCCAGCGTTAGCGCGCTCGTGTTTCATCATCCCGATTGCACGTATTTCTCCGCCGGAGAATGATCCGCCAACCTTGCGGCTGACTTTCCGCGCTGCCCTTGACGCTTCTCTGTGTTTCGACTAAGTTTCTTCCAGCTTCTCGCGCTAAATCCGAGGGTGTTTCCATGAGCGGCATCTCTCCAGGCCTATATCTTTCGAGCACCGGGAGTTATCCGCGCGTCGGAGATACTGCAGAATTCCAACTGCTGCAACACACCATCGCAGCGCTAGACCGCGGCGACCGAACCACCGCCGATTTGCTGGACGCGCAAAATACCGTGACGCGCGGCGCCATCGCCAACCAGGTGAAGGCCGGCCTCGATATCGTGACCGACGGGCAAATCCGCTGGAACGATCCGATCTCGTACCTGCCGGCAAAAATGGACAACATCGAACTGCAAGGCTCTGTTCCGTTTTTCGATACGGAAAAGTCTTGCAGGCAGCCCCTGTTCACAGGCATGCCGCTGCGGCAAGGCAATCTGGTCGTCGCGGAATACAGCTTTGCGCGCAATGCGCTGGGACACTTGCCGACGCCGGCAAACAAGGCCGGGAAACTGGCGATCAAACCGGTACTGACCGGGCCTTATACGCTCGCGAAATTTTCGTTATCGGGGCGCACCGATAATGGTGGCGCCGCCACGCCTGCGACGCTGGAAGCCCGCGCCATCGCTTACGGCGAGATTCTTGCGCCCGAGATCGAGGCGCTTTCGCAGTGCGGCGCGGAAATGATTCAGATTGACGAGCCGGCCATTTTGCGGAATCCGGGTGAGTGGGCCATTTTCGCGCGCGCGCTGCAGCCGCTGCTGCAGGCGCGGGACAAGGCGAAAAAAACCAATCGCAGACTGGAGCTCGCTTTGTATGTGTATTTTGAAGACTGCGCGCCGTTGTACGAAAAGCTGTTGGCACTACCGGTGGATATCCTCGGCGTTGATCTTGTTTCCAGCCCTAAGCTCGGCGCAATGATCGTATCCATCGGCTCTCCCAAACCGCTTGCGTTGGGCCTGGTGGATGGCCGCAACAAACAGCTGGAGCAGACCGCTGATCTTGCCCGTCTGGTGCAGCGATTGTTTCCGCGAATTCAGGGTGGGCGTGCTTACCTGGGGCCTTCTTGCGGATTGGAATATTTGACGAACGAAACGGCGTTTGCGAAATTCGAGTTGCTGCCCAAGATACTCATGGAATTGAATGGCTGAAGCGCGGGCCAGTTCGCGTCGGTGGCGTCTGGCAGCAGAAAAGTGTTCCGCAGCGGCACATTCTTCCCGAAATGGAAATAATCCCGGCACATTCATTTGTGGAAGTACCGCAAAGCTATTTTCCCGAAACGACAATAGCTGTTAGAGCCCCGCGGCGCTTCCTTGAATCGTGGCTCGAATTCCCGATGGTAAAATCAGCGGCATGAAACCTCAAAAGCTACGTCGAGCCCCCGTGCTTGTGCCGGAAACTTCTGAAACAGCGGCGTTTGACGCGTCTATGGAAGACGACGCGCGCAGGGCCGGTGCAACGCCGGGCCTTCCCGCGCACGTTCGGCAATTGCGGAATAAGAACCAGGGCATCTCGCGTTGGCTGGTTTTCGCCATTTTCCTAGGGGCCGTCGTAGCGCTCGCGATGGTGCAATTCGCAGTTCGCTGACGTGCTGCGTCTTTCTGGCCTGACACGCGGTTTCGATTTGGTACAGCAAAAAATCGTTAACTCTTTGGAAATTCTGTTTCTGTCGCTAGTCGTTGGTGCTACTATCCGGGCAATGCCCAGCGAAATTGCGGAACGCGCCGGGGCGCGTTCGACCGAGCCTGCTTCGTTAGCGGAAGTGCTCTCTGCCGCGGACCGTGCAGCCGGCGCGAAGACTCTTCACGGGCCCGACCCTTCGATTCACATGCTGGGCTTGCCTCAATCGCACCCTCAGTTGGGCCGTTGGGTAGCGCTGGCAATCCTTGCGGGCGCAATCGTGGCCTTCACGCTGATCGGAATTTTGACCCGCTAACGCGTCATTCGCGAGGTTCGAGACAGCAGACTTCTTCCTTGCTGCGTTTTCGATCGCTCACGCGAGGAGCTTTCCGCAACCCCTCGCTCACATTCCTTACCTTGCCGCGCGCTTTTCTTCGGTGCTAGCATCGTCATCGTGCCTCCCGAATTCAGCGACGATCCACGCGAGCCAGCCGCCGCGCCCGCAGCCGAGCGACGTGTACGCCAACCCGTCGAAGATACCGGCGAGGATTCGCTGGACTTTGCGGAGCCTACACATCCGCCCCGGGGACTGATGCGCAAGCGCCCGCACGTCGCGGTATGGATTCTGGCGGCGTTGTTGCTGGGCGGGTTAATCGCCCTGATACTCGTGGGACTTGCTTCCGACTGACTGCGTATCCTGCACGCGTCTGCGCCGATTTCCTTATGGGCTGGTGTGCTATTGACGGAATCGCGTTTTCCATTGACCATAGTGCTCCGCCTCCGAGGGCCGAATGCAACGCATCCTTTCCACGTACCGGTTTGTGAACCAGCCGCTTGGCGCGGCCCTGCTGGCGGAAATCGCGCAGGCCGGATTTTCGGCGGTGGAAATTTTCTGCGCTTCGCAGCATTTCAGTTATCGCGACCCGCAACGAGTGCGCGAAATCGGCGATGCGCTGGGCGAATACCGACTGGGTCTGCACTCGGTGCATTCACCGACCGACCGGGACCGCTCGCCCGGGCGCGAGAGCGGTATAGCAATTTCCATTTCCGATCCGGAGCGCATTCGGCGCCTGGACGCGATGGATGAGATTAAGCGCGTGCTGGACGTCGCGGAGCAGGCTCCGTTCCAGTATTTGATCCAGCATATCGGGCACGGCAGGCAGGCGATGGATCCGCGAAAGCTGGACGCGGCTTTCACGTCGCTGGAAAGTCTCTCCATGTTTGCGAAGGCGCGCGGCGTGACGATCGTGCTGGAAAACACGCCGGACGAGCTCGGCGCTCCGGCTTCGCTGCAGCATTTCATCACGGATACGCATTTGCACGATCTGAAGCTGTGCTTCGACATCGGCCACGCTCACATCGAAGCGGGCGCGCAAGCCAGCTTTGACGCGATGCGCGAGCGCGTGGTGACGACGCACATTCACGACAATCACGGCGACAAGGACGAGCATCTGCTACCCTTCGCAGGAACCATTGATTGGGATGCCGCGCTTGCTTGGTTCGCGAATGCACCGGTGGCGCTGCCGTTTGTTTTCGAGATCAAGGCGGTGGCGGGGGCGGCTGGGCCGACGCTCGAGCAGATTCGTGAAGCCTGCGACAAGCTGGAAGAGAAATTCGAGGCTCAGAAGTAGGCTGCGGCGCCGATGCAGCTGTGCATGCCATAATGGCTCGCGACAAATAATCCAACGGAAAACACTACATGAACCAGGAAGCACAGGCAGCGGTTCCGATTATCACGATTGAACAAGCGGGCGCGCATGCGGGCGGCACCGTCACGATTCGCGGCTGGCTTTACAACTTGCGCGAATCTGGAAAATTGCTGTTCCCGATTTTCCGCGATGGCACGGGCATTATGCAGGGTGTGGTCTCGCAGAAGGAGCATCTCGAAGTTTTCGGCGCGCTCAAGGGATTGCCACAGGAATCCAGCGTGATTGCCACGGGCGCGATTCGCGCCGAAGCGCGAGCGCCGGGCGGATTTGAAATGGGAGTGAGCGCGATCGAGGTGGTGCAGCGCGTCGCGGACGCCGAGCCTTACCCGATCCAATTGAAAGAGCATGGCGTTGATTTTCTGCTCGACCGGCGGCATCTGTGGATTCGCACGCCGCGACAGGCGGCGATTCTACGCATCCGCGCGGAGGCCGAACGCGCGGCGCGGAATTTCATGGATGCGCAGGGTTATACGCTGACCGACGCGCCGATATTCACTCCTGCAGCCTGCGAAGGTACTACGACGCTTTTCGAAGTGAACTACATTGACGAGCAGAAGGCTTATCTGACGCAATCCGGGCAGCTATATGTGGAAGCGTTGGCGGCTGCACTGGGAAAGGTCTATACGTTCGGCCCTACGTTTCGCGCGGAAAAATCGAAAACGCGGCGGCACTTGACGGAATTCTGGATGCTGGAGCCTGAGGCTGCCTACGCGCACCTTGAGGACATGATCCAGCTTGCGGAAGGGCTGGTGAGCGCCGTGGTGCAATCGGTAGTGAAAAATCGCACGCGCGAGCTGGAGATGATCGAACGGGATGTGGCATCGTTGCAGAAAATCAAGCCGCCCTTTCCGCGCATCACTTACGACGACGCGATCAAAGTGCTGCAGAAGGCAGGAAACCCTACAAAGTGGGGCGATGATTTTGGCGGCGACGAGGAAACGATTATTTCCAAGGAATTTGACCGGCCGGTGGTGATTCACCGTTATCCGGCGGCGATGAAGGCTTTTTACATGGCGACGGATGCCGCGCGGCCAGAACTTTCACTGAGTTTTGACATGATCGCGCCCGAAGGCTACGGCGAAATCATCGGCGGCGGCGAGCGCCTGGCGGATTACGACACGCTGGTACGCCGGCTGCGCGAGCATAATTTGCCCGAGGAATCTTTTCAGTGGTACCTGGATTTGCGGCGTTATGGCAGTGTACCGCACGCTGGATTCGGTTTGGGCCTGGAACGCACCGTCGCATGGATATGCGGAACCGAGCACATTCGCGAGGTCATCCCCTTCCCACGGATGCTGTATCGAGTCTATCCTTAAGGTTCCCTCCCCCGTATTGGGGTCGCGAAAACAAAAAATATGCCCGACAAAATTCGCATTATCGGTGTGCCGATGGACTTGGGCGCGAGCCGCCGCGGCGTGGATATGGGCCCGTCCGCGTTGCGCGTGGCGGGATTGCAGGCGCGGCTGAAACAACTGGGAAGGCAAGTCGAAGACATCGGCAACGTGCAGGTGCCGCAGCCCGAAGAACAGCCCTATGGCGAGAAGCGCGCGCGTTATCTGGACGAAATTTCGCAGGCGTGTAAGGGTTTGGCCGACGCGGTGAAAAAAACTTTGGATGAGGACATGATCCCGTTGGTGCTTGGCGGCGATCATTCGATTGCGGTGGGCACCACTGCGGGCGCGGCGGCGCACTTCGACAAGGAATCGAAACGCGTGGGCGTGATTTGGCTGGACGCGCACGGCGATATGAATACGCCGGATTCTTCGCCTTCGGGCAACGTGCACGGGATGCCGCTGGCGTCGATCATGGGTTATGGACCGCCCGAGCTTACGGATCTGGCTGGCATCAAGCCGATGGTGGAACCGCGCAACGTAGTGCTGGTGGGGATTCGCGATCTGGATGCGAAAGAGCGGCGGCTGGTGAAAGATTCTGGCGTACATATTTTTACCATGCGCGATATTGACGAGCGCGGCATGCGCGAGGTGATGGCCGAAGCGCTGCGCTTTGCGGGAGACGATACGGCGGGGATTGTGGTGAGCCTGGATATGGATTTCGTGGACCCGAGCGACGCGCCGGGAGTGGGCACGCCGGTGCGCGGCGGCGTGACGTATCGCGAGGCTCATTTGGCGCTGGAAATGATTGCAGACAGCAAGCAGATGGTTTCATTCGAAGTGGTGGAGGTGAATCCGGTGATCGATTTGCACAATACGACGGCGACGCTGGGCGTGGAATTGGTTCTCTCCGGCCTGGGGAAGAAGATCCTGTGATCGGCGGAGGCTCTTTTGGTGTGCGCCGGGCGGTGACACGATGAGCGCTACGAAGCGCTTGCGCATCGGTGTGCTTTTCGGCGGGCGCTCGGGAGAGCACGAAGTCTCGCTGGCGTCCGCTGCTTCGGTGATCCGCGCGCTCGATCCTGAAAAATACGAAGCTGTGCCGATCGGCATTTCGAAAGACGGCCGGTGGTTGGTGGGAACCAGATCGATCAAGCTGCTGGCGGACGTGCTGAAATCGGGCGATCGCGTGGTGCTGCCCCCGGATCCTAGCGCCGCGAGTTTGGTTCCATTGGGACCTGCAGCGGGCCAGCCGAGCGTGGGCGTGGACGTGGTGTTTCCGGTTCTGCATGGCACATTCGGTGAAGACGGCACGGTGCAAGGGTTGATCGAGCTGGCGGGATTGCCTTACGTGGGCGCGGGCGTGCTGGCGTCGGCGGTAGGCATGGATAAGGACGTGCAGAAGCGCTTGTTCGAGCAGGCTGGATTGCCGATCGTGCCGTTTCTGGCTGTGCGTCGCGCGGAGTGGGAGCATGAACGCGCAAAAGTACTGAAAGCCATCAAGAAGAAATTCCGCTTTCCGTTGTTCGTGAAGCCCGCGACGCTGGGATCGTCCGTCGGAATGACGAAGGTGAAAGCAGCGCACGAGATTTCGGCGGCGATGGATCACGCAGCGGAATTTGCGCTGAAGATTATCGTCGAGCGCGGCGTGGTAGGGCGCGAGATTGAGGTCTCCGTGCTGGGTAACCACGATCTGAGCGCATCGATTCCGGGCGAAATCGTTCCGCATCGCGAGTTTTACGACTACCAGGCGAAATATTTGGAACAGGGGACGCAGTTGGTGATCCCGGCAAAATTGACAAAGGCGCAGGTAGCCGTGTTCCAGGATTACGCGGTGCGCGCTTTTCGCTGCATTGACGGCGCGGGAATGGCGCGCTGCGATTTCTTCCTAGAACGGCGCAGCAGCAAGATTTACGTGAACGAACTGAACACGATTCCGGGCTTTACGTCTATCAGCATGTATCCGAAGCTGTGGGAAGCTTCGGGACTGCCGTATCCGAAGCTGATTGACCGGCTGATTGAGCTGGCGCTCGAGCTGCACGCTGAAAAGGCCCGCACAAAGTATTCCATCGAACTGCCGGCCGGTTCCGGCGGGGCGCTGGACGCTTAGTAATCAACTTTCCCTTTCCTGCGTATCAAGAGACGAGCTTTCGCGGTGACGCACTGCTGTGCTTGACGGCGCGGGCTCGAGCTATTAAACTAACTAGTTAGTTAAAGAATGTCATTCGCTTAAGGGAAGATGCATGCAATACCGCCGGCTGGGGAGAAGCTCGCTCGTGGTTTCCGCCGTGGGGCTGGGCTGCATGGGTATGTCTGAATTCTACGGCGCGACGGACGAAACCGAATCCATCGCTACGATTGATTACGCCGTGGAGCGTGGCGTTACCCTGCTGCATACAGCGGACGTCTACGGAATCGGGCGCAACGAAGAGCTGGTGGGTCGAGCCATCGAGAAGCGCCGCCACGAGGTAATCATCGCCACAAAATTCGGAATCGTGCGCGATCCCGCGAACCCCACTGCGCGGGGAGTGAGCGGGCGCCCGGAATATGTGCAGCAGAGCTGCGAGGCCAGCCTGCGGCGATTGCGCATCTCTGCGATTGATCTGTATTACCAGCATCGCGTGGACCCGCAGGTGCCCATTGAAGACACGGTTGGGGCGATGGCGCGATTGGTGGAACAGGGAAAGGTGCGGTACCTGGGACTTTCCGAGGCGGGCGTGCAAACCATTCGGCGGGCGCATGCCACTTTCCAGATTACGGCGCTGCAAACGGAATATTCGCTGTGGTCCCGCGATCCCGAAGACGAATTGCTCGGCTTGTGCCGGGAGCTGGGCATCGGGTTCGTTCCCTATAGCCCGCTGGGGCGCGGCTTCCTCACTGGGCAAATCAAAAAGGCTGATGATTTCGCCGAGGGAGATTTCCGGCGCAATGCACCGCGGTTTCAGGGTGAGAACTTCGAGAAGAACATGGAACTGGTGAGGCGGATTGAAGCGATGGCGGTGGAAAAGCATTGCACGCCGGCGCAACTAGCCTTGGCGTGGGTGCTGGCGCAGGGCGAGGACCTGGTACCCATTCCCGGCACCAAGCGTCGCAATTATCTCGAAGACAATCTAGGGGCGTTGAATGTTTCGCTGTCGAAAGACGATTTGGCGCGCATCAACGAGATTGCGCCCAAGGGCATCACGGCGGGTTTGCGTTATCCCGCCAACGTGATGCAGCGGATAGGACTGTAGGAGCAGAAAAGTGCGACGCGGACGAAGAAAAACCGAGAATCCAGCAACGGCGCGACGCATCCTTGCCGCAGCCGAACAGCATTTCGCCGCGCAGGGGCTGGCCGGGGCGCGCACCGAGCAAATCGCGACGGCGGCGCATGCCAACAAGGCGATGCTCTACTATTACTTCGGCGACAAGCGCCATTTGCATCGCGCGGTGCTGGAAAATCTTTTTCGGCAACTGCGCAGCGGAGTATATCAGCCGCAGCGCGAGCAATCTTCTCCGCGCGAGCGGCTGCGCGAATTCATCACCGCGTATTTTGATTTTCTGGCTTCGCATCCGAATTACCCTCGCCTGGTGCACCGGGAAGCTATGGAGTCCACGAAGGAATTCGACTGGATCGTGCGCCAATATCTTCGACCCTTCCACAATCAATTGGTGAGAACGCTGGAACAAGGGATTGCCTCCGGAGAATTTCGCTCCGTGGATCCGCATGACACGGCCTTCACGATCATGGGCATGACGACATCGTATTTCGCCGCTGCGGCGATTTTCAGCCAGGTGGCGGGGCACAACCTGTTGACGCCGCACGCGCTGGCCGCTCGCAAACAAGCACTGCTGGAATTTCTCGATCATGGATTGAGTCGTACAAAAGCGAGGGCCCGATGACCGGCCGAAAGTTTGCGACGTTCCTGCTGGTAATTTTTGTGATTGCGGCGGTGGCCTACTATTTCACAACGCCGCACGGGACGGACATTCCGTTGATCGGTGTGGTGGACGGCAACGAGGTGATCGTGAGCCCGCAGATTACCGGGCGCATTATCAATCTGACCGTGGATGAGGGAAGCGCCGTGAAGAAAGGCGACCTGATCGCCGAGCTTGACAGCCAGGAACTGGAAGCGAACTTGGCGGCCACCAAAGCGAACGTGATCAGCCTGGAAGAGCAGGTGAACGAAGCGAATCACAATTACACGTGGACCAATGGACAGACGGACGCTTCGCTGATCGAAGCGCACGAGCGAGCAACTTACGCGGAAGCGCAGCTGGAGCCGGCGCGCGCGCAGTTGAAGCGCGATAAGGATGATCTGCGGCGCATGCAGCAGCTTTTCGACAAGGGCGAGGTTTCCGCGCAGGACCGCGATCACGCCGAAGCCGCAGTGCGGATCTCGCAAGCGAACGTTGCGGCGCTGGAGCAAGCGACCAAGGCCGAAACCGCGGCGGTGACTGTGGCGCAGGCCAATCGCGTTCAGGTGGATGCCCGCAAGAGCGCGATTTCGACCGCCATGGCGCAACTCGAGCAGGCGCGCGCGAGCGAAGCGCAAATGGCCACGCAGTTGGGTTACACGAAGATTTACGCGCCGCTCGATGGGATCGTCTCGGTGCGCGTGGCGAAGCAGGGTGAAGTTGTGTCTGCAGGATCGCCCATCGTGGTGGTGGTGGACGTGGACCATCTGTGGGTGCGCGCGGATGTGGAAGAAACGTACATCGCTTCCGTCGTGGTGGGGCAGAAGCTGCGCGTGCAACTGCCTTCCGGAGACGTCACCGAAGGGCCCGTGATTTTCCGCGGCGTGGAAAATGATTTTGCCACGCAGCGCGATGTGAGCCGCACCAAGCGCGACATCAAGACTTTTGCGATCAAGGTTTCCATTCCCAACCCAGAGCGGCGGCTATTTACGGGAATGACGGCCACCGTGCTGCTGCCGCGCCCGCCGAAGAAGAGCTGGTTCGCGCAATTGTGACGCAGATGCCGACGCTGATGGAACAGCCAACCGCCAACGCGATTGAGGTGCAGCACCTGACGAAAAAGTTCGGTGAGTTGGTGGCTGTGAACGACATAAGTTTCAGCGTGCGGCAGCGGGAGATTTTCGGGTTGCTGGGTCCGAATGGGGCGGGAAAAACCACGCTGATCCGCATGATGACGACGCTTACGCCACCCACTTCCGGGACGGCGATTGTCGCGGGACACGACGTGCGCACTGACGCCGATGGCGTTCGCAATGCCATGGGCGTAATTCCCCAGGCCCTGACGTCCGACCCGGAATTGACCGCGTCGGAAAATATGCTGATTCACGCCAAGCTTTACGGCGTGCCGCGTACCTCGCGCGACAAACTGATTCTCGACCTGCTGGAATCTGTGGATCTAGTGAAGTTCAAGGACGCGCTGGTGCGCACATTTTCCGGCGGCATGCGCAGGCGGCTGGAAATCGCGCGCGGGCTGGTGCACTCGCCCAAGATTTTGTTTTTGGACGAGCCGACCACGGGACTTGATCCCGTTTCGCGTTCGAATGTGTGGCAATTGATTCGCAGTCTGTGCCAGCGGTCGGACCTGACGATTTTGCTGACCACGCACTACATGGATGAAGCCGACAAACTGTGCGACCGCATCGCGATTGTGGATCACGGCAAGCTGGTGGCGCTCGATACGCCCACGAAATTGAAAGACAGCGTGCCGGGCAATGACACGGTGGAGGCGGAATTCGCGAACGCGCCGCCGGATTGGGACGATCAGCTGCGCAAACTGGCACAGGCCGCGGGCGTGACGCAGCGGGACGGCTTGGTGCACATCGCATCGCACGACGGTCCGGCGACGGTTGCGGCACTGATGGATTTGGCTCGGGCGCGCGGCGTGCAAGTGAAACGCGTGACCGTGCAGAGCACGACGCTCGACGATGTGTTTCTGCATTACACCGGCAGCGACCTGCGCGATGCGGCAAAAGAAGGAGCGCGGCTTGATATCGGCCATCTCTATCGTTAGCGGCGTGCTGTGGCGGCGCCGTGTTGAAGGAGCGCGATGAACTTTCGGCGCGTCGGTGCGCTCATTGAACGCGACCTGCGGAAATTCTTCCGCAGCCCGGCGTTAATGATGGTGTCCATGGTGCTGCCGCTGGTGCAGCTGATCGTGCTCGGCTACGCGTTCGGTGGAAAAGTAACGGGCGTGGAAATAGGCTTCGTGGATCAGGATCACTCGGTGGAATCGCACAAGATCCGCGAGATGTTCAATGGCATCACCGCCGGGCCGCGGACGTTCAAAGTGGTCGAGTACGAATCCGAGCCGCAGGCGACGCACGATTTGCAAACAGGCAGGGTGCGCGCGCTGGTGGTGATCCCGCACGATTTTTCGCGGCGATTCTACCAGCGCGACCGGCCGCGCATTGCTTTCACCGAAGACAATACCGACCAGTTTATTTCCAGTGCGATCATCGAGCGCGTACAGCAAATGGTGGAAGAGTTGAACACGCCGGACGTGACGCCGCGACTGGAAGGCTCCGTGCAATTGAACACGGTGGAGATTTATCCATACGTCGAGTACATCAAGTATTTGCTGGCGGGCACCATCGCGCTTTCGATTTTCGTGGTCGCCATGATCGGCGGCGGAATCACCTATATTGACGACAAGGCGCGCGGACTGCACGAGGGCTATCTCACAACGCCAATCACCAAATCGGAGCTGGTGTTCTCGCTGGTTGGCTCGGGTGTGATCAAGGGCATGATGACCGGCATGGTGTTGACGATCATCGGCGGGTTGATCGTCGGGCTGCCGGAAATCTGGAATCCGCTACGGCTGTTTTATTTGATTGTGGTGGTGGGAGCGACCGGGCTGGCGATGATGAGTTTCATGTTCCTGCTGATGGTGCGCGTGGACGATCCGCTGGTGCCGCGCGCAATTTTTGGCGTGTTGAATACGCTGCTATTCTTTCCGTCCGGCGCGGTGTATCCGATCGCGGCGTTTCCGTGGTGGCTGAAATGGGTCTCGGTGATTGATCCGTTCACCTACGCGGTGCATGCGCTGCGAAATCTTACGCTGAAGAATACCGGCATTGAAGGAATCTACGTGGACGTGCTAGTTTTGCTGGGCATCGCCGTCGTGATGACGACGTTCAGCATTATGTTATTTAAACGGCAGCTCTAGTGCGGCAGCGGGCCGGTGGGCCGGCGCCGCTTTTGCCGGAAAGTAAACTGAGGAGATCTCGTGGGAATCTTTGACGGGTCGGAAGAACACCCGCCGGACAAAGTTCGCCGGTACATTATTACCACCATCGTTTTTATCGCGCTGGTGGTGGGTTTTTCCTGGTATTTACTGCGATTCCATACGGAAGTTCGCACCGCAAAGCATTTCCTGGATACTGTGGCGGCTGGAAATCTGGAACAGGGCTATCACTTGTGGAGTCCGGGTCCGAGTTACACGTATCAAGATTTTCTGGAAGATTGGGGACCCAACGGATATTACGGCCCGGTGAAAAGCTATCACATCGAAAACGCGGAAGAAATTAAGCAGGGGCCGGAGCGCCCGTCCGGGACTGTCGTTACTGTCGAGCTGAGTCCGTTTGCGCCGTTTCCCTCAGCGCACGATGTGCTGAAGCAAAGCAAGACGAAGGAAGTGCGTCTGCAGATCGAATACAAGGATCAATCTCTCGGATTCGCGCCGTAGCGCGACGCGTGATGCTTTGCTGCGCAGCGCTGCGGCATTTCAGGCTTTGGATCTTGCCGGCACGCTTACCTGCCCGCCAGCAATTCTTCGCAACTTTGGCGTACCTCGTCAACCGCAATGGTTGAAATCGCGCGCGGATTGCTCACGGCGATGGCTTTGTCGCCGCGCGGGTGGTCGAACGTGGCGCCGGTTTGCACGATGCGATGATCTGCCTGCCAGGGTCGCCATTGGACCGGGTCGGTGACGCTGAAAATTACGACGCTGGGCCGCTGCAGTGCCGCCGCCAGATGCGCGGGACCGGAATCATTTCCGACGAAAATGCGCGAGCCGGCGATCAGCGCGATCAGCTCACGTATGTCCAGTTGACCATTCACCACTGTGGCGCAATTTTGCATTTCGGTTTGAACTTCGGCAGCGATTTCATCGTCGCGCGCTCCCAGATTCACGACGCTCACCATTCCATGCTTCTCGCGCAACCAGCGCGCGAGTTCTCCAAACTTGGCGACAGGCCAGCGCATCTCTGGCAAACGCGCGGCCGGCTGCAGCACCGCGTAAGGCGCGCCCGCGACGATTCCCTTCTCCCCCAGCTTACGAGCAACTGATGTAATTGCGTCAGGCTGTGGAAAAACCTGAGCGCGCGGAATCGGCCCGCGCGGCAGGCCGGTGAAATAGAACTGCGAGATGCGATGCTCGACGGAGTGCACGGCGGGCGTGCCATAAAATTCCTTCGCGTCCGGCACTGCTACGTTGTACAGAAACGAATACTGGTATCCGGCCCAGCCGACGCGCAGCGGAGAGCCGGACGCGCCGGTGAGCATGGCGCTGCGCGGACCGCCGTGCTGGTTGAAGACGATGGGGATCTTGCGTCGCAGCAAATCGAGCGCCGTCTCACCGAGGCCGCGTGAAAAAATGAGCTCGCCGATTGCCGGATTCCCTTCGAGCAAGGGCGCGAAGCGCGGCTCCACTAGCACGGAGATTCGCAAATCGGGGCGCCAGGAGTGCAGCGCAACGATGACAGGAGTTTCCAGCACCACATCGCCCAGTGAGCGCAGGCGGATGATCAGAATTTCGGCGCCCTGCGGCAACGCCGGGAGCAGAGTCGAGGGATCGTTCGAGTTCGGCGGGGCAGTCAACTTTTATGAAGAGGCGAACTGCGCTGCTGCATTCGGCTTCCTTCTTCATTCAGCTTCAATGCGGGCTTCGTCTATCAGCATCACAGGAATATCCTCGCGAATCGGATAGACGCGATGGCACGACGGGCACTTCAGGCCGCGCTGGTCGTTCGTCAACTTCACCGGAGTTTTGTCCTGCGGGCAAACCAGAATATCGAGCAGTTCTTGCGAAACAGCCATGAAATTCCTCCCAGCGCACTGTAGCAGAGTCGCGCGATGGGCGGCAAGCTCGCGTCGCTAGGAGGGCGCGGCGTAACGCAACGAACGAACGTTCAGCGCAGGCCCACTCGCCTCGACGCGCTAACCCAAACGCGCAACGTTTAGATTCAGTTGGCCGCGCCACTCCGCGCCAGACGCCATTTCCACCGGCCAGACGGCGACGATTTGCGAGCCCTGATAAATTCGCTCGAATCCCTCCTCCGATTCGGAAACCGTTTCGATGGGCGTGATCCAGAATTCCTGCGCGTGCGGCGCCGTGAGCGTAACGCTGACGCCCTGCCATTCATCCACGACACGCAAATTGGAACCGGGAGCGACCGCGGACCAGCGCAAGGGATAGCGTTCGCCGGCAGCTTCAAAATAGCGGTCGGGCGAGGAAGGCGCGAGGAAATTCAAGACGGCTTCGATTCCCACATATACTGAGGCGCTGCCAGGCGCCGGTCGACGCAGCGTGACGTCGCACAGAATACCGAATCCCGCGGCGTTATTCGCGAACGAAAAAGTTTTTTCGGCCGGCCAATCCACGCTCGTTTCCGATGCAAGAGTCGCATGCGTGGAAGACACTTTCACTGTGCGATAGCTTCCGGCGGCGAGCGCCGCATCTTCCGCCAATTGCGCCGTGCCGCAATCCGGTTGTTTCTTCTCGCGGCCGAAAAGCAGCAAGCGGAAGCAGTGGCGCGCCCAGCGATCGTAATTGAGCCAGCGGTCGAGGCCCGCTTCCTTCGCGCGCGTCTGCTCGTGAATGGATTGCGCGCCGTGCGTTGCGGCGGCCGGTAAGTTCTTCAGCTTCGCGTGGTAGGACTCCGGGCGGCGCGCCAGCGAATTCACCAGCGCGGCATTCGACTGGCGGCAATCGAGCGCAGAAATCGTGGCGCCGTCCGCGGGACAGAGCACCGCGGCGTAGCGGTCGGATGTGAAATAAATCTCGTCGCGACCGTCCGAGTCAAAATCCAGAGTGGCTACATTCTGGTAGTGGCCGGAGGCGTTTGCGAGCGAATCGGCGATGCTTTCCGCCTGAATTAATGACCGCCAGAGTTCGGTTCGCAGGTGCGGCGAATAGAGGCCGCCGAATACACCGTGCCAGTAGGGATCGTTACACTGGCCGCGGAGCATCAGTGTGCGGGCCCGGTCGCGCGCATCGCGAAACGCCGGGACCGGGTGAGAATGCTGATAGAGCTTCTGGACTTTTTGCGATACGTGAAGCATTTTCTTGTGCAGCAGATTCGATTCTCCATATTTGGAGAAGAAATTGCGCCAGATGCCACCACGGAGAAACGGAAGCATTTCCGTGCGCGACGCAAATTCGCCGGCCAGCGCGTGATAACGATTCCGCGCGGGAGTCGGCAGCGCCCACTCCATCATTTCGGTGTAGGAAGCGCTGGGAAGGTCGGCGCGTCCGAGGGGAGGGCGCGAGGCCACCGCGGATGCGGGCGTCGCGGTTTCCAGCCAGTCCGAATTCTGCTCGAGAGCGACGAAAAGATTCTCCAGCCAGCCGTCCGTGTAGCACAGTTTATTGGTTCCGGGCCACACGCCGAATTTTTCCAGGTCGTCGCCCATGGCCGCGAAGCCGCCGGGATGGTCTTTCGCGCAAGTACGCAGAAATTCGATGGTGTCCGCGGGAGCGCGAAAAGGAAGCAGATAGCGCAGCGCTTTCAGGCCAGGCAGAACTTTTACAGAGTGCTGCTGATCCTCGGCGAGATAATATCCGAAGAGTTGGTCGAGTTCGAAGCCGGTGCCGAGAAAATGATTGTCGTCCACCAGTGTGTATTCGACGCCGGAAGGCGCGAGCGATGAGGGCAATTGCGGTTCCCAAACGCGTTCGGCGAGCCATGCACCGCGCGGACGCGCGCCAAAATGTCTTTCGATGTAATCCGCGAGGCGCGTGATCTGTTCGTGACGGTCGTGCGGCGGAATGGCGATCAGGATCGGTTCATAAAATCCGCCGCCGGCGATCTCCACCTGGCCGCGTTGCACCAGCGTGCGCAGCAAATCGAAATATTCGGGATGAGCGCGCTCGATCCATTCGAGCAGTGAGCCGGTGTAATGCAAACCCAAGCGGATCGAAGGATGGCGCGAGAGGACTTGAACGAAAGGCAAATACGATTGCGCGTAGGCACGCTCAATCACGTCGTCGAAGTTTCCAACCGGCTGATGCGCGTGGATGAGGAGGACAAACTGGAATTTCGCCACTGAGGGCCTCGCTGAAGCATTAACAGCATAACCTGAATTCGCGGGAGTTCTCAAACGCACTTCGGCGCGTTTGCATCACGAACCATCAATACAAGGCACGGGACGAAGTTGGACTGGCGGTGGTTTCGTTTTTCGGCCTACGCTTCAGGCCGCGCAACTTTCTGAGCGGACATCAGACGCACTGGCGAATTGCGTAAGCCGCTCCTTCAGACGCGTCATCGCCAGGTACAGTGATGCATCTGCAACGCGAGCCGGGGCGTAAATCACAATCATGATTTCCTTGGCGGATTCGGTGATCATGCTGCGCGTGGAATCGCTTATGGGGCTGCCGAATGGGCCTGCGGGATCAGCGAGGACCGGACGGCCCTTCAAATGCCAGGTTTGTTTTCCGATGCCTTCGTATTTTTCGCCGGCGGTACCGTGACGCAACGCCACCGGTGAATTAATTTTTGAGCGATCGTAGCAGCCGTACGGCCAGCCAGTTTCGAGCGAGCCGAGGTTACCTATGTCCACTACGTTCGATATTCGGTACAGGCCCTTGCCCTGCACTACGCGCCGCAGCAGGGCTTCCGACGAGGGGCGATACTTCGAAGGATCCATACCCCACTCGCGGAACATTGCGCGCACGGCGCGAACCGGCTCGGTTTCAGCAAGACTTTCCACAGTGAACTCGGCGCGCTTGCGGGCGCAGACCTCGTCCATCAATCTTGCCAGATCGGGATGCAACAGGACGACGCTCGCGCCGTCCGCTTCGACGACACCGAGTCTTGCGCCAGGGAGTGCGATTTTAATTTCCATGGGGTTCACTCTGCACAGGCTGCTATGATGACACGCAACCTCGAAATTCAACGAAATTCTAGCGGGAAATGGAACCGCGCGCGATGAAATCGAGCGAGAAAGAAGAGAAATTCGAGCGCGGGCTGCGGCATTTCAACGCGCGCGATTTTTTCGAAGCGCACGAAGTGTGGGAAGAAATCTGGCTGGTTGAAGACGAGCCGGAAAAGACGTTTCTGCAGGGAATTATACAGATTGCCGCGGCATTTCATCACTACCGGCGCGGAAATGCCGACGGTGCAGAAACGCTGCTCGCAGCTGGAATCGTAAAGATTATGCGATTCCCTGCCGAACATCGCGGTCTGGCGATCCATGATCTGCGCGAGGAAGCGAAGTTCTGGGCGCGAGCATTGGGTGAAATGCAGCGCCCGGCAGACGCAAGGCTGCCCGCGATTCGGCGTTTGGACAACTCAGCGATGGTCTCTGATTCGCGCCCAGCCCAAGTTCACAGAGACAAGAGGTAAGAGATTACCTACTGTGGGCTGGCTGTTCCTGTTCCGGAGGCGTCGCCGCCGGACCTCGCTCGGCGCGCAGCGACCACAGCTTCCTGGCCTGCTGCAGCGCCTCGGCCACGCTCGCGCAAATATTTTCGGCACCCACGCGTTGCTCGAATTCCGCGTTGCGCATGATTTCCGCCGGCTGCTGACGTCCGCCGCATAGAAGCAGCGTGCGGCCGGAATTGTGCACGACGTCCGCCAGATTCTCGAGCGCCTGCAAGCCCGTGCCGTCCAGAGCGGTCATGTTCCGCAAACGCAGGATGATGATCGGCGGCAAGTCTGGAATGCGATCGATGACCACATTGATTTTGTCGGTGGCGCCGAAGAGAAAGGGTCCGTGAATGCGGAAAATGGCCACGAACGAAGGAATTTCCTTGTGCTGCAGAATGTGCGCGTGGCCTTCCTGCAAATATTGTTCGGTGACTTCGGAGACGGTGGTGGTCTCGGTGACTTTGCGGATGTAAACGAGGGCGGCAAGTATCATTCCGGCTTCGACCGCGACGGTGAGGTCGGCGAAAACGGTGAGAAAAAAAGTGACGAGCCAGGTGCCGATCTCAAGCGGCGACAGCTTCAGCAACTCCGGGATTTCGCGCCACTCGCCCATGTTGTAGGAAACCACCAGCAGAATAGCGGAGAGCACAGCCAAAGGAACAAATCGCGCGAGAGGCGCCGCGAACAGAATGATCCCGAGTAGCGTGAGGGCGTGAATCATTCCCGCCACGGGCGTCTTCGCGCCGGAGCGAATATTTGTGGCTGTGCGGGCAATCGCGCCGGTGGCCGGCAGCCCGCCGAACAGCGGAGAGAAAATGTTAGCGACCCCCTGGGCCACGAGTTCGACATTGGGATTATGTTTGGTGCCGCTCATACGATCGGATACGACCGCAGACATGAGCGATTCGATTGCTCCGAGCATGGCGACGGTAATCGCGGGCGAAACGAGCGGACGTAGTAAGTCGAAATGAAACTGTGGAACCTGGAGATGTGGCAGGCCGGAGGGGATTCCGCCGAAGCGCGTGCCGATGGTTTCCACCGGCAGCTTGAAAACCACCACCAGCGCAGTTCCGAGGAAGAGAGCGACGATGTATCCGGGAACTTTTTTCACGAAGCGCATGAACACGATAATAAGCGCCAATGAAAGAACTGCGAGCGCCGTCGCGACCGGTGAGAGCGTGTGAAAATTGAGAACGAGGGTTTCGATGCGCGCCGCGAACTCGCCGGGAACGTTGTCGATCCGTAGCCCGAAAAAATCTTTGATCTGTGTGCTGGCGATGATCACCGCGATGCCGTTGGTGAATCCGACGACTACCGGACGCGGAATAAATTTCACGGCGCTGCCCAGTCCGGCTAGACCCAGGATTACGAGCATCACTCCGGCCATGAGCGTGCACATGTACAGTCCGTCCATGCCGTATTTCATGACGATGCCGTACACCACCACGACGAACGCGCCGGTAGGTCCGCCGATCTGCGTATTGGAACCGCCGAGGGCGGAAATGAGGAAACCCGCGATGATCGCGGTGTACAAGCCAGCCTGCGGCGGCACGCCCGAGGCGATCGCGAAGGCCATCGCGAGCGGCAACGCGACCAGTCCGACGGTGATGCCCGCGATCAAATCAGCGGCGAACGTCCGGCCGTTGTAATTCCGCAGGCACTGAATCGATCTTGGGAGCCAGTCTTTCATAGGTGCGAGTTCATCGGTCTTGCAAATGCGGGATACGCGCGATGGAAAGCCGTCGCCGCTTGTGAGGCACTGAATCAAGTATCGCTCACACAGCTGCGAACTCTACAGAAATTGAATTTGGAAGTGACCAAGACAACAAAGCAGCTCGCTGAGGATTTCGCGAAGGGGCGCGCCGAGCGATTCGTCGTTTAGCGTTCAACGATGATCTGGCCCTTCATTCGTTTGTGGCCAGTGCCGCAAGATTTGCAGCACTGGAACGAGTAGGTTCCGGGCTCAGTGGCTTCGATATCAACCGCCACGGATTCGCCTTTTTTCAATTTCCAGCAATCTTCTCCGAATATGAATGCCAGGCCCGGCGCCGTGTTGACCTTCCCGCCATCCGGGAATGCGCTGATGTGCAGCCCGTGCGTGCGGTCGGACGAAATGACTTCCAAGCGGACTTTGTCGCCAACTTTCATGTGAATTACCGGCGGATCGAACTCGAAATCCTTGGCGGTCATAGCGATGATTCGCGGCGGCGCCTCGACGGGCCGTTGCGGTTTTGGTTTCTCGCCTTGCTCTTCCTGCGGCGATCGAGGGGAGCTCTGCACGGAGCCGGGGGCGGCAAGCCCAAGCACGGCAGCGGTGGCTAGTAGTGCGGCGAAACGAAAATCAATTTTCAAGAGGGCGTCTCCTGCGCAATCGGCAACATGCACCAGCGTCAATCATTCTAGCAGTGAACTCGTTTGCCGCCGAATTTGGAAAAGTTGACACTTCGGCAACTGTGTAGCACGCTGGTTCAGCAAACTGTGGCAACTGCAGCCCGAATGCAGCATCGAATCGACAGTGAATGGCACGACAGGAGATGCCCCATGCCGCTTGACCGAGAACGGATTCTAGACGCTGCGCGGCAGTGTTACGACCCGGAGATTCCCATTAACATCGTGGACTTGGGCCTGATCTACGACGTGCAATGCGACGACGCCGGAAACGTAACCGTGAAAATGACATTGACGACGCAGGGCTGCCCGTCCGCGCAGGCGATTCCAGAGCAAGTGCGCGCGCGTGTAGCCGCGATCGAAGAAGTGCGGGACGTGAAAGTGGAAATCGTGTGGGAGCCGGCGTGGAATCCCAGCATGATCAGCCCTAGCGGGCGCCAGGTGCTGGGACTGGAAGTCTAAGTCCGTCGCCGAGCTACAAAAGCAGGCGCGGCGGATGCAATAAAACAGAAACATCCGTCACGCGAGGAAGTCATCGCCGAAGTCGCAGCGCAGTGGCCAGCGCTGTTACTGCTAGGCTTTCTTGTTGGTGTACCAATCCGCGTTGATCGGCGTGAAGTTGGCCCACTTCTCCGGCAAATCTTCCAGCGCGAAAATAGCCGTCACCGGGCAGACCGGCACGCAAGCCCCGCAATCAATACACTCCACGGGACTGATGTATAGCTGCGTTTCGGCTTCGAAGTCTGCCTCATCCTTGCGCGGGTGGATGCAATCCACCGGGCAGACGTCCACGCAGGCTGTGTCTTTTGTTCCGATGCAAGGCTCGGCAATCACGTACGCCATTTCGAGTTCTCCTCGAACGAGAGGTTTTTGAGCGGTTTAGCCCGGGATACTGCTCCAAGACCGCGCCTCAATTTTTATATCACCAAAGGCAGGCCGGGTACAAGCACTCGCCCACCCCGGCAAAGTATCACTTTCCGGCTTTGGTTGCAGGTTCCATCGCGCGATACAACGCCATCTCGGCGGATGATACAAACGTATCCACGCACCGCGAAGGGCGGGCTTCGCTGATTATGCGTGGGCCGCGTATTCCGTTCTGCCCGCGCAGACCGAGTGCGGGCACTTGCAATCCACGTCCGGCATTTCTTCCATTGTCTCGCACTGCGGGCTGCAGTACTTCTCCGAAGTGACCTGACACGTACAAACGGGATGTGCGCATTTCTTGGTTTCGCTCGCTGCCATAGGGCCTCCTTTGGGAGTGGTGAAAAACGTGAGTGTATCAGTTTCCTTCGCAAAAACAGACTGACATCTGAGAAGAATGCGCCTTGGTCTTGGTAGGTCGGGTTATCGGAAGCTGAACCATTACTCGAAGCTAACCAACTTCTGCGGCTTTGGAGGCGGTGGTATCATCCGTTTTCGCGGCGGCGATTTTTGCGCCGGTAAGCCTACGGAAGATTGCTTGCGGACGAGAATGACGAATGGCCGCGCATTCAATCAAAGGAACCTGCGTGTTTGGCGGTTCGAGCTTGGGAGTGCGCGCGAAGTAGCGACGAAGGGCGGAGCGACTTCACGTTTAGTCAGCGACTTCGAGGGGCGAATTTATCGGGCACTCGCTTGATGGCAATCGAGGTGAAGGAATGACGCAACTCAGGAGGTGGCTATGAGCGCAAATGCAGTCCGTGGTATCGAGACCAGCGTCGCACCGGTCGACATGAAATTCGAGATCGTCGTCATCCCCGTTTCGGACGTGGACCGCGCGAAAGCGTTCTACGCGAAGCTGGGGTGGCGGCTGGACGCCGACTACGACAACGGTAAAGACTTCCGCATACTCCAGTTCACGCCGCCTGGCTCGGGATGCTCGGTCATCTTCGGCAAGAACGTCACCTCAGCCGCGCCCGGCTCCGCCCAGGGCCTTTACCTGATCGTCTCCGATCTCCAGGCCGCGCGCAAAGACCTGCTCGATCGCGGCGTGCAGATCAGCGAAGTGTTCCACAACGAGGGCATATACGCGGGTACCGACGAAACTTACTTGTTTGGCAGCGTGCGCGTCAGCGGCCCGGACCCCGAACATCGCAGCTACCGCTCGTTCGCGTCGTTCAAAGATCCGGACGGCAACGGCTGGCTGTTCCAGGAAATCACCACGCGGCTGCCCGGCCGCATTGATTCTGCGGCGACGGCCTTCGCTTCGGCGAACGATCTGGCGGACGCGATGCGACGCGCGTCCGTGGCGCACGGCGAGCACGAGAAGCGGATCGGCGACGCGGATGCGAATTGGCCCGAGTGGTACGCCAGGTATATGGTGGCGGAACAGGCCGGGGCGGAGCTGCCGAAGTGAGCGAACGCGAGATTGCGCACAGCCAAGGGTGGTGCTCAAGATTCTACGAGGAGGAGGACGATGAAACAGATCGGTTTCTTGCTGCTTGCAGTTGTAACCCCGGCCGGCATTTTCGCCTACATGGCCCAGGCATCTGGACAGGCTGATGGAGACTCCTCGCCGATCTACGGAGTGAAAATCCCCGCCGGATATCGCGATTGGAAAATGATCACCGTGAACAACCTCTGAGTACCGGGCAAGCTCGATCAGTTGCGCGCACAAGTCGGCAACGAGATAACGCTCAAGGCTTTTAAGGATGGGCAGGTCCGGTTCCCGGACGGCACCCTCATAGCGGCCATTCGTTGGACTCGTGTCTTGTCGGAAGTCAACGACAAGGTCTTGGATGGTGCATTCCCCGGCGCGCAATCTTTCGTTGTCGCGTCCCCAGTGAATATTCAGGTGATGGTGAAGGACTCAAAGAAGTACGCGGCGACGGGCGGCTGGGGGTTCGCGGACTTCAGGGACGGCAAACCGGGCGACAAGGCGCTGCATGAGACTTGCTTCCCCTGCCACGTACCGGCGAAGGATCGCGACTACGTCTTCACGCATTGCGCACCTTGATACCCAGGACGAAATGCCGCGTATCGCAGGCTGAATAGTCCGCATCCGAGATGGAGAATGACCCTGCAGATGTTTCTTGGCGGTTGATGAGGATTTTCCGCGGTGACTTATCCCGCACCTGGCTTACTGCGGCGACCCGGTGAGCCTAAAGTCGCCAAAAGTCGCCCACTTGCCGTCTTTGTCTTTCTGCGTCATTAGCCATTCCCGGGTATCTTTTTCCGGGGACCACTGAAGCACGGTGTGAAACGGGCCTCCGGGTATTCAAATACAAATCGGGTGGCGTTGCCGTCGCGCACGCCGTAGCCGAGCGTTTCTGAGAATCGCCCTCCGCACACGTCGAGCAGATGCAGGACGCAGCGCTCGCTGACCGGGTCGTAGCCGAGAAACCAAGTCGCCTCCTAGCCGTTCTCGGAGCCAGGCGCGCCAGCTGCCGCTTTTTCGCGGATGCGATGGAATTGGTGGTTGAGCACCCACTCAGCGTCAACCTCATGGTGCGCGTCGCGAGCCATGACCGTTCCCTGCAGTTTCCATGTGCCAACCATGTGATCTACCAGATCGTCGCGCCATTCGCCCGGAGCCTGCGCGCCTGATTGCAGCGGAGCAATGGCGGTCACGATCAGGGTAATCAGCAATAAACAAGTCGCCGTTTTCATCGTAAACTCCTCAGGCTGCGCGTCGGCCTGGAGTTTAAAGCGGTGAGATTGTCGCACACGTGGAAACTGGCCGGCCGCGCGAGAACCAAGAAATTAAACTCTCGATGCTGGATAGCGGGTAATCGACTACCAGGTTCCGTGCAAGCGCCCTCGCTGCGCGATCAGCGTGTTGATCGGTACTTAGACTGCACGCTGCCTTTACTCATTGACGCGCCACTTGTGCCAACCTAACATGTGCGCCCGCAGTCTCGGGATGGGATCATCATGACTAAACTTCGGGTTCGCAACTTCTCCATCTCCCTGGATGGCTACGGCGCCGGCCCCAATCAAGACCTGGCAAATCCACTCGGTGTGGAGGGCAGGAGCCTGCACCAATGGTTCGTACCTACTCAAACGTTTCAACGGCTGATTGGAAACGACGGCGGCGCCACGGGCGTCGATGATGATTTTGCGGCCAACGGGTTCGCGAATGTCGGGGCCTGGATTCTGGGCCGGAACATGTTCGGGCCGATTCGCGGTCCATGGCCCGACGACGCGTGGAAGGGTTGGTGGGGTGACAACCCGCCTTATCACGCTCCTGTCTTCGTGCTTACACACTTTGCCCGCCCGTCCATCCCCATGGACGGCGGGACGGTTTTCCATTTTGTTACGGACGGCATCCAAGCGGCACTGCAGCGCGCAAGCGAAGCAGCGCAGGGGCACGATGTTCAAATCGGAGGAGGCATAGAAACGATTCGAGAGTATCTTCGCGCGGCGCTTATTGATGAGCTTCATCTGGCGATTGCGCCAGTGCTCCTCGGCTCGGGCGAGCACCTGTTCGCTGGAATTGACGCACCCAAGCTTGGCTATCGGTGTACCAAACACGTTGCGACCGTGAACGCAACACACGTTGTTCTAACGCGGCTCGGCTGATCGTCACACGGGGGTAAGTCCGGCAGGCATTACCCGGCGAGTAAATTCCAGAGTAACCTGCGGACCGCGACCAGTTGGGATTTGAAAAGCTGCCGAGAGAAGCAGGAAGTGCGGCGGCGGATGCGCGAGAACCGGCGGCGTCAAGCGCTGCGTTTGATGTGGAACGACTTTTTCTCGGCCGTCTTCTTCAGCTTATAGGACACGAAATGCAGCACCGCGGCCAACAGAGCGAAGCAGGCGGTGGCAAATGAGACGGTCATGCGACGGAGCTTAAAGCGTGACGGCTCGACAGGCAAATCCATTGAACGGATAGGAACGATAGACCAAACTTGGCCGGGGTCTGATCGCTATCCGCAGCGTCGTTTTCGTAGCGGCGCCGCACGATCGGAGATCCGCGCACAACCCTCGCGCCAGGGGCGGCGCGCGATGTATTCGGTCACTTCTCGCGATACGAAGGTTTAGGAAAATGTGTGGGATGCTAGGGCTACGCGGAAAATCCAGAACGCATGTGCCCAGTGTCTATCCCGGGCGCTCTCGATTCTATCGTGGTTCAGAGTCCCGAATTCTTGACCGGTGGGCTGCTCCGTTTCACGCCGGCCTGCAAGACATTCAACGCGGACGTAGCGTCTGTATGGCGGTTCGCTCGTCGCTCAGCATGCCGCCATTGCGCGAAGTTCGGGCGCGAATTGCTTCCTCCGCTGCCTCCACGCGTTCTCTCAATTTTTCAAGGTCGAGTTCAAGGAGCGCAGCCCGATATAGCTCCCGCCTGTGACTGCCATCCAGAGCGGAGTCCTCAGAAGGCGACGGGCCGCCTGTTCGCGCGTAGAATCCGGAGCTGTCCCAAGTCCTTCGTACCATTTCTGGCTCCATGCTGGGAGGCCAGATGCCGCAACGTGATCTCGTCGCTGTCAGTCCGCCGGCGTACAAGCCCCAGGGGTAGCAGGGCGCGCACACCCGTTGCTCCTGATGCGTCATTGGAGGCTGAGCCACTACCCTCACGGCGTCGAGCTGCGACCGCCCCCGGGTTGCCGCACGTCGGGTCAAACCGATAGAATAGCCAAATGAGAAACGGAACCCAGCAATCGCGACATCACCGTCGGAATCTTATAGCGTTCGCACTGTTGCTGGCGCTGGCTCTTGTTGCTGCGCGGCCTGGGCGCACGCAAACGGACGCGGGCAGAGCTGCGCCGCACGCGGGCAAAGCGGCTGGCGCTGCCGACCCCCCGCTGATTGATCTTGCCGGCTACCGGCAGTTGCTCGCGAAATACAGAGGGAAGGCGCTCGTAGTGAATTTTTGGGCCACGTGGTGCGAGCCCTGCCGCGATGAGTACCCCATGATTGTCGAGTTGGCCAAGGAATTCAAACCGCAGGGCGTCAGCGTGGTGGGCGTGGACATGGACGACGAATCGGACATGAACCTGGTGCGGCGATTCATTGCGCGCACGCAACCGCCATTCCCCAATTACCGCCAGAAACCCGGGATTGATCTGGACGCTTTCTACGACGGCGTGAATCCGGAGTGGAAAGGCACCATGCCGCAAACGATTTTTTATCGGCGCGACGGTCAGATCGTAGGATTTTTCCTGGGCACGCGCTCGCAGCCTGTGTTCGAACAGGCGTTCCGCGCGACGCTGGGGCCCGCAGCCAGCGGAGTCGAGAGCGGGCATGGCGGGGCACAATGATTCGCAACGGTTTGGGCTAATCATAAGAACAGGAGGCAAGCGCTGATGCTTCACACGCGCGGCAATAAAATCACCTGGCTGGGCCACGCTGCATTTCGTATTGACACTCCCAGCGGCAAAGTAATTCTGGTGGATCCCTGGATTCTGACCAACCCGCTTTGCCCTGAAGCGAATAAAAGATTCGAGCGCGTGGACACCATGTTGATCACGCACGGACATTTCGACCACATCGCCGACGCCGTGGAACTTGGCAAGAAATTCAACCCGCAGGTCGTGGGAATTTATGAACTGTGCGCGTGGCTGGAATCAAAAGGCGTGCAGAACAGCAACGCGATGAATAAAGGCGGCACGCAGAAAGTCGGCGAAATCGAAGTGACCATGGTCAACGCCGTGCATTCCTGCGGCATCCTCGACGGCGATCACATCGTTTATGGCGGCGAAGCTTGCGGCTACGTTCTGCGGCTTCCCGGCGGACTGACGGTCTATCACGCAGGTGACACGGCGCTTTTCAGCGACATGAAGTTGATCGCGCAGCTGTACGCGCCGGACGTGGCGTTGCTGCCGATCGGTGATCACTTCACGATGGGTCCGCGCGAAGCGGCCATGGCCATTCGCTTCTTGAATGTTCGCCACGTGATCCCTATGCACTTCGGGACGTTCCCACAGCTGGTGGGCCGGCCCGAACAAGTCCGCCAGTTCACGCAAGATATCAGCGGCCTTGAAATTCATGTGCTAAAGCCCGGTGAGTCAATCGGAGAACTCAGCTCGCACTTCAGCGCGCAGGTCTAGGAGCGAAAATGCCGGGAATTCTGGAACCGCAAGTTGAAAAATATTTATCGAGCCTGCTGCCGGAGCGCGATGCCGTGCTTGCAGACATCGAAAAGTACGCGAAGGAGCGCGACATCCCGATCATCGGGCCGGATTGCGGGCGTCTGCTATGGCTGATGGCTCGGCTCTCCGGAGCAAACAGAATTTTCGAGATGGGCTCGGCCATCGGCTATTCCGCGATCTGGTTCGCGCGCGCTGCCGGACCTGCCGCCGAGATTTATTGCACCGATGGAGACCCGGCGAATGCGGAACTCGCGCACAAGAACTTCGAACGCGCCGGCGTCAGCAAGAACATCCGATTCATGACCGGAGAAGCGGTGGACTTGATTGACGCCACCGACGGCACGTTCGACATCATCCTGATTGATGTTTACAAACATCAATACCCCGCGGCGCTGAAGAAATCCCTGCCGCGGCTGAAAAGCGGTGGCCTGGTCATCACAGACAACGTGCTATGGTCCGGCCGTGTCGCCCAGCCGCCGAAGGACGATAACACGCGCGGCATCCTGGAATTCAACCGCATGGTCTATGCTTCGCCGGAACTTTTCCCCGTGATCGTGCCGTTGCGCGATGGCGTCGCCATCTGCCGCAAGTCGTAGCGCGAAACGAATCGCCGGCCGCCCGCCGCAGCGCAAGAAACCGCGATATTTTCGCCAGACAAATGGAGTCGTCCTCAGAGGTAGGAACGCATGGGGGATTTGACGAAGCAAGAGCGAAGCGCCATCGAAGCCATCGCTAGACGATTCTCGGCAACCTGGGAAGAGAGAAACGACGCCCACGACGCCAATATCACGGTCGCTGGGAAACGGGTTGCGGTTGACATCACAACCCTGAAACGGCGCGGCACTGTCCAAGGAAACGCAGCCAAACCTCACTTGAGGTTCGATAAGGTTGCGATGAGACTCATGGATCGTCTGCGAGTAACCCTTGGCAAAACCGTGCCGGACGGCATGACGGTAGTGCTGACCATCACTGCTCCCATCCTTTTGCCATTGAAAACAGCTGCGTCGCTCGAAGACAAGATAAATACTCTTCTCGGGCGGAGATCGCCGCGCCGAGATGAGAAGTACACAATTCACGGGAATCGTGTCCAGATTCGACTATTGCGAGACGAATCTGAGCGAGCGCCAAAAATGATTGGGTTCGTGCACAATTCCGATTCAGACCCACTTCTACTTTCGAACATGACACGAGAATTGCTCGACGTAATCAGCGCCGAGGCGGACAGCTACGGGCGAAAGCTCGCTGGCGAGCGCTGGCTGGTTGTGATAAGCGCCCGAGAAATTTCATGCTTGGAGGCATATCGCTACATCTATTCACGACTGCGCATAGCGACCGACTTGAATAAGATTCTCATGGTGTTTGGCGATGGGCGCGTCGAGATGTTGACGGGATGAAAACCGGTTTGCGTGCGCGGGATCATGAGCCTGAAGTAGATCGCGGAGTGGCTTTCGCCGAGGAACGCGGAAGCAGATTGCGCAGGAAGAAAGTCACGTTGGCGGGGCGTTCGGCGAGGCGGCGCATGAAGTAAGGAAACCAATCCACGCCGAACGGGATATACACGCGGACGCGATAGCCGTCGCGCACCAATTTCTGCTGCAAATCGGTGCGAATGCCGTAGAGCATCTGAAATTCGAAACGGTCGCGCTTGATATCCTGTTGGCGCACGAAATCGAGCACAGCGCGAATCATAGCCGGATCATGCGTGGCGATGCCATGATAAATCCCACTCGCCAGGAGCATTCTCATCAGCTTCACGTAGTTGGCGTCCACATCGGCTTTCTTGGGGAACGCCACTTCGGGCGGTTCCTGGTAAGCGCCCTTGCAAAGCCGCAGGCGGCAACCCGCAGCGAGTAATTCCTGCACATCCTGCTCGGCGCGATAAAGATATGCCTGCATCACTGTGCCCACGTTCGAGTACTCGGAGCGCACACGCTTCACCATCTCCACGGTGCGCTGCGTGTAGGCCGAGCCTTCCATATCCACGCGCACGAAATTCGACTGGCTGGCGGCGTGCGCGACGATTTTTTCCAGAAGTTCCTGGCAGAGTTCTTCGTTCAGGTCCAGGCCGAGTTGCGTCAGCTTCAGCGAAACATTCGCGTCCAGGTGTTCCTGCGCGATGCGATCGAAGATCGCAATGTATTCGTCAGCGGCTCGCCGTGCGCCGTCTTCATCCGACACATTTTCGCCAAGCAAATCCAGGCTGGCCAGCTGCAGCGCGCGATTCACTTCACGCGCGGCTTCCAGCGCGTCGTCCAGAGTTTCACCGGCAACGAAGCGGCGGGCGACACGGCGGCTCACACCGCTGCGCATCATCAGCGGCGCCAGTCGCTTGCTCTCCGAAAGACGCAGCAGGAGCGCGCGCATCAGAAAAGGCCGAGCTTCAGTAATTGAGATTGGAGCAACGGGTGCGGTTGTGGCGGCATGAACTCTGAATTATGCAGCAATTGCGGCTGTGGCGTCAGCCTTTGTGCCCTTCCAGGAACCGTTCCGCCTCGATAGCAGCCATGCAACCGGAGCCTGCCGCGGTGATCGCCTGGCGGTAATGATGATCCTGCACGTCTCCAGCGGCAAACACGCCTTCGATATTGGTTTTCGGGCCGTCATGCGTGATGAGGTAGCCGTTTTCGTCCATAGCAAGCTGCCCCTTGAATAGCTTCGTATTTGGATCGTGGCCGATGGCGACGAAAACTCCGGAGGTTTCAAGCTCCCTGGTTTCGCTATTATCCGTGTTGCGGATTCTCACTTTTTCCACGGACTTGCTGTTGACGTCGTGAACTTCCTCGATCACATAAGGTGTTAGGAACTCGATTTTTTCGTTGGCGTGCGCGCGATCCAGCATGATTTTCGTGGCGCGGAATTCGTTGCGGCGATGAATCAGTGTAACCTTCCGCGCGAATTTCGTGAGGAAAGTGGCCTCTTCCATCGCGGTGTCACCGCCGCCCACCACAATGATGTCTTTTCCGCGGAAGAAGAAACCGTCGCACGTCGCGCAGGTGGAAACTCCGTGCCCTAGCAAGTGCCGCTCCGATTCGATGCCCAGCATTCTCGCCGACGCGCCCGCCGCGACGATCAGAGTCTCGGTCTGGTACGTTTCTTTGCCGGCGACTACAGTGAACGGCCTGCGGCTCAGATCCACTGACGTGACCGCGCCGGATTGGAATTCCGTGCCGAAGCGCTGCGCCTGCTTGCGCGAGTTTTCGATCAGCTCCGGCCCCAAAATGCCATCGGGAAAGCCCGGGAAATTTTCCACCATGGTCGTCAACGCGAGTTGTCCGCCCGGCTCGTAGCCGTCCAGCACTAACGGACTCAAATCCGCGCGCGCCGCATAGATCGCCGCAGTCAAACCGGCGCAACCACTCCCGATGATAATCACCTTATGCACTGAATTTTCTCCAAGGCATTCGATGCTGCAAACCAGCGCGGCGAACCAAACAAGCCATTGTATCATTCCGCGCCCGACCCGCCAGCGTCGGCGCGTTGTATCCGAGCGGATGCTTTCGCTTGGGGAGGTTATTGAGGATTGACCGGCTGCGATCGCCTGCGCGAGCAGTTCATTGAGCACCGTCGCTGGTTCCGAAGTCAGCCGAATCGGCAACGTGCGGTAGCTCGCGATGGATCGGTTCGCCACTTCGATTCCTACCCTCGGCGCTCCCGGCTCTGGCGCCTCTAAACGGTGAAGCTGCAGCGTCGTGCTGATCGGGCCGGTCCTTCCGAGCTCCAGCTCGCCCACTGTTCCGGAGATTCGCGCGCCAAAGAACGCGCCTTTCAGCCCTTTATTTTGATCGATTGATAAACAATATTCACCGCCGCAATCGCAGCGATTGCGAGCCAAGCATTGATGAAGAATTCTGGTTTCATGAGACCCCGGTAAAGGGCAGCTAGCCTGCCAGAAGGGGCTGCCGGGCGAGCGCGGAAACCCAAGCCCGAGCTCATCGCGCCGCATGCTTGGCTGCTCTAAATGTGTCGTTTTCTCTGCAATGCAAATAGCGCTACGAAGTAACAGAACGCCGTTAACACCAGTACGTAACCCAGAGAGTAGAGAAGATATTTCCAGTCTCCGTGCAAGACGCGCAGGCTCGTGTTTACAACGTCCGTCTGTTTGCCATATGCGTGGATCATGGGCAACACAAGGTACAAGCCGTGAAAGATATGCTCGAGTACGCGTAGCGCGACGCTCGCATTTCCCGAGCGGATGACGGCTTGCGTCCACACTTGAGCGTCGTAGAACATCTCTGCGTTAAAAATCAGCACCAGCGTTACGGCGATCGCGGGATGCACCAGCGTGGCCAGCAACATCATGTAAGCAACGATTCCCAGTGACGCAATAAACGTGTCCGCGGAGACAAAAACCAGCCCCGCGCGCACGGGCACCTTCCACACGAGCGACAGCACAACGGCACTGGTTAACACGACCCCGTGAAGCAGCAGCGAAACGAGCGCAGCCGATAAGATCGCGGACGCCAACCACAAGGCCGGCGAGCAGGGTTTGGTGAATACCATTTTCAGGCTGCGGTTGCGGAGGTGCGAAGAAATAATGAATAGCCCCAGACCTCCCGCAAGAAAGAGCAGGAACACATTCAAGATGGAGAAGATCTGCTGTAGAGCGTTGAAGCTTTGTACCCCAGAGTTGTTGAAAAGGGCAGGCAGTGAGCTCAATCCAGTCAGCAACAGAAATGCGAGCGCAAATGCCATGAGCAATCGGCTGCGCCGATAGAAAGCAAAATTGGCCAGAATGTTCGCCTTCAGAACTTCGGCCATGCATCCTCCCAAATTTCTTCCGGCGCGCGATTGCGTGGTCTCTCCGTAATCCTGTATGGCGCCGCGCTGATCATGCCTGAGCCCTTCCGTCCTTGACGATCTTGAAGAAGGAATCCTCCAGCGAAGTCTTCTTCAGCGAGCACTCGTGCACACTCAGGCCGGAGTTCTTCGTGTAGTCCATGAAATCGTACAGCCTTTCCTTGGGGATACTCGCTTTCACGACGGTTCCCACGCGTTCAATCGAGCCGATATAGTCAGGCATGGATCCGTTTGGCTCGAAGGTGACGCCGTAGAGCTCCCGGTCGAGAGTGAGAAGATTTTGCAGCTCGTCCTGCACGACGACCTTGCCGCGATCGATGATTGCCACGCGGTTGGCCAGCATCTCGATCTCCGAGAGCACATGCGAGTTCATTACGATGGTTGCGCCGCGTTGATGGATCTCGCGCAGCGCTTCCCGAAATTCGCGCACCACCAGCGGGTCGAGTCCTCGCGTCGGCTCATCCAGAAAGAGCAACCGCGTCTCGTGGATCAGGCATTGCGCAATCCCGACCTTCTGCTTCATGCCTTTGGAGCATTTGGAAAGCGGAAGAGTTTTGAACTGCGCCAATCCCAATCGTTCCAGCACGTCGTTGATCGCCTTGTCGGACACTCGCCGCCGGTAGAGCGCGCTGTAGTAGCGGGTTGCTTCCTCAACGGTCAGATAGAGATGATAGTGCGGCTCCTCCGGCAGATAAGCCACGCTCTGATAGAGCTGCGAACCAAGTTCTGGGGTCTTGCCCATTACTTCTACTTTCCCCGAAGTGGGCTGCAACAGCCCCAACAGGCAGTACATCGCCGTGGATTTTCCCGCGCCGTTCTGTCCCACGAGCGCGAAAAAGTCGCCGTCGTACACCTCCAGGCTGAGTCCATTGAGGGCCTGCAGCTTTCTGCGCAAGAGGCCGCGCCGAAAATGCACGTGAACATTTTCAGCGATAATCACATGGCCCCCGAGCAGAACCGTTTGTTCAGCGATTTCACGATCTCGTCGTCCGGTTGGTCTTTATAGTCTTCGCTGGCCAGGGCGGTCTTGATTTTCTTGGATGTGTTGCAAGTGCAGATCTGAACCTTTTTCTCGCAGCCGCAGGGACAATCCATACGGGCGACGATCCGGGTACCGCGTGAATCGAGCTTGGCCTCCTCGTCAGAAGTGCTCTTTTCTTGTCCTTTGGCGACGGGAAGCGCCGTTTGTTTTTGAGCTAACTGGCGGTAATCCTGCGGCGAAATGACTTGCCCCGCATCCATAAGTTGACGATTCTTCGCCAGCAGATTGCTGAAGGCGACATCAGCGTTAGCGAGCGCGCCGGACTCGTAAAATTGCACCTTGCCGTCCACGCCAATCAGCACGGTTGTCGGAAATGCAGTCACTCCGTATTGTTTCTGGATTGGGCCGTCATCAATTCCAGCGGGGAAATCGATTTTAAGGTCTTTGAGAAAACCATCCACGCGATCCTGTTTTTCTTCCGAATCAATGCCCACCAATAAGAACGACTCGCTTTTGTGATCGTTGAAGTAACGATTCAGTTCGGGCATTTCCTCGCGGCACGGGCCGCACCAGGTCGCGAAGAAGTTGAGCACAATAATTTTCTTGCCGACGTTCTCGGAAAGTTTAAAGTCTTCTCCGCTGGTGGTCTTAAGCTCAAAGTCCGGAGCGATTTGATTCCGCCACGCTGCGCCGCCACTCATGGTCTGCGCGTACTCGCGAAGATCTTTGTCGCTGGGCGCAGGCTTCAGTTTGTAGTGAAAAATCCCAAGCCCAATTCCTGCCAGTGTAATCGCAACGTATAGAAGGGGTTTGGTCACTTGCCCTCGGGTTCGACGGCACCTCGTTATGCGTGCAAATGCCGATCCGCACGATGCTTGCGGCTCGCGAATATCATTTCACCAGATCGCTTTTCGTATTGATATCGGCCGAAGGTACAGGTGTTATGGAAGCGTTAATACAGTAGAAAGCTAATCTGCGAAATTCTTGACCCTCCACGCCGTTCGCGATTGCAATGTCCCAAGCACTCGAAACGCAGGCTCGGCTGAGATGAAGCCGTTAGTAGCACTCCGATTCGCAACGGATGGTGTCGCTCGCCAGCAGCCGATTGCGCCGGTCGGCAGCTTGCCTGATAATGGCCCGCGGGCTGGACGCGTACATGGCGACACCGAGCAATCTTTTTCGGCTGCTCAGCGAATTTATCGTGCTGCTTCTGGGCGCGCTGCTGATCTTGCTGGCTGCGACGGGCCGGATCGGGGTGCCAGCGCGGCCCGCGGGCGTGGTGGCGCTGGGCGCAATCTTTATTTTCTGGGGTGTACGTGCGGCTACGCGGTCGGAAGCGAAAACTGCGCGGATGGCGACCATGATTCGCGCCGGATCACTCGCACTGGTGGGCATTTTTATTCTTGCTGTGCCGTTCGTGCCGGCACGGCACGCCTCGCAGCTGTTTGTGCTGGCCGGGGGCGTGTTGGTCTTGCGCGGAGCGCTCGCGGCGGCGATTTCGGTCGCGCGCCATTGATTTCACGGCGACCCACAATATTGAAAACAAGCGCATTCGCTCTTGCCAGCCGTGAGCGTTCCGGATAACCTCCGCGGCAGCAGCGCGGCATGCGGAGAAAGCATGGCCCGGCCCCATGGCACGAAACCGACTGCTCGCTGAGTGGATGCAAGGAGATCAACCATGCTAAAGGCATTTAAAGAATTCGCGATGAAAGGCAACGTACTGGACCTGGCCGTGGGATTCATCATCGGAGCGGCGTTCGGAAAAATCGTCACGTCGCTGGTGGCGGATATCATCATGCCGCCGATCGGCCTGATCGTCGGCAAAGTGGATTTCTCCGGATTATTTCTGAATCTCTCGGGAAAATCGTACGCCACGCTGGCAGAAGCAAAAGCCGCCGGGGCGCCTACGCTCAATTACGGCATGTTTTTGAACAACATAGTCGACTTTCTGATCGTAGCATTCGCGGTTTTCCTGATCGTGAAGATGGTGAATACCTGGAACAAGCCCGCGCCGGCTCCGGCCGCCACCATGAAAGAATGTCCCTACTGCGCTTCGTCCATTCCGTTGAAGGCGACGCGCTGCCCGAACTGCACCTCCGAACTGCGCGCGTAAGCGTTTGCAAGATTCGATTGCGGCTTCGGTAGCCTGCGAAGTAATAACGCAGGTCGCGCGGTGCTCAGCTTCCAGGCAATTTCTTGGGCGCTTCGTCGGTTTCGAGCCGGTGGTCGCGTATTTCGTGCACGTGCTGGCGCAGCCGCTCGAGCACGGCGTCCGTCTCGCCCTGCGCCATTTCCCGCTCCACCTCTCCGAGAGCAAAGTGAATGATGTCGTGGTGATGGATTTCCTCGCCGGGCAGCTTGTCGCTCAATTCCAGCCAGACTCTGTGCAGCAAATCAATTTCCTTGGGGGTCAGCCGCGGCGCGTGGGGGCCGAGGTAGAAGATCTGCTCTTGGCCTGAAGGTGTGAAAATTTCCAAGGTGACGCGTGGGCGCGGCTCCGGCATGCGTTCCCAAGCGAGCCCGATTTCGCGAGCCTGCTCGGTAACCGGCATCTTTGATGAACTGCCCGCCACAACGGTGCTCGACTGCAGGTTCATCGCAGTGCGCAGAATGCCTTCCCACAGATCGTTCGCCGCGGCCACTGCCAGACGCACGGGTTTGCCCTCTTTTTCCGCCAGCGCCAGCACTTTAGTGAAAAGCAATTGTTCGATCGTGCTGAAAAGCTGGTCCGGGGCCAGATCGTATTCGCCGGACGCCGCGCGGCGCAGCATGCGCACGTGCAACACAACGATCTCCGCTTCCTTTTGCCGCACGCGCCGCAGCGCTGCTTCCAGATGGTACAGCGCGTAATAGGTGCTCACCGGTACCAGAATACTTCCCGGCGCGACGCCGACGCTGGTGGGCGTCAATTCCGCTTCTTGCGCCAGATTGAATTGATCGAGCTCCACATGCGCCGCGCCCGCGGCGTGCACGCGCATGCGATGTTCGGAAATCTCGAACACCGTGAAAAGCACTATGGTGAAAATGATTCCCGCGACAGTTGCTTGCGGCTTCGTAAACAAGTTGATAATCGCGATCGCCACCAGCACCAGCGTGATCATTCCCAGCCCGATCGGAATTTCTCTGCCGAAAATTATCGGGTTGAGCGGCACGCGATACTCGCGGTCTTGCGGATGCGTGTAACGCAGCACCAGCACCGCGATGCCCTTCATAGAAAAGCTCCAGATCACGCCAAAGGCGTACAAGTTGCCGAGAAAGGTGACGTCTCCGCGGCTTGCAATGATGGTGACGATCTGAAACGCCACCACCAGGTTAATGATGCGGTGCGTGGTACCAAAGCGCGGATGCGGATGGCGGAACCAATCGGTGAGCACGCCATCTTCGGATACGCGATTCAGCACTCCGTTCGATCCCACGATGGCGGTATTCACGGCTCCGGCGAGAATCAGCGTGCCGACCACCACGACAAAGACGTGAAACGCCAACTTCACCTTAAAACTGCCGGCCAGATGCATGGCCAGACCGCCGATCAGGTTTTCAGTGAAGTTTCCGCGCACGCTATCCGGAATAATCATCACCGCGAAGAACGAAACCAACGAAGTAAACACCAGGCTGTAGATAAAAATCACCAGCCCGGCTTTTTTCAGGTTCTTCAGCTTGGGATGCTCGATTTCGCGATACACCTGCGCGAGGGATTCTTCGCCGCTCATCGCCAGCACGGAATGACCCAGGCCGACAAAAATAATGATTAACGTGATCGTGTGCGCCCAGTGATAACCGTTCAGCCAGCCGAGCGAACCGTGATCGAGTTTCATGTTCTGCGCGTTCGGCAATGGAGGCAGGCTCCAGTCGCTGCGCACCCACAGTGTGTAGAAACACCAGCTGATCAGCACTACCACCATGATGGTGGTGAGTTGCATGATGCGCAGGGCTTTGCCGCTGGATTCGGGAACGCCTTTAATATTTTCCCACCAGAAATAAAGCGTGATGATGATGGCCACCGTCGCGGCAGTGCCGTTCACGTTCAAATAAATCGCGAGCTTGGCGTGATGGAAAAGCTCGTTTATTACACCCACCAGATACTGCCCCGCCGAAACGCCGCTGATCGGGCCGGTGAGCACGTAATCGAACATCAGCGCGGATACGGAAAATTTCGCGAGCGTCCCACCCAGCGCTTCCTTCACTACCCGGTACACGCCGCCGCGCACGAACATGCTGCAGCTTTCCACGTAAATCGCGCGCACCGCGTAGGAAAACAGCATGATGCCAAGGATGAACCAGGGCGCCGTCTTGCCGATGAACTGCTCGGCCTCGCCGCCAGCGTAATAGGCGGAAGAAGCCAGGTCGTTCAGCACAATGGCCGCGGCACGCCAGAAGGAAATGAAAGCCAGCATGGCCGTAGTGGCCACCAGGACTTTCGTTACAGGGCGGGCGCGACCCGGCGTGAATGTGGGGCCTGTGGAATTGGAATCCATACGCTTTTCAGTGTGGGAAGGAACTATACGTTGAAAGGCGGCCAAAAAGGAAGCCTCGCGGCGGATGGCCCACCGCTAAGGGTTACTACTCGCCGGCAGTTCGATGCAACTTCACTCTGTGGTCGGGCGCGCGCGGGTATGAGGAACGCGTGTTATGCGGTGGTCTCTTCTGTGGCAGCGCGAAAATCGCGCGCGCACGCTTGGCAGGGACAAATTTCGCGGAGATGCTCGAAGCTGAAAATTCCCGTCGCGTGACTATCGGAAAATTGAATCTGCAGCGCGTAATTCCCCACCGCGTTGGCGCTCTTGGCGGTGACGCGCGGCTTGTACATCGGCAGCAACGCCGAGCTGGCGCCGGTGCCGCCCTTAGCCTTCTTCTCACGCTCGTCGTTGCACAGCGCGCACGGGCAATGATCGCGCAGGTACGGGAAATCGTAGCGGCTGGTGTGCATGTCCGACCACGTGATCTCGACGCCCTCGCCTGTCGAGACGTGTACCTTGATGCTCAGCGGTTTTTTTCGCGTGTCTTGTGCGATTGGCATCTAAAGATTAGCCTGCGATTTGGAAATCTACCTTCTTGGCTTCGGTAACGCGCCGCAAAGCGTCGAGCATTTCCATTGAAACCAGGTCTCCTTGGCCATCATCGTCAAGTATGATCCCGGGTTTTTCCTCGTCGCTCTCGGTGACGGAGGCGTTTTCCTTCCTGATGAGGCGCAGCGTGTCCGCCTTCGTGTCGTAGTTAATTCTCACTCGCATCGCCCATGGTTCTCGAACTGTCAGGTCCCGACTCATAGTGTGACACAAACGAACCCAATCGCGCCTTCACGCCAGCTCCGGTTTCAGCGCTGCTGCCGGTCGCACTAAGCGCCCATGCGCAAACTCGATGCGGCGGTCCGCAAGGCGCCCGATGGGCGGAGCGTGCGTCACCATCAGAATCGTATGCCCTTCGGCGTGAAGTTCGCGCAAGAGACTGAGCACGATTTCCTCGTTGGCCTCGTCGAGGTTGCCGGTAGGCTCGTCCGCCAAGATTAACTTGGGATGATTGATCAGCGCGCGCGCCACCGCTACACGTTGTTGTTCGCCGCCGGAAAGCTGGGAGGGCAGATGCTCGATGCGATCGCCCAAGCCCACGCGTTCCAGTGCCTGCTGCGCTTCTTTCTCGTCCGTGGTGCTGTGAAAATACTGCGCGAGCATCACGTTTTCCACTGCCGTGAGATAGGGCACCAAATGGAATTGCTGAAAGATGAAGCCGATTTTCTCCGCGCGAAAACGCGTCAGTCCGGCTTCGTCGAGGCGCGCTACATCGGTGCCGTCCACAATCGCTTGCCCGGCCGTTGGCGTATCGAGCCCGCCCAGAATATTGATGAGGGTGGTCTTGCCCGAGCCTGACGGCCCCATGATCGCGATCCATTCGCCGGCATCCACGCGGAAGGAAACTCCGTCGAGCGCGCGCACGTTTCCGAATTCCTTGCGCAGATTTTCCACTTGGACGAGCGTCGCCACGTTCCTCTATTCCCCTCGCAAAATTTCCGCGGGCTTTACATTGCCCAGCATCCGCAACGGAAGCGCGCCGGCCAGCGTCACCACGATCATCAGTGCGATGGTCACCGGAAAAACTTCCCAGCGTGGCGAAATCGCTGTGCCAAAGACGCGCAGCCCCATCCAGTACGCCAGTGCAGCGCCCAAAAACGTGCCCACGAATCCGCCCGCCGCGCCCAGCACGCCCACCTCGGCGAGAAATATTCCCACAATGCGCGAGATCGAGCCACCCAGCGATTTCATCAGACCCACATCTTTGCGCCTTTCCATCGCCAGCGCCGCCATGGTGCCCAGCACGCACAGCGCCGTGAGAATCAGAATCAGCAGCACCATGGAAACGATGAGGAGGCGGATGCGCCCGAGCAGCGCGCCTTCCGCTTCGGTCACCTGGCGGATGGGCCGCACTCGATACTGCGGCAGCGCGGCTGCCAGCCGCGTCGAGTAGTCCTCGACAACGCGCGCTGTGCCGGTCACACTCACTTGCGCGAGGCCGATCTGCGCCGGCAAGTTCGCCAGCGACTGCACCGCGCGCAGGCTCGCGAAGACCTGGTTGTCTTCGCTGCCGCCCGCATCCACGATGCCCTCAACCGTGCACGGCGCGCTGCGGTCCAGGTAATGCAGCTCGAGCGGATTTCCGACCGCGAGTTGCAGCCGCCGCGCGACGTTTCGGCCCACCAGGCAATGCGAATCGTCGGCGCGCGACGCAACCCAGTTCCCTTCCAGTTTCCACGTCGCATCGAGTTTTTGTGCTTGATCGAGCCAAGTACCGGCCAAGACGACAGGAATATTTTGCGCGCGCGCGACAATATAGAGGTACGGCGCGGCCGCAGCGACCTGTGCCGACGGCAGCTGTTGCAGAGTGCCCACCACCTCGATCTCCGGCATCAAGCTAGGGGCTTCGGCGCCACGGATCTGCGTCGGTGCGCCACTCGCGGGCGAAATCACGATGTTCGCTCCGAGAGTGCGGAATTCCTGCGTCAATTTATTTTGCACGCCCAGATCAAGATCGAGCAGCGCGGAAATCACCGCCGCGCCGCTGACGATCGCGAGTATCGCGACGCCCAGCCGCCCACGGCTCCCGCGCAAAAGTTGAAACACCAGCCGCCAGAACATCACTCGCCCCTCAGAATCACTGCCGGACGAAAATGCGCCGCGCGCCGCAGCGGAACAAGGCTTCCGATCATCGCGATAATCGCGGCCAGCGCCAGCACCACCGGAAACAAAATCAAGCGCGGCGCGGCAGGCGTTCCGAAGACGCTCTCGCCCAAAAATCGTGCAAGCCCTGCACCCACAAAAAACCCGACGGCACCGCCGGCAATCGCGAGGAGCACCTGTTCGGCAAGAAAAATCCCGCCGACCAAAGCGTTGGTGGCGCCGAGCGCTTTCATCACGCCGATTTCCGCGCGCCGCTCCAGCACGGTGGTCGCGGACGTCGCGGCAACGGCCAGTGCAGCCGCCCCCAACGCTGCCAGCGTGACGATCCACAGCAGCGTCCCGACGCGCGTGAGAATGCGGCCTTCGGTTTCCGCCACCCGCCGAATCGCATGCACGTCTGTCCCGGGCAGCACAGTTCGGATCTGAAAAGCGATAGACGAGATATAGGGCGAGCAGAACCAGCGATCATACTCGGTAGGCGTGAGCTGAATATTCTTGTCGGTCTGCGCGCGCTCGCCACGCTCCGCCAGCGCGTCGGCGGGCTTGGTCAACGCGCTAACGGAGAGCTGCCGGAATTTCCCGGGATGACCCGAAATCGCTTGCGCCACGGCAAGCGGCGCCAGCACCGCGTTATCATCCGCGTCGGAGGTCGAAACAATCCCTGTGACCAGCAGCGAGCGGCCGGAGCCGGCGGCTTCATTTTGGCCCGCGTGGATCGTGTTTCCGAGCGCAAACACCGCCGGATATTTCTCGGCCAAGCTCACTCCGACGACGCATTCATCAGCGCGATCACGGAACCATCGACCTTGCACTTTCCACCACGGATGAGTAACACTGGCGCCAGTTGCGAACTCTGTCCCATCCGGCACGGGCACTTCGTGTTCGTACCACGTACCGATCAAAGTTGTCGCACCGCCGGTCTCCGAAATGTAGACGGGAACATCGAGAAACGGCGTAAATCCCAGAATATTGTGGCGCCAGAAAATTGTTTTCAGCTTGCCGAGATCTGCTTCGTTCAAGTAAGCGCCTTCATCCACCGGACGATAATCCACGCCGCCAATTTCCACCGGCAAAGTGTCCGATTCCGGCGTGACCAACAGATTCGCGCCCAAGCTGCGGAATTCGCGCGCCAGCCGGTCGCCTACTTCGAGCGCAATCGTGAGCGTGGCGGTGGCGACGGCCATGCCGATCACGAGCGCTGCGGCCGTCAGCACTTTGCGCCGCGGATTACGCGCGAAGGATTCTCCAAGCAGGCGGGCGAACATTGCGTCAGGAGTGAATCTTGGAGGCGGCCTCGCCCAGCGCCGAGAGGTCCACGATCACCTCGCCTCCTTCCACGCGGGACTTCACGCTGATGGGATTGCAGCCGCCAGATTGGCCGATGGAGGGAATGTAGATCGCGGCGCCGCAATTCCGGCAGATCACGCTCTGGCCTTCCTGGCGGTAGCCGGCGGTGCCGCAAATCTGACAGGCATCCAGCGCGGCCGAGTAATCGCCGTTAAGTTTGTGAATCACCAGAAAGCGAATCACGCTGCCGTCCACGTCCGCCGTGTAGAAGTGCAAGCTGGAATCGGTAAGATCGGAAAGGGGGATGCGAACGTGATGGTCCTCGGCGGTCAGCATCCTGGCCGGCGAAGGTGCCGCGGCAACGCGCCCGTACACGTAATCTCCGGCGAACGAAACAACCACGCCGACGCACAGGATCGCCGCAGCGAAGCTCCAGCGGCGCTGGCGGCGGAATTCGTACTCGCGCATGCGCCGCGCCGCCGGATTCGCGGCTTCCTCCGCCACCGGCTGCTTCGCCCCGAACCATTCGCGGAGAGCCACCAGCGCGGCAGCGCCCAGAATCAAAACAAAAAAGAAAACTTCGTTGCGCACAATCGGCCCGATCGTGGACATCTCCAGTTTGCTGGACGGAATCCACATCGCTTCGCTAAGTTCGTGCACGCCGGTAAGCGCCAGCTGAAACGCCACAACCATCAGAATCACGCTGGTAGCTTTGAAGAATCGCTGCAAAGGTATTCGCAAAGTGCCCTGAAAAAAGAACAGCCCCACGGCCACGGCAATCGCAATTCCAATCGCCGTGCCGATCCAAACCTGCACGCCCGCGCTGGAGAGTTCCACGGCGCGCAGCACCAGCACCAGTTCCGCGCCTTCGCGCACCACCATCAGAAAAACAAACGTCCCGATCGCCCATCCGCCGGCGCGTGTCGACTTCTGCGCATACTCTTCCACGCGCTCTTCGATGTGTTTCTTCAGGTGGCGCGCCACGCGGTTCATCCAGATAATCATAGAGACCACGAGAGCCGACGCCACCAGCATCAGCAGGCCTTCGAAACCATCCTCGCTCACCTGCCAGCGATCCAGCAGCACCGCAGCCGCGAAACTGGCCAGTACCGCCAGCATCACGCCGCCCCAAACGTAACGCGTAAGCGCGCGGCGCCCCGTGCGATTCAGATACACCAGGACGATGCCGACAACCAAAGCGGCTTCGACGCCTTCGCGCAGAGCGAGCAGGAGAGCGGAGAGCATAAAGTTTCCAGTTGTAAACCAGTTTCAACTGGAAATTCAAGTCTAGCTCCGAGGTGCCCCGAAATCAAGCAAATTCAATGCACTGAATCTCTTGCTCACGTTTCCCTGTAGAATAGCATCTTATAACTGAATGACTTCTCCGCACCAATCCCACTCCGCCAGACGAAACCGCGCAAATACCGGGCCGAGTTCGCCGCTTTTACCCTTGACGCTGGCGGCTGCGTTCTTTTTTTCGCTGTTCCTTGCGCTGGCCGTACCATCGCTGAACGCCGTTCCGCAGTCCGGCGCGAAGTCCTCCACCACAACGCAACAGACTCAAACCCCGGCGGCGCCAAACAGCAATGCGGCGCTCGAACAGAAGCTTCCCTCACCTCCTCGCAAACAGGATGTAAAGAAAGGCAAGGAAGCCTACAAGCAAGGCATGAAACTTGAGCAGGCTGGCGATTGGCAAGCGGCCTACGACGCCTACTCCGACGCCGCCGAATGGGACCCCAGCAGCCGCGACTACCTGGTGCGCCAGGCCGTCGCCAAGGGCCAGGTCGTGCAGATGAAAGTTGACCTCGCCGAACGCGAAGCGGTCGCCGGCCATTTCGCAAACGCGCTGCATGCCCTGCGCGACGCGATGCAGCTGGATCCTTCGAACCGCACGATCCGCGAACGCCTCACCGAACTGGAAGCCCTGGACCCCAGCCGCTCGCGCCAAATCATTGCCGAGCCCGTGCTGGTGCCCGCCGTTCGGCTCGATCATCGTCCCGGCACGCAATCCTTCCAGCTGCGCGGACAAACGCAGTCGGCCTATCAGGAAATCGCGCAGCGCTTCGGCGTCGAAGTCGCCTTTGACGTGGACGTCCGCCAGGTGCCGGTGCACCTCGATCTGCAGGATGTGGATTTCGCGACCGCCGCACGCGTTCTGGGAAGCGCCACGAATACATTCTGGAGGCCGCTGACCAAGCGCCTGTTTTTTGTGGCGCCGGATACCACGCAGAAGCGCAAGGACTACGAAGTTTCCATCGTACGCACCGTGCTGCTGGCTTCTTCGGAAACAAACGAACAGATGACCGAGCTATCTCGTCTGGTGCGCGAAATCGCGGGCATCACGCGCACCGATCTGGACACCAAGAGCCGCACGCTGACCATGCGCGCTTCACCGCAGGCCATCGCCGTGGCCACGGGCATCATTGAAGATCTGGAACGCCCGCCCGACGAGCTAATCCTGGAAATCGAAGTCATGGAAGTGGATCGCAACCATAACGTGGACTTCGGAATCACCGGCCCGCAAACGGCAACAATTTATTCAATTCCCTCGAACGCGGCGCAACTGGTGCAACAGGGCGGCGCCGCGGCTCTGAACGCTTTGCTCACGCAGGTGTTCGGATCGGCGTCGTCGATTCCGCCGGTGTTCGCTTTCGGCGGAGGTAAGACCACGTTCCTCGGTACGCTGCCCGGCGCCACCGCCACGCTTTCGAATTTTCTTTCGAACGTGCATGCCGGCCGGCGCGTGCTACTCCGTGCCGAGGATGGCCAGCCGGCAACGTTTTTCGTCGGCGAACGCTTCCCCGTTTCGCTGGCGCAGTATTCTTCGAGCCTGGTTGGCAACGCCAATTCCGTGGCTACGCAGACGCCGACGGCTTCCGCCCCCAATTCAGCCTTGCCCGTCATCACCGTCACCACCGGAACGAATCCCGACTTCGTCGCGACTGCCGATTTTAATGACGACAATTTTCAGGATTTCGTCGTGGCGAATTTCACCGATGGAACGCTCTCACTCTACGACGGCAATCCTGCGTCTCCTGGCACGTTCTTGACTCCCACTACGATTCCCGTCGGCGCCGGTCCCACCTGGATCTCTACAGGGTTCTTCAACACCAAGACGGACACCACCAACACGATCGTCGATCTCGCGGTCACCAATCAGACCGCCGGCACCGTCTCCATCCTGCACGGAAATGGTGATGGAACATTCACGGTGGAACCGACTTTGACGCTGCCCAGCGGAGCCGGACCCACCGCCATCGCGGTGGCCGATTTCAATGGTGACGGGTTTGCGGATTTGGCCGTGGTCAACAAGGACGCCAATACCGTGAGTATTTTCCTGGGCAATGGCGATGAAACATTTCAGACTCCGACCACGCTGCTCACCGGCAAGGCGCCCACGTCGATTGTGGCCCAGGCTTTCAATCCGAACGCGCCGGCGATCATCGACCTGGCCGTCACCAATTCCAGCGACAACACGCTGCAAATTTTTCTGGGCAACGGCAAGGGCGCCTTTACCAACGGCGTCACCTACAACACCGGCGTGACTCCGGTTTACGTCGCGTCCGCCGACCTGGATCTTGATGGCAACCTGGATTTGGCGGTGGCCGATAGTGGCGCTGCCACCAGCGCGAACTCCGTTGGCAACAGTATTTCCGTTTTCTTGGGCAATGGCGACGGCACGTTCATCAAGCCGGGCGGCACGAGAATGGATTTCGCCGCTGGCACGACTCCCACGTCCTTCGTCATCGCCGATTTCAATGACGACGGTATTCCGGATCTCGGCGTCACGGCCAGCGGTGACAACGCCTTTGCGCTCATGCTTGGCGCCGGCGGCGGCTTTCTGAATGCGCCCATCGAAGTGCCGGTGGGCACCACGCCGGATTCCATTGCCACCGCCGACTTCAACGGCGCGGGGCTTCCGGACGTGGTCATAACGAACTTCGGGTCGAATACCGCGTCGATAATTCTGGATTCGTCCTCTCTCATCGGACTTCTATCCGGTAGCGCGACGGGTACGCAGTTCCCCAACGCGCAGTACATTGACATCGGCTTGAAGGTGAAAGCCACTCCGCGCGTGCACGAGAACGGCGACGTCTCCCTGCAATTTGAATTCACGCTCAGCAGCCTGGCGGGCAACAGCCTCAACAACATTCCGGTCGTGAATAATCAGGAAATTCATCAGAGCGTTCGCGTGCACGCCGACGAATCCGCATTGCTGGCGGGCTACCTGGCGCCGCAGTATACGACGACGCTGAATGGCACGCCGGGGATCGCAAATCTTCCGCTGAGCGCGCTGGTCGGAGGCACCACCTCAAACCAGTTTTCGAACACGGAGGTATTGGTTCTGGTGACGCCGCGGATTGTGGACTCTGCAACACGCAACAAAGAGCACTTGATCTATGCCGGACGCGGCCAACTCGGCGGTCCGGGCGCTCTAGGCCCGACGATTCAAGAACGCCGTGGTGGTGGATTCGTGAATCCTGCTGCGCAACCGCCGGAGCCAGCCGCCGCTCCGCCGCAACCTGAACCAACGCCTCCGCCACAACCGCAGACGGCGCCCCCGCCGGGCCCAACGCCGACAGAACAACCGCAAACCGCTCCGCCGCAGCAGCAGCAGCAGCAGTCTGACAATCCGCCGCGGCAGTAGCTTCGCGACGATTGCTCGCTCAGCCTTCGCGCCGCCGCACAGCGGATTACAATTACGGAGCAGCTTCCAGCACTACCACCGGCTGATACGTGCGCGGCACCACCGGCTCGGCAATGGCGATCAATTGCCCTTGCTGGCTGAAAACGCGCAGCCGCGCGGGCTTCCAATCGCCGGCATCGAGCTGGGCCGGCGCGTTCTGCGCCACGTTGGTTTGCCCGGGCTGAATCTGCGCGAGCGTCAAATTGAATTTCGCGCCGTGGCGCACGCGCTTTTCGATCACCGGCAGAATCGTGGCGCGCGGCAAATCCGTCAGCAATTTTTCCAGCGGAATCACGCGCTCCAGCAACCGTCCGGCCCGCGCATGCAGCGCCAGATCGCCCAGCGAGACCGCCTGATCCAGCGTGAATTCGCCCACGGCCGTGCGTGTGATTTCCGCCAGGTGCGCGCCGCTTCCCTGCAACTTTCCCAACTCATGCGCGAGCGAACGAATGTACGTACCTGCGCCGCATTCCACCACAAACCGCGCCACAGATCCTTCCAGGCCGGTGAGGCGAAATTCGAAGACTTCTACTTCCACCGGCTCCAGCTTCACAGGCTTATTTTTCCGGGCGAGCTCGTGCGCCGGGCGGCCGCGAATTTTCTTTGCGGAATACGCGGGCGGAGTCTGCTGAATCTTTCCGACAAATCGCGCCACATATGCCGCGAGCTCGTCGGCGTTCAGCGCCGGAGCCGCATCCGGTCCGAGTGCTTCTCCGTCAGCATCGTACGTGTCAGTCTCAAATCCGAAGCGCACCGCGCAGGTATAACGTTTACGGCGTTCGGCGTAGAAACGCGCCAGACGCGTCGCGCGCCCCAGCGCGAGCACCAGCACTCCCGTCGCCTGCGGATCGAGCGTGCCCAAATGTCCGATGCCGCGAAATCCTGCGAGCTGGCGCACGGATTCCACCACGTCGTGCGAAGTTTTTCCCGACGGCTTGTCAATAACCAGAATTCCATCAAGCGGGGGCTGCTTGGGTATGCGAGACATGAGTGGTTTGGCCGTGCAGCCGCAACAACGTCCGTTTCCGTCCGCAAGCGCAGTGTTTATTGCGCGCGCATCGCGAAAACAAAAGCGGAGGCCAGCTTGCGGCAAATGCTCGCTGCGTTAGGAACTGTGCTCCTCGGGATTCTTGGCCTTGCGCAGCAGGTTCTCGATGCGATTGTTGTATTCTTCGGTTTCGTCCAAAATGAACAGCACTTCGGGCGCGCGCCGCATGTGCAGGCGCTCCACCAACTCGTGCCGCACGTAACCTTTCGCGGCCTGCAACCCTTCCAGAGTCGTAGCGCGCTCCGTCTCATCGCCCTCCAGCCGGACAAAGACGCGCACCGTGCGCATTCCCGCGCCCAGGCGCACTTCGGTGACCATTACAGGAGCCGCCAGGCGCGGATCCTTCAGTTCTCCCGCGAGCATGAGGCTCACTTCGTTGCGAATTTCTTCGGCGATGCGCTCGGGGCGGTGCCCTTGAACGGTCATACTCTTTCCTCGTCCTGATCTTCGAAATAATCCACGTTCTGCGAAACCAAATCGCGGCCCAACAAGCGTTCCGATTCCGCTGCGATTTCCGCCAGCGTTTTTTCCAGGTATCCGGAGTCGCTGGAAATCGTCACCACGCCCACCCGCGAGCGCTGCCAGGTTTCCTGATGTTCCAGCTCCGCCACGGCCACATTGTAGTGAGCGCGCAGCCGGTCTTTCAAGCTGCGCAAGACTTGCCGCTTGTCCTTGAGGGACTGCGCATCCAGTATATGAATTTCCAGGGTAAGGAGGCCGATCGGCATTTCCGTGTGGCGCAACAACTCCCGTTGCGCTGGTGCAGCTTACACCATCAAGAAATTTTGTGCGCCGGTGCCACTGCGCTACCGCGTACTACAGGTACTACGCGCTTTCCTGCCGTGGCGCGCGCGGACGCGGCGGAGGCGGCGGAGGCAGCGCAGCGATCTTCTCGACCGTGAAGCATTCCAGACTGTCGCCCACCTTCACGTCTGCAAAGTTCGCAATCCCGATGCCGCATTCAAATCCCTGGCGCACTTCCTTCGCGTCATCCTTGAAGCGCTTCAGCGAATTGATCCGGCCGGTGAACACCACCGCCGCCTCGCGAATCACGCGCACTTCCGCGTCGCGCCGGATAATACCTTCCACCACCGAACAGCCGGCAATCGTGCCCACGCCCTTCACGCGGAACGTGTCGCGCACTTCGGCGCGGCCCAGATGCTGTTCCTTGATGATCGGAGCCAGCAATCCAGCCACGGCCTTCTGCAATTCGTCCAGCAACTCGTAAATGATCGTGTAGCTGCGGATGTCCACGCTTTCGCGCTGCGCCAGTTCCGCCGCTTTGCGCTCGGGCTTCACGTTGAAGGCCACAATCACCGCACCGGAGGTGGATGCCAGTAGCACGTCGCTTTCGTTCACCGCACCCACGTTCGCCAGAATTACTTTCAGCTTCACCTGGTCATTCGAAAGCTTCGGCAGCATTTCGTTCAGCACTTCCACCGAGCCTTGCACGTCCGCCTTGACGACCACCGGCAATTCCTTCACCTCGCCGATTTTCAATTGCTCGTGCAACTGGTCGAGCGTCAAGCGGCCACTCGACGATTTTGCCAAAGTCGCTTCGCGCGCCTTGCCCTGGCGATACTCGACGATATGTCGTGCCTTGGCTTCATCCGCCACCTGAAATTGGTCGCCCGCTTCGGGCACGCCCTGCAAGCCCAGAACTTCGACGGGTGTCGAAGGACCAGCCTGCTTGATGGCGCCGCCACGATCGTCGAACATTGCGCGCACCTTGCCGTACACCGCGCCCACGATAAACACATCGCCCACATGCAACGTGCCGTTCTGCACGATCATAGTGGCTACCGGTCCGCGACCTTTATCCACGCGCGATTCCAGCACGGTTCCCTTCGCCGGCACGTCGGGATCGGCCTTCAATTCGCGCATGTCACCGACCAGCAAAATCATTTCCAGCAGCTTGGGAATATTTTTCTTGGTTTTGGCGGAAACTTCCACCATCACCGTGTCGCCGCCCCAATCTTCCGGCATCAAACCCTTTTCAGACAGCTGCCGCTTCACGCGCTCTACCTGCGCGTCCGGCTTATCCACTTTGTTGATCGCGACGATGATCGGCACGCCGGCAGCCCGCGCGTGCGAAATTGCTTCTTCGGTCTGCGGCATCATGCCGTCATCGGCCGCTACGACCAGCACGACGATGTCCGTCACCTTGGCGCCGCGCGCACGCATGCGTGTGAACGCTTCGTGACCCGGCGTATCCACAAACACGATGCGCTTGCCCTGCACGTGCGCTTCGTAGGCGCCAATGTGCTGCGTGATTCCGCCGGCCTCGCCGCCCGCCACGTCCGCTTCACGAATGGCGTCCAGCAAACTGGTTTTGCCGTGATCCACGTGACCCATTACGGTCACGACAGGAGCGCGCGGCACTTCGTTGCCCGTGCGCTCTTCCTTCACTTTTTCTTCTTGCACCAGTTGTTCTTCGAACGTGACCACTTGCACCACGCCGTTGAACGCTTCGGCCAAATTCGTCGCAGTCGGCACATCCAGCGCCTGATTGATGCTGGCAAATACACCGCGGTCGAGCAACGTCTTGAGCAAATCCTTCGCGCGAATGTCCAGCTTCTCTGCGAGCTCGCGCACCGTGATTCCTTCGGTTACGGTCAGTGCGCGCGGCTCACGCTTCACCGGCGCAACGGGTTCCACGGCTGTGGCGCGTCCGCCCGGACCTACGCCCGCGCGTGGACGAACTGGATGTAGCTTGCGCTCGCCTTCTGCGTAGCGCTTTTCGATCAGCGGCCGTCCGCGTGCTGCTGGCTTGCGCGCATAGAGCGGCTTGCCTGGCTCCGCCTTGGGAACTCCCGCGCCCGGTCGCTGCGTGCCTACTGGTCCTTTATTGTCACGACCACCCGGTCCGCCGCCACTTCCAGGACGCTGCGGGAACCGCGAAGGCGGTCCACCCGGACGCTGCCCTGGCGCACCACCAGGACGACCCTGCGGCGCGCTGCTCGGACGATAGGTCTGCGGGGCGCCGGCCGGGCGCATGCCTTGCGGCGCACCGGGACGTGCTTGCCCAGGGCCTGACGGAGGCGCGCCGGGACGCGATGGATAACGTTGCAATGTTGCAGGTGCGGCAGCAGGGCGCGGAGAGCCGGGCGCTGCTGTTGCCGGACGCGCCCCGGTGGGGGCTCCCGGTGTTGCTGCAGGCCGCAGCGGCACGCCAGGTCTCGGTGCAGACGAGGCCGGCGCGACGCCGGGACGTACAGCTGTAGTGGAAGCAGGAGCCGCAGGTGCGGATGCCGCGGGCTTCGCAGCCGCAGGCGCCGCGCCCGTCGGGTGCGTTGCCGGATGAGTCGCCGTCGCGCCCGCAGGTGCGGCAGGTCGCGCAGCTCCAGGAGCGGCTGCAGGGCCGGTCGCGGGAGCGTGCGCCGCAACACCAGGCCTTGCCGCAACCGCCGGAGCGGCAGGCGCCCCGCCAGCAGCAGGCTTCGCGCCCCCAGCCGCCGGTGCAGCGGGAGCCGCCGTAGGAGGCTTCGCCGCTGGCCTCTTCGCCGCCGTGGCTTTCGCGGCTTTTGCCGCTTCCTCGGCCTCTTCCGCAGCCGCGAGGCCGCGGAAATGCTTGCGCACCAGTTCCGCGTGCTTCAGGTCAATCGAGCTCGAGTGCGTCTTTTTTTCCGTAACGCCGGCTTCCGGGAGGTAATCAATTAGGACTTTCGCCTTGATTTCCAGTTCCCGCGCCAGCTCATTAATCCGGACTTGATTGGAATCTGCCATTCGCCTCTTTTCAACAGCGCAGGCACTCGTGCCCGCGCTTTCCCACATTTGCAAAATCCCGCTACTGCTCGGCGCCTTCGTCCGACGTGCCGATCTCTTCTTCTCTCGCTTCTTCGCTCGCTTCTTCGGTTGCTTCGTCCACCGCTTCCGCTTCGGCCGCCACGTCCGCAGGAGCCGCATCAGGCGTGGCTTCAACTTCGCCTGCCGCAATTTCCTCCGTAGCTTCTTCGGTGGCTTCGTCCACGAGCGCAGCTTCTTCGCCCGCAGCCGCTGCCTGTTCCGTCACCGCGTCCTCGCCTTCGGCAGCGACCACGGCGTCCGGCGCGGCGGTAGCCGCCGTTTCCAGTGCCTCGAAATAAGCGGCGACCGACTGGTGAATCTTCTCCACCATTTTCTCGCCGATGCCGGGAATTTCCACCAGCTGCTCGGGCGTCATGTCCGCCAGCTTTTCGATCGAAGTGATGCCTGCCGCTTCCAGCTTCTCGATCGTCTTCGGACCTACGCCCTCCAGTTGCGTCAGCGCGGTGCCTGGCGCAGTCAGCGCAGCCATCTGCGCCTCGATTTCGCGCCGCTTTTCTTCCTCGCTCTTGATGTCAATGTTCCAGCCAATCAATTTGCTGGCGAGCCGAACGTTCTGCCCCTTCTTCCCGATCGCCAAAGAAAGCTGCGTATCTTCGACAATCACTTCCAGCCGCTTTTCTTCCGGGTCAATAATCTGCACGCGCGTGACCTTCGCCGGGCTCAAAGCTTTCTGCGCGAACGCTACCGTTTCTTCGTTGAACGGAATAATGTCGATCTTCTCGCCGCGCAGCTCCCGAATGATGGACTGCACGCGCATGCCCTTCATTCCGACGCACGCGCCTACCGGGTCCACGTCCTTGTCGCGACTTTCCACGGCAATCTTGGTGCGCTCGCCTGCTTCACGAGCCACCGCGCGAATCTGCACCGTGCCGTCGTAAATTTCCGGCACTTCCATTTCAAACAAGCGCTGCACCAGGGCGGGATCGGCGCGCGAAACCACCACCTGCGGACCTTTCGCCGCGCGCTCCACCGCGCGGATCGTCACGCGCAGGCGGTCGCCCACGTTGTAGGCTTCCAGCCGCGATTGCTCGCGCTTGGGCAGCCGCGCCTCGGTGCGGCCCATGTCCACGATAATGTCCGGGCCTTCCATGCGCTTCACCACGCTATTGATCAGCTCGCCTACACGCGTGTGGAACTCGTTGTAAATCGTATCGCGCTCGGCCTCGCGCACTTTCTGCAGGATCACCTGCTTCGCAGTCTGCGCTGCGATGCGCCCCAGCACGTCGGTCGGCTTGGCTTGAGTGATTTCGCCGCCCACTTCCACGTCCGGCTGGCGCTTGCGCGCGTCGTTCAAGGAAATTTCGCGCACCGGGTCGGCTACTTCCTCGACGACCAGGTGCACCGAATACACGTCGACCTGCCCCGTGGTGGGATTGAATTTCGAGCGCAGGTCTTCCTCGGTGCGGTAATACTTCCGCGCCGCAACCACCATTGCGTCCTCAATCGCCGCGATGATGATTTCCGGTTCAATATGCTTTTCCCGGCTGATCAGCTCGATCTGTTGGTACAGCTGACTCGCCATTCGCTCTCTCCCGTACATCCCAAGAAAAAATTGCCCATGCTCATTGCCTGTGGACGGCGCTACAACTCCACCACCAGATTCGCTTTCTTGATGCCGGTATATGGCACTTCAATCTCGCGATCGCGCACCGTGAACTTCACCACGCCGCCCGCAATTCCCGCCAGACGCCCTTCAAAATACGCCTGCTTCTCGAGCGGCTCGTTCAGCCAGATTTTCGCCAGCCGTCCCACGAAGCGCTCGTAATCCGCAGGCTTGATCAATTTCCGGTCCAGCCCCGGCGAACTCACTTCCAGAACGTATGCCGGCCCTGGAACCAAATCTTCCATGTCCAGGATCACGCTCAACTGCTCACTCACCCGCTCGCAATCCTTGTGAGTGACACCCAACCCTTCCAGATTCTGCGGGCCGGGCAGCCGGTCAATGTACACACGCAGCATGCGCTGCTTTCCAACCTTCCATTCGATGTCGAAGATCTCGAGGCCCAGCGAGCCTGCCACCCGCTCGGCCGCCTCTCGAACCTTTTCCAGTTGCATTCTATTCCAAGCGCAATATTTAGCTTCGGCCCGCCCGCCGGCCTGGAATCGCCCGGCAACGCCAACGGGCCCGCAGCTCTCGTTACTACAAGTCCCAGTACTGCCCTTCGAGCGGCTTCCAACTCCACGCCAGGGCTTCCTCCGACCGCAGGCACCACGGGCATTGACGCACCGGCATCCTGCCATCCGTCGCGTCCAACAAAAAAGTGGGCTTGCGCCCACTGGCTCATGCGACCTGTCTGGAAGCAACCTAGTATAATTTCAAGCGGTCAAAAACGCAAGAACAGCCGTCCCGCCCTCGCGCAGCAACCGACCCGCAATCACTCAGTCGCCAATCCGCTTTCACCGCGGCGGATTCCCAGCGGTACAGACGACGCCAGAAAGGCACTTGGCGATTGCGGCGCCGTCGTGTATATAGTCTCGCACCACGTTCCTACTATGTCACCAAGGAGCCGTCCATGGCCGGGAAAACCATTTTGCGAATGGCGTGCGCGGCCACACTTCTGCTTGCCGCCCTGGCCAGCGCCACTCTGCATTCACAACAGAAGATGGACAACTACGACCGGGATCGAGCGCGTGCGATTTTGCGCGACGCCTACGACAACGTGAAAAAGCACTACTACGATACGAAATTTCACGGCCTGGATATTGACGCGCGCTTCCACGAATACGATCAAAAGATCGCCGACGCCTCATCTCTGAGCCAGTCCTTCGGCCTGATCGCCGGCTTCCTGGATGGCCTGAACGACTCCCACACGTTCTTCACTCCTCCTGCCCGGCCCTATCGCATGGACTACGGTTATCGCTTGCAGATGTACGGCAACGACTGCTTCGTCACCAGAGTGCGGCCTGGAACCGACGCCGAATCCAAAGTCCACCCCGGCGACCAGGTCCTGGGCTACAACAAATTCAACGTGACTCGCGAAGATTTCTGGAAGATGAGCTATTACTTCAACAGCCTGGCGCCGCAAAGAGGCTCCATGCTAGAAATTCGTGATCCCAGCGGTCAATCCCGGCAACTAACCATCGACGCAAAAGTGCGCGAGCTGAAAAAAGTGCTCGACCTCACGGGGCAAGACGGAGGAGGCGACCTCTGGGACTTGATACGCCAACAAGAGAATTCCGATCATGTGGTTCGCCAGCGCTGGGTGGACGCGGGCGACGTGATGATCTGGAAGATGCCGGAATTCTATGTCGAGGATCGAGAAGTGGACCGGATTTTTAATGACGCTCGCAAACACAAAACCCTCATACTGGACCTGCGCGGCAATCCTGGAGGCGCTGTCGTTACACTCGACCGCATGCTCGGCAACCTGTTCGACCGCGACCTAAAAATCGCGGACCGCGTGGGCCGCAAGGAAATGAAGCCGGAAATCGCCAAGACTCGTGGCGGCGATATTTTCACTGGACAGCTGATTGTCCTGGTGGACAGCATCTCGGCCTCGTGCGCCGAGCTTTTCCCTCGCATAATCCAACTGGAGCATCGTGGGACAGTCATCGGGGATCGCACCGCGGGAGCAGTGATGGAAGCCAGGCACTATTCCGGCTCGCAGGGGGCGGACACTAAAATCTTCTACGGCTTTTCCATCACGGATGCTGACTTGACCATGAAAGACGGCAAAAGCTTGGAACACACCGGCGTAACACCCGACGAGATCGTCCTTCCGACGGCCCAGGATCTGGTCACCGGCAAAGATCCCGTCCTCGCGCGTGCGATCGAACTGGCCGGCCATAAAGTTGACCCCGTCGCCGCCGGAAAAATGTTCCCGTTCGAATGGCTGTCGAATTAAGCAGCGTCGTTCGTCGCCGCTACAAAAAAAGGCCTCCCGGATTCAACTCCAAGAGGCCTTTTGTCTTATGCGAGCGCGCTGCGCAACAGAAATCGCTGCGCTAGGCAATTACTGCTGCGGCGGTGTCGCCGGCTTCGGCGCAGGTGCACGCTGTTGTGCCGGGGCCTTCGGCGTTGTTGCCGCAGCCTTGGCCGGATAGCTCTGGTCGAACAGGCGAATAATATCCTGCGTGACGTCCACCGAATTCGCGGCGAAGATCACCGGCGAAGACTGCCCGGAACGATCCAGAATCACAGTGAACGCATTGTCGCGGGCGTATTTGCTGAGCACGTCAATCATCCGGCGGCCGATGCGGTCCACAATCTCGCGCTGCGCTTCATTGAAATCGTCCTGAGCGTCCTGCGACCGACGTTGGAACGTGCGCTGGAGCTGTTCGCCCTCCCGTTGCAGCCGCCCTTTTTCGTCGTCGCTCAGCGTGGTCTGGCCGGTGCGCAAACGCGTCTGGATATCTTCCATCTGCTTCTGCATGTTCGAAAGCTCGGTCTGCCGGGGTGCGAATTGCGATTGCAATTCGGCCGCGGCCTGCTTCCCTTCCGCCGTGCTGGTAATCGCCACCTGCACGTCAATCACGCCTACCTTGCCTGATGCTGCGGCCGTCGCGGCCGAAGAGCCGCCCGTCTGCGCCCACACGGCGGGAACCATCAACAACGCCGTCAGGGCCGGAACTGCAAATCGCATCTTCATTCTCACTCCTTGAAGTAGATAGTCTTTCGGAATCCGGTGCCAGGAACTGTGCCGCATGTCATGCCGGACACAAATCGGAGATTATAGCTGCCGCCCGAGAAGCTGGTCAATCGCTTTCGTTTCGCCTGCCGGTTACCCTGCGCCCAAGCAACCGTTCGCTTCTGAGATGCATTCGCCGAACGCATGGTTGGTCTAGGCACACCACCGTCGCGGCGCCCACGGTTCCCGCCCCCGTGCCCCCGCGTCTCATGCCTCGAAGGCCAAGATCCGACCAGGAATTTCGTTCCCGCTAATTCGGCAGCGGCACCAGCAGAATGCGATTATTCGCCTGATCAACCTGCACGGCGAGATTGAGCCGCGGGTCAATCGCAATTGAATTCGGGCCGGGGATCACCGACGCTGCTACGCTTCCTACGTCGAGAACTGCACGCACTTGCGGCACCGGACAGTTCGAGATTCCATTCAGATTCGGCGGGCACACGTAAGCCAAAATCGAAAGTGTGTTGCTCGCGGTGTTCGAAGTAACCAGCGTGCTGGTGTTAAAATTGTAATCCACGGACGTGGGGTTGATTCCCGTGCTGATCGAGGAAATCTGCTCGGACGTCAAAGGATCGACAATATTCACATTGTTGGCTGTGCTATCCGCCACCAGGAAAACCTGGTTCAAGGCGTCGAACACAATACCAGTGGGAAGGAACATCGCGACGCGGTTGGGGCTGCCTCCGGGCAGCGGCAATAATTCCAGCCCGCTGTTGTTCGTGGCGGTGAGGTTCGAAGCAGTGGTGATGCCTGCGATCGCTTGCGTCACGTCGTTGTTGATGGTGGGATCGATCGCCACCGCCAATGGAAGATAATCAACTGGGGTCGGCGGGGCTTCCGTGCCAGACGTCGCTCCGATGACCGTGAAACTAGAGAGTCCTCCCGTATTGTTGTTGCCCTGAACGACTGTGTCGGTGATGGCCGCCAATCCGGAATACTGATCAACCGCTACCCCAATCGGCTTCGTCCCCGTGCCGAGCGTAACCGTTAGCGGGCTATTGAACACGTTGTTGATCCCCTTCTCATCCAGAACCGTCGCGTCATTGCTGCCGTAATTCGCCACAACGGCCTGACCGGTGTACGCCAGAATCGCCACCCCGTAGGGTGTCGTGCCGGTAGCGAAAAAGCTGGGTGATTGCGGCCCGACTTGCAAGCCGTTCAGCAGGTTCACCACCGAAATGCTATTGCTCCCGGAGTTCGTCACTACCGCCTGGTCAAGATAAGGATCGACAGCCACGCCCACGGGCGAGTTTTCCACGTTAACGGGCTGAATCACCGTAAGACCGCTCACGTTGGAAACAGCCGTGCCCGTTTGTACGTACACGGCATAACGCCGCGCGCTCATCAGGTCGGCCGCTGGAATCGCAGCGGTAAGCTGACGACTGCTCACAATATTCACGGCAGCAGCAGGCAGGACGGTGCTGTCCAGAAACACCTTCGAACTGGAAGTAAATCCATTGCCAATAATCGAAAGCGTCAAGCCCGCTGCCGGACTCTGCACGAACGTGGACGCAGGGCTCACGTCCAGAATTTGCAGCGGATTCGGCGTAGTGGTCGCCATGGGAAATACAGAGACTGTGTTGTTGCCCTGGTTCACGATGTAGGCCGTGTTGGTGAGGGGATTCACCGCCACCGCCTGCGGCGAGTTGAATCCCGCCACCGTCTGCAGCACCAGACTGTTGTTCAGATCCAGCACGTAGCCGTTATTCGCAGTCCCGTTCACCACGATCCCGATGTTGGCAAGCGGATTTACGGCGGCGGCCACCAACCCTAAATTGGTGAACGGAATTCCGCCCTGGGTAAACGGAACCGCGCTGACCAAATCGTCCAGCATACTGAACGTGGTAACCGCCGGCCCCGCCGGTACATTGTTCGGGCCCTGTGGATCCGCAAAAAGGGCCTGGTGTGTCGCGGCATTAATGCCCACGCCCTGCACGGTGTTTGAAATCGAAAGACTGGCAATCACCACCGGGACGCGCCCGAGATCGGCAGTATTCCCGTTCAACCCGGGATTTCGCCCCAGGTCCACAATTGTGATCGTGCCCGAGCCTCCCGGGGTAATCACAGCCCAGTTCAACTTCGGATCCACGGCCACGTTGGGACTGATGCCGGTGCCAATGGGCGCGAGCGTGCCGGAAATGGTCTGAACGACCGTGGCAACGCCCGCCGTGAAATCAACGATGGCCGCCGAATTGGTGGATTGGAAAGCGACCAGCCCGCGATGCGTCAACGGATTAATGCCGATAGCGTACGGCACCGGCGGTCCGTTGGGCGGAGTACTCGTATTCGGAAGCCCCTTGGTCGCTGTTACTGTCTGGGTGACTAAATCAATCACCGAAAGGCTGTTGCTGCCGCTATTCGTGACCACCGCGATGTGATCGCCGAGGGCGCCTCCCGCCGTTGTGACTTGATCGTCAATCGCCACCGACGTGGGGGCGCTCCCCACCCCAAGGGTCGTAGTCGCCAGCGTCCCAAGATTGACGATGCTGACGCTATTGCCGCCCGTATTGGCGATCACGGCCAGGTTCAACGCCGGATCAATTGCGATGCCCGAAGGCGATGCGCCTACCGGAAAACTCGAGCTTACGCCCGTCGAAATATCGCCGGGCCGCGGCTCGACGGTGATGTTCACCGCCGACATCGCCGGATTCGGCGCCATCACATCGCTGTTTTGCACAAACAGCGGATACTGCCCCGGCGCCGGCGCACACGTGCTCGGTACGACGATGCCCAATTGCTGACTGCTGGTGTGAATCACGGTGAGCGGCGTCCCCGTCCCCGGCGCTGGCGTTCCGTCGCAACTAGCAACCGTGTTTGACGAGAAAAATCCGCCGATCAGATTCACGCCGAATGTCGCGCCACTCGGCACGATCGTATCCGGCAATAGCGCCACGACCGAGGGGCGCGACGGCGCTACCATCAGCCCGTTTGTAGGCCCGTTGAGAACATTCGATAGATCCCCGTTCTGCGCTTGGACGACGATTGCCACGGGGCCTGCGAGAGACAGTGGGGCGGCGGGAATCGTCGCATGCAGCAGCGTGGTGCTAAGAAACACAGTCGGCACAGGCGTGGGCGGCGATCCTGCCAACACCACGCTATTCGAGGTGAAGTTCGTTCCGGTGAGGAATACTTCCTGTTGCGCCGAACCTTCTCCCACGATGTTCGGCGCCGAAGAAGTGAGCGTTGGTGCGGCGGAAGTGATGACCGTTACGGTCGCACTGCCGGACTCCGCCGGATCGAATCCGGAAACCGCCGTGATCGTCACGCTGCCCGGCGCATTGCTTAACGGAGCCACATACGTCGCGGTGTTACCATTTCCCCCACCCGGCGTAATAAAACCGTCCGTCACACTTCCATCCGCTATTCCATTTACTTCCCAAGTGACAGCCGTATTCGTCGTACCGGTCACGTTCGCGGTGAAGGTGTAGGAGTCCCCTGGCGCAACGGTCGCACCCGTGGGTGCCACCGCCACGCGAACCGAGGAATCAATGTGCACAACGGTCGTTCCAAATATGTTCGTGTTTACCGTGCTCGTAGCCACCACATAAAAGTTATTGGTTGGGGGCAGGGTCGCCGGAGCGGTGTAAAAACCTCCCGCCGGTGTGTTGGTCTGGCCGCTCGTGATAATTCCGTACCCGCTCGGCAATTGCGTGTCTCCGGTTGTGGGCGGGCTGCAAACCGTCGGCTGCGCGTTCAGCGGAGTGGGCGGCAAGCAGATTTGCCAGGTCACTGACGTCGTCGAAGTTCCGGTGACGGTCGCTTGAAACTGAAACTGGCCGCCCAAGGGTATGTTCGGGCTGACCGGGCTCACGATGACGCCCACGGGCGTGGAGTTCCCCCCGCAAGCTGACAGCATCGCCGAAGCCGCGACGAACAGCGCCGTTGCGCCCAACCTCAATATCTTGTTACGCATTTCTTTCACCCTCTCCACTGAATTCGCTGCGCGCCCCGGATGCCTTCGATTGCGTCGCCTCCGCTCGTCCCTTCGGTTCCCTCGTGCCAATTCCTAGAATGTCTTACCCACCGTAAAACGGAAGGTATGCTGCGGTTCGATCAATCCCGCCGGAATATGTTGCGTGTTCGTTACGATAAATGCTTGCAGTTGCGGCGCGATCTGCGTCTGCAGCACTCCGGGCGGCAGCGCGTTCTTCACCGCCTCGCTCAGAGCGTATCCGCCGCTCAATCCATTTATGGTGTCGTCCAGCCGCAAATAGTTGTACGCATAATAAATGCGGAAAGGTGCGTTCACGATCGGCAAAATCACGTCGAGCTCCACGCCCGCCGAAGTATGTACTTTGAAATTGGTGCCGGGATAGATCGGCAGATTGCTCGCGATCTTCAAGTTCGGGAAATCCGGGTTCGGATATTGCTGCTGATACAGCGTGACGGCCGAGGGATCCAGCGCCAGTTGCGATTTGCGCAGAATGCCGTTGATGCCCACGTCGTTGAACAATGTCAGCGTCACTGGCCCCGCAATCGGAATCCGGTATTCTACGTTGCCGACGTTCTGGAAATCGCCGCCCGGCCGTGTGGGCAGGAACTGGATCATAGGCACGTTGATCGATTGCAGCGTCGGTTTTCCCTGCGCATTGAGTAGCGTGGGATTGAAGAAGGCCACCGGCTGCGTCGTGGGGTAAGGAATTTCCACAAAGGGCGAAATCGTATAGAAATTGAATCCGCGCACGTCGTTCTCGCCGCCCAGGAAGAACCGGCTGAACGGCGGAACGTTCGTCCCGTTGTACCCGGTGATCATTCCTGTCTGGAACTTCAGCCCGATCACATTGCGGCGCTTGTTCACGGGATGGAAATAGGTCGTCACGAACGAATTCGTGATGGTATTGACGTTGCCTTGCAGCGGCCCGCCCTCAAACCCGATCCCGTAATAAAAGCTCTTCCCGCTCGTCGGGTTTTGCGGATTGTTCACCGTGCTGTAGGAAACCGTCGCCGTGATCTTGCTCGATTCGATTCCGTTCAGCGCCGAGGGTCCAGCCAGCCCCGTAAACTTAACGCTGTCGAACAGCAATTGAGCCGACGTGCTGAACGTCTGAATGTTCGTAGTCGAGTACCCGTAGGTAATACCCAGCCGCGTGAAGGAAAACTTCCGCAGCGGGTAGCTCGCGAACACCGTCAAGCCCTTCGAGTTGGTCGTGTAATTCTCTTGCAGCGCGGGGTTGATCGCGACCTCCGTGTTGTAGGCGATGCCCAGCTGTTTGGCCTGGTTGTAATCAAACTTCGTCGAAAAAATCGTGAAGCCCGTGGAAATCGGGCGATCGAACAGGTATGGCTCGGTGAAACCGAATCGTACGTCGCGCTGAAAGCTGCCCACCTGCGCCGAAAGCGAAAGCGTCTCGCCGAGTCCCAGGAAATTGTTCGTCGTGTACGATCCGCCGATAAACGTACCCGCGATACCGCTGACGCCGCCGTTGAAGCTGATGGACTGTTTGCCTTTTTCCTTCAGCTTGAGCTTGATATCCACGGTTCCGGCTTTCACATTCCGCTTCAGTTCCGCGTTTTCCGGTTTGATCGTGTCGAAATAATTCAGCTGGTTCAGGCGCAATAGGCTGACTTCCCACAAACGGTTGTTGAATACCTGGCCTTCATCGAGCAGCAACTCGCGCCGGATTACTTTGTCGCGCGTCGTAGTGTTCCCGGAAAATTCAATACGCCGCACGAAAAATTGTTTTTGCTGGTCGAACTCCACGGTCAGATTCACGACCTTCTTCGCGTCATCAATCTCGGTCAGCGGCGTGGCCACGAAATCGATATAACCGTATTCGCCGTAGAGCTTCTTGTAATTGTCGAGCGCTTTGCGCAGCTTGTCTGCGGCGAGGATGTCGCCTTCCTTCAGCGGAAATGCGCGCGCCAGAACTTCGGACTTGAACACCAGCCCCTGCTCAGGATCGGAACTGCGAAACCGCAGGCTGCCCATGCGATACTGCGCGCCTTCATCAATCGTTATGGTGATGTCCGCGCGCTTGCCGTTCTTTGAGCCGAGTACCGGCCACGGCCCCGGGATGCCGCTGCGCACGTCATCCGATACTTTCACCACCGGATCGCTCACCGATACCTTGAAATATCCGTGGTCCTGGTAGATACCGTGAATGCCCACTCCCAGGTCTTCATCCAGCTTGGCCTTGTCGTAGGTCTTGCTGAGAACTGGAATCTCCGTGATGTACAGCGGAATAGCGTAAGGCCGGTCGTTGTGCATCGAACGAATCAGTTTCCGGTCGGAAAAAGCCTTGGCGCCAACAAACTTGATGTCGCCCACTTTCACTTTCGGCCCTTCATCAATATTAAAGACCAATTTCACCGCGTTGGTCGCCGCGATCCGTTCGTAGGTGGGTTTCACCGTAGCGAACTGCCGCCCGTGCTCGGCCAGCAATCCTTTGATCACCACTTCCGCGCGCTTGATTTTCGTGGGATCGAACTGGCTTTCCACCGACAAGCCGACTTTCTTATCCTTGAAAGCGTCCAGAATGTCCGACTCGGTGATGGATTTGTTCCCCTTGTACTCAATGCGGCGGATGATGGGGCGTTCCTGCACGTAGAAGACGATAATTTTTGCGTTGGGCTCGTCGGGACTGTCTTCCACTTCCAGGCGGACGTCCTCGAAGAATTGCGTGTTCCACAGCGCCTGAAAATCGCGGCGCACCGCCTCGACACTGTAGGGATCGCCGGGACGTGAAAAAATTCGCGCCAGCAAAGTGTCGCGCTGAATCCGTCGGTTACCTATGAATTCAATGCGCTGGATGACGAATTGCGGTCCGTTCGCGTCCTGAGGTTGTTGAGCCGAAAGGGATTGCCCCGAAGCCAACACGCACAAATACACCACGACGAAAAATCGCAATGGACGCAGAAAAGTTTTCCCGCTGGCGGCCATGGTCAAGGCCGCAGTATCCCGCCCAAAATTGTGTGCTCCCCCGCCGGACTGCTCCCGCCGGCTTGCGCGTAGGATTCCTAGTGGGCCACTGGGGTTGCTTCAACCACGGGTCGGAACGCCAAGCCCTCGCTCCCGAGATATATTTCGAGAGTTGCGGGTCGTTGCAATCCGCCCTGAATCAAAGCTTCCGACAATGGGTCTTCGACGTACTTCTGTAACGCGCGACGAAGCGGCCGCGCGCCATAATTTCGGTCGCTGCAGGTCTTCTCGAGGATCCACTGGCGCGCTTCCGGCGTCAGAGCGATCTGCACCTGACGATGCACCAGCGTTTCGTTGATCTGGCCCACAAGCAAGTCAATAATCCGCAACAAATCGTCATCGTTCAGCGAATTGAACAAAATCACTTCGTCCAGACGATTCAGGAATTCCGGATTGAAGACCCGCCTCACTTCACCCATCACCATGTCATCCTGGCTCTTGGCCATCGCGTCCAATTCCTTTGACGCAAATCCCAGACCCGCCTGCTTCTGCAACTGCCGCGCGCCCAGGTTCGATGTAAGGATGATGATGGTGTTGCGGAAATCCACCGTGTTGCCAAGTCCGTCGGTCAACTGACCGTCTTCAAAGACTTGCAGCAGGATGTTGTACACGTCTGGGTGAGCTTTTTCAATCTCATCCAGCAAAATAACCGAATAAGGCGTGCGCCGCACGCGCTCCGTCAATTGACCGCCTTCTTCATAGCCAACGTATCCTGGAGGCGCGCCGATCAATTTCGATACGGAATGTTTCTCCATGTACTCGGACATATCGAAGCGAATCAGCGATTTCTCGCTGCCGAAAAGGAATTCAGCGAGGCGTCGCGCTACTTCCGTCTTGCCCACGCCCGTCGGTCCCAGGAACAGGAAGCAGCCAACCGGTCGGCCCGGAGCTTTCAATCCCGCGCGGCTGCGGCGAATCGCGCGTGCCAATGCGGTGATGGATTTGTCCTGGCTGATGACGCGGCGGTGCAATTCCTCCTCAATGCGCAGCAGCTTCTGCTGTTCGTCTTCCTTGATGGCTGACACTTGAATGCCGGTCCAGCGCGCCACCACTTCTTCGATGTCCTCGCGCGTAACGATCCCCGTGGAGGAATCGTCAATCTTCAACTTCTCGCGCAGCACGCGCAGGTGTTCCTTTTCCTTGCGCTCTTCTTCGGAATAGAAACGAGCCTTCTCGAATTCATGGTTGGCGATCGCGGTTTCCATGCGGTGGGTGATGAATTTCACGCGCTTTTGCACTTCCGAAACTTCGTCAGGCAACATAGCCTGGCGCAATTTGACGCGCGAGCCGGCTTCGTCAAGCAGATCGATAGCCTTGTCTGGGAGAAAACGGTCCGGTATGTACCGGTTCGAGAGATACACCGCGTATTGGATGGCTTCGTCCGTGTAGCTCACTGCGTGGAATTTTTCGTAGCGGTCGCGCACGCCCTGCAGCACGCGAATCGCTTCCTCTTCGTTCGGCGCGCCCACTTTCACGGCCTGGAAGCGCCGCTCGAGCGAACGATCTTTCTCGACGGACTTGCGATACTCCGAAGGAGTCGTTGCGCCGATGCACTGAATTTCGCCGCGGCTCAGCGCCGGCTTCAAAATGTTCGCCGCGTCCAGCGAACCTTCCGCCGAACCCGCGCCCACCAGCGTGTGCAGCTCATCAATAAACACGATGGCGTTCTGGCTCTCCATCAATTCCTTCATGATGGTCTTCAGCCGCTCTTCAAATTGTCCGCGATATTTCGTTCCCGCCACGATCAAGGAAAGATCCAGCGAAAGGATGCGCTTGTCCGCGAGAAACGGCGGCACGTCGCCGTCCGATATTCTTTGCGCCAGCCCCTCCACGATCGCCGTCTTGCCCACGCCTGGTTCGCCGATCAGCACCGGATTATTTTTCGTACGCCGGCACAGAATCTGGATCGCGCGTTCCAGTTCCCGGTCTCGTCCCACCAGCGGGTCCAGCTGGCCTTCCATCGCCGCCTGCGTCAAATCCCTGCTGAATTCCGCCAACAACGATGCTTCTTTAGGACGGTTCACTGGCACCTTCTCTCCCGCGCTGCGTCCCAATTCCTCGCGCACGGTTGAAAGTCGCAATCCCCGCTCCAGCAAAATCTCCGCACCGAAAGACTTCTCTTCCCGCAGCACGCCCAGCAACAGGTGTTCGGTACCCACGTGTTTGTGGCCCAGCCGCTCTGCTTCCTCGGCCGCGAAATTCAATATGCGCTTGCACTCCTGGCTCAGCGGAACTTCCACCGAGGTCGAGATGCGCTCACGCACGGTGATGCGCGCCTCGATCTCCTTGCGGATGGATTCGATCGAGCCATGCGTGCGCAGGAAACGGTTGGCGAGCGCCTTATCCTCGCGCAACAGTCCCAGCAGCAAGTGCTCCGTCTCGATGTACGGGCTGCCGTACTGGCTTGCCTCGTAGCGAGCGAAAAAGATTACGCGCCTAGCTTTCTCTGTATAGCGTTCAAACACGGGTCACCCACGGTCTCCTGGAGTCGTCGCCCCAGCACTGGCGTCCCGCGGGAGAGGTGCCGCGGTTTCGCTCAGCGCTTCTGCGCCCGGGGCCAAGGCTCCGCGTTCCAGAGTCAGAACACGGTCGGCGCGCCGGGCTAATGAGAGATTGTGTGTCGCAAGGATGGATGTCAACTGCAACGACTGGTGCAGCCGCTGCATCAATTCGAAAATATTTTCGGCGCTGCGTTGATCCAGGTCGCCGGTAGGCTCGTCCGCCAGCAGTAAGGCCGGGCCATTCACCAACGCTCGCGCGATGGCTACACGCTGTTGTTCGCCCCCAGATAGCTGACCCCCACGTTGCTCTGCTCGATCGGCCAATCCGACTTCGCCTAGCCATGTTGTCGCGGTCCGAAGCGCTTGCGCCAAGGAAACGCCCCGCACCAGGAGGGGCATCGCTACATTTTCCGCCGCCGTGAAATCCGGCAGGAGGTGGTGACGCTGCCAGACAAAACCGACGGCGCGATTGCGATACTCCGCCAGCTCCGATTCTGAAAACGACTGGAGCGAACTCCCGCCGAAGTATACTGTACCGCTCGTTGGAGTGTCCAGCGCCGCCAGCAGATGCAACAAAGTACTTTTACCCGTGCCGGAAGGCCCGACCACCGCAACCATCTCGCCGCGCGCAATCGTGAGGTTGATCCCCGCCAGAGGAGTCACGTCTTGCGCGCCGGAGCGGAACGTCTTGTGCAGATTTTCGCCGCGCAGGATTTCGCGCGTGCCCGGCGCGGTGGTTTCACCGGTATTATCGAGGACTGCTGTGCTCGAATTTGCCTGCGTCTGCATCGCCTAGGCTATATTCTCTTTCACGTTAGATGCCGAATGGACCAAACTGTATGTCCTTCCTTTACAGGCATCTAGTAATTCCCGATCGGGCGGCTACCACCTGTGAATCCAACAAATTTCTCTTTTGTGGCGGTACCGTTACCTACGGCAGCGGGCCCACCTCAAACCGCCATGAGATGAGAAGCCACCCAAACTTCGCTTCTTCTTCGATAATAGCACGGAGCGTCGCGGATTGCAGATTGCTCCGCGCCCACTTCGGAATCGGACTCCGCCCTGGCGCCGATTTTTTTGAGCGCCGGCGGCAAGATCGCCGAGCTCTTGAATTCGGCACAAAACCCGAGGGATTCGTTGGGAAAAACGCGGTTGGAGTAGGCTTGAATTCAGCCCCTAAAGCCAAGGAAAGTTATTCGAAGCGGAGAATTTCCACCGGCAAGATGCGCGTCGCCGAACGCGCCGGCAAAATCGTCGCCGCGATGCTGATAAATAGCGCTGCCGCCGCAATCCATATGGCGTCCAGCGCATTCGCGTGGAACGGCACGTAAGGAATTGCGTAAACCTCGGGATTCAACGGAATCAACCGCCACTTATTTGCGATCCCCGCAAACGTGTAGCCGATCAGCAAGCCTGCGACGGTTCCCGCAATGCTCACCACCAGCCCTTGCAAAATAAAAATCTTGCGCAGCTGCTGGCGGCGCGCTCCCATGGCCATCAGCACGGCGATATCCCGCGCGCGATCGGTCACCGTCATCGTCAGCACCACCAGAATATTCAGCCCGGCAACAAAAGTGATAAGCCCGATGAACAACGCCGTCACCAGTTTTTCCAGGCTCAACGCGCGAAATAGCGCGCGGTTCTCATCCATCCAAGTAGACGTCGTGAACCCCTCGCCCGCGCGCCGCAACAATTGGTCAGCGATCTGATTGGCGTCGTCCATCTGCGTGACGCGCACTTCCAGCAAACTCACCAAGTCGCCGATACCCGCGAGCGATTGCGCCGACCCCAGCGTCACAAATCCCCAATTCGCATCGTAATCATAAAATCCCGAATCGAAAATGCCGCTCACGTGAAAACGTCGCGAGCGAGGCAACATCCCAAGCGGAGTCAGGCTGCCCTGCGGACTGGTCAGTGTGATGTAGTCCCCGGCGGAAATATCCAGATCGTTGGCCAGAATCCGCCCCACCAGCACCGCGGGAATGCCGTCCGCGTCCTGCGCAAAATCTCCGCTGCCCGCGACAATATGATGTAATGCCTCGCTGGCGCGGCGTTCCAGATCCGGGTCAACACCCTTCAGCACGATTCCCCGCGCGCGACCGCCGGATGACAGTAGTACCGTCGCGTAAATCGCCGGCTCGATCGAGCGCACGCCAGGCGTTCCGCTGAGCTTCGTCATCAGTTCGCGATAATCGCGGATTCCGTTGGGGCTGATCGGCTTCAGGTTTACGTGCGCAGTAACGCTCAGTAAGCGGTCGCGGATCGCCTGGCGAAATCCGGTGTTCATCGAAAGCGCGATCACCAGCGTCGTCACGCCAGCAGCCACGCCAATCACCGCCAGCAGCGTGACGATGCGCAGCACCGCAGGCCGGTTCGGCGACCGCAGGTACCGCAGTGCTACCAGCCATTCGAAGCTCATTACGCTTTGCCGCCTGATCCAATTCCGCTGCCGGCCCCCGGTCCCGCCGCGTCGTCGGCCACATCGGGCGTGTCCGGCGATTCCGCGCGCAACAATGGAAACAGCACCACCTCGCGTATCGCGTGCGAATCCGTCAGCAGCATCACCAGCCGGTCGATGCCCACGCCTTCGCCCGCAGTCGGCGGCAAACCGTGCGCGAGCGCGCGTATGTAATCCATGTCCACTTCTTTCGGCGCTTCCTGCCCGCCCTTTTCCACCTGCGCGCGAAAACGCCGTTCCTGATCGAACGGATCGTTCAACTCCGAAAAACCATTGGCCAATTCCATCCCCGCGACAAACAGCTCGAAGCGCTCCGTCAGCGACGGATCATCAGGTTTCTGCTTCGATAGCGGCGAAATCGCCGTCGGAAAGTCATATATAAATGTCGGCTGCACCAGATACGCTTCGGCAATCGTTTCAAAAAGCTCGCCGGTCAACTCGCCATCGGACAAGCTCGTCACATGGGCCGCAGAATCGAGCCCATGCGCGCGGGCGTAACGATTGAAGCGTTCCGCCACGGCCCGCGCGCCGCCCTCTGCGGCTAATTCGGCCACAAGAGGGGCCGGCCCCGCCGCCGCGGGCCAATACTTCACGATCGCCTCGCGCATCGAAAGCCGTTCAAAACGGCTAAAATCAATCGTCTGCTCGCCGTACTTGATCTGCGCGCTGCCGGTAACTTTCTCCGCCAACCCGCGAAATAATTCCTCAGTCATATCCATCAGTTCCAGGTAATCGCTGTAAGCCTGGTAAAACTCCAGCATCGTGAATTCCGGCTGATGGATCGCGTCAATACCTTCATTCCGGAAGTTGCGGTTGATCTCGTACACCCTGTCAATCCCGCCCACCACCAACCGCTTCAAATACAACTCCGGCGCTATGCGCAAATAAAGGTCCATATCAAAAGTGTTATGGTGCGTCACAAACGGCCGCGCGGTCGCGCCTCCCAAAATGGGATGCATCATCGGCGTCTCCACTTCCGCATATCCACGCGCATCAAAGAAGCGGCGTATCTCCCGAATAATCTGCGCGCGCCGGATAAAAATCTCCCGCGCGCCTTCGTTGACGATCAAATCCAGATACCGCCGCCGATAACGCTGCTCGATATCCGCCAAACCATGCCATTTTTCCGGCAGAGGCAATAGCGCCTTGCTCAACAACTCGATTTTTTCCACCTTTACGCTAAGCTCGTTCGTTTTGGTGCGAAAAAGGTGCCCGGAAACGCCCACAACGTCGCCCAAATCCAGCAGCTTGAATAGCTTGTAAGCCTCCTCTCCCACCACATCCTGCCGCACGTAAATCTGCAATCGCCCGCCGCCTCCTGCAATGTGCGCAAATGCCGCTTTGCCGTGCGGCCGCAAAGCCACAATCCGCCCCGCAGCCCGCACCTCCACCGGTTCGGCGGCCAACTGCTCCGTCGTCCGTTCGCCAAACTTGTCTCCCACTTCTTCAGCGGTATGCGTCCAGGCGAATTTTCGCGGATAAGCCGCGTGGCCCAACCCTTCAATTTCTCGTAGATTTCTCAGGCGCTGCTGAAACTGATCCTGCGGTTCGAATTCCAACGGGTCAACGTCCTTTCGGCGGCCAAGGCCGTGCGCGAAAACAATCGAATCGGAGAGCCGGGCGGAAGTATAGCGGTCGGCTTCCAGAGGCGTCAAGAAAACGCCTGCAAAAACGCCGTTCCCGAAAAGCGGTGTATAATGCCCCCTCAACTTGGGGGCAGCGTGTTCTTGAAGCGGAAGCCAGGCACTTCCTCCTCGCGACGCAGCGTCTCGGATGATTGGATCGCGTGGTTACCGCGAGACAAAGTCCAGGTGTTCGATGCCGTGGTTCATCGCTGGGAGACTTTCTACGCAATGACGAGCGTCTCGCTCGATGACGCCTTTTCCCTGCGCGCGCGTGGCGAACTGGTTCGCGCCCGCCAGCAAGTTTCCATATCAGCGGAGCTTCTGTCGCATCTGGCGGCCTCACTCGTTTCCGCTTGCGCCATACTTACCGACCGCGGCCGAAACGTCAGTAACGTTCCCAATGTCGCGCCGCTGGATGCGGAGAACTTCCGCGGTGAAACCGCGCAGACCGCGGCCTCCTGGAACGAATTCCTTCACCGCGTTCTGTTCGCCAGCCGCTCCCGTTATTTCCAGAAGCTGCGAATATTGTCCGAAACTCTGCAGAAGCTTACGGCTGAATATAATGACGCCGCCCAAGACATCGCCGCGGCAAGCTCGGTTACACCGGGCGATAGCTGGGAGAAGCTGGAATGCCTGCAGTATGACTTCACCACCTGCCTCCGCGAAGCGGAAGTTCTGGTAAAGTCGTTCCTCCGCGCCCTGCCCGGCGAGCAGCTCGCTGCCTTCGCCACCGAGCTGGACGCCGTGCCCGCCCCCGAGCGGCGAACCACGGTCGCACCCCGAACGCGCATCAGCCGCGCGTCTGCCTAATTTCCTTCCAAAATTGGTAGAATCACCCAACCCATGGCTTGCCAATGCCCTCTAACATCGTCTAAGGTGCATGCTCCCGAAGTGGTTCCGGATGGAACGCTCATCGCAAACCGCGACCAGTTCGGGCTTCGAGGCTCGACGTATGCCTGGACGTTCAAATTGATTCCGGCCAAAATAATCGAGTATTCGTGCGAAACGGCCGCCCAAGTCTTTTCGCCTTTCGCCCAGCGCGACGAAACCCGTCACCCACAAAGGTGTCGAATTCGTAGCGTGTATAGGACTACAAGTACAACTCAGGGAGCGGGTGACGCATCGCAACTAGGGATGCGCCCCGACGGGTAGCGTGGCCCGAACGAGACGAATCGATACCGGGGAATTGCCGGAGGCCGAGGCCATTCGCCTCGCCCAACAGGGTGACGCGGCTGCCTTTGAACGCCTCTACCGCCTGCATAACCGGAGGGTCTACTCTCTCTGCTTGCGCATGGTGGGCAATACAGCGGAAGCAGAAGACCTGACCCAGGAAGCGTTCCTCCAGCTCTTCCGGAAGATCGCGACCTTCCGCGGCGAGTCGGCGTTTTCGACCTGGCTGCATCGCCTTGCCGTCAATGTCGTGCTCATGAAGCTGCGGAAGAAATCCGGCAACGAAAGCTCGCTGGAAGAGCTGACCGAGCCGGACGAAGATTCCGGTGGACCACGGCGCGATTTCGGCGCCCAGGATTTGCGGCTCAGTGGTTCGATTGACCGGGTTAACCTGCAGCGCGCGGTGGAGCAGCTGCCGCCCGGTTACAAGTCGGTGTTCGTACTGCACGATGTGCAAGGCTACGAACACAACGAGATTGCGGAAATCATGGCTTGCTCGATTGGCAACTCGAAATCTCAATTGCACAAGGCTCGCATGCGCCTCCGTGAACTGCTTCACGAAGCGCTGCGTGCCCAGGCCCGCGAAGACCGCAAGGCCGCCAGCGCAGAAACCGGCGGCAAGGACTGAACCATGGCCACGATCACATGCAGGGAATTTCTGAATTATCTGGAACCCTGGATGGAGGGTGAGCGCCCGCCCGACGCGCACGCGCACGCGCACGTGCGCACTTGTTCGCACTGCTCGAGCATCATCAATGATTTGGAAATGATTCACAGCGAAGCTCGCAGCTGGAGCGTCTCAGAGCAGGACGCACCCGAGCGTGTCTGGATTTCGCTGCGCGCGCAACTCGAGCAAGAAGGCCTGATCCAGGAAACAATCCCGGCAAGCGAAGACCGCGCGCAAGCCGCAGCACCCCGCACCGGATGGTTCGCCGGTCTGTTCCCGCGGCTGCCACGTCCCGTGCTGGCAGGCGCCTATCTGGCCGCGCTCGTCGCCGTGGCTTTCGCGCTCAGCGGTCCCGTCAACAAGCGCGTAAACGAAGCGCGCTGGCTCAAAGGCACGCAGATTTCCACGTCGCCGCTCAGCGCCCAGCTCAATTTCGCCGAGCAAAATTCGAACTCCTACGTCACCCGTTCCAATCCCGTGGTGGCCGCTTCTTTGCATCAGAACCTGGCCATCGTTGACAACTACATCGCTTTGTGTGAAAAAAGTGTCAGCGAAGATCCCCAGAACGAAGTGGCGCGTGATTATCTCTTCGAGGCGTATCAGCAAAAGGCGGACTTGCTGACGCAATTGACTGAACGCGGAGAAAACGTCCAATGAGCTCCTATCACTTTGTTCCGGCGCAGTGGCTTCCCAAAACGAATTGGAAGACCGCAGGACTCCTCGTTCCCAGCCTGCTGCTCTGCAGCGTCGTCTCCGCCGCACCGCGCCGCCAGGAACAGCATTTCAAAGTCGCCGCTCATCCGGTCATCACCATCCACAATCCCAACGGCCTCATCACCGTGAAAGCCTGGACAAAAGCGGAAGTAATGATCATTTCCACTCCGGCCAGCGATCGCATCGAAGTGGACGCCGAACAAATGGGCAATCGCGTGGACGTTTCGACGCGCGAACTTTCCGACTCCGTCGCGCCGGACGACATGCGCGCCGATTTTCAGATCAATGTGCCGGAAGACGCCGAACTGCAAATTCACAATGACGCTGGGAACGTCAGCGTCGCGAACGTACTGGGCGATATGAACGTCGAGACGGTCGCAGCCGGCGTGGACCTGGAAGACGCCGCGGGCTACCTCAGCGTCAAGACCGTCGGCGGCTCGTTCACGTGCATTCGCTGCGCCGGCCGCATAGAAGCTTCCTCTATCAGCGGCAATTTCCGCTTGCTTGATCTGCGTAGCTATCACGTTTGGGCGCAAACCTCTTCCGGCAACATACTCTTCAACGGCGAGTTTCTGCCCAACGGCACGTATTCCCTGAAAAATTACAGCGGCGTGATCGAAGTCCGCTTCTCACCCGGAGATTCCTTCGATCTCAGCGCCACTTCGCTCAAAGGAAAAGTAAATAACGAAGCGAAGTTGACGCCCTCCCCGCACCAGCGCCATTTCATGCCGCGCTGGGGAAACGCGCTCTTCGGTACCTTTAACGAAGGCCGCGCCAAGATTGAGATGACCTCCTTCGATGGTACAATCAACATTCTAAAACGTGACTGATCGTCCCGTTTGCCACACAAAATACACCGATGACCACTGAGCCTCGCACGCGCTCGCTCGTCTGCCTGATCGGCTTCATGGGCAGCGGCAAGTCCACCGTCGCCCGCCTGCTCGGCCGCCAGATCGGCTGGCAGCACGTGGACCTCGATAAACGCATCGTCGAAGTCGCCGAACAGACCATCCCCGAAATATTTGCCAAGCGCGGCGAACCGGAATTCCGCAAGATCGAGCACGAACAGCTCCAGCGCATCCTCGGCGAAGCCTCCGAGCAGCAGAAACCTCGTGTCGTCTCCCTCGGCGGAGGCACTACGGCGCAGCCGCAGAATCTTGCGCTACTGCGCCAGACCGGCGCCGTGTTGGTGTGGCTGCAATGCCCCGTGGATGAATTGCTCAAGCGCATCGCCCATATTCAAGACCGCCCGCTCTTCCGCGACGAAGCAAGTTTTCGCAATCTCTACCAGGAACGCTTGCCTTCTTACGAGATTGCGGATTACCGTGTGGAGTCGAATATCGAGCCCCTGCGCGTCGTCGAACAAATCGTGGCGCTGGGAATTTTCCCGAAGGTGACCGCATGATCGACAATTCCGCACGCAGCCGGATGAACTCATTCCCGCGTGGCTTAAGCTTGCGCCTCGCGCCCGCCATCTCGCTGGCCATCGCGCTAGGAATCATCGGCGCGTCGCTGCTCGCATTCCACTCCGCGTCCGAAGCCAGCATGCCGCCGCCGAAAACACACGCGCTAATCGCCCCACTCGCTGCCGATAAGGGCGCGTTCAAGATCCTCGTCAGCGGCCAGCAAATCGGCAAAGAAGAATTCACCATCGCGCCCAATGGCAGCGATTGGTCCGCACACGGCAGCACGGAGCTTCAATCACCCCAGGGAAACACGCACGTCTCCGGCTCTCTCGTCGTGCACGCGGACGGCGTGCCCGTGCGTTACGAATGGTCCACGGCGGGCGCGAAGAAAGCCTCCGCCACGATCGGCTTCACCGGCGTCACCGCCACCGTCGAACTCCACCTCGAAGGCGCCAAGCCCTTCACGCAGCAATTCACTTTCGCAGCTCCTCTGGTAGTCGTGCTCGATGACAATCTCTACTACCAGTACACATTTCTAGCCCGCCTCTACGACTGGGACAAAAAAGGCGAGCAAAGTTTCTCCGTGCTAGTTCCGCAGGAAATGACCCCCGGCACCGTCACCGTGGATTCGATGGGCGAGCAGGTCGTGAGCGGCCAGAAAGTCCAAGAGCTCCGCGTAAGAACCGAAGATAATGAAATCGATCTTTTCCTCGACGGCCCCAAACTCGTCCGCCTTGTAGCCCCCGCCGCCAACGCCGAAATCATCCGCGAATAATCCACGCCTTTGCGCGTTGATCACCCTTTGCTTTCCCGACGTATATTTGTGTGGTTTCAACCTGTACCTTTTTCGCCGCAAGTCACTTCACACCGTCGGCGCAAGGGAACCAATGAGTTTTGATCTTGGCGTCTGGTATCCAGACGAGCGAATCAGTAACGAAGAGGCGGGAAAATTGTACGAACGCCTCTGTGACAGCGACACCCGTGGCGTCGTAGCGAATCCCGCAGTGGATCGGTTTTATGCGGAGCTGACCGCCAAACATCCGGAAATCGACAAAGTCCCCGAGGCAAAAATCAACGATCTCGACTGCAGCCCTTGGAGTTGCAAACTGGATCATTCACCCGGTCACGTGATCATGTCCTGCGTCTGGCCCAAAGCAACCGATGTACACAAGACCGTTCAAAATTTGGCGCGCAAACACGGCCTCGCAATCTATGACCCCCAGTCCGACGTAATCAGCTACCCTGACGGATCCACCGGCACAAAGGCCAATCGTGGCGCCCTGTGGATCTTAAGCTTCTTCGGCGCACTTTTTGCCGCGATATTCGTCTACGTGGGACAGATTTCGCCATCGGGATCCCCAGTGGTGTTCTACTACGCTTTCGCCGGATTATGCGTGCTGATGGCCGCAGCTTGTTTCAGGCAGACGCGTAGGTAGTACGATTTCGGTAAGAGAGCGCTGGCGGGAGTACCTCCCGATAAGGCGGCGAACCCAAATCTGACCTGCCACGGAAAAGGGGCGTGATCCCCTCAAGCCCCGCTTTTCGATTGCGCGCAACGTTCCTGACTTAACTTCTAAATCTCCGCCCGCCGCACCACGTGGCTCGATTCACTTGGCTGCGGCCTTTCAATTCCCACCGTCACGCTCATCTCCGCTGACATGCGGATAATTCCCAGAGCCACCGTCTTCTGGTCGCTCTTGCCGCGCAATTCCGCCCGCAGATCAGACAAAGTGCGAATCGGCCTGCCGTCCACTTTCACGATCACGTCCCCAGCCTTCAATCCCGCCTTGTCCGCCGCCGTTCCGGCACGCACCTCGCGAATCAAAATCCCCGTCCCATCCGGCGCACCAAAATAACTTCCCAACTGGCCAGACAGATCCTCCGCATTGATCCCGAGCGACGGCATGCGCGCATCCAGCGGCGGCATCGCCAGCATGAAATCCTGGCTGGGCATTGAGAACGACAACGCATTATCGAAATCGCGCATCTTGCCCTTCATCCGCTTCTCGAAAAACGCGCTGCGCTCGCCCAACTCCACCGAAACATTCTGCGTCGCGCCATTCCGTGAAATCAGCAGCGCCACGGTCCGGCCCGTCGGCGTCTCACGCACCAATCGGCGAAATTGCACCGTGCCTTCCACCACCTGCCCGTCGTACTGCGCGATCACATCATTTTCCTTCAGCCCGGCCTTCGCCGCTGGCCCGTCCGGCTCCACATCCATCACCACCACGCCGCGCTGCGCCGTCAGTTTCAGGTCCTTCGCTTTTTCCGCGCTCACTTCGCCGATCTCGACGCCCAGCCAGCCGCTCCCATCTTCATCGGTACGAACAAAGACGCCCGGCCCCTGCACTTCCACGCTATTTTCCTGCGCCAGGTCCGCCAGTTCCGCCGCCTGCGTCGCCAGTTCGCTCGCGCTTGCGTCGAATTGTCCTTGGTTGAGGCGCAGCTGGGCCGAGAGACTTTGCAGCCTATGCATCTCCGGGGAACTCATCTGCACCTCCTGGCGCACTTGTTCGTTCCGACCGACGAGGTTGTCGCGCAGTCCTTGCTGCAGCGCACGCTCGATTTCCGCCCGGTCCATCGTGCTATCTATACTACGTACCGCCTCGTCGATTTGTTCCAAGGGAACTTCCAGGGAAACGTTGCCGTGCAAGCACCCCTCTTCGGGCGCAGCCGGTGTTCTAAGCGTGGGAGTCGAAGCAGAAGGTGCGACCGATGCGGGATTGTTTGTGGATTGCTGTGCGTTGCGTTCCGTCGTCTGACCCGGCAAAGCTCCCGGCATCATTCCCATCGTCACCAGCAGCAAACTCCAGCCGACAAGGTTCGAGCATTGAAAGTGCTTCATGCCATTCGTCCTCTCGATGAGTGAATTACGCCCCCTCAGACGCCCGGCCGTTGCACCACCAGGCGTATGCCGCCGTTGATCGTACGAACCGAAATTTGGCCGCCGCCGGTACCCAGCTTCGCGCGGAACGCGCGCGCCGCCGGCGCACTGGCTGCGGCAGTAACCGGCAACTCCGAATAGATATCGCCGTTCATCGCCAGCGCTTTCAAATCGGCTCGAGCGCCTTCGGGAAGTCCGAGCACCACCGAGCCGTTCACCGTTTCCAGATTCATGGGGCCGCCGGACATCAAGTAGCGCAATTCCAGCCGCAAATTCCCATTCGTGGTCTTCTCGCTGAATCGTCCGGAGCTGTCGAACACTTCCACGTTTCCGTTCACGGATCGCAGTTCCCCGCCACCTTCGACTCCGCGCACCGTCACGCTGCCGTTCACCGTCTCAATGCTACCCAGCAACACCCGATACGGCACGTGCACGTGATATTCCACCGCAACTTCCGCGCCCTCGCCCTGCGGGTAGCGGGTGTGCACCGCCACTTGTCCCGGATGGCTGTCGTCTACTTCGATCTTCACTTGCGCCAGGTCGCGCGAATCGTTGTGCGCTGCGGTCTTCACCGCGCTCACTTCCACTTCGTCGCGGCTCCAACCCTCCACCTGCACCGATCCGTTCACGTTCTCCAGCGCGAAGCTCCCGCCCGCGGCCAGAGGATAGATTTTATGGAAGTTCTCATCCGCCGCGCGCGTGGGAAACGTCAGCCCGGCAATCCCCGCCAGCAACAACAACCCGCGAAATGTGGTTCCCGCAATGCGCCATCGGCCGTCCCAGGATTTGCTGCCGGAAGTTTTACCTTCTTTCTGCGTTTGCACGGTACGCCCCCTTCGAGTGAAACACCCTCGTTCACTGGAACATTCGGCCGCTTCTAGTCGGCCGGATTCCTGGTCGTCGCCCGCAGGCCATCGCCTCTCTCAACGAAGCGAAGCGCCGCGCCGCATCGCGCCGCCTACGGCGAGTTCTCGATCATCTGCTGCGACTGCTGCTGCAGCATGCGCAATTGCAATTGCAGTTGCTGCTGCAGTTGCTCCATCTGCTGCCGATACAACTGAACTTGTCTATTCGCGTCGCTCACCATCACATGAATATTGCCAGCCACCGTGCGCAGCCGGATTACTTCGCCGCCGCCGTTCAGCGCCCCCTCGGTGCGAATCCACTCATCTCCGTTCGCCACGGATTCATGGCTGATCTTCGCCGGGAACGCCGGATCGAAAATCACGTGGTGCTCTTCCCCGGACTGCACCTGTGCGTCAATCGTCACCGGCAGTTGCCGCGGGATGTACACTACGATGTCGCCTTCGCCCGATTGCAGTTCGCATTGCCCCGGCATTTTGCCTGCCGTCACGAACCACGCTGTAATCGCTCCCGCACCGGTGGACGCTTTCACCGGACTATCCACTTCCGTCAGATAAATGCTGCCGCCGCTGGTCTGCAAATTCGTCGGCCCGGAAACGCGCACCACGCGAATTCCGCCGCCGCCGGTTTTGGCCTGCACCAGTCCCGCGGTCTCACCTACGTCGATTTGTCCGCCGTTCGTTTCCGCCACCAGCTGGCTACCCGAATGTTCCACGGAAACATTTCCGCCGCCCGTCGAAACATGCGCCACGCCTTCCACCGAAGCCACGCGGATGTGCCCGCCGTCTGTATGCAGGATGGCGTTGCCCGCGATCGTGCCGGTGGTGATGTGCCCGCCTCCGGTGCTCGCCGCCAGTGCACCCGCCACGTTCTTCACCGTGATATGCCCGCCTTCGGTGGAAAGATGCGCCGCGCCACCAACATTCCCCATCACGATGTTTCCTCCGGAAGTCGCGAGCGTCGCCGAGCCGATGATTTCCTCAGTCTCGATGTTTCCGCCGCCGGTCAACACATCCAGATTAATATTCCTCGGAACATTTACTTCCACCGTTACCCACAAGCGCCCGCTGGCATGCCGGCCCAGGCATTGCCCGCGAAAATACACACCCTCGGCCGTGGTATTGGCCGTGGCAATAAAATTTTTCAGGAGTTGCTTCGCGTCTTTTTGCGTGGCGTCCGCTTCGAGGTGAACTTTGTAATCGATCTTTCCCGAATTCTGCGTCTTGATGACGATGTTGCCCAAATCCGTCACGAGGTGCAGCCGCTGTCCATCGCGCACCGCGATGGCTCCCGTCAGCTCGGTGCTAACCCGCGGCCCGGCGTGATTCTGCCGTTCCGTTTTCGCCTTATCCGTCCCATCCGCTGCAGCCGAAGCCGGAATCGCCAAAGTGATCGCCAAAAAAGCGTAACCGATCCCTGCCGCGAAAATCCCGCCGGGCACACCAATCCGTGCCGCGATTTTCTGCCGCACTCGCGGAATGTACGACGCTCTGATCATGTTTAGAATTTTTGCCGCGGGCCCAGATCGCGTATTACTTCCGCGCTCTGCAACCGGATGTAAGTGCTGGGGTCTTTGGTCATCCGTTCACGCAGTACCGCGAGCAGATGATCGTCCGCGTCTACTTGGCCTTTGGCGGCCATGTCGCGCAACGCGTTGATTGCTTCCACGCGGACTCCGGGGTTCTGATCGTCCACCAACGCATCGAGAAGAGTTTGTCGAATGATGTCCTGTGGCTCAGCGCCATTCAAAGCTTCCAGCGCTTTCAACCGCACTGCAGCGTTGTGATCTGTGTGCACGGCTTGGCACAACGCCGAGCGCACATCCGGATCGTTGTTGCGCATGCGCAGCAAATCCACAGCGTCCAGCCGCACATCCGGATCGAAGCGCTGATTATTGTGCAGGATGTACATCAGCATCTGTTTGACATCGTCGTCATTTACCGTGCCGCGTACGGTGTAGGGCTGTCGCGCATTCAATTGCAGTTGCACTTGCGGCGGCTGATTATCCTCGGCGGGAAATACATTGATGCCTGCGACGCTTGCGGTGCGCATATCGAGAGAACTAAGTCCTGCGGTGGGAGAACTTGCAAAAGCCGGGTCTGCGGTCACACCGCCCGGAACCACTCCGGTCGCATGATTCGAAGCAACCGAAGAATCCGTGCCGCCTTTGCCGCCAGCATTGCGCAACAGACGCGGCCCCAGCATTCCCACTGAAAATCCGATCAGCACCAGCAACGCCGCGCTCCAGGCAGGCTGCGGTGAAATCCAGCTCGCAGGGAGCAGCGCGCCAATCGTGCGGCGCAGCCAACTCCGCTCTTCCTGCTGATCCAAACTGTCTTCCAAACCTGCCCGGCAACTCGCGAGCAACGCCGCATCCGGCTCGGCGTGTCGCGCAGTCAGCAGCGCCAGAACTTCCTGCTGCTGCGTCAAAGCCAGACTGCATCCGGTGCAATGCTGCAGATGATCGTTCAAATCCACAACTTGCGAAGCATCCAGTTCCCCGGCCGCAAAGAGCATCAGCCGCGGCTCAAATTCCTCGCACGCCGGGCTCTTCTTCTCATCCATTCCTGCTTCCCGCATTCTTTCCGACCTCGCTGCGCAGATTGCGTCTAACGCATGCTTTCCAGGCTCGCGCGTAATTTTCGCGTCGCCCGGAACAGCGAATTCTTTACTGTCTCTTCAGACGTGCCGAGCATGTCCCCGATAGCACGCAATTTCAACCCTTGATAATGTTTCATCTCGAAGACCATGCGCTCGCGCGGTGAAAGCCTATTCAACGCGCTGGCGATCTGCTCTCCAAGTTCCTGCCCCAACAAATTCCTTTCCGGATTCGCGCCCGCTCTCTGTTCCGGCTGGCGATCGAAAAAATCTCTGGTGCCGCCCTCGGCATCTTCCGGCACCGGCGCCTGGTCTTCGCGGCGGCTGGTGCGGCGGCGCAAATGATCCAGCGCCACATTCGTCACAATGCGGTAGAGCCAGGTATAAAAACTGCACTCGAACCGGAAGCGGTGCAGGTTCTTGTAAACGCGCAGAAAACTCTCTTGATAAATGTCGCGCGCATCTTCCGGACGATGCACCAAATTCAGCGCCAGCCGCAAAACCTCGCGGTCGAAGCGACGTACCAATGCCTCAAACGCCAGGCGGTCTCCAGCCTGCGCTTTGCGGACCAGCGCTTGCTCTTCCGCAACCTTCGCCGCCGCTGCCTGGCGCGCCTCGATGTCGAGCGCGACGCTCATCCCCATGGTGTTTATCGCCTGCCTGGTTACGTCCTGGTCCGCGCCACACGAACCGGGAGCGTGGATCCCGCCAGTTCCGGTATCAGCCCTGCCTGCCGGTACCGTGAAGATAGACGGCGGCTGTGCCCGTTGGTGAGCATCGCCGGACGTCGTTTTCCCACTATCGGACAGCTGCCCCAAGGTACACCTTCTCGCTCAGATGCGCTCCCCATCTAAAACGTTGCAAGGGAGCGGTTTACACACCGCGAACGCGCGCTGTCGCAGCGTTTCCGCCAACTCAAATCTCAACATTTCCACAGCCTGCACGAGGCTAGCCACTTCGCTTGGCTCACAGTCGCGAACAAAGTTGCTCTGAGGTCCCCAACTCCTAATACGTTCCAACTCACTCCGTGAGTTCAATGTTTTTCCCTCTTTGCTTTGTGTAGTAAACGCTGCGCCTTCCCGTGCGACACGCGACCGATGGTATAAAAGTGATGCAACCGCCGGTGCAAGACAAGCACACACGTCCCGATGCCCATCTCCCTCACCAACTCGGTCCAATACCTCGACGGCGTAGGCCCGCAACGCGCCGCCACTCTCGAAGCTCGCGGCATCATCACCGTCGGTGATCTGCTGAGCTGCCTCCCTTTCCGCTACGAAGACCGCCTCCGCTTCACCCCCATCGCCGAAATAATCCCCGGCCAGGTGCAAACAATTTTCGCCGAAGTCACGGGCGGCGGAGGCACCACCGTCCGCTTCCAACGCAGCCGCCGCTCAATTTTCCACGTCGCGGTCCGCGATGCATCCGGCACGGTCTACGTCCGTTTCTTCCACGGCGGCTATCTTGAAGGAAAATTGAAGGACGGCCAAAAACTAGTCCTGCACGGAAAAGTGGACGAAGACCGTTACCGCCCCGGCCGCCTGGAAATGGTCAACCCCCAAATGGAATTCATAGGCGCCAGCGAAGGCGGCGCCGCCGATTCCACCGAAGTCGGCCGCATCGTCCCCATCTACGAAGCCATCGGCGCCATCAGCTCTCGCATGTTGCGCCGCATCATCTACCGCGTGCTCGCCAATTTCGACGGCAATATTCCCGAACCGCTCCCGCCGCAAATTCTCGAACGCTATCGCTTCCCCGCGCGCCGCGAAGCCCTGCTCTACGCGCACTTCCCTCCGCAGGACCAAAGCATCGAGTTGCTTAACAACTACCGCAGCCCCGCGCAAATTCGCCTGATCTTCGAGGAATTTTTCTACTATCAACTCGCCCTGGCCCTGCGCCGCCTGGGCGACCACTCCCGCCGCGGCATTGCCATGCGCGTACGCGAGGAAAAAGTTCGCGCCGCCGTGAAACGAATTCTGCCTTTCAAGCCCACCACCGCGCAGAAACGCGTGCTCGCAGAGATTGCCGCCGATCTGGAAAAGCCTTTCCCCATGAATCGCCTGCTCGAAGGCGACGTCGGCAGCGGCAAAACGATCGTGGCATTCGAAGCCGCCACGATCGTCATCGAGAACGGCTATCAAGTCGCCCTGATGGCCCCCACGGAAATTCTCGCCGCGCAACATTATCTTTCCGCGCGCCGCATCTTCCAGGCTGCCGGCTACGGAGTCGAATTGATCGCGAGCGGCCGCAAACGCTCTAGGAAGGATGAAGCCCTCGCGCGCGTCGAAAGTGGTGCAGCCCAAATCGTGGTCGGCACCCACGCGCTAATCGAAGATCCCGTGGCCTTCAAAAAGCTCGGCCTCGTCATCGTGGACGAACAACACCGCTTCGGCGTCCTCCAGCGCAAACGCCTGATAGACAAAGGCGTCTCCCCGCACGTCCTGGTAATGACCGCCACGCCCATCCCGCGCACGCTCGCGCTCACTCTGTACGGCGATCTGGAAATTTCCGTGATTGACGAAATGCCCCCCGGCCGCACGCCCATCGAAACGCTATGGAAAGAGGAAAGCCAGCTTCTAGCTGTCTGGGAGGCTGTCCGCCGCGAAATCTCCGCCGGACGCCAAGCCTACGTCGTCTATCCCGTAATCGAAGAATCGAAACAGGAACTGAAAGCCGCCACCGCCGAATACGAACGCCTCGCGAAACACGTCTTCCCGCAATTGCGCATCGGCCTGCTGCACGGCCGCCTGAAAAACGACGAAAAAGATTCCGTGATGGATCAATTTCGCCGCAATGAAATCCAGATCCTGGTCGCCACCACGGTAATCGAAGTCGGCGTGGACGTCCCCAACGCCACCTTAATGGTCATCGAGCACGCCGACCGCTTCGGCCTCGCGCAGCTCCATCAGCTGCGCGGCCGCATCGGACGCGGCAGCGAAAAATCGCGCTGCATCCTCGTCGCGCGCAAAAATATTAGCGGCGAAGCCCGCGCCCGCATCGAAACCATGGTCGCCACCTGCAACGGTTTCGAAATCGCCGAGCAGGACCTGAAGCAGCGCGGCCCCGGCGAATTTTTCGGCACCCGCCAGCACGGCGACGCCGCCTTTTCCGTAGCGCAACCGCTGCGCGATCACGAAATCCTGGAGCTGGCGCGCCGCGAAGCCTTCGCGCTCGCCGAAAATCCCCAGCGCGCCGCAGAGATCATCGCGCGCCTGGAATCCGTAAGCCCCAGCTGGCGCCAGCGCTATCATTTGGCTTCCGTAGGCTAGGGAATCTTTGAGATAACTATTGTCTTACGTCAGGCCACGGCTTCCTGGTTTGCTGCCAAATCGCAGCGATTGTCATCCCGAACGGAGTCCCGCGCTTTTTCTTGCCCGCCGCAGTCCGGCGGGCGCGGGACGCAGAGAGGGATCTGTTTTTCGTACGCACGCTAAGATCGCGATTTGTCGCACACGTTAGAATCGAAATAACCCATGCGTGTAATCGCCGGAAAATATCGCAGCCGCCCGCTGAAAGGCCCCGGGGCACAACGCCTCCGGCCCACCAGCGATCGCCTGCGTGAAACCCTGTTCAACGTCCTCGGCCCAGCACTCGAAGACTCCCTCTTCGTGGACCTGTTCGCCGGCACCGGCGCCGTAGGCATCGAAGCCATCAGCCGCGGCGCGCGCGAAACAATCTTCGTCGAATCGAACCCCAAAGCCGCGCGCCTGATCCGCGACAACCTCAACACTCTCGAAATCCGCCAAGGCGCCGAACTGATCGAAGCTCCCGCCCTGCGCGGCCTGGAAAGAATGGCAACCCGCCACCTGCTCGCCGATTTCGTCTTCCTCGATCCCCCCTACGAAAAAACCACCGAATACCTCGAAACGCTAGAATTCCTCGACACCTCGCACGTCATCGCCCCCCGCGGCATCGTCATCGTCGAACATTACTGGAAAACCGAATTGCGCGAATTCCTAACGCGCCTGGAATGCACCCGCCAGATCGAACAAGGCGACGCCATTCTTTCTTTCTACACCCTGGCAGCCGCCGCCTAGCGCACCTCGATCCAACCCGTGCGGGCCTCTTCCTGTATAATGGCCCGGCTGATGCAACCTGTGATGCAACGATATCCGGAGCCTCCGGCACCGAGCGCTCCAATCGAGCCACCTGACGCGCCCGAAGTAGCTCTCGCGCCCGAGGTCGGAGTGCCCTCGCACTCGCAACTGCCGCGTCTCGATCTCGGCGTGGACTGGGGCTCACCCTGGCGCGATTTCCGCTCCAGCGTGTACGATTTCCTGCGCGGCCCTCGCGCTCCGGAAAATTCGGAGCTGCCGTCGGATTCCGACCTGCGCGTCGAATGGATCGAAGGAAAAATTCCCGGCCGCGCATTCGCCGCGTCCGCGCTCTGGCACGCGGCCATCGTCGGATCGCTGCTGCTCCCGATCTGGCATTTTCTCGCGAGCGATCCGCCAAATCTCGCGCCAGTCCGCATCGAACTCACCTGGACGAATCCCTCCGAAGACTTGCCGCCCGTCTCGCTGCCCGGGCGCGATCGAAAACCCAGCCCGAAAGGCGATCCCGCAAAACCGCTGCCGCAAAAAGGCGCGGACGCGTTTCATCCGCGGCAAACCATCCTCTCGGAGCCGGCCGTAGTCACGCACCCGCGACAAACCCTGATTCAGCCAGACGCGCCTCCAACTCCACCGAAAATCGAAGTCCCGCTGCCCAATATCGTCGAATGGGCCGCTCCCAAAATGCCCGCGAAACCTCAGCTACGAGTCGCAGCCACAGCCGCAGCGCCGCAAGTGCAGCATCACGCCGTAAATGATCTAGCCGCGCCAGAATTGGTAAACCGGGAAAAAACTCCCGGCCCGCTCGATATCGCTGCTTCGCCCACCATCAATCAGCAACCGCGCATGCCGCTCGAACCGATGTCGAAAGCAGTCGCCACGAGGCGCGCCGCGCAAGCCGAAACCGGCGCAGCACCCGAAATCGGCGCAGCAAATTCAGCAGGCGACGACAGCCTGCATCGCGTGATCGCCCTTTCCGCCGCCCCCGCTCCTCCCGCTCCTGAAGTCAGCGTACCGCAAGGAAATCTCGCCGCCCGCATCGCGATTTCCCCAGAAGGAAAACAACCAGGCGCGCCCGGCGGCGCTGAAAATGGCTCGGCAGGAAACGGTGGCGCGGGCGGCGGCTCTGCCACTAGCGGCGGCCGCGGCACCAATGCAAACTCCGGTTCCGGCTTGAGTCCCGCAGGAGTAAGTATCAGCGGCGGCAACGCGCACCCCGGCAACGGTGGACTTGCTCCCCACGCCACAACCAAATTAAATTTGAAGCCGATGCCCGCGCTCGACGCACCGCCGTCCACTCATCGCGGCCCGGCCGTCATCGGCGCGATTGATCCGAAGCTCCCGCCCGAAGTAATTCTCTCCGGCAAGGAAATTTACACGCTGCACATTGACATGCCTAATCTCACCAGCGTCACCGGCAATTGGGTAATGAATTTCGCGCAGCTAGATGAAGGAAACCCGCCGTACAGCAAGCCCACAGGCAAGCTCTCCGGTCCGGCGCTGGTGAGCAAAGTAGATCCGAAATATCCGCAGACCCAGATCAAAGAACACGTGGACGGCGAAGTAGTCCTCTACGCCATAATTCGCAAAGATGGCTCGGTAGATAGCATCCAGCTAGTCCACGGAATCGATCCGCAGCTAGACAAGAATTCCATGGAAGCCCTGGCTCGCTGGGTCTTCCGCCCCGCCACCCGCGAAGGCCAACCAGTAGAACTAGAAGCCGTAGTCCACATCCCCTTCAAGTTCCGCCGGCCCGAGTAACGCGGGATTTATTGCGCCCCGCGGGCAGCCGGCCGCGCTTGCTCCTGTTGCGCCGCTCTATCCTCGATCACCTTCACCAAGGCATACAAAGCAAAATTGCTAGGCGTCGCCACTCCCAACTCCGCCCCGCGCCGCACAATATACCCGTTCAACGACTCAATCTCCGTCCGCTTCCCGCGCGCCAAATCTTGCGCCGTCGACGAAAAAGCATCCCCAAACTTCGCCAGATCGTGCAGCCACTTTTCCGTGAAATCGGCTCCCGGCATGCGCACGCCGGCCGCTCGCCCCACCGCAATGGTCTCCTCCACCACCCGACTCATCAGCTCGCGCGAGTCGTCGTAGCGCGCAATTTCCCCGTAACTAGCTTGCGCAATCGCAGACACTGCGTTCGCGCCGCAATTCGTGATGAACTTCGCCCACATGTCCGCCCGAATGTCGCCCGAAATCCGGCAGGGCACATTCGCAGTCGCAAATAACGCGGCGATTTGCTCCGCGCGCGGCGGATGCAATTCCGCGCCGCCGCGCCGCGCGGCGAATTCGCCCACGATCAACTCTCCGAGTCCGGTATGCTTCACGTGTCCCGGCTCGGGCATCGCCGCCGCGATGTAGACCACCGCAGGCAGCGCATCAATCCCCGACGCCGCGCGAATCCGCTCCACATTATCGACGCCATTCTGCAAGCTCACCACGACAGCATCCGCGGAAAGATGCGGTGCTATCGCCCGCGCCGTTTCTTCGTTGTCCTGTCCCTTCACGCAGAAAAGCACCACGCTCGCATCGCGCACCGCCGACGGCGCGCTCGAAGCCTCCACCGCCACCCGCTCTTGAAACGAAACCGTGTCCAGAAAAAGTTTGCCGCGCCGCACCGCTTCGACGTAAGCGGGCCTCGCAATCATCGTCACCGGCACTCCCGCCCGCGCCAGCATCCCGCCAAAATAAGATCCCACCGCGCCCGCGCCCATCACCGCCACGCGGCTCGTTGCCGCAATCACATTTTCCTCTGAACCTGTCGGCATGATTTCCTCCCCGGCGTTGCGCAATACACCGGTCCTTATCGCGGCAACGAATGATCTGGAAGGGCGGGGCTCCAGCCCCGCCGTGAAGCCGCACTTTCCGCTACTACCACTGCAGAGGAATGAGATGCGTGGCTGTTTCGTTTCGTCGCAAGATCAAAAATGTTCGCGCAAATCCCGAAAGCTCGTCAGGATCAGCAATTTCCCCGTACCACTCTCCAGCTCCGCGTGCTCCAAATGCCACGTATCCGTATGCGGAATAAAAACCGCATTCAAACCCGTCTGCAAGGCCGGATTGATGTCGCTGCGCGGGCTGTTCCCCACCATCCACCCATGCGTTTTCACAATCTTGAATTGCTCCACCATGCGCTCGTAAACGCCCGCGTCTTTCTCCAGCACAATTTCAATCGCGTCGAAATAGGGCTGCAATCCGGAACGCTCCACTTTCGCGGCCTGCTCCGCCGGCTCGCCCTTGGTCAGCAAAATCAGCCGGTGATGCTTCGCCAGATAAGCCAGAGTCTCTGGAACTCCATCCATAATGTGCGGCGGCGTAGCCTCCAGCTCGATCGCCAGCCGCGCGATTTCCTGCATCAGCTCGCGCCGCGCCGCATTCCCCGCCAGCTTCATGTACGTCTCTTCCAGCGAGCGGCGAAAACTGCGCACTCCATATCCGTGCTGCCGTATGTTGCGCTTCTCGGTTTCGTTCAGGATGTGCCGAATATATTCGCGCGTGTAACCCAGATGCTCCAGCTGCGTTACAAAATGCTCGATGGTCTTCTCAAAGAAGATGTTGTTTTCCCACAGCGTATCGTCCGCATCAATCAGTAAAGTGTGTCGTGCCATCCGAAATTCTGCGCTCCCATCTTTCTTGTGCGCCGTTTCAAGCTGCGAAGCTCCGGCCCCGCCACGCAATCGTAGGGGCACGGCATGCCGGCCCGCTGCTCCAGTTCCGAACGCCGCCGCCGAGTTTTCGCCCACGCTACAAAACTGCTGCGCTCACCGCGAATCCTTCACGATGCTGAAACCTTCCGCGCCCCCAGCGCCAGCCGCCGCAGAATCTCCCCCGCCAATTTCTGCGCCTCGCCAAATTGCGCCAAATAATCCTGAAACTCGCGGTTCAAATCCAGCGCATTCGTCGCATCTAACTTCGTCCGCAGAATCATGTCGCGCAGATGCACCGGATGCGGCAACACCGCATCATCGCGCAATTCATCCAGCGCCACTTTCGGATCGTAGTGATACATGTGCCCTCCCCGTTACGCCGGGCAAAAAACGATTCTACTCTCTTTTTTGGAGTTAGCGTCAGGCGGAGGCGGGAAGAAATTCGTAGCGGTCGATGCGCGCTGCCACTCCGCGGCGCCCGTCATGCGGCTCAACACGTAGCACCCGCGCGTAACAACGTATGTGCACGTCGCCCGCAAGCGTGATTTGCTGAGGTAAGGTCAGAACAAACTCGATCGGAGTTCCCGCTTCCACGCGCGCTTCAATCATAAAATAAAGCCCGCGAAAACTCACGTCGCGCGTTTCGCCCTGTCGTTCCAGCACATCGTCTTCCTCGGAAAACCGCACCTTCAAAGGCAGCATCATCGAAAAACGGCGTGCGGCGCGGCGTTCTTTAGCGGTATCCATCAACCCTCTGGCGAGCCCTTTCGATGGCTTCAAACTATCATCGCTTCCCGCCCCGCCGCAATGGCTATTACGCGCAATCAATCCGCGCATGGCGAACGTTCCCGAAACTTTCGCGCCCCACCGGCACGCCGCGAGCGGCCTGCAAAAAAATCCGCCCCGAAATTTGACCTGCCTCGCCGCTGCGGCTAGGATAGGCGCTCATGAATCCGGCCGCTACTTTCCTGGAGTTGCGGAAACATCCCCGGGCCCAGCTAAAACTTCCGGCGCGCGTCCGCTGGCGCGGCCCGCTGGGCATGCGCGTGGAGTCCACCCACACGCTGGACGTCTCGCGCAACGGCATCCGCGTGCAACGCAACGAATCCTGCGAGCCTGGGTCGCGCGTCTGGGTGGTGTTTCCCTTCGACGCTGCGTCCGCCTCCGGCGCTGCGCCGGAAACTCCCGCACGTGTGGTGCGCGTCGAATCGCGCAACGGCACGGGATATCAGGTCTCTCTGCAACTGGAATTGCCGTCGCGAGTCGCCTCGCGCCCCAACGATCGCGAACGGCGCGCGTGCTCCAGAATTTCCTTCGCGCTCCCCATCTTCGTCCGCGCCCTGGGCTTCCCCTGGCCCGAGGAATCCATGACCCAAAATATTTCGCGCGCCGGTGCCCGCTTCGAATCCGCGCATATCTATTCCGCGGGCGACGCCGTACTCGCCAAAATCCCCTGGGGTGATTGGGCCCGCGCCGGAGAAATCCCCGCCCGCATCGTGCGCGTCGAAAACTGCGTCACGCCCTCAAGCTCGGCGCCGCTCGCGAATCCGCTCGCAGGGATGAGCGCGAGCCTAACCAGCGTAGCCGTCCGCTGGCGTGTCTGGACGAAAGCCTGACGCGCCAGCTCATCGTTTGGCTCCGCCTCGAACTCTCCGTTACACTCGTGCGCTGGCAATTTCATGGCCGATACATACCATCGCAATTTTTTCATCGCAGGTCCCGCGGGACGGCTCGAAGCCTTACTCTGGACCGTGCCTGTCGCCGATCCGTCGCTCGCAGCCGTAGTCTGCCACCCGCACCCGCTTTTCGGCGGCACCATGCACAATAAAGTCGTGTACCAGGCCGCGAAAGCGCTGCACCTGCGCGCCATCCCGGTCCTCCGATTCAATTTCCGCGGCGCCGGACAGAGTGAGGGAGAGCACGATCGCGGCATAGGCGAACAAGACGACGTGCGCGCCGCGCTCGATTATCTCGCGCTGGAATTTCCGCGCACACCGATCCTGCTAGCGGGTTTCAGTTTCGGTTCCGTGGTGGGCTTGCGTGTAGGCTGCGCGGACCAGCGCGTCGCAGATTTAATCGGCCTGGGAATTCCGGTGGACCGTTCGGATTTGACATACCTGCGCGACTGCGCGAAACCAAAATTGCTCATCCAGGGCGGCAGCGACCAATTCGGCTCGCGCGCCAACGTCGAAGCACTCTACACCACGCTGCCCGAGCCAAAGCGCCTCGTCATCGTCGAAGGCGCCGAACACTTCTTCGCCGGCCAACTGGAAAAAGTCCGCAGCGCGATCGACGCCTGGCTCGACGGACGCTATCCCCGCAAGCCGGCCGCACCCGGGAATTCCTAATTTTTCGACTCGAATAATTTCAGAAATTGCTCGCGCGATGCCGGCTCGATTCCCACCAGTTCCAAATTCGCTTTCACGTGCGGCACCTGGCTCATCCCCACCAGCGCCGTAGTCAATCCCGGCACCGAACGCGCGAACTGCAGCGCCAGCGTCGCGTTGTCCTTCAATCCCAGGGCTGAATTCACAAACGACGGTAAATTCTTCGTCAGCTGTCCCTGCAATAGCGCCGCGCTCGTCACCAGCGCGATTCCCGCGTCACGCGCCGCCTGCACCATCGGCATGGCACGGCCACCCACCATCTGATTCGGTCGCGTCAGCGCCTCCGGCATCGCCAGATTGAAAGGCAATTGCACGAAACGGAAATGGTGATCGTCTCCCGCGACATCCTTCGCGATCTTCACCATCTCCGCCAACGATAAAAATCCCGCGGCCTTGGGATCTTCGCGAAACGAATTCCACGTAGCCATGCCGTACGCCCGGATCTTCTTCGTCGCGATGGCCGACTCCAAAAACAAGAACGCCTCGCGAATCCGCCGCCGGAATTCCTCCACCGGCACCTCGCTCAATTGCGTCTCCGGATTGTGCAGGTAGAAAACGTCGATCGTATCCAACCCCAGATTTTGCCGGCTGCGTTCCAGTTGATCGGCAAGATAATCCGGCGCGATGCAATGGCAACCGGCGGAAATATCCTCCACGCGAAAAATTCCGCGCTCCAGAAATTCCTGCGCAAAATAGATATTCGGATCGGCCGGCATCTCTCCGTCCGGCGTCAAGAATCCTGCCTTGGTGCACACCATAATTTCATCGCGCCCGTAGCCCTTATCGAAGAGCTCCCGCAACGCTGTACCCACCGCGCGCTCGCTCCGCTGAAACCGGTAATTGATAGCCGAGTCCACCACATTGATTCCGCCCTGCACAGCCGCAACGACCGCATCCACGTACGCGCCATCCGTCGCGTCATCCGCTTCGCCCAAGTAAGTTCCGATCCCGATCGAAGAAAGCACCAGCCCGCCGCGAATCTCGCGAAAATGCCCCGCAGCCGCGCGTCCCTGAAATCGCGCCGCATAACGCAGGGTTCCCTCCGCCGTCGCCGACCCGGCTTTGCGTTCGCGATTGAATGGTGCGGCTGATGACATCAGTCCCCTCTTCGCCGCGTAAAATCCCAGCGCCGCGCAGTATAGCAGAACCGCTCCGCCGCAGTTTGCGACCGCAGCCGCGGAAAAATCGGCGCGCCTGTTATGAATCGAGAAGTCACTTCTGCACGCTCTCGCTCACCGCCACTCCTTGCGCGATCAGCAGCGCGCGCGCCTGCGAACGCAGCGCCGGCCAACGCCGCACAAACGCGATTCCTCCAGCGATCGCGCCCAGGCCGCCGAGTGCTACCGTAAATGGCGCGCCAATCGCGCCCGCCAGCGCTCCCGAGAACAGCGAACCAATCGGCGCCATGCCCATGAACATCATGGTGTACATCGCCATGGCCCGTCCGCGCAGCTCGTCCGGCACCATGGATTGAATCAGCGTGTTCGACCCCGACATTTCCAGCATCACCGCATAGCCAACTGGAATCAGCAGCACCACCGACAACCAGAATGATTTCGAGAACGAGAAAAGAATCAACGAAACTCCGAACCCGACCGCCGACAAACCCACCACGCGTCCCAGACCCCGCAGGCTTCGCCGCACCGCCAAAGTAAGAGCACCGAACAGGGCCCCCACTCCGGCCGCGCCCATCAGAATCCCCAGCCCATGTGCGCCGCGATGCAGCACGCGATCCGCGAAGATCGGCATCAGCACCGAATACGGCACCGCCACCAAACTCACCAGCCCGATCAAAAGAATCAGCGCATGCAGCGGCGCGGTGCGCCACACGTAACGGAACCCTTCGACGATATGCTCGAACGGCGACGAACCTTGCGGCGCGGTGCGCAGCGGCCCCAGCTTCATCAGCAGCAACCCGACGATCACCGCGATGTAACTCACCGCGTTCGCGAAGAAACACCAGCCCTCGCCGATGCGCGCCACCAGAATCCCCGCGATGGCCGGGCCGATCACTCGCGCCCCATTGAACATCGAAGAATTCAGCGCGATCGCGTTCATCAGATCTTCGCGCACCACCATCTCGATCAGAAATGATTGCCGCGCCGGCACGTCGAACGCGTTCACCACCCCCAGCAGTGCGGACAGCACCACGATCTCCCACACCTTTATTACCTGAAAAAGAGTTAGCCCCGCCAGAATAAATGCCAGTATCATCGAAGCGGCCTGCGTGCCGATTACCACGCGATGACGGTTCCAGCGGTCCGCCGCCAATCCCCCGAGCGGCGCGAATAAAAAAATCGGAATCTGCCCCGCGAATCCCACCACGCCCAGCAGCAGCGACGATCCGGTCATTTTATAAACCAGCCACGCCTGCGCCACCGTCTGCATCCACGTGCCAATCAAAGAAATCAGCTGCCCGCTGAAGAAAAGCTGAAAATTGCGGTGGCGCAAAGAGCGCACCATGTCGCGAAAGCGCGAACGAACCGCCGGGCCATCCGGCGAGGGTGAAGCAGTCGTCGCTGTGTCCGCAGTCGCCATCACTATAATTGTACGACTCAATCTCCCACGAGCCCGGCGCGAATCCGCTCGCCGACCTCTAATCATCAGTCCATGGTGGCCGCAACCTTCTTCACGTTTCAGCAATGAAACAAATCGCGTGTCATCCGGAACGGAGCCGCGCGCTTTTTCTTGCCCGTGCCGCAGTCGCGGGACGAGACGGGCGCGGTACGCAGCGAGGGATGTGCTTTTTATGCTGCGCTGAGTGCGTCGCTACCAATGCACTGCAACACGGCGCGAAAACTACTGCTGCGGATGCGGCGCATTCGGCACCTGCTGCGGCCCCGCCAACAATCGGCTGCAAGCGCGCAACATCCGGCGGTACGGCCAGACCTTCTCGCGGAACAAGATCTCGCCCTCGCGCGGCTTGGAATAAAACCATCGCGATAAGAGCGCCAGGTGGTCGTGCCAATCTGGCGAAGCCGCGCGCAATCCATACCGCGCTCGCAAATTCCTTTCCTGCGCAACCACTTCCGATTCTTCCTCGTCGCGTTTCCGCGCGCGCCCACCCGCCGTCGTTTCGCTTCCCTCCGCGTTCCATCCCGGCTCCAGCGCATCCTTCAAAATCGCTTCCACCGAACGCGGCTCGCTGGAAATCTCCGCGAACCGCAAAAACAAAGGCTCCTCCAGCATTCCGCCGCGCACCGGGAACACGGCAATCGTCTGCGGTTCCGCCGACCGCTGCAAAATCACCAGGTCCAGCTCCTCAATCCGCCGCGCCAAATCCGGCATCCCGCGCAACACCGCCGTCACCTTATCCAGCCGTTTGTGCAGCGCCGCCGCCCGCTCGAAATCCAGCGCCTCGCTCGCAGCGCTGCGTTCCAGCGCCAGTTGCTCGGTCAACGCCGTGCCGGTCGTTTCCAGCGATTCCAGCACGCGCCCGATCTCGACGTCATATTCCTCCTGCGTGCATCCCGCAAAACACGGCGCCAGGCACATTTTCATTTCCGAATACATGCAGCCGGGATATTCAGGGTCGCGCCGGATCTTGATCTGGCAACGCCGCGTCTTGAAAAGGTCCAAAAAGCTCTCGCTGAAATCTTCCGCCGATCGCCGTGAGCCAAACGGTCCAAAATAAAATCCTTCGTCGCCACGAATCCGCCGAGTCACGTAGCAGCGTGGATACGAATTGCGTAAATTCACCTTCAACATCGCCGGTGGCCGCAAACGCATCAGCGCTCGGTAGCGCGAGGGAAAATAAACGCGCGCATTCTGATAGAAAGCCAGGTTCTGCTCAAATTTCGATCCGGTAACGCGATAACGAATCCGCGCAGTCACTTCGCGCAAATTCAATTGCTTCGAAGCAGCCTCCGGCGTCCCCAACAGCCGCTCCGCCGCCCGCCGTATATCTGCAGTCCGCGCCAGATAAGGCTGCGCCGCAGCGCCAGTCCCCTCCCCGCGCATCTCCAGTAGAAAGATTCCCGGCCGCGCCGGCATCGCAGCAAAAAAGTCCGCCGCAAAGTCCGCGAAGAATTCCAATCTACCATCAAGCTCTAGCATCCGTACGAGGATACACCGAGCACAAATCCAGCGCGAAGCCTGTATACGCACGAGCTTCCGCGCGGCCGCCTGGAAAGCGAAACCACCTTGCTCAAAATGCTCCCCGTCATCGTGCCAGCCGGAGTAGTATCCCCTTCCGTTATGAACCGGTTTCGAACAGCGCGTGCAGCCAAAGAGTTTCTGGTTTCCGGAATTGTCGCGGAAGCGCAACGGGAAAATGTTCCGCTGTCTGAAGTCGAGCGCAAAATGCTCTACTTCTCAGAAACCGGATGGACGCTGCCGGACATGATGGAAGTAAACGACGCGTTTGACCGCGACTACGATCGGAACAGGTATGAGAAGAAGATCGCACACCTAATACAAAATGCAACGAAGCGAAAGCGAAAGGAAAACCCTGCAGATTTCGCTTCATGGATTGGCGCGGCCCGCAAGTTGAAGAAGGAAGATCACTACCTATCCGTGATGGTCGACCAGGCCGGTGTATGCACGGGCCCGCTAAGCGACCATTGGAAAAGCACGGCCTTGGTGGTGATTGTGGTCTGCGTGCTGCTGGCCATTCGGCCAACTCTGCGACTTGCCGGTCTGGAGCCACCGCTGTCCGGTGCGCGATTCGGCAGTTACACAATCGATGCGAGGCTCAGCAACGTCGTGGGCTACGTTGTGCTTTGCATACTGGTCCTCGTTGTTTGCGGTCTGGTATTTTCGCATTTCGATCGTAAGCGAGGGATGTATAAGCTATTCGATCGTTTGTTCGAAGCAACCGTTCGATTATTCGGGCCCCGTAAGAATGTGCGATCCGATTAGCGGTCCGGTGGCGAGCCACGTCTGCAGTGTGACCATTTGTGCGCCGGGTTCTAGCGGGTCAGTTACCGTCCGGAAACACCTGAACTTTTGGTCAGGTTTATTCCACCACGAACCGGTGCCACGATCGAGTCGTCTGATCCGCAACGTCTTGCTCTGAATAGGGGCGATGCACACGCCGATTCATTTGCCATTGCGAACAGCGCTCCGATTTCTCGGCGTCATCGCTCCGCTGACGCTACTGTGCGCGCTCCCCATGCACGCTCAGCAACCGTCCCCGGCGAGCGCCGAAGCCCCCGGTGTCGCTCCCGCAGCAGAGCAAATTCCCTTGAAGAACGATCGCCTGTTCTTCGTCCTGGCGGACTATACCTTTGTTGAAAAACAGGACAACTTCGCGCCGCTTTCAGCCAAGACCAAATTCCTGCTCTCCGCGAAAACCATGTCCGATCCGGTGACCATTTCTTTTATCGGAGCGATCGCGCTGGCCGGACAGGCCCGCGACAGCGATCCGACGTACGGGCAGGGATTGCAAGGTTACGCGAAGCGTTATGCCACGTTCTACGCCGACACCGGAATCGGCACCCTGATGACCACCTCCGTGTTCCCGGCGCTCCTGCATCAGGACCCGCGTTATTTCCAGCTCGGCACCGGCTCCGCCCGGCGCCGCATCATCTATTCCGTTAGCCGCATTTTCGTGACGCGCGCCGATCGTGGCGCAGCACAATTCAATTACTCCGAGATCGTGGGCAACGCCGTCGCCGCCGGCATCTCGAACACCTACCATCCCGAGAGCCAGCGCACGCTGGGCCATACCGTCAGCATATGGGGCACGGACACCATGTTGAATGCAGCCTGCAACGTGGCCAAGGAATTCTGGCCTGACATTCGCCGCAAGATTCACAAGCACGAACATCCGAACTAGCACGCCCCGCGTGAAGTGAACATGACGCGCGATCGACGGAAGCGGGATTGTGGTCTTCCCGAACCAGCAGCAGAGCGTGAGGGACCGACTTTTTGCGTGTACGCAGATGAAAAAACCGATTCCTCGGCAAAAGTCGCCGTTGGAATCACGACCTATCGATTTTCTTCGAACTGTGAAGGCCTGCGTTTCCGGAAGTCGCCTACGAAAAGCGATTAATAATTCTTCAAAACCCACGCGGCAATCACCAACCGTTGAATTTCACTCGTGCCTTCGTAAATCTCCGTGATGCGCGCGTCGCGATAAGCGCGCTCGACAGGATATTCGCTGCTATACCCGTATCCACCGTGAATCTGCATCGCTTGATGCGCCACACGAGTGGACATCTCGCTCGCGAAAAGCTTCGCAATCGCCGCTTCCATCGAAAATCGCGCTCCCGAATCCTGTTTCCACGCCGCGCGACGCAGCAGCAGCCGCGCCGCATCAATCTCCGTAGCCATATCCGCCAGCATAAATTGAATCGCCTGAAAATCCGCGATGGGATGCCCAAACGCCTGGCGCTGTTGCGCGTAGCTCAGAGCCGCCTCGAACGCGCCCTGCGCGATCCCGGTAGCCTGCGCCGCGATGCCGATGCGCCCGCCATCCAGCGTCGAAAGCGCAACCTTATATCCTTCGCCTTCCGCGCCAATGCGATTCCCGGCGGACACTTCACAATCACTAAAAGAAAGCTCGGTGCAAGCCGTCGCATGAATCCCCAGCTTTTTTTCCTCCTTGCCCACCGCAAATCCCGGCATGCCCTTTTCGACGACCAGCGCCGTAATTCCCTTCTCGCCCTTCTCCGGCTGCGTATTCACGTACACAATCGCTGCGTCCGCCGCCCCGCCGTTGGTGATCCACGCTTTCGTGCCGTTGATGACGTACGTGTCGCCCTTGCGCACAGCCTTGGTCGCCAGCGCCGCCGCGTTCGACCCAGCCTGTGGCTCGGTAAGCGCGTAGCATCCAATCTTTTCGCCGCGCGCGAAGGGCAGCAAAAATTTCTTCTTCTGCTCGTCAGTCCCAAAGCGATGAATCGGATCGCAATACAAAGAATTCTGCACCGACAAAATCACACCGGTCGAAGCGCACACCCGCGAAATCTCTTCCACCACAATCGCGTAGCTGATGTGATCCATCCCCGCGCCGCCCTCCGCTTCGGGAATGGCCACACCAGTCAATCCCAGCTCCGCCGCCTTCTGAAATAACCCGCGCGGAAATTTCCCCGTCTCGTCATTCTCTTTTGCCAGCGGCCGAACTTCCGCCTCGGCAAATTCCCGCACGCTCTTCTGCAACAACTGCTGTTCTTCGCTAAGTTCCAGGTTCACTCCTTCATCCCCCATGAATGTTCCACGGACGTAAAGACGGACCAAAATTCTAGGCCGGACAGCAAGATTAAGAAAGCAAAATCCCTGACTTTCGCGAACTTCCAAAGCTGCAAGCGCCGGCTTGTCGCGAGCACGATGCTCGACCGTCAGACAAAATACGGCTCAAAACTTGTAATGATGCCTTCGACAGCCTCAGTCATCTCACCGACTTGAGCCAGGAGCGGTGAGCGCTCAGCTACTTTTGCGTCGCAGAATGCGATATCGAATGTGAAGCTGACTGTACTTTCCGCTGCGACACCCGGCAGGAGCGTGAAGAGCACGTCGCCCTTCTTTAACGGGAGATGCCACCGGTCGTACTCGATCAAATCGTCAGGGGCAGCTTCAGGCGCAGGCCAGGCACCGTAGCGATGGCTCCATTCCCTGCGAAGGTATGCAAGAACGCTCGGCGTAACGGATTGGAAACGGGAGGCCAGACCAACGATATTCAGGAGACGATGTTTGTTGACATTGTTCAAGCTGTGAAGGCGCCACAGTACCTGGTTCCCACCCTTGTACGGTTTGATTGCTTCTATCGCCTCTACCACATCCCTCGGCATGCCGCGCATTTTCTCGGATGCTTGCGCTTTGTATATTCCTAGAGAAGCGAAGATGGGGAATCCGGTGTTGCGTTCCACGTGGTGGCCGGAGATTTCAACAAGATCACAAGCCAGGTGGTCCAGAGCACCCCTGAGATTTTGCAGAGCGTCTGCGCTGATCGCGGCAATGGAGGGGGGAACGTCGTCGACCTTAACTGCTCTGTAGACAACCTCTCCCGTTTGCGGATCCTGTTCGCCGCTGACCTCGTACGGACGGGAGCGTAAGAAAGCGTGAGCCGCGCGCTCCAATTCAGATACATGCTTCTTGGCTCGTGCGATCTTTGCCCTGATGAACCTCAATCTTTCCTGGCCAGTCATAGCTGAACCTTAGCGATGGTGTGGGTAGTTACGGAGTGTGAACGCGACGGTGCTTGTTCTACGCAGTCGAACGCCCCGTCAACCGTTATGCGAGCGTCTTGCGAAGTTTTTCATACGTAGTATCCAAATCTTCCGGTTCCACGCGCGTCTCACCAACGACTGTCATAAAGTTTGAATCCCCAGACCACCGCGGCAGCACATGCATGTGCAAATGCCCGGTAACGCCCGCCCCCGCCGCGCGCCCCAAGTTCATCCCCAGGTTGTAGCCCTGCGGATGATAAGTCTTCTCCAAAGCCGCCTGCGACCGCTGCGCCAAAGTCATCATTTCAGCCGTGGTATCGGAATCGCACGCGGAAAGATCAGCCGAGTGAACGTAAGGAACCACCATCACATGCCCGGAAGTATAAGGATAACGATTGAGGATAATGAAGTTCTTATGCCCGCGAAAAACGATCAAAGTCTTGGCGTCATCCTTCGCCGCCAACGCCGCGCAGAAAACGCAGCCTTCGTCCTTCGTGGGATCCGCGATGTAGCGATACCGCCACGGCGTCCACAAATAATCCATCGCGGTCAGTCCCCCAAGTCCGCGCTCAACTCTGCGTATGGCTCGTAGGAGTGCCGTGCTCGCCCGAACCCGCCCCCGCCGCTCGCGGATTATTCACGTAGTCTTTCAGTTCCTTGCTCGGCTTGAAGTAGGGGATCTTCTTGGGAGGCACTTCGACCTTGGCCCCGGTCTTGGGATTGCGGCCCGTACGCCCGCGCCGCTGCCGCGTGCGGAAGCTGCCGAAGCCGCGGATTTCGATCTTATCGTCCGCCTGCAGCGCGGCGATAATGCTCTCGAAAATCGTCTCCACCACTGCTTCAGATTCCTTGCGTGGCAGCTCCGTGACGCGCGTGACTTCTTCGACGAGTTCCGCCTTCGTCATTGTATGTTCTTTGTTTCCATGCTCTCCGGCAACTTCTGCCATGGGTGAGAGCCTCCTCATTAAGATTTCGGTTGAAACTCGGCCGTGTACGCGTTAGGGAGGGGCAACGCATGTCCTTGCATATCACCAATCTACCGCAAGGTAAATGATTTTCCTGAGAGAAATAACCTCGGCCCGGCGTCGCCCCCGCGCCCCCGGCGAGACCTAAATCTTAAGACGATTGCCGTTTCGCCATAATCGCGTCGCCAATCGTAGCCGTCGGCGAAGGTTTCGGCGCCCGCGGCGTCGGTGCCGCAGCCGCCCGGTACGATTCGATCTCCTGCCGCTCCACCTGCTTCTGCGCCGCGCGATAGCTCAAGCTGATTTTGTGCTGCTCGGGTTCCAGACGCAGGATCTTGAATTCGTACTCGTGCCCGGTTGTCAAGACAGCCGTCACACGAGCGCCGCGCGCCGCCTTTTCCTTGTCGCGATCGCCTTTCGGTCGCCGCTCTTCGATCTCGGAAACATGGCAAAGCGCCTCAATGCCTTCCGCCAGCTCAACGAAAGCCCCGAAATCGGTAGTGCGCGCCACTTTGCCTTTCAAAATGTCGCCGACCTTGTGCTCCGCGAACCAATCCGCCCAGATATCCTTCAGTTGCTTGATGCCCAAGGAAAGCCGCCGGTTCTGCGAATCCACTTTCAGGACTTTCGCTTCCACCGTATCGCCCTTCTTGAATTTCTCGCTGGGATGCTTGATCCGCTCGGTCCAGCTCACGTCGCTGATGTGGATCAGCCCTTCCATGCCCTCTTCGATTTCCACGAACGCGCCAAAATCCGCGAGGTTGCGGATTCTTCCGCTCACCACCGTGCCCACCGGATATTTTTCCGCCGCGGCATCCCACGGATCGGGTTGCGTCTGCTTCAGCCCCAACGAAATCCGGCGCTGATCCGTCTTCACTTCCAGCACCACCACTTCCAGCTCATCGCCTTCCTTCACAATCTTCGCCGGGTGCTTGGTCCGCTTCGACCAGCTCATCTCGCTGACGTGCACCAGCCCCTCGACGCCCGGCTCAATCTGCACGAACGCGCCGTAGTCCGTCACTCCCACCACTTTCCCGTGTACGCGCGCGCCCACCGGAAAACGTTCCGGCACGGTAGCCCATGGATCGGGCAGCAGCTGCTTGCGTCCCAGTGAAATGCGCTGCTTGTCCTTGTCGAATTTAAGAATTTGCACTTGCAGGTCGTCGCCCGCCTTCACGATCGAAGAAGGATGCGGCACGCGTCCCCAAACCAGGTCGCTCACGTGGAGCAACCCGTCCATTCCGCCCAGGTCCACGAACACGCCGTAGTCCGTCACGTTTTTCACCTTGCCCGTAACGATTGTTCCTTCCGCGAGCGAACCCATCAGCGTTTCGCGCTTCGATTTCTGGTCTTCTTCCAGAATCGCGCGGCGGCTCACCACCACGTTCCCGCGCTTGCGATTCAGTTTCAGCACGCGTATTTCAATCTCTTTATCTTTCCACGTATCCAGGTCGTGCACCGGCCGCAATTCAATCTGCGAAGCCGGCAGGAACGACCGCACGCCTATATCCACCACGAGCCCGCCCTTGATCCGCTCCGTTACCTTGCCCTTGATCGTCGCGTGCTCGCGATACGATTTCTCGATGCGCTCCCACACGCGCCGCCGATGCGCGCGCACGTGCGATAGCAGCACGTACCCATCTTTCTGCGCGTGCAAACGCTCCACTTCAATCGTTTGCCCCGCTCCGAATTCAATCGGGCTGCCCGAATCCACAAATTCCTGTGCGGGGACCAATCCTTCGAACTTCCCGCCCACATCCACGATCACTCCAGCGTCAGTTACCGCCAGCACGTGCCCATCGAAAATTTCGCCCTCGGCTGCGGCGGGCTCGGGCACCGCGAACTGCTCCATCAATTGATCCATGGTTTGCGTGGTTTCGGCGGATTCGGCGGTTTCGGCAGGCGTGGTACCTTCCGGCCGAGCGACCGCCGGATTTTCGGCAGCTGCCCCAGCCGCTTCGACGAATTGAATTGCTGCCGTCACCTCTGCGGTATCGGCAGATTCGGCCGGCACGATTCGTCCAGCCGCTCCGCTTGGTTGTTCGGTCGCACCGAGGGACGCAGGCGCTGCCGCAACCTCTGGTGTTGCAGCGGCTCGTTCCTCCATCGAACGAGGCTCGGGCGCTCGCGCTACAGCCGCGCCTGTTCCCGTGGAACTCATAGCGGCGGCGCCAACGCTGGCAGAACTGCTCGGCGACTCGGAATTAGCTTCCCGAGCGCCGCCGTGCGGGATTTCTGCGGATGCATCCGTACCGGCTGATTCAACGGTTGCAGTGGGAAGATTCAGGTCGTGTTCGGGTGACATTGGGGAGCGGCCTCCGTACGGATTCGTGCCCTGCTACCGAGATTTCGGACTCGGCTACTCCACCCGACGGGGTTTGGAGCAAAGAAGGGGACAGAACGCCCACGCTAGACGTTCTTATCACGAGGATAATACCCGCCCGCTTCGCGCATTGTCAACAAACCATCGCGAAAATCCGGCGAATCCAAAGCCGCGTCAGCCCAGATGAATGTTACGCAATGATGATCAGCAAGTTGTGTTTCACACCAGTACACGACGGCGGTCGAGTCGACTTCGCTTACCGAAACGGTCCTGCATGCCGAATTTCCTTGCGATAATCCGCTGCGGAAATTTCCACCGTGCGGCACATCTCATACAATCGCGAACGAATCCGTTTTCCCACGCGCTCGGTCAGCGAATCTTCCATCGTCGGCGCGCGCATTCCTGCGACGCGCGCGGGCGGCGCCCCATTCGCTGAACTTCCGCCCCCCGCGTCGGAATCCAAAAAATTGGTCGTCAATAACGTCACGCGCTTCTCGTTGTAACGCGTGTTCAGTACGTGCCCCACGGTCTCGAGCGCCCACAACGACGGCTTGCTCGAGCCCACATCATCCAGCACCAAAATTTCCGCCTTCAGCACCGGCTCCAGCACACTCATCTCGGTCGCCTGGCTCTCCGGATTGTAACTATCCTGAATCGCTTTCAGCAGCTCGCGATAATCGTAGAAAAGTCCGCTATGCCCGCGCAGCACGATCGACTTCATCGCCGAAACCGCCAAGTGCGTCTTGCCCACTCCGCACGGCCCCATCAGCAGCAATCCGTGCTCGCTGCCCACGGGAAATTCATCCGCGAACCGCTGCACCATCAATTTTGCTTGCGCCAGGCTGCGATTCCACGCCGCCATCTGCTCGCGCGACACATTCTCAATATCATTGTCCGTCTCGTAGTTTTCAAAATCACAATGCCGGTAACGTTCCGGCACGCGCGAACGCTGCAAAGCGCGCTCCGTCCGGTCACCCGTGGTGCAATCGCAAGGCACCGCCCACGCCATCTTCGGCTCGCCCGCACCCGCTCCCGCACGATCCGCCGCCAGCGCCTGCGCGCCCTCCACCGTGCGCTCCACCACCTTCCACCCACTACCTTCACAATGAGGACAATCCGCTCGCGCCATCCTGAAAGCATAAGCGCCACCCGCGCCGCGCGCAAGCACACCCGCCCCTGTGGAAGTTGCCGCACCTGTGGAAAGTTTTTGAATGGGAACCACTGCGTTGCGTCAGGGCAAGGCTGCAAAATTCGCCAATGAGAAAATCACGTGTCATCCCGAACGGAGTCCCGCGCTTTTTCTTTCCCGCCGCATTCTGGCGGGCGAGGGACGCAAAGGGGGATCTGCTTTCCGCGGAACGATCGACAATCTGAGCCAACTCTAGCCCACTACTTATGCACGCGAATCGCCTGCCGCGGCGTAGTGCGCACAATCGCGGTGCGATACTTCCGATCCTCGCCCGCATTAAACCCGCGCGCCATCTCACTGCGCACAAAATGCGTGAACGCTTCCATCTGCGTCTGCATCTCCGCCATCTTGTCCCGCATGTTCAAAATAATCTCAATCCCCGCCAGGTTCACGCCCAGCTCGCGCGTCAAATTCAAAATCACCTCAAGCCGCTCCAGGTCCTGATCCGTGTACAACCGCGTATTACCCTGCGAACGCGAAGGCGTCAGCAATCCCACACGCTCGTACAACCGCAAAGTCTGGGGATGCAGTTTGTACAGCTCCGCCACCGCGCTGATCATGTAACCGGCCTTCGCTCTTTTCCGCACACGCGCCACCATGAAACGTACCCTCAAACCGTCGCGCGCGAAAATATCTCGCGACGTGGATCCTCCGGATCGAGCTTGCTCAATTCCTTCAAAAGATTCCGCACGCGCTCGTCCTCCGGCTTTGGCACCACGATCTGCACTTCCACAATCTGGTCGCCGCGTTTTCCCGGCTGCCGTATCGAAGGCGCGCCCTTCTCGCGCAAGCGCAGCTTTTTGCCGCTGTTGGTGCCGGGCGGAATGCGCACCTGCGACCGCCCATCAATCGTCGGCACTTCCACCTTCGATCCCAGCGACGCTTCCGTCACCGTCACCGGAACCACAGTATAAAGGTCATCGCCCCGTCGCTCGAAAAACGGATGCGGTTCCACCTTCATCACAATATAAAGATCGCCCGGCGCTCCGCCATGAAGCCCCGCATTGCCGCGCCCCGCGACGCGCACGCGCGAACCCGTCTGCGCCCCCGGCGGTATGCGCACGTCCAGCGTTTCCAGCCGCGGCAGCCGCCCTTCTCCGCCGCAATTCTTGCACATCGTATGTAAACGTCCCGTGCCGCCGCAGCGCGAGCAAGCAATCTGAAAACGCATCTTGCCGCTCACCTGCGTCACTTGCCCCGTTCCGCCACACGTAGGACAAACTTTTTCATCGCCCGGCTGCACGCCCGCGCCGTGACAAACATTGCACACATCCAGCCGCGTGATGCTCAGCTTCTTCACCGCACCGTGCATCGCTTCTGCAAAGGTAATCTCAACCTGGAATTCCAGGTCGCTGCCCGGTTCGCGCTCGTTCGCTTCACGCGCCGCGCTCTGCCCGCGAAAAACCTGGCTGAACAAATCGCGGAAGCTGGTCCCACCGGCACCACCGGCACCGCCGCCGCCAAAATCAAATCCGCCGAAATCGAAATGCACATCTTCCGGTGCGGCGCCGCCACCGCCGTAGCCATATCCCCCGCCCGGCGGCGGAGCTCCGCCCTGCCCCGGCGTGTTGAACCCGAACTGGTCGTAAACCTGCCGCTTCTTGGTATCGGAAAGTACTTCGTACGCTTCCTGAATCTGCTTGAACTTTTCTTCCGCGGATTTGTCGCCGGGATTCAGGTCGGGATGGTATTTACGCGCCAGCTTGCGATAAGCCGCGCGAATATCCTTCACCGCCGCCGAATGCGAAACGCCCAGCAATTCGTAATAATCTTGTTTGGTAGTCGTCGCCATAGGAAAACAATCTCTAAACCGCTTTCACCGCGCGCATACATGTAGGGGCGGGTCCCATTTTCGTCTCCATGGACCCGCCCCCGTTGTCGCAACAGCGCTACTTCCTTAATTCGGCTTCTTCGAATCGTCAACATCCACGAACTCAGCATCCACCACGTCGCCTTGTCCGGAGGTGTTGCCGCCATGCGCACCGCCGCCGCTCGCGCCATCCGCGCCGCCCGGTGCTCCCGCCGCTGCGCCCGACGCTTGCTGCGCCTTGTACATCGTCTCTGCGATGTGGTGCGAAGCCTTGGTCAAGCTTTCTGCGGCCGCATTCAACCGATCGAGTCCGCCTTCAGCCAACGCCTTGCGCGCTTCTTCGATTGCCTCTTCCGCCGTCTTCACGTCAGACTCCGCCAGCTTCTCGCGGTTGTCCTTGACCACCTTCTCCGTCTGGTACACCAGATTATCCAGCCGGTTGCGAGCCTCCACTTCCGAAAGCCGCGCCTTGTCCTCCGCCGCATGCGAATCCGCTTCCTTCTTCATGCGTTCGGCCTCTTCCTTGCTCAAACCAGTCGAAGCCGTGATGGTGATCTTCTGTTCCTTCCCCGTCGCATTGTCTTTCGCCGAGACGTTCAAGATGCCGTTCGCGTCAATGTCGAACGTCACCTCCACCTGCGGCACTCCGCGCGGAGCAGGCGGCAAGCCCACCAGATGGAATTTGCCGAGTGACCGGTTTCCACTGGCCACGGGACGCTCGCCCTGCAGCACGTGGATCTCCACCGACGTCTGGTTGTCCGCGGCGGTCGAAAACGTCTCCGACTTGCGCGTCGGAATCGTAGTGTTCCGCGGAATCAGCACGGTGGTCACGCCGCCCAGCGTCTCCACACCCAGCGAAAGCGGTGTCACGTCCAGCAGCAAAATGTCCTTCACTTCGCCCGCCAGCACTCCGCCCTGAATGGCCGCCCCTACCGCGACGACCTCATCAGGATTCACGCCCTTGTGGCCTTCCTTGCCGAACAGATCCTTCACTAACTGCTGAATCATCGGCATGCGCGTTTGTCCGCCGACCAACACCACCTCGTTGATCTTGCTAGCGTCCACCCCCGCATCCTTCATGCACTGCTTGCAGGGTTCGACGGAGCGCTTGACGATGTCGTCCACCATCGCTTCCAGCTTCGCCCGCGTCAGTTTCTTCACGAGGTGCTTCGGACCGTTTGCATCCGCCGTGATGAACGGCAGATTGATCTCCGTCTCGATCGTGCTCGAGAGCTCAATCTTGGCGCGCTCCGCTGCGTCACGCAGGCGTTGCAACGCCATCTCGTTCCCCTTGCTCTTCAGGTCCAGGCCCTCGTCCTTCTTGAACTCCTCCACCAGCCAGTCCACGATGCGTTGATCGATGTTGTCGCCGCCCAAGTGGGTATCGCCATTGGTGGCCTTCACTTCAATCACGCCTTCGCCCACTTCCAGGATCGAAATATCGAACGTGCCGCCGCCGAAGTCGTACACCGCGATGGTCTCGTCCTTCTTCTTGTCCAGGCCATACGCCAGCGCCGCCGCCGTCGGCTCATTAATGATGCGCTTCACGTCCAGGCCCGCGATCTTGCCCGCATCCTTGGTGGCCGTGCGTTGCGCGTCGTTAAAATAGGCTGGTACGGTGATCACCGCGTCGGTCACTTTCTCGCCAAGGAAATCTTCCGCGGCGAGCTTCAGCTTCTGCAGAATCATCGCCGAGATTTCGGGCGGCGTGTATTCCTTGCCGTACGCCGACACCGCCACGCCCTCGCCGTGCTTCACCACTTTGTAGGGCACCATCTTCAATTCTTCACTGACTTCGTCGTAGCGGCGCCCCATAAACCGCTTGATCGAATAAATCGTGTTCTCCGGGTTGGTGATCGCCTGCCGCTTGGCCACCTGACCCACCAGACGTTCGCCCGTCTTGGTGATGCCGACTACCGAAGGAGTAGTGCGCGCACCTTCCTGGTTTGGAATTACGGTTGATTCGCCGCCCTGCATCACCGCCACCACCGAATTCGTCGTACCCAGGTCAATTCCTATGATCTTGCTCATGTATCTCGCTCCTAATAGCGTTCGGCGAGCATCCTAACGGGAAGCTCACTCGAGATCTTGCTCATAATACACGTTGAGTGTATCATTGTCAAGTTTCTTGTGTGTCTGTATTCCTATGCAAATACAAGTGTTGCCTACAGTTTCAACAGATCGCACCCAAAATAGCGCTCCGAGCTCACGGTAACCCTCCGGCTCCTTGCCGTTCGGCCTCTTTCCCTGTTTAGCTCTGTGCCTCGGTGGCAAATCCTGACTTTTCTTCGCCCGAAGCGAACCAACGCTTCCCCGACGGCATCCCAAAACAGGCACGTTTCCGCACAGCACATCGCCGCACAACCCGGCGCTTCGCCGCCAACATTTCGCGCTACAATGTTGGCTCGCTCTAATTTGATGCTCAGGAGGCTGTGTTGATTTCCAGAATCAATCAAGGTTTCAGTCCCCGCGTGGCCTCACGCGCCCCATGGGCCGCCGCTATCCTCACGGCTCTTGTGGTTCTTGCCCCGGCGATCACGGCGCAAACCGCGACGCCTGCCTCAGCCAAGACCGCCACGCCCGCGCACAAGCACGCTGCCGCCGACACCGCCGCCCCCGGCGCGCCCGTGAAGACGATCGGCAACCGCAACGCTCCCATCACCATGGAAGTCTTCAGCGACTATCAGTGTCCTTCGTGCGGCAGCTTCTTCGAAAACACGTTGCGCGCGATGATCCAAGACTACGTCGCCCAAGGAAAAGTCTACCTCGTGCATCACGACTTCCCGCTGCAGATGCACACCTATTCCGGCCAAGCCGCGCGCTGGGCCAACGCCGCCGCCATGATCGGACAATTTCAGGACGTGGACGCCGCGCTCTTCGACAATCAGGCCAAATGGCCGGTGGACGGCGACATCGAAAAGTATGTCTCCGCCGCGATGAGCCCCGCGAATTTCAAACGCGTCCAGGGAATACTGAAGGGTTGCACTGCCGCCCCGCCCACTTCGAAAGCCGATCGCACCGCACCGCAACCCGATCCCGGCTGTCCCGTGGACCCCTACATCGTGCAAGACATCGTGCTCGGCTACCAGGTTCCGGTGCAGGCGACTCCCACCTTTATCATTCATTACAAAGGTCAGAGCTACCCAGCGTCCTCCGGCATCATCACCTGGCCGATCCTGAAACAATTCTTCGACACGCTCTTGAGTCAGTAGCGACCGCGGACACCCATGACGCCCAACGAAACGCGCGGAAATCTTGCACGCACCCTGCTGCTATTCGGCCGGCTGGCCCTAGCCGCGATTTTTCTTTTCGCGGCCTACGCCAAACTGAAGCCGCAAGCCGCTACGGCCTGGTCCGGCTCTTCCATCAAAACTTCGCTCTCGCTCTTCGCCATGCAGGTGGATTCCTACCAATTGCTGCCGCCGCAGTTGGTCAGCCCCGCCGCGCACTCTCTCCCACCCTTTGAATTGTTCCTCGGGCTCTGGCTGCTCAGCGGCGTCCTGCTCCGTTATGCGTCCTTAATAACGACGCTTCTCCTGGGCGCCTTCTTCGCCGTGATGGTCCGTACCTACATGGCCGGCCTGGAAATTAATTGCGGATGCTTCGGCCCCGGTGAACGCCTCGGCCCGCTGACGCTCCTCCGCGACGGTTCCCTGCTGGCGCTCGCGCTCGCCGTAGCCATCGCTGCCTTCATGCAAGGACGCAAAAGCCGCACCGAACCTGCGCCGGTCGCGCACGTATCCGCGCCCCAACGCGCCGACTAACCCCGGAATGAAGCGCTCTGTCGCCATGCCATTTCGCGGTTCGCACGTCAGATATAGAATGACGCGTTTGTCTCTGGAGGCACGCATGCCCAGCTCTTCGCGCGCAGCGCTCGGAGTTTGTTTCACTGTCGGCGTTCTGGCCGCATCGCTCTCCACGCCGCTACTCGCGCAATCGCCCGCCGCGCAATCCGGAAAAGAAATCACCATCGACCGCCTCTTCCGCCCGCCATCGCTCGGCGGACGCACAACGCAAGGAATCGAATGGGCGCCCGACAGCAAGCGCTTCTCTTATCTCGATCGCCAAGGCTCCGGCCAAAACGCCGAACTGCAACTCTGGACCATGGACGCCGCGACCGGCGAGCGTACCGTTCTGGTCAACGCCGCGACGCTGAAATCCGTGATGCAGCCCGAAAAAGCCAACACCAGCCAGTCGACAGGCCTGGGCCGCGTCCAGGCGGACAACTATTTGTGGTCGCCCGACGCTGATTCCCTCCTCTTTATCGGCAGCAACAGCCTCGTGCTCCTCGATCTAAAGACGATGACTCCCAAATCCATCCTCAGCAGCGAACAAGAAATCGAAGATCCCAAATTTTCGCCCGATTCCCACTGGATCAGTTTTTCCCGCAACGCGAATCTCTTCGTCGTGAATATTTCCTCAGGCGCCGTCACCGCTCTCACCACCGGGGGCAGCGAAGAACTCCTGAAGGGCAAGCTCGACTGGGTTTATCCCGAAGAACTCGACACGCGCACCGCCTATTGGTGGTCGCCCGACTCCACGAAAATCGCGTATTACGAAATGGACGAGCGCCCGGTCACGCGCTATCCCATCATGGACATGAGCTCACCCACTGGCGGCACCGAATACACGCGCTATCCGCAAGCCGGTGAAGCCAATCCCATCGTGCGCGTCGGCGTGGTACGCATCAGCGGCGGCGAAACAAAATGGCTCGACACTGGCAAAGACACAGACGTCTATCTAGCCCGCGTGAATTGGCTGCCAGACAGCCGCCGCGTTGCCATTCAACGCCTCCATCGCGCGCAAGATCAGCTCGACCTGCTGTTCGCCGACGCCGACACCGGCGCCTCGAAAACAATCCTCACCGAGTCCGACAAATACTGGATCAACATCAGCGACGACCTCTACTTTTTCTCCGACAACAAACGCTTCCTGTGGTCCAGCGAACGCACCGGCTACCGCCATTTCTATCTCTACGATACTGACGGCAAAGAACTCGCGCAGCTTAGCAGCGGCGAATGGGCCATCTCCGATCTCGGTGGCTTCGGCCCCGGCTCAGCAAATCATCCCGCAGTGGACGAAGCGAGCGGCTACATCTATTTCACGACCAACAAGGACAACGTCCGCGAAACGCAGCTCTATCGCGTCTCCCTCAGCGACAAGTCCCTGACGCGCATCACCAAAGATGCCGGATCGCACTCCGCCAAAATTGCGCCTGATGCTTCCGCGTTCATCGACACATACTCCACCGCCGCCACGCCCTCTCGCCAGGACCTCTATCGCATGGACGGCACCAAAGTAGCCGTCGTCAACGAAGGAAAAGTTCCCGAGCTAGCCGAATACAAACTCTCGCCGCTAGAATTCGTCGAAGTCACCGCGGACGATGGCACCAAACTGAACGCCTCCATCATCAAGCCGCTAAACTTCGATCCTGCCAAAAAATATCCGGTACTGATCAACGTCTACGGCGGCCCGCACGTCCAGCTCGTGCGTAATACTTGGGGCGGCCTTAGGTATCTTTTGGACCAGGTCTACGCGGCCAAGGGCTATATCCTGTTTACACTCGATAATCGCGGCTCTTGGGGACGCGGCCATGCTTTCGAAACGCTTGTCTACCATCACATGGGCAAAATCGAGTTGCAGGACCAGCTTGCCGGCGTAAAATACCTGAAGTCGCTCGGCTACGTAGATCCCGCGCGCATCGGCATCACCGGCGGCAGCTACGGCGGTTACATGACGCTCGAAGCGCTCTTCAACGCGCCCGAAGTTTTCAAACTCGGCGTTTCCGACGCTCCCGTAACCGACTGGAAGCTCTACGACACCATTTACACCGAGCGCTACATGGGCCGTCCGCAAGACAACGCCGATGGCTACAAGGATTCTTCGCCCGTGAATCAAGCCGAATATCTGAAAGCCAAGCTGATGCTCGTCCACGGCACGGGCGACGACAACGTCCACTTCGCCAATTCCGTCGAATTGCTCAATGCCATGATTGACGGCGGCCATTATCCTGACCAGTTCATGGCTTTCCCCGGCCGCGGCCACGGCATTAGCGACCCTGCCGCTCGCAGGCTCGAAATTCAGAGGACGGTTGAATTTATATTGGGTAATCTTTAGAACCGTCCGCGCTAAGCAACCAACGATTTGCGGTACACTTCTAATAGAATAGAGAACGCGCGGCACCCAACGCCTTTTCAGCCGCAAGACTGCTGGGTGAAAATTTAATGCCTATTGCAATGCAACGAGGAACGGGGCGACGGTTTGCCCGAAGAGGTAGCCGGCTACGCCAACTGCGCGACCACGGAGTGTGGATCGCCGCGGGCCTGCTGCTCGCCTGTGCATTTTCGCCGGCCGGTATTTTCGCGCAAGATGCCGCCGATACTCCGGCTGCTGCGCCGCAGCAGACTCCCGTAATGGAAGCCGATGCTTCCGCCCATTTCCTCGAGAGCGGATATCGCCACCTCTACGAACTGAATTTCGTCGAGGCTCGCGCGGATTTCACGTCCTACCAGAACGCGCGTCCCGACGATCCTCTCGGCAAGGCCTCTGAAGCCGCCAGCTATCTTTTCGAACAGTTCCACCAAAGAGGCGTGCTCACGTCGGAGTTTTTTGTGAATGACGCGACGTTTCTAGGTGGAGTTTCTGGCACCGCGGAACAGAATCACAATGCCGGCTTTGTCGCAGCGAACAATCAGGCACGCGAACAGGCCAAGAATCTCCTGAAGACAGATCCAAACAATATCCACGGGCTACTCGCCCTGACCATTGCCGACGGCATGGAATCCGATTACGACGCGATCATCATCAAAAAGCAACTCCCAGGACTTTCCATGATGCGCCAGGCCGAAGCCGACGCCAAGACGCTGCTGGCCATAGATCCCAAGCAAGAGGATGCCAACGTCGCGCTCGGCATGAGCAATTACGTGATCGGCAGTCTCCCCAGTTACAAGCGCGCCTTCCTCTGGTTTGGCGGCCTGCACGGCGATAAACAGCGCGGCATGGATCAAATGGGTTCCGCCGCCGACCATGGCCACTACCTGAAACCGTTTGCAAAAGTAATGCTAGCGCTAGCCTACGAACGCGAGAAAAAACCGGCCCTGGCGCGCGTGTTGCTTGCCGAACTGGCCGTAGAGTTCCCCACCAACGCCGTCTTCGCCCGCGAACTAACCATCATCGAAAAACAATCCTGCTGCATTCGCTGACGACACGACAGGCATCGTCATCCTGACGTTGGCCCCTTCCTTTCAAGCCGGCCGAAGGATCTCGCCCGCGTTTCTCCGCGCCCTCTCCGTCTCTGCGGCAAAAGCCGTTGCCGTCCCCGATTTTCCTGCGCCTTTCCTCCGTCCCCGCTGTGTTAAATCTGTTGCCGTTGCCTCACCACTTCACACGCACCCGATAAGTCAACGTAGCCGCAGCATCCTTCTCGACCGGCACCTGAAACCCGATCGTCGTCGCGTCCAACTTGATCGGCTTGAAATTCGAGTTCACCACTTCCCAATCCCCGCCCACCGGCTCGCGCACTTCTACCGTAACCGGCCCATCCTTGTGATTCCGCAGAGTAATCGCATACTCCATTTCATACAAATTGCTCGCCAGCTTCTTGTAATCCGTCTGCTTGCGCTCGCACACCACATCAAACGCATTGCCGATATATATCTTCAGCGTCTCGTCTTTCGGCGTGTGCTGGATGTTGTCCTCGCCCACAAACTGCACGCCGCCCTTGGAATCCCCCTGGTACGCGCGCACCGTCCCCGCCGGCAACGGCATCCCCAGCCCGCCCTTCTCTTCATTCTTGAGCCGGTAATAAACTTTCACCGGCTCCGGAATCGCGTTCCCGATTCCCTGAGGATTGCGGTAGTAATACGCCTGCCCCTCCACCATCAAATATTTCTCCACCGGCACGCCCGTGCCATTCAACAAACTGATCTGCTTCGACTCATTGTTCTGAATCGAAGTCCGCCGCTCGAGGGAATACAGGTGATACTCGCTGAACGATTCCTGCGCAAATTGCGGCGCGGGCGCGGCCCCGTTCTCGACCATCGCCTTGGCCATCATTCGCATCGGCACCGCGGGCGTAACTTGATGGATCTCTCCTGCAACCAATTGCAACTTCGCGTTGCTATAGGCCACGCCGCTGTTGTTCGTCAGCGTCACCCAGCCATCCAAATCCGCCGCCTTCTCATCCCGCGTCACCGTCAAAACGTAATCCGCCTTCCAACTCATATTCCCAGTCAAATAGGAAGCTTCCACCTTCTGCGCATTCGCTCCGCGATTGTCCAAAGTCCACACCAGCGTCGGCCGGCTGTACAAATTCCCCGGCAAATCCGGAAAACGATAAGAGTCCGCGCTCATCCCCGTCACGATCTCATCGCCGATCTTCCACACCGGCCCATTATTATCGGAAAGCAGCAAGGCCTTCGTCTCTACCCACCGCGTAGAGCCCGCATCTTTCTCCGCGCGCACCAAAGTCACCTCGCGCCCCACATATTTCTGCAGCAGCTTCGCCGGCTCCAGCAAATCGTACTCATAATCCTGCTCCACCACGCTCAACTTCGCCGGCTCGCTCAAAGACCGAAAATGCACCGTGGCCGGATTGATCGAAGCGGCCACATCCTCAAAATGCAACGGAAACACACCAGCCGAAAGATGTATCTGCCGTACATCGCGCACCAGCGCCAAATTCGAGTTGTAAACCGTCACCGCCAAATCCACCTGGTCCTTTTCATTGGTCGTTAAAGCAGCCTTGTCCTGCGAACCCGCCAGCGCAAGACTCGCAGCGCGTCCCCTCTGCTCCTCCTTTTGCCCCGGCGCCGCGGACACTCGCCGCAAATATCCCGCCAACAGGGCAATCGCAAAAAACGCCGCCAGAATCACCACACTAAATACCTTCCGCGCGCGCAAGCACATGAGCTGTCGCCTCCCTAATTTGCTTCTACCCTCTTTGAACGTCATTCCAGGATTTTCTTGCAGGCTACATCAGACCAAAATCACAAGCACTGCAGCCGCGCTTTTCCTAGCGCCGGCGTCCCGCCGGCTCCTTTACTTTTGCTTGGTAGGGGAGCTGCTTGTCGATCGCGCTGCAGCGCGATTGATCCCGAGATCCCGCGGCGCGGGATCGAAACGCTGCGCCCCAGCTCGCCCAGGCGTCAACCATGCCCAAGCTCGGTACGGGCGGTTCGCGAACCGCGCGGCTCAACGATGCGCAACCCGCACCGCGCGCGTCGCCGTTACTTCACCCCACTCCAACTCTTCCCACCATCAACCGTCGCGAATTTCCGCCCATCCGTCGCCGTGACGGTGGCCGTCAAACCATCCTCCGCCTCCACGCGCACAAAATCCGCCCCCACCGGCGGCCGTATCGTCTTCCAATGCGCTCCATTCGTAGTGCGCAAAATGATCCCGTTAACGCCCACCAGCCAACAAATCTTCGCCGTCGGCGCGGCACCAGCCAGAATCAACGCCCGCGTCTCCAGATACTCCGGCTTCCACGTCGCCCCGCCATCCTCGGATTTTTCGATCACGCCCGGACTCGCAAGCATCCATAAAATCTTCGCATCCGGCGTCGGAATCTGCAGGTTCATCAAATTCGACGAAATTTGCGCTGCCTGCAATTTCGCCAACGCCGCCGCCTCCGACATTTTGGCAGCGCTCAGATTCATGGCCCCCACAGCATGCGAAGGCGCCGCTGGAGGCGGCTGCTTCGTTTTCGGCGCGTTCGATTCCTTCGCTTCGTCGCTTGGCACAACCACGCTGCTATCGCTCTCGACGGAACCCGCTTCCGCCTTTTTGGCCGGCGGAGTTGCCGGAGCCACCGCCGCGTCCTGCGCCTGCACACTCTCCGTCCCATTCGCGGTCGCATCGGCGGAATTCGCCGTCCCAGCAGATACGCCCGACCCATTCCCGGCTCGCATCGCCCCCCGATCCATCTCCGGACTCTTCATCCGCGACATCGTCTGCGGCGGAGGCGCCGCCTCCAGCCGCGTCGCGTAATTTGCATTTCCGGTGCCACCGCCCGACGACAACGCCTCGCGCCGCGCCGCAGTATTCGCGTGCGACGCGCCGGCCTTCGCACCACCAGCCGACGTCGCGCCATACGTGCGAGACGGCCGGCGCTCACCGGGCTCCATCGCCACGCTCGCAGAGTCGCCTGGAGTCGGCGCAGCTCGCGGCACAACGCTATTTCCCGTCGCCCCGAGCGGCGCAGATTTCGCTGGCGGCGCAACTTGGGGCGTCGGCACGGAGTTCGTAGGCAGTGCAGGGTTCACACGTAGCTCAGAGCTTGGCGCTGGCACAGAGTTCGGCCCCGGCACCGAATCCGGCTGCGCCATAGCAATCTCATTCGCAGGCGCCACAGGCCTCCAGATGCGCCAAGCAATACCGGCAATCGCAAGCAGCGCCACCAGCATCGCAGCCGCGGGCATCAACCACCGCGGCCCCATGAGCCAATCCCACGCGCTCGCATTTTTTTTCTCCGCGTCTTTTGCTTCCGACGCAGCCCCCGCGCGCGCCATAGCCGCCAGTTGTTCCCTGCAAAGCGAGCAGCGAGAAAAATGCAAATCGTAGCGCGCAGTTTCCTGCGCATCCAGCGCCTGATCGAAGTACGCCGCCAGAATCTCCGGCCCCGGACAATCCTCGCCCGAACCAGAACCCGAGCCGGCGGCAACGTTACGAGCCAAACTTCGCCGCAGCAACCCCGCCATAGCCTTGTCTTCTTCCCGCGCCGCCATTCCTTCTCCCGATTCCCTCACCACAACCTAGAACGCGCGAAACCTCAATTCTTGCACCAACGCAGCCCCGCTCATTCCTCCTGCGAAAGCGCCCGCGTCAAATCAAACGGCCATTCCTCCCGCGCGTACTCATAACAAAGCTGCAATTGCGCCGCGCTCAACTTCTTCTCCTGCCGCAGCGCCCCCTCCACGCGGTTGCGAATTTCCCGCCGCGTGCGCTCGAGCTTCCGCGAGACAGTAGCCTCATGCTCGCCCAGCAGCCGCCCAATCTCCGCAAGCGTCAGCCCCTCTACATAATAATAAGCCAGCCGCAAACGATCGCGCGGCGCAAGCGCATCCAGCGCCCCCGTCAACACCGCCTGCAAAATCGCAAGAAACCGATTGCGCTCCGGCTCCGGCGAACTCGCAGCCGAACGAATCGCCGAATTCCCTAAAGCATTCTGCTGCGCGCCATACGCGCGCTCCCCCGCCTCGCCCTCATCCAGCGGCTCGGTCCGCCGAGCCCGTCGTATTGCGTCCACATGCCGCTGCGCCAGAATCGCGTGCAGCCAAGTAGTCAATTTGCTGCGCCCCAAAAAATAATCGAACAGCGACTTCCGTTGCCCCGCCACTTCCCGCAATCCATAAAGTTCCGCGTACAAAGAATCCGCCAATTCGCGCCCCGCCGATTCCCCCGCAATCGCCCGCCCTGCCCGATAAAGCTCCGGACGAAATAGCGTCATGAAAAAATCCCAAGCCGCCGCATTCCCGTCGCCGCAAGCGCAAGCCAATGCCAAATCCGCCGCATGCAGCGATTCCAAATAAGCGCCAATCGCACGCCCATCAGGCAAAGCGTGTGATCGTGTGCTGGGAGGCGTTTCGATGCCCGAATCGCGCGCCCCGGCGGGAGTCCGCTCTGATGACGAGCCGCGCGCAGTATTGGAAGACGCCTTGGAGTGCGCGCCGGAGGGCGCTTTGGTAAACCGATGCGCCACGCTGCGTTCCAGCACCAGCTGAAAACGCTCAACACTGAGATTCCATTCCGCCGGCGCAGCCGCCTTCCGCAGAAGGCCCCGCGCCACCTCAATGGAAACGAATTGTCCTGCTGGGCTGGACGGCATATGCGCCTGCGCGACCGCAACCTGGCCGAACCACTGCAAGAGATGATACCCGAATTTCGAATTGCGTTGCCCAGCCCATTCGCGCCAGCAACTTCCCAATTTCGTCGTTGCGCGCTTTCCTTGCCTCGTTGCCGCCTCGTCTCTGTTCCACTGTGGCCAATCTTCTCTTCTTTCTCTGTGAGCTCTGCGCTCCGACATTTGCGTCTTCTGCGGTGAACGCCTCCGTCTTTCTCGGATTTTTCTCCGCCTTTTCTCGCTGCACTCTGTGTCAAATCTTTCGACGTTCTGCAGCAACGCAGTGACCGATCCCGCCGCTCGAACCGAAAACTGCTAACATGTCCCGCCGATGTACTCCTGCCCCGAGTGCGAACAACTCATCAACCAGGCCAGCGAAGTCTGCCCCTACTGCGGCGCCGACCAGAAAGCTCTAGCCGACACCGAATTGCTGCTAGCCGGCAAAATTCCCAAGCCAACAAAAACAAATTACAAACGCGTCGCCGCAGTCTGCGGCATCCTCCTCGCGATCCTCTGGGCCATCGCCTGGTTCGCCGTCCCCTGGAAATTATCCGGCTCGAAAACCGAAGCCGAAGCCCGCGCCCGTGAATCCCTGGCCGCCATCCAACAAGCCATCAACACCTATCAGCAAAGCGAAGGCACCGTCCCGCCCTCCCTGGAAACCCTAGGCGACACCGTCCGCAAAGCCGCCCAATCCGCGCAACTCTCCCATTACACCCTGCAATACACCCCCGGAAAATCAGACCCCACCGGCCGCATCACCGCCTACACCCTAACAGCGCGCGCCGGAAATTTCGGCTACCGCAGCTTCTACACCGATGAATCCGCCACCATCCGCGCCACCACCGAAGACCGCGCGCCAACCGTGCAAGACCCTCCGCTCAATCCGCAGCCCTGAACGATGTTCAACGCAACGGAAGGAACGCTGAACTTCGTATCTTGCAGAAACGCTGTAGTTCGTTTTTTCCATTCGGCCTAAAAAGTAAAGCTTGTCATCCCGAACCCGCGACTGCAGGTTCGGGATCTGCTTTTTTCCCGCGCGAGGTAATATGTCCGGCGGCCGTGCCCGCCGCTCAAACGTTGCTGCGCGAGGGCACGCCAAAATTCTAGATTTCGGGCTGGCGAAACTTACTCCTGTGTTAGGCTGCGTCAAAAGACAAGTCAATCAGAGCAAAACCCTGTGCTCTGCGCATTAAAACTATCAAGGACGGCGCTTCTTGAAGCAGCATCGCGAGGGCGCGTTGCCGCGCAAGCTGACGAGGTGTCGGCGAGAAGATCCCAGACGCAACTTCGACACCGTGCCGCGTTCCTCGCTTGGAAATCATCTGATCTCCCGGTGTGGCTTGACGAGAAATGTTATCTAACCGAGATTCAGCCGCGACTGTGGTGGATAACACTTTCCGTCTTCTGGTCGACGCTTGGTGTCTCGATACCGTATGCTGTCGACATTGGGTCGGCACGGCGCGTTCCGCACAAACGGCATTGGCAGACGCCCGCGCGGTTGGTCGGTGTTTCCGAGACCGCAAGAGCGCAAATTTCATTAGGCGACTAACCGGGCAAGAAACCCACCTTATCGGCGCGATCCTTGAAATATTAGAAAGACGTGTGCTGCAAACGCGGTCTTGCAGCTCAAACTTCCGCAGTCGGTCAGTTTCCGATTACGCGGGTGGTCTCAAACGGGTCGACGCAACACTAAGCTCGAACCGGTCTCGCAGTGAAAACAAGAGCTAAATCGCTCGCTAGAACGAGACCAAACGGAACGCTTCCCTAGCTAGGTCTCGACAAGTACGTCCAAGCAGATGGTTCTCCAGTCGGAGTGATTGTCGAATCAATGCACTGGATGGTGTTGCAACGACCGGCTGAACCCGCACGACCTACCAGGCATTACTGATTTTTTCGCTGCTCGTCCCGAGCTGTTGAGGGCGGAACATGGCCTTTCAGCCGCATGTAAACGGCGAGGTTGCCGTAATGCTCGTTGTTATGTGCGATGTTGTACATCAGCACGGCGCCCCGGACGGTACTGGTCGACCCCGTACCAACAACGTGCGCAACCTGCATCGGCTGGATGAAGCTCGCGTCGGTGGTGGCTGCGTATACCCGGTCGCAATAGATGAGTGAATCGTTCAACGCCTTAACGAGTGCAGCCTTGTCCGTGATTTGCTCGTAGTCAACGGTTGCAGGCGACTTTTCGCCCGCAACTTCCGAACAGAAGAAGAAGTTCGCCTTGACGAGGTGACCGATAATCTGACCGAAGCTCCGGACCTGCGGCGTCGGTCGAAAGGCGTATTCATCCGCAGGCATGTAATCTGCCGCCTCCGCTAGATTTCGGCGAATCGCCGCGTGCATCGCCTTGGCACCGCCCGCCAGCGAGGGCGACAACTCATCGGCATAGCCAACGTCCGTCGTTTGAGCGGAAGCCGCCGGCAAAGTGGCATACGCAGAGACAAAAGCCAACATCAGCAGACGCAGCATCGGGTCGTCTCCCTCAACCGTGCGAATCGTTTTCGGCCAGCGCGGCTCACTTATAAACTGCGACAACAGAGTGTTGTCAAGTCGAATCGCAAGACTTCTGATCAACGCACTATGCGGAGAAGTGAAGCTCCACTTCAAATGGACGATAACGCGACCTGCGGGGCAAGTGGGATCAACTTGTAATTCTGGCCCCGTCTGCTGGGGCTGATTCAGGCTGATTCTCTTCTTTCTTGGCATTTTGAGCGGGATTGGTCATTGCTTCGACCGCCTGGGTCACCGCATCCTCTCGCTGTTCCCAGCAGTTTTTGCCGTAAACATTCTGGGTCACGTCGATATTTGCGTGACCCAGAATGTCCCGTAGATCATCCGCCCTTGCGCCTTCGCGCAGCGTATGCCTGGAATCCACGGCGCGGAAGCTCCGAAAATGCCCGTTAACGCTGGAATCGGCCGGGTCCGAATCTCTGCAAAGAGTGGTTGCAAGCATTCGCGGGCAGAATGGAATGCGGGTGTGTACGTGCGAAATCTGCCATCGAGGCGCCTATGGGTCCGTCTTCGGGGGTCAAAAGATAGGCGTGAATGTCGCCCGCATGCGGCCCGCTGAGCACCGTGGCCATGCCCGAGATTTGTCCGCGCTCATTGATATTGCTAGCCGAGATTATGAAGAGGTTGGAATCCGCGGAAATGAGCGTGTTAAGGTCGGTCATCGCACCATCCTGCCAGATGAAGCCGCGGGACCAGTTGAAATTGGAGTCAAAGTTGTTTCCCACCACTTGGCCCCGGTTGTTGATGCCTGTCGCAAAGGCGGCAAAATCTCCCGGCAGCACGCCGAGGTTTGTGACTGCGCCGTCGGCGCCATTCTGCCAAACCGCGGCATAGAAGGTTGTGCCGTCAGCAGTGCCGACTTGCCCGGCGATTTGGCCGCGGTTGCTGATGGCGTAGCCGAAATTGGAGCCTGTACCGCCGAGATCCTGAAGCACGAAGGCAGTGTTGTCTTTCCACATTACGGCGTGCGTCGCTGTGGTGCAGTTTCCCGAGTAGCCTACGGCTTGGCCTCGATCGTTAATCCCGAATGCGACACCGTCTGGATCGTTACCCACCAGAGGAAGAGCTTCGGCGCTGCCTCTTTCCCACAACGCTGGCAACGTAATCCGATTGTTGGTTGTGCCAGCTGGGCATGTGGAGTCCACGGCACCGTCTTCGGCATATCCTACGACTTCTCCGCGGTTATTGATGGCGCTGGCCTGCCCATTATTTCCACCGAGCGTCGGAAGAGCGCTCATGTGGCCGTCTCGCCAAAGAAACGGAACGCACGTAAGGTGTGTGCCGAAGCCGCAAATGTCTTCGCGGTTCGGATCTGGATCAGCTGTTTCGGACATACCAACGGCTTCCCCGCGGTCGTTGATCCCGCCCCAGTTGATCCAACTGTTGCCGTCGGGTTTTCCGAGCGTGCCCAGGTCGATGTTGAATCCGTAGATGCTTATCACCGCGCGGCCCCTTGCAACTGACGTAAACAGACTATTCTCGGGAGGGTTCACGGTCCCATCCATGTTCTCCGCCCAGCCCTGATTGTTGAGGCCCATGGCCATGCTGAAGTTGTCTTTGCTGTTGTTAATGCCCAAATCGGTAATTTTGTAGCTCTGTTGAGCGAACGCATTGCTGAAGCTACCCAGAAGAATCGTCGCAACTCCCGGTATCCAGAAATTCCGCAACTGTCTTAGTGTGCTCATGTCTTCTCCTTTTGATGCAAGCAATGTCTTGAGAGCAGAATTGGCCACAACTCCACAAATACCTGCTGAGTCACAACTGAGGGAGCATGTGGTACTCCACGTTCACAACGATTACGTGAGACAACGGGCCCAACACCTCAGAGTTCGAAAACGAGTGGCGGACTAACAAAATTCTGGGACGATGCCAAAACGGCTGGAGCGATTGTTTCTCCAACTTTTCACACACACTATGGTTAGAGGTTACGAAATTCGATAGCACCGACAGCCAGGAGTCAGTTCGATCGGTTCGATTGACTTTCCGATGGTTCAACATACATACTTGTCGGTATATTAGATGGGCGCGAGAGGAAGCGAAGGTGAGGGAGCGAAGGTGAGGAAGCGAAGGCTCCGTGATCCGGACGGTACACGGGAACGCTTGCTGCAAGCGGCTTTCCGGGAGGTCCGCCGATCAGGCTTCCAGAGTGCCGGCATCAATACAATTCTCGCCGCCACCAACGTCACCAAGGGAGCCCTCTATCACCACTTCGACAGCAAGGAAGCTTTGGGATATGCCATCGTCGACGAGGTCATCGCTAAACTTGTCCGCGACAGGTGGTTGCTCCCTCTGCTTAGCGACGGGCAACCCATCGACATTTTGATCGGCATTGTCCGGCGGTTACCCACTCGACCCGCAGACGTCCGAGAAAGTTGTCCGCTGCTCAATTTGGCACAGGAGATGTCTCCGCTGAACGAACAATTCCGCAAGCGGCTGGAGAGGCTATTTCTTGCCTGGCAGGAAGGAATTGCTACGCTTTTGCGGAAAGGGCAGTCCCAGGGAACAGTTCGCCGCAACCTGAACCCAGAGGAGACTGCCAGCTTTCTTGTAGCGATGGTCGAGGGCCACGCCTCGTTAGCAAAGAATGCTCAAAATGCCAAGGTTTGGGAAGTCGGAACCAGGAACATAGTGGGGTGGTTGGAGTCTCTCCGGGCGCCACGTCAATCTCGGAGAGGCGGACGGCGGATGTTAAAGAATCACGTTCTCAGGCAACGGCAGGGATTCTGACTCGGCGCGAAACAGGGATTCTGACCAGGAGCAAAACAGCGATTCACCGGGGGCACAACAATGAACCGAAGAACATTGGCAAAGGTAGCTTCTCTAGGTTTCGCTCTAATCCTGGGGCTCATTGCAATGAAGCAAGGGCAGGCACAGGACGCTAAGACACCCTATTCGAGCATGGCGCCACTCGATCAGTACCTCATGGCAGACCGCAATGCCGAAATAGTCCTGGCGCGGAGCGCGGCCCCGGATGCCATATCGGCCGATGCAAAAGTTCTGGTCCTCGGGCGCCATGGCTACGAAACTGCCGTCGAGGGGAAGAACGGCTTTGTGTGTGTTGTGGAGCGGGGGTGGATGTCCCCTTCCAATGCTCCGGAGTTTTGGAACCCCAAGCTTCGAGGCCCAGTCTGTTTCAATCCGCCAGCCGCGCGATCCGTTTTGCCGGCTACTTACAAGAGAACAGAGCTGGCATTGGCAGGGAAAACGAAGGCTGAGATCATCGAGGGCAACAAGGCAGCGTTCGAAAAAGGAGAACTGCCGCCGCTCGAACCCGGCTCGATGAGTTACATGATGTCGAAGGAAGCTTATCTCACCGATAGAGGTGATCACAACGTCGCCCACTTGATGTTTTATGCGCCTCCGCTGGACGGCAAGGCTTGGGGTGCCGATCTCACAAATTCACCGGTAATGCTGAATCCACAATTCAACGGCGTTCAACCGATCGACGTGTTTATCGTTCCCGTGGGCAGGTGGTCAGACGGATCCGCTGCTCCGGTTATGTAGGACCATTTCATTTAGAAGCAGTGCATTCGTCATTCTCGTTTCCGGAAGCAGGAAGTCGAAACCAGAGAGCAAGGGGTTCCATCATGAGTGCCCGCGACATTCAGGATCAGAAGGCCATTGCACCACAGGCGCCACGAATCGCGTTCAAGGCAAACGGTAGCATCCTACTCTTGGATATAGCCGACATCTCGGCAGTGCAAGCCGAAGGTAATTACGTTTCGTTGCAACACCGACCCAACCCCTATTTGGTGCACGAGTCCCTCTCATCCATCGTGGAGAAGCTCAAGCCCTACGGTTTTATTCGCATCCACCGCTCGGTCGTCGTGAATATTACGGCCGTGGAGAAGATCCAACCTTTACCGACGGGGGAATACAGGCTGCGTGTAAAGGGTGGGAAGGAATACGTGGTAACACGTAAATACAAACACAGCCTCAGAGATCTGGCTCAACTGTGGGTAGGGTCGGAGCGGCTTTGCAGCTAGAATCCCGATTCGGAATACTCGAAGGCTACCGGAAAATGCTCCGAAATAGCGTGCGGTAAGGAGATGCGAAATTTGACAGGTTGCCAAATCGTTGCAAGTTGCTATAAACAAGAAGGATACAAAGTCGTATCGTAGCCAGAAATCATATCTAGAATGATAGACGAGATTTCGCATTAAATTCGGTGAAATCTTGCCGCTCAATGTGAAATAGCTGTGTTGAAGATTTAATTCGCCGCAATTGCCCGCCGTCGCCAGTAAAATTGAACAAAGCAAACAAAATTGAAATTTTCATCGCGTTGAAGTTCGTCCCAATCGGCAAACAACCGCACCGGGCGTGCAAAAAAGGGCAGTTTCGCCCCCTCCTATCTCCTATCCCCCGATGTGTTTGAGAGCGCTCCATCCCACCTTTAGACTGCGGCGCGCGCGAGCGACTGAGGCGCGAAACGAGCGGCTGGCGAAACTTCGTTTTGTTTCCGCATTCGATCCTCGCACCAAACCTTGTTTGGCTTGCAAACCCATCATCACCCAAGGATGAGGACGTCAATTAAGTACTCAAAACGATGTCTGGAATTAGCGACCCGAACAAGCTCAGCGCAAAGGAACAAAGGGCTCTCGAACAGTATGCCCGCGAGCACTCCGGCTCGACGCTGCTCAAAAACGAGCGAACCGCGCAATTCCTTCAGCGCGAGCGAATCAACGAGCGGGGTGAGGCTTCAGTGAAACGCAGCGATATTTCGCGGGATACGGCGAGGACAGAAAAGTACGGCAATGCGGACTCGACGCCGCCCGATCTTGGCGCCCGGCTCTCGAAGCTTCCTTCTGCGCTCACGTGGGACGCCCGCGAACGATTCGTACGGCTTTCCGACTGCGACCTTGAAAACTTCAAAACCCGCTACCCTGCTTTCATGCCCGAATGGTTCTATCGAGTCTCGTGTGGTAATGATGCCGAGCCGAATTCCAACACGCGATTGCTGGCATGGCAGGCGTGGCGTGCAGTTCTCACCGAGGCTTGGCATTCGAGCTTTCACCCTGAGTACGTCGCTCAACTTCTAAACATTCCGACTACCCCGCCGGGCAACACGCAATTTGAGGTGCAGCCAGTGTGCGACGCGCAGCGCGCGGTGTTAGCGATCGCGCTGGAATCATGGCGCGCCCGGTTCTGTCCAAGATGCCGGCTTCCCTTTGTCGCTCGCAAAACTGCGGATAAATATTGGCCGAAGGCGTGCTTCGAGGTGCAGCGTCGCGAAAAGCAGCGGGCCTCGAAAAGAAAGCGAACGCGCAATCGGGCCAAATCTTCGAGGAGGACAAAGCGATGATCTACAAGCGAGGAAAGTTCTATTGGTACAAATTCATGCGGGATGGACGGCTCGTACGGGAATCAACGCGGCAAGGCAACGACAAAGTGGCCCACAACATGGAGAGCGCGCACCGCACGTCACTCGCCAAGGACGAAGTGGGTATCCGGGAGAAGAAAGCCGTTCCTACGCTCGCACAATTTCTGACTGACTGCATTCTGCCCTGGGCCGAAGCAACGCTGGCAGCGAATACACCCAAGAACGCGAAGTGGTATCGTAGGGAGATTCGCGCGCTCAAGGAATACAAGCCACTTGCGAACGTACCACTCGAAGGTATCAACGGCGAGTTAACATCTCGGTTCGCAGCCCAGCGTATTCAGCAAGGCAGACGGATTGCCACGGTAAACTCGTCTCTGCGGGTGTTACGCCGCGTCCTAAACCTGGCCGTCGAGTGGGGCGTAATCGCAACCGCTCGCAAACTCAAAGTGTTGTCGGGAGAGCGGCGACGCGAGCGCGTGGCAAGCGCTGAAGAGGAGGCCAAATGTCTCGCAGTCGCATCCGAGCCGCTCGCCTTAATAGCTCCCGTCTTGGCGGATACTGGAATGCGTCCCGAGGAATGTTTTCGGATGCGTTGGGAGTATGTGACATGGCTCAATGGGCGGAAGGGCGCCCTGCTCGTCACGCATGGAACGACAGCCTGAGCGCGCCGCGTACTACCAATGACTCCGCGGGTGCGTGCTATACTCGAAACCCGATGGATTGCGGCGGGCAAGCCAGAAGAGGATTGGGTCTGGCCCGCAAGAACTCGGAGCGGCCACGTGGAACCGAACAGCATCTATGGCCGGCACCTGAAAACGCTCGAAGCGATTTCGCGGCTAGGTGGGCACAATTCTGGGCACACCGAGCGAAAGCAATAAACTGTAAGCGACGCGAAAACGCTTGAAGTCGAAGCACAATAAAAGCCTTAGCAGCTGCGGAGAGGTGCTGGAGTGGCCGAACAGGGCTGCCTGCTAAGCAGTTATCCCGACAAAATCGGGATCGGGGGTTCGAATCCCCCCCTCTCCGCCACAGTTAAAATACCCAATAAAAATAGGGTGTGAAAGCCACGTTCACTACTTGGTACTATTCTGGCCGTGATTTGAAACGGGCAGGAGAGCCTCCGTGCTCACACTCTACAGGCGCGTGAAAGAAGGGAACGGGAAATGGCGCGCGGAAAAGATTCGCGAAGGCCGCGCGATTCGGACTTCAACCCTGGTAGGACCCTTCTTCGTACGACCCTTTGTCAATGGGGTTCAAAAAAGACATCCCCTCCATTCCACGACGTTCGCTGAGGCTCGACAGGAGGCCGACGAGATCGAGAAGTTGTACGAAGCACAGTCGCGGGGGCTTACTGTAAATGAACTCACCGCGATGCAGAATAGCAATCGCTTGCCCCTCCGCACCGTCGTCGATACGTACCTCGAACAGAAAAAGAACAAAGCCAAAAAGACGCGCGAGCAATATAGCCTCACGTTGAACGAATTCATCGAAGGTTTGGGCCGGATCAAGTTTCTGGACGAAATCAACGTGGCGGCTTTGCGTAAATACAAAGACTTCCTCACCGCAAAGGGATTTGCTGGCAAGACGATCGACACGCGCATCAATATCGTAAACTTCCTGCTGAAGAAAAATGGTGTTGAGGCTCGACTGCCCAAAGACGAGATGCCCGTTGTAGAAACAGAGGCCGCAGTTCCCTATAGCGACGATGAATTGAAAAAACTGTTCGGGGAGATGGACGACGAGGAGGCGATTCGTTACAAGTTCTTTTTGGGTACGGCCTGCCGGGACAAGGAGGTAACGTATGCTGCGTGGGCGGACATTAATTTTGATAAGAAGACGTACACAGTGCGGGGCAAGCCCGACGAGGGTTTCACCGTGAAGAATCATGAAAGCCGCACGATCCCGATCCCTGATACCCTCGCAGCGGTTCTCAAAGCTCGCCGGAAGTCCAACCCCAGCGCCCGCTGGATCTTCGTGAACGAAGCGGGCGTACCCGACAATCACTTCCTGCGCAAGTTGAAGAGGATTGCGTTACGTGCGAGCGCCAACTGCGGCCAGTGCCGAACGAACGTCACAAAGGGCAAGTACACCACAAAGAAGCAGGTCGAAGTATCCTGCGCGACGGATCCGGTCTGCGAACACATCTACCTCCACCGCTTCCGGAAAACCTGCGCGACACGCTGGCAGGAAGCCGGCGTACCAATCCGGACGATCCAACACTATCTGGGCCACAAGAATCTGGAAACCACGGCACTTTACCTGGGAGTCAGCGACTCGGAGAAAGTGCGGGACAAGATCAACGAAGCGTTCGGCGATTAGGCTGCGTTCGAATCAGAATTGTTGTTGGCAGGTCCTGATAGCGCCTTGTATCGAATGTCGCTTCGATAGTTCTCTGCGGCCATCAGGAACTCGCTAAATACCTCTTCGGGAACGACGCTATCCGCTTCCACCATTCGCTGCAACTTGTCTAGTGCCGCGTCGAACCTTCGTAATTTTTCTTCAAGCGTGATGTCTTCTGCCATGATCCGGCTCTCCTTAAAGCCCAAGATATCGGGGCGTAGTTGCTAGATTATTACAGCGGAAACAATTCAAGAGCTTGACATGATTTTGACGCGCACCGGATTGCGCCTTGCGAATGAAAGTGCCAGACTACCGACAAGCGGGTCATTATGACCAACGAACAAATCAAGGCGCTGGCAGCCGTGCGGGCTGCCTTTGTTGCGGCAGAAACAACCGGCCTGACCGAAGAGCGGATGTAACCGGGCTAGGTCATCCTGGAGTGAAAAGCGGATGGCCACCGGGTAACTACAATCCGATCGCCGCCTGCCTCGACAAACCAAAAAGCAAAACCCAACACCATTAATGATTGAAGAGGCTAAGCGGAGGAGAAAATGCCAACTGAACCCAAAGTCACCACCCCTAAGAAAGGCGAGCATGTGAGAGATACTCAGCACGAAGGCGTTTTTGAAGTTGTTTTTGTCAACGCGCTCATGCAGACGGCAAATATCAGATTGCTGGATGGAACCGGGCATGTTGTTCCAAACGTGCCGTGGACAGCACTCAAGGCCGCGGGAAGGGAGTAAGCCGTTTGTGTCGTGCGCGTTTTCGGAGGTCCGATGGCAGATGAAGGATAGGTCCAATGCCGTACCATGGTGAATTTCAACCGTCGGTGCATCCAGGCGGAAGGACACTCTGGTCCCTGCGGCGGCGGCCTTAAGTCGCCTCGAGTTGGAGCCTACGAATGCGGATTTTGTCACGCGACATTCCCGTCGCTAGAGGAGTTCGACGCACACGCCCCATGCCCTGCCGCGAGATGAGCGGCGATCAGAACGTTTTTACCGAGATCCCACAGGTCAGCGATGCACCCAACTCCACGACGATTGGCTACCCATCAAAAGGCAGTACTGATTCAGGTGCTGCTTTCGTTTCCCGACCAACCTGTCGCGGTCTGGTACGGCCCATCAGCGAGCGACGCGCTCGATTTTGCACAAGATTTTCTCACGATCTTCAAGGTGATCGGATGGAAGGTGAATGAGGGATCATCATCGCAGACCCTGGATGGTCAATCCACGGGCCTGACGCAAACTAGAGAACCGCGGTGAGAAATCCAATCATGCGTTTCCTGAGATCATCTTTCTGCGCTTCGATTCTCCTTTGTAGGATGTAGCCTACGTTCGGCGGCACTTGTAGATTTTCCCATTCCAACTTCAGTTTGGCGGCTTCCTCGGCTGCGTCCGGTAGGTAGGCGGCACGATTATCTGCGACTCGTTGGCAAAGATACGCCAATTCGTTCGGACTGGTTCGTTCAAGTTCCGCTAATGTGTGCATCGCTATCCCTTCGACCGACAATTGCAATCTCAATTCGACCAAGCCCTGTGAAGCCGTGAGGACCGCGGGCGTTCACGGGGTTATAAGCAAATCCGGGGCCAAGGTAGAAGCGAACGAGGCTGTCAGACATCTTCCTTGGAATGTTGAGGAAGCGATAGCCAGATTATTGGGCGAGGCGCACGAAGACGCGGAACACAGCTCAATAAGTCAACGTCCGGTGAAAAATTCAACGCGGATCCGGGCACAATCGTCATACTTTTCTTGGCTACCGACGTTCACTAGCAGTTGGAGACGTGCGACGTCAGTCGGCTGCTTTCCACAACTTTTGAAATTGTTCCACTATTGCCCGCGGGAACTCCGCGTAGTGATACACTCCCTCTCATGCATACCCTGAAAAAGTTGCTTGTCTTCGCCAAAGTGCAACGCGCCCAATCGGTCATCGTTCTCGGAAAACATTTGTTCCTGAAAGAGTGCAACAAGTGTGGCGGCGATTTCTACGGCGTTGAGAAGCAAACACGCTGTGACGAGTGCTCGGGAAAGAAGAAAAAACATGCGTCTTAGCTGGCTCTCGACTTTCCGTACACAGTCACTTTCCCATCCGCGACTACCGCAACGTACCGCCCATCCTGTATAAATTGCATTACCTTTTTCCCAGATCTGGCGATTGCGGCCCACCGCGACTTTGTTTTTGGATTCTGCTCGATACCGATAATAGAGTTCCCGTCAACGGCGAAGATGACTTGCCGAAGCATCTTGGCCTTGCTTCGCGTGACGAGATAACGCTCTGAACCCAGCTTAACCACGTCTGATTCATCCACGAGTGCTTGGCGCCACACGCCAATCAGAGCTTCTTCGAAGGATGGTTTCATCGGCGAATTGTACCGCCGATTCTGGCACTGAGGTAAAATGCAAACCTATGCCAACGCAAACGAGAACGAAACCAAAGGTGACTCCACAGGAGACCGTTGAGCCGAAGAATCTGTCGCCCCCGCTTGCCCGCCTGATGGAGAGCGGGAAAATCTCAATCCGCCTCGGACCCTTCGCGGATGCGAAAGACTGGCTTAACAATTATGAAGCGTTTGAGAAAAGCCCGGTTGTCACCATTCACGCGGCCGTCGTTCGGCTGGTAGGAACTGAGTTGCAGTTTGATTGCGGGTTTGACGATTACGCGGCCCAAGCGAGAAAATGCCAAACTCGAAAGGCGAAATACCGAAACTACCGCCCACGAGTCCAATGAGCCTCTTGTGTCCCACTTGTATGTCGATGCCAGGGCGCGACTGCATCACGACTTCAGGTGGATTAGCCGCTGTCCACGTCGCAAGAATTAAGGCAGCCGCGTTGGCTGACAAGCAGAAGAAAAGCAAATGAGGGCGCGAGTGAAAGGCGCCATTCACGGATGAGGCAGAGCGCGGCATGACACAAGACGAATTCAACAAGACAGCCATACGAACCGAAGACTCAGTTAGCGAAATTTGGGACTTGCGTCCGTTCGAGGGACAACAAAGCAAAGCTTTCGAATATCTACTTCAAAACATTGACACGCAACTCAGGGACGGTACCCTTGCAACCAAGAAACGAATTATTGTGCTGCATGACAGCCGACTCGTTATGTCGTTGCCGACTCTGACTTGGATTAAGCAACTACAAGCGCTAGGCGTTCCGTTGGACTTCAAGATTGAGGATTCGTAAAGCGGTGGCAATGTCCAGTGAAAATTCCCGTCGTATATTTGCTTGAGGACGACGGAAATAAGCATGCTCTCAAAAGAAGGTTTCACTTAAACTTGTTATCAACCCGGCTGTGCCCCAACTCTCGCCTCAAGACAAGCAAAGCACCCATAGCGTCTTGTATCGAGAGTCGCTCTTCGCTGGAAACCAGTCCACCAAGCGATGCACGGGCCCGAATTGCATTTTCAGCTGCGATTACGCGATCCCGAAGTTTGTTTCGGTCGATTTCAAGAACAGCGGCCCGGTATAGCTCCCACCAGTCATTCTCAATCATGTCGGACTCCTGAGAGAAGACTGCTCACGCAGCCTTGTTGTTCACTGAAGTATCTTCGTCGAAGCGCGAGTACGCATAAAAGCGGACGCCACAATTCAGGCAACGATATGGGCGTACACCGATAAGCCCGAGGAGATATTTTTCGAGTGGACCATTCCGATGCGGGCAGGAATTCTCAACGCTTCCGCAATTTGGACACTTTCGTTTTTCGGCCATGTTCAACACCTCTGGCGTTACATCTTCGTTCGAGGGAACGTCCGCAGTTAGCAACGCCGTCTGATTTCGCAGGGAGCCGTAGAGCTGAGGGTTGTGCGGCAGGATGCTAGTGAGACACTTCGACCGTACTCGCTTGTAGGCCAGATAGCTACCAAAGAATGTTCAAAACGGTACAGCTTTTCGGTTGGTGTCGTCGCAGTCTGGCCGAATGAAAAAGAAAGAACTCACGCCCAAACAGGAAACGTCGGTCGCCTGTCCTACGTGTGGCGTGTCTGCCGGGGAGCGTTGTGTGCTGCATTCAGGCGGCCTGCGCTCGGAGACTCACCTGGAGCGGAAACTCGTCGCGATCGAGGCCATCGAAAAGAGTTGATTCGCCGGGAAGCTGCTACGCTTCGCTCAGCGAGCGGAACCGAGACAGTCGGCAGGCGCCCGCTTGTCTTTCGCCTGCTCCACTTCACGGGCGGCACGTTGCGCGTCTTCGTAAGAAGGAAAGCGCGCGGAAAGAATAATCGCAGCATTCCGGTCGAGTTGATCGGCTTCGAGTCTCGGTCGTGGTCCCTTCAATTCTATCCTTCGTTAACACCTGCATTCTGTCACCATTCGCCGGACCCGCTCATCGGGCTCAAGATTTGATACCATCACGTTTGGCGAGTATGATTCCTGCCGAAGACGGCGCAGTTTGCGGCAGCGAACAACGTAAACCTACGACACGCACGTCCAGACCGAAGAGATACAGAAATGCAAGACGAAGCGTGGATTAAAACACTTGCAGACGGCAGAAAGGTGAAATTCATCTATTTAGGATTGCCGCACGAGGGGGCGTTTATCACCGCTCAGGTCGCAGGTAATGAGGTCGTCTATTCGGTCGTATTGTCCAAAGCGCGAAACCCGTTGACTCGTGAGGATGCTGAAAGCCATTTCGATGACGAGCTTTCGAAAAAGTAATGCCACTCTTTTTGGGAACGATCTAATTGATCCAATGCGTGGTCGTGGCGTGTGCTGGCCTGCGAAGGGTTCACGAACCTGGTTTCTTCAGAATTCCAAACGTGGTCTATTACTTGCGTTCGCATACACCATTTCCAGTCTGGCACTGTTTGCCGAACATAGCAGGCTTGCTGCATGGTAAAGAATAAAATCAATGCACACTCCCCCAACGTCTTGGACTATCCGAGCAATATGTCTTTGTGGGAGAGAGAAAGCCTTGCGGCAGAGTCCAAACTCGCCACTGAACGCAAGTCAAAGAGAAAGCTCTCCGCGACAAAAATCATTTTCAAACAAATAGATCGCGATTTGTGATGGTGTCTTATTTCTCGTTTCTTGAAAGCGCTTTGCCCGGCGTTCTCCCCGTGTAAGAGGCAAATTTCAGTCAAAAGGGTGCGGTTATTTGATGCTCACGCGCCACCGGCGTATGATCTCGCCCGGAGGATTTGAATGGTCATCGGCGAAAAATTGAAAGCGTTGAGAGCACAGAAAAATTTATCCCAGGGCGATATCGAAAAACGAACCGGGCTTCTCCGATGTTACATCTCACGAGTCGAGAACGGTCACACCGTTCCCTCTGTGGACACTCTGGAGAAGATGGCCCGAGCGTTGGAAATTCCGATGTACCGGTTTTTCACGGATGAGGATCACGTGAAGAAGCCGAATATACCGGCAGAATTCATTCCGAGGCGTGCCGCTAACGCGAAACAGGAGCGCGAGCTGTGGGCTTTCGCGAAATTGCTATCGCGGATGAACGACAAGGACCGTGGGATTTTGCTTCACATGGCGTCGAAGATGGCGAGCCGCGCATAGATAAAGATGCCTCGACCGGATCGCGGGACCAATGCCTCTTTCAAGATTCCGGGGATCGGATGACAACTCGGTGCCCACCCTTGTTCCGAAGTGTCCACGCTGCGGAAGCGAAAACCTTCACCGGTCGCGTAGACGCACCATCCGCGACCACTTGCTGCGAATTTTAAAACGTAGACCTTATCGCTGCGAGGAATGCGACCTTCGTTTCTATTTCAGCGAAAGACCCTAGCTCTGTTGGGAACCTGCCTCCACTGAGTGGTTGTTCGTCGTAAATCGTCGGCCCGACACTCCGTGACTGAAGTCGCTATTTTGATGTGTACCGTTACGGCACATACTATTCCTAGTATCTACGCAAGCGGTAATATGTTCCACATGCCCCGTGCCGTACATCAACCATCGCATTCAATTTTCCAACCGGACCTCTCCGCTCACATGCTGGGTGTGCCAAAATCACGCCCGCGGTTCGATGGGTTCCTGCTCGCGATCGTGGCCGGAGCTTTGCTGGCGTTCGCGGTTTGTGCGATTGCAAATGTGATATTTTATTGGTCGGTCGCCGCCGTGGGCGCGCGGCAATAGGTTGCTACATTGGGGTTTGTGTTATGCAAACACTCAGGACTTCAGCCAAGATTCGTTCCAAAATAAAATCCGCGCAGAAGCGCGCATTCGATCCCCAAGTTTTTCTCGATTCGGCCGGCGTAGCCCGCAAAGTTACGGAGTTTGAGAATAAGGAAACGATCTTCTCGCAGGGCGATCCCGCCGAGGAGGTGTTGTACATCCAAAAAGGCGGCGTGAGACTCTCCGTCGTCAATGAAGCTGGCAAGGAAGCGGTGGTGGCGGTCTTGGGACCGGGAGATTTTTTCGGCGAAGGATGCCTGGCCGGTCAGCCGATCCGCGTAGGGACGGCGACTGCGATTGCGGCCACCACGGCGCTGGCCATCGAAAAGCAGGAAATGATCCGCGTCCTGCACGACGAACATGCATTTTCCGACCGCTTTATCACCTACATGCTTTCGCGCAACATCCGGATCGAAGAGGACCTGGTCAATCAGCTTTTTAACTCCAGCGAGAAGCGTCTGGCTCGAACGCTGTTGCTGTTGGCTCGCTACGGAACGCAGGATAAACCGCAAAGAGTCTTACCGAAGATCCCCCAGGAAACGCTGGCGGAAATGGTGGGCACCACGCGCTCACGCGTGAATTTTTTCATGAACAAATTCCGGAAGCTCGGTTTCATCAAGTACAACGGCGTTCTTCAGATCGACACCTCACTTCTGAGCGTCATCCTGCACGATTAAACATCAACTGTTTGCGCGATTGCGAGGCCGAGGTTGTGGAAGGCACCCGAGACGGCGCGAGTTCTCAGTGCGGCCAATCGCTCTTGGGTCGTCCAGTTTCCTTCACGAAGCGGGATTCACATAGAGTCTCCGCACTCTCCCTATTTCCCTCGGATCGCACTTTTTTCGAGCTGAATTCGAGCTAAACGGCGCTATCCCCCCGATTCTCGCGGCGCGTCCGCACCGCTGAGGTAGACCGCCGAGTCCTACTTTCGACGGAAGGTTGCGTCAATCAGTGAAGTGATATAGCCGCGTAACACGCCGCTTCCGGTCCGTTTTCGCCATCCGCCGCGTTTTAGATGGACGTGCGGTCATCGGAAATCTGTCGGCGAATGAAACCCACGGGGGCGGGCTAAGAACCCCCACTCAATTCGGACCCGCGAGGTCCGAGATTCAACCGTTTTACTGATATCACCAGCGCGAGCGAAAAACGCTAGTTTTTCGCTCGCGTAGGATTTAACAAAGCATTCGAGCTCATCGAGGTCGCCCATTTTGCCTCAAGGAAGATCGTCGAAAAAGAGATAGAGCGAGGCAATGCGACCGCCCCGGGCGACGATAAAATCGGTTCCCGCGTAAGCTGGTGCTTTGCCGGGAGTGCCAGATACCCATCGAACCCGTCCGGCATCACCTAATTCCTCGGGAGGGAAGAGGGGCTGATATTTGAAATCTGGATGTGTTGCTTTTATCACACCAGCGATACGATCAATCTCGTCACGGCCACGAAATATACCGCTTTTTGGATCATAGAATGCGGCGTCTTCGTGAAAGATCTCATCGATTGCAGTGCGACGACGCACGGGGTCATTTTCGCCAAATACGTCGCTCAGATTACGAAGCAGCAAAGTCGATATGCTGTTGGACATCGTGTCCTCCGTTTCAGATCGTAGGCCGCGAGCCATCCGACCTTGGGCTAATTCTAAGACCTTTCGGCTCCATTCAAGCAACTGCTGTGCAACCTCTCCCCAGAGTCTCTCGGGGTCACACCGATAGAGCTCCGTTAGGACGTCCTGAACCCCTTCCCCAAAAACATGGCGCGTGTAGGACAGCAACCATCGATGGTGTTCATTCGAGAAATTGGAACAGGCAGACGTTAGATAGCCTTCCCTAGTTCGGCGAACACTTCGTTCATGAATAAGGTGAACTTCTGAAAATTCCACGACGTATCGTTCATGGGTGAGATAAAACCCCTCTCCGCCACTTCAGCAAATCATCCATGCTTCCACGAATCAAGATCATCCGATCAAGATCACAACTCCCCAAACTTTGCTCCCCGCCCCCCGCACCATAAATGTCAAAATGGAATCCTGTGAGCGCTCAGGCCCCTCCCACCAATCCTCCGCCACGCAAACTCGCGGGCATCTCCTACGCCTGGCGCGCCCTTCGCCACAGAAATTTCCGCCTCTACTTCGGCGGACAAAGCATCTCCCTGATGGGCACCTGGATGACGCGCCTAGCCACCAGCTGGCTCGTCTATCGCCTCACCGGCTCCGCTTTCCTGCTCGGCGTAGTCGGTTTCGCCGGACAAATCCCCACCTTCCTCTTCGCCCCGTTCGCCGGAGTCTGGGTTGACCGCCTCAATCGCCGCAACGTTCTGCTCGTCACGCAAGCGCTAGCCATGCTGCAATCCTTCGCGCTAGCCGCACTCGCCCTCAGCCACCGCATCACCATTCACGAAATCATCTGGCTCAGCGCCTTTCAAGGAACCATCAACGCATTCGACATGCCCGGCCGCCAAGCCTTCCTCGTAGAAATGGTCGAAGACAAACAAGACCTCGGCAACGCCATCGCGCTGAATTCCTCCATGGTCAACATGGCGCGCCTCGTCGGCCCGTCGCTCGCCGGCATGGTCATAGCCATCTCCAGCGAAGGCTACTGCTTCCTGGTTGACGGCATCAGCTACCTAGCCGTCATCGCCTCGCTCTACGCCATGCATCTGAATTCCGCCGCGATAAAACGCACCACCGATTCCGTCCTCATGCAATTGAAAGAAGGCTGGACGTACGTCTCAGGCTTCGCGCCCATCCGCACCATCCTGCTCCTCTTCGCGGCAGTAAGCTTGCTCGGCTGGCCCTTCACCGTGCTAATGCCCGTATTCGCCGGAACGATTCTGCGCGGCGGCCCGCACACCCTGGGTTTTCTGATGGGCGCGGTAGGCGTAGGTGCATTAGTTTCGGCAATTTCTCTAGCAGTAAGGAAAACCGTCCTCGGCCTAGGCAAAATGATCCCGCTCTCCACCGCAGCCTTCGGTGCCGGCCTGATCTTCTTCGGAATGTCCCACACTCTCTGGCTTTCGCTGCTGATGATGCTGGTCTGCGGCTTCGGACTGATGCAGCAGATGGCCGCCAGCAACACCATCATCCAAACCATCGTCGAAGAAAGTAAACGCGGCCGCGTGATGAGCTTTTACACAGTCGCCTTCGTAGGCATGGCGCCCTTCGGCAGCCTGCTAGCCGGCACGCTAGCCCACGCCATCGGCGCCCCTCGCACGGTCATGGTCAGCGGCGCCTGCTGCATCGCAGGCGCCGCCTGGTTCGCGGGCCGCCTCCCAGCCATCCGCAAATTAATCCGCCCCATCTACAGAAACCTGGGCATCCTCCCCCCGGTAAACGCTGTAATCCAAGACAGCCTCGGCCGCTAACACCCTCTGCGCCTCCGCGGTTTCCCCTGCCTTAGCCTTCATCTGCGTTCATCAGTGGTGCCTTCGAATTCCTCCGCCACCAGCACAGTTCGCCTGTATCCAATCCACCCCCAAACCATCTAATTTGCCGAGTCCCTTGCAAATCTTCTATAATCCTTGGGTTAACGTACCAAGCAGAGTGGGATCGAGCCCGCTAAATCGAACCCCTCCAGGCGCCCTGAAAAATGGTTGATCTAGCCGAAAAAATTAAAAAGAAGCTCACTGACGAAATCGCCCTGCTCGAGCATGAGCTGCACACCGACCTGCCCAAAGAAATCAGCGTCGCGCGCGCCCACGGCGATCTGAAGGAAAATGCCGAATACAAGTACGCCAAGGAGCGCCAATCTTTCGTCTCCGCCCGGCTCGGCCAACTTCATCAACGCATGGCGGACCTCTCCATGCTCAATCTCAGCAATCTTCCGAAAGACCGCGCTGCCTACGGCTCACGCATCACCGTTTTGGACGTTGCGAAGCGCTCTAAAATCGAGTACAAACTGGTGACTGTCGAAGAGGCCGACGCCGCCAAAGGCCTGATCTCCACCAGCTCGCCCATCGGCCGCGCCCTGCTCGGCAAAAAAGTTGGTGACGAAGTGCAAGTCACCACTCCGGCCGGCCTGAAAGATTACGAGGTCGTGCAACTCTTCACGATTTACGACGAGGAATAGCAGGTGAAACTTATTTCATGCTGACGCGCACCATCGGCCGGCTCCTGGTCTGGCCCATCGAACGTCTTGCAGCCCTGGTTGCAGCTACCGGTATCCCTCCCAACGTCATCACCTGGTCCGCGCTGATTCTGAATTTCTGGGCCGGAATTCTTTTCGCTGCCGGGCGTTTCGCCGCCGCAGGCGGCATGATGATTCTCGCCGGCCTCTGCGATCTGCTCGATGGCCCCGTCGCGCGCCGCCAAGGCCGGGTCTCGATGTTCGGCGGTTTTCTCGATTCGATTTTCGACCGCTACGCCGATCTCATTCTCTTCCTCGGCCTGCTGGTCTATTACTCGCACGTGAATCGCTTCGGCTACGCTATGCTCGCTGGCGCCGCGATGGCCGGCTCGGTGATGGTCAGCTACGCGAAAGCTCGCGCGGAATCGCTCGTGCCCTCTGCTGAAGTTGGATTTTGGGAACGCCCTGAGCGCTTGGTGCTGATGATTTTGGGCGCGCTCGTGAATCGCATGGACGTCGTGCTCTGGATTCTCGCGATCGGCCCCAACATAACCGTGATCCACCGCATCATGCGCACCTGGCAGCAAACGAAGGAGGAAACTCGCGCACCAGTCCCACTGCCACGCACTCCCGCACGCCCCGGATCACAGCCAACCGGACTGCCGGCTGGCTCCTCCGCATCACTGCAAGCCAATATTTCCGGCGAAGTCCGCGACTCTTCTCCGATGCTAACCCGCACAGCCCGCCGCGGAGGCTAACCGTGCCCAAGCTTCTCGGTATCACCGGCCTGCTGGTAATCCGCGCCGGGATTGACCTGCTCTGACAATCGCGCCACGAAATTAAATTCTGGATGGTCGCCTACATCGCATTCTTCCGCGCCCTCCTGTACAGTCGCGATTCCGCCCCGCTCTTGTTCCCCTCCAAAGAAGCCGCCCACAAACGCCAAGGCGCCGTCGGCCTCCTACTAGGCATAAGCTTCGCGTTCCTCCTGGGCTCCCTCTTCGCTTTTCTCCGCGCCCTCCGCGCTCTGCCTTCCGCGTCCTCTGCGTTACACCTTTTCGCCTTTGACGTGCACTCTTCGCCTGCCTCTCGCTGGGACTCTGTGCCTCTGTGACAAATCCTTTGCCTTCCCAAACAGTCCCACCCCGCCCGCCCCGCAAGTTCGGATCCGTTAACCTGCCATTCACAATCCTGAGATATGGTCCACCGCGGCCTGCGGCCCCACGCCGCGTTCATGATATAAGTGGCACTCAGCAGCACGGAAATTCCTGGACCCATCGCCAGCACGGTATTCGCGAACAGCCGTCACGCCCGGAAATCAGAGCGAGGAGAAAAAATGCCCACACCACCGAGCCCAGACCCACGCACGCCTCCTTCAAACGCCTCCATCTGGAACCGCGTAGCCCAAACCGACGACTTCAAAAAGCTGCTCGCCGCCAAAAAAGCCTTCGTCCTACCCGCCACTATTTTCTTCATCCTCTATTACTTCGCGCTCCCCGTTTCCGTCGGCTACTTCCCCGCGCTCATGCAACGCAAAGTCTGGGGCCCGGTAAACGTCGCCTACCTCTTCGCCCTTTCGCAATTCATCGTCGCCTGGGTTATCGCCTACCTGTATGTACGCGCCGCGCGCGAATTCGATTCTCGAGCCGCCGCAGTCATCAAGGATCTCGGCAATCTCGAAGCGAAGGGAAACTAACCGATGAATACCACGCTCATTCTCTTTCTCGCGTTCATCGCCATCACTCTGGGCATCACCGCATGGGCCTCGCGCCTCTCCGGCTCCTCCGCTTCCTATTTCGCGGCCAACCGCCGCATCAGCGCCTGGCAGAATGGCGTCGCCGTCGCCGGTGATTACATGTCCGCCGCATCCTTCCTCGGCATCGCCGGCCTCATCGCGTTCTTCGGCTACGACGGCTTCATGTACTCCGTCGGTTTTCTAGTCGCCTACCTCACCGTCCTGCTCGTCGTCGCCGAGCCACTGCGCAACACCGGCAAGTACACCATGGCAGACGTTCTCGCCTACCGCCTGCACCCTCGCCCGGTTCGCGCCATGGCTTCGCTCAGCACCATCACCGTCAGCACGTTCTACATGATCGCGCAGATGGTGGGCGCCGGGGCGCTGGTCGCCCTGCTGCTGAAAGGGTCGGGCATCAGCTTCCGCCTCGCGGTCACCAGCGTGGGAATCCTGATGATCGTTTACGTCGTCTTTGGCGGCATGATCGCGACCACTTGGGTGCAGATCATCAAAGCCATTCTGCTGATCTCCGGCACGATTCTTCTCAGTTTCATGGTCCTCGCGCATTTCGGCTTCAGCCTCGGCGCTTTTTTCACCGCCGTCAGCCAGGTTCATTACCACGCGCCAGACGGAACCGAAGTCGTGAAAGATTTCCTCACGCCGGGTTTGCGCTATAAACCCCCCTACGGCGCGCTCGACCTTCTCTCCCTCGGCATCGCCTTGATTTTCGGAACTGCCGGATTGCCGCACATTCTCGTGCGCTTCTACACCGTGCCCGACGCCAAGACCGCGCGCTTCTCCGTGGTCTGGGCCATGTGGATCATTGGCATCTTCTACATCCTCACCACTTTTCTCGGCTGGGGCGCCGCCACCATCGTGGGCCGCGACTTCATCGCAAAAAATGGCGGCAACAATATGAGCGCGCCGCTGCTTGCGAACGCGCTCGGGGGGCCCATTTTCTTCGCCTTCATTTCCGCGATCGCCTTCGCCACCATTCTCGCCGTCGTCGCCGGTCTCACCATCAGCGCCTCCACATCTTTCGCGCACGACGTCTGGACCAACATCATCCGCCACGGCCAGGAACACAATCCCGGTGAAGAACGCCGCATCGCGCGCATCGCCGCATTTGTAGTCGGCGCGATTTCCATCGCCATCGCGATCGTCCTGGGCCCCACGGCCAACGTTGCGTTCCTCGTCGCACTAGCTTTCGCCGTCGCCGCTTCCGCGAATCTTCCAGTGATCCTGTTCTCGATCTTCTGGAAGCGTTTCAACACCGCCGGCGCAGTAGCAGGACTCGCCACCGGCCTGCTCGCTTCGATCGTCCTGATTTTCCTCGGCCCCAGCATCATGACGGTTGACGCTCCAACGGTTGCCCCCGCCGCGCGTCACATCATCCAGCACGCCCCCATCTTCCCGCTCGAAAATCCCGGCATCCTAAGTATCCCGCTCGGATTCATCGGCGCAATTCTCGGCACGCTGCTAAGTAAACGCGACCCCGCCGGCGAAGAAAAATTCGCCGAACTCCAAGTCCGCGCCAACACCGGCCTAGGTGCCGAAAAAGCCGTCGCCCACTAGGGTTTGTAGAGGCGGTTGGCGAACCGCCCCCGCCAGTTGATAATCCGCACACGCGCCCCGCCTTCCCCGTCGCTCGCGCCGCTCCCTGCGTTATCATGGCTTGCGAACAATTTCGCGAGCCCTTGAAACCTTCCCTGATCATCCACGGCGGCGCCTGGAACATCCCCGACGAATCCGTCGCAGACTGCCGCGCCGGCATCCAACGCGCTCTCGAAGCCGGATGGAAAATTCTCTCCAGCGGCGGCGCTGCGATTGACGCCGTAGAATCCACCATCGTAATCCTGGAAGACGATCCCACGTTCGACGCAGGCTTCGGTTCACACCTGAATACCGAAGGCCACGTCCAGCTCGACGCCATCCTCATGGACGGCCGCACGCTCAAAGCCGGAGCAGTCGCCGCCGTAGAGCACATCCACAATCCGATCCGCCTCGCGCGCAGCGTGCTCGAACACAGCGAACACATGATGCTCGTCGCGGACGGCGCGGAAAAATTCGCCGAAGAACACGGCATCGCACTCTGTCCGCCCGAAGATTTGATCCACGAACGCGAACGCATCGCCTGGCGCCGCTGCCTCAGCGATTCCCACGCCGCCGAACATCATCTCGGCCACGAATCCGGTACCGTAGGCGCTGTCGCTCTCGATGACCAAGGCCATCTCTTCGCCGGAACTTCCACAGGCGGCACCTGCTGTAAACTCCCCGGCCGCGTCGGCGATTCCCCTCTGATCGGCTGCGGCTGCTATGCCGACGCTGAATCCGGCGGCGTCTCCTGCACCGGCCACGGCGAAGGGATAATGAAAATTGTAATGGCCAAGATGGCCACCGATCTCCTGCACGACCAGCGCGTCCTGCTCTCGCATCGCAAAAAGGCCGGCCCGCTTTCGCTGGCGCAAGCCGTAGCCGACGCCTGCATCCGCAAACTCGCCCATCGCGTCCACACCACCGGCGGCCTAATCCTCCTCGATCGCCAAGGCCGCCCCGCCGCCGCCTTCAACACCCCCCGCATGGCCTACGGCTACATAGAAGAATCCGGCAAATTCCGCATCGCCCCGTAGCCTCGTCCCCAACCTAGCTTTTTTCCTTGACCTCCCGGTGCCCTCCTGTTTACGCTGTAGCCGCAACCTGCTGGATTGACCCCGCCGTGTCCCCACAATTCGCAAACCGCTGCCGCGTTCCGCCGCATCCTTCCGCTGTTTCGCTCATCCAATCCCGCGGGGCAATCTGTGCTAAAACGAATCGAACTTAAGGAGAAAGCCATGGCCATACGCGATGCACTGCTTGCCGAATTCGACCACGAAATGATCAGCACCCGCCAAACTCTCGAACGCGTCCCCGAAGGCAAACCCGACTGGGCCCCACACGAGAAATCCATGAAGATGGGACGCCTCGCCGGCCACCTCGCCGAACTTTCCGGCTGGGGCGCGACCATCATTAATCAAGATGAATTGGATTTTCGTCCGGTGGGCGCGCCGCCGATGCAGCCGCTGGTGATGATTTCGCGCCAGCAACTGCTCGACACATTCGACAAAAAAGTCACCGAAGCGCGCGCCGCGCTGAGCGGTGCCAGCGATGAACATCTGCTGAAGAACTGGAAGCTTCTCGGCGGCGGCCAAACCATCATGGTCATGCCCCGCATCGCCTTCCTGCGCAGCTTCGTCATGAATCACGTGATCCATCACCGCGCGCAACTCGGCGTCTATCTCCGCATGAACAATGTCCCGGTGCCCAGCGTCTACGGCCCCTCCGCCGACGAAGGCAAAATGTAAGCCCGGTCTTGACTTGCATCTGTAGCGGCCGCTTCGTCCCGGCCTTTGCGGGACGAAGCGGGCACGCTTTTCGGTTTCTCCGCTCTCTGCTCCAGCGTCTGCCTGCTTCCTTGCTTCCCTGCCTCCCCTACCCCGCCGCCTCCAATTCCTCCGCCATCTCCAGCAATTTCCGCACCGTATTCCAATTTCTCCCCGTCGACGCAATCTTCAACGTCCGCTCCACCGTCGCCATCGGCAAGGTCGGCCGCGCCATGCCATTCGGAAAATAAATGAAAAGCTCGCGGCCGCTCACGCGCAATTCTTGCGGCGCGCACTTGATCTTCAAAACCTTGTCGAGCGCGTCCGCCGCAGGACTGCTCGCGAGAAACGCCACCAGCAATCTGCTCGCATCAATACCTGACCGCTTCGCGAACGGATTGCGCACAATCACCTCGCGCAATTCCGGCGCGGTGCGCACGATCACACTCGGACGAAATCCAAAATTCCGCTCGATCCCCTTCTCGATCCGCGCGCCGACGGCCGCCAGATCCCGCTTGTCCGCGCGGCACACCACGTTGCCGCTTTGGATGAACGTCTGCGCATCGCGAAATCCCAGCGACTGGTACACCGCGCGCAATTCGTCCATCTTGATCTTGTTGTGCCCGCCCACGTTCACGCCGCGCAGCATGGAGATAATCACGCTCATCGTGCCGCGCAGTATAACGCAAGTTTCCATCTGTGAATTACGCGCTGCTGCTAAAATGTGGCAGGCTGGCCGCGCAATTGCCATGACCCCTGAACCCCCGTCGCCATCGCACGATCCCATCCGCCGCAACCTCGCGCTTCTGGGAACCGCGCTGTTTCTGATTCTCGCTCCCGGCTGCGTCGCAGGTCTGGTGCCCTGGTGGATTTCCCACTGGCAATTTCGCGCGCCGTTCGCGGGCTACGCGCCGTTGCGCGTAATCGGAGTCGTGCTCATCGCCGCCGGCGCCTGCGTCGTCGTCGATTCCTTCGCCCGTTTCGCGCTGCAAGGGTTGGGCACGCCCGCGCCCGTTTTCCCCACGCTGCACCTGGTGATTAAGGGCTTTTATCGTTACGTTCGCAATCCGATGTACGTCGCGGTCGTCGCAGTGATACTCGGCCAAGCGCTGCTGTTCGGCGACATTCGCGTCTTCGAGTACGCGCTGTTCGCCTGGCTCGTCGCGCACTTGTTCGTACGCACATACGAGGAGCCCAGGCTGCGAAAATCTTTTGGCGCTGAATACGATAGGTTCCGCGCCAACGTTCCGCGCTGGATTCCGCGCCTCACTCCCTGGCGCGACAACACGGAATCACGACACGCCTAGCCCGATCCGCCGCACCCACCGCGCAACCATGTTCCGCCGCTAGCGCGGAAAATCCGCGGGGAGCTGCGGTTCGCTGAACGCATTCCATTGTGAGTAATCGCTGACGCCTTCCTCGCTGACCCCCGGCGCCGTGCGGCGCGTCTCGCGCGGCAGATGGTCCTGTTCGTCAACGCACATGGAAAATCGAAATTCCTTTTCCGACGGATCGTGCGGCGTCGCAACCGCAATTTCATAATCGCGGCAAGACTCGCCTGCGATGCTCCGCACCCCACCGCGCCGCACACTACCATCGGCAATGATCGCCTCGTACGGCAGCGAGTTGTCGTCTGACCCCAAAGAACCCTTGTCGCATTCAAATATGGGCAGAGAACCTTGCCCGTTGCCCCGGCCCAAAACCCACTGTCGGTCCACACGCCCATACGACCGTGCAAAGTAAATGATCGAGTCCAGAACCCTAGGGTTACCGTTCTGATCCGTGGCTCGGCGAATCGTGTGTTGAAAGGCGGGGCAAAACGTATCGATATCGAAGGTCTCCGGAGCAGAAGCAGGAAAATAGTGCACGCTGTGATAATGCCAACTCTTCGCGCTGGCAGCGGCTTGCTGCGAACGCTCCATCTCTCGCATTGGAGAGTTCCGCCAATTCCACCCTCCTAGCCCCGCGGCGAGCACGATAAGCACAACCGCCGCCACGACCCACTTTCCCATCAGAGACCTCCCGGTCTACAGCCGCTGGCCCCGTGGCGGCGATGCCCCCGAGCCGGGCGTCCCCCCGCTATGTCGGCTCATCATTTTCCGTTTCGCCGGAACCACAATACACGCGCGGATAGCGTGCGTGCGGCACATCTTTTCGCCAGCTTGTCATTTTCCGTTCGATGCGGACGATAATACAGGCGAGGGCGCTCCGCCCTTCGATTATTGAAGGCCGGAGCTTGTGCGCAGCCAGCCGCGCCCGCTCTAGATTTGCCTTTGTAGCGGCCAGCTTTAGCTGGGCGCCTTTGAATTTGAATTGCGCCAACGCACGCAACACGCGCAACTCGCTTGCACGAACTCTTTGAAGGAGTAACTCGATGCGTCATTCCGAAATTGCAATTCCATCCGTGGCGTCGCGGCGACATTTTCTACGTACGGTTTCGCTCGCTGCCGCTTCGACTTCGATGCTCCGCGGGGCGCAGGCCGCGCAAGCAGCTGCGGCTGTCCCGCTCGCGCCGAAAGTCCTCGCAAGCTCGGCAGACGGAGAGTTCGATGCCGCACGCATGCGCGCCCTCGCTGCCTGGACCGGGCAGACTTTGCAGACGCCGCATCCAGTGCCCTTCGGCGCGGAGATCGTGCACACCGCAACCGGCGAGCGCCTCATGCGTGCGACGAATGCCGTCGGAGAAGAACACGATCCCAGCGCGCACGCCGAAGTCCGCACCATTCGCCTCGCTTGCGCCGAACTCAAGTCGCCTTCCCTTCGCGGCTACACGCTCTACACCACGTGCGAGCCTTGCCCGATGTGCATGGCCTGCGCGTTGTGGGCGCGCATGGATCGCGTCGTCTACGGCGCCACAATCGCTGACGCCGCGCGCTTCGGCCATCAAATTCAGATTCCCGCTACCGAGCTCGTAAAGCGCTCGGACATGACCTGCATCGTAGATGGGCCCATCGAGCGCGACGCGTGCTTCGCGCTCTTCACCGATCCCAACATGCAGAAAACTTTCAAGCTCTGGAATTCGGAAAAACCTTGAATAGGGTCGTTGGCCCTGCCAGGCGCTTGTTGCTGTGGCAGGCGTCGCGCGTATCGCTTTACGTCGAATCTGCGTTCTTAGAATCGTGGGGCAAGCTGGAGGAGTCCAATTCAGTTGGCAGGCTTTCTCTCAGCCGGCTGCTTACCTGGGAGGACTTACTATGCTGTTCGACTTCGCCACCATCCCCGCGCGAGAGCGCTACAAACTGATGGTGTCCACAATCGTTCCGCGTCCAATTGCGTGGATTGTAACGCAGGATTTGCAGGGGCAGTTGAATGCAGCGCCATTTTCTTTTTTCAATGGATTTGCGGGGGATCCTCCGGTGGTGGGAATTGGAATTGGGAGTCACGATGCGGGGCGGCCGAAGGATACGCGGCGGAATATTCGCGACACGGGGCAGTTTGTGGTGAACCTGGTGTCGGAGGAAGTTCGCGAACGGATGAACATCACGGCGATCGAGTTCGAACGCGGGGTAAGCGAGCCGCACGAGGCAGGCCTTGCGACCGTTGCGAGCGTGCACGTGAAACCCCCGCGCATTGCCGATAGCCCTGTTTCGATGGAGTGCGAGTTGATGCAGATCGTGGAGTTAGGAAAGGAGAGTGGGCTGGTGCTGGGTCGGATACTAGCGATGCACGTACGCGACGAGGCAGTCATCGATCCAGTGAAACATCACATCGACACGCCGCAGCTGAAACTGATCGGCCGCATGCACGGCGCCGGCTGGTACGCACGAACGTCGGACCTCTTCCGCATGGACCGAATCCCGCGCGACGCCTGGAAGCTACGCGACACCAAACTGGAAAGTAAGTAGCGCGCCGGAATATGCGGGTTCCTGCGGTTGAATCGGTAGCTCGGCGACTACGCGCAACGGCCCTACCGAAGGCGCCAGTGGCAAGCCGCGCTCCATCGAGTGCGGCAGCGAGCTCCCGCGCTCTAAGATGAATCCTAACGCACCATCGCCCGTGCAACTACGAATAGCGCTAAAATTCACCGTGTGTTAACGGCAGTCGGGGCACTCTTCAAGCCTCCGCAGGACGCAACATGCTTGTTCTGGTACAAACTCAGACCACCACCCCCGCCACCCCACCCAAAATCAATCGCTAGTTTTTGTCGTGTTTTTCGCGATTACAACCCGCGACGCAATTCCCCGTCAGCATATCGCTACGACGAGCTTCCACCCGCCCGTTGTATCCCCGCTCGCCCCTGTGCTAGCATCCGGTTTTCCGCAGGGTCATGCGCGCAGCCGCCGGGGGGCGGCGCCGTGATGATGTTCGCCTCGCTTTACATGTCGGATTGCACGTCTGTTTTATCCCCTTGCGAAATGCCTATTCGGAGCCACCCTCGCGCTAAGTCGCGCGCGGCCAGCGCATTTCCCTTTTCCAATTTCGCTTTTCCATTTTCTGCTTTCAATTCCTCCGAGGTGAAAAATGAAAAACTACAACACTGAATGGATCCGCAACGTTGGCATTGTCGGCCACGGCGACACGGGAAAAACCCAGCTGGTGTCGTCGTTACTGCACACGGCGGGGATGACGCCGCGGCTGGGAAAAGTCACCGAAGGCTCGACCACCACCGATTGGGACGAAGAAGAGGTGGCGCGCAAGATTTCGATCAATACGGGCGTCGCGTATGCCGAATGGCAGGCGCCGGCGCAGCCTGAAAAGACCAAAATCAATCTCCTCGATACCCCGGGCTATTCCACTTTCATCAACGAGACAAAATCGTCGCTGATTGCCGCCGATGCCGCGCTGATCGTGGTGGACGCTGCCGCGGGAGTGCAGGTGGTCACCGAAAAAGTGTGGGACTACGCGACCGAGTACGATTTGCCACGCGCGTTCTTGCTCAATTGGATGGACCGCGACCTCGCGAGCTTCGAGCGCGCCCTCGATTCTGTGCAGCAGGTTTTCGGGCGCGGCGTGGTGCCGATTCAATTGCCGATCGGCTGGGAAAAAGGATTTCGCGGCGTGGTGGACCTGATCACCATGAAGGCGCTGATCTATACGCCGGACGGAAACGGGATCGCGAAGATCGAGGAAATTCCGCAGGCGCTCGCGGACGAAGCGAAACTGGGGCACGAAACGCTGGTGGAAATAGTCGCGGAAGGCAACGACGCATTGATGCAGGAATTTTTCGACCAGGGCACGCTGCCGGTGCACGATCTGGTGATGGGTCTGCGTGAAGCGGTGCTCGCGAAGCGCTTGTTTCCAGTGATGCTCAGCTCGGCGCTGCACAATATCGGCAGCGACGCGGTACTGAATCTGATGGTGGCGATTTTTCCATCGCCCGCAGCACGCGGTAAAATTGTCTGCCACAAGACGGCGGATCACAAAGGCGAGACCGTTGAACGCGCCATCAGCGATTCGGGGCCGCTCTCCGTATTTGTGTTCAAGACGCTGGCGGATCCTTTTGCCGGGCGCATCACTTATTTCAAGGTGATGTCCGGGGTGCTGAAAAATGATGCGACGCTCGCAAATTTCAATCGCGGCACGCAGGAACGATTTCAGCACATCCAGGTGATGCAGGGGAAAACCGGGACGGAAGTGAGCGAGCTGCACGCCGGTGATATCGGCTCCATCGCGAAATTGAAGGAAACCACCACCGGCGAAACACTGGGCGACAAGAACGCGCAGATCTTCTGCGCGCCGGCGCGGATTCCGGAACCTTCGATTACATTTGCGGTGGAACCGAAAACGCGCGCGGACGAAGACCGCATCGGCGTCGCGATTCACAGAATCCTGGAAGAGGATTTGGCGCTGCGCTTTGGGCGCGATCCGCAGACCAAGGAATTCCTGCTCAGCGGCGCCGGGCAGCAGCACATCGAAGTCGTGGTGGCGAAGCTGCGCAAGCGGTATCACGTGGAATTAATGATTCATCCGCCGAAAGTTCCCTACCGCGAAACGATTCGCGCCAAGGCCGACGCGGAAGGCAAACACAAGAAACAGACCGGAGGGCACGGGCAGTTTGGCTTGTGCCGCATCAAGCTGGAACCGCTGCCACGCGGCAAGGGCATCGAATTCGTGGACGACGTTTTCGGCGGCGCGATTCCCAAGAACTGGATTCCGTCGGTGGAGAAAGGTGTGCGGGATTCCGCCGAGCGCGGCTACCTGGCAGGATTTCCGGTGGTGGATTTCCGCGTAAGTTTGTACGACGGAAAATATCACGATGTGGATTCCAGCGACATGGCTTTCAAAATCGCGGGGTCGCTGGCGTTTAAGGAGGCGATGAAGCAGGCGCGTCCGGCGTTGCTGGAGCCGATCATGCAGGTCGAAGTGTACGCGCCCGATCAGTATTCAGGCGACTTGATGGGACACCTGAGCGGGCGGCGTGGAAAAATCAGCGGCAGCGAAGCGCGCGCAGGCAACGTGGTAATCAAAGCGCTGGTGCCGTTTTCAGAAATGCTCAGCTACGCCAATGAATTGATTTCGCTGACCCAAGGCCGCGGAAGCTATGCGATGGAATTTTCGCATTACGATTACGTGCCGAATGAGATCGCAGAAAAAGTGATCGCGGCGCACAAGCCTCATCATGCGGGCGACGAGAGCGGCGAGGAGAACGGAAAGTCGGCTTCTGCCTAGTCGGAAGCGCCGGATTTCGCGCCGCTGTTGTGGTGCGGGATCAGGCGCGCGAAAAATTCCTCGATTGAACGAAACGGCGAGGGCCTTGCTTCGGGTGCCGCTGCGGGCTGCGCAGCCACAGCTGGCGCAGTAGCGGATGGCGCGACTGACGATTGCGCCGCGGCGGCCTGCGTCGTTGTGGCGTGCTCGGTGGCTTCAGCCGCGGATGCGGGCTGCGCGGCTGTTTGTGCATCCGCAGTTGGCGCGGCAGTGCTTTGCGCCGCTGCGGACTGTGTTGCTGACGCTTCAATTGAAACCGGCTGCGCTGACGTCGCCGTGGATGCGGTTTGGGCTGGCGCGGATTTAGCTTGCGCGGTTGCGGCTGCCGTTTCTGAAACCTGCGCTTCAGCAGGCTGCGTCGATGCGGATCCTGTTTGCACCGGCGCGGATGTAGTTTGCGCGGCTGTCTCTGCGCCTGCGGCTTGCGCCGATGCGGACGTTGCTTGCGCTGCTGCAGACGGCGTCGATGCGGCTGCAGTTTGTGCCGGCGCGTCGGACGGAACGGTTTTCGATGGCGCCGCTACGACTGGCACGGACGCAGTTTGTGCTGGCGCAGCTGCAGGTTGTGGTGGCGCAGTCACGGTTTGCGCTGGGACTGCCGCGTTTTGCGCTTTCGGGCCTTCGCCTTGTTTGTACTGGCCGCTGCGGCCTGGCGTTCCGCCTGGGCAGCCTACGCCAAAGCAAGGTCCCGTAGCCCGGAACAGGTCGCAACCCGACATGGAGACGGTTGATATGCACAGAACCAGCACAGCGCTGAGCTTGTTGCTCATCGTTTCCTCTCACGAAGTCTGCTAGTGCGCGACGACAAGGCCGGAGCTATAGCTCGATGATGGCACGGAACGGCGGCCACCAAGAGAATTCCAGCGAAGGTGTAGGCGAAAACAGCAGCAAATAGAAGGCGAAACCTACAGGGCGGACCCGGAAAAACCGCGGGTTTTCAGGAAAAGCGGGGTAGAAAGAACCCCGTGTGGCGGCGATGTTCGTCGAAAGCCGGGCCGAATTCAGCTGCCAGGAACTCTTCTTCCTTGCGGGCCTTGCGGATGAATCCGACGAGAAACATCAGGACGGCAAGGAGGCCACGGTATTCGCCGATCAGGAGCGCGGTGCCGAGCGTCGCAAGCAGCAGCCCGGTGTAAATTGGGTGGCGAATGTGAGCGTAGGGTCCGGAGCGGATGAGTTCGTGGCCTTCTTTGATCTGGACTTCGGCGCTCCAATCTTTGCCGATGGTGCGGCGGGCCCAGATGGCGAACAGGACCCCTGCGGCGCAAAGGGCGCTGCCGAGCCAGGCGATCCACACTTGATCAGGAACGAATCGATGATTTAACGGACCCCAGTTGGGATTTTCCTGATAGACGAGGAAGAAGCCAGCGGCCATGAAGACGATGTAGAGCATGCGCTCTGCGGGATTCTGGCGCTTCGCGGTTCTTTTTACGCCGAAAGCTGCGCCGAGCCAGTAAAGCGCGAAGAGGATCCAGAAACCGTAAACAATTGCTGCGGGCGTTACGTGCATTCGTTCGGGCTCCGGGAAATCTAAGTCGCGCGAACGGGCGACTCCGTCCATTCAGGATGTCGCGCGCTTGAAATATCTGGTAGCTGTGCGGTTCCGAGCTGCGCGAGACATTGTTGCCTACTCTGAGAGCTTTGCCAACCGCGTCGTCTTGGGGAAGCGAAGGCGTGTTGGGCTCTGCCAAATTGGAGCTTGCGACGCTTAAACCAGCTGCGGCAAGCTGGCTCGCCATGAAAAAACCTGTGAAGGGCCGCCGTTTGGCGGATTCGACGATTGCTATTCACGCCGGTGAGGATCGATTTCACCGCAGCGTGCCGGTGGGAACGGCGATCGCACGCACTTCGAATTTCACGTTTGCAAACACGGAAGAATTGAAGCTGTGGGCCGAGGGAAAACGGCCGGCGTACATCTATACCCGTTATGGAAACCCGACGCTTTCGGTGGCGGAGGAGAAAATCGCAGCGTTGGAAGGAGCGGAAGCCGCGATCGTGACGGCTTCGGGGATGGCCGCGATTTCCAGCGCGTTGCTGACGGTGCTGAAGACCGGCGACGAAGTGATTGCCACGCGCGCGCTGTACGGCGGGACGTATCGGCTGATGCGGGACGTCTTTCCACGGATGGGAATTGTGGTGCGTCACCTGGAGACGGACTTGGCGGGAATCGAGCGGCTGGTGAACCCGCGAACAAAGGTGCTGTACATCGAGACGCCGACAAATCCTACGCTGCGTTTGGTGGATTTGCAGAAGGCGATCGCTTTCGCGAACGAGTGGGACTTGATTTCGCTGATCGACAACACTTTTGCCAGTCCGGTGCTGCAGAAACCGATTGCGATGGGATTTGACCTGGTGATGCACAGCGCGACGAAATATCTGGCGGGACATTCGGACGTGATTGCGGGAGTCGCGGCGGGGAGCCGTGCGTTGATCGGGAAGATTCGCGACATGATTATTCATTTGGGCGGGTCGATGGATCCGGAGGCCGCGTTTCTGCTGATCCGCGGGATGAAAACGTTAGAACTACGGATGCGGCGGCAGTGCGAGACGGCGTTGGCCATCGCGCGATTTCTGCAGAAGCATCCGAAAGTTTCAAGGGTGCATTATCCCGGTCTGGCTTCGCATCCGGATCATGCGCTGGCGAAGCAGCAGATGAAGGGTTTTGGGGCGATGTTGGCTTTCGACTTGAAGGGCGGCTTGGCAGCGGCGCGGCGTTTTTGCGATCGGACGCGCGTGTTTTTGCTGGCGGTGAGTTTGGGCGGCGCGGAATCTTTGGTGGTACTGCCGATGTATTCATCGCATTACCGGATGTCGCTGGCAGAGCTGCAAGGGGCAGGAGTGGAGCCGGGGACGGTGCGGGTTTCGATTGGGCTCGAGGATCGGGCGGATTTGATCGAGGATTTGCGGCAGGCGCTGGCGTGAGGAACTCCTGCCACAGAGGCACAGAGAAAGACGAACACTACCGCAGAGACGCAGAGAAAACTGAAGACACATCCCCGAACCTGGTGCGTCAGCGTCTGAAGGCACGACCTACAAAAATCTTGGCTTGCGGCGGCGCGGCGAGGAGCGCCGCCGCGAGTGCTTCCCCCCCATTTCGAACCGCGAGATTAAAAGTTGAGCTTCGCGCCGATTTGGACTTGGCGGGCTCCAGTGGTGCCATCGTTCTGGCCGACCTGAGAGGTGGAGTAGCCGAACAGGGAGTCTTGAATGTTGGTGTCGGGCTTGTTGAATTGGGTGCGGTTGAAGAGATTGTAGAACTCGAACCTCAGTTGGAAAGTGAATCTCTCATGGATGACGGTGTTCTTCGAGAGGGCGAGGTCCCAGTTGTTGATGCCTGGGCCGGTGAACTGATTGCGCAGGAGGTTCGAGGGCACGTCGAACGGGATCGGCATGATGGTGGCGTCGTCGGGGTTGAATGCGGCAAGGTTGTAGCCGGTGAAGACGCCGGTGCTGGCAATCACGCGGCCGGTGGCAGGGATCGTCTTCAGAGCGGACGCGTTGACGACGGTGACGCGGTCGGCGAAGTTGGTGTGCAGAGTATCTACGGTGCCGAAGATGTCGTAAGGGAGACCGGTCTGCCACGCGGCGATTCCGCTGACTTGCCAGCCTTCCAAAGCGCGGCCGGTGACGCCGTTTGCGAAATGAGCGCGACCGCGGCCGATGTTCGGCAGATAGACAAAGTTGATGACGCCGCGTTGACGGGTGTCAAAACCCGAATTTCCTTTTTCCCGCCGCAGATTGAAGGAATCCACGGGGAAATTGGTGTTGGAGATTGTGGGAACCAGGGGATCGGAAGAATCATCAAGCGCGTGAGCCCAGGTGTAGGAACCCTGAATCTGCAGGCCGTGGAAATTCTTTTCGGTGACTTGCAGTTGCAGACCGTCGTACCAGGAATGGCCAGAGGTTTGGTCGGTAAAGGCGTCGAAGAAGGCGTTGTTGTTGACGGCGTCGAACGGCAAGAAGGGTAAACCGGTCGCGGGGTTCGTGCTTTCCGCACCAAAATAGAGATTGCTGAACTGCAGAGTGCTAACGTCGCATTGAAGTGCGTTGGGAACGGCACAGAACGCCTTCAGTTGGGAGACCAGGTTCGGTTGTGGAGGGGCGCCATCCACCACGCGAAGAATCCGCGTGCCGTGGTTGCCCACGTAGTTGACGTCGAGGTTCAGATTTTGTTTGAGCTCGCGCTGTACGCCGATATTCCAGGTGACGATGAGCGGCGGCTTGATATTGGGATCGAAAAGGTCGGGGAAAATACCGGAACCGTCGGGAACGACGGGAGAGGGCGTCAAATTTCCGGGAGCGAGTTGCGCCTGAAGTTGCGCGGCGGCAACGGGACCGAAAGAGGGCGTGGGTTGGTTGAAGACGCTGGGTTGGAACGGCGGATTGCCGCGCGCATCCGAGACCAGATTGCCGTAGATGCGGTCGCTGAATACGCCGACGCCGCCGCGGACGGAGGTACGTCCGTTCTTGAAGGGATCCCAGGCGAAGCCGAAGCGAGGCTCGAAGTTTTTGTAGTGGTCCTTGAAGAGTTGCAGGCCGGTGCCGGGTCCGACGGGCTGGAAGGTAAAGGGCGCAGGACCGCTGCTGTCCTGGAAGAGCGTGGCGAAATTGGCATGCGCTTCGTAGGGCACGCCGTACCATTCGTAACGCAGGCCGTAGGTGAGCGTGAGATTCGATTTTATTTTCCAGCTGTCCTGCACGAAGCCGCCGACTTCGTGCTGCACGAAATTGAGTTCATCGGTCGAGTGGCGGTCGCCAGCGCGATCGAAGAACTGGGTTTGCGCTTGAGAATTCACCAGGCCAAGGAGAGCGCCGACGGTGTCCTCGAGTTCGTTGGAGTCCACATGGGTATTGAGGCCCTGCAGCGCGGAGATGCTGCTGGCGCTGAAAATGTCGAAGGTAAAGAGAGCGCGAGAATTGAAATTGGTGTTGTTGTTGGAATAAACGTCGCGCACTTCGGCGCCCCACTTGAAGGTGTGAGATTTCACGACTTTGCTCATGGCGTCGTACCACTGGTAGGTTCCCTGCTTGCTGGCCTGGTTGTCGGCATCGCCCAGCGCCTGGCAACCGAAGCCGAACGGGCCGCCCTGGCCGCCTTGAAAAACGGGGAGCTTGAAGTCGGCGCCGCGACCTTCGCCGTCGGTGAAGCCGAAGCTATCAAACGTGGGGACGCCGCCGCAGCCGAAAAATTCGTTGATGCGGTTGGCGCCGAAGCGGAATTCGTTGATGAAGCTGTTTCCAAAGGTGGAAGTGAGGCCGACGGAGAGACTTTGAATTTTGTTGTTCTCGCTGACGTCACCCAGGCCGCCGGGGAGAAAATCGTTGTGGAAGGGGTTGGGGTCGCCGAAATAGTTGTAGGTATAGCGGGCGTAGAGGCTGTGGTTCTGATTGATCTTGTGATCAACCTTGAGGACGGCGTCTTCGTCTTTCTCGCGCGATTCGCTGGGAAAGAAAAGTTGGCCGGTGATGCCGTCGGGATTTGCCTGGTTGGGAGCGGGATAGAGCGCGAGAATTTTTTGCATCACGGGATCGAGACCCACGCCAGAGGCGTTGTTGCCGACGCCGGGAGTGGTGACGTTGATGGCCTGGCTGGCACCGGTTTGTGGGTTGGTGTAGGTGAAGACGCCGGATTTGAAGGCGGCGGTGGGCACGACGGTGGAGTTGGTCAGGGTAGTGACGAAGCGATCACCCTGATAGTTAAGGAAGAAGAAGGTTTTGTCCTTGATGACGGGACCGCCGATGGAGCCGCCGTAGAGGTTGCGGACGTAGGGATTTTTAGCGGCGACGTCGCCGGTGAGCGGATCAATCTGGTGATTGAAGTAGTCGCGGGCGCCGAGCGCGTCCCAGCGGCCGAAATAGAAGAGGTTGCCGTGGAAATCGTTGGTCCCGCTACGGGTGATGACGTCAATGATAGCCCCGTTATTGCGGCCGTATTCGGGAGCGAAATTATTGGTGAGGACGCGGAATTCTTGCGTCGCGTCTGGATTTTCGGCGATGAGGCCGCCGAGGGGGCCGGGAACGTCGGCGTCATTGTTGTCCGTGCCATCCAGCAGGAAATTGTTGTTGCGCTCGCGTCCTCCGTTTACGGAGACACCGCCCAGGCCGTCGGATTGGGTGACCCCAGGGCCGAGCAGGACGAGTTGGTAGGGATCACGGAGGATTAGGGGCAGCTCGGTCATCTGCGTGTGTTCGACGACGTTGCTGAGTGTGGCGGTTTCGGTGTCAATCTGCGCGACGTTGGCGGCGGCGACTTCAACTGTGGCGGAGACGGCGCCGACTTCGAGCTTGGCGTCGAGCGTGAGGACCTGGTCAACCGTAAGAGTGACTTGGTCGAACTTGACGGCCTTGAAACCGGTTTTGGTGAAGGTGAAAACATAGACACCTGGCTGCAAGCTGGAGATGGTGTAGGCGCCGGTGTCCGTCGAGACGGTGGATCGCGCGATAGAGGTCGCCGCGTTGGTAGCGGTGACACTGGCGCCGACGACGGCCGCGCCGGAAGTATCCAGGACAGTTCCGGTAACCTTGGCGGTCTGCGCACGGAGGATGGACGGCGCAACGAGAATCCCCAGAATAATTAAGAAGGTATCGGAGCTCCTGAAAAGACGACGCGGAAAATTCATGCCGTTCCCCTTTGGCTGTTAGGCCGTATCCCCAACTGCGAGCTCGCCCGAACACTCATTTCAATGAAAGCTACGATTGCAGATGGGTGGCCAGTGCTGGTCAAAAGCTTGTCACCGCTCTAACTATTTGACTTAAAAAGGAATAGCAGAAACATGAGGCGCGAATGTAAGCACGTGCGTACGAACGCTGGAAGCGGGTTATTGGCAGACCTATGATCTTCGGGACGAGCCCGATTTATTGAGGCGATCGTGTTTTGGCTAGCGATTCGCGTGGCGCGGTGATACAAGCCTGTTTTTTGCCGATGGGCTTTAGGTGGACGCGAGGCTTGGCTGGGGGCAGGTCCCGAATTGGAATGTCCTGATTGTGACAATGGCTGGTACGGCAAGACCATTGACCGGGGCGTAGGTAGTTCGTAAGATTCTGGTTACCCCTTAGCGGGGGTGAACGACGCGGCGCCGCGTTGGATGAAACACGCTACGGACCCGAAGTTGCTTCGTAGAATCCTGCGGAGAAGTTTTGCGCGTCGCAAGGACGGACGAAGACGATGAAGCTGAGGGTCGTTGGCCAGGGGCACTTGTGCGGCTGGGCCGGAATCGCTGCTGTGGCGACGCTGTCTCTCGCCGCCTGCAACGACACCGTTTCCAGTAAGCAAGTGAAGGCGCGGCCGCCGGCTGCGACTCCTGCTCCGGTTCCCGAGTTCGTGCGCGAACCACTGCCGTTGCCGGAGCACACCGTCTCTTTGGCCTCCTTGTACGACGCCCGTCCTGCGATTGACGTCCTCATTGACAAAGTCCAGGTGATCTTCAACACCGCGCAGAAAGAATATAAGTCGGGGGATTTCGACAAGGCTCATGCGGATTACGACCGCGCGGTGGCGTTGATGCTGGCGAGCGGCTTCCAGGTGGATTCGGATCCGCGGCTTTCCGATCTTTTCGATCAGATTGGCGAGACGCTGCATTCCTACGAGCGCAGCGCGCTGCAGGATGCGGATGAAGAGGAAGAGGGCACCGGCACGCCGGCGCCGATTGACGCGCTGGCGGACATGACTTTGCCGCCGGGGGATCCGCGGCTCGCGACGCAGGCGGAAAAGGAATTGATGCGTGTGCCGCACGATCTGCCGCTGACTGTAAATGATTCGGTGCTGCAATATTTGAGTTTCTTTTCGACTCCGCGCGGGCGCGCGACCGTTGAACATGGTCTGGACCGCTCCGGCCGCTACAACGACATGATCCGGCGCGTGCTGAAGGAAGAAGGCGTGCCGCAGGATTTGATGTACCTGGCGCAGGCGGAATCGGCGTTTCAGCCGACGGCGGTATCACGTGCAGGGGCGCGCGGCTTGTGGCAGTTCATGCCTTTCCGCGGCGAGGAATACGATCTGGACCGCACTTATTATGTGGATGAGCGCAGCGATCCCGAGAAGGCCACGCGGGCGGCGGCGCGGCACATGCGCGACCTTTACGATATGTTCGGAGATTGGTACCTGGTGATGGCGGCTTACAACTCGGGGCCGATGAATGTGGTGAAGGCAGTCGAGCGGACAGGTTACGCGGATTTCTGGGAATTGCAGAAGCGCCACGCGCTGCCGAAGCAGACGCAGAACTACGTGCCGATTATTATTGCGCTGGCTTTGGTGGCGAAAGATCCTTCGCTTTACGGCGTGCAAGTCGAGCCCGAGAAACCGGCTCCGGTGGACGTGATTCATCCGGCGCACGCGATTGATTTGCGTTTGGTGGCGGATGCTACCGGCGCGGACCTGGACGATCTGCGGGAATTGAATCCGGAGATGCTGCGCAGCGTGACGCCGAACGATCCGAATTTCGAATTGAAGTTGCCCGCGGGATACGGCGAGAAATTGTTGAACGTGATCAATCAGGTGCCCGAGGACAAGTGGACGACTTGGCGTCTGCATACCGTCGAGCAAGGTGAAACGATGGCGGATATTGCGCGGCGTTATCACGTGACCGTCGCTGGGATCGAATCTGCGAACCACTTGGAAGCGCATGCGGTGGTACCGGCAGGATTTATGTTGAACGTGCCGGCTGCGCCGCCCGCGGTGCGGCTGGTGCATTATCGCGTGGTGCGCGGGGATACGCTGGAAGGAATTGCCGAGCGCTTTGATGTGAGCGTCGCGCAGTTGAAACGCTGGAATAATATTCATGGGGCGAGCGCGCCGCGCGGTTCGCGATTGAAAATCTATGCGGGAGGATCGCCGGAAGATTCCGCGCGCGCTTCCGCTGCTGCGAAATCTTCTGTGCACCCTGCTGGCAACAGCGATGCAACGGTCGCAGTGCGCAAGATTTCTGCCACAGCGACAAGCGAAGGCGAAAAGCCTGCGAGTGTGGAGCATCTGGTGAAGCAGGGCGAAACGCTCTACTCGATTGCGCACGCCTACAAGACCAGCGTGGAAAATATTCGCCAGGCCAATTCATTTCTGGGCGAGCGGCCTTTGCGAGCTGGGGATGTGCTGACCATTCAGCGTTGAGTAGACCGCATTCCTTCCATCCTGTAAACTATTTATAATAAACATCTTAATCTTTGATGTAACTTTTTGTTACCGTGCCATTCTGGCGATTTCCTCAAATATTCTGTGCGCCGAGCGGTTTTTGGCGCCTTGCATCTTGACAAACTTCTGGTACTCCGTTTATAAGCGCGCAGGGCCTGATACGCTGCTTGTTAAGTCCGACACCCAGGGAGGGACGAATGTTTCACGCCAAACAACATGATGAGGAAGATGACGAGCTACCCCGCTACGAAGAGGAAGAGGGGGAAGAAGGCGCGGAACCGCCTCACGGAGATATTGTAGAGGAAGTGGAAGAGATCATCGTCGAGGAGGAGCCAGACGGGGAGGAAGCGCCGGCGGCTGCTCCGAAGGCGAAGGCGCCGAAGAAAAAAGCGGCGAAGAAAAGCGCGCCAAAGAAGAAGCCTGCCAAGAAAAAAGCCGCGCCCAAGAAAAAAGCTGCGAAGAAGGGCACGGCCAAGAAGGCGGCCAAGCGCAAGAAGCGGTAACACCTTTTTCTTTCTTGCGAAGAAGGATCACGCGGGACCGGGCGCGCTGTCAAGGCGTTGCGGTTCCGCGTTTTTTTGCGCCGCGCGAGATTTTGCGGCACCCCCGGGCCCGTAAAATTCAGTTCCGTGATTGTCTGCTTCCTGTTTCCCTGCTTCACGGTCGCGTTGTTTCTAGTTGCCCTGAGTCGAATGAAACCCCGCGCCTGTGCTGATTCGAAACACACCCCGCGGCGCGACTTGCCACAGGCGAAGGCCCTCGCTTACACCGCTGGCAGCATTCACGCGCGAGATCGCCTCGCGGAAATCACGGCCATCACCGACACGGCGCCGGACGCTGAAAATCCGCGGCATGTGTTCGTCGAGAAACTTTTCGCGGGCGAAGGGATACGCATCGTGGCCATGAGCCAGGTGGAGGGATTCGCCGAGGACCTACGCCAGCGCATTCAGTAAGGTGACCGACGGATTCAGTGAAGTAACCACCGGGAAGTCTTGCCCGAGACGCTTGCCGGCCGGCCCATTGGGAAACGTGCCCGGTCATTGAAGCGGCGCTGCGGTGGCCGCCACCTGCAGATTCTGTGAGACAACCGCGAATTCAGTACTTCGGCGGCTCAAGCCGTCCGATTTTGCAGAGCTTTGGCGTGGCTGCAGCTGAAGCCAGGACCCACAACGATTCGCAAGTTCCTGCACAGACTCTTCGGCTCCCGCAGCACCGGATACGCCCGCGAAGCCGTGTAGCCCGGGTTAGCTGTGAACCTGGCGCGCCGGTTTGAGGGTTTGTGCGATGCGGCTCATTCGCAGCGCTGGAATTTGCTGCGCGGCCTGCGCAGGCGAAGGATGATTTACCTTGGACAGTTTTCCCTTTTCCGCCATGTGCTGCTGTGCCTGCTGCCACTCGGGAATTTCCGGGGACTCTTGCGTCCAATGCACGACCGCGGCCTCATCGCACCAGTTGAGCAGCTTGGGCATGGCTTTGCGATGGGCGCCGCCGGTGCGATAAGCGTTCATCGCCACCTCATCCTGCCAAGCCGTCATGGTCCAAAAGACGTACGGCGCGTTGACTAAAAGCCTGCCGCCAAGAAAACCCGAGCTGCGCTGGACCTGGCGCACGGACTTCGCGGTGTCCCATAGGAATTCCGGGAGATAGAGGAAGGAGCGAACTCGCAAGCGCGTCACGGAGATGAATGCCATCTGGTCCTCTGCTGGCCTCGGCACGCGAGCTTCGCGGCGCTTTGACGGCGGCAATCGTTTGCGGAATTCAGTTTACCGCAAGCGCTGCGGTTTATGGGTCGAGCGCGCTCCATTGCGGGAGCTGGCGGCGGCCGAGGAGGACTTCGGCGGCCCATGTGCCGAGGTACGTGGAGAGGGCTACGCCGTGGCCGGCGTAGGCGCCGAGGACTACGGCGTTGCGGGACGCGCTATCTTCTGATCCGCCACCTTTCCGGGTGGCTTCGCTTGCGACGCTCTGCGGGTGCCAGTCGAAGACCGGCTTCCAGGAATCGCGGAAGAGGATGGGGCCGCCCCAGCGGCGCGTGAATTTTACCTTTTCCAGGGCGGGATGGAGATGGAGGACTCGCTGTTCGAGGCGATCAAACGCTGCGGCAGATTCCTCGGCGGCGACGTCCACTTTTTCCAGATCGTCGGCGTCGGGGGATTGTACCAGGCCAGCGCCCCATACGATGGAGCGATCCCTGCGCACGCGGCCCCAGAGGTAGGGGAAATCCACGGTGTAGAAGGGTTTTCTTGGCGCGAGGCCGATCGCGGCGAGAACTTTTTCGCTGACCGGTTGGCTGAGGATCGCGAGCGTGAGGCGCGGATGCATGCCGGCCAAGCCGGATTGCGGAAGCGAGAGAGCGTTTGCCGCGAAGAGGATTTTTGCGGCGGTGATTTTTGGCTGGCTTCCGCGGCTGCTCAGGTGAAGTTCCGGCAGCGTGCTCCAGTTTACGTTTTGCACGCGGTGATTTTCGTGGATTTGCGCGCCGTGGCACTGGGCGGCGCGGGCGAGGCCGCTGACCAGTTTGCCGGGATCGAGCGCGCCGCCGGGGACTTCGTTCACCACTCTGAGTGTGCCGGAATCATTCCAGGCGATTGGTGATTGCTGGTGCTTTGCTTCTCCGGAGGTTTGATGGCGCGCGATTTCCCACGCGCCTGTGAGTTCGAAATCGCAGCGAACTTTTAGTTTTTCGAGGATCGAGCGGAAGCCCGCGAGGACGTCGCCCAGGCCGGGTTGATTGCCGGCGGCGGTTTCGCCTAGGACCATGCCGCCGGTACGTCCGCTGGCGCCGGCGCCGATGCGGGCGGCTTCGAAGACGGCTACGGATTTTTCCGGCGCGAGTTGGCGAAGCCAGCTGGCGGCGGCTAGGCCGGTGAATCCGCCACCGATTATGGCGAAGTCAAGGTGGCTGGGTAGCTTATGCCGTTGCGGGGTGAAGGAGATTCTCCAGGGGGGAGAGCCCCAGGGGTCGCGTCGAGCGGTCATCGTTGAGGGTACCTTGCTGAAAGTTGACCGTTAAACATTGAAAGCAAGAACAAAAAGGCGGCTACAAGATCGGTTGCGCGATTCAGACGCGTCGCAATTCGAAGGCTCCGGCCCGCCGAGAGGGTCGACTGGTGCGCGAAAAGCAGATCCCGCTCTGCGTCCCGCGCCCGCCAAAGCGCGGCGGGAGGGAAAAAGCGCGGGACGCCGTTCGGGATAACATGTTCTTTGTTTGGCGCCGAACCGCGACGCAAAGTCAACTACGCCCGCCTATAAACAGGCGGCCGCTACAAATTCAAATACCGACCCGGTTCAATTTCCCGCAGTCTATAAAGCGTCACCCATCCGACTGGGCTTCTAACTGTTAACTTTCAACTCTTTAAGAACGACGGGGCGCCGACTACAAAATGCTTTCCGTCCAATTTTCGAGCGTATGCTTTAGTTTGGCCATGAATTGATGGGCTATGGCGCCGTCTACTACGCGGTGATCGTAGGAGAGCGTCAGGTAGACCATGCTGCGAATGGCTATCGCGTCGTCAATTACTACGGGGCGCTTTTCGATTGTGCCGAGGCCGAGAATCGCGACGTTTGGTTGATTGATTACTGGGAGGCCGAACAGCCCGCCGAAGACGCCGGGGTTGGTGATGGCGAAGGTGCCTTCGCTGACTTCGTCGGGCTTGAGCTTTTTTGCGCGGGCGCGCTCTGCGAGATCGTTCATGGTGCGGGCGATGCCCAGGAAATTTTTCTCCTCGGCGTTCTTGATAACCGGGACGATCAGGCCCCAGTCGAGCGCGACGGCGATGCCGATGTTGCACTCCTTGTGCAGGATGATGTTGGTGCCGTCAACCGAGGCGTTCACGGTGGGAAAGGCGCGCAGGGCTTCCACGGCGGCGCGCACGAAGAAGGGCATGAAGGTGAGCTTGGTGCCGCTGGTTTCTTCAAACTTCGCTTTCATTTTGGCGCGCAGGGTGGCGATGGCGGTCATGTCCGCTTCGTCGACGGAATAGACGTGCGGGGAGACGTGCTTCGAGAGCACCATGTGCTCGGCGATGCGCTGGCGCATGACGGACATGGGCTGGACTTCGTAGTGGCCGAAGTACATTTTTTCGCGCGGGACGGCGTTTTCCAGGACCGCGGACGCGCTTGCGCCGCCGGTGGCTGGAGGAACTCCCGCAGGGCGGGCTGGTGGTGCAGCGGGCGCGGAGGTGGCCCCGCCGGAAGAGGCTGCGGCGGCGGGTGCGCCGCCGCTTTGCACGGCGCTGAGAATGTCGCTTTTGCTGACGCGGCCGCCGGCGCCAGTGCCGGGGATTTGGGAGACGTCAATATTATTTTCGCGCGCGATTTTGCGGACTAACGGAGAGCTTCGAACTCTTTCGCCACTGGCGGGTTGCGGCGCGGGTGATGCGGGCGCCGACGGAGCTGGCGCGGCGGAACTCGCAGCGGGAGGCGGCGCGGCCGGCTTGGCGGCTTCGGACTTCGCGGGCGCGGCTGCGGGTGCGGAACTGGAGGCGCCGTCGCTGGCTTCGATTATTGCGACCACCGTTTGAATCGGGACGGTCTGGCCTTCGCCGACTTTGATTTCTTTCAGGACTCCGGCCGAGGGCGAGGGAATTTCCGCGTCCACTTTGTCGGTGGAAATCTCAAACAGCGGTTCATCGCGTTCGATCTTGTCGCCGGCCTTTTTCAGCCATTTGGTAATGGTGCCTTCAAAAATACTTTCGCCCATTTGGGGCATGATGACGTCGACAGCCATGGTCTTCTCCTGTAGGTACAGACGCGCGCCGCGGGGCTAATTTCGACTAATTTCAACTAATTTCCACGAGGCAGAGCTAGGCGGCGCTGAGACATTCCTCGTGCCACACGCCGGGAATGCCTTGCAGCGTGTAAATCTCGTCGCCGCCGGTGAAGAAATCGACGGCCTTCACTTTGGCGATTTTGCCGGCGAAGGCGAGCTGCTCGGGCTCGAGCTCGTTGTGATACTGGCCGGCTTCGAGAAATGCCTCGAGGAAAGCGCGGTCGGCGATTTTCACTTCGCTGCCTACTTCAAATTCGGCGTTGTTGATGCCCTTGGACTTTCCCATCGTGTCGGTCCTGCCTTTGTCCGCTTTAGTATTTTGCCAGTTTGCGCGCGGCCGCGACTACTTTTTCGGTGTTGGGTAAAAAACGTTCCTCGAGGGGCGGCGAATACGGCACCGGAGTGTCCAGAGCGGTGACGCGGGTAACCGGGCCGTCGAGATCCTCGAAAGCGCCTTCAAAGACGAGAGCGGCAATTTCGCCGGCAATGCCGCCGGTGCGCGTGTCCTCGTGCACCACCAGCAGCTTGTTGGTCTTCTTTACGGAAGCGAGAATGGTTTCTTTATCGAGCGGAAGCAGAGTGCGCAGATCGATCACTTCCGCCTCGATGCCTTCCTTCGCCAGTTCGACGGCTGCATCCAGGGCCGTGTGCGCCATCGCGGCGTAGCTGACGACGGTGAGATCGCGTCCTGCGCGGCGCACGATGGCTTTGCCGATCGGCACGGTGTAATCGCCGGGCGGCATTTCTTCTTTCAGCCGGCGGTACAGATACTTGTGCTCGAAGAAGAGCACGGGATTGTTGTCGCGAATCGCGGACTTCAGCAGCCCCTTGGCATCCGACGGCGTGGAAGGATAAATCACTTTCAGCCCGGGCGTGTGCACGAAATACATTTCGGGGTTCGCGGAATGAAACGGACCGCCGTGCACGCCGCCGCCGGAGGGACCGCGAATGACCATGGGCACCGGCGCGCCCCAGAGATAATGGGATTTCGCGACGAAGTTGGTGACCTGGTTGAAGCAGCAGGCGATGAAATCGATGAACTGCATTTCGGCAACGGGGCGCAGGCCGAGAAAGCTCATGCCGCAGGCCGCGCCGATGATGGCGGTTTCGGCGATGGGGGTTTCGATGACGCGTTCGCGGCCGAATTTCGCTAGCAGGCCGTCGGTGACTTTGAAGGCGCCACCGTAGACGCCGATATCCTCGCCGATGGCGACTACGGCGGGGTCGCGTTCCATCTCTTCGAACATGGCCTGCCGGATGGCGTCGACCATGGTGATTGGGCCGGAAGTGGGGACTGTTTTGGAAGACAGGTTCGGAGCGGAGTGCGACATCGTCAGCGCCTCCCCTGTTTATCCTGCGGATTCTTTGTGAACGGCTTGCCCTGGGCATTTTTGCCGAAAGACTTTTGGCGCGGACTTTTGCTGAAAGATTTCTCCAGCGGAGCACGGCTGAAGGATTTTTCTTTGGGCGCGCGGCTATAGGCCGGTTTGTTCTGGGGATTCTCGGAACTTTGGCGGAAAGCTTTGTCTTTGGGACCCCGGCCGAAGGGGACGCGGGGGACGGTTGGATCCTCGGCGGCGACGCCTGCGGCCAAATGTTCCGGCTGCGATTCGGCGCGTTCCGCTGCAGGCGCCGGGGCGGGCTTTTGAAGTGCAGGACTCGCGGGCGGCGTGGCAGCTGGCACGGTCACGGGTTTCTGCGCTGGATTTTTCGCGCCGTTGCCGCCCGTGATTGCGGCCTGGGTGTACGCGGGTAAATCTTTCAGGCGCCAGGTCGGGTCGATGCTGGACTTTGGCGGCGATACTTCGGATTTTGCGCGTTTCCAGTCGGCTTCAATTTTGTGGCAGCCGTCACAGTAGACGCCTTCTTCGGCTAGTTCGGGCGGAGGAAGCGGTGAATCCTCTGCGAATTTTTGTTCGACGTCGAGTTCGCGTTCGATGCGGGCGTCAATTTCGGATTTGGCGGCCGCGTCCCAGATTTTATTTTCGGTTAGATATTTTTCGTAGAGCGTGATGGGATCGCGGCCTTTCCAGTAATCGAACATTTCCTTGGGAACGTATTCGGCGGGATCGTGCTGGGCGTGGCCGCGCATGCGCATGGTCTTGACTTCGACCAGGCGAGGGCCGCGGCCGGCGCGGCATTCGTCGACGGCTTCTTTCGCGGCTTGGTAGACGGCGACGACATCGTTGCCGTCAACGATCGCGCTCGCAATGCCGTATGCGGCGCCGCGGTCGGCGAGATTTTGTATGGGTACCTGGCGCGAGACGGGAGTGGAGTAGGCCCACTGATTATTTTCGATGATGAGGACAAACGGGGCGCGCTGCGAGGCAGCCAGGCCCAGGCCTTCGTGGAATGCGCCGGTGGAGCTGCCGCCGTCGCCGATCCAGGTGAGGGCCACGATGTGTTGTCCGAGATAGCGGCCGGCCATGGCGACGCCGGTCATTACCGGAATTAAATCGCCGAGCATGGAAATGGGCGAGACGATGTGGCGGACTTTGAGGTCGCCGAAATGGCTGGTGCCGTCTTTGCCCAGCGTCGGCGAAGTGAATTTCGCCATGTGCTGGGTGAAGATGTCGCGCGGGGGGACGCCCTTTACGAGCAGCGCGCCGATATTACGAATCATGGGAGCGATCCAGTCGCGTTTTTCGAGGGCGTAGCAGGTGCCGACCGAGACGGCTTCCTGGCCGAGACTGGAATAGAGGCCGCCGACAATTTTATTTTGGCGGAAGAGGCGGACCATGCGCTCTTCGAGCTGGCGATTGAGCTGCATGTAGTAATAGAGGTCGAGGTGCTGCGCGCGGGTGAGTTGCTGCGTCGCGGGTTGGGTCACTGATTGGGTCATGCCATGCTCCCTTTTAGTTCCAAAACCTCGCTGGGGCGTGGCGCGAGCGCGTGTTGGAGGTGCTTTGACAAATTTTCCTCAAGTTCGGCGCGTGTGACGTTGACCATCTGGCGCTCGAATAGTTCGCCGAAATGCGCGGCCAGTTCGGGCCGGACTTCTTCGGCGCGGACGGCGCGATCGAGCACGCGTTCGAGCGACGTGGCGCGCTTACCGGCAATGCCGCACGGGACGATTAGATCAAAGTATCGCAGATCGGTTGCAACATTGTACGCGAAGCCGTGGGAAGTGACCCAGCGGCTTAGGTGCACGCCCAGGGCGCCTAGTTTTTCGTCGTTTGGGGGCGCACCGACCCAGATACCGTGGCGGCCTGCGACGCGTTCGGCTGTGACTTTGAAATCGGCTGTCGCGCGGATCATGGTTTCTTCTAGTTGTTGCACGTACCAGCGGACGTCACGACGGTGTTGGGCGAGATCGAGGATGGGGTAGCCGACGATTTGTCCGGGGCCATGGTAGGTGATGTCGCCGCCGCGGTCGGTTTTGTGGAAGGAGACGTTCATTTGGGACAGGAGGCGGTCGCTGGCGCGGAGGTTTTCTCTTTTGCCGTTGCGGCCCAGGGTAATCACGTGGGAGTGCTCGCAGAAGAGCAGGACGTCGGGGATCGCGGCAGCTTTGCGGGCCTCGACCAGTTGATACTGCAGCGCGCAGGCTTGGGCGTAGGGCAGGAGGCCTGCGTTTACTTGCCAGCAGATCTTTTCTGGGTGGTTCACGTGCCTCTCAAGACGCGTTGGCGGTTGCCGCGCGTTCCATGGCGCACTGAAGTGCGCCGCTACGAAAGCGAACCAAAGGCTGTCCGGTCCCGCTTTGCGGGACCGGACGCTACAAAGGCAAATTCAACAACAACTGCAGAGGCGCCCACCTAAAGGTGGCCGCTACCAAGTCAAGAGCTCGGCCTCACAGCATCTTGCCAAACTTTCTAAAACCACGAGCTAGGAAGATTGCATCGCGCGCTAGTAGTTGATGCTCAGGCCGCGCACGGAATTGAATGCGTCGCCCATTGCTTCCCAGACTGTGGGGTGGGCGTGGATGGTCGAGGCCATGTCGTCCAGCGTGGCTTCCAGGCCCAGGGCTGCTACCGGTTCGGCGATGATTTCCGTGGCCAGCGGGCCGATGGCGTGCACGCCTAGAATTTCGCCGTATTTTTCTTCGGCTACTACTTTGATGAAGCCTTCGTGCTGGCCGAGAATGGTGGCTTTGCTGTTGCCGAGGAACGGGAATTTTCCGGTCTTCACCTGGAAGCCGGCGTCGCGGGCTTGTTTCTCGGTTAGGCCGATGGAACCGATTTGGGGCTCGCAGTAGGTGGCGTTGGGGCAACGCTTGCGATCGAAGGGCTGGACCGCTTTTCCCGCCATGCGGCCGACGGCGATGATTCCTTCCATGGAAGCAGCGTGCGCGAGTTGCGGGAGGCCGGCGACGATGTCTCCGATGGCGTAGAGGTGCGGCTCGTCGGTTTCGAGGAAGGCGTTGGTGTGCATGAAGCCGCGCTCGAGCTTGGCTTTGGTTTTTTCGAGGCCGATATTTTCGGTGAGGGGGCGGCGGCCGACGGCGATCAGGACTTTTTCTGCGCTGATGGTTTGCGCTTTTCCGGTTTTGTCTTTGTAAACGACTGTGGCGCCGTTTGCGTCTTTCTGTACGGACTCAACTTTGGCTTCGAGTTCGATTTTCATGCCGCGTTTGACGAGGGCTTTGTGAAGTTCGGCGGAAATTTCTTCGTCTTCCAGGGGAACGACGCGCGGGAGTGCTTCAAGCAGCGTCACGTCGGAGCCGAAAGTGCGGAAGATGGAGGCGAATTCAACGCCTACCGCGCCGCAGCCTACCACGATCATGGATTTCGGGATTTGCTGCAGGCCGAGAATTTCGCGATTGGTTAGCACGGTCGTGCCGTCGATTTCGACGCCCGGCAGCGAGCGGGCTGCCGAACCTGTGGCGACGAGGATGTTCGCGGTTTCGAGTTCTGTGATTTTGCCGTCTTTTTCCACGGAGACGCGGCCCGGGCCGACGATCTTGCCCCAACCGGTGACGGATTCGACTTTATTTTTCTTGAAGAGGGCGCCGATGCCGCCGGCGTGTTTCTTTACGATTTTGTCCTTGCGCGCGAGGATGGCGGGCCAATTGATTTTTACATCTTTCACTTCGAAGCCGAATTCTTCGGCGCGTTTGAAGTGATCGTAAATGTCGGCGTGGTGCAGGAAAACTTTGGTGGGGATGCAGCCTACGTGCAGGCAGGTGCCGCCGAGGAACGGATCTTTTTCGACTACGGCGACTTTCAGGCCCCACTGCGCGGCGCGAATGCCGGCGACGTATCCGCCGGGTCCGCTGCCGATTATTACGACATCGTATTTAGCCAAACCAGTCCTCCCCCAGAAATTGTGCGCCGCGAGATATGGTTTCGATCATGGAAGGATGTCCAGGATAGCGGATAAGGATTGCGGCTCTTCCAGGCTCGCAAACTCAGGATTTTAACAGTGGTGTGGGTTGGCCGCAACCCTGCGGTGAGGTGCGGGCGGGGGTGCGGCGTGGCGAAGAAGGTCAAAGGCATCGCTGAGGGACGCAGATAAACACTGATAAAGGCGAAAGCAGAGGAAACCGCTGAGACGCCGGGTGCGCAGAGAAAGGCGAGTGGGCGACGTGGCTGACATGGTAGCAGGCTCGGGCGCAGCACAAGCAGCGCCCCACTGCCGTGGCTCGCGAGTGGGAGCGTTAGCACACTGCTGCGGGTGCGCGTTGCGGCGGTGTAGCGCAGGCTGTATAATCTTGGTTGGACGCTTGGGAATTGTGGGGCCTTTTAGCTTGCTGGGCGGTCCGAGGAGTGCTGGATGTCGTTTTCTGGTTTGTATTTGACGCGCGTTTGGCTGGGGAGCAATTTTTCGACGAAGCTTTTGCCGTCGAAGATTCGGCCGCTGGCGGCGCACGTGAAGCTGACCGAGAATTGCCAGGCGAAGTGCATCAGCTGCGATTATTGGAAGACGCGCTGGCACGACGGAATCAAGGCGGATCGCGCGGTGGAGTTGCTGAACGAGATCGGCGCGGCGGGGATACGTTCGCTGCGATTTACCGGGGGTGAACCGCTGCTGCGCACCGATTTGTTCCAGATCATGAAGCGCGCGGACATGCGTCCTTTTAGCGAAGTGATCCTGCAGACCAACGGGCTGCTGATCAAGAAGATGCACAAAGAGATTAACGCGTCGGCGATTACGAAAGTTTGCATTTCGATTGACGGATTGGAAGAGACCAACGATCTGATCCGCGGGATTGACGGGTATTTTGATCTGGCCATGCAGGGGATCAAGTTGCTGCGCGGGAAGAAAGTTTCGATTGCCGTGACGCTGAACCGGATTTCCGCGAAGGAACTGGGCAAGCTGGCGGAAGTGGCGCATGGAGTGGGAGCGGAGGTGCAGTACAACGTCCTGAGCCAGAGCATTTATTTTATTAAGGACGCGGACATGGATTCGATGTGGCCGGAGGGTGGCGACGTCAAAGCGATCGCGAAATTCCTGCGTCAGGACCTGAAGCGGCCGGAGTATGAAGTGGAATATGTCACAAAATATTTCAAACGGCAGCTGGTCGCGGAGCCGCCTTGCATCCTGGGTTATCTGCAGATGTTCGTGCTTTCGAACGGCGATGTGATGACGGGATGCTATCCGCTGAAGCCGGTGGGAAATATTCTGAAGGACAAATTGGAAACGATTTTGGCGTCTGAGGATTACGTGCGGCAATGCGAGGCCATGGTGCGGCGCGAGTGCCCAGGCTGCACTTGCGGCGTGGAAAGTTCGCTGGCGATGCAGAATGCGGCTTCGAGCGCGTTTTTTGAGTTGGGAAGGCTGGCGCACAAACAAATGCCGGTGAATACGGGAATGACGGCGGAAGTGGCGTCGGCGGAAAACGCGTAGCGGACGGGACGCGTTGTTGCGCGGGCGGTGCGGGAACCGCCGCTACAAGAGCGACGAGCCGGTTCTACGGGCGCCTGTGGCAGGCGACTTGCCAACTGACGTAGTTCCCTCCTAGACTCCTTCCGTGAATGACCGATACGAGTCCTCAGACTGGATCATTTTGATTACCTCTGACGATTACTTCTTTATGTGCGCGCGCATTCCCTTGCGCGACTGCGCTTCGCGGAGCTTTTCCGGATGACAATTTTCATTGGGGTGCTTTTCGTGGTCGCTGCGGGGATCACGCTGCGCGCTGACGTTTTGCGCAGAAGGCTTTCATTCCAGAGAGCTGCTGGTTGGCGCTTGCTCACTGTCCTGGATGTGGTTTGCGTCGCAGCTACGGTGGGAGCCGCGTTGGGACTGATTCCTCTGGCCGTTGTTAACGGCGGCTTGCCGCTTTATGCGCCGGCGACTTGGGGGATTGCGGCGGCTGGATTGCTTGCGGCTTTTCTTTGGAGTGAGGGGCGGCGGCAACTACAGTTTCAGCGGCCGGCCGGGATCGTGTTTGGGGAATGGCTGATTCTTGGGGGTGCGTACCAACTTCTTGAAACGGCGATCTTCGGCGGCTGGCCGCATGTGCCGCACGGTGCGGTGGCGCGAACGGCTTGCGGCGTCGCGATTTTAATGGGCGGAGCCGTGATCGGCGTGATTGTACCGCGGTTCGTGAGGCGTTATGAGGGACATCATATTTTGGACCGCGTTGGCGAGCAGGAGGATTTTGTTCAGCCGGAGTATGTGGGGGCGACGGCGGAGTGCCCGCATCCGGAGTGGTGGCAGATGGTGGATTCCCAGAGTTCGGAGCTGGAGGTGCTGGACTTTCTGAAATCCATCGTGATTACCGCGAAGCCGCGATTGATTGTCGAGACCGGGACATTCATTGGGTACAGCGCGATCAAGATGGCGGAGGGTTTGAAGGCCAACGGATTTGGGAAGCTGATTACAATCGAGTTCGATCCGGCGATTTTTGCGAAGGCCAAGGAACGCATCGACGCTTCGGGCTTGGGAGACTGGATTGAGTATCGGAATGCTTCGAGCCTGGAGACGCCAATTGACGGGACGATTGATATTTTGTTTAGCGACAGCCATTTGACGATTCGCGAGCAGGAGATACGGCGGTTTCTGCCGCAGATTGATGCGCGGGGATTGATATTGGTCCACGACGCGAGTTCGCATTTTAAGGTGGTGCGCGAGGCGGCTCTGCGACTGGAGCAGGAGGGTTTGATTTCGGTGGTGCTGCTTTCGACGCCGCGTGGGCTCGTGATTGCGCAGAAGCGGGAGGGGCGGAAGTAGAGCTACGCTGGGTGATATGGAAACTATTCCGGTGGCAGCGCCGTATAGTAGGCAGGGATTGGGAGAGGCACGATGACCACGAATGAAGAGACGAGCAGTTTGCCTGGACCAGTGCAGGAGTTTCATCCCGAGGGGGCGCAGCGTTCGGGGATTGATACTACTTTCAGGGGGCCGACGGGAATCCGCGCGGGGTGGCGGCTGCTGCTGTTTATTTTTCTGTGGCTCGTGTGCATTAAGGCAGAGGGATTCACGCTGAAACACATTCCGGGAGTGAATGCGTGGTTCAAGGCGCAGGATCCAAACGTGTTTACCCCGCCGGTGGCGATATTTAGCGAGGCTATCATGTTGTTTGCCTTACTGGTGGCGACCGCGGTAATGGCGCTGATCGAAAAGCGCACCTACGCCGATTATTATTTGCCGCTGAATCAGTTTTTGGGGAAGCGCTTCTGGCAGGGCGTGCCTTACGGGTTCGCGATGCTGTCGTTGGCGCTGGGGCTGATCGCGGCGCTGCACGGATTTTCGTTAGGCAGCGTGGCGCTTTCCGGCGCGGAAGCGCTGAAATATGGCGGGCTTTACGGGATTGCGTTCCTGATGGTGGGTCTGTTCGAAGAATTTTGTTTCCGCGGTTACATGCAAGCGACGCTGGGGCCGGGAATCGGGTTCTGGCCGGCGGCGATATTGCTTGCGATTTTGTTTGGCGCAATCCATTTGAGCAATGGCGGCGAAGCGTGGTTTGGCGCGGCGATGGCGGGGTCGTTCGGGATCCTGGCGGCGTTCAGTTTGCAGCGGACTGGGAATCTCTGGTTTCCGATTGGAATGCATGCGGCGTGGGATTGGTCGGAGACTTTTTTTTATTCCGTGCCGGACAGTGGATTCTTGGCGAAGGGACATTTGTTTAATTCTACTTTTCACGGGCCTACCTGGCTGACCGGCGGGACGGTGGGGCCTGAGGGCAGCGTGTTCGCGTTTTTGGTTTTGATCGTGGGCGGCGTGGGGATTCATTTTATATTTCCGCAGAAACAGATCAGCGCGTAGTGGCAGCTGAGCGCGGCACAGGGCAAAAGATTTAACACAGAGGACACAGGGAAAACCGGAGGGCACAGAGAAGGCAATTCCTCGGAAGCACTGCTTAGCGACGTTTTCGTCTCCACGCTTCTCTCGCTGTGGCCTCGCTGCGAAAGAAAGATGCCCGCTCTGTCCCGAAAGGCGCGGAACACGGCGGCCGCTAGATAACCTCATTTTAATCTGCGGATGGTCACTGCTGCGAGTGCGTACTGGAATCCTTTTTGGCCGATACAGCATCTATCACAAGCCGACGAGAGACATTCTTCCCGGCCGGGCGTCAAAGTTAGCGGCGAATATGGGTTTATCGCGCGCGGATGATTATCGGCGGTTACCTTTTGTCGCCAACAGCTTTGTGCTCATTTGACATGGGAAGTGTGTGCCGTTAAACTGGGCGGCTTCGAGCGAGCGATTGGGCCTCGCATAGGGACTGAACGATGGACAAGAAACGATTGGATTACTACAAAAAGAAATTAGCCACGCGGCGCGATGAATTAGTGCGCGGCATCGCGCGCACCGAGCAGGAAGGGCGCGAGGCGGACGAAGATCCGACGGTGGATCTGGGAGACAAGGCGGCGAATTCCTACACCAAGGAATTCCTGTTCGGCCAGACGCATAATGACCGATCGCTGCTTGCGTTGGTGGATAACGCGCTGGCACGCATTAAGGATGGCACCTACGGCGAGTGCAATTCGTGCCACGAAGAGTTGCAGCAGAAGCGGCTGGAAGCAGTGCCGTGGACGCGGTATTGCATTACTTGCCAGGAAAAGACGGAGCAGGGGCAGCTGTAAGTCGCGCGGCGGGTCCGATTCGTTTTCCAAGCTGATTGCGATGGGGTGCGGGTGTGCGCGCTCGCAAGGATTTTCCGGGCTTGCATCGAATCCGGTGCCCCGGCCTTTGAGAGACCAAGCTGTTCCGCAGAAAGCAGATTCCTCTCTGCGTCCCGCGCCCGCCGCACTGCGGCGGGAAAGAAAAAGCACGGGGCCTCGTTCGGGATGACGTGTGACGTTGTGTTGCGGCCGTTACGGCATGACTGAAGCCGTGCACTGACGCAACGTCAAAGCCGCTCAGCGGAAGCTGGCCGCTACAACGTCAACACCTTGAACTCGTTGCAGTCATCGGGGCGGCTTCGCACTGTGCGTAGAATTACGGTTTATTCTTCCTTTGTCACCTGGAGCAGCGTTCGCGGTAGCCCTCTTGCTTGCCGACTACTTTGTGGTATTGCGGACTGCCATTGACGCGCTTGCTGCAGTGTTCGTTCCTGCGCCTTGCCGGATTTGCGGGACTACGCTACTGAACGCGAGCCGCATTCCGATTTGCGGTCTATGTCCGGCATCGTTCCCGCCGATCGAGCAACCGAGGTGCGATTGTTGCGCGTGGCCGTTTCTCGCGGCGGTGGCAGCTGTGGCAGGAGTCGGCGCAGCTGGCGTTACGGCGGGTACCGAAGCTGCGCAGCCTTGCTGCCGGCTGTGCCGCGATGGCTACGATGCGTTCGATCGGGCACATAGCTATGGCGTGTACAACGACGCGCTGCACCACGCGATCCGACTGCTGAAAAATGAAGAAGTGACGCGGCTGGGCGATCGGTTCGCGGCGCGTTTGGCGGAGATTGTGGCGCGTGAAGGTGAGGCGTTGCGCGCGGACGTGGTGGTGCCGGTCCCGCTGCACCCGGATCGGGAGGGCGAACGCGGTTACAACCGGGGTGAGCTGATTGCGCGGCCTCTGGCGCCTCGGCTGCATAGGAAGCAAGGCGCGCACTGGTTGCTGCGCACGAAGCCTGGTCCGGCGCGGTTGCTGCTGAGTCGCAAGGAGCACTGGGATTCGCTACGTGGCGCGTACGCGACTGGTAAGGGGCTGCGGGTTGACAAGTTGCGAGTTCTGCTGCTAGATGATGTATTGACGACTGGCGCGACCTTCGATTCATGCGCGCGAGCCCTGAAGCGGGCCGGGCGCGGCGGCGGTTACGGGATTGACGGTGGCGCGAGTCGTGCCAGGCTGGTCGCCCACGGGTCCGCAGCAGCAGACGCAGCAAGAAACAGAAGCAAGCAGGAGAAACCAACGGGGTGCGACGAGCATCCCTAGAGGCTAGGGAAACTCGTCGAGCGACGCAAAGGCGGCGCAAATGGAAATGCGGCTCAAGCATGGCTTACGGCCCCGGCCCGCAATCGGGCTGGGCGGAGTCGCGTCGGAGCCTGTCGCCCCGGTGAAACCTGCTGCGAGTCGTCCTTCCGTGATGCAGGCTCCCGTACTGGTGCTGAACGCGACTTTTGAACCCATCAATGTGACGGCAGTGCGGCGGGCGCTCGTGCTAATGCTGAAGGGCGTCGCGCAGGCTGAAGAAACCAACCACACGGAAGTGCATTCCACGCAGAAGGCGATTCAAGTGCCGTCGGTAATTCGTCTGTTGAGTTACCGGCACATTCCGCAGCAGAGCCGTGCGCTTTCGCGGAAAAATATTTTATTGCGCGATCGAAATACTTGCCAGTTCTGCGCGCGGGCGTTTCCGGCTTCCGAGTTGACGCTGGATCATGTGCTGCCGCGTTCGCGGGGCGGGCGTTCGACGTGGGAAAATCTGGTGGCTTGCTGCTACACATGCAATAACCGCAAGGGCGATCGCACGCCGGAAGAAGCAGGAATCAAATTGCAGCGGCGGCCGCGGCCTTTCACGCTGCACACTTCGCGACAGTTGATGCGATTGATTGGACATCGCGACGAGAAGTGGCGCAAGTACCTGTTTTATTGAGGTTTGTGATTATTTGCGGCGGCGGCGATTTAGTGCAACCTTTTCCCACCGCAGGCGTCTAATCTTTTAATCGCTTCTAGGACACACCCCGGGAAGTGGTTCTGGCTCAACCCAGGCCGCTTCCCCTCCTTTTTTTCCAAGAGATAAATTCCCTGTTCGATAAAACATTCTGTGGCGGAAAATAATTTTCAGACCGCGGTGCCAATTCTCGGCGAGGCCAATTCTGGTGGCGCGAATTTCCGGTAAGAGATATTTCAGCAGCGCGTCCCTGGCGGAACGGAAACGCAGGCCCGGTGAGACGAGCCAAACGAGCGGCGGCTGCGGGTCAATCGGGACGCCCGCGCAATATCCGTCGCCTTGAAAATCGCCTTCGCGTCGGTGGCGGCGGGCGCGTAGCCGGTAATCGACTGCTTGCACCGGCAATTGCAGATCTTCTGATGCCTTTGACTCGATTACGACCAGGCGGCACTGGCTCGTGATTCCTGGTAGATCTAGCACGCCTCGATCACCGCCAGCTAGCGCGGGAACTTGGGAATAAAAATGGCGGATGTCGCCTAGCGCGTCGAGTTTTGCGGGATCTTCGAGCACGATCGATTCGAGCCATCCGTCCGCGGCGCCGCGATGGAGCGCGCGATTGGTGGCGGTGGCCAGCAGGCTGCGGTGCAGGTCGAGTTGATCGAACAGACGCGCGAGGGCGCGTTCGTTCGCGATAGTTAGCCGTTCGGTGGAATTTCCCAGGCCGAAAAACACTGCTGGTCTCGTCCAGCGCGCAAATTGCATGCCGTGGCAGGCAAGCGCGACTTCGTTTGCTGCGGCGGGGACGCGGCATTGGATGAATTCAGCGTTGGCGCGAAGCATGGCGCGGATGCGCGTGATTGTTGCGCTTGCGGCGCGCAGCACGGATTCGATTTGCTCGCGCGGGACCAGCCAGCTTTCCAGATTACCGCCATCGGCGGGATCAATTTTTTCCGTGGCGGCGTTTGGCTCGCGCATTTCGTAGATTTCGGCGCGTAGCGATGCTGCGAGCGCTAGCCAGCGTTCGCGCAAATGCTGGCTGGTTCCCTGCGGGACGAAAAAGCGCAGGCCTTCGACGGCGCGGCGCTCGGCACGAGTGCGCGTCCAATCGAGTCACAAGATTCCAGACGCGAGAATATTCTCAACCGTCGCGGCATCTTCGCTGGGCGCGGCGGCGAGCAGGGCCCAGGCGCGGGAACCTGCGTGCGTGATGCCGCGCACCTAGGAGGAGGAGAAAGAATTTTCCAGGTCGGGCGCGGCGGTGCGTGAATCGACCACGGCATCTGGAAATGTTTCGGCGAGGATGCCAGCGCAGCGGGCGCGGAATTGTTCGCAGGTGATGCGTGCGGCGGGGCGAGGGGAATCGGTGCGCAGAAATTCCAGGCGGCCGGGCTTGGCGCGGCCGAAGCGCTGGACTTCGAGGACGAAGCGGTCGTCAGCATTTTCCTTTACGCGCAGGACGCGGCGAGTGAGATTGCGCACGTCGGACCAGAGGCGCAGGAGCAGATTTTTGCGTTCGACGCGGAGCTCGAAATGCAGGGTGGCTAGTTCGGCCAGCCATTCGCCGTCTTCGCGGACTTCGACGCTGCCCAAGACCGCTCGGTCGCGCAGCGCGCGATCCAGGGCCGCCCAATCGTTCGCAGACGAATTCAACGGCACAGCGGCATGGGGGATTCATTGCCGGGTTGAGAAGCGTGCTGCGGCTAGTGTAAAAGCAGGCCAGTGACTCGTAGGGAAGGGTACTCTTGATTCCACTCGGCGGGAACATGTTCGAGCGTGAGTTGGAATTCGCGGCTGAGGCCGGCGTTCAGGGGCGGGTCGCCATGAGGCGCGATCACGAATTGGGAATCGCGCAGGATGACTTGCTTAAGGTCATCGCGAAACTCTACGGTGACTTCCATCGCGCGAATTGTCTGGTCGCCGTCGTTGGACATGGTTCCGTTTACGTAGGTGAATTCCTGCTTGATCATGTTGGTGGAGCGAGACAGGTGCAGATCGTTGAAATGGATGCGCTCGGCATAGGCCTGTTCGGCGGGGCCGAAGGGGAGCTTCACGGCTGTCGCGGGGCCGCTCGAGCCGAGTATGCGCGTGAGCAAGTAAAACCCGCCGAACAATAGCGCCATGACGATTGCTCCGGCGAGGAATGCTATCGGGAAGCGGCGGCGTTCTGCGCTGTAGGAACTTTCGCCCGGTTCCATGGACTGGCTTCCTCGCGCGCCCTAGCGGCCGAACGCCAGACGCTGAATCAGCGGCTCGGGCAGGCCGCCGGCGCCCATGCGTTTCTGCACTGCTTCGATGTCGTAGGGCACGCGCCAAAATTCGATGGATTTTTGTTGCAGGTCGGCGATGACGAATGCGGCGCGCGTGTCGCCGTCGCGGGGCTGGCCAATCGAGCCGGGATTGAGTAGGTAGGTAGTGCCGTCCTCGACGGTGAGCGTGGAAAAATGCTGGCCGGCGGCGGGTTTGAAGTGGAGCACGCCGACTTGGTCGTCGCGAAGAGTGAAACCGCCTTGCAGGTGCGTGTGGCCGAAGAAAGTGATTTGCGCGGGAGCGTCGAGAAGGCTGTCGAGAGCTTGGGCGGGGGCGAAAACGTATTCGTCTTCATCGCGGAAGGCGCCGTGAACCATTACGAAACCATTTTCGTTGAGCGGGCCGGTGGGGAGTTGCTCGAGCCATTCGCGATTTTCGGGGCGGAGTTGGTCGCGGGTCCAGAGCGCTACGGCGCGCGCGACGGGATTGAAATCGTCGGCGTTGGCTAGGCCTGAGCCGGCTTTATCGTGATTGCCGCGAATGGTGATGGCGCCGATTTCGCGGACGCGGTCGACGACTTCGTTGGGGTCCGGACCGTAGCCGACGACATCGCCGAGGCAGATTACTTTGTCCCAGTGGCCCTTCGCGGCGGCTAGAGCGGCGTCCAGAGCAGTTAGGTTGGCGTGGATATCGCTGAGAATCAGGTAGCGCATGAAACTGCCCCGGAGGGGCAGGATGCGAATTATAGACGAAGAGTGGACGGGTTGCACGAAATCGCGCGGAGGATCTTTGCGCGGCCGGAGAATTAGAGGCTTGGCCGGCTATGAGCGGATTAACATGCAATCGCCATAGCTGTAGAAGCGGTACTCGCCTGCAACCGCGTGGCGATAGGCGCGGAGGATATTCTCGCGACCGGCGAGTGCGGCGACCAGGGCGAGAAGGCTGGATTGCGGAAGATGGAAATTCGTCAGGAGCTGATTTACTACGCGGAGAGGCTTGCCGGGGTAGAGGAAAATCGTGGCTTCGGATTTTCCGGGGTTCAGGGTGGTGCCGCCGTTGGCGCCTGCTGCGACCTTTTCGGCGGCATCTTCCAGGGCGCGCACTACGGTCGTCCCGATCGCTAACACGGGTCGTTTTTCGTTTTGCGCTCGAGTGATCGCCTGCGCGGTGGCTGCGGGGATGTCGTAGGATTCGATGTGAATCTTGTGGTCTTCGAGGCGTTCGGTGCGGACTGGCGCGAAGGTGCCCAGGCCTACGTCGAGTGTGATTTCGGCGATTTCGACCTTTCGCGTGCGGATGCGCTCGACGATTTCGGGCGTGAAGTGCAGGCCTGCGGTGGGCGCGGCTACCGCGCTTCCCTGTTTTGCGTAGATCGTTTGATAGCGTTCGCGGTCGGCGGGTTCGTCGGCGCGTTGGATGTAGGGCGGAAGGGGGATGTGGCCGAGGCGGCTGAGAGCTTCGTGGAAACCCGTTTTGGAGGTGAAACGCAACGTTCGCAGGCCGTATTCGCCGCGGCTTTCGGTTACGGCTTCCAGTTCAGTTTCGCCGTCGCGGCCGGGCTCGCCGAAAATGATTTTTTCGCCTATGGAGATTTTTCTGCCCGGGCGGACGAGGGTTTCCCAGGTGTCGGGCGTCAGTTGGCGGACGAGCAGAACTTCGATCGGGGATTGCAGGTGTTCGTGGCGCCCGGAGTTGTCGATGCCGGGAGGTTCGGCGTGGATTCCGACGCGACGGCCGAATAGGCGCGCGGGGAGCACGCGAACGTTGTTGAGGATGATGAGTTCATCGCCGCGCAGCAGCTCGGGAAATTCGCGGAATTGGCGATCTTGCCACGCGCCGGTCGTTTTATCGAGGAGCAGCATGCGGGAGGCGTCGCGGGTGGCGAGTGGGCGTTGCGCGATGCGCTCCGGTGGCAAGTCGAAATTTAGTTCGTCGAGGTTCATGTGGGTTCGCGCGTGTTTGGCTAGCCGCTGGGTTTCCAGCGGGATGGCCAGGACGGCTTTGCGACATCTTTACGGCTCGGCGTTACACTACTTTGCCTGGCCTCGTGCGATCCAAGCGCGGGCCGGCGTGACGACGGCGCGGAATCATTGTAGCGAATCGGCGGTCGAATCCTCGAACGTCTGGTGGAAAACGTGGCGGAAGGGTCGGTGGTGATCAGCACGCGCGGAGTGGAGCGGCTGCGCTCGGGGCATCCCTGGGTGTATCGCAGTGATGTACGGTCGGCGCAGGCGGAGGCAGGAGCGATCGTGCGCGTTACCGATGAACGTGGGCGATTTCACGGGCGCGCATTTTACAGCGCCCAGTCGCAGATCGCGGTGCGGCTGCTGACACGCGAAAACGTGCCGGTGGACCGCGCATTTTTCACTGAGCGGTTGCGGCGGGCTGCGGCTTATCGCGAGACTGCGGTGGAAAACACGGACGCTTACCGGCTGGTGCATGGCGAGGCGGATCTGCTTCCTTCGATCGTGATTGATCGTTATGGGGATTACCTGGCGGTGCAGACTTTGAGCCAGGCCTCGGAGAAGCAGAAGAATTTGATTGTGGAGATTCTGGTTGAGCAGTTTTCGCCCAAGGGGATCTTAGAGCGCAACGATCCGAAGGTGCGTTTGCTCGAAGGGTTGCCGCAGAGCGTCAGTGTGCTGCATGGGGATGTGCCGGTGGAGATTTTGGCGAAGGAAAATGGGATCACTTTCGTTTACGATCTCGCGAAGGGGCAGAAGACCGGTTCGTTCTTGGATCAGCGCGAAAATCATTGGGCGGCACGGCGGTATGCGTCGGGTGAAGTGCTGGATTGCTTCAGCTACCAGGGCGGATTCGCGCTGACGGTTGCGGCGGAATGCGAGCATGTGGAAGGGATCGATATGGGCGCGGCGGCGGTGCAAGCGGCGCGGCGGAATCAGGACTTGAACTCGATTCCGAACGTGACTTTCCGTGAGGGGAACGCTTTTGACGTGTTGAAGGAGTATGACGAGGTGGGCAGGCGGTTCCAGATGGTGATACTCGACCCTCCCGCGTTTGCGAAGAACCGCGATAGCTTGGAAGCGGCGACGCGAGGCTACAAGGAGATCAATCTGCGAGCGCTGAAGATCCTGGCGCCGGGCGGATACCTGATTACGTGTTCCTGCTCCTACCATCTGAGCGAGGCGCTGTTCCTACAGCTGATAGCGGAGGCGGCGAATGATGCGAAGAAGAATGTGGTGGTAGCAGAGAGGCGGACGCAGGCGCAGGATCACCCGATATTGCTGACGATGCCGGAGACGCACTACCTTAAAGCGCTAATTCTAAAGGTGATAGAATAGACTAGGATATGAATCGGTTTGAAGGAAATGGCGATAGCAAATACTTGACAATGTGACACGCATATTTTATTATCCAATTCAGCTAACATAATGAAATGACGCCGCGGGAGGCTCTCCGAATCCGGTATCCCCGGGCCCTCCGCCCGCGTCAATATAGACTGAGAAGGTTAAATCATGCTGAGTTTTGACAAATTGACTGTGAAGGCGCAGCAGGCGCTGCAAGCGGCGCAGGAAATGGGCGGGCGCGAAGGGCAGCAGCAGATCGAGCCACTGCATTTGCTGTGGGCTTTGCTGGCTCAGGGCGACGGCGTGGTGCCGCCGCTGCTGGAGAAGCTAGGGGTGTCGCCAGCCTCGCTGGCGAGCGAGGTGGAGAAGCAGATGGCGCGGCTGCCAAAGGTTTCTGGCGTGTCGCAGCAGTATTTGGCTCCTGCCACCAACAAGATTCTGGAGACTGCCTTCGACGAGGCGCAGCGTTTGAAGGATGAGTACGTTTCGACCGAGCATATTCTGCTGGCCATGTCCGCGGCGGAGAAAGATCCGGCGGGGCAGGCGCTGATACGGGCGGGCGCGAGCCACGACGCGATTCTGCAGGCGATGGCCACAATTCGCGGCAGCCATCGGGTGACATCGCAAAACCCCGAATCGACTTATCGCGCTCTGGAGCAGTATGGGCGCGACCTGACGGACTTGGCGCGGCGCGGCAAGCTGGACCCGGTCATCGGACGCGACGAGGAAATCCGGCGGGTCATGCAGATTCTGGCGCGACGCACAAAGAACAATCCTGTGCTGATTGGCGAACCTGGAGTGGGTAAGACCGCTATTGTCGAGGGACTGGCGAGCCGCATTGTGGCGGGGGACGTCCCGGAAGTGTTGAAGCCGAAGCGGATCGTTTCGCTGGATCTGTCGGCATTGGTGGCTGGCGCGAAATATCGAGGAGAATTCGAGGACCGGCTGAAAGCGGTGCTGAAGGAAGTCACTGAATCCGACGGGCAAATTATTCTGTTCATTGACGAACTGCATACCTTGGTGGGCGCGGGCGCGGCGGAAGGCTCGATGGACGCCTCGAACATGCTGAAGCCGGCGTTAGCGCGCGGTGAATTGCGGGCGATCGGCGCGACGACGCTGAACGAATTCCGCAAGTACATCGAAAAGGATCCGGCGCTCGAGCGGCGTTTCCAACCCGTGTATGTGGGCGAACCGTCGGTGCAAGATACGATCGCGATTCTGCGCGGACTGAAGGAACGTTACGAAGTGCATCATGGCGTGCGCATTAAAGATGCGGCCATCGTTGCGGCGGCGATGCTTTCGCAGCGGTACATCACGGACCGGTTTTTGCCGGATAAGGCGATTGACCTGGTGGACGAAGCGGCGGCGGGTCTGCGCATGGAGATTGATTCCCTGCCCCAGGAAATCGATGTGATTGAGCGGCGCATCATGCAGCTGGAAATCGAGCGGCAGGCGCTGCGCAAGGAGTCCGATGCGCATTCGCGCGAGCGCGTGAAGCAGGTGGAAAAAGAGCTGAGCACCCTGCGCGAGCAGTCCAATGCGTTGAAGGGCCACTGGCAGACGGAGAAGGATGCGATTGGGCGGATCCGCAAGCAGAAGGAAGAGATTGACCGGCTGAAAACGGAAGAACAGCGTTTCGAGCGCGCCGGGGATCTTTCCAAGGTGGCGGAAATTCGTTACGGCAAGCTGGCCGCGGCGGAAAAAGAATTGCAGGCCGCGCAGAACAAGCTCGCCGAGCTGCAAAAAGACCACCCGATGCTGAAGGAAGAAGTCGGCGAAGAAGAAATCGCGAAAATCGTGAGCAAGTGGACGGGAATTCCCGCCGGTCGGCTGCTGGAGGGAGAAGTTCAGAAGCTGGTGCACATGGAAGAGCGCTTGCGCGAGCGCGTGGTGGGCCAGGAAGTGGCGCTCGGGAGTGTGGCGAACTCGATTCGGCGCAGCCGATCGGGATTGAGCGATCCGAACCGGCCGATTGGATCGTTCCTGTTTTTGGGACCGACCGGCGTGGGCAAGACGGAGCTGGCGCGGGCGGTGGCGGAATTTTTGTTTGATGATGAACGTGCGATCGTGCGGCTGGACATGTCCGAATACATGGAGAAGCATTCCGTGTCGCGGATGATCGGCGCGCCTCCGGGGTACGTGGGTTACGACGAGGGCGGACAGCTGACCGAACAGGTGAGGCGGCGGCCGTATTCCGTGGTGCTGCTGGATGAAATCGAGAAGGCGCACCCGGACGTATTCAACGTGCTGCTGCAGATACTGGATGATGGGCGGCTGACGGACGGGCAGGGCCGCACCGTGGATTTTCGCAACACGGTGATCATCATGACTTCGAACGTAGGCTCGACGGCGATTTTCGATTTGATGGAAAAGGATCCGAAGAAAGCGCGCGAGCAGGCCATGGCGGCGCTGCGGGAGATTTTCCGTCCGGAATTCCTGAATCGCATTGATGATATCGTCCTGTTCCGTCCGCTGGGGAAGGATCAGATCGAGCACATTATTGACCTGCAGATGCAGCACCTGGTGAAGCGGCTGGGCGAGCGGCAGATCACGTTGCACTTGACGGCGGCGGCTAAGGCTCTGCTGTTTGCCGAGGGTTACGACCCGGCTTACGGGGCGCGGCCGATGAAGCGAGCGATCCAGCGGCTGATACAGGATCCGCTCGCGATGAAAATTCTCGATGGCGAAGTGCGTCCGGGTGATGATGTGAACGTGGATTTGGATGCGAAGACGGGCGAGATGAAGTTTGCGCGGAAGGCCGCGAAGGCAGGCGCCGCCTGATATTTTTGCTGGCGCCAAGGCTGAATACCCATGAAGACTCTCAAGACTGCGTTTCTGTTGACGGCGTTGACGTTGCTTCTGCTTTTGATCGGCGAGGCGCTGGGCGGATCGAATGGCATGGCGATCGCGCTGGTGTTTGCGGTGCTGATGAACGGCGGAGCGTATTTTTTCTCGGACAAGATTGCGTTGAAATCCAGCGGGGCGGTGCCGATCGGCCGCGAGGAATCCCCGCGGTTGTATGCGGTGATGGAACGCTTGGCTGCCAAGGCGAATTTGCCGATGCCCAAGCTTTATTTGATCCCGCAGGCGGCGCCGAACGCGTTCGCGACGGGGCGGAATCCGAGCCATGCATCGGTGGCGGTGACGCAGGGGCTGATGGAAATCATGAATGATGACGAGCTGGAAGGCGTGATCGCGCACGAGCTTTCGCATGTGCGGAATTACGACATCCTGACTTCGTCGATTGCGGCGACTTTGGCCGGCGCGATCACATTTATCGGACATGTGGGGCGTTGGGGACTGATGTTCGGCGGTTATGGCGGCGGTGGGCGGAATCGCAGCGGCGGGATTGGGGCGCTGCTGATGGTGATACTGGCACCGTTTGCGGCTTTGTTGCTGCAACTGGGGATTTCGCGGCAGCGTGAGTATCAGGCAGATGCTTCGGGCGTGCAGATGATTGGTCACGCGAATGGGTTGATCAGCGCTTTGGAGAAATTGGGGGCTTATAACAAGAAGATCCCGATGGATATTCCGCAGTCTACTTCGGCGCTGTGTATTGTGCAGCCTCTGACGGCTGGGCAATTGTTTGCGGGTCTTTTCAGCACGCATCCGCCGCTCTCGGATCGGATCGCGGAATTGCGGAATATGACGATTACGCGGTGACGGCGAATTGAAAGGCAGCGTTGCCGCAGGGTGGGAGAGGACGCAAGAGAACCTGCGGCAACGGCTGCCCGGTCCCGCTTCGCGGGAACGGCCGCTACAGGTTCAACGGCAAGATCAAAGGTGCCCAGCTCGAGCTGACCGCTACAAATTCAACGGCAAAATCCGATCCGTCATGCTGGCTCTAGTACTTCCGCGACGCTTTACTACTTCGTAGTGCCTGTTTTCTTCCACCACGCAGAAATGTTACTGGCACGTAAAATTTGCAGGGGCGAAAGCTTCGGAAGCGTCGGGCTCAGGCTCTCCGAGATTCAGTAACTCACCTATTATCAGCTGATTACCGGCACTTCCCGCGCTGTCCCGCTTTGGTTCTTGGCTTGCACTTCCCTAGCCCGCAAGGGATTTTCGGAGGAGCGAAAAACATGAGTGAAGAACGACAGGACGTAGTGATCGCAGACGAAGCCACCGCGCCGCGCTGGGTGGGGATCGTTGTGGTTGCTCTCGCGGTAGTCTCACTGGTAGCGCTCGGTGCAGGCTGGACCGCATCCACGCGCTCGAAAGAGCTCGAGCAGTCTTTGGCGACCCAAGCGCAACAGTTCAAGCAGAACGACGACGTGGTCAGCCAGCGCCTCGCTAAGGCGGAGGACACCAACGCGCAACTGCAAGGCGAATTGAGCGTGGTGACCGACAAGATGAAGCTGACTGAGGGCGAGCTTTCTAAGGCGCGCTCGCAGGCCAAGAAGATCAAGGAAGACGACGCCAAGGAATTGGCGGAGATGCAGAACCAGACGAATGCGCAACTGGCGACGAAGGCCAGCGTCGATGACGTGAGTAAGATTGGCACGGACGTCAACGGCGTGAAGACCGACCTGGACGCCACCAAGAACAACCTGCAGATGGCACGGGGCGAATTCGGCACGTTGATCGCGCGCAACCACGACGAAGTGGAAGAACTTCGCCGCCTGGGCGAGCGCGATTACTACGAGTTCACAATTGACAAGAGGAACTCGCGCGAGAAAGTGGGCAACCTGATGGTGGAACTGCACGCTACGAACCTGAAGAAGAGCCAGTACGGCGTCACGATCTTTGTTGACGACCAGCGCCATGACAAGAGGAACCTGACGGCGAACGAGCCGCTGTACTTCTTCGAAAGTGGCGCGCGCGCTCCGCTGGAGTTCGTGGTGAACCAGGTAGGCAAGGACAAGATCACCGGATACTTGAGCGTGCCAAAGGCGAATGCAACGCACGCGCAGGCTGCTACTTCCGGCGGCAACTGACGCATCCGATGGCGCATCACGACGGAACGAGTCATCCTTGGCGGTTTTGACTCGGCTCTCCGCAGCGAAGAGAGGGGCGCTCCCACGGGCGCCCCTCTTTTTTTGTTTATTCGGCTTTTTTCAGAGCGCGGTTCTTGCGGCTCAGGAACTTCTTGGCCAGTGCGGGGAGCTTGTCGTGCGGCAGTTTGCCTTGCTCGTACAGCTTCACCTTCGCCTTGGCGGTCTTGCGGCGGCGGCGCTGGCGTTTCTGAGCTACGTACCTCTTGTCGTAAGACATCCAATTCCTCCCCATAAGTTGCGCCCCATGATTGTAGCGGACTAGGAAAAGGATGCAAGGCTGGGCGCTGATTTTCGGGGTGAGTTCAAGTAGCATGGAATTGCCATGACGGCCACCGCAATCTACGCAGGGCGCATTCTGACGCCGCAAGAAGAACTCCTGGACAACGTGATCGTGGTCGAAGGCGGGCGCATCACCGCCATCGGCAATCGCGACGAAGTGCATATTCCGCCGGGCGCGAAGGATTATGTGGCGGCGGGGATGACCGTGGTTCCCGGCTTTGTGGACGTGCACATCCACGGGGCGGGTGGGCACGACGTGATGGAAGCCACCCCTGAGGCGTTGGACGCGATTACGGCGACCGTGGCGCGGTTTGGAACTACGTCTCTGGTGGCGACGACAGTTACGGCGCCGGTCGAGGAGACTTGCCACAGTCTGGAAGGGATTGCGCAGTACGTGCGCAGCCACGAAAAGACGGAAGAGAATACGCGGGCCGCGGCGGAGATTGTGGGAATTCATCTGGAGGGGCCGTTTATTAACAAGGCGCGGCGCGGGGTGCACCCCTCGGAGTCTATTGCGCTGCCTTCGATTGAAGTGCTCGAGAAATTTCGGGCTGCGGCGGACGGACTGGTACGTATCCTCACGGTGGCGCCGGAAATTCCTGGGGCTTTGCAATTGATTGCGCGGGCGGTGGCGGATGGGCTGGTGGTTGCGGTGGGACACACCGATGCGGACTATGATCAGGCGCGCGCGGCGTTTGAAGCGGGAGCGCGGCATGCGGTGCACGTTTACAATGCGATGCGGCCGTTTACACATCGCGATCCCGGTGTGATCAGCGCGATTATGACTGACACGGACATAACCGCGGAAATTATTGCGGACGGTGTGCACGTGGCGGGACCAGCTATCCAGGTGCTGCTGGGAACCAAGGGATTTGACACGGTGCTGCTGGTGAGCGACGGGACATCGGCTACCGGGATGCGCGACGGGAATTACCGGTTGGGGAATTTTGAGGTTACGGTGAAGGGCGGCGTGGTGCGGAACTCGGAAGGCAATTTGGCTGGTAGCACGCTGACGCTAGATCGCGCGCTGCGATTTATGGTTGAGGTAGGCGTGCCGTTTGTGGATGCTTTGCGCATGGCGACGATTTTGCCGGCGCGGCGGCTGGGACTCGCGGGGAAAAAAGGAATTTTGGCGATTGGTGGCGATGCGGATCTGGTGGTTTTGACGCCGGATTTGCATGTGGCTGGAGTCATGACGCGGGGCGTCGGCCTGACGTGACCTACCGGAGTTGCTGCAACGGGCGCGTCTGAGACGCGCCCCTAAAAATGCGGTTCGGGGCTGGCGACGCAAGACGCATCCCGTAGGGAAACAACGCGCTGCATGTTCACTTGTTCAGAGGGATTTTCAATTCTTCAGCGAACTTGTAAGGATCGAACGGGCTTAGGGAGAAATAGCGGCCTTCGATGCCGATCATCGGCACTTTGCGCTTGCCGTTATTGACTTGCAGCACGATGGCTTCGGCCGCGGAGTCGTCATCAATATTGACTTCGCGGTACGGGATGCCGCGTTCGCGCAGAAAGCATTTGGCCCGGCGGCAATCGCAGCACCAGGAAGTTGAATACACTGTAATGTCTGACATACGCCCCTTCTACTACATTTGTACCATAGGTATACGATGCGCTCGCCAAGCCTGGGGATGCGGGGATATCCAAAAGTAAACAAGCGACATAGGGCTAGGCGGCCTGGTGCTGCATGGTTCGGCTCACCGCGCCTGCTGCGCCGGATCCTGAGCCGGCCTTTGTAGCTGCTTGCAAGCGGGCGGTGGCGCGTTCGATCGCGGCGTTGGCGCGATCCCAGTCGGCTTCCGTAGACCCGGCCTTCGGCGTGTCGGCCCTGGCGCGTTCCAGAGCGGCGGTGGCGCGCGCGACGTCAATTTCTTCGGCGCGCTCGGAAATTTCCGCGAGGACGATTACGCGATCCGGTAGGACCTCGGCGAAACCGTACATCACCGTGAGGTAACGCGTTTCGCCGCCTTTGTGGTAGGTGAGGATTCCGACGCCGAGTTCGGTGATCAGCGGCGCGTGGCCGGGGAGAATGCCGAGGTAGCCGTCTTTGCCGGGCATTTCAAGCGAGTCGACGTCTTCGCTGAGAATGTGCCGCTCGGGCGTCACCACTTGCAGCTCGATTTTTTCTGGTAGCGTGGCCATTTATATCGATTCGCTTGCTTCGCGCTTGCTGCGGCGCACTACGCCGCTGCGCCTGCTGCCATTTTTTCTGCTTTCTCGCGCACTTCTTCGATGGTGCCGACCATGTAGAAAGCTTGCTCGGGCAAATCGTCGTGTTTGCCTTCTACGATTTCCTTGAAGCCGCGCACCGTGTCTTCGATTTTCACGTACTTCCCTGCCAGGCCGGTAAATTGCTCGGCCACGAACATTGGCTGCGAGAGGAATTTTTCGATTTTGCGGGCGCGCGTGACGGTTTGCTTGTCGTCGTCGGAGAGTTCTTCGATGCCCAGGATGGCGATGATGTCCTGCAATTCCTTATAGCGCTGCAGAACGGCTTTCACCGAGCGGGCCACGTTGTAATGTTCCTGGCCGACGATGCGCGGATCCAGAATGCGCGAGAAGCTCGCCAGCGGATCGACGGCAGGATAAATGCCTCGTTCCACGATTTGGCGGCTGAGGTTGGTGGTGGCGTCCAGGTGCGCGAAAGTTGCGGCGGGAGCCGGGTCGGTGTAGTCGTCGGCAGGAACGTAAATGGCTTGCACGGAAGTGATCGAGCCATTTTTGGTGGAAGTGATGCGCTCTTGCAGTTCGCCGATTTCGGTGTTGAGGTTCGGCTGGTAGCCGACGGCAGAGGGCATGCGGCCGAGAAGGGCCGAGACTTCCGAGCCGGCTTGCACGAAGCGGAAAATATTGTCGATGAAAAGCAGAACGTCTAGCTTTTCTTCATCGCGGAAATATTCCGCTACGGTTAGGCCGGTGAGTCCGACGCGGAGGCGGGCGCCGGGGGGTTCGGTCATTTGTCCGTAGATCAGGGCGCAGCGCGATTTTTCGGAATTTCCTGGGACGATGACACCGGATTCCTGCATTTCCAGCCAGAGGTCGTTGCCTTCGCGGGTGCGTTCGCCGACACCGGAGAAAACGGATACGCCGCCGTGTTTCATCGCAACGTTGTGGATCAGTTCTTGGATCAGCACGGTCTTGCCTACGCCCGCACCGCCGAACAGGCCGATCTTTCCGCCTTTCAGGTAGGGCTCGGTGAGGTCCACGACTTTGATGCCGGTCTCAAACATTTCTAGCGTGGTGGACTGGTCTTCGAGCAACGGAGCGGGGCGGTGAATCGGGTAGCGCTTTTCGTATTTCACGGGACCGAGGTTATCTACCGGCTCGCCCAGGACGTTGAGCACGCGGCCTAGCACGCCGCGGCCGACCGGAACGGAAATGGGCTCGCCGAGATCGAGTGCTTTCATGCCGCGCACCAGGCCTTCGGTGGGCTTCATCGCGACGCAGCGCACGCGGCCTTCGCCGAGGTGTTGCGCGACTTCGGCGACGATATCGAGCGGCTCGGGGTTGTTGAAGCCTTCGCTGGTAATTTTCACGGCGTTGTGAATCAGCGGAAGGTGACCCTCTTCAAACTGGACATCGACGACGGGCCCGATGACTTCTACGATGTGCCCCGTTTTTTGTGCGACTGTAGCCATGTTGAGCGTTCTCCCTCGGAAAGCGTGATTAGTGAATCGTGCTGTGCGCGTCGACGCCGATCACGAATTTGCCGATGCGGCGCCGCTTACGATTTCGATCAGTTCCTTGGTAATTGCTGCCTGGCGGATATTGTTCATCCGCAGCGTCAGCTTTTCGATCAGGTCGGATGCATTGCGCGTTGCTGAATCCATGGCGGTCATGCGCGCGGCGTGTTCGGCGGCGGCGGATTCGAGCAGGATGCGGAAAATTTCGCCTTCGAGGTAGCGCGGGACGAGACCATTGAAAATTTGTTCGACCGGCTGCTCGTAGATGTAGTCAACCAGGCGGCCTTGGCCTCCGGGCGCTGGTTCGGTGGGCAGGGAGCCGCCGGGGCCGGCGTGATGGGCTAGGAGTTCTTCGCCGTCCGCTGCTTTCTTCACGACTTCAGGATCCACGGGCAGGAGTTTTTCGGCGCGCAGATTCTGGACCATCACGTTTTTGAACTCGTTGTAGATGGCGTAAACCGCGTCCACTTCACCGCTGGTGTAAAGCTCGGCGACGCGCGCGGCGATTTCCTTGGCTTTCGAAAATTCCACTTTCGCGGAGACGTCGAGATATTCGGCGACGAACGAAAAGCCGCGCTTGCGCAACGTGTCGCGGCCTTTTTTGCCGACGACGATCAACTCCAGCTTCTGCGTGTGATGTTCGCGGATGAAATCCATGGCGTGGCGCAGCACGTTGGAATTGAAGGCGCCGCAAAGGCTGCGGTCGCCGGTGAGAACCATCACCAGGATTTTCTCTTCGGGGCGCCGCTGCAGCAAAGGATGCGCGGGAGATTCCATGCGCGCGGCGGCGGAGCGCAGAACGCGGAGAATTTCCTTGGCGTAGGGGCGCGCGGCAAAGACGCCTTCTTGCGCGCGGCGCAGTTTCGCCGCGGCGACGAATTTCATGGCGCGCGTGATCTGCTGCGTGCTTTTCACGGAGCGAATGCGGCGGCGGTAATCGAGAAGTGTGGGCATGGAACCGGACTAGCTCGCCTGAGCCGCTACCGCCGGGGCGGACTGGATCGTGGTCTTGAAGCGCTCCTTGAAAGCGTCCAGCGCTTTTTTCGCTTCGGCCCTGTTGGAGTCGTCGAATGCTTTCTTTTCGCGCAGCGATTTCAGCAAGCCGCTGTAATTCGTTTCGATGAAGGGATACAGCTCGGTTTCGAAGCGGCGGCATTCGGAGACCGGCAAATCGTCGAGATATTTATTGGAAGCAGCAAAAATGATCAGGACCTGATTTTCGACGGAAAGGGGCTGGTACTGATCCTGTTTCAAGATTTCCATCAAGCGCTGGCCGCGCGCGAGTTGCGCTTGCGTGGCTTTGTCGAGCTGCTCGGTGCCGAATTGCGCGAAGGCGGCGAGGTCGCGGTATTGCGCGAGGTCGAGGCGGAGGGTGCCGGCGACCTGGCGCATGGCTTTAATTTGCGCGTTGCCACCGACGCGGCTGACGGAAATGCCCGCGTTCACGGCGGGGCGAATGCCGCTATTGAAGAGGTCGGCCTCCAGGAAAATCTGGCCGTCAGTGATGGAAATCACGTTCGTCGGAATGTAGGCGGAAATATCGCCGGCCTGCGTTTCGATTACCGGGAGCGCGGTGAGGGAGCCGGCGCCGAGTTCGTCATTCAATTTCGCGGCGCGCTCGAGCAGGCGCGAGTGCAGGAAGAAAACGTCTCCCGGGAAAGCTTCGCGGCCGGGCGGGCGGCGCAGCAGGAGCGAAATTTCGCGATACGACTGCGCATGCTTCGAGAGATCGTCGTAGAAGCAGATGGCGTGGCGTTTGGTATCGCGGAAATATTCGCCGATGGCGCAAGCGGCAAAGGGCGCGATGTATTGCATGGATGCGGATTCAGAAGCGGTGGCGGCGACGACGATGCTGTGCTCCATGGCTCCGTAATCGGTGAGCGTCTTGATGACCTGCGCGACGGTGGAACGTTTTTGGCCGATGGCGCAGTAGATGCAAATCAGGTCGCCGCCCCGCTGATTCAGAATTGTGTCAATGATGATCGCGGTTTTTCCGATCTGGCGGTCGCCGATAATTAGCTCGCGCTGGCCGCGGCCAATGGGGATCATGGCGTCAATGGACTTGATGCCGGTCTGAATAGGTTCGCGCACGGGTTGGCGGGCGACGACGCCGGGCGCGAGGCGTTCGAGCGGATTGCGCTGGGTGGATTGGATGGGGCCCTTGTCGTCAATGGGATTGCCGAGCGCGTCGACGACGCGGCCGATCATGCCATCGCCGACGGGGACGGACATAATTTTGCCGGTGCGCTTGACGGTGTCACCTTCTTTGATTTCGGTGTAATCGCCGAGGAGCACGGCGCCGACCTGATCTTCTTCGAGGTTCAGCGCGATGCCGAAAACGTCGTGCGGGAACTCGATCATTTCGCCGGCCATGCACTTGTCGAGACCGTGGATGCGCGCGATGCCGTCGCCGACGGAGATGACGGTTCCGACTTCCTCGACGGCGAGGGTCTGCTGATAATTTTCGATCTGCTCGCGCAGGATCTTGGTGATTTCGTCCGCTTTGATGTTGGCCATCCTGACTCCTGTTTTCTAGTGACCGTGTGACGCCGGCGCTGTAGCACGCATTGCCGCGTCCTGATGCGTTTGTTATTCCGCTTCTAATTCCTCGCGCAAGCGGTTCAATTGCTCGCGTACTGAGCCATCGTAAACTGTGGAACCGACGCGCACGACGGCGCCGCCGAGCAGGTTCGCATCTTCCGCGAAGCGCGCTTCGATCTTTTTTCCCGTGCGGCGCTGCAGCACGGAGAGCAATTCTTTTTTTTCGGCCTCGCTGAGAGCGCGCGCGGTGGTGACTTCGGCTTCAGCAATACCCAGGCGCTTGTTCAGCTCTGTGCCGAACACTTGCAGGATCTCGTGAAACAAGTGCGTACGGCGATGATCCACGAGCAGGTACACGAAATTGCGCACGGCCTGGTTCAGGCCCATCTTCGCGGCGATTGCGGTGATGACCTTGTTCTTCACCGCGCCGTCCACCGCGGGGCTTTCCAGAGCATTGCGCAGATCTCCCGAAGCGAGAAATATTTCCACGAACGCGGCGAGGTCTTTGCGCACGGCTTCGCCGCTTTTGCGCTCGAGAGCGACGTCGGCGAGCGCGGCCGCGTAGCGTTCGGCGACGGCGCTCAATGGACACTCCTCTCCAGCTCGGCGATGAAAGTGCGGAGCAGCGCGGCTTCGGACTTTGGCGCTAGTTCCTGGCGCAGCAATACTTCCGCGCGTTCCACCGCGAGGCGAGCGCCCAGCGATTTCAGTTCCATGCGGCCGGTGCGCGCGGCTGCGTCAATTTCAGCGCGCGCGGCTTGCTCGATTTTTTCTGCTTCGGCGCGGCCCAGGTCGCGCAGGCGCTGCGCCTCGGCTTCGGCGTCGCGCTTGGCATCCACGCGCAGCTGCTCAATTTCGCGCTCTAGGCCTTCGAGCTTGGTCTTGATTTCGCGGCGCTGGCGCTCGGCAGCTTCGCGGGCGCGGGCGCCCTCCGCGATTTTTCTGGAGATTTCTTCGGCCTGCGTGCGGAAGGCCGGCGCGGCGTATTTCACGATGCAATAGGCAATGGCGCCGAAGACCAGCGCGAAATTGAGCCAGCGAAAAACCCAGCCGGTGGTGGAATCCGCGGGCGATCGATCACCCTCTTGCGCGAATACCGGGGCGGCGGCAAGCGCGAGAGAAATGACCAGGAAGCAGAGCGCGCGAGCGGCGGACCTTATTTGCTGCATGGCTCGGAACGTCATTGGCGCGCACCGCCGCGCGGAGGATTGCTGCCTTCCAGGATGCCGCGCGCGATTGCGCTGGCCAGTTCTGGAGTTTGGCGCTCGACTTCCTTGCGGGCTTCAGCGAGCTCGGCTTCGATGCGCTTCTTGGCCTCGTCAACTTCCTTGCGCGCCAGGGAGCGTTGCGCTTTCAGATTTTTGGCGCGCTCGTCCAGGACGGCCTGACGCGCGTCTTCCTGCTCGAGGTAAATTTCTCCCTGGGCTTTGCGTAGAGCCGCGTTGTAATTATCCAGATCCTGGCGCGCTGCCGCTTCGACCGCGGCGGCTTCGGCGCGCGCGCCTTCGATTTTCGCGCTGCGCTCTGCCATGGCTTTTTGAATGGGCGTGAAAAACGCCCAGCGCATGAGGAGATAAAAAAGGAAAACGATGATGACCGTAGGCACAGCTTGAAGAAATAGGTCACCGAGCTGGCGCAGGATTTCCATCGTTAGGAAAGCTTACGAATACGTTTGCCCCATTTATGTCGTTACACTGTTGCCCGGAATTGCGACAAGCCGCTCCGGGACACACTTCTAGGCTCAAGCAAAGGCCGCGATTATCGCATCGAGTCCCGCTCCCGTCAACGCTTTAGGGCCTCTTTGCATTACGGAAAGAGAAACACGATTCGCTCCATTCTACGTCGAACGCGTGAGGTTATGCCAGTCGCGCGCGCGCAATCTTTGCGCGGATATCGTGAGGCTGGGGTGCGGCTAGTGCGGGGTGAGCGAGTTGTGCGGGCCTTCGAAGGCTTGCTTGCGCGTCACTACAAACCACAATTGAATGGCGATCATGGGGAGGGAGAAAACCAGGCTGAACCAGATGGGAAACTGGAAGGGGGTCGGCGGCAGGCCCATGGAGGTTTGCATCGCGGCGGTGGCTGCTTCGTAGCGCGCTTGAGCGCCGGGAAGGATTACGGAAATGATCGAATTGAAAATGGCGAAATTGAAATAGTAGATGGCGAGGCTGCGGCCCCACTTTTCCAGCTGTAGCAGACCGTAGGCCATCAGGAGTTGCACGGACATATAACCGATCACGATCAGCGCAGCTTTTCCGCCGCTGAAAAAGAAGCCGAGGAAGGTGAGCGGCATATGCAGAATATTGAGGATGGGAAACATGCAGGCGCCGACGAGCGCGAGGTAGGCGATGATCGTGATGCTGACGGGCCTTTTCGTTGCGCCGGGCAATTCGGTGGGCGCGAGCACTGCGGGCATCCATGCGGGGCCTGGCGCTCCTGCGTTGCGGAATTGTTCTTTGCTTGGGCGCGAGTTGAAGAAATACGCCCACCAGCCGCCTAACAGAGCCAGCAAAGCGTAGAAGACCGCCATGCCGATGCGCACGGCGGTCATCAGGTGCTCAAGCGGCGGAATCCGCTCGCCGTTTGGCACCGCGGGCACGGGCGGAGTGGGCAGCGGCATGACGATCATCATGATCAGGCCCGGAACAGCCATCACCAGAAGCAGGCCGCTGAAGACGATCATGGAAATTCTGGCCCATTCGCGCAGGTGCAACAGGTTCACGCCCGTGGCAATGCCCCACGCGGCCAGGCCCAGCATGAATACGGACATGATCAGGCCAGCGCCGCGAGTGACGGCAGGCATGTCGTCTGCAGGCATCACAGCGAAGCCGAGGAGCATGAGGGCGGCCGAAAGCAGCGTGAGGCCAGAGCCGATGAAGACCAGCACTGCGGAAATCGTGATGCCTGCCGACCGCTTCATCGCTTGCCTCCCATGGCGCGCGCAGCTCCTTTGCGCGGGAGTATACACCACGGTCTGCGCGACACGGCGGACCTCTCAGGGTGCATGCCGGACTAGTACGCGTAAGCCTGGAGGAGCGCGAAAACGACGACGCCGGTGACCGAGACGTACAGCCAGATGGGAAACGTGTAGCGCGCGATGCGTTTGTGCTGCGGGAAGCGGCCGCTGAGTGAAAAGAAAAAGGTGATGAGCACCAGAGGCAGCGCTACGATCGAGAGAGTTATGTGGCTGGCGAGAATCACGAGATAGATCGCGCGCATGGTTGCGTGGCCTAGTGGAAAACGCGTGTCGCCGTGCAGCGCGTGGTTCACGATGTAGCTGACCAGAAACAGCGACGAAAAACCGAAGGCGAGCAGCATGCTGGCGCGATGTGCTTTGCGGTCGCGTTTTCTTATGAAGTAGAGGCCGGTGCACAGGGCGATGGCGCTGAGTCCGTTCAGAACGGCATTCAGCGCCGGCAGGAAAACAAATCTGCCTGCGAACTGCGTGGGCGCATGGTGCAAGTACAGCAGCCAAAGAAGAAAGGATATTGCTGCAGCGCTCACGATGACAATCGAGCCTAGCGCGGCGCGTTGGTTGGTCTGCGTCTGGTCCATGAAGCTAGATACGATACTACAAGTTTTCCCGCGCGGCAGCGGGTAAAGAAAAGTTCATCGAATCGGCGCGCGGGCTACGGCAATTTGGCGCTGGCCGCGGGCGGAGTGGGCGGAACGTATTCCGCGGAGAAGCGGGAGCGTTGCAGGCGATAGCCGTCGCGCGTGCGAATGTGATAGTGCTTGTGCTGGTCGCTTGCGAGTTTTACGGTGATGGTGCGCCAGCCGCGGTTGCTATTGGGCTTGGGGTAGTAACTCAGCGAATATAGGTGCGCTAGGTCGTCGCGGATGGAAGCGAAGGCGTTTTGTTCGTCCTTCCAGTTTTTGGCGAAATAGACTTTGCCGCCGGTGGCGGCGGTCATGCGTTGAAATACGGCGTTGGAGATGGGCTCGAGGTGGGCTTCCTGAGTGCTTACCATATAGATGGTCGTTCCGGTGGATTGCGCCAGCTCGGCGACGTCCTCGGGCGGGACCATGCTGTAGTTGTCGGGGCCGTTGGAGAAGACCACGATGACTTTTCGTCCGGTGAAGTGCGCGGCGTCCTGCACGGTGAGTAACAGGCAATTGTAGAGCGCGGCATCGTCTCCGGCGACGGTAGTGCGTGCGGCGCGCAGAACCTGCGTACGGTCGGCGGTGAGCAGCGAGGCGCGGGAAAGGTCGCGGCTGTAGGAATAGAAGGCTACTTTGTCGGCGCCTTCGAGTGAGCGGACGAAATCGGCGATCGCGTCCTGCGCGAATACGAAGCCGCGGTACATATAGTTGCTGGTGTCGAAGAGCACGAACACGTTGGCGCCCTCTACCAGAGAGGTAAGCTCACTGCCAGACAGGCTCGAGCTCGGGTCGCTTGGTTGGCCAGCGGAGGCGTCGGGCGAGGCGGCACCAGACGGAGCCTTGGCCGGAATTGCGCGGGCGGATACGTTGCCTTCTCCATACGTGGCGATGTCTTCGGGAATGCCGTCCTCGGTGACGATGAAGTCCTGCGGATGCAGACCGGTGACGTACTTCCCCTTGTTGTCAGTTACCGCGACGTTCAGTTGCACTAAATCCACGGTGACGTTGATGCGCGGCGGGCCGCTTTCCTGCGCGACGGGAGAGGGGCCGACGAAAACCGAAAGAGCTGCGAAGAGAACGAGCGCTACTGCGAGTCTTTTGAGCATGACGGGCCTCGATGTTGTCTGTTACTAAACGTTCGCAGGGCTGGCCGGGCGCGTATTGAATCACCGCGGCGTAGCCACAAAGTCTCTAGGGCTGAGGACTGCCGAAACTCGCGGGCAGCGAAGTGACTTTGCCCTGGCGAAATTCTTCACCGGTTTCGCGCATGGCACGCAGAATTGCGGGCCAATCGTTCAAGTCGGTGGCAAAAATCTTCGCGACCATGCGGCCGGTCAGTTCGGGCGCCAGGCGATTCAGCGTTACCGGCGGATAACCCATCTCGTCAGCCAGGCGCGCCCAATACAGATTCGTCGAGTCCCATGTTTCGGCCAGCAAGCGGCTGGAATAGCCCTGGAACATGGGGAATGGCCTGACGTTCAACAATTCACGCGCATAGGAGCGCGCGAGCACGGGATGAGGAACCCCGAAATCCTGGGACAGGCGCGTCCAGGTAAGTTCCGCTGGATCCTGCTGCGACAAATCTTGCAATTCGTGCCCCGCCATTCCCCACGAACTGGTGTCGTCCGGAAATCTACGGCGAAATTCAGCAGTGAGATAGAACGTATCCGCGGGCGTGACCTGCGATGAGACTTCGGCCGCGCGTCCGGCGCGCAGCGTGGCTTCGAGCTGCGCGGCTCTCTGCGGAATCATGCGGTCGGAAAGAATGCTGGTGACTTTCGCACGCAATGCTTCATTTTGCGCGCACGCCGCGAGCATTTCGTCTCCGGCGCGTTGATAGAGCGCGACGGCGTGGAGTTCGTTGCGGCTGACGTTCCACCAACGCGGCAGGACGGCGTTGGTCAAAACCGAAGGCACCAGGTCCGTCCAAATCAGCGCCTGGACGTTTTCCGGAGCGATAAAATCCTCTTCCATTTGCGCCAGCACGTAGGGCAAATCTGCCAGCGAGCCCACCAGATGCGCGCCTCCGCCCGCGGGAGAGCCCGCGCCAAAGAGGCGGGGAGTTTGCCAGAGCGATTCTTCCGTGCCCATGACGGTGTCGCCGGAGAAATCGTGCGAGCGGATCAGCAGCGGGTTGTTGTGCAGAGCCTGGGCGCCCGGCGGTTCGTAATAGGCGTAGCTGAAACCGACGAGCGTGTCGCGGAAAAACGGAACGAGTTGACCCTTGGCTTGTTCTAATTCCACTCCGGTAGCCTTGGACTTCAGCACTTTGGCAATGTCCGTGCGCATTTCCAAATCGGTGTGGTGGTTGTTGTAGGAGCCGGCGGTGAAAGTCGTTCTCTCACTGTTGGTAAAAATCGGGCGCGGCATTTGGAATTCGCCAAGTTGCTCGGCGAGCGGCAGAAGCATATCGCCCGCGGGAGTCCCTTGCGGCGTGGGCGTGAGGCCGTCCCCCAGCGCCAGCAGAGTATCGAGCGAAACCAGGCGCTGATCGTCCAGCACGGCGCGAATGCGCTCCGCCATTTCGCGGTGAATGCGCTGGCCTTCGGAATTTGTTTGGCGAGGACCCGCGATCAAGTCAACGATTTCGTCCTGCGAGGCTTTGGGATTGCCGGTGGCTGCGCGCAGGAGATGCGCCAGTGAGGTGCGCCCGGCATCGAAGAGTTGGGCGGAGGAAGAGAAATGGGAAAACGGCTTGATCATTCCCTGCCAGGATTCGTCGCGCGCGCTTACGGGAATCTCGCCCTGGCGAGCCATTATTTGCCACAGCGTGACGTTCGCTTCAAAGATGCCCATGGCATTCCCGCGCAGGGTGTGGTCGGAAACCTTATTGAGCGCCTCGGCTGTGGTTAGAAACGCGGCGATGGACGCATCGCTCAGTTCAGGAAACTCGGAAAACATCGAATACTGATTGCGAAATTGCTGGAACTTGCTGGCCATCAGTTCGACCGTGGGACCGCTCAAGCGATGCCCTGCCGGACGCCTGGCGTCAATTTCGCTCAGCACGAGATAGGCTTCCGCCGGAGTGCCTTCCATTCCCACGCGAGAGAGGGCGAACATGGTTTCCAGCAAGGCGTCCGGATTGTTCAATCCTCTGGTCTCTATATTCCAATTGCGCGCGAGTTCGGCATTGGCCTTCTGCCGCAAGATGTTCTTCCACGCTTGGAGGCTTCCGGGCACGTGCGGATCGCCGTTGGGCTCCCACTGCATGCGCGTGGTCAGAAGCAGGAGAGTTGGGTCCGGGCGAAAGACCGAAGACATCGCGCTGGGGGAAACCGTCTTTCCACGGAGCGCCTCGTAGCAGTGGCGCATGCGTGCAGGTTCGACGAAGTGCGCTTGCTGTTCGGGTGGGATGCGCGAGAGCGAGTCAAAATAAGCGGCGAGCCAGCCATTGTCCTTCGAGAGAAGCTTGGGGACAAATTCACTCGTGGAGTGCGGGTTTGCGCCCACCAAATCCTTCCACGCAGGCTCGGCAGCGGTGCCGCCGGGCACGATTACGCGGCCCGATTCGATGCGAATGTAACTACCGTAAAAATCCAAGGGCGCGGCAAGCGAGACGAATCGTTTCAGGCCCGGCGAACGCAGCAGCGCGGCCTGGGTTTCCGGATCCACGTGAGCCCAGGCGTAGTAGAGACGTGCGAGGGACTGATCGTGCAGCAGCGCGTCAATTAATGGCCGATCTTTGTCGTGCCCGCCCTCGGTGCTTGCTTCGACCCATTGTCGTTCGGTGAGACCGATGGGCACTTGAGAATTGGGGTACGCATAGGAGAACGGCTTGCCGCCCTGCAGTGTGGCCTCGAGTTCGGGCAGGGGGAAACCGGAGTCAATCGTAATGAATGCTCTGCGCGGGTCCGCGGTGGCGACGTAGGCGCTGCTCTTTCCGCAGTCCGTGGTCACGCGGTAGCCGAGGATGTCGAGCAGCGGCTTAGAGTCAGCGCAGCCCGTGACGCGAATCACGCCGTCCTTCCCTGCTAAGTCGGAGAGTTCCCTGGCCTGCTGCACGTATCGTCGGAGCAGAATCAGAAATTCGGTGGCGCGGCTGCCCAAGCCGGTGCCCTGATAGCCGATCAGAAATACGTTACGGGAGAGCAGGGGCATCACTTCTTCGGCGCTGGCTTTCTGGCTGATTCCGGCGATACGCAAAAATGAACGGAGCGGACCTGGAATCGTAGCTGTGGCTGGTTCGGATGTGACGATGCGCTCTTGAGCTGCGGGTGGACCGGGAGGACGAGCGCTGCGAACTCGAGGGGCAAAAGCGGCACAAACGAACGCCACAACCGCCAACAGGGCCGAAAGACGCAGGGGACGTTTCATCGCTGGCACCCACCCCAACCACTTTCGAGACATGCAACAACCGGTTTAATTGACCGGAGCGGATTGCGAGGCGCGCTTCGTTCCGGCGTAAGAGCGACGTCGAAATCTAGGTCGATGCTTGGCTGGGGCTTCGACCTTCGGTTGATGCATCCTACGCTTCCGCGAGGCCGGACGCAACGAATTTGGAAGCGGTCACTGGACGATGGCGATCGGAGGGGACGGCGAAAGTTCGGAGAAGCGGGTGCGGCGCAGGGGCATCCTGCGCCGGAAATACTGCGTGCCGAAATATTGGGAAGAGATCTGGATCAGTTCCCGAAAAATGTGTCCCTCGCGACTTGGACATTCGTTTCGAATTGCCGACTACGCGGAAGCATGATCTTCTTTTAGGGCGTTAGCGAGATGGCGCCCGGGTATCGCCGAAATGAATGACCAATCGGAACTGCGGGCTGTTTTGCACGTATAATTGGGCGACAGGATCAGCTACACCGCCCCCGTCCCGAGGTCATTCCATGTTCGCAATATTATTGGCGCTTGGGATAGGCTACACGTTACACGCAAAAGATGTCTTCCAGCCTCCCAAGCCGCCGGCTCCGAGCAAATGGAGTGAAGTAGTTCCCCGACGAGAATCCTTGGAATTTCAAACGACAGAAGGCACGAAGCTGCGCGGATGGCTTTATCAAAGCGACAGAAGTGATGCGCCGTTCGTGCTGTTTTTTTATGGCAGCAACGAGGATCTGGCGCACCAAGCGAAGCGACTTGCATGGCTGAGTGACACGCTCCATGTTAACGCTGTCTGCTTTGACTGTCCTGGCTACGGCTTCAGCGGCGGTTCCATCGGAATTCCGACGATCCAGTCCTCGGCGTTGCAGGAATTCGACCATGTGAAACGACGATTTGCGCCGAGTACGACGACGGCTATCATCTCCTATGGTTGGTCGATCGGCACGAGTGTGGCGATCCACGTGGCGGCGAATCGGCACGTCGCGGGATTGATGCTGCAGGCTCCTCTAGCAAATACCGACGACATGATGCGATGGTCTTCAAAACATGATCTCCCGTGGTACGGACGCGGATTGCTGAAGATGAAGGCGGATCCGGATGTTACGCAGGTTTACGAAAACGCCGCCGCGATTCGTGACGTCAGCAGCCCGCTCCTCATCATTCAAGGAGAATTGGATGATGTGGTTCCCGTTGATCAAGGCCGAGCAGTTCTCGCTGCGTCTCGAGCGACGCAAAAGGAATATGTGGAAGTACCGGGCGCACAGCATTCTGAAATTTGCCAGTCCCCCGCCTCGGACGCTGCAGAGCACTTTGTAGAATCGTTGCGATAAATGAGCACCACCCCTGATGTCGTCTAACCGGAAACGGACCCACTACGCTTGCTGGCACTTAGTGGCGCAGGGCACCGCGAATTCGATACAATCGCGATTTGGGTTGCGGCTCAAATGATCGCCTGCAAATGCGCGCGACCCATTTTCGAGGAGATATTTCATGCCATCGTTTCCCGGGGTTGATTACCTCGACTTCGATTCCCTACTGAGCGACGAAGAGAAGCTGGCGCGCCGTACGGCGCGGCAGTTTGTGGATGCGGAAATCATGCCGATCATCGAGGAATACAACCGCGAAGGAAAATTTCCGGTGCAGCTGGTGCCGCAGATGGCGGAGCTGGGCCTTTTCGGCGCGAGCCTGAAGGGTTACGGATGCGCGGGAATGTCCAACGTGGAATACGGCCTGGTGACGCAGGAACTGGAGCGCGGCGATTCAGGGCTGCGCAGTTTTGTTTCGGTGCAATCGGCGCTGGTGATGTATCCGATTCACGCGTTCGGGTCGGACACGCAGAAAGATAAATGGCTGCCGCTGTTGCAACAGGGGAAAGCGATCGGGTGCTTCGGACTTACCGAGCCGCAATTCGGATCGAATCCGGGCGGGATGTTGACGCGCGCGGTGAAGAAGGGCGGCGACTACATTTTGAACGGCGAAAAAATGTGGATCACCAGCGGGTCGATTGCGGACGTGGCGGTGATTTGGGCGAAGTGCGAGGACGAGGTGATCCGCGGATTCCTGGTGGAAAAAGGCATGCCCGGGTACAAGGCCTGGGACGTGCACGGAAAATATTCGCTGCGCGCTTCGGTGACTTCGGGCTTGGCGATGACGGACTGCAAAATTCCGGCGTCAAACTTGCTGCCGGGCGTTGCGGGATTGAAGGGGCCGCTTTCCTGCCTGAATCAGGCGCGCTACGGCATCGGCTGGGGCGGCATCGGAGCGGCCATGGCTTGTTACGATACGGCACTGAATTACGCGAAGCAGCGCAAGCAATTCGACAACAAACCGATTGCTTCGCATCAACTGGTGCAGGAAAAATTGGTGTGGATGATTACGGAAATCACCAAGGCGCAATTTCTGGCGCTGCAGGTGGGGCGGCTGAAGGATGCGGGGCGCGTGCATCCTTCGCACATTTCGATGCTAAAGATGAATAATGTGTGGATGGCGCGCGAGACGGCGCGCAGGGCACGGGAAATTCTAGGCGCGAACGGCATCGTGGACGACTACTGCGTGATGCGGCACATGAACAACCTGGAGTCGGTGTTTACCTATGAGGGCACGCACGACATACATAAATTGATCATCGGGGAACGCATCACCGGAATCGCGGCGTTTTCGTGAGGCGCGCGCGTAAAGTTCGCGGCCTTACAGCACTGATGGCCGCGGCGATTTGCGCTGTGGCTCTGGCGTTGCTTGGAATAGCTTCCGTCGCGTTCCCCTCGAGCGCGGCGGACGTTCGGTCGAAGCCGAAAGTGCGCGCGATTACTGCGTTTGTGCGTTTGGACCGTGCGCATTACCAGGAACAAATTCGGGAGACGCTGAAATTTTTGCGCCAGGCCAAAGCTGCGTTCGAAAAATCCGGTTACGAAGTTCAGACCATTCGCATCACTACGCAGCCGTTTCCAGAATACACGCGTGGCTTGGCGGACGAGCAGGTACTGGCGTTCTTCCGCGACTACGACGCGCTTGCGGTGAAGGAAGGTTTCGACGCTGCGATTGGCCCTGCGATGATGGGCGATGGGGACGATCCGCACGAAGCGGAGCTGCTCGGAAAAATCATCGCGAATTCAAAAACTTTGGAAGCTTCTCTATTCATTGCCGGAGAAGATGGAATTCACTGGAAGTCCATTCGTGCCGCCGCCGGCGTCATTAAATATTTGGAAGCGAACACGCTGCATAGCCAGGGGAATTTCAGTTTTACGGCGGCTTCGCTGGTTCCCTCCGGCACGCCTTTTTATCCGGCGTCATATTTCACTGGCGACGGGAAGCAATTCGCCGTCGGCCTGCAATCTGCAAATGTAGTGAGCGAAGTTTTCGCTTCGACGAAATCTCCGAGCGAGGCCGAAGAGCGACTGAAAAGTACGCTTGGCATTTTTGCCGCGCAGATCGAAAAGGCGGCAACTGAAATCAGCAATTCCAGCGGCTGGAAATATGGCGGGCTGGACCTATCGCCTGCGCCGCTCATGGACGTTTCCATCGGCGGCGCGATTGAAAATTTCCTCGGCGCGCCGATGGGTTCCAGTGGAACGCTTAGCGCGACCGCGATCATCACGCGGGCGCTGAAAGCGATTCCGGTGAAGCAGGCGGGCTATTCGGGATTGATGCTGCCGATACAGGAAGATACGGTGCTCGCGCAACGCTGGAGCGAAGGGCGCCTCTCGATGGATGCCCTGCTCTCCTACTCGGCGGTCTGCGGCACGGGACTGGATACGATCCCGCTGCCGGGCGATGTGAGGCCGGAACAGCTGGAGCGCATCCTCGGCGACATCGCCAGCCTTTCGGTGAAATGGCACAAGCCGCTCGCGGCGCGTTTGCAGCCAGTGGCCGGAAAGAAAGCTGGCGAGATGACGGAGTTCGACGATCCTTTTCTGGTGAACGCGAAGATTCAGCCGCTGCCATGAAGCGTGGTGATTCCCGTCATTAGAATTCGCCCGATTGGATTATGATAGTCCGCCCGAAAAGACAGTCCCGGCCACTTGGAATGAGAGAGTTGAAAATACGTACCGATGCATTGAAATCGAAGCTGGATGGGATTCGCGTCGCGTCCAAGGCACGGATTCGCTCTGCGAGGGCGTGCGCGGCCCTGTGTGGCGTGCTGCTTGCGGCGAGCGCTGCCGCGGGTTCCACGGAGTTCCCTGTGCGCGCGCAGCAGACGGATTCCGCGACGGGCCCTGTTGTGGTGCAGCCGGGTGCGCCCGGTAAGCCAAGCAAAACGCTGCCACCGTCAACCAAGGGCACGCTGCCGGCGCGGTCGCAGGCGGATGTGGAGTTCATGCAGGGCATGATCATGCATCATCAACAGGCGGTGGAGATGACGGCGCTGCTCGCCTCCCACACCGATAACAAGGATTTGCGGATGCTGGGGGCGAAAATCAGCAGTTCGCAATCCGACGAAATAAAATTCATGAAGCGTTGGCTGGCGGCGCGCGGAGAAGCGGTTTCCATGGCGATGCCGGGAATGCCGGATATGGATGCGTCGGGCAAGCCGATGGCCCTGATGCCCGGGATGCTGACGCCGGAGCAGATGGAAGCGCTGCGCAACGCCAAGGGCGCGGAGTTCGACCATTTATTTTTGACTGGCATGATTCAGCACCACAATGGCGCGTTGATCATGGTGAAAGATCTGTTCAATACGGCGGGCGCGGGACAGGACGCGGATATTTTCAATTTCGCAACGGATGCGGACAACACGCAACGCGCTGAGATCAAAATTATGCAGGCTATGCTCGAGAAGGACAGGTCAAAGGAGAAATGATGAACCGAGTGCCCAGCTTTGCGTTCCGTGCGGCGGTGGCCGCGATTCTTTTGTGTTCCGGTGTGAGCCGGATGGCGGCACAGCGGCCTGGTCCGGCTCCTGGTCAGGCTATCCCGCCTGCGGCGGCCGCGCAAGGACCCGCTCAGGAAGCGGCGAAAACACCGCAGTCGGACGATAATCCGTTTGCGGCGCAGCCGGCACCGGCTCTTCCGCCAGGAATGACGGGATCGGATGCGAACGATCCGCGCTACAAGCTGACGTCGGGACTTTATGACGCGGGCGAAACGTCACTGGGCTTGAAGCACTTGCAGCTGGTGAAAAAGCCCGACGCGTTCCAACTCGGGACCGACGACGCCGACGATCCGAAAGTGCAAAAGCTGATCGGCCAGCTCGGCATCGGCGGCGGCGCGATGAAGATGCCGAAGCCCCTGCAGTTGGTTATCGCGGAGCTCGCTTTCTCGAACTCGGACCTGGCGTTCCAGGGCAATCACCTGTTCCAAGGAAACTTTTATGGCATGAATATCTACGACATCTCCAATCCGGGACAGACCACGCTCGTAACTTCGATGGTGTGCCCGGGCGGGCAGGGCGACGTGTCGGTGTACAAGAACCTGATGTTCATGTCGGTGGAAATGCCGAATGGACGGCTGGATTGCGGGACACAGGGATTTCCGCCCGAGCCTCCTCCGGCCGCAGGGCATGAAAAAGAACGCCGGCGACCCGTCGCACAAGCGGAACGTTTCCGCGGCGTCAGAATTTTCGACATCACCGACATCAAGAACCCGAAACAGGTGGCGGCGGTGCAGACCTGCCGCGGATCGCATACGCATACGCTGGTGGTGGATCCGAACGACAAGGACAACGTCTATATCTACGTCTCGGGGACATCGTTCGTGCGCCAGCCGGAAGAATTAGCTGGGTGCTCGGGTGAAGCGCCGGACAAGGATCCGAACACCGCGCTATTCCGCATCGAAGTGATCAAGGTGCCGGTGGCGGCGCCGCAGGACGCGAAAGTTGTCGCCAGCCCGCGCGTGTTTATTGATCCGCGGACGGGCGCGCTGAACGGCCTGAGCAACGGCGGCAGCCACGGCAAGAACGATGAGGAGACAAAACCGTCGGATTCGAACCAGTGCCACGACATCACGGTGTATTCGGCGCTGGGTTTGGCGGCGGGCGCCTGCTCCGGCAACGGAATCTTGCTGGACATCAAGGACCCGGTGCATCCGAAGCGTCTGGACGCGGTAAACGATCCGAACTACTCGTATTGGCATTCGGCTTCGTTCTCGAATGATGGGACGAAGGTGGTGTTTACGGACGAGTGGGGCGGCGGGTTGGGAGCACGGTGCCGTCCGAATGACCCGAACAAGTGGGGCGCGGATGCGATCTTTCATTTGCATGACGACAAGCTGACGTTCGCGAGCTATTACAAGCTGCCGGCGGCGCAGAGCGACACCGAAAACTGCGTGGCGCACAACGGCTCGCTGATCCCGGTGCCGGGGCGCGATATCGAGGTGCAGGCGTGGTATCAGGGCGGCGTTTCGGTGATGGACTTCACCGACGCGGCGCACCCGACCGAGATCGCTTATTTCGACCGCGGGCCGATCGATCCCAAGATTCTGGTGCTGGGCGGCGAGTGGTCGGCGTATTGGTACAACGGCAACATCTACGGTTCGGAAATTGCGCGCGGGTTGGATATTTTTGAACTGACGCCGACGCAGTTTTTGACGCAGAACGAAATTGACGCGGCGAAGACGGCGCGCGTGGATGTGCTGAATGTGCAGAACCAGCAGAAGCTGGAGTGGCCTGCGCAGTTGGTGGTGGCGAAGGCTTACGTGGATCAGCTCGAGCGCTCGCAGGCTTTACCGGCGGAGCGGATTGCGGCTTTACGAGTTGCGATTCAGGGTGCAGAAAGCTCGCACATGAACAAGGGCAAAGTGACGAAATTGAGCGGGATGGCGCCGTCGCTCGAAGAGAGCGCTGCAGCGGCGAAGAGTTCGGCGGATGCTAAGCGGTTGCATGCGTTGGCGGAGATATTGAAGCATCCGTCGGCGTAAGGGCGACGCAAGAAGCCGGTGCGAGAAAAAACCCGCTCCCGAGCATGCGAGCGGGTTTTTCGTTTCTGCTGAAGCGCTGCTAATCCTGTTCGCCGATGGTTTGGGCGTAGGTCTTGCCGTACGGATAGAAGAGTTCCTTGCGGCCTTGTTGCCACGCGGCTTTCAGTTCGGGCGTGGTGATGTCCCAATCCGGGCGGCATTTCTTGGTTACCGCGCGCAGATCCTGACGGAGTTCTTCCAGAGTTGGCCGACCGAGGAACCAGTAGCCGCTGTAGATCTTGTAGACCACCAGGCCGGGCTCGATCACGATTACGTGGGGGATCATGGGATTGTGCGCAGGATCGGTGTATTCGGCGATGTCCAAATCCTTTTGCACGACGCGTCCGGCGTCGGAGAGGAAAGGCCAGTGGGCGTCGATTCCAGTGCGATATTCGTTGGTCTCGGTGATGTTGTCGGTGCTGATGGTGACGAGGCGGCAGTAGGAAACCTCCAGCTCGCGATGGAGTTGCACGAGACCTTCCGTCTGGCGGCGGTCCTTGGGACAGAAACCGCCGCGACTGAGCACGAGGACCATGGGATGCGGTCCCTGCAGATCGGAGAGCTTCCTGCGTTTTGCGGTGTGGTCGGAAAGCTCATAGTCGGGGAAGATGGCTCCTGGAACGATGTCAGCTCGCATGTAAACTCCTCGGCATCTGGAAACAGTGCGCCAGTTTACGCCGAATGATCGGTGGCAGACATCCTCAAATCGGCATGCGCCAGCCTGCCACGCTGCATCTCGGGTCCGCCGCTACTTCATGAAGTCCCGGATGTACTGCGCAATCGGATCGGCTGCGGTATCGAGCGCGAAATGGCCGCCATCGACGATGTGGATTTCCGCCGTCGGTACGTCGCGGCGATAGGATCCCGGCTCCGAAGGGTCGAACGAGGATTCGTACTTGCCCCAGATCACCAGCAGGCGCGGCTGCTTTTCGCGCATCCAGGCTTGCCACTTGGGGTAATTTTCTACGTTGGTGCGGTAATCGTAGAACAGGTCGCTTTGAATGTCGGCCTGGCCGGGCTGATTGAGAAAATAATATTCATCGGTCCAGAGATCCGGGTCGTGGCGTTCGAGGTCGGGATCATCGCCGACGTGGCGCGAGCGCGTGGTCGCGAGCGAGAGGAGATTCGTGCGCAGGGCGCTTTCGTAGCTGGCGCGATCGGCCCAAAACGCGCGGCGCGTCGTCCAGTTCGCGCCCAGGCCTTCGTTATGTGCGACGGCGTCCTGCACGATCAGAGCCTCGACGCGTTCCGGATGCGCCAGGATCATGCGAAAACCGACCGGGCCGCCATAATCCTGCATGTACAGGGTGTAACGTGCGAGACCGAGCGCTTCGGTGAAGTGAGTCATGATCGCGGCGATGTGATCGAAGGTGTATGCGAATTTTTTGGGGTCGGGCCAGTCGCTGTGTCCAAAGCCGGGGTAATCGGGCGCGACGAGGTGATAGCGATCGGCGAGGCGGACGAAGAGCGGATCGAACATGCGCGATGAAGATGGGAGGCCGTGGAGCAGGAGAAGCGTGGGGGCGTCTTTTGGGCCGGCCTCGCGGTAGAAGATCGGGAGGCCGTCGATCTGTGTGGTGCGATAAGCAGTCGGATATTCCACGGGACGTTCCTTTCCTTGGGCCCGGGCCTGGGCTTCGGTTGGGGATTGAAGTGATGCGAGAATCACGGAAACCGCTAAGAGCACCAGTTCCCCTCGGATGATCGCCGTCATAGTTACTCCTTCTGGGAGAAGGTGCCCGCTCCTTGGCCGCGCGCGATGTTGCGACGCGCGGGCCATTACGCCGCGGAACGTCGGTTAGCCCGCGACCTCAAAAATGATTTCCAGCTCGACCGGCGTGGCGAGCGGAAGACTGGCGACTCCGTACACCAAGCGGCAAGGGTTCTTGTCTTTGCCGAAGACCTCTCGCAGCAAGTCCGAAGCGCCGTCTGCGACTTTGGCCAGCTCGCGGCCATCTGCCGAAGTCGCCACCGACACGCCGAGCCGGACGCTGCGCGTCACTCTGTCGAGCGATCCCAGATACTTGCGGGCGACCGCGAGGCCGTTGAGCGCCGCAAGGCGAGCGGCCTGGCACCCTGCTTCCACATCGAGTTCTGCGCCAACGCGCCCAACGAATTTCGCCGCGCGGCCCTCGGTGGGAAGCATCCCAGTGAGAAAAAGCAGATTGCCCGTCTGCACCGCTTCGGCATAGGTGCCGAATGGTTCAGGCGGCGCCGGAAGACTGATGCCAAGTTCTACCAGGCGCTGTTCAGCACTGCTCGGCCGAGACGTTCCCGGGCTTACCATCGCTTAACGTGCGCAACGCAGTCCATCTGCGGCACCCCCCGGGTCGTCTGACCGGCATTCGTGAGCGGAACGACGACGTCTATGATGTTTGTTACAGGCGATTGGATTCATCGTGAGAGACAAGGTCTGGCGAATCGGTGACCGTCACGGTCAGCCCCCAGCCGGGGTGGGAGGCTTTTAACGCACGTTACATCCGTAATCAATGACAATCGAAACCGCTGAATCCACTTCACATATTTTGCTGCCGCCCGCAAATTGCTAACTGGCGGCGATGACGCCGTTATTCCTGGTTCTGCGCGTGTTGTTCCGGCGCATTTTCATGCGCCGAGTTGCTTCGCGAGCGGCGCCTCTGCCTGCAAATAACGGATTGATTGGAATTTGGGTATTTGGATTATGATAGGCCGCCCGGAAGCACCGTCCCAGCCACCGGAAGCAAATCACATTTCAGGAGCCGCCATGGAGAAAGAACTCAGCCTCGAATTTCTGCGCACGGTCGAAAACGCGGCCATCGCCTCGGCGCGGACAATGGGCCAGGGAGACCGCGAGGGCTCGGACCAGGCCGCCGTCGAAGCGATGCGCAAGGAAATGGATCGCGTGGGCATGGACGGCACGATCGTCATCGGTGAAGGCGAACGCGACGAAGCGCCGATGCTCTTCATCGGCGAAAAAGTGGGCGCGGCGGTGCGCGACAAGAGCCGCGAATACCCCAAAGTGGACATCGCCGTGGACCCGCTCGAAGGCACCAATCTTTGCGCGACGGGCGAACCGGGCGCGATCGTGGTGCTCGCGGCGAGCGAACACGGCGGTTTGTTGCACGCGCCCGACCTGTACATGGAAAAAATCATTGTGGGGCCGCCGGCGAAGGGCGCGATTGACCTGGACGCGCCGGTGAAGGATAACTTGCGCGCGATCGCGCGGCGCTATGACCGCGACGTGGAGGATCTGGTGATCGTGGTGCTGGACCGGCCGCGCCACGAGAAGCTGGTTTCGGATATACGCAAAGCCGGCGCGCGGATACGGCTGATTTCGGATGGCGATCTTTCCGCGGGTATTTCGGCTGCCGTGCGCGGCACCTCCGTGCACGCGGTGATGGGGACCGGAGGCGCGCCCGAAGGTGTGCTTACCGCTGCTGCTTTGCGCTGCCTAAACGGCCAAATCCTGGCGCGATTGGTGGTCTCGAAACCTGAACACCTGGAACGCACCGCCACCATGGGCATCAAGGATCCCAAGCGCATTTACGAGACGGTGGATCTGGCGCCGGGCAAGAAAATTATTTTCGCGTGCACGGGTGTCACCGGAGGTGGCCTGCTGCACGGCGTGAATTTCTTCCGCGACGGTACGCGCACGCATTCGTTGATCATGACGCTGGAAGAAGCCGAAGTGCGATTTATAGATTCCGTGCACCTGGACCGGCATCCGGGCGTGGAAGTGCGTTTCAACTAAGGCGAAGGCGCGCGCCCAGCGGAAACATTTTCACGCTCGATTGCGTATCTACAAGCGCCGAACAGGCAGGGGGTGAATCATGTCTAGCGCGTCCGCACGGCCACCCGCCGCGATTCCTCCGCAACGTCGCAGCAGCAATGCCGTATGGTGGATTCTGGGGGTGGTGGCTGGCGGCATCGTGGTGATGGTCCTGTTTGGCCTCGCGCTAGCCGGCCTGTTCATCCGCAACCTGCGCGTGCACAATCAAGGCAACAACGTTGAAATTCAGACCCCTGTTGGTGCGATCAAGGTTAATAAAGATGTGCCACGCGCTACTGGCTTGCCGGTCTATCCCCGGGCAACGTCCAGCGGAAATGATAAAAACGCGAAGGTGGAGCTTTCGGCTGGGGACGGCGGAGTGGGGATTGCAGTTGAGCACTTCACTTCATCCGACAATTTAAACCAGGTGGACGCGTGGTACGCGCGCCGCTTGGGTCCCAGCTTCCGACGAGAGGAAGACCTCTCTCATCATCCCGTTCATGGCGTAACGGTTGATTCGGATACGGACATCGCATTTGTCGACGACCACGGCGACGGCGCGCGCGTGGTGGCACTGACCAAGCAAGGCGACGGAGTGGACATCGTGCTGTTTCGCGCCGGCAAGAAGGAAGCGCAGTAATCCCAGCGCAGCCCGACGCGACCAAGTCCGCCGTGTCACGCCAGCCGCTAAATGACCGGACCGCACGAAGCGCCAAAACGCAATCATGCGTCTGCATCCCGGACCGTGAAGTGCTCAGCCGGCCAATCGAAACAACGAATGCAAGTTTTCGTGGATTATTGCAAGCGTAAAGACGCGCCGAGCGAAGTTGCTCGTTGGCGTTGGCGCGTGCGAAGTTCGTCTCAGAGCTCGTGCCGCGCGGCTCGCGCGGAATCTGGTGACGAAGTGCAGGCCGTTCGGGAGCGAGCTTGGCACCCTGCCGATGCAGGCGTGCCAAGCCCTACCCAGAATCCGACCTGTCCATCAGGCGTTCCGCGCCTTACCGATCCGCGACGACTAGCGGTGCAGCGCCGTCGCAGTATGGGGCATCTGCTGTTGCCGGCGGGGCATATGGTGAGGCATCCGCTCGGCAGCTTGCGGCGGCAACGGACGCACGCTGTGATTGGTGCTCACGTGCTCGCTGATCGCCTGCAAACGCTTCAGGATACCTTGCCACTGCGTCCAATCGAGCTGCCGCAGGTATGGGCGAAGACCCTGAATGAAGGGATCTTCCAGCACCGTCTCGCCATTGGTCTCGGGCACGAAGAAGCGGTTCAGTCCAACACCCAAAGCTTCGGCAATCTTTTCCAGCGTGCCGAGGCTAGGCGTCATCTGACCGCTCTCGATCCGGGACAAATAGGAGCGAGATACGCGCGAACGAGCCTGCAGCTGGCTCTGCGTCATGCCGCGCGACTCGCGCAATTGCCTGATGCGTTGGCCGATGTTCTCCACAGTTTCGCGGTTCGGCCAGCTCTCAAACAGTTGACGATCGTCCCCCGGAAGATCTTGAGGCGACGGCGTCGGTATGACGAACGTCACCTTCGGGGGCAGCATACGCAGACAACGACGGCAGTTGTCCGTGCGTGTCCGGTATTGCACTAAACCGCATACCTGACATCGAAGTACTTCTCGATCCAAATCCATGCTCGCTTCTATGGCTTCTTTTTCCGCCACCGGTTCTCCTCACAGACTATTCCGGCGATGCGAAGGGGAGGAACGTCACAACAAGGGAAGGCAGAAACAGGCGCGGGAGCGATTCTCCACAGGGTGCCATTTCTTGTCAAGCCCTTTTTCGTCCTCTTGCCGGAATTATTTTAACTTGCTCGCAGCGGAGACCACAATCAGGAGCCGTTTCGCTTCCCCTACGGCCCCAAAAGTGGTACGACTTTTGTTCGCCCTCGCCGTTTCACGTCCGCTAACGAGATGGACACAATGCCATTCAGCGTCATCCGCTGACGATTTGTGCTTGCAATTTTGGTGCCCACACTTGGCAAGAGATATTTGGGTTCGATTGGGTCTTTTGGCGCTCGTTGCTCGGCAAATCGCGCCCGCAAAGTGTTTGTGTTCAATGAATGACGAGAACAAACACCGAATCGCTTGCGGCGACTACTTATGCGCCGACGAAATTGTCTCAAAACAATACGTCTCATTCCTTTCAGCGCGGCCCGATTGAGACAATTCTGCCGTAAGTCCAGCACCTGGCCCGCAGCCCTTGCCGCCTCGATCGGCCCTTCCTGGGTTCTTCGTCAGTGGCGGCTAAAAAAAGAGCATGCTAGCGCCTTTCAGATGCTGTTCCCTTCGTTCTTTACGGATCGCTGCCACAAATTCTCCCCAGATCTGCGCGTGCGACGTGGCGGATAGCTTCTGGCGGCAGCGTTCGGGATTGCGGTAAACTCCAAACGGGGAAAAATGCCGAATCGGGAAGAATCCTGGAGCTTGCTGTGCGAGTACACGCAGGGTGAAAGCCTTCGCAAACACGCGCTCGCGGTGGAGGCTTGCGTGCGAGCCTACGCCCGCAAATTGGGCGCGGATGAGGAGCTGTGGGGCACGACCGCGTTGTTGCACGACTTCGACTATGAGCGCTGGCCCAATGCAGCTCATCACCCCACCGAGGAGCATCCCTACGAAGGATCGAAGATTCTGCGCGCACGCGGATACCCGGAGGAAATGATCCACGCCATACTGGGACACGCGGATTACTGCAACGTGGCGCGCGCTTCTCCTCTCGACAAGACCCTGTTCGCCTGCGACGAGCTGGCCGGCTTTCTGACCGCTTGCGCGCTGATCAAACCCAGCAAGAGCATTCACGAGGTCGAAGCAGTTTCCGTAAAGAAGAAGCTGAAGGACAAGGCCTTCGCGCGCGGCGTGAACCGCGACGACGTGTACAAAGGCGCTGCAGAACTGGGTGTCCCGCTCGACGAGCACATCGCTTTCTGCATCGCGGCGCTGCGCGGCATCGCGCCGGAGCTGGGGCTCAACGGCGTCGGCGCGGTCGCCGTGCCATGAACACCTAGGATGGCGATCGGTTGCAGGGGCGAGTCTGAGGCCCGCCCCCTGCTACCCGCTGCGTCAGCGTTCGACATCAGTCGGCGCGTTCGATGCGAAACGTGTAGCAGCCTGCGGTGGTGCTGCGCACGTGGATGTAAACCACATCTTCGCGGGCAAGGAGTTTTTCAACCCCGGCATCCACGTTGCCGTTCGCGACGTATTCCACCGCCACGAGTCGCCGTCCTTTTGCGTAGGCGTTCAAGGTTCTCGGGCTGTTACGCAAGGCTGGGGGAAATCCGCCATTTTCCGAATAGCGCTCGCACTTTTCGGCGTGGATGTACACCGGCCCCGGTAGGGGCAACGATTCGATGCCTTCGAAGGCGTCGTAGGTGAACAGCGTGGCCGTTTCCGAGCCGGCGGCGATGATTTGCAGGCAGTGACGACACGGCGCGCCTTCGCCGGCAGTTTCCGTGTGAGCGGGATGGCCGTAATGCGGGTCCTTGTGAGTGTTGCGCACCGCGTCGGCAATTTCGGTGGGTATCGCGACTACGCGGATCGGAATCATCTGTAACTCCTGGTGCAAAGTGTTCGCGCGACTTCATCTCTTCCATACTTACTTTGCACCGCTTCGGTTTTCGGAGCTATCCGCTTCTCGCGGCCAAAATTTTTTGAGCAAATATTTCCGCGGACAGATTTGTGCTAGAATCCGCCCTCGATGGAACGCGCGGGAAATTTTCTCGGTGGAATGCTGCGCCAGTTGAAGCGTCCGGAAGCGGCGGTCGCATGGCTCTCCGGCGTGTGGCCCAGCGTGGTGGGAAAAACTCTCGCGCGACACACGCGGCCGGTGCACTGCCACAAGGGATGCCTCGAGGTCGCCGCCGACGGCAAAGCCTGGCGGAAACAGCTGGAAGAAATGAAAAGCGAGTTCTGCGCGCAGGTGAATAAAGCCTGGGGCGGCACGCTGGTCCGCGAAGTGAAATTTGTCGCCGCGAAGCCCGGGCCGCGCCACATCTCGCACGAACTGGACAACGAACACACTCCCTTCATCCGACGCCGCAAGGCCTGACGATTTTCGCAGCGAATTCAGTGGGCTTCCGCTGGCCCTTGCGCTGAACCGCGTCTGTACTAAGATGGATGCGATGAAATTCCTACTGTTGAAAACCGATCGCGCTTGGGGACTGCGCATTTCGCGGTGTGGCGATGAAAATTAGCCGCGAAGACGTGCTGCGCGTCGCGCAATTGGCGCATCTGGAGTTGGCGCCCGAGGAAGTCGAGGCCTACCGTGGCCAGCTCGACGAAATCCTCTCCTACATCGGAAAGCTACAGGAGCTCGACGTCTCGAACGTGGAGCCAATGGCGCTGATGGATCCCATGGCCGATGCGCCGCATCAAGCTCCGCGTACGAGTGCAGGCCTCGATGGTGCAATCGCCGCCGCGCAGGCCGAGCCGGAGCTACGCGACGACGTGGTGGCGCCCTGCAGCGTCGCCGACGCCGTGTTGGCGGAGGCGCCGGACGCGGCCAAGCCCTTTTTCCGCGTTCCGAAGGTAATCGAGCGATGAGTGGCGCTCCCAGATGGACTGTCGCAAGTGTGCACGAGGCGCTGCTTGCCAAGAAGACCTCGGCGCGTGAACTGGCCCAGGAATTCTACGCTCAAATCGAGCAGCGTAACCCGGAGCTGAACGCCTTCCTGGCGCTCTGCCCGGACCGCGCCTATGCCCAGGCCGACCGCGTGGACGCCATCGTAGCCCAAGGGAAGCCGCTGGGTCGGCTGGCCGGGGTTCCTGTGGCCATCAAGGACGTGATCAGCACCGAAGGTGTGCGCACTACATGCGGGTCGAAGATTCTCGAGGACTATACCCCGCCCTATGATGCTACCGCCATCGAACGGCTCGAAAGAGCGGGCGCGGTGATAATGGGTAAGACCAATTGCGACGAGTTTGCGATGGGAAGCTCGAACGAAAACTCGGCGTACGGTCCCGTACGGAACCCCATTGCCCTGGATCGAGTGCCCGGCGGCTCAAGTGGCGGATCAGCAGCAGCGGTGGCCGCTGGTTTATCGGTAGTTGCACTCGGCACCGACACCGGTGGGTCGATTCGGCAGCCGGGTGCGTACTGTGGTGTCCCAGCGATGATGCCGACATACGGACGCGTATCGCGGTACGGCCTCATTGCCTTCGCCTCCTCGCTCGACCGGATCGGCCCGTTCGCAACGAATATCACTGACGCGGCAACCGTAATGTCAGTTATCGCCGGACACGACTCGAACGACTCTACCTCGGCGGCCTTGGCGGTACCCGAGTACGCGGCAGAAATCGAAAAGTCCGTGGCCGGGCTGCGAATCGGCATCCCCGAGGATTACTTCGGCGCGGGGCTCGACGCGGAGGTAAAGAATAAGGTGCAGGCTGGCATTACGCTGCTGGAAAGGCACGGGTGCAAGCGCGTGCCGCTCAAAATGCCGCACACGGACTACGCGATCGCGACCTACTATGTTATTGCGACGGCGGAGGCCAGCTCGAACCTGGCGCGCTACGATGGGGTGCGCTACGGCTTGCGTGTCCAGGGTAACACGCTCATGGAAATGTACCGCAAGACGCGCGAGCGGGGCTTCGGGCCGGAGGTGAAACGGCGGATCATGCTCGGAACGTATGCTCTTTCATCCGGCTATTATGACGCCTACTATCTGCGTGCACAGAAGGTCCGCTCCTTGATCGCACGGGATTTCGCTGAGGCCTTCGAGAAGGTTGACGCGATCATCACGCCCACCGCGCCTACTGCAGCTTTTAGGCTGGGCGAGAAGACCGCTGACCCGCTGGAGATGTATTTAGCTGATATATATACAGTTACAGGCTCTCTCGCGGGAGTGCCGGGTATTTCGGTGCCATGCGGAAAGTCCGCTGCCGGGTTGCCCATTGGCATGCAAATCTTCGGCAGCCATTTCGGCGAGGCCCGCATCCTGCAATTGGCGCGCGGGTTTGAGAAGGCGGGTGGCTTCTCGATTTGAGGAGATGCGCTTCTGCAAGACTTGTCCCCGATCGTGCTGCATCTGCAAGCCTCGCGCGCGAAACTGCTGTCCGTCGCTGAAGATATCAGCGACCAGCGCTGGCGCGAATCGCCTGCGCCGGAGCGTTGGTCGGCAGCCGAAGTGGTTGCGCATGTGGCGATGGTCGAAGAACGCACAATTTACGGGATGAAAAGACTGCTGCAATCCGCGCCGCGACCGGTGCCGCTGCGGAAGCATTTCCACCTGCCGCTGGCGATCGCTACCTGGCGCGGGCGCAAAGTGCGCACGCCGATCCCGCTGGATGCCAAGCGCGTTTGCGACAAGCGCGAGTCCTTAGCGGGGTTGAATGCAACGCGCGAAGCCACGCTGGCATTTATTGAATCAACGCGCGGCAGTGATGTGAGCCTTTTTCACTTTGAGCATCCCTTCCTCGGCAACCTCAACATGTATGAATGGTTCCGCACGATCGGTTACCACGAATTGCGCCACGCGAAACAAATCCGTGAACTTGTAGAAACATTCCACCTGTAGACTTTCCTTTCCTGTTTGAGGCAACAATGTTCAATCGAGAGCTTCGGAGTGAATTCGCCTGTTGCGCTGTCAAACCCTAGAGAAATCGAGGGTTCGGCCCATACGGATTATGAAGGGTTCCAGGCGTCTAGAACGGAAGGACTATTGCATGGAGCTCTAGCAGCGTTTAATTTGGTGTCAGCATCGAAGGAAGCAGGAGGCCTGGTGATGGTGAGAATCAAGGTAAGCCAGAAAATCTTCACCGAAGACGAAGTCGTCTCCCTCACGGGCATCTGCACCGACCATCTGCGAAAGATGGCGCAGAATAAGCACCTCGGCACGATCGCGCGCGCGGCGGAAGCGGCCGGCGCCGAAGCGGAAAAGTGGCTTTTTTCGCACTCCGATCTGATGATTCTCACGGTGCTGCAGCCGCGCTGCGACCACTAATTAAAGTCACCGATCAGCGCCGCTAAATCCGGCGCTTAGCAAGCGCTTTGTCAGGCCTTCCGGGACGCTGGAGGGCCTGTTTTTTTTGCATCTCTCTCCGGACGTTGTGCCCTGCGGCCTGCTCAGGCTATTCTTACTGCGCTCAACCCGACGCGCGGAATTTGCATCCCAGAGTATGGGTGGGGGCTCAGCGCCGAAACAAGTCCTGGCGAATCTCTGAAGCACGGCCCGCTGATGGCGGCAAAACCAAAATTCGAAGGTTGCGTGCAGGAGCTTGTTAGCTCGCTCGTGCTCTTGGGTTTCGCTTTCCTATCCCTGTGCTCGGCAACCCGTGCGCAAACTCCAGCCAATCCGCGCGCTACCACCGCCGCCTCTGCCGCAGCTTCCGCTCCAGCACAAGATGCAACCGAACCAGGCCTGCCGACCGGCAAGAAGCTGATGCTCAAGGACGGCAGCTTCCAACTGGTCCGCGAGTATGAGCTGGACGGCGATCGTGTGCGTTATTTCAGCATTGACCAACGAGATTGGGAAGAGATCCCGGCTGCGCTCGTGGATTGGGACGCCACCAAGAAATCCGCAACGGATGAGTCAGCCCGCAAGGCCGCACTGATCGCCAAAGTGCACGCGGCGGAAGTGGCGCGGCGCGCTGACGCGATGGACGTAGACGCCAGTATCGAAATTGCACCGAAAGTATTTCTGCCGCCGGGCGACGGGCTTTTTGAGTTCGACGGAAAGGCCATTTACCCGCTGACGCAGGCGGAAGCGGACATGAAGTTCAGCAAGACGCAGATGCTCAAGCAGGTGCTGATACCCGTACCCATCGTCCCGACGCGGCACAATATTTCGCTGCGCGGCGCGCGCGCGAAATTCCGGGTGAAGAGCACCCAGACCGAGTTCTACATGCGCACGGCCGACGGGCGCGAGCCGCAACTGGACCTGATCCGCGCGAAGGTACACGGCGACAAGCGCGACCTGGAAAATCTGGACGAGCTTTTCAAGGAGCAGGCCACCACCGGAAAAATATCGATCCCCATCCAGCGGTGGGAGATCGCGCACGGCGTGTACCGCTTCACTCTGGGCGCGAGCCTGGAGCCCGGTGAATATGCGATGGCTGAAATTGTACAAGGCGGAGCGACGAGCTTGTATTTCTGGGATTTTGGCGTAGACGGAAATTCCACGCCGGCCGCGAGCACCTCAAGCAGTAAGCCGAAGTAGCAAGGGCGACGGTCGAGCGGGAGGCGGTCGTTACTTGACTGCGGCGGGTTGCGGCTGGAGAAGTTCGGTAAGCAGAGCTGCCAACGCGGCGATGTGAAACGGCTTTTGCAGTACGGAGGCGCCCTTCTCCGTGAAATGAGCCAGTGTGGCGGGATCCAGCAGCGCGCCGCTCATGAACACGAATTTGGGAGCCGGCTTGCCTTCCCGCGGCTGAACCCGTTTGAAGAACTGCTCGCCATTCAATCCCGGTAGATTGAAATCGCAAATTACAAAATCGTAGCTGTGCGCGGCCAGATGAGGCAGTGCCTCTTCCGAGCTGGACGCGCCCTCGACCGTCATGCCGCGCGCCGAGAGGCCTTCCTGCACGATTTCGCGGATGCTTTCTTCGTCATCCACCACATACACCGAATGTCCGCGCAAGGGTGCCGAGCCGGCCGGGGCGCCGACCGCGGGCCTGATCGCGAGCGCCGGCGCGCTGATTTCTTCCACGAATTCCGGCAGCCACACGCGAAATTCTGCGCCTTTGCCCGGCGTGGATTGCACTTCGATGGATCCGCCATGCTCTTTGACGATCGCCGTGCAAATGGCGAGGCCCAGCCCGGTGCCGCCGCCGGGCCGCTTGGTGGTGAAGAAGGGATCGAAAATTTTGCCGATGTTTTCCGGAGAGATGCCGGGGCCATCGTCCGCGAATACGAACGCGATCTTGCCGTCGGCGTGTTCGACGGAAACGCGCAGCGCGCCACGCTCGCCATGGCTGGTGATGGCTTGCTCGGCGTTGACGATCAAATTCACAAAAACCTGATGCAAGAGCTTGGGATCAGCTTCCAGGGCCAGCGCCGCGGGCGGCGGCGCAAGCTCAATCGAAATATTTTTCTGCGAGAGCGCGGCCCGTTGCTGGTCCACTGCCGCTTGCAGAGCCTCCTCCGGCCGCATTTTCTTGCGCGCCAGCGCGGAAGGCCGCGCATAGGACAGCAGGTTCTGCACGATGACGGCGGCGCGGCGCGCCTGTTTCAATATGATTTCCGTTTGGCGGCGCGTGGCGTCGTCCGCCGCGCGCTCGCGCATCAAATCGCTGACACCGAGAATCGCCGTCAGCGGATTATTCAGTTCGTGTGCCACACCAGACATCATCTCGCCCATGGCTGCGAGCTTTTCTTTCTGCAGATTCTGCTTTTCCGCCGCCTTGGAATCAGTGACGTCGCGCGCTGAGGCCACCACGCCGTTGATGATCCCCGCCGCGTCGTAGAGCGGGCTGGCGCTGGCGCGCATGGCTCGCCAAGTTCCGTCGGCGTGCCTGGTGCGGTATTCGAATTGCGCGTTGAGGGCGCGGCCGCTGGTGAGTCTCTCGAAAGCCTCGCGCAGCTGCGGTACGTCGTCGCGGTGAATCTGCTCGCGCAGCAACTTGCCGACCAGCTCCTGCGCCGGATGCCCGAGAATATCCTCCACGCGCGGGCTGACGAAAGTGAAGCGGCTCTCGAAATCCATCACTGCGATCATGTCTGGAAAGCTGGCCACCAGGCGCCGTACGAATTCCTGCTCCTGATGCAGGCGCGCTTCGATTTCGATTCGCTCGGTGATGTCCACCAGCGTGCCCTGCATGCGGATGGTCCGGCCGAAGGTGTCGCGAATGGCAAATCCCGAAGCCAGACAATGGATGTGCGTTCCGTCTTTGCGGCGGAAGATCACATCCACGTCCTGCACCGCGCCTTGATGGACCACCTGGTGTACCAAGGCGTCGCGTTGTGCGGGGTTCGCGTAAATTTCACGGAAATTCAGCTCCTTCAGTTCCTCTTTGCTCTCGTATCCCAACATGCGAACGAGCGCCGGATTGGCATCGAGCAATGTTCCTTCCGGAGTGGTGAAGAAAATTCCTTCGCGCAACGATTCGAACAGCTCGGTAAAGCGAATTTCGGATTCGTGCTGTGAGGTTACGTCGCGAACCCAGCCGCATACCGACGTCACATGCTCGTCGTCAGTCAGTGCCTGCAGCCAGCAATCGTAGAAGCGGCGGCGCGGATCGCTTTTCAATTGGATCGAAATGCGCCCGGCCCAATGTCCCTTGTGCAGAAAGGCATCGCGGCTGCGGATAGCCTCCGCTATCGTGGGCACAGCGATAAATTCATCCAACCGGTGACCGATCAGATCTTGAAACGAGACGCCCAGAATTTCGACGAAGCGCCGATTGGCGACGCGGATTTCACCGTCGAGCGAAATCGTGAAGACCGCGTGGTCCAGGCTGTCGATCAGTTCGCGGTAATTCAGCTGCGACCGGGAAATTACTTCGACGAGCTTCTTGAACTGCGCTTCGGTGGAAGCGCCCGCGGCGCCCGGCGCTGGCTGCGCTGGTGGCTCTTGCCGGGGCGCGCGTTTTCGGGCCTGCGGCGGCGATTGGGTTGGGATTCGTTTGGACATGCGGACACCCGGGCGCCTTCTCCCCCGGAGAAAGCCACAAGGTTTCGTCCTTCCCATTAATTTTACTGACTGTGCGCGCTACAGAGGAAAAGAAAGCTGCGGCATATGCCAAGTTACATAACAGGCCGGAAGGACAGGGCGAATGGGTCCGTGTTGGGATGGCGAGAGAAGGCAACCTCAAACTCGCCCAGCTAAGGCTGGCCGCTACAAGGTAAAAGCGCGACAGCACGAGCGTTGATCCGCAAAAAAAAGGGGGCGCCGCGAAACATCGCAGCGCCCCTCGCCTGGAAAGCGCGCCACCCGCGGGCTCCCAGGGTTGAATTGTAAATTGCGTCTAGCTTTCGGCTACAGCGTCCGTATCCTTGCGCAGGAAATCGAGCGCTGCCGCTTCTTCCGGCGTAAGCTCCGGCTCCATGGATTCCGGCTCTTCCTTGGGGATTTCGGTGAGGAGCTGAATGTTGCGATAGCGCTCCAAACCGGTTCCCGCCGGAATCAGACGGCCCATAATCACGTTTTCCTTCAAGCCGCGCAGGTAATCCACCTTCCCTGAAATCGCCGCCTCGGTAAGGACGCGGGTCGTCTCCTGGAAGCTGGCCGCGGAGATGAACGAATCCGTGGACAACGACGCCTTGGTGATGCCGAGGAGCAAAGGACGCCCGGTAGCCGGCCGCCCGCCGTCGCGGATCACACGATCGTTCTCCTCGCGGAAGCGGAACTTGTCCACCTGCTCCTCCAGAAGGAACGTCGTATCGCCCACGTCCTCGACCTTCACCCAGCGCATCATCTGCCGCACGATGCACTCGATATGCTTGTCGTTGATGTTCACGCCCTGCAACCGGTAGACCTCTTGAATCGAGTTCACCAGGTATGCCTGGGTGTACTTTTCACCGAGGACGGCGAGAATATCGTGCGGGTTCAGCGGACCGTCAATCAACGGTTCGCCGGCCGCAACGTGCTCGCCTTCCTGCACGTTGATGTGCACGCCGCGCGAGATCGAATATTCCTTGATGGTTTGCGCGACGCCCTTGCCGTCTTCGCTTTCGACGTAAATCTTGCGCTGGCCCTTGACGATTTCGCCGTACTTCACGACGCCATCAATTTCGCTGATAACCGCGGGATCCTTCGGCTTGCGCGTTTCGAACAGTTCCACGACGCGCGGCAAACCTCCGGTGATGTCCTTGGTCTTGGTGGTCTCGCGCGGGATCTTCGCGAGCACGTCGCCGGGTTGCACCTCGTCGCCATCGACGACCATCAAGTGAGCGCGCGATGGCATCAAGTACTTCTTGGTGCGGCCCTGCGCTCCGCGGATCAAGATCGTGGGCTGGTGTTTTTCATCGCCCGGCGGCAGCGTGACGACCAGCTGCGACAACCCGGTGACTTCGTCCACCTGCTCTTCGATCGTGATACCCGCTTGCAAGTCCTTGAACTGCACCGCGCCCGCGGTTTCCGTGAGAATCGAGAAGGTGTAGGGATCCCACTCGACCATGGTCTGGCCGAGAGTGACCGGCTGCCCGTCCTCGACCTTCAGGCGCGCGCCATAAACGACATGGTGACGCTCTTTCTCACGGCCCTTTTCGTCAACGACAGCAATCAAGCCGGACCGGTTCATGGAAACGATCTGCTTGCCGCGGCCTTCGACGACCTTCAGGTCGATGAACTTCACGAAGCCGTTGTTGCGCGCTTCGACCTTGGACTGTTCGGTCACGCGTGTAGCCGTGCCGCCGATGTGGAAGGTGCGCATGGTCAACTGCGTGCCGGGCTCGCCGATAGACTGAGCCGCGATCACGCCGATGGCTTCGCCCATTTCCACGAAGCGTCCGGTAGCCAGGTTACGGCCGTAGCAACGCCCGCAAACTCCGCGGCGTGATTCGCAGGTCAACACCGAGCGAATTTTCACGCGCTCGATGCCGGCTGCTTGAATCGAGTTCGCCAGTTCTTCGGTGATTTCCTGGTTGATCTCGACGATCACGTTGCCTTCGTAGTCCTTGATCTTCTCGAGTGACACGCGACCCACCACGCGATCGCGCAACGGCTCGACTTCGACGCCGGCTTCCAAAATCGGCTCCACGTAAATGCCGTCTGCCGTGCCGCAGTCGAACTCATTGATGATCACGTCTTGCGCCACGTCCACCAGCCGCCGCGTCAGGTAGCCCGAATCGGCCGTCTTCAGTGCCGTATCAGCCAGACCCTTACGCGCGCCGTGCGTCGAAATGAAGTACTGCAGCACGGTCAAGCCCTCGCGGAAGTTGGAAGTGATCGGCGTCTCGATGACTTCGCCCGAGGGCTTGGCCATCAATCCGCGCATGCCGGAAAGCTGGCGGATCTGCTGTTTCGAACCGCGCGCTCCGGAGTCGGCCATCACGTACACCGGGTTGATCACGCCCTGCTTGTCCTGCTCTTCCAGGGCCTTGAACATTTCGTCCGCCACTTTTTCCGTGACATCCGACCAGATGGCGATGACCTTGTTGTAGCGTTCGCCGTTGGTGATGGCGCCGTCCAGATATTGCTGCTGGACTTTCACCACCTCATGCTCGGCCGTATCCACCAGCTTGAATTTCACGCTGGGGATGACCATGTCGCTGATGCCGATGGAGACTCCGGACTTCGTCGCATACAGGAAGCCGAGTTCCTTCAGCTTGTCGAGCGCCAAGACCGTCTTTTCCAGGCCGAAGCGCAGGTAGCAATATTGCACGAGCGCCTGCACGCCCTTCTTCTTCAGCAAGCCGTTGATGAACGGCATGTCCGTGGGCAGGTGATCGTTGAAGATCACGCGGCCAACGGTGGTGTTCAGGAACTGCTTGGTGAGGTTGATCGGCTCGGTGTGCGATACGTCCTGATCGTCGTATGCGTTGGTGAGGTCGATCAGTTCGCCGGTGTAGCGCATGCGAATCGGCGTGAGCAATTCCACTTCGTTCGCTTCGAGCGCCATGACGACTTCTTCTGGTGAGCCGAACGCGCGGCCTTCGCCCTTGGCCTGTGGCTTGGACTTGGTCATGTAATAGATGCCGAGGACCATGTCCTGCGTGGGCACCGCCAGCGGATAGCCGTTCGCCGGCGAAAGGATGTTGTGCGAGCTGAGCATCAACACCGACGCTTCCACCTGCGCTTCCGGCGACAGCGGAATGTGCACGGCCATCTGGTCGCCGTCGAAGTCCGCATTAAACGCGGTGCAAACGAGCGGGTGAATGCGGATGGCCTTGCCTTCCACCAACACGGGCTCGAACGCTTGGATTCCCAAGCGGTGCAGCGTCGGAGCGCGGTTCAGCAGCACGGGATGTTCGCGAATTACGTCTTCCAGAATGTCCCACACGACCGGTTCCTGCGCTTCCACCAATTCCTTGGCCTGCTTGATGGTGGTGCAGTGTCCGGCGGCTTCCAGCTTGTGATAGATGAACGGCTTGAAAAGCTCCAGCGCCATTTTCTTCGGCAGACCGCACTGATGCAGCTTCAGTTCGGGGCCGACGACGATGACGGAGCGTCCGGAGTAGTCCACGCGCTTGCCGAGCAAGTTCTGGCGGAAACGGCCTTGCTTGCCCTTCAGCGTGTCAGACAGCGACTTCAGCGGACGATTGTTCGTGCCGCGCAGCACGCGTCCACGGCGGCCGTTATCGAACAGCGCGTCAACAGCTTCCTGGAGCATGCGCTTTTCGTTGCGCACGATTACATCGGGCGCGTGCAATTCCATCAGCTTCTTCAACCGGTTGTTGCGATTGATCACGCGGCGATACAGATCGTTCAAGTCCGAAGTGGCAAAACGTCCGCCATCCAGAGGTACCAGCGGACGCAGCTCGGGCGGCAGAACCGGAATCACGTCCAGAATCATCCACTCCGGCTTGTTGCCGCTCTTGCGGAACGCTTCCAGCACCTTCAGCCGCTTGGCGAACTTGATGCGCTTCTGCAGGCTGGGGTCAATCTTCATCTTCTCGCGCAATTCTTCCGAGAGCTTGTCCACTTCCACGCGGCGCAGCAATTCCTTGATGGCTTCGGCGCCCATCCCGTAGGTGAACTTTCCGGGATATTCCTTCTGCAGCTCGCGCA
>JABCZJ010000006.1 GCA_013289715.1 Acidobacteriota bacterium | reverse complement strand
GAGTACTTTGAATCGGTACTTCGGACACCAGACGAAGTGATACTGGAGCGAGTAAAGGGCAGCGATGCTGACTCTGTAGCGATTGTCAATCACACATCGAGCGTAGCACGGAAGCTAGAGATATGCAAGAAATCGAACAGAAGGAGAACCGCATTCCTCTGCCCCCTAAAGCGAGCAGTTCCCTGCGGTTTTTAATCTATGGAGTGGGCGCAAACGCAGCAGAAATGGAAAGACTTGCTTCGCCTGTGGTCCTTAGGGAGCCCGAACTGAAGTCGCAAGAGCTGCTAAGGAGATTTCCTTAGGTTCCTAGACTCGATGCGAGGCCTAATCGCCGCGCACTCGGAAGCGATCCATGTGCCTTGACGTGCTGGCCAGAGTTTAATCCAAGAAAAGTTGGGAGCGGTTTGCGGTCAAGTCCTGGTGAACGCATTGACCGGTAAAGCGGGTGCCAGTACGAAGAAGTCAGGTTAGGCGACTCATCGGGACTTACAGGAGTTCAGGCGCTCCCGGATGAGGTGGTGTTGCATCGCTTGGTGCGTGGCTGATGTTGCTTATGCTCGGCACGGTGGCGACGCGATCCGGCGCGTCGGAGTTACGTTGGATGGCGTGTCCACGGGCGGGTGGCCTGCCGTCGTGGATGCGGGAAGTAAGTCCGAGCTGCTTGAAGATCCAGATGGTGTACCAGTTGCAGTCGATTTCATACCACTTCAGGCCGTGTCGGGCCGAAACCGGGTAGGCGTGATGGTTGTTGTGCCATCCATCACCGAAACTCACCATTGCCACCCACCAATTGTTGGTTGAGGTATCGCGGGTCTCAAAGCGGCGCGAACCCCAAATATGCGCGGCGGAGTTCACGATCCACGTCGCATGAAGTCCCACGACGGTGCGAAAAAAAACGCCCCACAGCACCAGGCGAAATCCACCGATGGCGTACAGCACCACCGCAAGGATCGCCATCGGCGCCAGATGGTACTTGGTAAGCCAGACATGAACTTTGTCCTCGGCCAGATCGGGGACGTAGCGTTTTAGTGTTGCAACGTCCTGGCGCAATGCGTTTCCACACAAGACCCAACCCGCATGCGACCACCATTTGCCATCGCGCGGGGAGTGCGGATCACCTTCCTTGTCCGCGAATTGGTGATGCTTACGATGGATGGCTACCCACAGCAGAGGGCCGCCTTCCATGGCGGTTACGCCGCAAATCGTAAGAAAGTACTCAAACCACTTGGGTGTCGCAAAGGAGCGATGGGTGAGCAGCCGGTGATAACAGATGCCGAGTCCCAAGGCCCCGGTCACCCAGTATAACCAGAGCGCAAGGAGCAGGCCGGTCCAACTGAAGAAGAAGAGCGCCGCCACCGCGCCGAGGTGAAAGATCGCCATAACAGGCACAATCGCCCAGTTCAACCGATTCTTGCCAGATAGATCGTTCTGCGCACAGTTCTCCTGCAAGACGATTGAGGTGGTCATTGGCTCCTTATTTCTTATGGCAAGCCGCTCGGAAGAAGTCTGTTCGAAATTGCACACATTCGGAAATACGGATTCATCGGCCGCCCGGTTGCCGTTGCATCGAGCGGTTGAGCCGGTAGCCTGAAGCGGACAAATGTGGGGCCGTCAAAGCACTTTTCAATGGAGAGGCAACTATCCTGTCCACAAGCTTGAATGTCAACCTCCCTGAGGTCCTTAAAAGCGTGCGCACCAGACCGCTGTTCGTAATGCGCCTGGACCTGCGAAAGGTGCTGAACATCGGCGCGACTCCCGGCGGTGTCCGGCGCATCGGTGTGCTTGCGGGTGGCTCGTTCGAGCGGGAACCTTTGTCCGGCGAAGTGCTGGACGGTGGCCGCGATTGGCAGGCGGTCGACGACGACGGCGCCACGACTTTGAATGTGCGGCTTGTGCTGAAGACGGCGGATGACGCATTGATCGGCATGACTTACCAGGGCGTGCGCCATGGGCCACCTGCAGTCCTGGACAGGATCGCGAAGGGCGAGGTGGTGGATCCGACGAGCTACTACCCCCGCATCAGTGCCTTGCTAGAGACTGCGGCCCCGAAATACGACTGGATCAATCGCATCGTTGCCGCTGGCATCGGACATCGAGAAGCCAGCGGGCCGATTTCGAGCGTATTAGAAGTGTTGTGATGGGCGCGCTGGCAAACGAAAACTGTAATCACCGGACCGGTGATATTCCTGGTGGCGGAAACTTCGCCTACATCACGGCCGTCTGGATGATTCAGATGGGAAGTAACCCAGGCCCGCGGCAGAGGTTCTAGCGCAAGTAGCGCACGTCCTGAACGGCGACTGGAGCGCATTTTTTCAGCCCTGCTTGAATCGCGGCGTCGAGATCGGAATGGGGAACCGGAGACATCTCCGCGCCTCTAAAAAATTTCTCGGCGCGCGCGGGGCTGAAAAGATTTGTGACACAAATGCGTCCGGCGGAAACAAGCGCAGAGACGCCAGCGCGCTCGGTGGGAAATGCGTGCGCGAGTTTTTCATATTCTTCCACCGCCTGTTCCCAGCGCTGCACGCGCTCTAGATAGCGGCAAATTTCCAGCCAGACTCCGCGTGGCAACTTGTCACCACCCAGGTTCTTGTACATTTCGTAGTCGGCCGCCGCGGCTTCCAGTTCTCCAGCCATTACGCGCAGCCGGCAAAGAACGGCCAGAGTCTGCTTTTGCCCAGCGTAGTCCTTTTTTCGTTCCTGGACCTTGAACAAGAGGTCCCAACCATCGACCGATTCCGGCTGTTCCTGAACGAGCTGGTGCAGGCAGGAGATTGCGCCCTCGATATTATCCTCGGCGAGCAGATTGTGCGCGCGAACGATTAGAGGGTCGGCGCTCCAGCTGACTTTTGCTTCGATCGCCTGGTCAGCGGACTGCTCGAGGCCTGAAGTGCGCAGCAGGAATGCTCCCAGTGCACCGAAGGCGAAGCCACCGATGTGCGCCCAGTAGGCAACTCCCGCCTCAACCCCGAGGACGCGAGCCAGCATGCCTGAAGACAAGTTCATGAGCAGCCATATCGGCAGAATGACGTACGCCGGAACATCGAATTTTATAATTTTCACCCAAAGAACCCAGCCGAGGCGTATGCGCGTGGTGGGAAAGCGTACCAGAAAGGCTCCCATCAAACCTGCGATTGCTCCGGAGGCCCCGAGCGCGGGCATGAAACTGTGCGGAAAGACGGCCCCGTGTACTGCCCAGGAGAGAGCGCCCGCCACGAGGTAGAAAATTGGATAGATGACGCGTCCCCAGAGGTCCTCCAGGATCGTCCCGGCGATCCAGAGAAACCACATGTTGAAAATGAGATGGAGCCAGCCGCCGTGGAGAAAGTTTGCCGTTACGTAGCTTTGCGCGTAAGGATGCACGGAGTGAAAGGCGTAGTTCCAGGCGATGGAGCCTGCCTGCTGCTGTGCGAGCTGCGTGCAGAGCGTGTTCATCTCCGTATTCGCGTCGCTCGCGGAAAAATCGCTGCCGTGTATCTTTCTGTCCCACGAGTCAAGGAAGTGGTCGCGGTCGGGATCTTTCATCTGGGAGTAGGAGTCGGCGTATGCGAACTTGTAGGCGCGCACGATTTCGGACGCGCCAGGAGTCAGAGGCGCATCGGGGTAGATGGCGCTGAGCAGCATGATGTGGAGTTCGGTCTGCCCCATCTGCAACATTTGGCCCTGCATGGGGCTGTTGGTGACGAGGAAAATGGCGGAGCACAACACGATGATGGCGGTGGTCACCCAGGGCCAGCGCCGGCCGCGCAAGTTTTCGTGGCCAATGGGAATGATCATCGGGCCGGTCTCCTCTCGACCGTCGCGCGCTCGTTGCTCGCCGGTTGCTCGCCCGCTGTTCGAGTGTCTCGGCGTCCGGGGCAGTCCAAACGGGAAAAAGCGCAGCAAACGGTGTGCTCAATTGTCGTGGGGGTAAACGCCGATGCCAATAGGACTGTGGCACCTGTGCGTGTTTAGAAGGTAACCATTTCAAAAGCGGCAAACGGATCGCAGCGCTGGAACCAATAACCAGCCCCGACAGACCTTCAGTGCCGGGCTAAGGCGTTAATCCAATTTTTGGAGTTCTTGCACAGAACTTTCCCGCTGCCGCGACACGCGGAAACCGGCGTGCGTGGCAGCCACGGATCGTCCGCGTTCCCGCTCCTAGCCATCCCCGAAAACACGAAACCCCCGGTGCCCATCGCTGGACACCGGAGGCTCATGCCACTCTCGGTGCTAACCGGGAGGCTAACTAACGACCCGGGGAGTTGAAAGAGTCGAAGTCAAAAAAGTCGAACAGGTCGTCCAGTGCCGGGCTATTCAACGGCGCATAGGACTCCTCCAACTGCAACGGGTTCCGGAAGTTGTCCCGGCTGCGGTGCGTTACAGGAGGCAGATACCAGTTGCGCTCAATGAACTTGAGGATCGATACGTGATCGGGATACTTGTGTGAGATATAACCGGTGGCGCGCAGAGGCAGGTACTGCGGGTTCGCCACCACGAGCAGCGGAATGCGCGTGCCGTCGCCGAAGAAGTCGAGCGGCTGCACATAGCCGGAGTCGTAGTAGCCGCCGCCTTCGTCCTCGGTGATGAGGATGACGGTGTCCCGGGTGTACGTCGGGGATGCCTCGACCTGGTCCACGATATTCTTGACGAAGCCCTCGAACAGATCCAGCTTCGAGGAGGACGGACGGCCGTCCACATACCCGCTGGGCTTGACGAAGGAAACCGCGGGCAGCGTGCCGTTTGCGATATCTGAATACAGGTTCACCGTATCCTGGATATGCGCCGAGGGTCTGGTTCGATTACGCGGCCTGCTGCGAGCGCGAAAGAGCTTGCCACCGCTGCGCAAGCGGAGTAACCAAGCAGCTGAAATGTCCAGCGATGTTTCGATTCCTGCGCGGCCTCTGAATTTGCACACCTATGCTTGGGAAGATGCGACCGTGGTGCGTTGCACCGGCCGCCTGACCGCCGAAACTTCACAGCAGCTGAAGACGGAAGTGAAGGCTCTGCTGCCGGCGAAAAGGCGGTTGATCCTGGACCTCAGCGAACTGGCGTACATGGACAGTTCCGGTCTGGGAACGCTGGTGGGACTTTACATATCGGCGAAGGGCGCAGCATGCGAACTGCAGTTGCTGAACCTGAGCCCGCGGATCCGCGAACTACTCAGCATCACGAATGTACTCTCCGTTTTCGAAACCTGCGGCCGCACCGGCATGCGCTTGCCCTGATAGGGAAGTACTCATCGCTTGCGCTCTGGCCTTTCTGTCTGTTGCTTCCCTGAAGCTGCCATCCCTGGTTAGGAGTTCGTGCCGCCGTCAACGGTCAGATTCGCACCAGTGATGTACGACGCTTCGGGACGAGCTACAAAGGCTACCAACGCGGCCACTTCGTCAACAGTTCCGAAGCGCCCGAGCGCCGTATTGGCCTTTTGCGGCACCGCCCAATCGCCCGCCGCAGGATTCAAATCCGTGTCAATCGGACCGGGCTGGACATTATTGACCGTGATTCCGCGGTGCCCCACTTCTCTGGAGAGCCCCTGCGTGAACATCTTGATGGCTCCCTTGGTGGCCGAGTAGGCCACAAGGCCCGGCGTCATCATGCGCTCGCCCACGCATGAGCCGATCATGATAATGCGGCCTCCGTTCTTCATGTGCTTTAGCGCCGCTTGCGTCGCGACGAAGGCGCCGCGCACATTGAGGTCAAGCATGTGGTCCATGTCTTCGAGCGTCGTCTCTTCGAAGCTCTTCGGAATGGCCGTGCCGGCATTGTTCACCAGGATGTCGATCCGGCCGAACGTCGCGGCCGTCTTTTCTACCGAGGCACTGACGGCGGCGGCATCCGTTGCGTCCGCCTGAATCGCGATCGCCTTTCCGCCGGCGCGTTCGATCTCCCGGACGACCGCTGCAGCCGCGTCGGCGCCTTTGGTGTAGGTGATCGCCACATCCGCACCGTCCGCGGCCAGACGCTTGGCGATTCCCGCGCCGATGCCGCGCGAGCCGCCCGTAATGAGTGCAATCTTTCCTTCGAGTTTCTTGGACATTGTTTTCCTCCTATTGCTTTTGATGTTGCTCGTTGACGATGGACTCGCGGTCGAAACTAGACGTGGGGGATTTGTGAAACATTCCAGCCGCCGCCCAGGGCTTTGACGAGCAGGACACTGGCGGCCAGGCGCCGAGTCAGAATATTTACTGCGGTGACTTCGTCGGCGAGCGCGGCGCTTTGCGCGGTGGTAACTTCCAGATAATTGGTGACTCCGCCGCGGTAGCGAGTGATTGAGAGCGAGAGCGAGTGCTGCGCGGAGGTGACGGCTGCGGCTTCTTGATCGGCTTCGCTTTCGAGAATGCGCAGCGCCGCAAGATTATCTTCGACTTCCTGGAACGCGACCAGCACGGTCTGGCGATAATTGTCCACCGACTGATTCCACGCAGCCTTGGCTTGATCGGACGCGCCGCGGCGGGCGCCGGCATCGAACAGAGTCTCGGCGGCTTGACCGCCGAGCATCCAGAAACCGCTGGGTCCCTGCAGCAACGTGGTGAAGACCGCGCTTTCGAAACCGCCCGAGGCGCCCAGAGTGACCTGCGGAAAATACGCGGCGCGGGCCACGCCGATCTGCGCGTTCTGTTCCTGCACGCGTCTTTCCGCCGCGGAGATATCAGGGCGGCGTTCCAGCAGATCCGATGGCAGGCCCGAAGGGATTATGGGAGGCGGCGCGGTGAGCGGAATGGGCGGCAGGCTGAACTGCGACGCAGGCTTGCCGATCAGCACAGCGATGGCGTGTTCGAAGGCAGCGCGCTGAACGCCGACGTCGGTAGCTTCCGCGCGCGTGGTGTCCAGAATTGTTTGGGCCTGGGCGACGTCCACAGCCGAAGCGAGGCCGCCGTGAAAACGGCTTTCCGTCAAGTTGAGCGCCTTTTCGAAGGCCTCTACGGTCGAATCCAGAAGTTGTTTCTGCGCGTCGAGTCCGCGCAGCTGAAAATAGTCGCCCGCCAGTTCGGCGTGAAGACTGAGGCTGACGTTCGCCAGATCCGCGCCGGTGGCTTGCGCTTCCGAGCGGCTGGCTTCGACGCTGCGACGCACGCGGCCCCAGAGGTCGGGTTCGTAGGAAACGTCCACGGGGATGGTGTAGGTGTTGTAGTCCTTGGATTCGGTGGGAGCATTGAAGAGCGGTTGGTTGGGAGCGAGGTGGGTGCGCGTGACCGAAGGGGTCGTGCCGACGTTCGGGAACAGATTCGAGCGAGCGATGTGCAAGGCGGCGCGCGCCTGCGCGAATTGTTCCTGCTCGGCTTTCAGAGTCTGGTTGGAGACGTTGATCTTCTCTTCGAGTTCGTTCAGTTGCGGGTCCTGATAGATTTCCCACCACTTGCCTTTCGCGACCGCGTCGCTGGGCTGCGCTTGCTTCCAGTTGGCGGGAGTTTCCTTGAAGTCGGTGGGGACCTCGGCCGTGGGACGAACGTAGTTCGGCCCTACCGTGCAGCCCGCGAAAATTGCGATTGCTGCGGCACACAACGCCGCCAGGCGCGAACGGCGCGGCAGGCCGTGGCGCGCTGGCGTGCAGTTGTGGCGCGCGTCAGTGAGGTTGAGGCGCTGCACTGCCCGAGCCTCCTTGCGTATTCGCTTGCGCGATCTGCACTTGTTCTCCGTCAACGAGCGAATCGGGCGGACTTACGATCACCTTGTCCGCGTCGGTGAGGCCCGAGACAACTTCCACGGTGGCGCCGAAATCGCGGCCCAATACAATCGTGACGAGCTTGGCGCGATTGCTATTTTCGACGGTGGCAACCTGCAGGCCTTGCGCGCGGAAGATGAGCGCGTTTACCGGAAGAATGTAGGAAGGAACTTCGGTGGGCAGCTTCAGATGAACTTCGGTGAAGGCGCCGGGAAGCAGCTCTCCGGTGGAATTATCAACGTCCACTTCCACCAGAAGGGTGCGGGAAGCCAGGTCAATGGCGTTGGCGGTGCGCACTAATTTTCCCTGGAATTTCCGGCCCGGAAACTGCGCCAGCGTTAAGTCCGCGAGGATACCGGGCTTGGCTGCCACGGAATATTGCTGCGGGACGTTGATATAAACGCGCAAAGTGCGGATCGCAGCAACGTGAAACAGTTCCTTGGCGACGCCACCCGACGAACCGGAGTCAATCAATTGGCCCACGTCGGTATTGCGCGCAGTGACGACACCATCAAACGGCGCATAGATCTTCTCGAAAGATTGCAGGTCTTCGAGCCGGTTCACATTGGAGCGCGCCGAATCCACCGTGGCCTTCTTCGCGGCGTAGTCCCCTGCGGCATTGTCCACATCTTGAACGGCGACCGAGTCGGTATTCTTCAAGCCTTCAAATCGGTTGAAGGTGATTTGGGACAAATTTAAGTTCGCCTGTGCGGTGTTCAGGTCTGCGCGCGCTTGCAGAAGTTGTTGATCCACTTCGGGCGTTTCGATTTCGGCGAGTAGCTGGCCTTTTTTCACGTGGGCGCCGATGTCGAAGTACCAGACTTTCAGGTAGCCGTTCGTGCGCGCGTAGATGGGCGCGTCAATGAATGCCTGAATGTTGCCGGGCAGGATGATTTCCTGCGCCGTCGAGCCGCGCTTGGGCTGAATTACCCCGACGGCGGGAACGGCGAGCGTGTCGGTTTCTTTTTTCAGGGCGGTCTTGGCACGCAGGCGCGGCACGACTCCGGCGACTACGATCGCAATCACGACGATCACCGCGATGATGGCGATCAGCACTCCGTGGCCGGATTTTTCCCCGCCGCTGTGGTGTGGACTCGGCTGCGGTGATTTATTTTCAGCTGGCTCTGTCATTGCGTCCTCTTGAATTTGTGCTTTGCGATCTTTTGAGCGTGCTTGGTCGTTTAATCTGCCAGCCGTTCATCCGGTGCGGCGGCTGGTTTCTGCTCGCGCGCACCGTGCACGATACTGAAAGTTACCGGCACGAAAAACAGCGTTGCCACGGTGGCGAACATCAGGCCGCCAATCACAGCGCGGCCCAACGGTGCGTTCTGTTCGCCGCCCTCGCCCAGGCCCAGAGACATTGGCAACATTCCGATGATCATGGCAAGGGCCGTCATGAGCACGGGACGGAAGCGCGTGAAGCCCGATTCGGAGGCGGCTTCCGCGGCGGTTTTCCCTTCTCCGAGGCGTTCTTTCGAAAAGCTGACGACCAGAATGCTATTGGCGGTGGCCACGCCCATGCACATGATCGCGCCGGTGAGCGCCGGCACGCTGACGGTGGTGCGCGTGATGAAAAGAAACCAGACAATCCCGGCGAGCGCGGCGGGCAGCGCCATGAGAATAATAAAGGGATCCAGCCAGGATTGAAAGTTCACGACAATCAACAAATAAACCAGCACGATGGAAAACGCCAGACCCCAGAGCAATCCGGAGAAGGACGAGGCCATGGTGAGAATCTGCCCGCGAACAATGATCTGCGCGCCGCGCGGCAAATCTTTTTTGCTGCTTTCGATGATCGGTGCGATTTCGCGAGAGAGCCCGCCAAGGTCGCGGCCCTGCACCGCGCCGAAAATATCAATCACCGGCATGATGTTGTAGTGCGAGACCACGCCCATCTCCGCGCCACGGCTGAAGGAAGCGACGCTGGCCATAATTTGGGACTGCGGCGTGCCGGGGCCGGTGACTGGAATATTCTCCAGATCCTGCAAAGTATCCGCCTGGTATTGTGGCGTTTGCGCGGCGATGCTGTAGCTCACTCCGGTGCGCAGATCGAGCCAGTAGTTGGGCGTCGTCTGAAAACTGCCGCTGAGTGAAATCAGCACGTTGTTGGCGACGTCACGCGTGGAGTAGCCGATCTGCTGCGCTTTGGTGCGGTCCACTTCGATGTGCAATTTGGGCTGGTCGAAGGCCTGCTGAATGCGCAGGTCTACGGTGCCGGGCACGAATTTCAGGCGGTTCAGCAAGTGGTCCGCGAACACCCGGTTGGCCGCAAGATCGCGTCCGAGGATTTGAATATCAATGGGAGCGGGAAGGCCGAAATTGAGAATCTGGCTGACGATATCCGCGGGCAAGAAATAAAAAGTGACTCCGGGAAAATCCTTGGCCAGTTCGATGCGCAGATCGTGGACGTAATCAGCGGTGGGATGATGATCCTTGGAAAGCTCGGCGAGGATATCCGCGTCGCCGGTGCCGATCGGTGCGGAATTGCTGTAGGAAAGATTGATGCTGCTGTAGGGCAGGCCGATGTTGTCAATGAGGCTGACTAATTCGGACGGCGGTATTTGTTTGCGGATGACCGCTTCCACCCGGTCGCAAAGCGCGGCGGTTTCCTCGATGCGCGTGCCCGTCGGGGCGCGCATGTGCAGCTTGAATTCACCGCTGTCCACTGCGGGGAAAAAATCCTGGCCGAGCAGCGGTAGCAACGCAAAGGAAAGCACGCAGAAAGCCAGGAAGCAGATGGCGAAAATCACGCGGTGGTGGATGCAGCGTTCGAGCAAGCGATGGTAGCGATCGCGCAGCCCGTCGAAATGATGCTCAAACTTCTGTTGCATGCGCACAAAGGGATTGGAGGAGGCTTGCGCCGGCGCGCTGGGATCTTCTTCGGTGCGCGCCTCCAGCAAATATTTGGCCATGGTGGGGACGAGGGTACGGGAGAGCAAGTAGGAAGCCAGCATGGCAAAACAAACCGCTTCCGCCAGCGGAACAAACAGATAGCGTGCGACGCCGGAAAGAAAAAACATGGGCACGAACACGATGCAAATGGCCAGCGTCGAAACCAGGGCCGGCACGGCGATTTGCGAAGCGCCGTCCAGAATCGCCTGCACGATTTCCTTGCCCTGATCGATGTTGCGATTGATGTTTTCGATTTCCACGGTGGCGTCGTCCACCAGGATACCGACGGCTAAGGCGAGGCCGCCGAGCGTCATGATGTTGATCGTTTCGCCGAGCGCGCTGAGAACGATCAGCGAAGTGAGGATCGACAGCGGAATCGAGACCGCGATGATCAGAGTGCTGCGCCAACTTCCCAAGAACACCAGAATCATGAAGCCGGTGAGGCAAGCGGCGATGATCGCTTCGCGAACCACGCCGACGATGGAGGCTTTCACGAAGATGGATTGATCGGAAAGCGGATTGATGACCAGCGCGGGCGGCAACGTCGCTTTGATCGAAGGCAGCAGCGATTTCACGCTGGAGATGATATCGAGCGTGGAAGCGTCGCCGGATTTCAAGATGGTCATGAGGGCCGAGCGCTGGCCGTTGACACGCACTATGTTCGTCTGCGGAGGGAAGCCGTCGCGCACGTTCGCGACATCGTGAATATAGATCGTGGTGGTCCCCACGGTTTTGACGGGAAGGTCGTTCAATTCCGGCACGGTGGCCGGCGCGCCGTTCATATCCACTTCGTACTCGAACGTGCCGATTTTCGCGGTGCCGGCGGGGAGAATCAAGTTCTGCAGGTTGATGGCGCTAACGACGTCGTTCGGTGAAAGGCCTTTGGACTGCAGCGCTCGCGTGTTGAGGTCTACCTGAACCTGACGCTGCTTACCGCCGTAAGGGTACGGAATTGCTGCGCCGGGTACGCTGACTAATCCAGTGCGCACGAAATTCAGGCCGATGTCGCCGAGTTGCTGCTCCGAGAGTCCTTCGCCGGCAAGCGCCAGCTGTAGAATGGGCACGCTCGAGGCGTTGTACTGGATGATGAGAGGAGGCGTTGTCCCCTGAGGCAGCTGACGTAAGAGAGTTTGGGAAACTGCGGTGACCTGGGCTACCGCGTTGCCGATGTCCACGCCGGAATGAAAAAAGATTTTGACGACGGCGATTCCGTTCAGGGATTGCGATTCGATGTGCTCGATGTTGTTGACGGTGGTGGTCAGCACCCGCTCGTACTGAAATACGATGCGGTTGGACATTTCCTCCGGCGACAAGCCGGTGTAGTTCCAGAGAACGCTGACGACCGGAATATCAATATTCGGGAAAATGTCTGTAGGCGTGCGCAGAATTGCTACCGGCCCCAGAATCAACAGCAGGATGGAAGTTACGACGAACGTATAAGGCCGTCGTAACGCAAGTCGAACAATCCACATCGATCAAAGGCTCCCGAATGCCCAGCAAGTACGGCACCTCCGTCCTTCGGAGATTTACGAACCCGCGTGGGGAGGTTCAGTATCGCACGTCCGAACTCATGGTGAACGCCGGGGTTATGGCATACGTCAACAGATTCGCGGCGAAGCTAAAGAGATTCAAATCGAATTGACGGACATATCTTGGACGGATGGGTTGGTAATCTGGTTACGGCCACGGAAGAAATTGATTCCGCGGATGTTGCGGCCCGACTGGCGAGCAGGCCCACAGCCATTTCTGGCCGGTGGCAGTGCGAGGTTATGCGGCCAAATTGGCAGGCCGCATGGCGGAGAATGGCACGGCTCTGCGCGCGAAAAACCGGGGGAGTTGCCTGGACGAAAAAATATCCACGACGACAGTAACTTTCTGTACCCCGCGGGGTTGTTATAGACATCTAAGGAGGTGGGTCCGCGCTTTGTTGTGTCATCGATTGCGTCAGGGGCGCGGAGAACTCGGCTAGAGGGCGGGAGCCAGGAGAAGCAATGCCAGCCATCGTGATAGTTCTTATCTTTCTGGTGCTGTTCTTATTGGCCTTTTTGGTCGTGCTCATCGGACCCATTCTGGGATTAGGTTTTGCAGTGTGGAAGCACGGCAAAGGCGAAGTGGCGCTCGGATCGGCAGCCGGCTCGCGGGAACAAACCTCCAAATCTTCCGACGACTAAGCGTCACAGATTCGTTGCTTCGAGTATCCGATCGGACCGACGCAGCCCAAAAATCTGGGGACAAAGCCGCCCTTAGACCGCACGCTGGCCTTAGTACATTAGTACCATTAACAGGAAACTTACTTCTCTGATTTCCTCAAAGACCCTGCCGCTCGGGAGAATTTCCTTACCACTTGAGACACTTCCCCTTTGTTTACATGAACTTCTAGGCCGCGAATAGGACTGCTTCGGGCGAGAGCGGCGGTCTGGTTGGCAGGGCGATTGCGTACTACCGCTGCGGGGAAGACTTTCGGCAATGGGGATTGCCGAACCGTAAAAAGGGGAAATGGGGAAAGGCTGGACGCACGCTGCGGAATTCGCCGGAAAAATTGATCGCCGTCGCCTGGGGGCATTAGCGTTTCTGCTCGTGCAAAGCGTACTCGTATCGGTCGTACTTCCGTATCACTGTGGGCGTGGACATCGTACTTCTAGCGATGGGAATGTCTCCGCGGCATCGAAACAAGCTCCTGCCGACAGCAATTGGTTCGCGCCAAATCCGGAACTAGCCAAGACAGACCGCACCCTCTACCCGTACTCCGTGATTCCCGGCGGCGTGAGGAATTCGGCCGAGCTGCGGAACGCCGTCGTGCACGACGAAGTCGTGGCGCAGCACTATTCGGATTTCGATCTGCGCGCAGTGCGCGTAGCACGGTTGAACCAAGCGCGCGCGGTGTTCGTCTCCTATCGCGTTGGCAGCCGGATTTTCTGGACGAAGAACAGGCTGAATCTGCCCGCGGGCGAAACGGTGTTAACCGACGGCGAGCACATGGCCAGAACCCGCTGCGGAAACCGCATTTCCGAAGCTCCGGTGGCGCCGGTGCTGAACAGCGAGCCTTCCCCGGAAGCAATGGAAGTTCCGGCGGATGGCGGATTGCTGCCTGCTGCGGAGTCTGCGCCTGAATTGCCGCTTGTCGTGCCGCCTACGACCGCGATTGTCCTGCCGCAGCAAGCTCCTGGATCCATCTTCGTACCGATTATTCCGCCACTTTTCCCAATCGGCGGCACACCATCTTCTCCGGGAATCCCTTCGGGTCCGCTGCCACCGCCGCTCGTTTCCCCGCCACCACCACCGCCTCCTCCACCAATCAGCACTCCGGAATCTTCTGATTTTCTGATGCTCATCGCAGGTGGGGCATGCGTTGGGCTGCTGCGCAGAAGGGCTCGAGCCTAACCTTCCGTACTTTTTGCCTCGCACGCTCTATCGCTCCATTGTGTAATTCCATTTCTTGACAAAATTTCTGTGGCGGGATATGCAACGTCCACAAAGTCGGCTCTGGTAACAATCCCGTGCTGCTGCAAGGGGGCTGGTATGAGTTGGACGCAGGTTTACGATCCCGCCGGGATCTGGTGGGTGTCGACGCTGATCGCAGCGCTTCCAATCCTGGTTCTGTTCACATTGCTGGCCGGCCTGAAAGTGAAGCCGCATTGGTGCGCGATTGCCGCCGCGTTTACGGCGGTGCTGCTGGCGACTTTAGTTTTCAAAATGCCGGCGCTGCTGGCGGCATCGGCGTTTGCTTACGGCGTGGCCTACGGGATTCTGAAAATTGCCTGGATCGTGCTGGCGGCTGTGTATCTCTACGATATTTCGGTGGAGACGGGCCAGTTCGAGATCATGAAGGAATCGATCGCGGGGATCACGCCGGATCGCCGGCTGCAAGTTCTGCTAGTGGCGTTTTGCTTCGGCGCGTTCATCGAAGGAGCAGCGGGTTTTGGAGCGCCCGTGGCGATCGCGGGCGCTTTCATGATCGGGCTGGGCTTCCGGCCGTTTCACGCCGCAGCGTTGAATTTGATCGCGAACACCGCGCCGGTGGCGTGGGGTGCGATTGGAACTCCGGTGCACGCGCTGGCGGCGGTTTCGGGTTTGCCGGAATCGGATTTGAGCGCGATGATCGGGCGCATTCTGCCGTTTACGGCAGTGATCGTACCGTTCTGGCTGGTGCGCACGATGGTGAGTTGGTCGGAAACTCTTGAAGTGTTGCCCGCGATTCTGGTGGTGGGGATTTCATTCGCGGCGACCCAATATGTGTGGTCGAACTACCGCGACAGCAATCTGGTCGACATCATGGCTGGCGTGGTCTCCATTCTGTGCACCATTATTTTCCTGCATTTTTGGAAGCCGAAAAAAATCTGGCGCTTCGATTATGACCGCGAGCGGGCGAAACCGGCGGCTGTGGAAGGAAAACTTGCGGACGACATGGGTGGTGAGTGGAAGGCCAAGGAGTTCGATGGATACGTGGCGCCGCGCAAATACCCCGCCGGCACGGTTGCGAAGGCGTGGATGCCGTTCGCGGTTTTGTCGCTATTCGTGCTGACGTGGGGGCTGCCCTCGGTGAAACTGGCGATCAACAAGGCAACGACGCCCGCGTTTATTGTAGTGCAGGCAGACGGCAAGGTGCGGCCGGGCGCTCCCGGATGGAATTGGCCTTATCTGCACAACGCCATCACGCGCGCGGCGCCGGTCGTGACCAAACCCACTCCGGAAGCGGCGCGCTACGATTTCAATTGGCTGTCGGCGACGGGTAGCGGCTGCTTTTTGGCTGCGATTGTTTCCGGGTTGCTGCTCGGCGTGAGTCCGTTACGATTGATGAAAATATTTTGGCGCACGCTGGTGCGCATGCGATTGGCGATGATCGCGATTTCCTTCATGCTGGGGCTGGGATACGTGACGCGCTACTCCGGGCTGGATGCGGTGCTGGGCCTTGCGTTCACGCGAACGGGATGGCTCTATCCGTTTTTCGGAACGTTTCTCGGTTGGCTGGGCGTGGCGTTGACCGGGAGCGATACTTCTTCGAACGCGCTGTTCGGCAGTTTGCAGCGGATCACTTCACAGCAATTGGGAATTGATCCAATTTTGATGTGCGCGGCGAATAGCGCGGGCGGCGTGATGGGGAAAATGGTGGACGCGCAATCCATCACCATTGCCACGTCAGCGACGGAGCAAGTGGGCAACGAAGGAATTATCTTCCGATTTGTGTTTTGGCATTCGATCGCGCTGGGTTCGATCGTGGGCGTGATTGTGATGCTCTACGCTTACGTGTTTCCGCATTTTGTGCCGCACGGTTTGACGTTTGTGAAGTGATCTCGCCTCGCGCCGGGATGCGCTTCCAAACGGCGCAGCTAGTTTTTCGCGAGGGGCTTTCCGGCTACGCGAATTCCCTCTTGAGCCACAGCCAGATTGCGGACCGTCGCGGATAGGCCTTTTCGTTCGAAGTGACCCGCGATCGCTCTGCCGATTTGCGCGAAATTCTTGCTGGCGAGTGCGATCACGGTGGGACCGGCGCCGCTGAGAGCGACGCCTAGCAGGCCGGGCATGCGCGGAATCGCCAGAACTTCGGCGAGTCCGGGGATCAGCGCCTGGCGAAAGGATTGATGCAGGCGATCCTGCATGGCGTCCCAAAGCACGTCGTAGCGTTTGTCGTCCAGGGCCGCAAGAAACAGAGCGGAGCGTTGCAGATTGTGCACCGCAGCAGCGTGTTCAACGGCCTGTGGCAAGGCCGCGCGTGAAGCGGCTGTCTGCAAAGTCATTTTTGGCGTGACGGCGACGACACGGATTTGCTTCGGCCATTTTTTGCGCAGTGCGACGACGTTACCATCCGCGCCCACGAAGGAGACGACCAAGCCTCCGCGCAGCGCCGCTCCCACGTTGTCGGCGTGGTGTTCCATTTCGGCGGCGAGCCGCAGAGCGTTTTCTTGCGTCAACTTTTTCCCGCACACGGCAAAACCCAACGCGATGCCGGCGACGATGGCTGCGGCGCTGCTCCCCAAGCCTCCGGCGATTGGGATTCGGTTCCGCACGGCCAGCCGAACGGGCGGCAAACGCAAGCCGTGGCGCTCCGCCGCATGCCGCATAGCCCGCAGGATCAGATTTTCTTCCGGCGCGCTGGGTAGTGCTGCGCTGCCGTCAACGCCGCTGCTGCGCGCTTCGCTGCGAGCGCCCGGGTCGGAGTGCACTGTGGCTCGCACGGTGAGAAACAGCTCCAGTGCCAGGCCAAAGCAATCGAAGCCCGCGCCCAGATTGGCGCTGGATGCGGGGACTCGCACTTCGTAGGAACAGGGCTTGGACTTTTTCATCGATGCTAGTGCCATCGCCGGGAATTTCTGCAACGGTAGTACGTACTTCCTGATGCAGTCCCCTGCTCTAGCGGCGGCTCTCCAGACTTTTCAAAATGGCGGCCTTGCTTGCGGCAACTTTTTCGGGAGCGTTGCGAAACGCGCCGACAATTGGCACGGACTTTGCTGCTCCTTCAGCGGTCAGGGACTCGAACGATAACGTGCCGCGATGATAGTGGCTCGCGTAGTCGGGATCTTTCAGGACATGTCCGGTCAAAACCGCGACCACCGATTCGTCCGCGCGAATTTTTCCGGCAGAGACCAGTTTCCGGATGCCCGCCACCGTCGTTGCCGACGCCGGCTCGCAGCCGATACCGTCGCGGCCGATGATGGCTTTGGCGTCGGCGATTTCTGGTTCGCTGACGGTGATAATGCTGCCGCGCGTACGCAGGACCGCGCGCAGCGCTTTCTTCCAGGAGACGGGAGCGCCAATTTTTATGGCGGTGGCGAGCGTGCGCGGATTCGCGACCGGCGCGATTTCGTCCGGAAACGCTGCGTCTGCGGCGATTTCTGATGATTTCAGGCCAGCAAACAAATGCGCGAGGGGCGCCGAGCCTTCGGCTTGAACGATGCTGATCTTCGGCAAGCGATCGATCAAACCCAGGCGCCGCATTTCGTCGAAACCCTTTCCGAGCGCCGCACTATTCCCCATGTTTCCGCCCGGAACGACCAAGTGATCCGGCACGCGCCAGCCGCACTGCTCGAGAAGCTCGAAGGCCACGGTCTTCTGCCCTTCGATGCGAAAAGGATTGACGGAATTCGCAATGTAAATCGAGGGCACATCGGCAAGTTCTGAGATCAATCTCATGCAATCGTCGAAATTTCCGGCGATCTCGCAAACGACGGCGCCGTAATCCATGCTTTGCGCGAGCTTTGCCGGGCTGATTTGGCCCTGCGGCAGCAAAATCGCGCATTGCAGTTCCGCGCGTGCGGCAAAGGCGGCGAGGCTTGCGGCGGTGTTGCCGGTACTGGCGCAAACCACGGTGCGCGCGCCGAGCAATTTCGCCTGCGTGACGGCCGTCGTCATGCCCGTGTCTTTGAAAGACGCAGTGGGATTGCAGCCCTGGTGTTTCAGGCGCAGCGCGGCGAGTCCTGCGTATTTCGCGGCGCGCGGAGCGTCGTACAGCGGCGTGTTGCCTTCAAAGAGCGTGACGACGGGTGCGTCATCGTCAAACGGCAGCAGTTCGCGGTAACGCCACACGCCGCTGCGGTCGCGTGGATCGTGCGACGCCGCGCGCGCGCGCCAGCGCTCGCGAAGATCGGCGACAGCTTGCAGCGGTTCGAGCGGGATTTCGATTTCCAGTGGCCCACCGCAACGAGGGCACACGTAAATCGGTTGGCGTATCGCAAACAGAGCGGCGCATGCAGGCACGATGCAACGTTGCACCGCCGATGTGCCGGCCTGCTGCGCCGTTTTTGCGATGGCGTCGCTCATTTTGAGGCGGACGAGGTTTCCTGTGCATTGCGCGTGTCCAGCGCAAACTCCTGATGCACGGCCAGCAGCGCTCTCTTCATGTCCTGGCTGGACACCACAAACGAAATATTGGTTTCCGACGAGCCTTGGGCAATCGCGATTATATTTATGTTTTCGCGGCCCAGCACGCTGAAGGTGCGCCCGGCCATCCCCACGGTGCCGCGCATATTTTCGCCGACCACAGCGACGATGGCGATGTTGGGATCCAGCGTGATGTGCTCGACTTTCTGATGCATCAGGTCCTGGGCGAATTGCTGGCGCAGCGCGTCCACGGTGCGTTTGGCGTCGGAGGAAAAAACGATGAAGCAAATATCGTTCTGCGACGAGGACTGCGAAATCAGCAGCACGTTCGCGCGCACATTGGACGTCGTGGAAAATGTGCGGCCGACCACGTCGGGCAGGCCGACAATTCCCGGGCCTCCGACGGCGATCAGCGAAACATCGCGAATGGCGGTGAGCGCTTTCACTCCGGCGCTGGATTTGCGGCCCTGCGGCGTGATTTTTGTACCGGGGTGTTCCGGCTCGAAGGTGTTGCGAATCCATACGGGGATGCCGGATTGGGTGACGGCGCGCAGCGTCTTGGGATGCAGCACCTTCGCGCCGAAATGCGCGAGTTCCGCGGCCTCGCGATAGGAAATTTCCGGGATCGTGCGCGCACCGGGGACCAGACGCGGATCGGCGGTCAGTACGCCGTTCACGTCAGTCCAGATAATCACTTCATCCGCTCCGAGCGCGCCGCCTAAAATGGTTGCGGAGTAGTCCGAGCCACCGCGGCCGAGCGTGGTGAGCACGCCTTCGGCAGTCGCGCCGATAAATCCAGTGACTACCGGAACGATCGCTTGCTGCAGCAGCGGGCGCAGGCGAGCCTCGCAACGGATTTGCGTGGGCTCCATCAGAGGTTCGGAGGCGCCGTGATAGGAATCGGTGACAATCAATTCCGTGGCTTCGACGGCTTCGCTGGGGACGCCGCGTTCACTCAACGCTCCTGCAACCAGAGGCGCGGAGAGGCGTTCGCCGAGGCTGGAAACGGAATCCAGTGTGCGCACGGTGAGTTCGTGGATGAGCGCGGTGCCTTGGCACAGGCGGTGCGCTTCGCGGAGAAGTTCCTCGATGCCCAGCGCGATTAAATTTCGTGTTTCCGGATTCTGAATCAGAATTTTCAGTGCTTCGAAATGCTGTTCGCGCAAAGCTTCCAGCAATTCGGTGGCTCGCTCGCGATCTCCAGTTTCCGAACACGTAGCGGCTTCGATCAGGCGGTTCGTGACGCCACTCATGGCCGAGACGACCACCACGAGCGGGCCTACGCGCGAAGCTTGCGCGACAATTTCGGCGACGCGCGCGATGCAGGAAGCGTCGCCCACCGATGTGCCGCCGAATTTCATGACCTGCAAATGTGGCTTCATTTGGGATAGACCTGTGGCGAGGCGAAACGATGTGGCCTGTAGCAAATGTGGCTTTTGGAATGGCCGCGCCTGAAAAAACTATACACTACTGCGGCGAATTCCGAGAGGGCCGCAAGGCGAGGGTGTTTCGCAAGCAAAAAGAGCGGGGAGTGGGGAAGGAGATTTGTAAGACAATGCGGAGGGAACGTGCGGAAATCGAAAAGCGAGCCGCCGAGAAGGGATCTGGGCGGCTCGCATCCGAAACTGAGGCGGAACGATTACGGTCGGGCGGCCAAGGCTGGGATCAACACCTTGGATTGCGGCGTGCCAAGACCGGTGACGTAATCGTATCCGGCGGAGGCATCGCATATCGTGCCGCAGGAACCATTGGTGCCCGTGGTGACCGCGTGGAAATTGGTGCTCAGGCTCGACTTTCCAACCGCGTACACGGAGGTGCCGGTTGAGCTCAGGTTTGCTTTGCGGGCAGCAACGCGCTGTGAATTGGTGATAGCGATCAGTGCCGCCCACTGCGGTGCCGCGGCGCTGGTGCCTCCTACCTGGAACCAGCCGCTGTAGCCGCTGACTCCGACGGAATCATAAACGGCGTAACCGGTTCCGGGATTAGCGTTGTAGGAAACGTCCGGCACGCCGCGGGTTCCGTGCAGGTCGTCCGCGATTGGAAACTGCGCCTGGGGGAGCGGCTCATACTCGTACTTGCTGAGGCCGCCGCCGCTGCCGCTCCACGCTGATTCGCTGCTGTAGTTTCCCGCTTTATCCAGCGTGAGAGAAGTGCCGCCCACCGCGATCACCTCCGGCGACGCCGCGGGATAGTTCACGCCGCTGCCATTATCCCCGGAAGCAGCAAGGAAGGTGACGCCCGTGGCTACAAAGTGATTGTCCAGACTGCGCTCACCGGAAAATTCCGCGGACGCCCAGCTCATCGAAACGACCGATGCGCCGTTGCGCACCGCGAAATCTACGCCCGCGAGCAAGTCGCTCAGGTTGTTCGAAGGCGCTTCGACCAGCATAATCTTGGCTTGCGGCGCGATGGCGTGGGCCCACTCGATATCCAGCGCAATTTCGACGGCCCAGTTCGCATTGGCGGCAGGCTTGCGTCCACTGGAGTAAAGCTGGCGGAAGCACCCGCTGCTGGTGGTGCAGGCCGGGAGGTTGAATTGTTTGCTGAAAACGGTGAGGTCGCTTGCCGCGTTCGCATCGTCGTAAGCGTCGACGAGCGCGATTGTCTGGCCAGCGCCCTGGTTGGTGATCAGATCAAAACCGTAGGCATGGCGCATTTGCGGTGGAGTGAAAGCCGTCGTTGGCGGAGTGCTCAGGCTTGCGCCAGCGGCCTGATGGATGTAGTAATGAGGGCCCATGAAAGCGATAGGGTCCGGCCCGTTTTCGCCCATATGTATCTGCAGATAAAAGGGTTGCTGTGCTTGCGCCGCCTGGCTGGCGACGAGAATGGTGCCGGCTGCGATCAGGCCCCGAATGATGCTGCGGACTCCCCCAGATTGCATCGAAACCCCCGTTTGACCTACCCCGCTGCGGCGCTACTGAGTTGCGTTTGCTTGCTTGCAACTTGGACAGGATAGCTTTCAGCAGCGACGTCAGCGATAGGCCGGTACTCTCAATCGGCTAGTACCAACGTCAGAGTGAAGGAAGTGTGCCGAAACCAAACACGACAGCGGACGCACCACAGGATTTATTCGAGCGGCAGACCTACGTAATTTTCCGCGAGCGATTGCGCCGCGGCGCGTGAGCTGGTGAGGTAATCCAGCTCGGCGAGCTGGCGGCGGTGGTCGAAAGCGTTCTCGTTGTCGAAGCGATGCAGCATGGAGGTCATCCACCAGGAGAAGCGTTGCACTTTCCACACGCGGCGCAAGCAGGTTTCGGAATAAGCATGGAGCAAGTCGCGGCGGCCGGTCGAGTAAAAGTCCGCCAGGGCGCGGGCCAGGATGCGCACGTCGGCGACGGCGAGGTTCAGGCCTTTCGCTCCGGTGGGAGGCACGATGTGCGCGGCGTCGCCGGCGAGGAACAGGTTGCCGTACTGCATCGGCTCGACGACGAAGCTGCGCATGCCGGTGACGCCTTTTTGCAGCACGGGGCCTTCTACCAGCTTCCATTTTTCTTCGGCCGCCAGCCGGACTTGCAGTTCCTGCCAGATTTTAGCGTCGGGCCAATTCAGAATGTCCTCGTCGGGACGGCACTGGAGATAAAGGCGGCCGATGTGCGGCGAACGCATGCTGAGCAGCGCGAAACCGCGTTCGTGGTAAGCGTAGATGAGCTCTTCGGAAGACGGCGGCGCTTCGGCGAGAATCCCCAGCCAGCCGAACGGATACACGCGATCGAAAGTGGTGAGAATGCCTTCGGGCAGCGACGGGCGGCAGATGCCATGATAACCGTCGCAACCGGCGACGAAATCGCAAACGAGTTCCAGCGGTTCGCCATCTTTGCGAAAGCGGATCGCGGGTTTGGAAGTCCGATTCGAGTTATCGAAATTGTGGATGCTGGTGTCGGCTACTTCAAAGTGAACCTGGCCGCCGGCGGCGAGCCTGGCGTCGGTTAGATCTTTTACCACTTCGTGTTGCGCGTAGATGGTGACCGCTTTTCCGCCGGTGAGGTCCGCGAAATCGATGCGATGCGTGCGGCGGCCGAAACGCAGATTGACTCCGTAGTGCACCAGGCCTTCGCGCTGCAGGCGTTCGCCCACGCCAGTTTCTTTCAGCAGATCTACCGTGCCTTGTTCGAGAACACCGGCACGCACGCGTTCTTGCACATACTGGCGGCTGCGATTTTCGAGAACGACGGATTCGATGCCGTGGAGATGAAGTAAGTGCGAGAGCACCAGGCCTGCGGGCCCGGCTCCGATGATGCCAACCTGCGTGCGCATATCGTCTAACCTCGAGCCGTTTCGCTGCAACGATAGCAGAAGCAGTGCGCGTCGCGGAACGATATCGTGAAGTGAGGCAAATAGTTGGAGGGTCGCGGACGCGGGTGTTACCATGCGACGTTGCATGCGGACGATTTTTGTGGGACTGGATTTTCGCGCGCAGCTGCGCTGTTCGTCTCGGGGGCGTTAGGCGATGTTCGTAAGCAAGAAGCATCTGCTGGTCGAATGGGGACATTGCGACCCGGCGGGAATCGTGTTTTATCCGCAGTACCTGGCGTGGTTTGACGATTGCACGACCGCGCTTTTTACCAATGCCGGGATGCCTACGCGCGCTTTGTTCCGCGCCCATGCGATTTTGGGAGTTCCTCTGGTGGATGTGCGCGTACGGTTTCTGCTGCCTTCGACATTCGGTGACGAACTGCTGACGGAATCCACGGTGACGGAATTTCGCCGCAGCAGCTTCATCATCCGGCATCAATTCTTCAAGGCCGGCGCGCTGGCGGTAGAAGGATTTGAAACGCGCGTGTGGGCCGGCACCGATCCCGCGAATCCCGAGCGCATGAAATCGCGTCCGCTGCCTGCGCAAGTGATCGAGCGGCTTTCCCAACCCGGCGACACAGCACGAGAAGGCCAAGCGAAGTATTAAAACTTTCACGCGCCAAGAGCAGGACAGTTGCTACGTGAATTGCAGCGGCTTCGGTTTTGCAGGGTCGCTGTAGTCGTAAAATCCGCGGCCGGCTTTGCGGCCATTCCATCCCATCGCGACCATGCGCTTCAGCAGCGGCGGAGGCGCGAAGCGTCTATCCTTGAACTCATCGAACATGATATTCGCGATGTAATAGGTGGTGTCGTGTCCGACGAAATCGAGCAGCGTGAGCGGACCCATCGGATGGCCGCAGCCGAGCTTCATGGAGTTATCGATGTCCTCGATGGAGCCGACGCCTTCTTCGAGCGCCCGCACGGCATCGAGCAGGTAGGGGACGAGCAGGCGGTTGACGATGAAGCCGGTGCGATCGGTGGTGCGCACGGGCGTCTTGCCGAAGCGGGCGGCGAGGGCGACCGCGGCTTCATCTACTTTGGGGTCGGTAGCGATGGTGCGGATTACTTCCACCAATTTCATTACCGGGACGGGATTGAAAAAGTGCAGTCCGAGGAAACGGTCTGGACGCTGCGTGAACATGGCCATTTCGGTGATGGAAAGCGACGAAGTGTTGCTGGCAAAAATGGTGGGCTTGGGGCAAATCTTATCGAGCGCGGTCCACAGCTCGCGTTTTGCCGGTAGCTGCTCGATGATCGCTTCGATGACCAGGTCTGAGTCTTTCAGATCTTCCAGATTCGTGGTGCCGCGCAGACGCGCGCGAACCTGATCGCGCTCGGCGGCAGCGAGCGTGCCCTTGTCCACCAGGCGCTGCAGATTTTTCTCGATGGATTGCAAACCTTTATCGAGGAGAGGCTGGGAGACCTCGCGGACCGTGACCTGGCAACCCGACTGAGCCGCTACTTGCGCGATTCCTGAACCCATCAGGCCGCACCCTACGACTGCAACTTTTTCGATCGGCATTTATGATTCCTCCTGAAATTGGCGGCACTGGAAATCTCGCAATGCGGAATCAAGCGCTGCACGTCAATATCGCATCAACGCCCGGCATCAATCTCCGCAAAAACTTCCTGCGCCAGATGGAATGCCGCGTTGGCCGCCGGGACGCCGCAATAGATGGCGCTCTGCAGCAGCACTTCCTGAATTTCCTCGCGCGTGACTTTATTATGCAGCGCGGCGCGCACGTGCATGCGGAATTCATCGCCGCGGTTGAGCGCGATCAGCATCGAAAGCGTCAGCAGGCTGCGCGTGTGGCGCGAAAGACCGGGGCGCGACCAGATTTCGCCCCAGGCATAGCGCGTGATCAAATCCTGAAACGGCTCGCTGAAGGAACCCTTGGCTGCTTCCGCCTCGTCCACATGCTCGTCGCCCAAAACTGCGCGGCGCACTTTCATTCCCGCAGCATGACGCTCACGCTCGTCCATTACTTCGCCTCCTGTTGCCCGAGGAATTTCAGCAGCGCGGCTGTGAACGGCTCGGCTGCTTCAATATTCGAAAGGTGCGCGGCGTCCAGTTCGACGTATTGCGCCCCCGGGATTTTTTCCGCGATAAATCGGCCGTCAGCGGTCGTCGTTGCTGCGTCTCGAGTGCCGGAAATCACCAGCGTCGGCAAACTCACGCGCGAAACTGCTGCGCGCAGATCTTCGTCCCGCAATGCGGCGCCCGTCGCAGCGTATCCCTCTGGCGGCGAGTGCAGCAGCATTTGGCGTGTGGCCTCGACCGCGGCGGGCGCGCGCTTTGCGAAATCTTCGGTGAACCAACGGGCGATTACACCGTTCGCGATGGCCGTCATGCCACCTTCGCGGACGGCCGCTATGCGCGTGTTCCAGGCGTCCGTCGTGCCGATGCGCGCCGCGGTGTTGCAAAGCGTCAAACTCTGGAAGCGTTTCGACGCATGAATGCCGAGCCACTGGCCGATCAATCCGCCAACCGACAGGCCGCAATAATGCGCGGTGGAAATTTGCAGCGCGTCGAGCAAGCTGACGACGTCGCGGGCTAGACCTTCGATCGTATACGGCCCGGGAGTGACGTCCGAGAGGCCGTGCCCTCGCGAATCGTAGCGCAGGACGCGAAACTTCTCTGCGAGTGCGGGGACTTGCGCGTCCCACATCGCGAGATTGGTGCCGAGCGAATTGGAAAACACCACGACGGGAGCGCCCGCCGCGCCGTCCAGCCGGCAATGCAATCGCGCGCCATGAATTTCGGTATAGGTCATGTCGACAAATACGCGAGCAATAATTTATCGGTTCTTCTTTTCGTCAGCCAGTACTTGCTGAATCATGGATGCGGCCGAGCCCGTGTAGTTCCGTGGATCCAGCAAGCCATCAATTTCCGCGGAAGAAAGACGCGCGCGCACTTCCTGGTCTTCCAGCAGCAGATCGCGCAGCGGACGGCCGGATTGGAGCGCGCGGTGCGCGGCACGCTCGACGAGTTGATGCGCGGGCGAGCGCCCGATGTGCTTCGCCAGTGCAATCGCCACGGCTTCACTAAGGATCAGGCCGTGCGTCGCGCCAAGATTGTGCGTCATGTGTTCTTCGAACACTTCCAGGCCGTCGACCACGTGCGTGAGATGAGCCAGCGCGCCGGCAGCGAGCAGAAAAATCTCCGGCAGCGTTTCCCATTCGGCGTGCCAACCACCCAGGCCACGTTCCTGTTCTTGCACCATCGCGGTGAGCAGCACGGAAACCAGCGCGGGAACGCGAATCGCGGCAGCGAGGACGACCGCGGAGCCGACCGGATTGCGTTTGTGCGGCAGAGTGGAGGAGCCGCCGCGGCCGGATTCCGCAGGCTCGAGAACTTCTCCGACTTCGGTTTGCGCGAGCAGCGAAATGTCACGCGCGATTTTTCCCATTGTCCCTACCAGCAGGCCCAACCTTGTGGCGACTTCCGCGAAACGATCGCGATGCGTGTGCCAGGGAATGCTGGGTAGCTGCAATTTCAATTCGGAAGCCAGTGCGGCGGCCACGGCCGGGCTTTTGTCGCCGAGTGCGGCGAGAGTGCCAACCGCGCCGCCGAATTGCAGTGTCGAAACTTCCCTGCGCGCGTTTGCGAGTCGCGCCTGGTGGCGATGAATTGCGTCCAGCCAGCCGGCGACTTTCAGGCCGAGCGTCACGGGGCTCGCTTGTTGCAGCCATGTGCGGCCGGCGAGCAGCGTGGATTGATGCTTTTCGGCGACGCGCGCGAGTGGGCTCGAAAATTGCGCAAGTTCGCGCTGCAGCAAATCGAGAGCTTCGCGCAATTGCAGGACGAGGCCGGTATCAATCGCGTCCTGACTGGTGGCGCCCCAGTGAACGAAGCCGGCAGCTTGCGCGTCGGATTTCGCGACGGCCGCGGTGAGCGCCTTCACCAGCGGAATCGCTAAATTTCCGGCGAGGGCTGCTTCGCGGGCCAGCACATCCATCGCAAATCGATCCGCACTGCATTGCGCGACGATGGGCGCGACGGAAGCATCGGGAGCGACACCCGCGCGCGCCAGTGCTCGCGCCAGCGCGGCTTCAAAATCGAGCATGCCCTGCAACCGGCGACGATCCGAGAAGATTTCACGCATGGAATCCGTGGTGAATAGGGGATCGAGCAGGCGGACTGTTTGTTTTTCGCTCAAGTGGTTCAAATCCCGGCGCAGCGCCGGCCGATGAACGCGCGGCGCTTTATTTCTTCATGAATATATCACCTTACGGGCGGCCGCTTGACGCGCCTGCGGCGTGATGGAACCGCGCGACCTCGTTGACCGCGCGATAAGCCTGATCGATGGCTGCGTTGGTGTAGGCAAAGGCCTCCGCATCGGAATTTGCAATTGAGATGCGCCCCAAGGGCTGGCGGCCGATGACGCAGGGCTGCTGATCCTCGGGCCAATCAGGATCGTACAAGGAATTGTATTCGTAGGCGTAGCCATGCGGCCAGCGATTTACCGTGATGGCCTGAATATCCGCGGCCGGATCGAAACCTCCGGGACCGAGCATCGCGCCGAGCTGCTCGCGAATATTTCGCTCGAACGTCGCGAAGCTGGTGTTCAGAAGCTCGCGGCGGCCGGCCTTTTGCTGTTCGCGCGCGGGCAAACCAGCTTTGCACGGAACTCTTTCGAGGTGCAGGACGCAAGGCTCGGCGGGATTGCTTGGGTAGTGGTAATCTCCCATGCTGACTGGGAAATCCAGCGTGACGGTTTCGAAATAACTTCCCGGGCAGCGTACCGCGCTCACTCCTCGTCTTTTGAACGATTGCCAATTGCGGATCAGTACGTTGCTGTAGACCAGCGGAATTTTCACGCCGTAGGCCAGCGCGTCCTTTTGCTGGTCCGGAAGATCCGGACAGAGGTATGGAATCACCATGTTCCAGCACGCCAGGACGCAGGTGGCACCGCGCACACTGCGGGCGCGGCCGTCGCGCACATAAGTGATTTCGACTTCTTTCGGGGCGGTGGGGTCCCCGATATTGCGCGCGAGGATTACGGTGCTGTTCAGCCGTACCCGCACGGGAGAGGTGGGATCATCGAGCGTCGCGTAATCGAGCTTGGCGGTGACGATATCTTCCATCGTGTGGCCCGGCGCCGACGCTGGTATCAGCGAACGCACCAGCAAGCGCGCGACGGAAGCGTTGCCATCGGGAAAATGAAAAATGTATGGCTCGTCTTCATCTTGCTTGGTGATTTCGGCGCCGAGGCCGGGTCCCGGCGGGCCGGAAAGATCCATGCCAGCAAATCCGGGATAGCCGAGGCCGGCGAGATCGCCGGCTGGCACTGCGTCAATGCCGACGCCGTAGAGGCCGTAGGTCTCAGTCTGCAGAAATGGAATCGCTTCAGGGCTGATCTTCACGTAGTGCAGCAGATAATCTTTGTAGCTGGTTTTTGCGAGGAGGACTTTCTTGTCCCAGGAAGACAGACCGGGCAGATAGTCAACTTTTTCCGTGTGCAGGCGCGCCAGATCTTTCTGAACTTGCGGGACCAGTGGCGTCTTCGCGAGAAATGCCGGCCAGCTAGGTTGACCGGTGCCGGTGACAAGCTTGTCTTCGCCGAATGTTTTCTTGTCGAAAAACGTGCTGCGCTCGAGGCCATGCGATTTCTCGAAATTCCGGTCGTAATACTGGTAGAACCGCTCGACATCTATGCCCAGCTCCGCGAAGAGCTGCTTGGACTGCTTGCTGTAAATTTTCGGGCCGGCGATGGATTGCGTGCCGCCGTAGCCGAGGATCATGCGCTGGCTGGTCTGAAACTCGTTGCGCCGGGCATGACCGCCGAAATCGTCGTGATTTTCCAGGATCAGAATCCTGGCTTGCGGTCCGGCGAGCTTGCGGAAGAAATATGCCGCGGAAAGGCCGCTGATGCCGCCGCCTACGACGATCAGGTCGTACGACTCGGAATCGGGGGCGGGCGTGTTCCAGGTGTTGCCGTCGCGCAGGGCGTGGCCTGCTTCCATCACCGCGTCGGTTGTGCCGCGCATGCCTGCGAGCGCGGGGGGATAGTAGGCGGCGGACTGATCAGGAGACAGGGGCGATTGCGGAAGGCCAAAGCGTTCGAACCATTTCGCGTCGGGAAGTATTAAGGATCCGCCTACTGCGATGCCGAAGCCGTTGAGGAAATCGCGTCTGCTGATGTTGCTGCCCATGCCGATTTTGCGATCGCGCTTTGCACCACTCACCTGCTCCCCCGCGGATTTGACCACCGGCAAAACGAGCGCATGCGGCTCTAACCGGCTTTAGATTTATAGGCAAAGAGCATACCGCAGTGCGTGGCGCGACACAGGGCTAAACTTTCAACGCCCGGAGGACTATTGGTGGGAGCGGATGCTGACGCGCAAGGTGGAAGTTCCAATTCGGAACTCGGTGGCATCATCGATCTGTGTGGCAAGGACGCGCTTATCGGCTACGTAGGTGCCGTTGGTCGAGCGGAGGTCGCGCAGGTAAACTGCGTCGTTCTTTACTTCTACGGCGCAGTGCAGTCGCGAAATCATTTGGTCGTCAAGTTCGAAATCGGCTCCCCCGCGCAACCGTCCGATGGTCACCAAGGGCATGGTTAACCCGCGCTCCAGACCCTGCGAAGGTCCCGCAACCACCGAAATCGCGATTGATTTTCCCGGCGGCAGGTCCAGCGTCGCGACCCTGGCACTGTCGGATTGCTCGAGGCGCGTGGCGGCGGAGGGACGATCCTGCGGCGCGAGTGCGTCGGTGGCAATCGTTGAGGATTTCAGGTCCGGAGGGACCAGGTCGACAACCGAGCTCTGCGCACACATCCAGCAGCGAATTTGGGCCATTTTGCGGCCTTTGACGCGGCGGTCGTCAAGTTCTACTTGGGCGGCGCAATGGAGGCATCTGACGCGCATGACTAACTTTAGCACGATGGGCATAGGTGGCGGCGATGGCCCGTTCGTACCATTTCTCCGCCGATTCCCTTGCGCGGACGGGCAGTTACGCGACAAGGTAGGCCACATTTCGATTGGCAGTATGTTGCATGTAGAAACCAGGCCCTCCGCGCCTAAACAGAGGTTTGTATTCAGCTAAGATATTTAGTATGTGCAGTTAACTGATAATTTGATCGCGGCCGGAGGCTTTCGGACTTTTACCTGTTCTGGAGCGAAATGTTTGACAGAGCATTCATTGCATGTATTATAGTGCATGTTAGGCGAGTGCTTGTTATATGACCCAAGAGACCCAGTCCGGCGCGGTCCTGCCTTCCCTTCCTGCGCATCCCAGTGACGAGAATTTCCTGCGCCTGCTGGGGATGAGGGTCCGCGAGCTGCGCAGCCGCCGGGGCATGACGCGTAAGATGGTGGCGCGGGAGTCGGACGTCTCCGAGCGGCATTTGGCGCAGCTAGAACTGGGTGACGGCAATGTCTCGGTCGTTCTGCTGCGGCGCATCGCGACCGCTCTGCATGTCTCGCTGGCCGACCTGTTTACCGCCGAAGGACCCGACTCCGACGCGAGGCGTTCGATAGAAAGCATCCTGGATCGTCTTCCTGCTCAGCAACTCAGTGCCGTTGTGGAGCGCCTCGTGCAGGAATTCGGCGCGTCAGCGAAAGACCGGCATGCGCGCATCGCATTGATTGGGCTGCGCGGAGCGGGGAAATCAACTCTGGGAGTGAGGCTGGCGCAAGCGATGAAGGCGTCTTTCATCGAACTGGACCGCGAGATCGCCAAAGAAGCCGGGATGGATTTGTCAGAAATTTTCTCGCTTTACGGGCAAAGCGGGTATCGCCGGATCGAACAGCGCGTGCTCGAGCGCATCCTGCGCGATTACCCGCGTGCGGTTCTTTCCGTCGGCGGAGGCGTCGTCTCCGAAAAGCAGACCTACGACCGGCTGCTCGGAAGCTGTTTCACGGTGTGGGTGAAAGCGAATCCGGAAGACTACATGGCGCGGGTGATGGCGCAGGGCGATTTTCGCGCGATGGCCGAGAACGATGAAGCAATGCAGGACTTGCGCCGGATTCTGGAAGCGCGCGAACCGTTTTACCGCAAGGCCGATCTGCACCTGGACACTTCGGACGAATCGGTCGAGCAAAGTTTTCTGAAACTGAAGCAAGCATTGCAATCCGAAATCGGGTAGGAGGCAGGCGTGGACGTGACCGCAGCGCAAGATTCAGAAATTAAAGCCGCGCCGGTGGATTATCAGACCGAGCCGGCAAAATACAAGCATTGGCGTGTGGCCTATGAAGGCCCGGTGGCCACGCTGACGATGGACGTGAACGAGGACGGCGGCTTGCGTCCTGGCTACAAGCTCAAGCTGAATTCCTACGATCTGGGCGTGGATATCGAGCTGCACGATGTGCTGCAGAGAATCCGCTTCGAGCATCCGGAGATTCACTCTGTGATGCTCACCAGCGCGAAGAACCGCGTGTTCTGCTCCGGCGCCAACATCTATATGCTGGGCTTGTCCTCACACGCCTGGAAAGTGAATTTCTGCAAGTTCACGAACGAAACGCGCAATGGCATCGAGGATTCCAGCGCGCACTCAGGGGTGAAATTTCTTGCCGCGCTGAACGGGACCACGGCCGGAGGCGGCTACGAGCTGGCACTGGCGTGCGATGAAATTATTCTGGTGGACGATCGTTCCTCCGCCGTGAGCCTCCCCGAAGTTCCCTTGCTGGGTGTTCTACCTGGTACCGGCGGCCTCACGCGCGTCACCGACAAGCGCCGCGTGCGCCGTGACCATGCTGATATTTTCTGTACCACGGCGGATGGAGTAAAGGGCCAGCGCGCGAAGGATTGGGGACTGGTGGACGAAGTGGTGAAAACGCAGCAATTCGCGGAGTACGCGAAGCAGCGCGCGCTAGAATTGGCGAAACGCAGCGACCGTCCCACGAACGCGCAAGGCGTGGCTCTCACGCCACTGCAGCGAACCATCGACGACACCGGGCGGCATTATGAATTTGTGGACGCGCAGGTGAATCGCGAATCGCGCACCGTGACTTTGACCGTCCGCGCCCCGCAATCCGCGGCGGCGCCTACGCTCGAGAGCGCGCTGGCTGCAGGGGCTCGCTGGTGGCCGCTGCAAATGGCTCGTGAACTGGACGACGCCATTCTCGGCTTGCGCACCAGCGAGCCGGAACTTGGCTTGTGGATTGTGAAAGCCGCCGGAATTCCCGATGCGGTTCTGGCTTTTGACAAATTCATTCTCAACAATCAGAACCACTGGTTTGTGCGCGAGGTCCTGGGCATGATGCGGCGCACGTTCGCACGGCTGGATGTTTCCTCACGTTCGATCTATGCGCTGGTCGAGCCCAATTCCTGTTTTGCCGGGGCTTTGCTGGAGCTGGCACTGGCGGCGGATCGCGTTTACATGCTGGACACGCAGGAAGGCGAAGCGCGCGCGACGATGGCGCTTTCGGAAATGAATTTCGGGCCGCTGCCGATGGTGAATCACCTTTCGCGTTTGGCGGCGCGCTTTTACCAGGACGCGACGCGAATGGCAACTCTGCACAAGCAGATGGGACGAGCGTTGCCGGTGAAGGACGCGGTGGAGCTCGGCCTGGTGACCGCCGCGCCCGACGATCTGGATTGGCAAGATGAGGTGCGGCAGGCGATCGAATCCAGAATCGCGCTCTCGCCGGATGCGCTGACGGGGCTGGAAGCGAATCTGCGCTTTGGCGCGACGGAAACCACGGAGACGCGCATTTTTGGCAGGCTGTCCGCGTGGCAAAACTGGATTTTCATTCGTCCGAACGCCGTTGGTGAAAGCGGCGCGCTGAAGATTTACGGCACGGGCGCGCCGGTGAAATTTAATTGGGAGCGAGTGTGAAGCTCATTCGCGGCTACGCGAGTTTTTGCCATTTTTCATTTTCAGGAGATCGTCATGATCGATTACACGGAAAAAATCCCGAATAACGTGGACTTGGGCAGGGACCGCGTGCTGCAGCGCGCGTTGGAACACTGGCAGCCGGCTTACATGAACTGGTGGTACGACATGGGCCCGAGCGAAAGCCACGCCCTCGAAGTGTATCTGCGCACCGCAACGAGCGTCGAGCCTGACGGCTGGGCGCAATTTGGCTACGTGCGCATGCCAGAATATCGCTGGGGAATTTTTCTGCAGCCGCGCGATGCGGCGCGCCAGGTAAATTTCGGCGTGCACAAAGGCCAGCCGGCGTGGCAGGAAGTTCCCGGCGAATATCGCTCCACTTTGCGGCGGGTGATCGTCACGCAGGGCGATACGGAGCCGGCATCGGTGGAACAGCAGCGGCTGCTGGGAATGTGCTGCCCGTCTTTATACGATCTGCGAAATATTTTTCAGGTGAATGTGGAAGAGGGGCGGCACCTCTGGGCCATGGTGTATTTGCTGCACCGCTATTTCGGCCGCGATGGACGCGAGGAAGCCGAAGCGCTGCTGGAACGTCGCTCGGGCGATGCGGACAATCCGCGCATTCTCGGCGCGTTCAACGAGCCCACGCCTGATTGGCTGGCGTTTTATATGTTCACCTTCTTCACCGACCGCGACGGAAAATTCCAGCTGTGCGCGCTGGCCGAATCCGGCTTCGATCCCCTGGCGCGGACCTGCCGGTTCATGCTCACCGAGGAAGCCCACCATATGTTCGTCGGCGAGACGGGCATCAGCCGCATTTTGCAGCGCACCTGCGAAGTGATGAAGGAACACAAGGTTGAAAATGCCAGCGACGTGCGCGCGCTCGGCGTGATTGACTTGCCGACGATGCAAAAATATTTGAATTTCCATTTCAGCGTCACGATTGACCTCTTTGGTTCCGACGCTTCCTCCAACGCCGCCAGCTACTACACCACCGGGCTGAAGGGGCGTTACGAGGAGACGAAAATCGAGGACGACCACGTTCTGCAGAATGCGGAATATCCCGTGCTGGAAGTTTCCGGCAACAAAATCATCAAGCGGCACGTTTCCGCATTGACGGCGCTGAATGAACGGCTGCGTGACGACTACATCGCGGAAATTCAAGGCGGCGTGGACCGCTGGAACAACATCATCGAGCAGGCTGGACTTTCCTTCCGCTTGACACTGCCGCACAAGGGATTCCATCGCGCGATCGGCAATTTCGCCGGGCATTTCATTAGTCCCGAAGGCGAGGTGCTAACGAAAGAAGCGTGGGACAACAATCAATATAAATGGATGCCCAGTCGAGAAGATCACAAATTCGTGCAATCGCTGATGACGGGGCGCGTGATCGAACCCGGGAAATTCGCCAATTGGATCGCGCCGCCGATTCGCGGCATTAATCGCCAGCCCCTGAATTTCGAATACGTGCGATTCAATTAGGCCGTTGCGGGCGCACTCCGCGCGATTCGTCTGGCGCGCGGGCGTGTGCGAGCATGTCACGACACGGCACTCCGCCACGACTTCGCTGAACACCCTCCGGTGTTTTCCATGTACTCTTTCCGGGACGGACGAATTAAGGACCCAAGGCGACCCATGCCCAAGCTGACCTACCTGCTTTCACTGCCCACCGACGACAACGATTATCAGCAGGAACAAGCCACAGCCGCGAAGGAAACGGCGACACGGCTGGGTTTTGACCTGCGAGTGGTGTACGCGGCCAACGATGCGATCAAGCAGAGCGATCAAATCTTGCAAGCGATTCAATCGCCGGCGGGGGCGCGGCCTGATGCCATACTTTTCGAACCACTGGGAGCGACCGCGTTGCCGCAGGTGGCTCGCGCGGCTGCCGGGGCAGGAATTGGCTGGGTGGTGCTGAATCGCAACGCGGAATACCTGCCCGAACTGCGCCGCTCCGGGCGCGCGCCCGCTTTCGCGGTGAGCTCCGATCATCTGGAGATCGGGCGGATTCAGGGACAGCAATTCGCGGCGCTGCTTCCCAGCGGAGGATCGGTTCTCTACATTCAGGGTCCCTCAGAAAACTCCGCCGCGAAAGAACGCACTACCGGAATGCAACAGACCAAGCCTGCCAACATCAAAATCAATACGCTGAAAGGCCAGTGGACCGAGGAAAGCGCTTACAAGGCGGTGAGTTCGTGGATGCGCTTGTCCACGTCCGTGAAGCAGTTCGTGGATCTGGTGGGCGCGCAGGACGATTCGATGGCCATGGGCGCGCGTAAAGCGATGCGGGAAAGTTCCGACGGAGCTGCGCGAGAAAAGTGGATGGGCGTTCCGTTCACGGGTTGCGATGGCTTGATCGCTACCGGACAACAATATGTGCGCAGCGGTTTGCTGGCGGCTACCGTGGTGGTCCCGCCGAATACGAAGCTGGCGCTGGAGATGCTGGTGGCCGCGATGCAACAGGGGAAGAATCCGCCGGAATTGGCGCTGACGGCGCCCACATCTTTTCCTTCCGTGGAAGATTTGAAACGCGCGTTGAAAAACAGGAAGCCGTGAAGTTCGTGAAGACGAATCCTGCCTTGCGTAAGACTTCTGCGGTAAATAAATCGCGTGGCGAGAAACAAAACGTGGTGGGGCTGGTCGGAATTGAACCGACGACCTACGCGTTAGGAGTGCGTCGCTCTATCCAACTGAGCTACAGCCCCACGGGCGCATTTTAACACGGCGGATGCTGTTCCTAAATCGTCAGGCGTTTTGTTTGTGCGCTGCCAGGACTTCGCGCTCGATGGCTTCGCCCATGTCGCTGGTGGTGGATTTGCCGCCGATATCGGGCGTGCGCACCTTCGCGCTTGCCAGCACCTGCGCAATAGCCTGCTCGACAGCCTGCGCAGCCTCCTCTTCGCCGAGGTGCCGCAACATCATCGCGCCCGACCAGATTTGCCCGATCGGGTTGGCGACGCCTTGCCCCGCAATGTCCGGCGCCGAACCGTGCACCGGCTCGAACATGGAAGGAAATTCGCGCTCCGGATTCAGATTCGCCGAGGGCGCGATGCCGATCGAGCCCACTACTGCCGGGCCGAGATCCGAGAGTATATCGCCGAAAAGATTGGAGCCGACCACCACGTCGAACCATTCCGGATGGCGCACAAAGTGGGCGGTCAAAATATCGATGTGATATTGATCGGTGCGGACGTCGGGAAATTCCTGCGCGATCACGTGAAAGCGTTCGTCCCAGTACGGCATGGTGTGAATGATGCCGTTCGATTTCGTGGCGGAAGTTACGTGCGATTTGCGCGTTCTGGCCAGGCGAAACGCATAGCGCAGGACGCGGTCCACGCCGCGGCGGGTGAAGATGGACTGCTGCATCGCCAGCTCGTCGTCCGTGCCGGCGTATAGCCTGCCGCCGATTTCGGAATATTCGCCTTCGTTGTTTTCGCGGACGATCACCATATCAATCTGGCCGGGCCGGACATTTTTCAGCGGCGAATCCAAACCCTCGAGCAATAGCACGGGCCGGAGGTTTACGTACTGGCGGAAACGGCGGCGAATGGGGATCAGCAGCCCCCAGAGCGAAATGTGGTCGGGGACGTCGGGATGTCCGACCGCGCCCAGAAAAATTGCAGCGAAGGGGCGCAACTGATCCAGGCCGTTTTCCGGCATCATGCGGCCCGTGCGGCGATAGACTTCGCAGCTCCAATCGAAATTCCGCCACGTACAGGAAAATCCGAAGCGCTTGGCGGCAGCTTCCAGCACACGAATACCCTGCGGCACAACCTCGGTTCCGATCCCATCACCCGGGATCACTGCAATCTGGTAGCTTCTGGTTGCTGGCACTGGCACTTTTCCTCCGATTTTGAATGAGCAGGCTGTTTGCCCTGCCGCATTCGCCGCGTGAGATAGGAAGGCGATGGGATGATGCGGTACCAACGCTTCGTTAACCCATACATTTTATTTCCAGAGAGCGTTGCATGGGGCTTCGCTGGAGCTTCAAGATGCCGGCGCCGCGGCGCGCTCGCGCTCGGCTTGCACTCGGTCCATCAGCGCCTTGACGCGATGTACGTCCACGGCATTTTCCATCACGCCATCTTTCTTCAGGCTCGTTCCCACGATGATTCCATCGGCGTACTGCAAAAGGGCGGCTGCGTTCTCGGCGCTGCTGCCGCTGCCGATCAGGATGGGGCGCGTAGCGAAGCGTTTTGCTTCGCGGACTTTCTCGACGTCCGGCGCGCTGCCCGTGAATTTTCCAGAAACGATCAACGCGTCCGCGCCGTAGAACTCGGTCCACTGGATGTGCGTCGCCAGATCGATGCCGGGAAACGGGACGGAGTGTTTCTTGTCCACGTCGGCGAAAATATGAATATCGCCGGCGGCGAGTTCCTTGCGTTTGCGCAGCAGCTCGGCGGCGCATCCATGATCGAATTCTCCAGTGTCCCACACGCGCGCACCGGTGAGAATACAGACGCGTATGAAGCGCGCTTTGGCGGCGAGAGCGATCGACAGGCATACGACGCCACCGTTGTGAATCACGTTGATGCCGACGGGTACGGGCGAATTTTTCACGACTTCCGCGGCGGCGACGGCGTGCGCGGTCATCGCTTCCGGCTTCACTTCCTTACCAACGTAGTACGGCAGGTCCCACATATTTTCGACCATCAAACCGTCCACGCCGCCCTGCAGCAGCGCTTCGGCGTCGCGTAGCGCGTGGTCCATGATTCCTTGCATGCCGTATCCGTTGTAGCCGGGCGCTCCTGGGAGCGGCCACAGATGGACCATGCCGATCACCGGCTTCGGCGCGGGGAAAAGATCCGCGAGCGAGCGTAATCTTTGCCGATCCATTTCTTTTTTCCATTCGGGGGGCGGCGTGTTCTCGGGTGTTCGCGTCATTGGCTACTCCTTCTTCGCAGCGAGCGGCTTTGTTGCAGTCGCGCGAGTACGCGCTTGCGCACTTCATCCCACTTTCCTTTTAGTCGTTGCGCGCTCAGCAGCGCTGTAACTTCGCGCTGGCCCGGCAGATTCTGGCCGGCACCGACGACCGTGGTGGCCAGCGCGCCCGCGGCATTCGCGGCGATCGCGCCTTCGATCGTCGGCCAGCCGCGCAGACGCGCTTGCACAAATGCGGCGACGAACGCGTCTCCCGCACCGGTGGAATCTACCGCGCGTACGACGAAAGACGGGACCAGCAGCGGGCGGCCGCTCTCGCTGATCAGGCAGCCGCGGCGGCCAACTTTCAGCACCACCTCGCGCGCGCCGGCTTTGCGCAGGCTTGCGAGCGCGCGAAAAGGATCGCGCGTGCCGGTGAGCGCAGCGGCTTCGTCGAGGCTGACCAGCAGAATATCCACGCGGCGGGCCATTTGCAAAATTTTCTGCGGAATGGATTTGCTCGGTTCCATGCCGACGTCGAGCGAAACCCAGCCTCCGCGCGCGTGGATGGCTTTGCTCAAGTGTCTGGCGACTTGTGCCGAGCCGCGATCGAGAAAGCTATGGCCCGCTAGGTGCGCCGCGACTGCGCCCATCGTCCGTCCGGCTTTGTGCGGAGGCAGTCGCAGCTCGGCATTCGCGCCGCGTCCTCCGAAAAACGTGCGCTCGCCGTCGGGCGTGACGTTGATGTAAAACATTCCGGTCATCGCGGCGCCGGTTCGTTCGACGCAGCGAACGTCTACCTTATTTTCTTCGAGCACTTTGAGGACATAGTCACTGAAAATATCCTGCCCGACGCAGCCCACCAGTTGCGCTGCCGCGCCCCAACGCGTCAATCCCAGCGCGCAATTGGCGCCGACTCCTCCACAGCGAATCTCCAATTTTTGCGCGAGGCAATCTTCTCCGGGTTCGGGCCAGGCTTTCACGCGGCCCATGATGTCTACGCTGATGTCTCCGAGCACGATGATGCGGGGCTGGCGGATGGATTCGCGGCGCATGGAGTCGAAATGCTAGCACGGCGGAGAAAGTTCTTCGCGTGAACTTCGCCCTGCGCGGCGTTTTGTGATAAGACCAAAAGGACTCGGAGGCTTTGTTGGATAACGTACTCGTGATTCGCGAAGACGTCGCTCTCGCTTTGCAGGCTGGCCAGCCCGTGGTGGCGCTGGAATCCACGGTAATCGCGCACGGCCTGCCGCGGCCGCAAAATCTGCAGACGGCGCGCGCAATGGAAGCGGCTGTGCGAGAAGAGGGCGCCATACCCGCAACGATTGCCATTCTGGATGGGCGTCTGGTGGCAGGGCTTTCCTCCGAGCAGCTCGCAGCATTTGCCGCAAGCGGCGGAATCGCCAAGGTCAGTCGCGCGGACCTCGCCGCCGCGCTAGCCGCACGCGTAACCGGAGCCACGACGGTCGCCGCGACGATGCTGATTGCTGAGCGTGCGGGAATCCGCGTTTTCGCGACCGGCGGGATCGGCGGCGTGCATCGCGGAGCGGAGCGGAGCTTCGACATTTCAGCGGACTTGCCGGAGCTCGCGCGAACTCCTGTGGCCGTGGTTTGCGCCGGGGCGAAGGCCATTCTCGATCTTCCGCGCACGCTGGAGGTGCTTGAAACCCTTGGCGTGCCAGTCGCGGGCTATCGCACCAACAAGTTTCCGGCTTTCTACATGGAGGACAGCGGTCTGCCTTTGCAGTCTCGCGTGGACACCCCCGCCGAAGCCGCTCGCTGGATGCAGCTGCACTGGCAGTTGGGATTGATGTCAGGAATTGTGTTCTGCAATCCGCCGCCGTCAGCCAGCGCGCTGGGGAAGCAGGAAGTGGATGGGTGGATCGCGCAGGCGTTGCAATCGGCTGCCGCCGCGGAGATTCGCGGGAAGGCCGTCACGCCGTATCTGCTGGATTATTTGGCGAAAGCGAGTGGGGGCAAGACTCTGCAAACGAATATTGCATTGCTCGTGCACAACGCGCGCGTGGCGGCGCAAATTGCGAAGGCCTACAGTTCGCTCGGTTCTGCGTGAGGCTGCTGCAATCTTACTGAGCCGCGGCAAATTGCAAGCTTCGCTAATTATGAGTTCTGGTTGAACTGATCGCGTTTCCGATAGGCGAGGTAAACGACGCCAGCGGTGATCAGCAGCGGCGGAAACATGAGAATGAGGATGCCGACCTTCAGAGCGTGAATCGAACGCGGGCCGGAAGCAGCCGCGCTTTGATAGCACATCGCGCAGCTCTGCGCGTAGAGCGCAGCGGGACTTGCAAGGACGGCGAGCGCAGCTGCCGCGCACCCCAGGAATCCGGCAATTCCACGTTTCGTTCCGCTCATGGCGATAAAGCTCCCCTGGAAACGCGTCATCCTCACGAATCATACTTCGCTTCGAACCGCCGCGCCACCGCTAGGCACCGGGAACGGCGAACTACTGAATCGGCACCCGCAAATTCACCATGCGATAGGCATCGGGCCAGATGTGATTCATCATGAACAGCACGAAGATTACCGCGGGCACGAGCGACCAAAACAGATTGGGCTTTTCGTATTTCAGGTGCATGAAATACAGCAGCGCGATTCCGGCTTCGATAAATGCCAGGATCAGCAACGCCGCCAGCAGTCCATGGGTGGACAAATTCATCGAGGTAAGAAAAGTTTCGATGCCGACGATGCACAGCAAGCCAACCCAGATGGCGACGTACTCCTTCATACCGGGTTCGTGATTCGTTTCCGTCACGGCAGCGCCTCCCTGTTTTTCAGCGGACCCGATTCAGCGGGCCACGTTCATCAGATACAGCAGTGGAAACACGAACATCCACACCAAATCCACAAAGTGCCAGTACAGGCCGGTGGTTTCGACGTGTCCGGCGTCCAGCCACTCGGTGTTGTAGCCGATGGCGATCACAATCAGCGCGATGATTCCGGAAATCACGTGCATCAGATGCAGGCCGGTGATGCTGAAAAAAGTAGCGCCAAACTGTACCGATCCCCCCAGCGGGTTTTTGGACAGGCTCCATCCCTCATCGAACATGTGGAACCATTCGCGAAGGTGGAGGGTCGCAAAAACGATTCCCAGCACCACGGTGGCTCCCAGCCATTGCAGGCAGGACGATTTGCGTCCCTGTTTCGCGGCAGCGTCAGCAGCCAGCATGGTCAAGCTGCTGCTGAGCAGCACAAACGTCATGATCAAGCCATTGACAATGTTCGGCGAGAAGTGAAACGGAGTGGACCAGTTTGGCGTTCCGATTCGCAGGTAGGCGTAACCGAAGAGGATCGCTCCAAAGGTTACCGCGTCTGAGATGATGAACAGCCACATCGTCAGTTTTTTCGACTGAACGGCGTAAGGCGAGGGCTCCAGCACCGCCGCGTGCCCCGCATCCAATGTGATTTCCGATTCGCTCACAGCCCCTCCTCTGATTTCCAGTTACACGCGGATCGCGAGAAGCAATAGCAGGTACACCCACAGCAAATCCATGAAGTGCCAGTAAATCGAAAATGCGCTTAGCCCGCTGGTTTCCGCGGCCCCTCCGCTGCGCACGAGCTTCCGCAGCACATAGAACAGGCCGCCCATTCCGCCCAGCAAATGCACGGCGTGCAAAGCCGTGAAAACGTAGAAGAAGGAAGAACTCGGATTCGTCGCAAGGAACAGTCCCTGGGCCGCCAGATTCCGCCAAGCCAGGATCTGGCCGAGAACGAAAATCAGTCCCAGGGCAGCGGTGAGGTACAACCAGTAGATCCCGTTGGCCAACAAATTCTTCGCGGACGCGGATGCATGCCGAGCGGCGCCCTGAATCGCCCCGATGCGCTGGCGCGACAGTTCCAGCGTCACGCTGCTCCCGAGTAGAATCAGCGTATTCAGGTACAGCACGTGCGGCAACTGAAAGTGTTGCCAATCGGTGGATGAATCCTGCCGCACGATCATCGCGCTGGTGAACGCCGCAAAAGACATCCCGATGGCCGAAACAGCCACCCACATCCCAGTCTCGGATTTCTGGGCGTGCGAGCCCGACCCAGTCACATGTCCCGGACGAGGAGCAATTTCTGGCGGTCCGCCGGAGCCGTGATCGTCTAGGGCAATGTCGGCGCCCGGAGGTAGGGTTGTGGTAGCCATCGTTGGTTGCCCTCGTTAACGCGCCGGAACCTTTTCAGGCGACGTCTGCATGATGTAGTCTTTGCCGTCGCTGCTCTGGACTCCGTATTCGTCCGCACCGTGGTACACCACCATGTGCCGACCGCCAAAATTGTCAAACGGAGGAGGCGAAGTGGTTGACCATTCAAGCGTAGTCGCTTCCCAGGGATTCTCGGAGGCGATGGGACCCTTGAAGCGGCTCCAGATCAGGTTGAACAAGAAGATGAATTGCGCGGCACCGGTCAGAAGCGCTGCCACGGTGATGAATTTGTGCACGGGAATCAGCGGAATCAGATAGTCGTCCGTGAACGCTGAATACCGCCGAACGTTGCCCGCCAGTCCCAGATAATGCATCGGCATGAAGACGCAGTACACACCGATGAAGGTAAGCCAGAAGTGCAATTTTCCCAGCCCTTCGTTCATCATCCGGCCGAACATCTTGGGGAACCAGAAGTAGGTTCCCGCAAACACGCCGAATATCGACGCCACCGCCATCACGAAGTGAAAGTGGGCCACCACGAAATAGGTGGCGTGCAGATAAATGTCAATGGAGGGCTGCGCCAGGAAGAAGCCGCTGATGCCTCCGCTGATAAACACGGAAATAAATCCCAGGCAAAACAGCGAAGCCGCCGTAAAGCGCATCTTCGCTCCGTAAACCGAGCCGATCAGCAGGAGAGTCAAGATGGTCATCGGAATGGTGATGAACAAGGTCGGGACGGAAAACAGGTTCGCGGAGAATGGACTCATTCCGCTCACGAACATATGGTGTCCCCACACCATGTAGCTCAAGAAGCCGGTGGCCATGATGCAACCAATAGCGGCTCGCGGGCCAAGGAGCGGTTTGCGCGCGAATACCGGGATGATGTGAGAGACGATTCCGATCGAAGGTAGAATCGCGATGTAGACTTCCGGGTGGCCGAAGAACCAGAAGAGGTGCTGCCACAACAGCGGGGAACCGCCGGAATGCGGTTGCAGCTTGTCGCTGAGCACCAATCCTGCGGGAATGAAGAAACTGGTTCCGGCGGTGCGATCCAGGATCAGAAGAATCGTGGCGGGAAGCAGAGCGGCAAAGGCCAGCAAGGCGATCACGGCGGTTACGAACCAAGCCCATGTACTTAAAGGCATACGCGCCAACGACATTCCCTTGGTGCGCAGGTCGAGGGTGGTGGCGATGAAGTTGAGCGCGCCCAGAAGAGATGAAATGCAGAAGATCGCAATCGAGACGGCCCACAAGGTCTGGCCCAGCCTCATACCGGGACCCGCGTCGCCACCCACGGCGCTGAGCGGAGCATAGGAAGTCCATCCGGCGATGGGCGGCCCGTCCGTAACGAAAAATGCCGTCATCATCACGATGAAGGCCACGAATATTGTCCAGAAGGACATCATGTTGAATCGTGGAAAAGCCATGTCCTCCGCGCCGATTTGAATGGGCAGGAAGTAATTCCCGAATGCGGAGAAGGGTGCGTTCGTGAGCACGAAAAACACCATGATGGTGCCGTGCATGGTCATCAGCGAAAGATAGTACTCCGGCGTCATCACGCCGCCCGGAGCGCCAACGGCTGAAAGTTTATCCAGCAGCGGAATCGGCCAAGCCGGCCAGCCCAGGTGAATACGCATCAGCCAGGAGAGGCCCATCCCGATAAACACCGCGACGAGCGCAAGGTCGTAGTACTGCTTTCCGATCACCTTGTGATCGAGGCTGAAGACATGCTTGCGAATGAAGCTGGTCGGCGCCGTGTGCTGGTGCGCAGCGTGTGATGCGGATGTCTCATGCATAAGTGGACCTCGAAGAGAGCAACTTGACCCCTCGCGCAGGAGGACGCGCGAACGACCGAATTTTCTGCTGTGCTTATTGCCCTTCTTGACCCTTCAACCACTGCTCGTAATCGGCTTCGGACATCACTTGCAGGTACGCTTTCATGTTGTAGTGGCCCAGCCCGCACAGCTGCGTGCACACGATTTCAAATTTGCCCGTTTGCGTCGCGGTGAAGTGCACGGGAATCTCGATGCCGGGGACAAAGTCCTGTTGGATCCGCAGCTCCGGGACATAGAAAGAGTGCCCTACGTCCTTGGAATGCAGGGTAAGCAGAATCGGGCGATTCACAGGTATCACCAGCGAACCCACCACCACGTCGTCGCGAGCCGCTACATCGTTTGCCGGATCCAAACCGAAGTAGTTGCCGCTGCCATCGTCAATCTTGTCGGGATGCAGACCGCCGAACTGGCCGTCCGGGCCCGCGTAGCGAAAATAAAATGCGAACTGCTCGGCCTGCACGTCAATATGCAAGGAATCCGCAGCGGCGGGCACGAGGTTGACGGCGGCCCAGGCCTTGGACCCCACGAAGGTGAGCGTCAGAATTTCGATGCCCACCAGAATGATCGCAGCCGCGACGAGAGGGTTGGCGCCACCGGGGAATATCTTGATCTTTCGCGCTGGATTCTTATCGCTGGACTGCCAGACGAAAAGACCCAGCAGCAACTGCCCGCCCAAGAACAGCAGCCCCGAGCCAGTCATGGTTTCCTCGAGCTGATGATCAATGGCCGGGCCAGTCGTCGAGATGTCGACCGGCATCCACCAAGTGTGCATCACGAAAAACGACACCGAAAGGAGCGTGATCACGGTAACGACCACTGCAAACAGTCTGCCCATAATTTATTCGCCTCGATGCGCTGCGCTCAAAACCAACGGGTCTTCGGATATCCGCACCCCCCATTCAGGCGAGGGGTGCGGCTGTCTGAAACACGGGCAGTTCTAGCTCAGTACGGTGTCGCCGTGAAAACGAAATTCGCAGTGGCGGCACCGGCCCCAACCGTAACGTCCTGCGTTTTTGTGCCGTACTGCTCTTGCCAGGCGGTTACGGTGTACTTCCCCGGAGAAAGCCCCTTGATATCGAAAGTGCCATCCTCTCCGGTAATCGAAACGTGAGAAGTTTTCAATACCGCGAAGTATCCGTGCATCCACGGATGGATATTGCACTTCACCGCGATGAATTCCGGCTTGTCCCACTTGGTGTCAATGGGAGGCGATCCGGGAGGCTGCGATTTGTTCCACTCCTGGTTCACCTTGGCCAAAGGATGGATGTTGTGGGAGGTCTGATCGTCGTTATAAATCTGCAGTTGCTGGCCGGCCAGCATCGTCAGTACGTGGGGCAAATACTGGCACCCTTTCTGGTCATAACGCACGCCCTGGGACGCAGTCGTCGTGCCTTCATCGCCCGCCGAGATGTAAACCACCACCCATTGCAAAGTGTTCCCGGGCCCGGTCGCGACGTTTTCCGTCGTAATCGGAGTCGCATGCTGTTTTGCGCACGACGGTTCCTTCGACATGTCAATGGGTTTCATCTTCATCGGCGTGCCGGTGTACGTCACCTTACCGGTGATGGACCCGGAGCCTGCCGGCGGCGGCGTTGCAAAAACCATCAGTGCGCTGCCCATCGCTACCGTTAGTGCCAGTGCTGCAAAAAATTTCATACGCATCGAATCAGTCCCTCCTTCTTATCTAGAATTACTGTGCGCCGCCCGCGGAATCCGGACCGATCGGTTTCAGATCCTTTCCGTGAGCAGCTTTGTAGGTTTGCCAGAGTGTCAATTCCTGGTTCGGCAGAGCGACCTGCAGGGTGCGCAGGAAGTGAACCAAGTCCCACGCGTCGTTCGGCTGGATCACATCCGCAAAGGAAGGCATCGGCGATCCATCGAGGCCGGTCATGAAGATCCGGTACAGATCGCGGTTCGAGTCGCCGCACATAAATCGTTCCCCCGTCGAAAAATTGAAGGGCAGGATGGGGTTGCCCTTGCTGTCCGTCAGGGTTGAAGCCGACGGGCCGTCCGCGTGACCTTCGGGGCCGTGGCACTTCCAGCATTCGAGCTTCTGGAAGAGTTCGCGCCCGTGCAGGATACTCTCGATTGTAATCGCCGTCTCGGGTGGAATATTCAGCGAGGCTCCCGGCTTTTCCTTGGCCCAGCGCGGTGACCAGGTCTTGATGAACGCGACCAAATCGGCGCGCTGCTGGGGATTGAGAGGCCGCCACGACGGCATATTCGTGGTGACGAATCCGCGCGTGATGGCGTTGTAGAGATCCTCGTCCGTGGGCAGCGTGCCGGTGGGCGTCGAGCGGCACTTGAACGTCGCTTCGGTGAAGTCCCGCGGCTTGGGATCAATCCATTGCGCGTTCATACCTTGGCCGTTGCCATCGGGTCCGTGGCAGCCGATACAGAAACGCCGGTAAAGGTGCTTCCCGGATTCGGCGTGCCCGGTGATCCCATCAATGTTGCTTGTCTCGGTCGCCACGCTGGGCGTACCGAGCAAAGGATCAGGTGAGTTAACGTGGGATTGTGCCGTGCTAACCGTTGCGCCGGCCGTAAGCAGAGCCATCGAGCCCAGCGCGAATGTCACTGCGAATTTTTTGAGTGTCATTGCTGGTCTCTCCCTTAAAAGTCGAAATCAATGCCGAAATAGATGCTATTGCTCCAGACGGCGCCGGTGGGATTGCCGACGACCCCAGTGCCATTACCGCTTTCTGGCTCCTGTCCGATCGTTCTTACGCGCGAGAATTCGCCGTCCAGCGCCACGCCCGCGCGGCTGAACATGATGGGATACCAGCGATATCCGAACGACACGGCGGTGATGTTGCCATTGCTGCCGCCGAAGCTGGTGTTCGTGAACGCCTGCTGCCCGACGTTGATCTGTTCGAAGCGTGCCAAGGCCACGTTCTGTGGGTTGAAGTAATAGTGCGCTTCCAGGAAGCCGCCGTAAAAGGTGGGAGCCTGCGCGCCCGGGGGTAGTGGCGCGGTCGAAGGGACGCCCGCGCCCAAGTACGGATTGTCGTGACCGTATATAAATAAGGGCATGAGCTCCAGGTTCTTGTAGGACAAGTCTCCCGCAAAGCCGATGCGAAAGAACGGCTTGTTATTAATGCCCACCAGCTGCGTACCGAGTTCTGTCTCGTAGTTGGTCGGCCGCTGGCCGATGTAGGCAAACGCACCGACGCGCTCCAGGCCAAATCCGCTTTCGCCAGGAGTCCCGGGCGCATTGAAGGCCTGACTGAACGCCAAGTTGACGTCGTAGCTCCGGTTCGAGGGCGTACCCCCCGGCACCACGTCCGTCGTGAAGTTCACCCCTCCTTCGTTGCTGCTCAACACGGAGACGGAATAACGCGTGTAGCTATTCGCTGAGTGCCCTGCCAACTCAACGCCGATCTGGTTGTCCCCGTAGCCAAAGTTGTTGCTGCTGCCCGGATTATCGAAGTGATAAATCTGGTAGAGCCCGCCGTTTGCGGACAGGAAGAGAAATCGCTTTTCCGAAATCAAGTTGTCGAGTTCAAATCTGCCGAACTTCACGTTCAGCCACGGAGAGTGCCATAGATTATCGAAGCGAATGAAAGCGCTCTCAAAGTGCCACACTGCGGTGGGATCGGAAGACGGCAGCAGGATGAATGAAATGTTCTTGTAGAGCGTTCCGCCCGACCACAGGTCCATTCCCGAGAGGTCGAATCCAGCCTGAGTCAACGTGCCGATGCCGTCTCCCAGTCCGTTTCCAGGGACACTATCGACTTGCTGATTTGTCGTGGTTTCACGATGCCAGCTTGGGGTGATGCGGAACGATATCGGGAAGTAGGAGGGATTCTGCCAAATCGGAGAGTCGCGGTCGTTCATCAATTGATAGCCGTTGTCGCGGAACACCTGCCCGAAGTTATTCAGCTCCGGCCACGCGGTATGACACGCCGAACACGGCAGGCCATACTTGCGCGCGAACATCGGGAGCGCTATCACCTTGCCCGCGGGTAGAGCACTTGCTGCGCGCGCGTCGCACAGCACGATCGCGAGCACCAGAAATGCGCACGTCAAAATTGTCTTCCACCGCGACCATTTTATATTCATTGGATTCGCACCCTCACGAAACTTCGTTGGCATACACCCTCCTGTTGCGGTTGGCGGGATAGCTTCGATGTGACTGGCAAATGTGCTGCGTACGGCAGTGGGAACGACTCGCGCGGCAGGCCAGCTGGTGAAAGGAAGACTGAGTTGATCGTTGTATGCGCGCATTTGAAGAACATGGTTCTCGCTTCGTGGCGATCGCCTTAACGCCGCAAACACTCCAAACGCCCAGGAAATTACTCCGCGCGGATTAAGAATGCAAGATAAAAATTAACAAAACTTAACAATTTGTTCTCCGCCTCCCTTTTAGTGTATTTTGCTCTCTGCCCGGTTCAGTCTTCCGGCACGCTGCTCGGTCCCACTCCGGCCGACAGTTGGATGATCGGGCACCGGCGGAGGTGTCATGCTCGCTGCGGATACGGGTGGGGTAGCGGAGGAAATGGGTGAATTGTAGGCTCCAGCGCAGCGTCAAGGTGGCACGGATGTGGGACCTCTCCGGGGAAGACCCGGTTCGCCGGCGGGCGCTGGGTGGCTGCATTCGACGAACTTACGCGCTATTCTGCTGCGGTTTTGCGTTCTTTGCGCTCGCGGGAGTTCCCGGCGCGCCCGCGAAGGCGTTCCCTGCTGCGCCATCTAGGTCTGGCCAGAAAACAGCAGATGTGCCGGAGGGCTTTGCGATTGACCTGAAAGCTTCCGAAGCCGACGTGCTGAAGGCGGTGGAAATCGTGACGCAAGACACGATCCTGCACGGCACGCAGGTCTATTCCCGGGAAGACGAATTGACCGAAGCAGAGGCTGCTACGGGCTCTGCATATTATGGACCGTGGACGGGCCCGGGCCACGCATTCTATAAGGTGCGCACGAAGGCGCTCTCGCCGCTGCATTTCAAGAACAGCACAGACATCGGAACCATCTCTGTGCGCTACATCGTTCTCGGCGTGGCACCCAATCGCACCCATCTGCAAATTGACGCCATATTCGTCGAGGACGGCTCGAAAAGAGTCCATCCCTCAGACACTACCGTGGAAACCAGCGAATTCGCGGAGATTCAAAGCCATATCGTGCGCATCCAGCGTGAGGAACGGCAGACCGCGGACTTGGTGCAGCGCCGGGAGCTGCAACTGGCGGCGCAATCCAACGTGAAAGAGCGCGACGCGGAAGCGGCAAAGCTGAAAGACGCAGAAAACTCCGTACAGAGCCTGGAACTGCGGCTGCACGAGCTGCAGCACCAAGCTGAATTGCGCGTAAAAACCCAGGCGAATCTGAAATCAGCTCCCTTCCAGCATGCCGCGACGCTGCAGTCGGTGCCCGCAAATTCAGACGTACTCATCGAGATCATCACGCCCTACTGGTACGGAGTGGAAACCGTGGACGGACATCGCGGATGGCTTCGGCACGACCAGGTGGAACCCCTACCGTGAAGAAAACCTTTCGGCCCACGTTCCATTTTGGAACTCTGCTGCTGGCATTGGCATTCCTAGCTGCGCACATCTCTGCGCAGGCGGTTCCTGCACTTCCCTACGAACGCACATTCCTGAGCCCTGTTGCAGACGTTGAGCGCGTAGTGCGCAATCTTCGCCCCAGTTCCAGCGGACGCCTGCCCACGGTTGACGGCTTCGTCCAGGCGAGCGACCTGCCGATCGACCACTTCGAACGCGGCTACTACGAGTGCACATTTCAGGTTGTCGCCACACCTTCGGGCGGCGCCACCATCCGCGCCACCGCCAAAATCACGGCTTGGTACAACGATCCCACGCCCGGGCGCTCCGGATACCACGTGCTCGTCTCGAATGGTCACATCGAGAACGATTTCCTGGACCAGATTCAGGACGCTTTGGGCCCCAATTCCGTCCCGAAGCCAGCCGGGTCGCCCGCTGCTACACCGGCGGCTAAACCCAGCTCGCCTTCTTCGCCCCCAGTCAGTAGCGGAGGCTTGCGGCCGCAGACCAGGCTCGATCCCGCTGCTTCGGATCTGGGTGAATCGTCGTCAAACAAGAGCGGCGTAGCAGGAGATTTTTCGAGTGCCCCGCGCGCCCCGGCGGAAGCTGCCGCGCCCCCGCCGCCATCGGGTCCCGACCTCGAGACATTGAAGCTGCAGCGGGCAGCGGTGGAAAAGCGGGGGCAGGAACTTTCAGCCGATATTAAGAATTTTGAAGACATTCTTCACAATCAGGTGCGTCCGGCTGACCTGGCAACCGTGAAGAAGGCTGGCACGCACATCTTCTCCAAACCCGCTGAAGGCGCTACGGTGCTATTTTCCGCCGATGTCGAAGACGAGTTCCAGGTGCTCGAACTGGAGGGCGCCTGGGTGCACGTGCAGATCTCCGGCTCCTCTCGCGGCTGGATTCGCCGCGCGCAGCTGGATCTGCCTGCGGAATTCAAGGACAGCGGCGCTGAGAGCGCCGACCCGGCACCCGCCGCCGCGACGCTTTTCAACATCAGCAAGGATGAGACCACCACTTTCGGCGGCAAGTGGCCACCGCTGGCCAGCAAGAAAGTTCGTGTGATCTGGATCGAGCCGGCTTTGCCTGCGGCCACTTCCACCGCCCGGGAAAAACTCACGTTTGCCAGAGCGCTCTTCGAAAAAACGTATCGCGAACTGAAATCTTCGTCGGCTGCCGTGGATGGCGTGGTGATCGTATTCGATTCAGCCGACGGCGGACAAATCGCGGCCACGATCTCCAGCCTGCAGCAGCTTGCGGACGGCGCGATAGCCGAAACCGTTTTCTGGAAGCAGTGCTCGCTCGATCCTCCGGAATCGTTCCAATCTTCAGCGAAGCCGTAGCGACGCCGCGATTCGTTGTATAACAATCACGAGGAGATCAAATGAAATATCGCAAACTGGGGCGCACCGGTTTCGATGTGAGCGACATCGCCCATGGACTGTGGGGCATGAGCGGCTGGAGCGGTTCCGAAGATCAGGAATCGCTGCAGGCCATGCAACGGGCGATTGACCAGGGCTGCAATTTCTTCGATACCGCTTGGGCCTACGGAGAAGGCAAGAGCGACGGCCTGCTCGGTAAAATACTAGCAAGCAACAACGGCAAACGCCTCTATGCCGCCTCGAAAATCCCGCCGCTGAATGGCCGCTGGCCCGCCACGCCGGAATACAAATATCGCGACGTCTTTCCCGCAGCGCATGTGGTGAGTTACGCCCGGAAAATCCTGGGAAAACTCGGCACGGAATCGATAGACATCCTGCAGTTCCACGTTTGGGACGACAGCTGGGCCGAGGAGCCGGAATTTCGCGAAACCGTCGAGAAACTGAAAAGCGACAAGCTGATTCGCTTCTTCGGCCTGAGCCTGAATCGCTGGCAGCCCGAAAATGGAATCGCGGCGCTGCGCACCGGCCTGGTGGATACGGTGCAAGTGATCTACAACATTTTCGACCAATCGCCGGAGGACAAGCTCTTTCCAGTTTGTCGCGAATTGAATGTCGGCGTGATCGCGCGCGTTCCACTCGACGAAGGAAGCCTGGGCGGAAAAATGACGCGCGAGACGAAGTTCCCAGCGAACGACTGGCGCGCGAAATATTTTGGCCCGGCAAACCTCACGAAAACTCTGGCGCGTGTTGACGAATTGAAGAAAATTGTGCCCGCTGGCATGACTCTGCCGGAGATGTCGCTGCGTTTTATTCTCTCCCGTCCTGACGTCGGCACCACGATCATCGGAATGAGAAAGCTCGCGCACGTGAAAGAGAACATCGCCGTAAGCGATGCAGGGCCGCTCGCTAAGGCTCTGCTGCAAAGGCTGAAAGCGCATCGCTGGGATCGCGTCCCGCAGGGCTGGTCGGACTGACCTCGAGCACGGGGGCCGCTGCGCAGCGCAATTTCAGCACGCGCAGCCGATCTGCCGGGGACCGCCGCCGCGAATATGGCATAATAATTCAGGCGAAATCAGGCGCTCGAGCTTGACGGCAGCCTGATCTCCAGCACCCGTGACAACACGCACCAAAATTCGCAAAAAGCTGCTCGCGGCGCACCGCAAACTGCGCGAGTTGCGCATGCTCGCAAAGGGCCTCGTCTCCACGCGCCATCCCGTGCTGGTGCACATCATTCCGATACGGCGCTGCAATCTCGCCTGCACCTACTGCAACGAGTTTGACGATTTCTCGAAGCCCGTGCCGCTGGAAGAAATGTTCCAGCGCATTGATCGCCTGGGCGAGATGGGCACCTCCGTCATTACGATCAGCGGCGGCGAACCATTGCTGCATCCCGAGCTGGACGCGATCATCGCGCGCATCCGCAAGAACGGCATCATGGCCGGGCTGATCACCAACGGCTATCTGCTTGTCGCCGATCGCATCCAGGCGCTGAATCGCGCCGGGCTGGAGTATCTACAGATCAGCATCGACAATGTGAACCCCGACGACGTTTCCATGAAGAGCCTGAAGGTCCTCGACCAAAAACTGAAGTTGCTCGCGGAGCACGCCGAATTTCAGATCAACATTAATTCCGTGCTTGGCGGAGGGGTCGCAAATTCCGAGGATGCTTTGACCGTGGCGCACCGCGCCGTCGCGCTGGGCTTCACTTCCACCGTCGGGATTCTGCACGATCATAACGGCCAACTGCAGCCGCTCGGCCCGCGCGAGCAGGAAATCTTCGAAGAGATCATGTCGCTCGGCAAGCAGTCCTTCACGCGCATCAATCAATTCCAGCACAATATCGCCAAGGGTCTGGAGAACAACTGGCGCTGTCGCGCGGGATCCCGCTATCTGTACATTTGCGAGGACGGCCTGGTGCACTATTGCTCGCAGCAACGGGGTTATCCGGGCGTTCCACTGGCGCAGTACACCGACGAGCAGCGTCATCGCGAATTCCTCACCAAGAAAGGCTGCGCCCCGCGTTGCACTGTCTCCTGCGTGCATCAAACCTCGGCGATGGATTTCTGGCGCGCTCCGCAAACCTTTGCACCCGGCGCCACGCCTCCCATGACCGCAGCGGAAAACCTGGTGCAGCTCACGGGCCCATCCAATCGCCCGTCGTAATTTTGCCGCGCGTCCGCAATTCCTGAAAATCCAGCCGTCGCTCCCCCGTTTCTCTTTCGCAGCGCCACGCGCTAATTGCGTGGGCAATTCCTATCGAACGGATTAGAGTTTCCTGTTGCAAAGAATGATACGTGAGCGTAAAGGTCGCTCCTCGGTCGGTTTACTGCTCCGCGGGGTCCGGAGCGGATCCACATTCTTTTTTCGTGCAGACGCGGCTGAATGCCCGGCAAAAGCTTCGGGTTTCCTGGGGAGGGTGACGATGAGCGTGCGCAAATTTATGGTTTGGATGTTGCTGCTTTGTGCCATGGTCGTGGCTCTTCCCGCACGCAGTTCCGCGCAGGTGAACACGGTGAACCTTTCCGGCACAGTTCTGGATCCTCAGAACCTCGCGGTGCAGGACGCGAAACTCACCCTGCAAAATCCGGCCAAGGGCATCGAACGCACCGCCTCCAGCGACGCCAATGGCAGATACGAATTCGTCGGCTTGCCGCCCGGAACCTACACGCTCGCCGTGGACGCGCCCGGCTTTGCGATCTGGACCGACACCTCCTTCACTTTGACGCTCGGACAAGTGGCCGAATACAATCCGCAGCTGCAATTGAAGACCACAGCGGCTTCGGTAAGCGTTTCAGCCGCACCGGACCTGGTGGAAACCAGCAAGACGGACGTTTCCATGACAGTCTCGCAAAATCAGATTGATAATCTGCCTATCAACGGCCGGAACTACATCAACTTCACCCTCCTGGATTCGCGCGCCGCGCGCGATAACACGCCTTCGATCGGCGCCGCGCCCAACACCGGCCTGAACCTGGGCGGCCAGCGCGGCCGTTCCAACGAAATTTCCGTGGACGGCGCGGACGCGGTGGACAGTTCGGTGAACGGAGTGCGCGCGACGGTATCGCAGGAAGGCGTGCAGGAATTTCAGGTGATCAGCAGCAGTTATATGCCGGAATACGGGCGCGCCATGGGCGGCGTCGTCAACATCGTCACGAAATCAGGCTCGAACGAAATTCACGGCAATGCTTTTGGCTTTCTGCGCAACGGCGCCATCCAGGCGCAGAATCCATTTTCCGTGACGGCGTCTTGCAATCCCACAACGTTTGAGTGCGGCATCACGCCGGTGAAGCAATCCTACACGCGCGTGCAGACCGGCTTGACGCTCGGCGGCCCCATCCAGAAGGACAAAACTTTTTTCTTCTTCAGCTACGAACTCACGCGCCGCGAGGAAACCGGATTCACCGCGATCGGGCAGGACAACTTCGGATTCATAAATTCCCATATTCTGCCTCCGAACGCGGGGCCGTGTCCGCTGCCCGCGTATCTGGTGACGCCCACGCAGCAAGCATTCGTTGCGGCTGCGGGACCTGCGGGGATTCCTTATCTTTGCGCGGCGGCGGCGAGTTCGTTCACGGCTATCTTTGGCAACACACCGTTTTATCCAGGTTCAACATTTCCCAGTACCAGCGCGCCGCTGCCCGCGTCCTTTGCCGGGCTTGTTTCGACAATCGGAAATTTCCCCATTTCCGAAAAGGGCAGTATCTACTCCCTGCGTATTGATCACACCTGGAATTCGCGGAACAACACTTTCGTGCGCGCGATGGTTTCGCCGGACAGCGTGGACGGCATCCAGGTGAACGCGCAGAACCAGACGTTCGGACAGAATTCCGGGAGCCGTACGTCCTCGCAGCAAACGCATGACTGGGCTTTGATCGCACAGCACACCACGACCATCAGCAGCAATGTGTTCAACGAAGTTCACTTCCAATTTGCGCGGCGCAGTCTTTTTTACGGCTTCTCGGATCTTCCGGGCGGCTCCGCTCCCGCCGTGAACATTGCGGGCGCGGCGTACATCGGGCGCGAACCTTTCTCGACCGAAGATCGCCTGGAAAAACGCTATCAGCTCACCGACAATCTGACCTGGATCAAGGGAAAGCATTCGCTGAAGTTCGGCGTGGACTTCAACTTTATCCAGCTGCAGTCTCCTTCCGCGCAGATCTTCACGCTGAATTACGGCGGCGTTTATGATTTCGGCAGCGTTGCGATCGCAGCGGGCGCTCCCAGCTTGACGCCCGTACAGGCCTACGGCTTCGGCACTCCCACGATTTTTTTCCAGGGCATCGGCCAGTCGGACAGCCCATTCAACAATAAATTGCTCGGCGTTTTCGCGCAGGACAGCTGGAAAATAAATCAGCGACTGACGCTGAATTACGGCGTGCGCTACGACATCGGATGGCAGCCTACCTTTCCCGCAGCGACCACTGCCAACGCGATTGCCGAGAAGGCCTTTGGCGTCCAGGAAGGCGTGCCGGTTGACTCGAACAACGTCTCTCCTCGCATCGGAATTGCCTGGGATCCCTTTGGCGACGGCAAGACCGTCATCCGCGCCGGCTACGGTTTTTTCTACGACAATCCGGCACTGGCGCTCACTTTTCTTGCCACCGCGGAAGACGGCGCGCGTTCTGCGCTTCTGCAATTCCCCGGCGGCACGCCCGATGGCTCTTTGAACGCCGCTTCGATTTTTCAGGGAATACTGAATGTGCCAGACATGGGCTGCTCGACGGCCACGCCGAACATGTGCTATCAGGCCAATCAGCAGCGCTTCAACGCGTTTCAGCCGAATTCCCTTTTTATCAATCAAAATTATTTGACGGTGCCGAACCCCGAAGTGCCGGGAGCGCTGGGCTATCCGCTGGTGGGCATTCCCTACACAATTCCGATCCAAAGCAATTTCCAGTATGCGCTGGCGCAACAGGCGAACCTTTCCATCGAACGTGAGCTTTCGCGCGACTGGAAAGTGAGCGCTGGTTACAACTACACGCACGGCACCCATCTGGATCGCACCATCAATATTAACGTCACCAATCCGGCGATTCTCGATTCCAACGCTACCCACGCCATCGAGGCGGGGCTGATCACGCCCGGAACAAATCCTCTTACGGTAGAGGTTCCCGCCAACGGTGGCGTGCCGGGCTGCGTGAATACCGGCAGCGGCAGCGTTCTGGTCGAAGCGCCCGGCGTCTTCGGCATCGGCTCTTCGGCGGCCGGATGCGGAACGCCCATCGGAGCGATCGGCACGGCTGCCGCGTTTAATTTCTTCCGCCCCTCGGGTCCGAATCCATCGTTCGCAGGGCTGGTCGGAGGTTACTCAAATTTGCTTGCGCTCGCGGCTGCGGGCGGATTTCCCACGGGCTTCGCGGGAGTACAGGTTCCCTGGAGCGATGTGAACCCGCAAACGTCCACGGGCAATTCTCTTTACAACGGCTTCACGCTGACAGTGACGAAACGTTTTTCGCACGGTTTCGAAATGGTTTCTGGCTGGACGTATTCTCACACGATCGACGATTCCACCGACCTTTCCACGCTGTTGAATCCGCAGGACAACAGCAATCCGAATGGCGAACGCGGCAACTCCGACTTCGACCAGCGGCATCGCTGGATCACCAGCGCGGTGTATCAGACGCCCTTCCGCCAGAATGATTCCGCGATGTGGAAAAAAATACTTTCGAACTTTACTGTCTCGCCGGTGATCGAAGTGGCGTCGGGCCGGCCTTACAACGTCCTGCTGGGTTATGATACGAACCTCGACTTCGGTTCTTCCACGGGCCGGCCGTCGGTACTTCCTGCCGGCGCCTCGGTTCCGGCGGGATTCCCCGCGGCGACCACTTCGCCTTTCATCCACAATGCCGAGTTCATCCTTCCCACGAATTGCTTTGGCAGCGACGGTTCCGTGATTCCTCCCAGCGCCACCGTTCCCGTGCCGCCCACCGGCTGTACGGGAGATCTTGGCCGCAACGCTTTCAATCAGCCGGGTTTCTTCCAGATTGATTTGCGCATCGCCAAGGAAATCCCGATCACGGAGCGCGTAAACCTGCAGGTGATCGCCGACGGTTTCAACATGCTGAATCACTTCAACGTCAGCGGCGTGAACCCGGTCTGCGATTCCACCGCAGGCGCGGCGAATTGCGCCGCGGGCCAGCCAACATCGGCCTACGATCCGCGCACGTTTCAGTTCGCGCTGAAGCTCAACTTCTAGACGCTGGGCGGGTTTCTGCTCGGCTCACAGAGCATTTCCCGCGAGATTTTGCATCGCTCGCGGCGCGATTGCGCTATTCCCACTTCACCCGAAATTTTGCGCTGCAAGCGCGTTCGCGCTAAAGTGTTTGCAAGCGCTCAGCACGCGCGTTCACAGCAACGGGAAGAATATTGATGAACCCCATCGTGTGGTTGATCCTGGGCTTGGTTGCCATCGGCGTTGTCGCGTCAATCCTGTGGTCCGCGGCGCGGCGTGCGGACGCGCAACTCTCCGCCGTGCGTCAGGAAATGCAGAATTCTCTCGCCACCCAGGGCCAATCCGTCAACGCGCAAATCAATCACCTGATGCAATCCGTCACAACGCAGCTCGGCCAGGTGCGCCAGGAACTGCAATCCGGCGTCGCATCCTCCGGCAAGCTCGCGAGCGACGCGCAAATCGCCATGGCGCAGCAGCTGCAATCCTCGAACGAGACGATTCGCAAAATCAGCATGCAGATTGCGGAAGTGCAGCAGGCGGGAAATGCGATGTCGCAATCCGCGCAGACGCTGCAAAATGTTCTCGGCGGCGCGAAGACGCGCGGTGTGCTCGGCGAAGTTGTACTGGAGCGCCTGCTGCAGGATGCCTTGCCGCGCAGCGCCTACGAGACGCAATACCGCTTTGATACCACCGGCGCGATCGTGGACGCGATCGTGCGCAGCGGTGACCGCATTCTCTGTGTGGACTCGAAATTCCCTCTGGACGCGTACCGCAGGCTTTTCGACGCCGGCGAATCCGCGCGGCGGGAATTTTCGCTGGCTGTTCGCAAGCACGCCGATTCGATCGCCGAGAAATACATTCTGCCGGACGAGCACACCTTCGATTACGCGCTGATGTTCGTGCCGTCCGAGGGCGTGTATTACGAGCTGCTGATGACCGAAGATTCAAAATACGGCCAAATTGACGAATATTGCCGCGCGAAACGCGTGTTCCCCGTTTCGCCAAACACTTTTTACGCCTGCCTCAGCGCCATTGCCATCAGCTTGCAAGGCCAGAAAATCGAAGAGAACGCGCGGCATTTGCTCGCCGGCATGGGCGGATTGAAAAAGCAATTCGAGACGTTCGCCGAAGTTTACGACCGGCTCGGCACGCATCTGCGCCACGCGCAGCAGAGTTACGAAGATGCCGACAGCCGCCTGAGCCGCGCGCGCAATGCGCTGGAACAAATGGCGCAGGGCGCGCTGCCCGAAGCGCAAGCGCCCCCGAAAATCCTCAGCGCCACAAACGAAAAATAGCCATCCGCAAGCGCGCAATGCGGGAGGGCGGGGCATTCGCCCCGGAAGCGCGCTTTCGCGCTGCGCCCAAATCTTGGCAACTCTTACTGCAACGCCGCGGCCGCGCATTCCAGCAGGGTGCGAAAATCTCCCGCCATCGTCGTGGCAAGAATCGCCTCGGTGTCACGCCACACTTTTTGTGTGTCGCCGGGATGATGGGTGAGCCGGTCCGCCAGGTTCTTCAGCAAATGCTGCAGATCTTTGGGCGCGATCGCTTCCGCCGCCGTGAGATAGCGCCGGGCCACTCCCGCATCGGGCGCGGCAAGAATTCGCCCGTGAAACGAAAAATCTCCCGTGGCAACGGCTTGCACTTCAATCTCGGCGGAATTCTGCGGCCCTCCGGACGTCAGTACCTCTTGCCGGTCGCCGCGCAAAAATCGCAGCACGCCGGGAGTTTGATTTTCCACCCACAGGCGCAATGCCTGGTCTGTTCCCTGCACGTGCAAGGCGAGCTTGCTGCGTTTTTCCGGCACCAGCGGCGGCAAGGGAGGATCAAAATGCAAACTCGCCAGGGTCGTCGTTGCGTTCCATTGCCCACCGGGCGCCTCCATCAATATTTTCGCGGGACCGGGCAGCGCGCGCGGGCTCGCCAGCAGCACGATGCATTCCGGCGATGACGCCAGCACAAACGCGCGTTCGCCATTGATGCTTGCGCGATTCGCATCCACGTCGCCGCGAAACCCGCCGCCGCACACTGAAAACCGATCCACGGGCGACACCACGGGGGCAACGGTCGCTGCCTGCTCGCCCGTGCCCGTCGTGGGCGCATCAACCAGCGCAGCAGCCGAATTCCCAGCGGCGCTGGCAATCAACACCAGCAAATCGGCGGGAACGGTGAAGAATGCTCGCCCGGTTTTGTCCGTCTTCACGCGCTGCCCTTTTCCCAGGTCCACCGTGATTCCGTCCGCCAGCCGGCCATCCACCCCGAGAACCGCAAGCGTCGCCGGTTGCCCGGCGACCAGCCGGGCAGGCAGCACGATCGAAACCGTCCAGGTGGTAGCTGCCGTGGATTGAGCGCGCGGCGTCTGGCCGCAAGCTAAAACCAAGCAAGCGCCCACGATGAAAGGGCAAACGCCGCTCACCATACACGCAAGCGTCCAGGCGCGCGTCGTCGCTCGGGCGAGCAATCCGGAAGAAGATCGCATGTCGCGCATTATTTGGGCGGTCGGGGCATCACGCGTTCGTACACCCGGGATTCGCGGAAAAGCCTGAACAGCTCCGCGTCAATTTCGTTGGCCCGCACGCATTCCTCCAGGATGCTTAGAGCGCGCTCGGCGGGAACCGCGCGTTTGTAGGGCCGGTCGGAAGCCGTCAACGCGTCGAAAATATCGCAGATCGTCATCATCTTGGCGGGCAGCGGAATCTGATCGCCGCGCAGCTGGTAAGGATAGCCAAGGCCATTCAGTTTTTCGTGATGCGCGCGCGCGATTTCCGGCACGCCGCGCAATTCCTTGGTCCAGGGAATCTGGCTGAGGAAATTAAAAGTGTGCAGCACATGCGATTCAATCTGCTGCCGCTCGGAAGCGTCCAGACTACCTTTCGGTATCGAAAGCAGGCGCATTTCATCGGCATTGAGGTAAGGCAGCTCGCTGCCCCTGCTGTCGACGAAAAATTGCTGCGCGATTTCGCTCAGCTTGCGGAACTGTCCCTGCTCCATCAGCGTCGGCTCGTTCGCATCCAGGATGAACCGCAAATAATCCTGAATGCGCTCGAGGCGCTGCTCGAAATCCTCGCTCAGCCGCGCGATTTCGCCCAGCGCGTCTCCGCGGTCGCGCTCCAGAAACATCTGCAGCTTGCGGCGCACCATGCTCGCTTCCACTTCCTTGCGAATGTAGTCGAAGCGCTGCTTCACCAGTTCCATTTGTAGCGGGTACAACTTTTTCGCCTTCACCAGGACTTCTTCGCGCACGCCTACTTTTCCGAAATCGTGCAGCAGCGCGGCGTAGCGAATTTCCTTCATCTGCTCATGATCGAAACGGCTGTCGCGGTAGGGGCCCGTGGAAACCTGGTCCACAACTTCAGCCAGGCCCTGGGTGTAAGCGGCCACGCGCAGCGAATGCCCGGACGTGGTGGGATCGCGCTGCTCGATCGCCGTCACCGCGGCTTTCACGAAGCCTTCAAACAACGTTTGAATATCGTTGTAAAGCTTGCGATTTTCGTAAGCCACAGCCGCCTGCGAAGCCAGCGACAAAGCCAACCGCACCGAGCGCTCGTGGAACGGAAGCACGTGCCGTGCCACGTCAGCTTCATCGTGCAAACGCGCCGCCGGATCATTTTTCGCGTTGATGAGCTGCAGCACGCCCAGCACTTCGCCCTTGGCGTTGCGCATCGGCAGCGTGAGCAGCGATTTTGTGCGGTAACCCGACTCGCGATCGTAATGATCGTTGAAGTGAAACGGCATTTCCGGTGGGATGTGATGCGCATCCGCGAAGTTCACTACCTCGCCGCGCAGCGCCGTGTAGCCCGCCATGGAATCTTCCGCCATCGGCAGCGCAAATTCCTTGAACGGAAACACCAGGCTGTCGTTCTGCGTCAGCATGAATCGCAAATGCCGGCCGCCCTGGTCTTCATCCTCAACCAGGTAAAGTGAGCCGGCATCGGCCCGCGTGATTTCCCGAGCCTTGGCAAGAATCAGATTGAGCAACTCGCGAACATCGCGCTGCGAAGAGAGAGCAATCCCGATTTCATTCAGCTGTTCGCGCTCGCGTTCGGCGCGTTCCAGCTCCTCGCGCGCAGCGCGTTCGCTCGCCATCAACTCGAGATTTTCGAACGCAATGCCGAGCGTCTTTTCCAATTCCTCGCCGGAAGCGCTGCAAGAAACAAACGCGAAAACCGACGCCGCTGTCTTTGCACCGTGTGATGCGGACGTCTCGACCGTGCCCAAGCCAGCCGCAGGCACCACCCCGATCACGCGGTAATTGCTGCCGGAACCGTTCCAGGAAGCCGGCAGCACCGGCGCGCCATCGCGCATGTCAGCGAGCACCACACCGTAATTTGGCGCACCATCCTGCTCGCGTCTTCCGTTCGCATCGCTCTGCTTGTTCGTGGTGAGGCTGCGCAATGCATAGTTCGGCGGCAACGGCGCGACGAGTTTCTCCGCCGTCGAGCCTTCCATGAACCAAATCTCTCTCTTTTCGCCCATAGCTTCTTGCGTGCCGCGCCCCTGCCCCCGCGTGTCAAAGTATAGCGAAAGCAGGCACACCGGCGCAGGCAGCCGATTCTATATCCTTTTCGTTCGCGACGGGCAGGCGTCGTGCGCACGGAACATCCGGCGGCCTCGCGTCTTGAATCGGACGCGGGCGTTTGTTAGCCTTGCGCGGATTTCAATCTCCATCCCGATAAGCGCGGCGCACTGCATTCGCGGTAAATATGGCCCAACCCACAACCATAATCAACCGCACCGCGGGATTGCTTCGCGAATGGTGGGCCCACCGAGGCTCGTTCGCGATCAGCCTGCTGTGCACGCTATTTGCGCTCGCGACTTATTACGTCACATTCATGGGCGAACGGCCCATGCCGGTCGCCGATTTCGTCAAACGCATGGAATTATCCACCCTGGACACGCGCTACGAGTTCCGCGGCAGGTTGCGCACCGATCCGCGCATCATCATCGTGGACGTGGACCAGGAATCGCAGGAACAGCTGGGCCGCTGGCCCTTTCCGCGCATCCATTTCGCTCACTTGCTGGACGCGCTGCGCCAAGATGGCGCGCGCGTCGTCGCTTTCGATATGACCTTCAGCAAGCCGGACGAAACGGTCCTGCCGTTGCAGGAACTTGCCGGCGATCTGGCGGCGCAGCAAAAAAAAGGCCGCGCTGTCAGCTCCGGGGTTCTCTCGACAATCGAAAACAAGGAAAAAGAATACAACTACGACCAGCAAGTCGCCGAAGCCATTCAGCGATTCGGTAACGTCGTCCTCGGCAGTTATTTTCTTTACACGAAAGCGGACCTCGCCGGAGTTTCCAGCCAGTCGCTGGATGAATACGCCAACCAGATTGCTTATTTTCCGTTTCCGCAGGTGCGGCCTTTGCCCTCCGCCCAAGGCGAAACCGACCGTGTTAAAGCGATCCAGATCTACGAAGATCTGAATTATTTGCCGCGGGGCGCGGAAGCCAATGCCGCGATTTTCACCGAAGCCGTCGCAGCAAAAAAAGGCGTGGGCTTCTTCAACGTTTTTCTGGATGCTGACTCGGTAGTGCGCCACGTGCCGCTCGCGATTCCCTATGGCCGCGACCCGGATCGCGCCAACTGGGATTTTTACGCCTCACTCGAGGTGCAGGCAGTGCGCCTGTATCTCGGCCTCAGCGACCAACAAGTCGCCCTCACCTACGGCGGCAGCGGAATTGTCGGCGTGGAATTCGGCAAGCAAATCTTCGCGCGCACCGACGACATCAGCCGGCTGCTGGTGAACTATCGCGGTCCGGTGCGAACGTATCCTTACGTTTCGTTCGCCGATGCCGCGCTGAAGAAATTTCCGCCCGGCACATTCAAAGACAAGATCGTGCTGGTCGGCGCATCCGCCACGGGAATCGGCGATTTGCGCGCCACTCCGTTTGGCGGCATTGATTTTCCCGGCACGGAGATTCACGCCAACGTGATCGACAATATTTTGAACCAGCAGTTCATCGTGCAGCATGGCATGCAAGCGCTTACCGACGTGGGATTTATTCTGCTGTTCGGAATTCCACTGGGAATCTGGCTGGCGATGGTTCAGCCGCGCTGGATGATCCTGGGCCTCGCGTTCCTTTTTCCGTTCGCTGGAATCGTGTATTGGGCCTTTCTTCATGGCTGGTGGCTTAATTTCATCGTTCCCGCCGTGTTCGTGCTGATCCCCAACGTCAGCCTGGTGGCGCTCTACCGCGTGCTCATCGAAGAGCAGGAAAAACGCAAAGTGCGCGGCGCGTTTCAGCAGTACGTCAGCCCGGAAGTGATTCGCCGCTTGCTCAGCGATCCCGAGCGCGTGAAACCGCGCAAGACGGAAGTGAGCGTGCTCTTCAGCGACATCCGCGGCTTCACCACCATCTCCGAAACGCTCGACGCGCAAACGCTTGCCGACCTGCTCAACAGCTACCTGACCGAAATGACCCGCATCATTTTTCGCCACCAGGGCACGCTCGATAAGTATATCGGCGATGCGGTGATGGCCATCTGGGGCGCTCCGTTCGATGAGCCCAATCACGCCGAGCGCTGCTGCCTGAGCGCGGTGAGCATGCTCGCGCGCCTGCACGAATTGCAAGCGCAGTGGCGCGCGCAGGGAAGCCCCGTGCTGGAAATCGGCGTCGGAATCAATACGGGCATCGCATCGGTGGGAAACATGGGCTCATCTTTGCGTTACGGATATACGGCCTTGGGCGACGCGGTAAATCTGGCGGCGCGGCTGGAAGGGCTGAACAAGGAGTACGGCACGCAAATACTGATCAGCGAATTCACCCGGCGCGAACTTCGCGCAGACCAGTTTTTATTTCGCGAAATTGATTTCATCCGCGTGAAGGGCAAGCTGCAGCCCGTGACCATTTACGAAATCCTGGGGCCGCGCGCAAAAGAACAAAGCGGCGAAGAGCTCGTTGCATTATTTGGCGCGGCGCGCGAAGCGTACAAGCACCGTAACTGGCGCGCTGCCAGGGCCGGCTGGGCGGAAATTCTGCAGCGCTGGCCGGAAGACGGTCCTTCGCGAGCCTTCCTCGCGCGCTGCGACGAATACATTGCGGAAGAACCACCCGTCGAATGGGACGGCGTTTACGCGATGAAGCACAAGTAAAAGCTGGGCGCGCGCTGCGAGAGCATTTATTCGTCCAGACGCACGACGAACGTCGTGAGCTGTTCGGCGTTGTGCAACTTGTCCGCGAGGTTTTGCGCGGCGTCTTCGCTCGGCAAGCGGCCGATGCGCACGCGGTAAAATGTTCCATTTGCTGAATCGTATGTGGCGATGCTCACCGGCGGATAGGTTTCTTCCATCTGCGCTTTCAGCCGCTCGGCATTTTCCTGCATTTTGAACGCACCCACCTGCACCGCGAAAAATCCTAGCTTCGGATTCGGCCCCGACAAGATTTCCAGGCGTACGTTCGCTGTTCCGGTTCCCACCATTTCGATTGCTTGTGCCGCCGAAAGCGAAAGATCAATCACGCGATTCGCGACGAACGGGCCGCGATCGTTGATGCGCACTTCGGTGTGCCTGCCGTTGTTCAGATTCGTCACGCGCACCACGCAATTGAAAGGCAGCGTGCGATGCGCCGCGGTGAATTCGTGCATATCGTAAATTTCACCGTTGGAGGTGCGTCGCCCGTTGAACGGAACGCCGTACCACGACGCAACGCCTTCCTCGACATATGCGCCCGGCACGGCGGGCTGGCGTTCGATTGCAGGCGGAGGTCCGGAGGGACGAGACGCGCTGGACTGGCCCGGCTGCGGCGCGGGTGCAGGTTGTGGCGCTGGAGGATTCGCCGGCGCATGCGTGGTCACGTTGTGTTTCGCGCATCCCGCAACGCTGGCGAGCGCGAGAAGCATTGTCAGCGTCAGCCGAGCGAATCCAATTCGTTCACTGCGCTGGCCGAGCATGAATTGTATAGGGAATTTCTCCGGCCGGTTCGCTGGCCTCACGCAGTTTCCCGATTCACAGGTTTTCTCTCATTTCGGTATTATAGGAACGCACTCACACTCTCGCAAGGAACCCTATTGGATATCTCGCCGCGTCTGCGTTGGAAGCTGGACCGATTGAAGGAACAAATGAGCGGTTTTTTCGGCGGCGGCGCGAAGGAGAACCCGCGCCCGAAGCTTTGCCCCGCCTGCGGCACACTGGTCGGCGCCACTGCCACGAAATGCCATCAATGCGGCGCGAGTTTGACGTTCGGTATGGCGGCCGCCAGCCGCTCGCTTGGCCGCCTGATGCCCACCACGTCGCCCGCAACTTACGGCATCTTAACTTTGAGCTGCTTGCTCTACGGCGTGAGCCTGCTGGCCACCATTCGCACCACCGGATTTCAGGCGCCTGCAGGCGGCGGATTTTCCGCCATCATGAGTCTTGGCGCTATCGGCGGCCGCGTGCTGCAACAACTTGGCGCGTCTCTGCCGTGGCCCATAGATCTTTTCCAGCCGTGGCGGTTGATCATGGCGACCTTTCTGCACGGCAGCTTTCTCCATATCGGATTCAATATGTGGGTGCTGATGGACGTCGGTCCGCAATTGGAAGAAATGTACGGCTCGGCGCGATATCTTTTTATTTATGTGGTGACTGGCATCGGCGCTTATCTGCTGAGCGGATTCGTCGGCCATTTCAGCATAGGAGGCTCTGGTGCGTTGCTGGGATTAATTGGTGTACTGATGGCCATCACCACCAACCGGCGCAGCGCTTCGATGCAAATGCTGCGCAGTCAACTGATCCGCTGGTTGATCTACATCGCCGTGCTGGGATTCTTCATGTCAGGAGTTGACAATTCCGCGCATCTGGGCGGATTCGTCAGCGGATTCGGATTGGGAAAAATCATGGTGGATCGCGCACCGTCGTCGCCGGAAGAATGGAAACGCGCGAATCTGCTTGGCTGGGCTACAGGGCTGGTGGTCGCGGCAAGTCTGGGAATGGTAGCTTTTGGCGTTCTTCGCGCCGGCTAGCACTTCGCAAAAAATACTCGGGGGACCAGTTTTTGACTCTGTAGCACCCGTCCCGCCCATGCGGGATGGGCGCGGTTGCTTTTTTCTTCGTCCTTTGCGCCTCTGCGGTCAGCTTCGCGGTGGCCATGGCTGGGGCAGCTGCTTCACCCGCCCGCATGCATCCGTCGCGACACGACGATGCTGTAATGTACTCCCGAAATACACACGAACACCGCGACGCAATACCCGCAAATCTCTTTCACCATGTATAACGCGTGGTTGTCACGCAGCGCCAGCACCAGCACCAGAAAAATCATGGTAATTTCAAAAAACGTGGTGGCCTTGCCGTAGATGCTCGGCGGCAGAGACATGTAGCCCACCGTGAGCAAAATCACCGCGCTCGCGACCAGCAGCAGCACGTCGCGCCCCAACACCAGAATCGTCAGCCACCACGCCACCTTCCCGTGCAGCGCCAGCTCGAAGTACGAAGAAGAAAGCAGCAATTTATCGGCGATAGGATCCAGATAGGCGCCCAGCGGAGTTTTCTGATTCAGCCCGCGCGCCAGAAGACCATCCAGCGCGTCGGTGAAGCCCGCCACGATCAAAATCAGCAGGCCCCAGTTGTAGCGCTCGTAATGAATCGCCATGATGAAAAACGGCAGGAAGGCCAGGCGCAGGAACGTAAGCTGGTTGGGAACCGTCAGGATTCGGCTGTTCATTAATTTGTTTTGTAAAGCGCCGGAAACAGCCGCCTAGGCGAACTGCGCCAGGTAATCCTCAAGCGAACGGCCGGTCTTCTTCGCGAACATTTCCGCCAGCGATGGAATCGAGCCGCGCGGTTCGTCCAGCGCGATGCGCTCGATGCGCAGCATCGGAAAAAAAAGCGTAGGCAGCCCCATGCGGTCGCCTTCCGGATGCAGCACCTGGCTCACGAAATCGTCGAACGAGCTCAGGTCAATCCCGCGCAAAGTCACTCCGGAGCTGGAAATATCCATCAATTCGCCCCACAGACGTTCCTTCGGCGTGTGCAGGCTGATCACCACGATCGAATGCGGCTCCATCACTTCTCCTGGACGTCCCCGTTCCCTCGATGGTATCGCAATTCGCGCTTTCCGCGCAGTCTCGGCGCGCAATAGATAACCGCGCTGCACGCATTACACGAACATCGTTTTCAAATCCGGCGCGCGTTTCAGGAGCGGCTCGGTGGCCTTCTGCACTTCGTCGGGCGTCACTCCGGCCGCCACTTCGCGCAACACCAAGCCCTGCGGCGTCACCTCAATTACGCCCAGCTCGGTGACGATCAATTTTACGACTCCGACTCCCGTGAGCGGCAAGCTGCATTTCTTCACGATTTTCGGCTCGCCCTCTTTGGTGGTGTGCTCCATTGCGATAATCACGCGCTTTGCGCCGGCCACCAGGTCCATCGCGCCGCCCATGCCCTTCAACATTTTTCCGGGGATGGCCCAGTTCGCCAAATTTCCGCCCTCGTCCACCTGCAACGCGCCGAGCACGGTAAGATCCACGCGTCCGCCGCGAATCATGCCGAAAGACTCGGCGCTCGAAAAATAGCAGCAGCCGGGAATTTCCGTGATGGTCTCCTTGCCGGCGTTGATCAGGTCCGGATCCTCTTCGCCCGCGAACGGATACGGCCCGATCCCCAGCATTCCGTTCTCGGACTGCAGAATGACTTCGATTCCCGGCGGCAAATAATTCGGGATCAGCGTCGGCAGGCCGATGCCCAGATTCACGTAGTATCCGTCGCGCAATTCCTGCGCCACGCGCCGCGCGATCACTTCGCGCTTGTCAATTTCAACCTGCATTCGCTGCTCCTAACGCTGGCGCACCGTGCGCCGCTCAATGCGCTTCTCGTATTTCTCGCCCTGAAAAATCGCATCCACGAAAATTCCCGGCGTGTGCACGCAATCGGGATTCAGCTTCCCCAGTTCCACGATTTCTTCTACTTCAGCGATGGTGTAATCCGCCGCAGTGGCCATCACCGCGTTGTAATTCCGCGCCGTCTTGCGATAGATCAAGTTTCCCCAGCGATCGCCCTTCCACGCCTTGATGAACGCGAAATTCCCTCGCAATGCCGGCACCAGCACATGCGACCGTCCGTTGAACTCGCGAACTTCCTTGCCTTCCGCCGCCATCGTTCCGTAACCGGTGGGCGTATAAAACGCCGGAATTCCCGCGCCGCCGCAGCGAATGCGCTCCGCCAGCGTCCCCTGCGGGTTCAACTCCACCTCGATCTCTTTTTTCAGCGCCAGCTGCTCGAACGTCTTATTTTCGCCTACGTAGCTTGCGATCATTTTCTTCACCTGCTTGCTTTGCAGCAGCAGACCGATGCCAAAATCGTCCACGCCCGCGTTGTTCGAGGCGAGCGTCAGATTCTTCGTGCCTTTGCGGCGCAACGCCGCAATCAAATTCTCCGGAATCCCGCACAGGCCGAAGCCGCCCAGCAAAATCGTCGCGCCATCCTGCAGGCTCGCGATGGCAGCATCCGCGTCGGCCACGCGCTTATCCATCCGCTCTCCTCCAATCACAAATCCGGTAATTCAATGTGCATGAAGTTTACTGCAAATGAGCAAGCTTTTCGCAACCTTCGTTGGACGCGAGGTTCGTCGCGAGTCGGGATTGCGGCGGCGCTAGGAGGCTTCGCTGCTGCGACGGCTGACGCCAGTGCGCGCGGCGGATTTCAGCACGCGGATCCGCTCCGCGACGGCCGCTGCCGCATCGTCGGGCGACGCGGCTTTCTCGACTGCAGCCATAAGCGCCGAGCCGACCACCGCGGCGTCAGCGATTCCGCCTAGCACCGTAACCTGCGTCGGCAGCGAGATGCCGAAACCCACGGCGATGGGCAGCGTTGTGAATTTTCGCGCGCGACGGATCAACGCCGGCAATTCCGCGGGCAGCGACTCACGCTCCCCGGTAACGCCGGTACGCGAAATCACATAGAGAAATCCGCTGGACGCAGCGCCGATCCGTTCCAGCCGCGCATCCGTGGAAGTGGGCGCAGCGAGAAAAATCGTATCCAGCTCGTGCGCCTGCATCGTCGCGCGGTACTCCATTGCCTCTTCGGGCGTCAGGTCCGTCGCCAGTACGCCATCGGCGCCAGCCGCTGCCGCCGCAGCGGCAAATTTCTCCAGGCCCATCTGCAAAATCGGATTGAAATAGCTGAAAAGCACCAGCGGAACTTCCGAATGCGTGCGGATGCGGCGAACCAGTTCGATCACCCCGGCAAGAGTGGTCCCGCCGCGCAGCGCGCGATCGCTGGCGCGTTGAATGGTAGGTCCATCGGCGACCGGATCGCTGAAGGGCACGCCCAGCTCAATCACATCCGCGCCGGCATTGGCGGCAGCAAGCACGATTTTCTCGCTAGCCGCAAGCGAGGGATCGCCGGCGGTGACGTACGCGACCAGCCCCATCTCACCAGCTTCCGCGAGCGCGCGAAAACGCCGGGCGATACGCCCCGCAGGCTGCACCGCCACCGCACTTTGCGACGTTGCGAAGTTCTCAGACATAGCGCGAGAAAATATCCATATCCTTATCGCCGCGCCCCGAAAGATTCAAGATCACCAGCTCGTCCTTTTTCATCCGCGACGCGCGGCGAATCAATTCCGCCAAGGCATGCGCCGATTCCAGCGCAGGAATAATTCCTTCCAGTCGCGCGAGCGTGCGCGCGGCTTCCACGGCTTCGCTATCGCTCACCGCGCAATATTCCGCGCGGCCCTCGTCCGCGAGCCAGGCGTGTTCAGGACCGACACCCGGATAATCCAATCCCGCGGAAACCGAGTGCGTCGTCGCAATCTGCCCGTCAGACGTTTGCAAAACGTAGGTGTAAGTTCCCTGCAGCACTCCCGGCTGCGCCCCCGTGAATCCGCTGGACGCTGCGAGCCGCGCAGCGTGTTCACCCAAGGTTGTCCCGCGCCCGCCCGCTTCCACGCCAATCATTTTCACCGACGCATCGGGCAAAAACGCGTGAAACAATCCAATTGCATTCGAACCGCCGCCCACGCAGGCGATCAGACGGTCCGGCAAGCGCCCTTCGGCCCGCATGATTTGCTTGCGCGCTTCTTCGCCGATCACTTTTTGAAAATCGCGCACGATTTGCGGATAGGGATGCGCGCCGAGCACCGAGCCCAGCAAATAATGCGAGCTTTCGACGTTGGTCACCCAATCGCGCATGGCTTCATTGATCGCGTCTTTCAGCGTGCGGCTGCCGGAATCCACACCCACCACCTCCGCGCCCAGCAAGCGCATGCGAAACACATTCAGTCGCTGGCGCTCCATGTCTTCCGTGCCCATGTACACGGTGCACGTCAGGCCCAGCTTCGCCGCGACGGTAGCGGTTGCGACGCCGTGCTGGCCGGCGCCGGTTTCCGCGATGATCCGTTTTTTGCCCATGCGTGTGACGAGCAGCCCCTGGCCCAACGCGTTATTGATCTTGTGCGCGCCGGTGTGCAGCAAGTCTTCGCGCTTGATGTAAATGCGCGGGCCGCCGAGATGCGCGGTCAGTCGTTCGGCGAACTGCAGCGGCGTGGGACGTCCTGCAAAATGATGCAGCAGTGAATCGAGCTCCGCCTGAAAGCTGCTATCCGCGCGCGCTGCGGCATAGGCGCGCTCGAGGTCTTCCAGCGGCGCCACCAGCGTCTCCGGGACGTAACGCCCGCCGAAGCGGCCGTACCTGCCGCGCGCATCCGGCACCATCTGCGCAATCGCGCTCATGATCGTCGTTTCCTCCGCGCTGGACTTACCGGGAGCTTCGTACGCGGTGGTCGCGCCGTGCTCGTGCGCACTGGGCGAACTGCCGTGACCAGCGCGCGCATCCGCGCCGCATCTTTTTTGCCGGGACGCGATTCCACTCCGCTGCACACATCAATCGCGAAAGGCCGCGCCGCGGAAACTGCTTCGGCTGCATTTTCCGGCGTTAAACCGCCCGCCAGAAATATTTGTCGCTTGCGCCCGGCGTTCTTCGCCAGTTTCCAGTTAAAACTCTTTCCCGTACCGCCGCGCAAGCGCGCATCAAAACCATCGAGCAGAATGGAGGAAGCTCGTTTGAAATTCGCCAGCTGCGCCACGCGGAATGAATCGCGCACGCGAATTGCCTTGATCACGCGAAAGCTTCGGCGCATGCGCGACACAATTTCCGGCGTTTCGTCTCCGTGCAGTTGCACGTAGTCGAGGCCCACTCGCCGCGCGATTGCCAGCATCTCCGGCTCCGGCTCGTTCACGAACACTCCTACGGATGCCACGCCTACGGGCAAGCGTTCGACAATGCGCCGCGCTGCGGCAGGCGCGATGTAACGCGAGCTCTCGCGGTAGAAATTAAATCCGAGATAGTCCGCCCCGGCCGCGACGGCGCCTCGCGCGTCGCTCCAATTGGTGATCCCGCAAATTTTCACTTTCACCATGACGCTCCGCCGTTCATGCCGCCGTGTGCCCCGCATTCGCAGGTGCCAGCAAGGCGCGCAACGCCACCGCGGGATCGGCGCTCTGCATCACATGTTCGCCGATGAGAAACGCGTCGAAACCCGCGCGCTGCAGGCGCACCAGATCATCATGAGTGCGCAGTCCGGACTCAGTTACCGCAATGCACTCCTCCGGAATCGCGTCGGCCAATCCAAGCGACGTCTCCAGGTGCACCTGAAAATCACGCAGGTCGCGATTGTTCACGCCGATGATCCGTGCGCCAGCTTCGAGAGCCCGCTCCAGCTCCTCGCGCGCGTGCACTTCCACGAGCGCTTCCATTTTCAGCGCGCGCCCTAACTCCAGCAGTTCCCGCAACTCCGCGTCGTTCAGTACCGCGGCAATCAGCAGAAACGAATCCGCTCCGGCCGCGCGCGTTTCCCACACCTGCCACGGATCCACGATGAAATCCTTGCGCAGGATGGGAATCTTGGTCACTCGGCTTGCTTCTTTCAGGTCGCCGAGCGAGCCGGAAAAGAAATCTTCCTCCGTCAGCACGGAAAGCGCGGCCGCGCCCGCCTCCTCAAGGCTTGCGGCCAGCACCGCCGGAGCGTATTCCTCGCGAATCACGCCGCGCGAAGGCGAAGCTTTCTTCAATTCTGAAATAATATTGATCTTGCCGGCCCGCGCCAGCGCCGCTGGGAAATCACGTGGCGGTGCGACTTTCTTTTCCACCGCAAGCTGCAACGCAACGTCCGGAAGCACGCGTTTGCGATGCGCCACAGATGCGCGACGCGCTTCGACAATCCGCTCCAGAATATTCTTCGAACGCGAGCTGCTTTCCATGGCGCAAGATCCGGCGTTACCGGTTTCGGCAGGCACGCCTTCGGAGTCGCCTCCAAAGGAACAATCGCTCTAACCATGCTATCTGCGGGGAGCACGCCCTGTCAATTTAGCGAAGCCTCGAGCATTGCATTCAAGCGGGGCCATGCAGCTGACTTGCGATGCGGAAACGGACAAGAAATATTTTGCGTTCTGTAATGATAGATGCAATGCTGCGCGGGGAGAAAAATCGGATATGTGTTTTTCAGCAACCGCGAACTTTGTTGGCAGCACGGCGCTGGGCGCTGTGGGCATCGTCACGTTGACGAAGGTGAAGCACCGGCGCGAATTGCTGTTCGCGTCGCTGCCTTTCCTATTTGCTATACATCAGTTCATCGAGGGATTTGTGTGGCTGGGATTGGATGGGAAGCTATCGCCGACGATGACGCACAACATGGCTGCGGCGTTCATGCTGTACGCGCAGGGACTGCTGCCGTTCCTGCTGCCGCTGAGCGTGCTGCTGTTTGAGCCTGACGGCAAGGGCCGCCGCCGCATGCTGCCGTTCCTTGCGCTCGGCACCGGAACGACGCTTTACATTTTGTGGGCGCTGACGGCCTATCCGTTAGAGGTGTATGTGCGCGGAAACAGCATCGTGTACATCAATCAGGCGACCAACAATACGGCAGTAGCGGTGCTGTACGTGATCGCGACTTGCGGTTCGCTGTTTTTCTCCGAAGTTAAGCCCATGGTGATTTTCGGCTTGGCAAATCTGGCGATTCTGCTGATCGTGATGGCGTTCAAGCGCTACGCGTTCACCTCGCTCTGGTGCGCGTACGCGGCCGTCGCCAGCGTCATCATCCTCGCCTATTTCTGGCGCACCAGCAAATACCGACCGCTGCACTACGCTCTGCCTTTGTGGAACTCGTGAAGTAGGAGCGCGCCCCTGCGCCATTGCCGGAACAGGGCCGCGCCCCGCAAACACACACCGCTAGAGCGAGTTCAGGAACGCGCTGAACTGCTCTTTTTCTTCATCGGTCAAATTCATCTGAAAACGCTGGTTGTAAAATTCGAGCAGCTCGTTCAAATCGCGCGCGGCTCCATTGTGGAAGTAAGGCGCGCGAGAGGCGAGGCCGCGCAGGATCGGACCTTTCGTGCGGACCATGTCGCTGCACAAGCCGCTGACCAGCCCTTTGCCTGGATCCGTGGTGAAAATCACGTAGGGCGCAACAGGCTGCCCGGGCACCTGGAACGGATTCGGACATCCGGTGATGCGATAAACCGGCAGATCCGGAACGCTAAGTTGCGAAAGTCCATTGGCAATCAGCGGATCGGATTCGGCGACAGGATCGTGGCCGGTGCCGATATCCAGCGCCAAGGGCAGAGAGTGGTTGCCGACATTCGGCGCGTCGTGGCAGGTAGTGCAGGTTCCCGCGAACGGCGCGATGGGCACGGTGGTACCCAGTGCTTTGGCCAGCGCGGCATTATCAGTCAAACCTCGGACGTTGGAGATGGTGAGTGCACGGGTGTTGAACAGTTTTTCTCCGGCAGCGATCTTTCGCCGCATGGGGTCAGGTGAAGTTTCCCAATCCGCAAAGATTGTGAAGGCCGTAGAGTTGAACGCATTGCCTTCGGGATCGGCGCCCAGCGAATCGTTGGTGCCGGGATAGTAGGCCTGATTGGAAAGGTTCAGGGGCCCACCGAGCGCTCCCGCAAAGTTCAGCCAGCCTGCGCGAAAATCCAGCGATTGTGCGGAATTAAGCCCCAACTCGAAATTGACGATCGCAGTTTGCTGCGCGAGCGTCGGCGGCTCGGCTGCTTGCGCGTGGGTCAGAGTAGCGTCAATCGCCTGCTGCAGCAAATCGGTCTGCAGATTCTGCTGAAACGTAGCGGCAGATGTGAGCGGTTGAATCGTTTCGCGTCCGTCAAACATAACTGAGCTGAGAAATCGCAAGTTTGTGGTCGGCAACGGCCGGCGATAAACCGAAACCGTCTGCACGCCAGTGGATTCGTCGGTAACGACCGCGCAGCCGTAGGGGTCGCGCTCGGCCTGGATTTGATATTGCGCGTTCGCGGGAACGGGCAGAAATATGCGAATTAATCCGCTCCTCAACAGCAGACTGTGCGAGGCGCGGTCGTTGGATGTGCCAGTAGGGCAATTCGCGCCATCAATCGATGCAAATAGCGGGTCGTTCCCTTGTGTAGCGGCAAACTTCTCCCGAACGCTGGTGACGCCCAGACCGAACCCGTCACTCGCGAGGTGGCACGTCCCGCAGGAACGTCCATTGCTGCCGAGGCTCTGGAAGAACACATTGCTCGTGCCTTCGTCAATCGGGCCATTTGCGTTGTAGCTGGAGATCAGACCGCTGGGATCCAGGAAGGGGAAAAGATTCGGAATTATGGCCGCCGAAGCGACCGTGGCGAGCGCCAGAATCCCGGCCACGAGCAGCCATTTTCGCCCTTGCAAAATCCAACTAAAAAAACCACGATTGGGCCGCATTGCGCCTCCTATCCCCGAGCGGGGATGCATTTCTTAATCAAACTCTGATTCTTCCGTGAGCGTCCGAATTGCTGCGTTGGCAGGGTTGATCGCAGATGCGCGGTGATTCGTCAATGGAAGGCGGCTGAACATTCGGTGTTATGGAGCTGTACGCCCAAGTGTATGATTTAAGGACTAATAGCTTGCGCAGCAGGCCTCGCGGAGCGCAGAATTCCGAAACGGTGAGCGAGTAAATCCATGTCGCAAGGCTGTAAGTACCGCTTTGGCCCGTTCGAGCTAAGAGTCCAGACGCGCGAACTCTATAAACACGGACTGAAGCTAAAGCTGCGGCCGCAGGGCTACCAGGTTCTGGCTCTTCTGCTGGAGCACGCCGGAGCGTGTGTAACGCGGGAGGAGTTGCAGAAACGGGTTTGGCCTTCGAACACGTTCGTGGATTTTGAGAATGGGGTGAATTCGGCGATCAAGCAACTGCGGGCGAGCCTGAACGATTCCGCCGCGGAGCCGCGCTATATAGAAACATTGCCCAAGCTGGGCTATCGGATGATCGCGCCGGTCGAGTACGAGGCAGACGCGCCGGGCGCACGGGCCACAGCTGCCGAGGAAGAATCCGGCGGCGCGAAGGTGGTGGGCGAAGCGGCCGCTCCGATAGCGGCGCGACCGGCTCACTCGAGAAAGCAGCAGTGGGTGGCAGCGGTGTGCGTGCTTGGGATTGTTTGCGTGGTTGCATTGCTAAAGTGGCCGCGAGCGCATCCGACGCCGCAGCGCGCAGCACCGGCCGGAAGAATCATGGTTGCGGTGCTTCCCTTCGAGAATCTGACGGGAGACCGAACACAGGACTATTTCAGCGACGGATTGACGGAGGAGATGATCGCGCAGTTGGGACGCCTTGATCCGAAGGAATTCGGAGTGATTGCGCGAACTTCGGTCATGCACTACCAGCACAGCCCCGAGAAAGTGGATCAGATCGGAAGCGAGCTAGGCGTGCAGTACGTGCTGGAAGGGAGCGTGCGGCGCGATTCCGATAAGGTGCGAATCAACGCGGAGCTGATCGAAGTGGCCGGCCAACGGCAGCTCTGGGCGCAGCAGTATGATCGCGAGCTCACGAATTTATTGGTTGTACAGGCCGAGATCGCGCGGGAAATCTCCGATGCCATCCAACTAACGCTGGGGAGTCCGGAACGAAGCGAGAGCGTTCGTCAGCCCACTTTGACGCCGCAGGCTTATCAAGGCTATGACTTATGCCTGAAGGGACTTTACTTCTGGAATAAACGGAACGTGCCAGGATTTCAGCAGGCGATCGAATATTTCCAGCAGGCCATCGCCAAAGATCCAAACTACGCTCCTGCCTATGCGGGCCTCGCGAACAGCTACGCGCTGATGCCGGGTTACGCTCTGGCTCCCGCATCGAAATACATGCCGAAGGCCCGTGAGGCCGCGCTACGAGCGCTCCAGATTGACGACAATCTGCCGGAAGCGCACGTGGCGCTGGCTCTGATTCTGGAGAACTACGATTGGGACTGGAGCACCGCGGAAAAAGAGTACCGCCGCGCGATTGAATTGAACCCCAACTACGCGACAGCACACCAGTGGTATGCGGAGTTTCTCATGTGGCAGGGGCGCTTTGATGAGGCGTTGCGCGAGAGTGAAAATGCGCGCAGGCTTGATCCGCTCTCCTTGATTATCGCTACCGATCGCGGCTCTATATTTTATTTCTCACGGCAATACGACCGCGCGATCGAGCAGTTCCAGAGCGTGCGGGAAATGGATCCGAGCTTCGCGCGAGTTCACCTGGTGACTGATGCCTACGTGCAACAAGGCCGCTTCGCCGAAGCGCTGGCGGACCTGGAGGAATCGCGTCGCACGTCAGGCGATGGAATCGGCAGTAGTTCGAAGTTGGTTTATCTCTACGGACGAATGGGGCAGAAGGATAAGGCTCAAGCCGAGATGAGAAAACTGGAAGCGGAGAACCGGAGGCAACCGGTTGACCCAGGGGTGATGGCGCTCGCCTACCTGGGTGTCGGGAACAAAGACGCGGCGCTTGGCTCGCTGGAAAAGGCGTTCGTGCAGCGTTCGAATCTTCTGACGGCGCTGAAGGTGGAACCTGTTTATGATCCGCTGCGGGATGATCCGCGGTTTCAGGAACTATTGCGGCGCGTGGGCCTGGCGCAATAGGATTTTCCCCGAGGGGATTCGCGCGATCTTGGCGCGACGTGGGGCGGATTCTGCTGTCACCGATGTGTTGCCTGAACGCTTGCGGAGGCCGTGGCTGGCTGCGCCTGCAGGATGTTATTTCGCCAGCAAGGGCTGCGAGAAACGGATCGGAATGCCGAAATTGGAGCCGCCGAATCCTTTTAAGATTGCCACCGTGACTCCGATGACTTTTCCGTCGCGGTTGAAGAGCGGGCCGCCCGAGCCACCGGAAGTTGTCTGCGCGTCGAACACAATCTTGTCGGGCAAAATATCGCCAATGTGGCCTTGTGTGATCAGCGGGTGAATCAGATTGCGTTTGGCAAGTTCGTTGAGCACTTGCGAAACGTCGCTGCCGCTTTTTTTCAAAATATCCTGCGCGGAATCTTCATCCGTCCGCGCCAGGATCGCGGCCAGGCCCGTGGCGTAACCCATCAGGATGATCGGTTGGCCGCTCAGGGCTGAATCCTTTCCGGTGTCGATTGCGAGGACGGGGCGCTTCAGGTCCTGCAGGTCCACGCGTACGGACGCCAGGTCCGTGACATCTGAAATATCCTGAATCTCGGCGTGGAACGCGCGCGGGTCGCCGGGAAAATAGGCGCGGATCGCGGAAATTTGCGGCTGCAATCCCTGGCCGGCAATTTGAGTGATTTCGTCGTTCTTCCACCACGGTTCGGCTACGTGGCGGTTGGTGATCACTCGGCCGCTGGGCCCCGCGATGAAGCCAGTGCCAAAAACGTCGAGCTTCACTTCCGGGCCTTTCCCATCGAGCGTCAACACGGGATTGCCTTCGCTATCCTGTATCGGCTCGCCTTGCTCGTTGAGGCCGCCGTAACGCAAGCGGCGCCCCGATTGCTGATCATTGAACGCAACGGAAACATGCAGCAGGCAGACGGACTGCACGTCCAGCGGAATAATACTTTGCGCGGCTTGGCCCTGCGCTTCGAGGCGTTGCAGGCGCGAATTGGTTTCTTGCAATTGCTTTTGCAGGCCGGCCGCATCGTCTGAACTCGCGTTGGCCATTTTCGCTTTCAGATCCGCGGCTTGTTTCTTGAGGTCGTCCTTGCCTACGGGATCTGCGCCCACCGCGTCCTGTTGCGCTCCTTGTTGCGCGCGAAGCTTGCGCGCCTCGGCGATCAAATCCTGCTGGCGAACGATTCCGCCTTCCAGCCTGGCAAGAATTGAATTTGTACGCTGGGTCGCTTTCTGCTCGGTGCGCACAAACAAGAAATAGATTCCCGCCATCAAGATCGCCACGGCGAGCACCGCTGCGAAGCCAGTTTTAAGCTTGCGATCGAGCGAAAATGCATCGCTGGTCATCTTTTCGGTAACGGCGAGCGCTTCGAAGGCGGTGTGCGCGATCTGCTGGCCCTCTTCCGCGATACGCATCTTTTCGCGCAGTTCGTTTTCGGCGCGCTGCATGCGCAGCCGGGCACGAACGCGGGCCAGCAATTCGCGGGAATCGCACGGGCGGGAAATGGCGTCGTCCGCGCCCAGATCCAGAGCCGAGGCACGCTGTTCGCTTCCGGCAGCCACGAGCAGAAGCACGCGAATCCCCGCGGTTTTCGCGGCGCCGCGAATCGTCGCTAGCACTTCGCTGGCGCTGGGTTCTTGCATGGCGGCGTCGAGCAGCAGAAGATCGGCGCCGCTCTGATGGATGGCGTCGAGTCCTTCGCGGGTGGTCGCAAAGACGGCGACATCGTAGCCGGCTAATTGCAGCGCGAGGCGCGTGTCTTCGCGGCTGTGCGGGTCGGCATCGAGGATGACGATCTTTTCGGGGGTGTTAACCATCGAGATCTGTTGACTCCGAAGATTTCTGCGCGTTGCTCCTGACAGACATCCTACAAACTACCAACGTTCGAGATGCATGGCGTCGCAATCGTCGCGCCCAAAGCTTCGCGACGCATTCCTTAGACGCTTGGCGGGCTGGGGAGGGTTCATGATAACTTTGCAGCGGGACGTCCCCTTGAGAGAACTGGAAAAGCTCAATCAGGAAATTATTCACTGCCGCGCGTGCCCGCGACTCGTACGGTATCGCGAACAGGTCGCACGGGACAAGCGGCGGTCGTTCCTTGCGTGGGATTATTGGGGCAAGCCGGTTCCGGGCTTCGGCGATCCGCGTGCCGAGCTCTTGATTTTGGGGCTTGCGCCCGCGGCGCATGGCGGCAACCGCACCGGGCGAATATTCACTGGAGACCGCTCCGGCGATTTTCTCTACCAGGCGCTGTTTCGCGCGGGTTTTGCCAATCAGCCCACTTCGACGAATCGCGACGACGGCCTCGCGCTGCGGAATGCTTATATGGCTGCGACTTTGCGCTGCGCGCCGCCTGCGAACAAGCCGTTGCCTTCTGAGCTTGCGAAATGCCGCCACTTCTGGGAGCGCGACCTGGAAATTCTGCAGCCGCGCGCCGTGCTGGTGCTGGGCAGCATCGCGATGCGGGCTTATTTGGGATCGCTGAAAGAGCGCGGGCAAATTGCGGCGCTAGCTGCGTTTCCTTTTCGGCATGGCGCGAGTTACGAATTGCCGGGGGATTTGCCGCGTTTGTTTGCGTCGTACCATCCGAGCCAGCAGAATACATTTACCGGCAAGCTTACGGACGCGATGCTTTTTAGAGTTTTGCGCGATATAGGAAACTTTCTGGCGCGGTGATTTGCGACCACGCGAATTCTGAAACATCGGTTTTGTTTTTGTAGCAGCGCGCTAGAGGGTTAACGAAGGCCAAGTCAAAGAAGCCGAGCGAAAGCTGGCCGCTACAAAGTCAACTTCAGTGGGACAGGTCCCTTGTTTTTTTGTGCGCATCAGTTAGGCGCTCCGGCGCGCGAACCTCGCATCAATAACAAGTAGACGCAAAATGAGACGGCGAAGCCTACGAACCAGGCGTAGGGATAGAGGCCGCGGAGGGCGGGGATTTCCAGGCCGCTTAACGCTACGGCCACGCCGGCGACCAGCGCAGCGATGGCGCGCCCATTGAAGCCGCGCGAGAATTCGTAGGCGCCGCCGCGCTGGTATAAATCGTCTGCAAGAATCACGCGTTTATGTAAAACATAATAGTCCGCGATCATTACGCCGGCGATTGGTCCGAGAAAACTGGAATAGCCTACCAGCCAGCCCATCACATAGCTTCCGTGACTTGAAAGCCAGCGCCACGGCTGCATCAGCAGGCCGATAAAACAGGTGATTACGCCGCCGAGCTTGAAACTGATTTTGCGCGGATAGAGATTCGAGAAATCGTTGGAGGGGGAGACGACGTTTGCGGCGACGTTTACGTTGAGGGTGGCGAGCAGCAGCGCAAGCATCGCAACTACCACTGCGATTGGATTTCCCAGGCGGCTGAGCACTTCTACTGGATCCCAAATCGCGCGGCCAAATACGACTACTGTGGCGGAAGTGACTGCGATGCCGATGAAGGAATAAAACGTCATCGTTGTCGGCAAGCCGAGCGCTTGACCTAGCATCTGATCGCGCTGGCCTCTTGCGTACCGCGTGAAATCCGGAATGTTCAGCGCAACCGTGGCCCAGAAAGCTACTACGCCGGTGAGTGACGGAATGAAGAACGCGAAAAATTCGCTGAAGGTGTGAAACTTCGAGGGCGTGGAAAGCATGGGACCGAGGCCGCCGGCTTTGCTGTAGGCCCAGCCGAGCATCGCGAGGCCCAGAATCAGCAGCGCCGGAGCCGTGATCCCTTGCAGGAAACGGATGGCTTCGATGCCGCGCAAGATAACGGCGAGATTCAGCAGCCAGAACAGGAAGAAACACAGCCAGGCGTGGTCCCAGCCCTGAATCATGGCCGCTAGCAGCGTATTGATTGCTTCGCCGCCGATCCAGGTTTGGATTCCGAACCAGCCGCAGGCTACCAGCGCACGCAGGACTGCCGGGACGTTCGCGCCTAGCACGCCGAACGATGCACGCGCGAAAACTGGAAACGGAATGCCGTATGCGGCGCCGGCGTGCGCGTTGAGGAGCATGGGGACCAGGACGATGACGTTACCGAGAAAAACCGTGAAGATAGCTTGCTTCCAGTTCATGCCGCCGGCGATCATGGCGCTGGCTAGCATGTAGGTGGGGATGTTGACGCTCATGGCGACCCAGAGCGCAGCGTAGTTGTAGGTTCCCCAAGTGCGTTGATTGCGCGGGATTGGGGCGAGATCCTTGTTCCACAGCCAGCTGGAAGCGGCGGCTGGGCGCATGGCTGGTTCGGCGTGCGGGTTTGTGGTTTCGGTCATGGATTGGCTGCTCTGGTCAATTGGCACCCCAAGAAAGAAGTGCGGCGCTTATACCTGTCGCTTGGCTTGCGCGCAACAGGTTTCTAATCGAGAAAAACACGTCAGGAACTGGCGCTTGATTTGGGTTGCTGGTGTTTGTTTCGATTGAGTTACGTCGGCTTTCGATTTTGTTTCGCTAGCGATTGATCTGGGCGGTGGCGAGTGATGAGCGGAGCGGCGGCATGCGGTCTGGCTGTTGCTGTCGGGATTGGGGAGGGGGCTTTCCCGTTTTGGGCCTGCTCTGGCATGTTGCCTCCTTTCTGGGCCGCAGTAGTGCCCCGACTCACGTTAACACAATTGAGAATTGATAACTACTCGTAGAACTGCTTATAGAGGTAACTTACAGACAGGATTGAAGTAGGTCGAGCGGACCTGCGCCGGAAGTCGAAAAGGGGCTAGCGAAGAACCCCACCCTTCCCAAAATGCGGGAAGGGTGGGGCACTCGGCGGGTCTGAAGTTGTGGCGAGAAGGGGCGCAGCAACGAGCTCCCCTACCTCCGCACCAATGCAGCGTGGTTGCAGCGGACCGGGTTAGCTCAGGCCGCCGGCGGCTAAGAGTTGATCGCCGGTTAGCCAGCCGGAGTCGTTAGAGGCTAGGAAGACGGCGAGGGAGGCGATGTCGCCAACCTGGCCGATGCGGCCTAGCGGAGTCTGTGCGATGGCCGCTTTCTCGAATTCAGAGCCGATGAAGCCGCCGGTGTGGGTGCCTTCGGTTTCGACGATACCTGGGTTGATGCTGTTGACGCGGATCCGTTTGGGTCCGAGTTCGCGCGCGAGCACGCCAGTGATAGCGTCCACCGCGCCTTTGCTGGCGGTGTATACCGAGCTGTTCGGCGGAGTGATGCGGCTGACGGCGGAGCCGATATTAATGATGCTGGCGCCTTCGCCGAGATGCTTGACGGCGGCCTGGGTGGTGAGGAGGAGGCCGAGCACGTTGATATTGAACATGCGGTGGAAAGAATCTTCGGTGACGGCTTCGAGTGGCGCGAATTCGTAGACGCCGGAATTGTTGACGAGGATGTCGAGGCGGCCGTAGTTTTTGATGGCGGCGGCGACGATGCCTTGGGCTTCGGCGGGTTTGGAAACGTCCCCACCTACGGCTACGGCTTTGCCACCGCTTGCGGTGATGGCGCTTACAACTTTTTCGGCGCCGGCTTTGCTGGAAGCGTAGTTGACGACGACGGATGCGCCTTCGCCTGCTAGTGCTTTGGCGATGGCAGCGCCGATGCCTTTCGAAGCACCGGTTACGACTGCGACTTTACCTTTTAGCTTGCTCACTTGTGACTCCCTTGAATGAGGTATACGTTGGTCGACTGCTGCTTCATGAGATGAGGGTTGATGTGCGCGGGATTCTTTCGTTCTGGGCGCGAGGGCGATCGAACCGGACGTCGAGTTCCGGCATGATCGGAAAATTCACACATTCCTTGCCGCCGCAAGTTAAGGGTGATCGGGCGCGCTTGGCCTTCCGGTCGGCAACGCGAATGCTTACGCGCTTCCCTAGCGCTCTTGCTGCGCGAGTGATGGTATCGAGCGTCACGGAGACGTTCTTGGGATCGAGCAAGCGGTCCAGTTGTGACCTGCTGGTGCGAAGCTGTCTGGCCATCGCTTGTTTGGTCTTGCGCTGGTCTTGCATGGCCTGCTCGAGTTGCCACGCCAAGACGCACAGCAGCGTTCTCGGCCTTGGCGTTTGACACGGTAGGTGGCGCTTGTTAGCCTGCGCGGGACGCGGCGTTTGTTCTGAGCGGCGTCCACGGCATGAGCTCTGAGACCAAACGGACCGCCGGGCGCAGTTCCCTTCCTGATGCACATCCTGTGATTGAATTCCGTCATGCGAGTTATCAGTTGCCTGATGGACGCGCGCTTTTGCGTGATTTGAATTTGGCTGTCGAGCGCGGGGAGACTTTGGTCTTGTTGGGGCGCAGCGGGGCGGGAAAATCCACGGCTTTGAAATTGATCAACCGGATGCTGGAACCTAGCGACGGGGCGGTGCTGGTGGAAGGGCGGTCCACGCTCGAAGGCGATCCGATTGAGCTGCGGCGGCGGATTGGGTATGTGATTCAGGAAGTGGGATTATTTCCGCATTTCACGGTGGAACAAAATATTTCTTTGCTGCCACGGCTGGAGCATTGGCCGGACGAACGGATCCGCGCACGGGTGGCGGAGCTTTTGCAGCTGGTGGGGTTGAGTGAGGCGGAATTTTTGCACCGGTATCCGCACCAACTCTCCGGAGGCCAGCGGCAGCGTGTGGGAGTGGCGCGGGCGCTGGCGGCGGATCCGCCGATTCTGCTGATGGACGAGCCCTTTGGGGCGCTGGATCCGCTGACACGGGCGGAGGTGCAGTGCGAATTTCAGGATTTGCAGCGGCGCTTGAAGAAGACGATTGTGATCGTGACGCATCACGTGGCGGAAGCGCTGCTGTTGGGCGATCACATCGGGGTGATTGACGCGGGGGCGCTGGTGGGGCTGCACACGCCGAAAGATTTTATGAGCGCGACGGAGCCAGTGACCGCCGCCTACACCGCGAATGTGCGGATGTTCGAAAAGCTGGAGGCACCGGAATGAATCTGCTGGAATATTTTGCGCGACACCATCGGGAGATTTTGCAGGCTACTCTGGAGCATGTGTGGCTGGTGGGGATTGCGATGCTGCTGGCGGTGGCGGTGGGTGTGCCGCTGGGCGTGTTGGTGGCGCGGCAGCCGTGGCTAGCAAGACCGATTTTGGGCGGGGCGAATATCGCAGAAACAATTCCGAGCCTGGCGCTTTTTGGATTTCTGCTGCCGGTGCCTTGGCTGGGAGACCGCGCGGAGCGGATCGCGATCGCGGCGCTGGCTTTGTATGCGCTGCTGCCCATTATTCGTAACACAGCGGCGGGAATTACCGGGGTGGACAGGGCCATTCGCGACGCCGCGCGCGGCATGGGGATGACCGAGTGGCAAATTCTGTTTCAAGTGGAATTGCCGCTTTCGTTTTCGACGATGCTGGCGGGCATACGCGTGGCGACGGTGCTGACGGTGGGGATCGCTACGATTGCGGCGGCGGTGGGAGCGGGAGGGTTGGGGGAATTTATTTTTCGCGGGCTGGCGATGGTGAACAATCAATTGATATTGGCGGGGGCGATTCCGGCGGCGCTGCTGGCGTTGATTGCGGATTTTTTGCTGGGCGTGTGTGAACGACGGTTGCAACCTGCGCGGTCATGATGCGCGGCGCGGCGTGGCGGCTCGGTGTTTTCGCTTGCTTGATATTTGCGTTGGCGGTTGCGCTTGGTTCGTGCGCTGCGGCGCGGCACGATGAAATTGTTGTGGGGTCGAAGAATTTTTCCGAGCAGGCTTTGCTTGGGGAAATTGTGGCGCAGCATCTGGAGGCGCGGACGCATCGTGCGGTGACGCGGCGGTTTTATCTGGCGGGATCTTATATTTGCCAGCAGGCGTTGCTGGCGGGGCGGATTGATCTGTACGTGGAATATACGGGGACGGCGCTGACAGCGATTTTGCATGATCCTTTGCAGTCCGATGCGGCGGCGGTTTGGCAGCGTGTACGGAGTGAATACGAGCGGCGATTTGGGTTGGAGGTGCTGCCTTCGCTGGGGTTCAACAACACTTTCGCGATTGTGGTGCGGGGCGAGGATGCGCGGCGGCTGCATCTGAAGACGATTTCGGATCTAGCGCCGTTTGCGCGCGAGTGGCGGGCGGGGTTTGGATACGAATTCATGGAGCGGCCGGACGGGTTTGCGGGGTTGGCGAGAACTTATGGGCTTGCGTTTCGCGAGACGCCGCGGATTCTGGATTTGGGATTGCTTTATCGGGCGCTTTTGGACAAGCAGGTGGATATTGTGGCGGGAAATTCGACGGATGGATTGCTGGCGGCGCGCGATTTGACGATGTTGGAGGATGACAAGCATTATTTTCCGCCTTATGAGGCGGTGCCGGTGGTGCGGGGGGATGCGTTGGCGCGATTTCCGGAAATGCGGGGGGCTTTGTTGGAATTGGCGGGGAAGATTGACGATGAGGAAATGGGCCGGATGAATTATGAGGTGGATGGGGAGCATCGGGATATTGCGGATGTGGCGCGGGAATTTTTGCGGGGGAAGGGGTTGGAGTGAGGGTGGTGATGCGGCCGCCCGGGTGGCAATGATTCCCGGCGGCGTGCCAGTAACGGCCTTGTGTCGCACCTACGGCGCTGCGTTGTGGACCGGAGCGGTGAACGGGGTGCGCGGATCGGATTTCGCGAAACCAGATCAAAGGCGCCCGCCGACCAGGCAGGCGGCCGCTACAACTTCACGTGCAAAGCAAAGAGCCGCCGACGCGCCGCCGCTTAGAACCAGGCGTCTCTCTTGTACTCGCGATAGACCTCGCCAAATTTTGTTTCGAGAATCTTTTCCTCCTTACGAATGCGAACCAGTTGCAGTGGTATGAGGACCAGGAAAATCAGCAAATACGCCGGCTGCTCAAGAAATAAAGCCGCTCCGGCGATTAGCAGCCGCCAAAAAGATAAATGGGGTTGCGAATGCGCGAGTAGAGCCCTGTGGTCACGAGGTTTCGGGCCTGCGCGCTGACGGAAAACGATGAGCCCAGTTGCAGGTGCGCCACAGAAAACAGAACGAAGGAGGGGACCATCAGGATTGCGCCGGTCCAGCGCATGAGATCCCACGGAGCGGAGCGAAACATCCAGAACAGGTCGAGCACGACGATGCCGGCGATGGGAATCAGAAGGTAGTGCCGCTCAAACTTCATGGAGCAGGAGTGTACACCTTCCGCAAATCCGGAAGCGAGGCGAGGCTACTCGGTTTCTTGCATGGATTTGAAGTCGGCTTCCAGAGCAGCGCAATATTGTTTTTGGGCTTCTAGCTCGCCTTGGAGTTTTTTTACCAGGAGCTCGAGGCGGCGGATTTCGTGGCGCAGTTTTTGGGTGTCGGCCGATGGGGGCGCTGTTGCTGCCGCGCGTTGCGGAGGCGCGGCGGCGTGCGCCGCGGGGCGCGCGGTTGGTGCAGCGGCGCGCGGCGCGAATGTTTGCACGGGTTCCGCAGGCCACGCGGATGTTGCAGGAGTAGCGGGCGCGAAATTTGGCGGCGCGGCATTTGGCGATCCGGCGTGTGATAGCGCGCCATTTTGCAGCGCACCGGGCGGCGAGAACAGGCCGCTGAGAACTCGGCTGGCGGCTTGCGATGCGTTTGATTCTTCTTCGCGCAGCGAGCCGCGGGCTGTGGCGCCGGCTCCGGCGGGATTCAGAAGACTTTTCACTCGGGCGATCAGATCCTGCGGCTGGAAGGGCTTGCGCACCAATTCATCGGCCTTCACTTGCATGGCTTTTTCCGCGACGGTGCGATTCACTACGCCGGACATCAGGATCACCGGCGTTTTTCCGAAGCGTTCGTGTTCTTTGATGAATTGGCAGACTTCGTAGCCGTCTTTATCGGGCATGATCACATCTGTGATCACCGCATCGGGAGCCGAGTCGTTGAATTGAGCAAGGGCTGAGGCGGCGTCGGCGCAGGTGATGACGTTAATATTTTCCTTGCGGAAGGCGATCTTGATGACTTCGCGCATGGTGGCGCTGTCGTCGATGAAATAGACCGTGGGAGTGCGCGCGGCCGTGGGAACTTGCGTATCGCTCATGACGATTTTTTCTCCACATTATCAAGTTCGTGGTCTTGTCCGGGGTGTTGCTCGGACTCGTTTTGCGGGCCTTCCTCGGAGTCTCGTTGTGATTCGTCGAAAGCGCGCATGGCATCGAGGAGCAGATCGGTAGCGGAGCGCAGCACGGTGCGTTGCGTGGCGGTGGCGCCGTAGACGAATTTGTACACGCCTTTCACCGCGCCCTGGCAGGTGGCGACGATTTGCGTGACGGCTTCATCGCCGAAGAACATGCCGCATTCGGCGTGGCAGATTTCGCCACCCTCGAAGAAAATAATTCCGTCGGCGTCTACCGCGTTGATGTGCAGCGCGCCGGTCTGGCGGGCCTGGCCGAGCATTTGGATGACGCCGGGCAAATCGAGATGCTGGAGATTGCCGCTCAAGTCGGTTTCGGCGCTGCTGAGCATTTGCGTGGGCTGAAAACCGTCCTGACGGCTGACCAGAAAACTGCGCACGTGCGCGGCGATGTCCGAGGGCGAGCGGCGACGATCAACGAAATCGTCGCAGCCGGCACGATAGGCTTCGAGCAGGGCTTGTTCGCCTGCACCGGCGCCGCTTCCGCCGATGGCGATGAGCGGAATGTGCGCGGTGTTGGGATCGGCGCGCAAAATCGGAGCCATTTCGAGCGCGCCCATTTCGCGCAGATTCGTGGCGCACAAGATGGCCGCTGGCGCGTTCCATTCGAGCATGGTTAGCGCATAGGCGGCTTGCGTGCAGGGGACGACTTCGAAGCCGACCTGCTGCAGTGCTTCGCCGACACGTTTCGCGAAATAGACGTTGCTATCCACGAGCAGGATGCGCGGAAGATTGGCGAGGGCGTTCATGGGCGCGCCTCCGCCTGAATCGCCGGGCTGGGATTCTTGCTGCCGGCGCTGACGAGTTCCTGCAAATCCAGCACATCTATATTTTCGTTTTCGATGGCGAGGGTGCCGGCGAAATACGCTGGAGCGTCTTCCTGCGGCGGTTGCATTTCGCCTGTGGCTAGTTCGCATTCGCCGTTTACGGGAATGGCGCTCGCTTCGCTGGCGGAACCGAAGGCGCGTTCGGCGATGAGATAGAAACGGTGGACCGAAGATTCGCGGCCACAGAGAACGGGCGCGACGTCGTACACCGGAACGATGCGGCCGCGGCGGACGATCACTCCGGCGATCAGCTTGGAAGTGTGCGGGAAATTGTGCAGACGCACGGGAGGCGCTAGCTCCATGACGGATTCGGCGGGCAGCGCGAAGCGGCGGTTGCCGACGTGCAGGAGCACCCAGGATTTACGCACGTGATTTTCTGCGCTGCTCATGCTGGCACGGCTCCTTCCATCTCCTGGCGTGCTGCGATTGCTCTTGACGCGTGATCGAGGCGCGCGAATTCCTGGGGCGTGAGAAAACCGTCGGGCTTGATTACCGGGATCACGCGGTCTTCGAGATAGATGAGGCCGCGATACCACTCGCGCTCTTCGCCCTGAAAGGCTTGCGGCAGGGCGTAGACTTTGGGAACGTCCGCCATTCTTTCGATGGAGTCCACGAGCACGGCCGTGCGAATTTGGCGCAGGATCAGCACGAGAGTGGGGCGCGTGACGCGCAGGCCGAAATGCGCGCAGCCGCTGACGACGAAGTAGGTGCGATGGCTGCGTTCGACGAGGTGGCGAACTTTGGGAACTTCGGCCAGTTCCATTTCGATGGCGGCAGTGGCCAGACTGTCGGTGCTGCGGATTTCCTGTACGGCGTCGGCGGCGATGGCGAAGGTTTGCGCGCCGATGCAGAAAAGAATTACGGCTTCGGTGGAGCGCGAGCGGCGCGACTTCGCGGCGTCTTGCGTGGCGATTTTCATCGCGCACCCAGGGGAGCGAGGCGAGTGATTTTCGCGACGCGTTTTTCGATGGCCGCGCTGATCTGATCGAGGGGAAGAATTTCGTCGACTGATCCCGTTTTGATTGCTTCCGCGGGCATGCCGAAGATCACGGAGGTGGCTTCGTCTTGCACGATTACGTGGCCACCGGCAGCTTTCACGGCTTGCACGCCTTTGGAAGCGTCGTTGCCCATGCCGGTGAGAACGACAGCGACGGTGAGCGGGCGCGCGAAAGCGGCGGCGGATTCCAGGGCGACGTCGGCGCAGGGGCGATAGCCTTCGATGCGCGGGCCGCCATCGAGCGAGATTTTTCCGGTGGACGAAATTCGCAGATGGTGCGCGCCGGGGCAGAGGTAGATTACGCCGGGCTGCGGCGCTTCGTGCGATTCGGCTTCTTTCACCGGTAAGCGCGAGACTTCCCCTAGTTGAATTGTGAATTGACTGGTGAAAGCGGCGGGCATGTGCAGCACGAGCAGAACCGCAGCCGGGAGATCTTTCGGCAAGCCTGCGACTACGCGCATGACGGCGGCGGGTCCGCCGGTGGATGCGGCGACTACGACGATCGGAAATTTTGTGCCGTTGCTGATGTTGTTCTGTGCGGCGCGCTCTGCGTTGTGCGCCAAGGCCGACGCGACGGAGACTGGCGCGTGCGGAGTTGCCAGCTTGGACAGGGTGGCAGTGCGCACGACGCGAACTTTCGCGGCCATTTTTAATTTGCGCGTCAGTTCTTCGCGAATATTGCGCATGTCGAGATCAATGCCGTTGGTGGGCTTGGGCACGAAGTCGATGGCGCCGAGTTCGAGGGCGCGCAGGGTGCTCGCTGCGCCTTCGCGGGATTCGGAGCTGACGATCACTACCGGGCGCGGATGCTGCGACATGATCAGCTCGGTGGCTTGCAGGCCATCGAGATGGGGCATGTTGATGTCCATCGTGATTACGTCGGGGCGCAGGGATTCGGCGAGGGCCACGGCTTCGCGGCCGTCGCGGGCGGTGCCGGCGACTTCCAGTTGCGCGTCTGAATTGATGATTTCCTTCAGCACCTTGCACATGAAGGCGGAATCATCGGCGACGAGAACGCGAATTTTCTTTTCGGGCACCTTATTCATTTCAGTCCTGCCGCACCGGCACGGTCAACTTGCGGCGTGTGTCGGGTTTTTCCGCGCCAATCAATTCATCAACGGTTGCTACCAGCTGATCTTCCTGCACGGGCTTGGTCAGGAATCCGGCGGCGCCCTCTTTCATGGCGCGGTCGCGATGTTTTGCGCCGGCGCGGGAGGTGACGACCAGCACGGGAATTTTTCGTGTTACCGGATTCTGGCGCAGATGGGCCATCAGCTCGTAGCCGTTCATGCGCGGCATTTCGAGGTCGGTGATCACGAGGTGACACCCGACTTGCGCCACGAGTTCGGAAGCTTCGAGGCCGTCGGAGGCCAGCTTCACGCGATAGCCGGCTTTTTCGAGCATGCGGCCGACGAATTTGCGCACGCTGATGGAATCGTCGGCGACTACGACGACGCGATCGTTTTCGATGGAGTCCACGGCTCCTGCTGGAATCGTTCCCGCGGCTACTGCTTCGGCACCTGGTGCGAAAACGCGGGCGGCGGGCGAGGAGGCGGGCAGCGCGTTGCGTTCGGCGGTGTCGGCGGAAGCGAGACGGTTCAAATCAATCAGCAGAATCAGGCTGCCATCGGGCGCGATGGTGGTGCCGGGGAAAAGTTTTACGCTGCGGAGATAATCGCCCAGGTTCTTGATGACGATTTCGTCTTTGCCAAGAACTTCTTCGACGACTACGCCCACTTGTTTTCCGGCAACTTTGACGATGACCATGTGGAAGTAGCCGTTGAGCGGCTCGAGCGGGGGCAGCGCTAGCTGAACGTCGAGGCGCACGACTTCGGTGACGACGTCGCGTACGCGGGTGAGCAGTTTGCCGCCGACGTCTTCGATTTCGTCGGGCTTGAGACGGCGAATCTCTTCGACGACTGCCAGGGGCAGAGCGAAGACGGATGTGCCGCAGCGCACGAAGAGCGCCTGCGAGATGATCAGCGTGAGCGGAACTTTCACGGTGAAGGTGGCGCCGTGGCCGGGCTCGGAGCGGACTTCGATTTCACCGTTCAGGGCGTGCACGTTGGCGCGGACGACGTCGAGGCCAACGCCGCGGCCGGCAAGCTCCGTCATGGCAGCCGCGGTGGTGAAGCCGGGGCGGAAAAGGAATTCGCGGAGCTCGCGCTCGGTGAGTTCGGCGGCGGCGACCGAAGACATGGCGCCCATTTCGACGACGCGGCGGCGAGCGCCATCGTAATCAATGCCGCGGCCGTCGTCTTCCACCTCGATGAAAATATGGTTGCCGCGATGATAGGCGCGGACGCTGACGAGGCCTTTTTCGGATTTGCCATTGCGCTGGCGGGTGCGGCGATCTTCGACGCCGTGGGCGACGGCGTTGCGCACGAGGTGAATGAGCGGATCGGAAACGTGCTGAATAATATTGTTGTCGAGTTCGGTGTCCGCGCCTTCCAGGGAAAGCTCGACGAGCTTGCCGGTGGCGTTGGCGGCGTCGCGCACGGTACGGGATAGGCGCGTGTAGAGATTTCCGATGGGCACCATGCGCGCGGCGGTGATTTCGTCCTGAAGGTGGTGCGCGAGCTTGGTGAATTCGTCGATATCGGAGTCCACGCGGCCCATGAAACCTTCGAGTTGGGTGAGCACGACGTTTACGTCCGCGGAAATTTCGGTGAGCGAGCGGGAAAGAATGTTGACGTCGTCGTAGCGATCCATTTCCAGTTCGCTGAATTCGAGCAGGTCGTTGCTCGTGACCGAAGGCATGCCCGGGAAATTCGGACGGAAGGTGTCCATTTGCGGGGCTCGGCTTCCCGGAACCAGGAGCGGCTGGACTTTGCTGAACTCGTGCTTTTCCTGGAACTCGGAAACTTTTCCGGAGAGGCGGCTCTTCGAGAAATTCAGGACTTCGACGAGCTTGGCTAGTTCGGCAAGGCGGCCCACCATGCGGGTACGGTTGATGACCAGTTCGCCGACGGCGTTCATCATGCGGTCGAGGCGCTCGAGGGAGATACGTACGGATTTGGCTTGCGGCAGAGCTTCGGGAGCGGCGCGGCGCTTTTCTGGCGCTGCGATTCCGGTTTCTGTGGTTGCGGCGTCGCTGCTGCTCGCGGGCGCGTATGGACCTGGAGCCGATTCCTCGGTTTCTTCGGGCGCGAGCTCGGCGATCTGCGCCAGGAGCGGATCTACCGCGGCGCGCATTTCTTCGTCGCTGGTCCATTGGCGGTGCAGGAATTTTTTCAGGACGTCGACGGATTCCAGGCAGATGTCCACGATATTGGCGCTGGGTTTTAGTTCGCCATCGCGCAGGCGGCCGATCAAATCCTCGACGCGATGCGCCACCGCGGAGAGGCGATGCAGTCCGACTTGCGCGGCGGAACCTTTTACCGTGTGCATGGAGCGGAAGAGGCGGTTGATATCTTCCGCATTGGGATTGGCCTCGAGGGCCAGCAGGCATTCGGTGACGGCTTGGAGATGCTCTTCGGCTTCGGGAACGAAAAATTCCAGGACTTCGGCTGGGACGTCGCTATCCTGCGGCAGATGGTCAACATAGGAGTACGCAGCAGGGGCATCGGCGACGGGTTCTTCGGCCGCGACTTGTTCGGCGGCTTCGCGAGCGGCGCGCGACTCAGGCGGAGCGGGAAAGGCGAAGGAATAGCGCTGTTTGAAGGCGAGGATGTCGCCTTCGGTTTCGGTGCCGCCGGAACTGATCTGGAGCAAGTCGAATTCCAGAACGGAGATGGCGTCGGAAATAAATTCGGTGAGCGGGCCGTGCATGTCCGCGGTGAGGGTTGCGTTCATGGCGTAGTGAAAGATGTGCGCCATTTTCGCGGCCACTTCTGAAAATTGCGGGAAGCCGTAGCTGGCGGAAGTGCCAGCGAGGGTGTGCGCGGCAATGTAGAGTTTTTCGAGATCCTCGGGCCTGGTCTGCGGCTCCTGCAACATGCCGGAATATTCCCGCAGATATTGCAGGTTCTCGGACGCCTCCTGGAGGAAGAGCTCGACGGATTCCTGATGGGGCCCGTTCACAGGCTTTCCTCCAGCAACACGGATGCAGCGCGTGGTTCGGCGGCGACCGGCTTGCGATAAATGCGGCAATCGCCGATCACCAGGGACTCAAATTTCATGGGCACGTTGGAAAGCGTTTCCGAGTGCCCCAAAAGAAAATATCCGCCCGGTTCGAGGGCGTCGTAAAAGCGCCGCAGAATCGCGAGGCGGCGTTCCTCGGAGAAATACATCAGCACATTCATGCAAAAGATGCAGTCCATTTTGCCGACGTACACCGGCTCGACCAGATTCATTTGCGCGAACGAAATCATTTTTCTTATGCGCGGCCTTACCTGAAAGCCGTGCTTGGTGTTCGTAAAGTGGGCGTCCACCTGGCCCAGCGAGACATCTTGCAGGCTGCGCTTGCTGTACAGGCCGCGTTCAGCTTGGCGCAGCGCGCGGCGGCTGATGTCCGTCGCTAGAATTTCGATTTCCCAGGCTTCGACAAATTTCAGCGCGTCGCACAGAGTGATGGCGATGGAGTAGGCCTCTTCACCCGTGGAACAGCCCGCGCTCCAGATGCGTAGCGCGCGCGGGTTCTGCCAGAATTTGCGTTCCTGCACCTCCGGCAAAATGCGTTTTTCCAGCGCATCATAGATCGCTGGATAGCGGAAAAACGATGTTTCCTGCGTCAGCAGGCGCTCCAGCAGGGCTTCGTATTCCGTGCTGGAACTTCTTACCAGCTCGAACAATGCCGCGCCGCCAGCGATTTCTTTTTCCTCGATGTATTCGCGGATGCGAGTGGAAAAAAACCGCTCGCGCGACGCATCGAAAAGAATGGCCGAGCGCTGCTCGATCAGCGTGCGGATATCATCGAGTTCGGACTCGCTGAGCTTCGTCGTCGTTGCTGGATGTGATTTCATGTTCGGCGCACGTTCGGGGCCGGAGGGTTTCGCCGGCGCCCGGAATCACTGCGACCTAACGATGCGCGCCTACCGGCGCGGCCGGACGCGGTTCTTCGGCCGCTTCACCCGCGCGACCGGAACGGAATTGCGCGAGCGCTTCATTTAATTGTTCCGAGAGCTTGACCATGTTGCCGACCGTCGAAGCGGTCTGGCGCGCGCCTTGCGTGGTTTGGCGCGTGATGCCCGAGATGATTTGCATCGCGTTGGCCACGCCTTCGGTGCCGCGCACCTGCTGCTTCGAGGCCAGGGAAATTTCCTGGACCAGTTCGGCCGATTGACGCACCACGCTGGAAATCGCTTCGAGCGCTTTACCCGCTTGATCGGCCAGGCCTGCGCCGACTTCCACTTCGCGCGTGCCGTCTTCCATGACGACGACGGCTTCGTTTGTTTCCGCCTGAATCGCTTTGATGAGCGCGGCGATGTCTTTGGTGGCGCTGCGGGAGTGCTCGGCGAGTTTGCGGACTTCGTCGGCGACGACGGCGAAACCGCGGCCGGCATCGCCGGCGCGGGCTGCCTCGATGGCCGCGTTCAAGGCGAGCAAGTTGGTTTGCTCGGTGATGTCGTTAATCACGTTGATGATTTCGGAAATTTCCAGAGAACGATCGCCGAGAGATTTGATTTTCTTGGCGGTTGCTTGCACGGAGGCGCGGATGCGCTGCATGCCTTCGAGCGTATCGCGCACGGCGCGGTTGCCTTGTTCGGCGGCATCGAGCGCGCGGCGTGCGGCTTCGGCGCTGGCTTCCGCGTTGTTGGACACCTGTTTCATGGAAACGGTGAGCTCTTCGACGGCGGAAGAGGTGTTGGTGATTTCCTGATCTTGCTGGGTGGCTCCGGCGGTCATGTCATCAGCGGCGTCGAGAATCTGATTGGCGCTGCCGCTGACGTCCACGGCCGCTTTGCGGACGCGTTCGAGAACTTTGGTGAAGTTGTCGAGCATGAAGTTCACGGAGTCAACGACATTGCCGAGAGCGTCGTTGGTGACTTTGCCGCGGATGGTCAAGTCGCCACGGGCGACCTGGTTGATGGTGTTGAGCAGGTCGGTGATGCTGCGCTGCAGGGAGTCTTGCGCCTGTTGGTTGGTGACGGCGTGTGCGACTTTCGCGGCGCTGCGATTGAAGTTCTCGGCGATGAAGCCGAACTCGTCGTTGGAATTGATTTCGACGCGGGCGCGGACGTCGCCGGAAACTACGCGCTCGGAGAATTTCGCGAGTTCGTCCACGGGGGTCAGTACGCGCTTGCTTAGCACGTAGACGATGGAGATCACGGCGATGAGGCCCAGCACAACTGCGCCGAGCAGCGCGCCACTGGCGCCGCCCGGAACGGCAGCGGCATCAGCGGCAGCTTGGCCGGCGGAGTGGGCGCCTGCGTAGTAGGAAAAGCCGACGGAGGCGAACAGCAACAGTGTGACCCAGAATACCAGCAGCCAGACTGTGGAACTCAAACGAGCTTTCATGACTTCCTCCCAAGAACTTGTGCGCCCACTTGCACGGCCGGTCCCTGATACGGAACGGACGGTGCGCGCGGCCTAAAAACTTTGTGAGCCCTAAAACTTTCCTCTATTGCAAAAACCGAATCGCCCCGTTCGAAAAAAGAAAAGTCCAAGACGCCCGCCTCAAAAACAGGCGGCCGCTACAACGTCAAAACCTACGGCAGTGCGAAACCTTAAATCACCGGCACTGGAAAAACGTCAACCAGCCTACGCAAATCAACGACCAGCGCCAGGCGGTCGTCGTGGCGCAACATGCCGCGGCAGTGCGGGACGTCGGCGGGCGCTTGATCGAGCAGCGCCTCTTCGGTGGCGGAGAATGTGCCGATTACTTCGTCGGCGGCAATTCCCAGCCGCATGTCTTCGCGCTGCGCGTCGCCTTTCAGGATTGCGACGACGACATGCTTCGGCAGAAGGCCGGGGCGGCGGCCTTCGGTGAAGGCGATGTCGATGAGTGGAACGATGGTGCCGCGCAGATTGAACACTCCCATGAGAAAAGCGGGAGTGAGCGGAATGCGCGTGACGATGGGCCAATCCACAACCTCTTCCACTTCGAGAACTGAAAAGCAAAAACGTTCGCGGCCGGCGCGGAACACGCAGTACTGGCGCTCGGGAAGACGCTCCTCGGAAAAGACTTCGCTTTCAAGGAATGCGCCGCCATCGAGTTCAGCGGAAAGCGCCGCGTTTTCGCGTTCAAGGTCCATCAGGCAAACCTTTTCACCGCATTGAGCAATTCGTCCGGCGTGAAGGGCTTGGTCACGTAGCCATTGGCGCCCTGTTGCTCGCCCCAGTAGCGATCGCTGGGCGCGGATTTCGAGGTGACCAGAATCACCGGAATATTCGAGTACGGCAGCTGGCTTTTCAGATCGCGGCAGGCCTGGAAACCATTGCGGCGCGGCATGACCACGTCGAGGAGAATGACGTTGGGGCGCTCTTCTTCGATGGCTTCTTCGATTCGGGTAGGATCGGAAATTCCCACGGAATGAAAACCGCCTTGCAGCAGCATGGACTGCATGAGGTGGAGTTCGGCCTGGGAATCATCCACGATCAGAACTTTCTTCGACATCGACGGACCTCCACAGAAATACCCGCAGATAGAAATGCAAGTGCAAGACCATGTGCGGAGCGTTTTTCTTGTTCTGCGACTAGATTGCAACCGCTTTGCTTTTCAGCGGGTTACGCGCGCCGGGCTAGCGCACCAGGCCAGCTGGGGAAATTTGCGACACGGTGTTTGTCTCAGCTTGAGATTCTTTCTCACCGGCGCGCATTTCGGCGGCGACCGATGAGAAACGCTGCATGATTTCGTTCAGGCGCAGGGCCATGGTGTGGATGGTGCGAATTTGCTCGCGCGCGTCGGGATGCATCGGCCCGGCGTCCAGAAGCAGAAGGTCGGCGTTGCCGAGGACTGAGGTTAACGCGTTGTTTACGCTGGGGCGCATTTCCAGCATGTAGCGGCCGAGGGTCGCGTGGCGTTGTGCTTCGCCTGCGACGCGTTCGGCGCGTTGGGCCCGGGTTGTGGCGGCGTCGCGGCGGAGGGCTTCTCCTGCTACCAGGATCAGGGTGCCGATCCAGCCGTCTTCGCGCGGGATGACGAGTACGTGCGGGTGTTCGGCGGCTAGTTGCGGGACATCGCGGGCTTCGCGTTCGGTCGAGACATAGATGGTGGCAGCGGTGGTTGAGCTTCGGTTAAGCGCGGAGAGGATTGCGCTGATTTTGTGATCGCGAACCGGGCCGACTACTACGAGGTTGTAGCCTTCGGCTGCGGATGACTGCCAGACGTCACTCGTTGTGAGGGTGATTTCGGGGACACGGCGTTCGGCTTGCCAGCGAGCGGCTACGCTGCGCGCGAATTCGGTGTCGTCCGAGACGATCAGGACGCTGGAGTGAGACAAGAGCTTTCCCCCAAGCAAAACCAACGGCGACGGCAAACGCAAAATCAAGAGCAAAGTCAAAGACGCTCGCCGGAAAGGCAGGCGGCCGCTACCAAGTCAAAAACAACGTCAGCGGCGACCAAAAAATCAAGACCAACAGCTGCCCGGTTCGGTGAACCTGAACCGGCCGCTACAAGGGCTCGAGACAACGGCGAAATCGAATCAGGGTTGCAATTTTTCGGCTTCCTCGATGAAGGAGAGGAGGCGCTTGGTGCTGATGCCGAGATTTACCGCGGCTTCGGTGTTCTTGGCGCGCTTGGCTTGCTCGACGCGGCCCTGGAAGTAAGACACTTCGGCTTTGGCTAGCGTGAGAGCGGCTCCGAGCTGGCTCAGGTCGCCGGAACGTTTGCGTTCTTCGGTGGCGACTGCGAGCAGGGCGCGTGCGACTACGGCGCGGCGAAGATCTTCGGCTTCCTGATCGCCTTCGGCGACGAAGGCTGCTACTTCCCAGGAAGAGAGCAGGACTTTTGTATTTTGTAACACGATCGTGGACATGGAGCGTCCGCGAGTGGGAGGTTCGGCGATTAGTTGCTCCCAGATTGCTTCCAGACATTTTTCTTTATCGAGCGCGCCGGCTGGCGGTGCCGGAGCGTCGCTGGCTGGTTTCTCTGTCTTGTCGGCCGTGGCGGCATTTGCTGATTTTGCTGGCGCGGATTTTTCTGCCGGAGTTGCGGCGGATGGTTGTGGCGCCGACGCTTTCGTTGCAGACTCTTGGGACACAGCAGGAGCTGGTTTGGCCGGAGCTGCAGGCTTGGATGATTGATCCACGGTTAAACGCTTGTCGGGCTGCCGCGTTTCCGGGCTGGCGGCAGGCGATGGCGCGCCGGATTGGCCGCGCGAGAGGGCTTCTTCCAGGTCGGCGCGCAAGGCCAGGAGCTGTTCGAAAGCGTGCGTGACGGACGTTTCGGTGTAGTCCTTGTGAAAGGGCTGTTTCCAATTTTCGCAGTAGTAGCGCAGCTGGGTGGTGGTTTCGGCTGCGGAGAAACCGGCGCGGCGGCAGTCGACCGTTTTTACGCCATTGGCGTCGAGAGTTTCGGCGGCCTGGCGCACGGCGCTGAGGTCCGCGTGCAGCATGCGGATGAAGGCGCGGCGGAGAAGGAAATTGAAGCGGCAGAAGGCCACCAGCGCGGCTGGGTCGTAAAACATCGCGCCAGCGGATTCTTTTACCAGGCGGCCTTGTTCGAGGAGTCCGAGTTCCATCATGTCGCGCAGGCTTTCGCAGTTCGCGACTTTGTCGAGAATTTTGTCGAGCGGTTCGCACCATTCCAGGCGGGTGGCGTCGGCCGCGGCGAGAACGGGTTGCAGGACTTCGGCAACATCTTCGAGATGAATTTCCTTGCGATAGAGTTCTTCGGGGGCGCAGAGAGCGAAATATTGCACCAGGAGCAGATCGATTTTGTCGCGGTCGGCGGTGGTCTTTTCCTGTTTGCGCAATTGACGCTGCAGAAAGGCGCGCAGATTCTGTTCGCTGGCGTTCAGGGTTTCGGGCGGAAGCTGGCGGATTTGAAACGCGCGGACGCGTGTGTCAATTCCATCGAGCCATTTCAGCACAGTGTCGAAAACTTCGCGCGTGGGGCGCTGCGGCGGCAATTCGCCGGCGGGATACGGCAGTGGGCCGAAATTAAATTGGGTAGCCAGAGCTGCGTACAGCGGATAGGCGTTGCGCGCTTCGGACCATTGCGCGACGAAATCCGCGGAGCCTGCTTGCGCGGATGTGGGCGGATTCAACAGGGTGACGTCTGATTTGGGGGTCATTGTTTTATGATCCAGTTACCCACTTCTCCCACGAACCGGGCAGCGACGGCCTTCCGTCCGTCGTGATAACGCACGGCGACGACTGTCGCGCGCGCGTCGAGCGAACCATCGGAGTTCAGCACGCGCACGCCATCTTCAAATTCGAGCGGCAGCGTCGAGGCGAACAGGACTTCCTGCGCGGTTCCGAATTCGATTACGGTTTGTTCCTGCAAGGGGCGGCGGGCGGTCGCGAGCGTGACGACGCGCACGGGGATTCGCATGGGCGAGGCGCTGGGGAAGAGTTGCGACAATTTTTCGACGCACGTTTGTGTGGCTTCAGCCGTGTCTATTGCGGCTTCGGTGATCACGGAACCCCCTGGGTGCTGGTCAATACTGCGAAAATGGCGCGCTGCAGCGCGCCGCTACAATTTCAACGGCAAATTCAAGAACACCCGCGAAAGAATAAAAAGCAGGCGGCTGCTACAAGGTCAGATGCGACCGCAACGGCACGCAGCGATAGCGGGCGCAGAAAGACTTCCGGGGAGATGTTTGCACGAAGACGGCCAAAGGCGGACGGAGCGCCAGGATGCTAAGTGTCTTTTTATGTGATGGTTGCGAATTAGAGGTTGGGGCTGGGGTCTTGCGGGTGTCTCAGGGTGATACAGAGGCGTCTCAGGGATGCGGTGCCGAGCCAAGTGCGGAATGAATTCGCTCGGCTGGGGTAGGGTTTCATTTCAGGACGCGAGTTGGACGTCGTGCTTGTGCATGGCGCGCAGGGGGATGTTGTAGAGCTTCAGTTTGCGATAGAGCGTGGCGCGGCTGATGCCTAGCATTCGACCGGCCAGGGCTTTATCGCCGCCGGCTTTTTCAAAGACGCGGAGGATGGTCATGCGTTCGAGGTCGGCCAGCGCGGTGGTGGAGAGCGAGGCGGAATCGCCGGACGCCGGGCTGTTATCCTGCGGCGCGCGGATTGCCGGGGTCAAATCTTCTACATCAATCGTCTGATGATCGCCGAGGTCCACGGCGCGGGCGATGCAATTTTCCAGTTCGCGGACGTTTCCCGGCCAATCGTATTGCAGGAAACTTTTCATGGCCGCGGGTGTGACTTGAATATTGTCTCCGGCGGCGTAGCGATCAAGGAAGTAGTGCGCGAGTTGAGGGATGTCGGAGCGGCGTTCGCGCAGGCCGGGAACGTGGACGGTTACCACGTTGAGACGGAAATAGAGATCCTTGCGAAAAGTTCCGGCGCGGTAGGCGGATTCCAGATCGCGGTTGGTCGCGGCGATCACGCGCACGTCCACTGGAACTTTTTCATTGCTGCCAACCGAACGCACTTCTTTTTCCTGCAGGACGCGCAAGAGCTTGGCTTGCATTTCCAGCGGAAGCTCGCCGATTTCGTCCAGAAAAATTGTGCCGCCATTGGCTGCCTGGAAGAGGCCGGCTTTGGTCTTCAGGGCGCCGGTGAAGGAGCCTTTCTCGTGGCCGAACAGTTCGCTTTCCATGAGCGTGGGGACGAGCGAGCCGCAATCCACGGCGACGAAGGGCATCTCCGCGAGCGGGCCGCGGAAGTGAATGGCGCGCGCGACGAGTTCCTTGCCGGTGCCGCTTTCGCCGGTGATCAGCACAGGAGTGCGGGTTTCTTTCAGGCGCGAGATCATGCGCAAGACGTCTTGAATTTTGGCGGAAGTGCCGACGATGCCGTCGAGGTCGATGACGGTGTTAACCCGCTCGCGCAGGAATTGATTTTCAGTGACGAGGCGGACTTTTTCGGCCATGCGCTGCAGGAGCTGGCGCAGGCGTTCGACGCGAAAAGGCTTTTCGATGTAATCGTAGGCGCCCTGGCGCATGGCGTCCACGGCGGTCTCGACCGAGCCGTGGCCGGTCATGATCGCGACTTCGGTGCGCGGCAGTAATTCTTTTATTTTGCGCAGCAGCTCGACGCCGGAGAGGCTGGGCAACTTCAAATCCGTGACGACCAGATCAGGGGCGGTAGTTTCCAGGGATTCGAGTGCGGCTTCGGCGGTTTCGGCCTCGGCGCAGAGATAGCCGAGCCCCTGGCCCACGGTGATGCAGAGGCGGCGAATGCTTTGCTCGTCGTCCACAATCAAGAAGCGGAGTTTCAGTTCGTCGGTCATGGTTTTCCAATCGTCTTTTCAACCGCGTCGATTAATTGCTGAACGCGGAAGGGTTTTTCGACGCAGGGAGTTCCGGCGAGGGCCAGCAGCGCGATGGTCTCGTCGCTGGCGGTATCGCCGGTGATAAAGATGATGCGCGTAGCCATTTCGGGCCGGTGACGCTGCAGCCAATCATGCACATCGGAGCCGGTGATACCTCCGGGAGTGCGGAAATCGGAAATCACGCCCCGGAAATCATGCAGCGCGAGCAGGCGCAGGCCCTCGACGGCGGAGGACGAGGAGGTTACTTCGTAGCCGTGACGTTCGAGCGCGGCGCGCACGAAGGCGGCCACCGACGGCTCGTCTTCGATGACGAGGATGCGCGAGCGTGTGGCGGAGACGGGCGCGGGAGTGGCCGTCATTCGGCAGCCTTTGCGGCGTGCATTTCCGCGGCTTTTTCGGCGATGGGCAGGCGCACGACGAAGGTAGAGCCGTCGCCATCGGGATTATTTCGGGCGATGATTTCACCGCGGTGGGCCTGGATGATTCCGTAGCAGATGCTGAGGCCGAGCCCGGTGCCTTTGCCGACTTCTTTCGTGGTGAAAAAAGGATCGAAAATGCGGTCAATCTGGGAGATTCCCGGGCCATTGTCGCGGAAAACGATTTCGATTTTGTCGGAACGATGGACGGTTTGGACTTCGATCATGCCCGTGCGGCGAGTTTCCTGCACCGCGTCGTAGGCATTGTTCAGGATGTTCAGGAAGACTTGCTGCAATTGGTGCGGGTCGCCGATGACCATGGGAAGTTCGGCGGCGTATTTTTCTGTCAGCTCGACGCCGTGGTTTTCCAAGTCGTAGGCGCGGAGTTTCATGGTTTGCCTGAGGATTGTGTTTACTTGCGCTGGCTCGCGTTGCGCCGGCATCTGGCGCGCGAAGCTGAGCAGGTTTTGCACAATCACTCGCGTGCGCTGGGCTTCCTGCAGGATTACTTGCAACTCCTCTTTGGCATCGGCCGGGACAGCGGGATTTTCAAGCAGCAGATCGGTGAAGCCGACGATCGCGGCGAGCGGATTATTCACTTCGTGGGCGACGCCGGAGACGAGTTGACCGAGCGCAGCCATTTTTTCCGTGTGCATTAATTTTGCTTGCAGGCTGGCGGCGTCGGTGATGTCCGTCATGACGACGACGACGCTATTGATCTCGCCTTGCTCGTCGCGCATGGGGCTGAGGCTGATGGAAAATTGTCCGGGGGTGCCGCTGCCGCGGAAGAGCGGGATTTCCAGATTGTCAAGCGCGGCACCTTGCAGGGTTCGCTCCAGGGTTTCGGCAAGCAGCGGGCGGCGCGCGGGCGGAACCATTTCGACGAGCGCTCGTCCGAGCAGGTCCTGTTCGCGGTAGCCGGCCTCGAAGCAGCGGCGGTTCGCATAGCTGACGAGACCGGCGGTATCGAGGACGAGAATCATACTTTGGGTGTTGTTGAGGATGTTCTTGTTGAAATCGCGCTCGCGGCGATAGCGGCGTTCGGCGACGCGGCGATCGGTGATGTCTTTCATTACGTGTATGGTGCGCCAGTCGTTGCCTTGAGCGTTTTGAATGCGTGACGCGGAAATCAAGAAAGTGCGCTCGGCGGCTTCGTGGATGAACTCTTCGTGCGCGAGGCGCGGATTGCGGCAGAACGGGCAATGCCCTTCCTTGGGCGGGGAGTCCAGAATCTCGAGGCGATCGATTTCGTAGCCAATGGCTTCGGTGGGGCGCAGTCCGAGCGATTCTGCCAGCGCGTGATTCAGGCGCAGGACGCGATTTCCGGCGTCGTGCACGACGATGAAATCGGAAATGGCGTCGAAATCTTCGACCCATTGCTTGCGTGATTGTTCGACACGCGAGAAAAGCCTGACATTTTCCAGCGCCATCGCGGCGTGGCCTGCGAGAGCTTCGAGGAGCTGGCGCTCGGTGGCGGTAAGTTCGCGCGCGACATCGACAAGGCACAAGACGCCAAGCAATTCGCCTTCACTGCCTGAGAGACGGGCGAGAACGAGTTCTTCCCACACCAGCGCTTCGGCGAGGCTGCGACCGAGCAACAGCACGGCGGAGCCTTCACGCAATTTTTCGCCGGGGATGCCGGCTTGTTCCGCGAGAACGCCGGCCAGCTGATGCTGCGTCATCGGGTCCCAGCGATGCGCGGGACCGCGGAGGGCGGCGATTTCCCATTCGGCATGGCTGGCGATCGCAAGGACTGCGGCACGCGCGCCGAGCATTTCGGCTGCACGCGCGGTGAGACGCCGTGAGAATTCCGCGGTGCCGAGCGAAGGATTCAGTTCCAGCGTGGTGGCGGAGAACTGCGCGAGCAGGCTCTCGAAAGAGCCATTGAGACGAGGTGAGACATCGCGACTTCGTTTGAGTGCACGCATGGAAGTCTAGGGGGTACGGCGCGCGCTACGCCTATACGAGAAAGACGTTACGGCGGGTTCTCAATTTGAGTCAAGCGAAGGGGCGGCGGCAGGTGCCTTATACGGCAATCTCGGCTCGTCGCAAGGTGAGACGAAGCGCGGGCTAGCGCGGGGCATTTGAGACGAATGGGCTCGCAGGGGGTTGGGCGGGGCGTTGGCGGACGACTCGGTAAGTGGTGCGTAATCAACTCGATGCGAGACAAGTTGACGAATTTTCAACGTGGCCCAAGAACACTTTGCCGATGGCAGCCTCATTGCAATTTCCGATGCGGGACCTTTCCCTCGATTGAGGAGGCGCACGTATGAACGGCAAGAAACGACTGCTTGGCTATGGATTGGCAATCATCCTGGGGGGATCGCTGGCAGCCGCTCCGCGAGCAAGAGCACAAGAGAATTCAACCGATACGGCCAAACGAAAAGTAAAGTCGAAGGTGCTGCCGGATTATCCGGAACTGGCAAAGCAGATGAATGCGACCGGCAAAGTGAAAATCGAAGCAACGATTGCGGCGGACGGGCGGGTGACGAACACAAAGGTGGTCGGTGGAAGCCCGCTGCTGATCGGCGCCGCACAGGACGCTATGCGGAAATGGCGCTTTGAGCCGGCGGCGAAAGAGTCGGTGGAAGTGATCGAGTTTGATTTTTCGGGGCACAACTGAGCGGGCATGACGGGGGGCCTGTGGCAGCTGTCGCGGGCGGGGAGCGGAGGCATTTCTCATGACTATCGGCAAGAAACTCTATTTCGGGTTCGGCGCGATACTGGCGATCATGCTGGTTCTGTTCTTCATTAACGTGATCACGGTGCGGCGCGAGTATGCCGCGCAGGACACGGTGCGGGCCACGCTGGCGACGAAGACGGCGATCAGCAACGCGCGCTCGCAGATGATGCAGAACCGCTTGTATCTGAGCAATTATTTGCTCAGCGGCGATCTGCGGGATGAAGACAAGACCAACAAGGGCGTGGGCGATTTGCTGGCGCTGCTGAAAGACGCGGAAGCGAAGTCGCCCGATGCCGGCCTGCGCAGCACTTTGGCGCAAGTGGGAGACACGGAGACGAGCTGGTCGGAGAATTTCGCAAAACCCATGATCGCGAAACGGCACCAGGTGGATGCCGGGGACGCCACGGTTTCCGACTTGCAGATTTATTACTTGCAGCACGATCCGGCTTCGTGGGTGAGCAAGTCCACGGCGATACTGGAGCAGGCCGATAACGCAGCGCAAAAATCGTTCGACGATTCGACCAGTTCGGCGACAGCCGCTACGACGTGGAGCACGGGCATTACTACCGCGGGTACGCTGCTGGCAGTACTGCTGGGGTTGCTGATCGCCTTCTACACGGCGAAGTCCATCAAGGAGCCCATCTACCATTTGATCGAAGTGGCGCGGCGGATTGGGGAGACGGGCGACCTGGAGCAGACGATCGATACGCACCGCGACGACGAAGTCGGCGTGCTGGCGGCAAACTTCAACAAGATGATTGTGCATTTGAAGGACATGGCAGCGGTCTCCGCGGCGATTGCGGAAGGACAACTCTCGGTTACGGTGCAACCGCGTTCGCAGCAGGACACGATGGCCAAGGCTTTTGCGCAGATGACGCGCGGATTGCGGGAGCTGGTGCGGCAGGTCCGCGACAGCGCGGCGCAGGTGGCGAGCGGCTCGGGGCAGATGGCCAGCGCTTCGGATGAATCGGCGAAGGTGAGCGTGCAGGCGGCTTCTGCGATTGACGAAGTGACGAGCACGATGCATGAGATGAGCATCAACGTGCAAAACGTGGTGAAGAACACGCAGGTGCAGGCTTCGAGCGTGGCGGAGACTTCTGCTTCAATCGATCAGATGGTGACTTCGATCGAGCGCGTAGCGGATACAGCGAAGCTGCTGGTGGATATTTCGCACCGCTCGCGCGAGGAAGTTCAAACCGGCATGGTGACGATGAACAAGGCTACCGAGGGATTGAACCGCACGAGCCACGCGATTCAGTCTTCGGCGGAAATTATTGATGTGCTGGGGCGGCGCGCGGACGACATCGGCAAGATCATCGAGGTAATTGATGATCTGGCGGAACAGACCAACCTGCTGGCTTTGAACGCGGCCATTGAAGCGGCGCGCGCGGGCGAGCACGGGTTGGGTTTCGCGGTTGTGGCCGAGGAAGTGCGCAAGCTGGCGGAGAAGTCCACGCAGTCCACCAAGGAAATTTCCGAATTGATTCAGGGCATTCAGAAGGAAGCCCGGGAAGCCGTGGACAATATGGAAAAGAGCACGACCATGGTGCAGGAGGGCTTGCTGCTGAATAAGGACTTGAGTTTCGCGCTGGAGAAGATTTCCGACGTGGTGTCCGAGGTTTACAAATTCTCGCAAGAGATTGGTGCGGCTACCACGGAACAATCCAGCGGCTCTTCGCAGATTGCGAAAGCTACGAACCGGCTGACCGAAATCACGCAGGAAATTAACTCGTCGGTTGAGGAGCAGGCTTCGGGTTCACAGGCGGTGGTGCGCGCGATGGAGAAGATGCGGGAGCTGGTGCAGCAATCCACTTCGAGTTCGACGGAATTGGCGGCGGCGGCCGAGCAGATGTCCAAACTTTCGCGCGTGCTGTTGGAGTCCATGGACCGATTCGTGCTGGACGAGGGCTCTGCGGAAGGCCGCAAGCAATTTGGGCGGCGGCCGGCTCCGGGCGGCGCGTTCAGCAGCGGCTCGCGCGAAAATGAGCGGCATGCCCCGGCGGAATATGCGGAAGTTGGGCGTTCCTAGAGCGCGTTCCCAAAAAACATGGACAAAGACATCCAAATCGTAGGATTCCGGATCGGACGGGAAACATTTGGCCTGCCGATCGCGATGGTGCGGGAAATCGTGCGGGTGCCGGAAATTACTTCGGTGCCGAACGCGCCGGATTACATCGAGGGCGTGATCAATCTGCGCGGGCGAATTATCCCCGTGGTGGATCTGCGGAAACGGTTTGGCGAGAAAGTAATCGAGGCCAGCAAGAGAAACAGAATTGTGGTGGTGGAGCTGGAAAGCCGGTGTATCGGATTGATCGTGAATTCGGCGTCTGAAGTAATAAAAATTCCGCCCTCGGATATTGAAGCGCCCCATTCGGTGTTTCAGGAGGGCGAGTTGAATTACATCACCGGCGTGGGAAAACTCCGCGGACGGCTGGTGATGATGCTCGATCTGAGCAAGATTCTGCAACGCGGAGAGCTGCGCCGGCTGGAAGACGCAGCTGAAACCGGCGCGGCGCTGGTCAGCGACAATCTGGCGCGCGTCTAGAGTTGGCCGCTGGCGCCAGCAAAACCTAGCGCGAGAACGAAAATGAAGAGGAGCGAATGTCCACTCTCACAGCGCAGGTTCCGCTCACAGAACCCGAATTGAAGCTCCTGCAGACGCTGGTGTATCAGGAATGCGGCATGTATTTCGATGAACGGCGCACGCATTTCCTGCGCGATCGGCTGCAACGCCGCCTGAAAGCTTGCCAGATTGATTCGTTCTATACCTATTACCGGCTGCTGACGAGCCGCGAAGGCAAGCAGGAGCTGGTGGCACTGCTGGAAAATCTGACGGTGAACGAGACGAGTTTTTTTCGGATTCGTCCGCAGCTGGAACTGTTTCAAAAACATGTGCTGGAAGAAGTTTTGCGGCGCAAACAGGAGCGGCGCGACTGGTCCTTGCGGATATGGAGCGCGGGGTGTTCGACCGGACAGGAGCCGTACACGCTGGCGATTTTGATTTGTGATGCCCTGGCTTATTACTATCTGCGAAATCCGCTGCCTTTTGAGATGCCCACGCCGAAGCCGCTGATTCCTCCGCCGTGGAAAGTGGAGATTGTGGCTTCGGACATCAGTTATTCGGCTTTGCTGGCGGCGCAACAGGGCATCTACACGGAAACGCAGATGGAGACGGTGGACTATACCTGCCGGCTGCGTTATTTCGACAAAGTGGGCGACAAATATTCGGTGAAGCCGGCGTTGAAGAGCCTGGTGCAGTTCGACTTTCACAATTTGAAGACGGAATATCTGCCGCAGCGCAATGATGCGATTTTCTGCCGCAACGTGATGATTTACTTCGACGAGGCGGAACAAAAGCGGTTGATTGATAAATTTCACCGCTGCTTGAATCCGGAAGGCTATTTGTTCGTGGGGCACGCGGAAAGCTTGTTCGGGCTGACGAAGCGATTCCACATGATTCACCAGAACAACGCGACGGTGTATCAGCGAATCGAGGGACCGCAGTGACGTTTTCACCCGACGACCGGGCCTCGGAGCTTCGCGATCTCTTTTTTGAGAGCGCGGAGGAAATTCTGCAGGCGATGAACGATGCCGGGCTGGCGCTGGAGGAACACCCCAGCGACAAGGAAAGCCTGCGCAGCGTGCGCCGGGCTGTGCACACGCTGAAGGGAGATTCCGCCGCGTGTGGCTATCGCGAGCTGAGCGAGCTGGCACACGAATTGGAAGACGTCTTGACTCCCGACCTCGTGAAAGTACATGCCGGATTGATTGCGGAAGTTGTCCTGACGGCCGCCGACACATTCCGCGACATGTTGGCCGCGTATCGCAACAATCTGCAGCCGCCGGATGGCGGGGCTCTGCGCGAATACGTGCAGAGATTGCTGAACAAGCCCGCGGGCGCGCGGCGCGACAAAGCCGCGCAAGAAGCAGCGGCGACTTTCAGCTGGACCGAATATGAGCGATTGCTGATTGCGGAATCGTTCCGTCGCGGCGAGACGGTTTACCAGGTGGCGATGCACCTTGCGGGCGAGGCGGTGTTGCCTGCGGCGGCGTATGAGCTTGCGAAGAAGGCGCTGGAGCGGGCGGGGAAGATTCTTGCGCTGCGTCCGGAGAACAGCACGGAGGTGGTGAGCGGCGGATTGATGGAAGCGGCTCTGGCAACCACCCAGCCGGCCGATTGGATCCGCCAGCGCTGCCAGGTGCCGTCGGTGGTGGCGCAGATTTCGGTCAGTCGCATTCCGCTGATGGAGACGGGGCCGCGCGACGTGCTGGACATTCTGGTGGAATCGGAAGCGGCGGCGGTTTCGGCAAGCGTCGCGGGAGAATCCGCGCACGCGGGCGAGGGGGACGACGAGGACGAGACGCATTCGGCCAACGCGCCGGCGGGCCTGGCGCATGCGGTGGCGGAAAACACGCTACGCGTGGACGCCGGGCGGATTGATACGGTGATGAACCTGGTGGGCGAGCTGATCATCGGGAAATCGATGCTGCAGCGGACGATTGCGGAATTTGAGCGGCGCTTTGCGAAGGATGCGCTGCGCGGAAAGTTTTCTGATGCGCTGGCGTTTCAATCGCGAATTCTGAACGAGCTGCAGAAATCGGTGATGAAGATTCGCATGGTGCCGGTGGAGCAGCTGTTTCGCAGATTTCCGCGGATTGTGCGCGACGTGGCCAAGCAGTTGAATAAAGAGATCGCACTGGAAATTGCGGGCCAGAACACCGATTTGGATAAGAGCATTCTGGATGCGCTGGCTGAGCCGCTGGCGCACTTGATACGCAACGCGGCGGATCACGGCATCGAAACCGTGAGTGAACGCGCGGCGGCGGGAAAACCGGGTAGCGGCACGGTGCGGCTGGACGCTTACCACGAAGGCGACCAGGTGGTGATTGAAGTCTCCGACGATGGGCGAGGGATCGATCGCGAAAAAATAATCCGGCGGGCGATCGAGCGCGGGCTCATGAGCGCGACCGAAACTTCGCGCCTGAACGAAGCGGAAATCAATCATTTGATATTCACGCCGGGCTTCAGCACGGCGGAAAATGTGACCGAGATTTCAGGGCGCGGCGTGGGACTGGACGTGGTGAAGGCGGCGCTGGATAACCTGAAAGGCTCGATCGAGATCGAGACCGAGGCCGGCAAGGGGACGACGTTCCGGCTGATCGTGCCGCTGACGCTGGCGAGCATTCAGGCACTGCTGTTTCACGTGGCGGGACGCTTGTACGCTGTGCCGATCGCGTCCGTGGTGGAAATTACCAGGATCACGGAAGCGGAAGTTCACCGCGTGGACGATCACGAGGTGTTTCAACTGCGGCAGCAGGTGCTGACGCTGGTGCGCCTGGAGCGGCTGGAATCATCGGAAACGTTCGAACGGTCGAAGCGGGTTTTCGTGGTGGTGATCGGAGCCGGGAGCCGGCGATTTGGATTGGCGGTGGATAAGCTGATGGGCGAAGAGGAACTGGTCATCAAGGCGCTGGAGGACCAATTGGTCACTTCCCCGTTGGTGAGCGGCGCTTCGATTTTAGGCGACGGGACCATCGTGCTCATACTGAACATTCCTGCAGTGGTATCACATCTTGCGCGGATTCCAGCAGTGGGAGCGACGGCATGAGCGAAAAAATCCGCGTCCTGGTAGTGGATGATTCGGCGCTGATGCGCAAGCTGATCCCGCAGGTGCTGCAGCGCGATCCGTCGATTGAAGTGGTGGGCACGGCGATGGACGGCGAAGTGGGATTGCGAAAGCTGGAAGAGCTGAAGCCGCACGTCGTGACGCTGGATCTGGATATGCCGCGCATGGACGGGCTGGAAATGTTGCGGCAGATCACGCGCAAACACCGCGTACCGGTGATTGTGGTGAGCGCACAGACCGAACGCGGGGCTTCGGTGACGTTGAAGGCGTTGTCGCTCGGCGCCTTTGATTTCGTGACCAAACCGCCGGAAGCGGCTTCCGGGCGCATGGACCAGATTGCGGCGGAGCTGGCGCTAAAGATCAAGGTGGCGGCTGGGTCTGGCGCGCCGAAAATGATTATTACGGTGCCGCCGTTGAAGCAGAAAGACCCGCGGCGGACCGCGATGCCGAATTGGCCGACGCGGATTGTGGCGATCGGCATCTCCACGGGCGGGCCGAACGCGCTGCAGTACTTATTTTCGCAGCTGCCTGCGGATTTTCCGGGTTGCATTTTGGTAGTGCAGCACATGCCCGAAGGATTCACGGAAATGTTCGCGCGGCGGCTAGATGAGTGTTCGGCGATTGAGGTGAAGGAAGCGCAGTCCGGCGATTTGCTGCTGGCCGGGCGCGCTTTGGTTTGTCCCGGCAACCGGCATATCAAGGTGCGGCGGATGGAGCATGGGAACGTGGCGATTTTGGTGGACCAGCCGCGCGTGAATGGACACAGGCCGTCGGCGAACGTGCTGTTCCATTCCGTGGCGCAGGAATTCGGCAGCAGCGCCATCGGCGTGCTGATGACCGGCATGGGCGACGATGGAGCGGAAGGGCTGGGCGCAATTCAGGCGGCGGGCGGAATGACCATCGCGCAAAGCCTGGACACATGCATCGTGGACAGCATGCCGCGGTCGGCAATCGAGAGAGGATTCGCGGGACGCGTGGTATCGCTTTCCAATCTTTCCAGTTACTTGCAGGCGAAGTGCATAGCGGAGCGGCCGCTCAGCGAGCAGGCGAATCAGAATTCAGGCGCGGACATTCTCACCACTGAATCGGGAGCACGAAGGAGATCGTGATGAAACAGTTCGAAGCATTGACGCGGAAGCACGACCATCAGGCGGTGAAGTACTTGATCGTGGACGACTCCGTCTTCGCGCGCAAGAGCCTGGCGAAAATGGTGGAATCGTTCGGCGGACACGTGGTGGGAGAAGCCGGCGACGGGTGCACGGCGATCACCGAGTACGCGCGGACGCGGCCGGACATCGTGCTGATGGATATCACCATGCCGCAGATGGAAGGCATCGAAGCCGTGGAGCGCATCGTGCAGGAGCATGCGGAAGCGCGGGTGATCATGGTTTCTTCGGTGGGCTACCAGGACAATATTCTGGCGGCGCTGCAGAAGGGCGCGCGGCATTTCGTGCAGAAGCCGGTGAAGCCGGATGCGCTGTACGAGATCATTCGTTACGTGCTGAATGATGACGGCGTGACGGCTTCGGTGGGCGCCGCAGAGGAGAGCTCGCGATGAGGATGGATCTGATCCAGCCGTTTATCGGCTCTTTGGATGCGGTGCTGGCGGAGATGATGAAGGTGCCGGCCAAGATTGTGGATTTGACGATGGAAGAGGAAGGCTACCGGCGTCGCGGAACCGCCGCGGCGGTGAGTTTCAAAGGGCAGATCGAAGGGCGCGTGATTTTGGATATGGAGCCGGGGGCGGCGGCGCAGGTGGCGAGTTTTTTGGCCGGGAGTGAGGTGGATCCTTCGGCGACGATTGTTACCGAGACGGTTTGCGAGCTGGCGAACATGGTGATTGGGAACGCGGTGACGCAATTGAATGATGCGGGATTTCATTTCAAGGTGCTGCCGCCGGAGGTTTTGACGCAGGAACAGTGCGAGAAGGCGGGGCAGGATTCGGAAGCGACGATACTTTGTTTTGAGACGCCGGGCGGGAATGTGCATTTGAATATTGCGATGCAGTATTTGCAGCGAAGGACGGGAGAGCGGACGCCGCTGCCGGTGTATTAGAGCCGGCGCGCCGGAAAACACAGCGGATCTGCAAAAAAGCAGCTCCCTCTCTGCGTCCCGCGCCGGCCAAAATGCGGCGGCAGGGAAAAAGGGCGGGACTCGGTTCGGGATGACACGTGGTTTCCTCGATCGGCAAATTCTGAAAGCTAGCTGTGACGCAAATCCCATCCATTTAGAAACCAGGCTACCGCTACAAATTCGAGGCAAAATCAAGGACGCAAGCTTAAAGAAACAGGCGGCCGCTACAACATCGAAACCAACTGCAACGGCGCCCAGCGGAAGCTGGCCGCGAGCCTTCCCTTCGATCCCGCACCGCGGAATCTCAGGGTGAATCGCCCTGTGGGGCGATTCACAAATTCAAAACCGACTATTCTTTTGCTGATTCGGGCCGGCGATATTCCACGCCGTGGCGGAAGAGGCCTGCTTTGGGTAATGCTTCGCAGTAGACGACGCGAGCGGGGATGAAGATGTTGGCGACCTCGGGCGTGTAGGGAACGGCTACGTCGATCGCATCCTGCGCTTCGTAGCGGCGTTTGCTGCGGAAACACATTCCTACCGGAGAGATATCCTCACAGACGGCCAGTTCATCATCGGAGTTGGCCTGACGAACGCAGGCGGTGAGGCGGGTTCTCATGCGCAGGCGTCCTCGTTCGCGCTGGTCGCCACCGGGCGGAATTTCTCCGGGAGCTTGCGCGCCGCGGCTGCGCGTGGCGCGTGAGGCGAGTTTCTTTTCGCTTTCGTGCGGAGCTTGCGACCAGATGCTGGGGACGCTGCACGTCTTGCAATAGCGCGCGATGCCGCGGGTGCCTTCGAAGCCGCGGAGTTCGAGCTCGTTGAGGTAAACGACTTCACGGGCGCGGCAGTAGGTGCATTCCAGCAGCATGCGCGCGACGGCTTCCTGAGATTCGGCGATGTGCGGGAATTCGATGGCCCAGACGTCGTTTTCGGGCTGGAGAATTTCGACGCCGTACACGTAGCCTTCTTTTTGGCGGCCGAATTGGCCGACGATGCGGACCTGGCTTTGGCGGTGTTTATCTGCCGGGGCCAGACGCCGGATGAGAATGTGCTGATCGGCGCGCAGATCGCGATCGAGCAGGATCACGGCGCCGGTACGATTGATTTGCATGGTGCGAGACGGCTGCGCGAATTCCTGGTCGTTGAGATCCTTGCCGGAAGCTTCCAGCAACAAAGTCAGCGAGACACGATCACTGCGACGTTGCGCCGCCGTACCCATGCAAACCCTCCTGAAATGAAGCTAGGCAAACCTTGGAACACGATAGCATACCCGCGGCGCGGGTTGGTCTTCGGCACGCGTGGCGCTCTTCGATGAGTGGGCGATTCTGGGCTGGGATATGATACGAGTGGACTGCCCTTGAATACGGCGTTTCGTGGCATGGAGGTATAACGCCTTTGCTCGCCTGGCTTAGGCTGGGAACTCGTATGCGTGCCTGCGGCGTATTTGCTCGGGGTGTGATGGCGCTGATTTTGCTGGCGGCGCCGCTTTGCGGCGCGCAGGTTCCGGGTGCTGCAGGGCGCATCGAGGGGATGGTGCGAGATTCCAGCGGTGCTTCGCTGCCTGGCGCATTGGTCGAGGTGCATGCTGGGGCGTTTTCGGCGTCTGCGGTGAGCGATAGCGGCGGTGCGTTTGCGTTTGAAAATGTGCCGGGTGAGGCTGGCACGGTGTTGCTGAGCGCCAAGGGATTTCAGAAAATTGAGCAGGCGTGGAATCGCGCGGGCGGGCAAGCGGTGGTGCGCTTGGAGATTGTCTTGACGCCGGCGACGGTGAGCCAGCAAGTGCAGGTGACGGCTTATCGCGCTTCGACTTTGGTGAGTGATCTGCCGCTGAGCGACGTGCAGTTGACGCGCGAGGATTTGCAAGACACGCCGGCGCTGGAGCTGGATGATGACTTGCGGCAGGTGCCGGGGTTCAGCTTGTACCGGCGGTCGAGCAGCCGCACGGCGAATCCCACGACGCAGGGAGTTTCGTTACGCGGATTGGGCGCGAATGGAGCGAGCCGCGCTTTGGTGCTGGAGGACGGCTTTCCGCTGAACGATCCGTTTGGCGGGTGGGTGTACTGGGATCGCGTGCCGGCGGAAGCGATTTCGGATGTGGAGATTTCGCAGGAGGGGGGCTCGAGTCTTTACGGGAGCGATGCGTTGGGTGGCGTGGTGCAGTTTGTTTCGCGTCCTACGCAGCCTGGCGGGATTTCGCTGGACACGTCTTACGGGAATCAGAATACGCCGGACCTTTCGTTGTGGGCTGGCGGGCAGAAAGGAAAATGGGAATCCAGTTTTGGCGGCGGAGTATTCAATACGGACGGATACATTTTGACGCCGGAGGCCCAGCGGGGAACGGTCGACGTGCGGGCTGGTTCGCGGGACGGAAATGCCGACCTGATGGTGGGACGAAAAATTGGGGAGCAGAGCGAGATATTCGCGCGGGGTTGGTATCTGGACGAGACGCGCGGAAACGGGACGCCGCTGCAGCGGAACGATACGAAGCTCGGTCAAGGAGCACTCGGCGCGAATCTGCAGCTGGGAACTTTCGGCGCGCTGACTTTGCGGTTTTATGCGGATGCGCAGACTTATCATCAGACATTTTCGGCGGTCGCGACGAACCGCGACAGCGAGACTTTGACGGATTTGCAGACGGTGCCCTCGCAGGGAGTGGGCGGGTCGGCGGTGTGGTCGCGCCAAGCGGGAAAACGGCAGACGCTGGTGGCGGGATTCGATTACCACGAAGAAATCGGGGCGAGCCATGAGGTGCTGCTTTCGGGCGGAACTACGGATCTATCTTCCGGCGGGCGGCAGCGGACCGTGGGGATATTCGGCGAGGATCTGATTCAGATTGCGCCGCGGTGGTTCCTTTCGGCGAGCGCGCGCGTGGACCTCTGGAGCAATTTCAACGCGGCGACTTTGCGCGAGCCGGTGACGCCGCCTGGCGCGCCGATCGATACGATTTTTCCGGACCGTTCACAGAATGCTTTCAGCCCGCGATTGACGCTGCGGAACCAGGTGAACGCGCACGTGTCGTGGAATGCTTCGCTGTACCGGGCGTTTCGGGCGCCGACTTTGAATGAGTTGTACCGGTCGTTCCGTCAGGGGAACACGTTGACGGACGACAATCCGAAGCTGATCGCGGAACATTTGAGCGGGGGCGATGCCGGCGTGGCGCTGACGGGATTTAACGGAAAGTTGCAGGCGCACGGGACAGTTTTTTATAACCAGATTGTGGATCCGGTGGCGAACGTGACTTTGACCACGACGCCGACTTTGATCACGCGGCGGCGGGAAAATCTGGGGCGGATTAATGCGCCGGGAGTGGAGCTGGGCGTTACGGCGAGCGTTGTACGCGATTTTACGATTTCGTGCGGATACCAGTTTGTGGATTCGAAGGTGAGTTCGTTTCCGGCGAATACGGCGCTGGTGGGTTTGTGGGTGGCGCAGGTGCCGCATAATTCGTTTACGTTTCAGGCGCGGTATTCGAATCCGAGGATTTTTACGGTGGCGGTTACCGGTCGGGCGATCGGAAATGCGTTTGATGACGATCAGAACCAGTTTCCGTTGGGGAGTTTTTTTGTTTTGGATGCGATGGTTTCGCGGGGGGTTGGGGCGGGCGTCGAGATTTACGCAGCGGCGGAGAATCTCTTGAATGCAACGTATTACACGGCAGCGACGCCGGTCATGCAGCTCGGGTTGCCGATTGCAGCGCGCGTTGGGGTGCGGGTGGAGTTTCCGAAGCGGTAGCCGAGGGCAACGGCGAGGGATTTAACCCAGAGAACGCAGAGGAAAAACGGAGAACACAGAGAAGGACGAAAGGCAGAACAACCGCAGCGACGCAGAGGAAGGCAATGGCAACCTGTGATTAGTGCGCGGTGATGGCGGGTGGGGGATATTCGGGAAGTTTGGCGTTCTTTTTGTCGGTGCGTTTTACTTCTAATTCGTCGAAGAGGATCGAGGGGCTGATTACGGTTGTAGGGACCGCGCCTTCCCTGTTGCTGACCAGCGGGTCGTTGCCGGCGGCTACCAGATTGCTGCGCAGGGTGCGGGTGTCTAGCTCGTTGAAGACGGCGCCGCGGACGAGTTCCTGGTGGCCGTCGCTTACGTAGACGCGATAGAGCAGGCGCGGGTTGTAGCCGACCAGAGTTTCCGCGTAGTAGCCGTAGGGTTTGCCTTCCTGCTTGCACATTTCGATCAATTTCCTTTTGAGTTCTTCGGGCGAGCTGGATTCTCGCGGCTGCAGGATCAGGTTGCCGATGTTGGGTGAGGGCGACTGTCCGGGAGCGGCGCGGCCGTGGCCGTTGGAATCGGCGAAATCGCGAATGGGCATGCGCCCGAGGAGATATTCGACGAGCATGCCGTCTTTGATGACCGTGAGAGAGGCGACGCGCACACCTTCTTCGTCAATCTGGTAGGTTCCGATCAAGGATTTGCCGGCTAAAGATTTCAAGGTGGGGTCGTCCACCACGGAGATAAACGTGGGGAGGACGCGGCCCTTGTAATTCGACGAAAATTCTCCGGTGGTGCGCGCGGAATCTCCCGGCTTGGGACGGATGCCCAGAATATTTTGGCCGATCATCCCGTCCAGGATGTCGCTGGCGGCGTCGTTCGAGAAAAGAATGGGGCCGCGATAATCTTCTTCGACCAGGGGAGCTTCGCGGAGAGCTTTCAGGGTCTGTAGCATCTTGGTGGTTTCCGCCAGCAACTTTTCCTGCGACGGCAATTCTGCCGCGGTGCTGCCGACGTAAAAAGGCGAGCGGCCGAGTTCCATGCCGTCGTCCGCTTGCGTGTCGGCGGAAAGGTTGAGGGAATAGACGGTGTAGCCCTGGCGGGTGCTGGTGCCTTCGGTGTTGACGAAATAATCGTTCACCGCGCGAAAGCGCACGTACGCGGAGAGGGATTGGATTTTCGCGTCGGTGCGATAAAGATTGGTGACTTTCTCGAGCGTTTCCTTCCAAGGTGCCGGCGTGAAATCGAGTTTGACGAACGGGCCGACGGATTCCAGAGCTGGTGCACGCGCAAAATCATCGAAAGGCTGATCGGCCGTGTACTGGCTGAGGACGGCTTTCTTGGAGGCCAGGGCTTCGCTGGCAGCTTTGTAGGCGCGATCGGTCGCCAGCCACAATTCGCGGCGGAGGGCGATCGAGTCGTCATCGCTCGGGGCGAACGTGACCAAGCCCGTGCCGGGACCGTAGTAGCTGTCTTGTTTGTAATCACCGACGCGGACAACGACGCGCAGGCTGCGCGCGTGCATGCGCTGGTCCTGACGCAGGGCGCCGAAGGCGGCTTCAGCGGAGTACTCGTCCACGTCGGACAGACGATATTCGATGTAATAGGGCGCGGGAACATTTTCCATTTTGAGCTGGGATTTGGAGCGGTCCAGCTCTTCGCGCATGGCTTTCAGCAATGGGTCGGATTGAACTGCCGCGGCGGCAGCGCTAGCTTTTTGTTGCGCTTGCGCCACGACGGCGGCGGGAGCTGCAGCGGCGAGGAGAAGCGCTGCGAGTAAAGTGAACGTGATTGACGAGCGGCGCGACCCTGCTGCGGTGGCGGCGTGAACGGTTGCGCGGAGGCTTGCGCTCATGGCTTGGCTCCGGGCGCGGCTGATTTCGTTCCATTCGCGGGCGGCGCCGATGCGGTGGATTCAAATCCGGGCGGCGGGAGAATCGGCGGGCGTTCGCTGCCGCGGCGGCGTTTTTGAACTTCAATCTCGGTGAAGAGCATCGCGGGAGCGGCGGCCGCGACTGGAACCTGCCCGGATTCCGCACCGCAAATTCCGTTGAATACTTGCTGCGTATCTCCGGTGAGAACGATGTTGTTCAGCGAGAGCAGAGGTGTGCCTACGATATCGACGCCACGGACTAATTCATCCGGGCGGCCATCGGCATAGACGCGATAGACCATCACGGGAATCACCTGGAAGGCCTGCGGCGAGGCGCGGCCGGTGAGCGTGAAGCCGCCTTGGATGTCGTCGAAGTAGAGGCCGTAGGGCTTTCCCTGCTTCTTGATTTCGGCGATGAATTTCTCGCGCAGTTCGGAGTCTTTCACGCTGTTGGTAGAGGTGACGATCAGATTGCCCTGGCGGCCGGTGGGCATCAGGCCGGGCTGGCGACGCCCGTGGCCGTTGGAAGTGCTGAAATTCTTGATGGGCATGCGCGACATCAGGAAATTTTTGAGCACGCCGTTTTCCACGGCGACGACGCGGGCGGCGGGAACGCCTTCATCGTCGAAATCGTAGTGGCCGGCAAGTTCCACGCCGTTGAGTTGCTTCATGGTGGGATCGTCAGCGACGCTCAGGAATGCGGGCAGGACGAGCTGATTCACTTTCTTGGTGAAGGTCTGGCCTTCGTTCTCATCGCGCTGGCGGTGGCCTTCGAGGCGATGGCCTAGAACTTCGTGGAAGAAGACGGCGGCGGCGCGGCCGGAAAGCATCGCGGGACCGGCGTAGGGATCGGCGGCGGGCGCGGCGCGCAAGGCTTTCAGGTCGGCGGCGATCTTGTCCACTCTGGCGGCGAGTTCGACGTCGGAGGGAAGCTCGCCCGCGGTCGCGGCTTGAAACGATTCGACGCGCAGCAGTTCCATGCCATCGTCGGCGCGGGTTTCGGCTTGGATGATCAGGCGCGCGATGGCGCCCGGTCGTATCAGGGCTGTGCCTTCGCTGGTGGCGAGATAGGAGCGATCGGCGGAAATGTTAAAGGAAACATAGGAGGCATAGACTTCGGGGTATTTCAGGAAGCCGGCGGAAATTTTTCTGGTGCGGGCTTCCCAGATTTGCTGGTCGGAAGGCGGATGCAGGGGAACCAGATTCAGATGATCCTGCGCGGCTTCGCTCGAGAAATCGGGAGACTTGTCTTCTTCTTCGGAGCGAACCGCGTTGTTGGTTTTCACTTTCAGAAATGCGGCGGAGGCTTGCTCGTATTCACGGTCGGTGAGCTGCCAGAGGACGCGTGCGATGGCGTTGCTATCGTCGTCGAGCGGGAGCAGACCGGAAGTGATTCCGGACGAACGGCTCTGGCCGTGCGTGTTGTCTAGCGCGACGGAGCCGACACGCATCATGACGTCGGCCTGGCGCCGGGCTACGCTGGCGGAATAGATGACGCTGCCGTTGGAGGCGGCTACGGCGGTTTCGTCGCTGTCGGTGACGGCGTAGCTCACGTAGTAGGGCGCGGGGTCGGTCTTTGCAAGAGAGGTGGTGGCGCGCTGCAATTCTTGCTGCATGGTGGTGAGGACGATGTTGGTGGTCGGCGCGGACGTAAAGGCGCCGAGTGGGAAGGCGCAGAGTGCGAGCACGGCGAAAAATGGAAACCGGTAGAGGGATTCTTGCATTGGGCTGGTGGGCTCTTTCTTCAAGGGACGAAACTAGGATACTCGCGGGGCGTGGGGGGTGCAACTGGTGTGGTGGAGGCTGTTGCTACGCAATCAATGGCGTGCTCCGCTGCGGCGCGGCCATTCGATCCGGCACGGCGGAATCTCCGGATGAATCGCCCAGTCGGGCGATTCAGAAAAACTAAGTCAAAGGCACGCGCCGGAAGGCGACCGCTACAAATTCAACGACGACGTCACATGCTAAGAGCCGGCGGGACGCCGGCGCTACTAACCGCAACTGCAGCAGCGAAGAACCGGGCGTCACTCGCCGCCCGCGGGGCGTTCGAGGTGCATGGCTTCGGCTATTACGTCGGTGTACTTGAGGGCTGAGCCGGTGTTGAACAGGACTACGCGATCGCTGGCGGTGAGGAAGCCGGAGGCTCGGAGGCGGCCGTAGGCGGCGGTGGCTGCGGCGCCTTCTGGTGAGAGGAAGAGGCCTTCGTTCTTGGCCCAGTCTTGCAGGGACGCTAGAATTTCGGCGTCAGGTATCGCTACGGCTCTGCCGTGGGATTCGCGCAAGATTTCCAGCATGATGGAATCGCCGTAGGGTTTGGGAACGCGCAGGCCGGAGGCGAAGGTGGCGGCGTTGGGCCACATTTCGCTCGCGGTTGCGCCTTCGTCGAATGCTTTGGCTACGGGGGCGCAGCCGGAGGACTGCACGGCGATCATGCGCGGGCGCTTCCCTGGTTTGACCCAGCCGAGTTCTTCGAGTTCGGCGAAGGCTTTCCACATGCCGATGAGGCCTACGCCGCCGCCGGTGGGATAGAAAACAGCGTCGGGATATTCCCAGCCGAGTTGTTCGACGAGCTCGTAGCCCATCGTCTTTTTTCCTTCGACGCGGAATGGTTCCTTGAGGGTGGAGATGTCGAACCAGCCTTCGGTTTGGCTGCGTTCGGCGACGATGCGGCCGCAGTCGGAAATGAGGCCGTCAACCAGGGTAACGTTCGCGCCGTAGGCGGTGGCTTCGACGTAATTGGCGAAGGGAACGTCGCGGGGCATGAAAATATGGGCGGCGATTCCGGCGGCTGCGGCGTAGGCCGCGAGCGCGCCGGCGGCGTTGCCCGCGGAAGGAATTGCGAGTTGGCGCAGGCCGTAGTGGCGCGCCATGGTAACGGCGAGAGCGAGGCCGCGCGCTTTGAAAGAGCCGGTGGGATTGGTGCCTTCGTCCTTCAGGAATGCGTTGGGATGGCGGCGGCTGGGAAGCATGGGAGTCCAGCCTTCGCCTAGCGTAACCGGACGTACATCGGGCAGGACCGAACGGTAGCGCCACATGCCGGCCCAGGGACAGCTGGCGGCTTCGCGGGCGATCGCGTCGCGGGCGGCGATTCCGTGCAACGGCTGCAGATCGTAGCGGACGTAGAGCGATCCTTTGCATTTCGGGCAGAGCGTTTGCGGCATCGCGGCGGAGATGGTCGCTTGGCAACGCGAGCATTCTAGATTCTTGATTTCCGGCATGGGAGTAACGATAGCAGATGGCGCGGGAGTGAAATAGGATTCAGAAACTGGATCCAAGGTTGACGCTTCGTGCGGAAAGAAATTCAGCGAGAGATGGCGCGGAGCGAAACGGCTGGCAGATTCTTCAGTGAGAAGCAGACGACGCTAAAAGGAAATTTGGTAGCGGTACCGGGAATCGAACCCGGGTTTTCAGGTTGAGAACCTGACGTGCTGACCCCTGCACCATACCGCCGTTTATGCGCACGGAAGATCGCTGTAGGCGCATGAAGATAACGCCACGGCTTCGTTTACCTTTCAGATTGTAGCATCGGCATCTGCACGCGGGGAAGTGGGTGCGTGCGGGCTCAGAACGCGAAACGAACACCGATCGTCGGAGCAACGTTGGTTGGGTAGAGATAGGGGACGCCGGGGCCGTGAGGAATGGCGATGGCCAGACCGCCGGTCACGACGGAATAGGCAACTCCGACGTATCCGTCAAGACGTTTGGTGAAATGATAATCCGCATACAGTGAAACCTCATCGAGTGTGCCCGCGCAGGAACTGCGGAAACTTGTGGGCGTGCAGGTCTTCGGAACCCGGAAGTCGTTCTGGCGCTGTTGATACCAGGCCACAGTAAAGTCGGTTTTCTCGCGATAAGTGTATTTCGCGCCCGTCCACCAGATCTGAAGCAGCTTCTCAGAATCAAGATTGTTGTCTTCGACACCGCTCATGATGTATCCGCCCTGGTCGGTCGCGCCAACGCCCAGCGGCTGCTGCGGGTTGTTCTGCCAGATGTATTCGTAGCCGGCAAAAAACTTGAATGGGTCCCACACATACTTGGCAGCGATCATAATGGCGTTGTTGTCGGTCACGATGCCATACACGGTGCCGTTCGGGTCGATCAGATTGACCCCCCCGACCGCCCCGTTGATCAGGTTGGTATTGATGCTATCGGTGGTGGACTGATAGTTCGCGCTCAGACTCTGCGGCCCCAGCAAGGGGTTCAATACGCTGATCGCCTCGTTGTAATGCTGGAAGACGGCGTCGGCGGAGAACTTGCCGTGCGTTCCGCCGATGTCGAATCCCCAGGCGTTGTTGTGCGGCCGAACCGGCGTACAGCTGGTGGCTGTCCAGCCTGGGAACCCCGAGAAGCAGCCGCCGGAACCATTGGCAAATTTATACATCGCGCCGAAATGGACTGGGCCATAGGTGAGGCGATACTTCATCGCGTCGTCCCAGCGGCTGTCGTCGGTGTCGCCGCCGCCAGCCATGGTGCCGTTGTACCCGATGTAGGAAAAAGCATAGGCGCCGCCGGCCGGATCGTACTGGAGCATCGCATCGGTGCCAAGCGAGCGCTGACGACCAAAGGTCAGCGTGCCGAATTTCTCGGACGATATACCGCCGTAATATTCGTCATTGAAGGGTTGGCCCGCGCGCGCGCCGTCGATGGCTTCAGAATAGCTGGCCCTGGGGAGTCCGTTGTTGACGACGTCGGTGCCGGGCGCGTTGGCGAGCAGGCCGGACTGCGGATTGATGCCCGTGGAAGCGTTGAACACAATGGCCCAGCCAGGCGCAAACTCTTCCTTGCCCCTGATCCCGAAACCCGTCTGCTGCAGGTTGTTCGGCGCGACCAGGAATCGAGATTGAAAGCCGTTGCGGTTGACCAGAGATTCGCCTTCATAGTTGTAGCCGTTCACCGGCAAGCCGTGGCTGACCCAGCCGACGCCCACGTCATACGCGCCGTACACGGTAATGCCGTGCCAGGTCAGCGTGCAATCGGTGGTGGCGAACTCGCGGCCGCTCGCGCAGGCGTCGGGGGCCTTCGACTGCATCTTGATGTCGACTGTGGCGTCCTGGCCAACCGCCAAGCTGATTCCCGCGCGCGTTTCATCGGCGAACCCGTGTTTTGCGGCGCGGATCTCGAAGCGGCCCTGGGGCAGGCCTAATGCGTGATAGCGCCCGCCGCCGTCGGTTGGCATGGTACGCGTTTCAGCTGTATCGAGGTTCTTGATTGTCACCGCGACATCGGGAAGGGCTCGACCGGCTTGGTCGGTAACCACGCCGGAAAGGCTCGCTCCCGTTTGGCCCAGCGCCGGGAACGCCTCGACGGCAATGGAAGATTGCGCGCGGGCGACGCCAGCGGCAGCAAACAGAATTAGGGCGGCAAAAGTAATTGTGCGGGGCCTCACAGGTTCTCCTTGCGCGTGCGCTTGCGTAGATTCGGTTCGTGTACGAGTGACGCTGACGAGGCGCGAATCTATACGATTCGTATAGATATGTCAAACCGATTTGATGCGATTCAGAGATCCTGTGGCACAGTACGGCAGCGAACATAGAGGCGCGGCAGGTGGAGTGAGCACGGAGTAAAGCGAGACGTTAGAGCCGGACGATCATAACTTCGGTGGACTTCACGAGGGCGGCGACGGTCTGGCCTTTTTTCAGACGCAGTTCGCGGACGGCGTCGGCGGTGATAATCGAGGTGATGCGCTGGCCGCCGATGGAGAGGGCGATTTGCGCGATCAGGCCGTCAATTTTTATGTCGGTGACGCGACCGACGAGCTGGTTGCGTCCACTGATGCGGCGAAAGTTCGTGCGGCGTTCGGAGACGTCGGCGCGCTCGTTGGCGCGGTAGAGGAAGCGATCGATTTCTTTTTCAGGGATGCGGTGGTGGCCGCCGGCGGTTTTCACGGTGCGGATTTTCTGTTTGTAGATCCATTGTTTCAGCGTGGGATAGCTGATGCCGAGGACTTGGGCGGCGTCGCGCGGCGTGAAGAGTTTCGCAGCGGGCATATGGATTCGCCGTGAGGAAGTGGGCGAGTGAGGATGCTAAGCGCAGAGGGGCCGGGATGTCAATTGGTTGGCAGAGGCATTGGTTGGCAGAGACAGCGGCAAAGGGCAAGAAGAGGAGAACGTCAAAGTCAAAGACGCCCGCCTGAGGGGCAGGCGGCCGTTACAAACTCAAAGGCAACGTCAACGGCGCCCAACTGAATCTGGCCGCTACAATATCAAAGGAAACGACCCGATGCGGGGAATGCGGAGCGAGAGAGGCGGTGGGCCGCCTCTCTCGCCTGCATGCGTGTTCTACGGCAGGTAATAACGCATCGAGGTGAACACCATGTTGTCCAGCCCGTGCGGACCAACGCCCGCACCTGAACTGTTCACGCCGGACCAGGTGTTGCGCTGGACGTAGGAGTATTGAGTACCGAACTGGAAGCGACCCTTCGGTCCGTTGTAGAAGCGATACCAGAACCCGATGGTACCTTCCAAGATGTTCCGGGTGTCGCCATCGCAATTCGATAGCGCGCCAGGAATGAAACCATTGGAGCCCAGCACGGCGGTAGTGTTGACGGCCGCTGCGGGTGCGGCGAGCGGTAAGGTTTCAACCGCGCAACCGTCATTCCGGCGAAGATTGCTGCCGTAACCTTCCTTGCCGTCCATCCAGCGGCTGGCGTATTCACCGCCGACGTAGGCGTAAATGTCAAGCGCCGGCGTGGCGTGGAACACCAAACTGCCGAGGGCCTGATAGTTGCGAAGCAACGCCATGGTGCCATCGGGGCGGGCAGTGGAATCCGGAAGGCCAGCCGTACCATAGCGTCCGATGCCGTCGCCACCAACAAAGTGGAAGCCGAGGTCAAGGTGCTTGCCAAACGAGACGCGACCGTTTGCACCAATGCCGCCGCCGGTGTTGGAACTATTAAACGCACCCGAAGCAGCGTTGGTGGATCCGGTGAGAGCGCAAGGATTGGCAGGAATTGCGACGGTTGGGAATGGAGTGGTGCCGTCGCCCGCAAGGGTGATCGTGATGGCTCCGTTCGCTGCAAAGCACGGGAACACACGATCGCGGAACGTGCTAACGATGCCGAACGCTTCGAAGTGACCGAACGACGGATCCAGAGTCGCCTTGAACAAAAAGTCCGGGGTCTTTTCGTAGGCATAAGTTCCGGTCTGGTTGAGCAGGCCCTGGGTGAGACCGGGGGCGCCGACCAGGAAGTTGTTAAAGACGGTCGTGCTCAAAGTCGGTATCTCCACTCCATTCACGGTCACGGTCGAGGACGCGGGAATTGTTGAGGTTGGGTTGCCGTGAACGGTGAGTGTGGTCGCTGCGTCTTCTACCGAAGCGGCTACCGTCAGCATACCGATGTTCTTGGAGACGCGAAGGGCGTACTGCCGCGCCCAGGTGAAGCCGACCGTGTACTGCGGGTCAATGGTCAGGGGACGAACTTCGCTGAGGTTATCCACGCCCTTTCTGTCTTCGGTAGCCAAGCTCCACATCTGGCCGCCGGTGACGGTGAAGCCGTTGTCAAAATGCGCTTGGCCCCAGCCCTGGCGGAGACGGAGCACGTAGCTGTTGCTCTGGTTATTGTTGGAGCTGATGCCGGTGCCCAGGAAGTCCGTCTCGACGTAGCCGGTGAGCTTCACCGAGGCCAGCTTTCCCTCCGCTTTTAGGGTTAATTGAGATTGGCGAGCGGTGCCATTGAACTCGGTGGTCCGGCTTCCGGAATTCCCTGGAAGAGGAATTTGGTTGAATCCCGTGTTGATGTCGGCAGACTCCGCTTTGTTGCGGAAAACCGTTTCCGCCGCCAGGAAGCCACCCGGTGTGAGGGTGATTCCCTTGTAGCGGATGGCGATAGGATTGTTGTCAACGTCCGCAGCTTGGCCGTCAGCGGTGCCGATGGAGAAGTCGGCCAGCCTGGAGGCGGGTGCCGGGGCGGAACCGTCGGCGGATTTCGGAACGCGGCTGTCTGGAGCGGGAGCATAGGAAGTATCGCGAGGAGTAGTGGCTACTTTCAGCTCGGCTTCCATGGCTTCCATGCGCTCCTGCTGTTCGCGCATTTGTTCGTTTTGAATCTGGATTTGTTTGGACTGAGTTTCCAGAAGGTCGCGAAGCTGTTGCAGCTCGCTTTCCAGACTGGATGAGGCAGCCGTCTTTCCAGGCGTTGCCGGATCGGACTTGGACTCGGACTTGGGCGCCGTTGCGGAAGCGTCTTTGTCCTTGTCTGTCGCCGTAGAATTGTCCGAAGCGGCCGTGCCGCTGGACTTGGCAGCGGTGCTGTCCTTATCTCCCGCCGAACCCGCCGCTGCCATTGCGGGCATGACGACGAGACCGAAGGCTAACAGATTTGCCACTAATGCTCGCATTACTTCCTCCTTGAAATTTGACTGCCACATTTTCTTAACGGTGAAAACCGAGACCTGTAACCGCGGTTTGCAAAAACTCCGTCACTGTCCCCCCACTGTGGCCGGCTGAACAAACTGTCTTGGCGCGCGTTAGAACAACGTGTGCATGCGATATGGAAGCAGCCGGACCGCTAAAGACGCGCTTTCACACCCGCACCCTTTGAATTCGAATGCTTCCAGAGCCGCTACACGCGGAGCGACGCTGGCACGTTAAGCGGGTGTCTTGAACCTACTGTGACGGGAATGTTAATTGTGCGTTACTACTAACAGGGAGCATTCAGGCTGGCTGCGCTGCGGACGGACCAAGGTAACCGGTGCGGGTTCTTTCAGTTGGCGGCTCGGTGGGTCTGGCTTTCGACCATAGCCGGCAAAATGCGGCGGAATTCGCGCACGCTGAAGAAACGGTGGCGGCAGGGATCGCAGCGGTAGGCGGGAAACCTGAGCCAGCGCTTCAGAAAAATGAAGCTGCCACTCTCCACTCGCTCGCGGGAGATATGCTCGATATCAAAATTACCGCAGCGGGGGCAGTGCGCGAAGCGTTCCAGGATCGCGGCCACTCGCCAAGCTTGAAATCGCCGATCGCAACTGTGGCAGCGCCACGGGCGCAGTCCAGCCCCACTGAACAAGAAGTCGAGTATCCCGTCGCGGTGCGAACGAAAACAATTGTCACTGCGACACTGGGGACAAAGCATGTTTGCTCCGAGTGCGTAGCGCAGAATACCGAAAACCCGGTTCATGGGCAAGACGGGGAAAATACCGAGAGCGCGAAGCGGCCCAAATTCCTGAGGGGCTGCGCGGTTGGTGCTGCGGTTTTTCGCTGGGAGCTGGGGGCGCAACCATCGGGGATGGACATCGCGGCGCTCCTCGGAGATAATTTCGCCCGTAGCATGCGGCAGGCGCCGCGCCCAAGGAGGCTCAATGAGTTCGACCCCGAATACGCCCGGTGAAAGCACCACGATCGTGGAATCGTCAGCTTTGCCGCGCTGGGTTACGCTGCTTTTTGCAATCGCCTTCGTGCTGGTGGCTTATCTGCTGTACGCCGGTTATGCGGAACGCGAGGCAGCTCGCAAGGGCCTGGAGGATGCGGACAAGAAGACGCAGGCGCTGGCCGCCGCGCTGGACAAAACGAATTCGCGCATCGCAGACTTGAAGGGCCAGCTGGACGTGACCTCGCAGAAACTGGGGCTGACGCAGGATGAACTCGCGCGCGCGCGCGGTCTGGCACAATCCATTAAGAAAGATCAGCAGAAGAGCGATCAGCAGCTGCGCGAGCAGATTGGCGCGGTGCAGGCGGATACGGCGACGAAATTTGGACAAGTGACGACGGACCTTTCCGGTACCAAGAGCGAGGCGGATGCGACCAAGGCCGATTTGGATGCGACCAAGGGAAAACTGCAGAGCACCATTGGTGATCTGGGCGTGCAGAGCGGATTGATTGCGCGCAATCACGACGAGGTGGAAGAACTGAAACGTTTGGGCGAGCGCGACATCTTCGAATTCAATCTGAACAAGTCTTCCAAGGCACCCGAGCACGTGGGGCCGATTCAGGTGGCTTTGCGCAAAGTGGACACCAAGCGCTATAAGTACACTTTGAACGTGGTGGCCGACGACAAGAGCATCGAGAAGAAGGATAAGACTGTGGGCGAGCCCATTCAGTTTTACGTTCGCGGAGCGCGGGCGCCTTACGAGATTGTAGTGTTTGATCTCACCAAGGACAGCGCCAAGGGTTATTTGAGCACGCCGAAATCGGCCAATGCGGCGCCGCCCGCGACGGCGGCGAAACCTCCTTCGGGGAATTAGTTCGAGCGTTCACTGGGCTTTGCCAGCGGGAACCCGGGCCCCCGCGCCACGGTAGGAGCCCCGTCCGATCCGACACGACGTAACGGTGGGGGGCAAATTCAACTACGCCCGCCTGAAAAGCAAGTGGGCGCTGCCCTTAGGTCCCGCACCGCGGGATCTCGGGGTGAATCGCCCTTCGGGCGATTCACAATTTCAACGGCAAAGTCAAAGGCTTGGCAACGGTCATTTCCCCGCACGGGTCACTGTCGTGAGCACGATTCCACGGCGTTCACTTTGATTCGCAACTTCGAAAAACCACGTTCGCTGCGTTTGTTGTTCCTGTGCGCTGCACTGGCCGCCATTTGCTGTTGCTTCATGATTCCAGTTGCTGTGGTCGCACAGCAGCCTGCCGGAAATGCTCAACAGCCGCTGCAGGTGACGACCGAGATGGTGCAGATCGGCGTGAGCGTGCTTGCGAACGGCGGCGATTTTGTGAGCGGTCTCGAGCGAAAGAATTTTCGTGTGGTGGATGCTGGGAACGACCGGCCGCTGGTGTTTTTTGCACCTACCGATGCGCCCGCGCAGATTCTGGTGATGGTAGAGACGAGCCCGGCGGTGTATTTAATCCAGAATCAGCACATCGCGGCGGCCTACGCGCTGCTGGATGGCCTCGGGCCCGACGACCAGGTCGCGCTGGTGACTTACAATCAAGCGCCGCACGCGGTGCTGGCATTTACGCCGGACAAGAATGCATTGCTGGCGGCGCTGGGGCAAATTCAATTTTCCGTGGGTATGGGGGAACTGAATTTTTACGATTCGGTGTCGACCGTTCTGGATTGGATCGCTCCGGTGAGCGGGAAGAAAGCACTGGTGCTGCTGACGACTGGGTTGGACTCCTCGTCTCAGGCGCGCTGGGAAGCGCTGGCGGAAAAACTGCGCGCGCGCGATGTGGTGATTTTTCCCGTGGCGCTGGGCGGATGGCTGCGCCGTGCGCCGGATAAAAAGAGGAAACCAACCGGGCCGCCGAAAGAGGATTCACAGGTGTTTGCCAACGCGGACCAGGCGCTGTTGTCGCTGGCGGCCATTACGGGCGGCCGCGCATTCTTTCCGGAAGCGGCGAAGGATTTCGCGCCGATGTATCAGCAGATTGCCGCGGCGCTGCGACATCAATATCTGCTGGGGATCGCACCGGAGCATGATGGGCAATTCCATCCGTTGCGCGTGCAGGTTCTGGATTCCAACGGCCAGCCGATCGCTACCGAGGGAAAGAAAGCGACACAGCGGATTTTTTCGCGCGCAGGATATCTGGCGCCGGGGCCATAGCTCGTATAATCGGCGGGCAGGCTCGGCCCGTTTTAGGATTGCGATTTTTTTGCAGATGTCAGGGGAGGAATGATGAGTCGGCGCCGCGCACAATTCCTGGTTGCTTGCTGCATCCTGCTGTGCGGCTGGGCCGCACGCCCGGCGCTGCCGGCACAGCAGAGCACTACGCCCGCGCCACCGGCAACGACGGCGCCGGGGCCGCAGGACGTGACTTCGCCGCGCTTTTCCTACGGAGGGAATGCGTCGCAGATTCCCGCGGTATTTCTGCGCGATCTGATTTTCGTGCCGGTGCGGCTGAACGGCGGCAAGCCGGTACTTTTTGAACTGGATTCGGCGGCGGAAAAATGTGCGGTAGATCGCAAGGTGGCTGGGGACACCGCGAGCAACGCGCTGCGATACGCGGTGCTGGCATTGCCCGGGGTGCAGCTTCCGTTCGTCACACTGCCGGTGATTACGCGCGAGGATTTTGCGCAGCAGGTGGGGCAGGGTTATCAGGGCACGCTGGGTCGGGATTTTTTCGATCGCGTGGTGGTGGAAATTGATTATCACCGGCAGACGGCGCAATTGTACGACCCCAGCGTTTTTACGTATTCCGGGCAAGGGAAAAGCTTTCCGCTGACTTTTGCCGGGCCGGTGCCGCTGATTCGCGCGAAATTTGAGGTTTCCGGACACCGCTCGCGCACGGAGGATTTTGCGTTGGACACGGCGCTTGATGCCGGAGTGATTTTCTATCGCGGCTTCACGGACTCGGCGAAGATATCCGCGGCGCATTTCAAGAGCGAGCCGGCGTCTTATCCGGAAGTGGATGGCGGGGCGAAGTTATTTCTGGGCCGGCTAAAGAGCTTTCAGATGGGTCCGTACGAGCTGGAGGATATTGTCGGGGACTTCACGCAGGAAAAAACGAAGGCGGGAGCGGACAAGAATATCGCGGGCGCGATCGGCAGCAATCTGCTGCGGCGGTTTACGGTGATTTTCGATTTTCCGCACCAGCGGGTGATTCTGGAGCCGAACGTTCAGTTGAATCACGACACCGACGAAGATATGAGCGGGCTTTCGATCATCGCGAAGGGGCCAAATCTGAAAGTGTTTGAGGTGGTGGCGGTGCAGCCGGGAACGCCGGCGGCCAAGGCGGGAATTGCGCCGGGGGATGTGATCGCGGGAATCGGGGATGAGGCGGCTGCGGATTTGACGCTTTCGGCAGTGCGGGATCTGTTTCGGCAGGTTGGGTATGAATATAAGGTGCTGATTGACCGCAAGGGCGAGACCATCACGGCGTCGTTGCAGATGCGGCGGCGGATTTAGCAGCTGGTGCTGGCTGCGCATTTTTTCTGCATACGGAAATTCCGCTAGGACTGCGAAGTTTCCGCGGCGGGCTCGGCTGGGGATTGCGGCAACGCGTCGGAGGCGGGGCGCGGCAGGCGGCCAGCCTCCTGCAGCGCGCGGCGCAGCAAATATTCAATCTGCGAGTTCAGGCTGCGCAATTCATCCGCCGACCAACGCTCGAGCGCGAGGTGCGTCGCGGGATCGAGCCGCAGAAGAAATGGTTTGCGCTCCGCCATCTCGCTTATACCTCTAGCTGTACAGCGAGCCTGCGTTGACCACGGGCTGCGGGCTGCGTTCACCGCAGAGAACCACGAGCAGGTTGCTGACCATCGCGGCGCGACGTTCGGGATCCAGCTCGACCACTTTTCTTTCCGAAAGCTGGTCGAGGGCCATTTGCACGATGCTCACTGCACCTTCGACGATCGTTTGCCGCGCGGCAATGATCGCTGACGCTTGCTGCCGTTGCAGCATCGCTCCGGCAATTTCGGCAGCATAGGCGAGGTGGCTGATGCGCGCTTCCACCACTTGCACGCCGGCTTTCGCGAGGCGGTCCTGGATTTCTTTGCGCAGTTCGGCGGCGGTTTCCGCAATGTGGCTGCGCAGGCTCATTTGACCGGCTAGGTGGGAATCGTAGGCGTAGGAGGTGGCCATGGTGCGCAACGCCGATTCGCTTTGCACCTGCACGAAGTTTTCGTAGCTGTCCACTTGGAAGACTGCTTCGGCTGTGTCCACGACTTGCCAGACGACTACGGCTGCGATTTCGATCGGATTGCCCTCGAGATCATTGACCTTCAGCTTGGAGGTTTCGAAATTTCGCACGCGTAGCGAAATGCGCCGCTTGCTATTGAAAGGATTCACCCAGCGGAGACCTTGATCCCGCAGCGTGCCTACGTAGGTGCCGAACAGCTGCAGCACCTGGCCTTCGTTGGGGTTCACGATCAGCAGGCCTCTCAGGCAAATCACTTCTACGCCGAGAGCCAGCATCGCCAGGATGACACCGGCTGGGACCTGCATTTGGGCCGAACTCATCAGTACGAACAGGGTGCCGGCGATAGCGACGAGCAGTAACAACAACATGGCGCCACCGGGGAGAGAAAAGGCTGGTTTTTCTCGCATGGACTCCTCCTGAACTCAATATCCTGATGATATCATAATGATTCCATCTTTCAAGAGTTAAGTGCTCACATCTAAGTGGCACACTTTCAGCTGATTACGGAGTGGAAAACAGAGTTGCCCGGCTAGGACCAGACTCTAAAGAAGCAACTGCAAAGTCAAAGACGCCCGCCTAAAATACAGGCGGACGCTACAAATTCAAAAACAACTTCAACTGCAACTGCGCCGGCAGGGCGCCGGCTGGCTCAAGGCAGAGGCGCGCAGCGGGAGGTGGCCGAGACAGGGGGCAAGTGCAACGTCTAAGTCACAACGCTGTTAGTCGAACTTTCTCAGGGTTAGGGCCATTTCGTGGAGGCGGGCGTCTACTTTGCAGAAGATGGTGTCGGGCTCGTGCTTGCCGGTGGGGAGGCGCTTGCCGGCGTGGCGGCCGGTTAGGATTTCGATGCCTTGTTCGACCGTAGCCACCGGATACAGGTGGAATTGGCCTTTGGCGACCGCTTCGATTACTTCTTCGCGGAGCATGAGGTCGTCAACATTTTCCGAGGGGATCAGGACGCCTTGATTTCCCGTCAGGCCTTTCATTTTGCAGATGTCGTAGAAGCCTTCGATTTTCTGGTTCACTCCGCCGATGGGTTGGATGTCTCCTTGTTGATTTACCGAGCCGGTGACGGCGAGTTCCTGGCGGATGGGGATGCCGGAAAGCGCGGAGAGCAGCGCGTAAATCTCAGTGGAGCTGGCGCTATCGCCGTCAACACCCGAGTAGGACTGCTCAAAGCAGAGGCTGGCGGAAAGCGCGAGGGGCTTATCCTGCGCGAAGGTGCGGCGCATGTAACCGGAAATGATGTGCACGCCTTTGTCGTGGAAGCGGCCGCTGAGGTTGGATTCGCGCTCGATATTGATGATGCCGACCTTTCCGGGCGAGGCGGAGGCGGTGATGCGCACGGGCTTGCCGAAGGCGTAGCCGCCGATTTCCATCACGCTGAGGCCGTTGACCTGGCCGACGCGCGTTCCGGTGGTGTCGATGAAGAGGAGATTCTGCTCGATCATTTCGCGGATTTTTGATTCGGTGAGATTGTGGCGCTCGATTTTGGAATCGAGGGCGCGGCGGACGTGGGCGGCGGTGACCACCGATTGATTTTCGTTGCGCGCAACGTAGGAAGATTCGCGCGCCAGGTCGGCGAGATCGAAAAAGCGCGTGGTGATTTTACCGCGGCGGCCGGCGAGGCGCACGCCGTGTTCGAGGATGGCGGCGAACGCGGTACGGTCGAAGGGATAGAGGCGCTCGTCGTCGGAGATTTTGCGCAGCCGGCCGGCGTACAGGCCGATGACCTCGTCACTCCACTTCATTTCTTCGTCGAATTCCACGCGGACTTTGAAAATCTTTTTGAAGTCTTCCTCGAAATCGTAGAGCATCTCGTACATGTCGCGGTCGCCGATCAGGATGATTTTCACGTGCACATCAATCGGTTCCGGCTTGAGCGCCGCTGGGCTGAACGGGAAAAAGACATCCACGGGTTGAATTTCGAGTTTGCCGTGGTTCAGAGTGCGCTTCAGCGTGCGCCAGACGCCGCCTTCGGTCAGGGTATCAAGCGCGTACATGACCAGGAATCCGCCATCGGCGCGCAGGAGCGAGCCGCCGCGGAGGTCCATGAAATCGGAGTTCCATCCGCCGCGGGTATCGTAACTGCGATGAATCGTGCCGAACATATTCGCGTAGGTGGGGATGGTTTCGAAAATTACCGGGCATTGTTCGCGTTCGCCGTGGGCGAGAATCACGTTCACGCCGTACACGCGGAAGGGGTCGCGTTCCTGGCGCTCGACGCGCGGGCCACCGCCGCCTTCAGAGGGTGGCTGGTCTTCTTCGCCCTCGCGTTCCTTGAAGGGTTCGAGATTATCGAGAATGTGGTGGCGGACTTCTTCCAGGTATTCCGCGATTTGCGTACTGGGATATTTCTCTTTCAGTTCTTCGATCACGCCATCGACGAGCACGGATGCGGCTTCCTGTTCGAGATAGCTCATTTCGCTGGCGAGCTCGCGCGAGAGTGAAAGAGTCTTGCGGTAGACGACCGTAAATTCCTGGCGGAACTGATCGTACTTGCGTTCCAGTTCTTCGGCGGCCACGCTTTCGAGTTTGCCTTCCTGCACCATCTTGGGGATTTCCTCGATAGGGACCATCGCGCCATCGAGCACCGGAAAAATCTCCGGCAAGGCCACGGCGCCGACTTGCATGCGGCCCAGGGCGAATTGTTCGCGCGCGATGCGGCGGGTGAAATCGTCCATCAATTCTTTCTCGCGCACGGTGAAGCGCTCGACGATGCGGGTTTTCTGGCGCTGGAACGGCTCTCCTTCGAAAACCTGGGGAATACGGCGGCGCAGAAAGTCTATGCCGGACTCGACTTCTTTCTTGAAAGCGTTGGCCTGGCCGCGCGGCAGAGTGAGCAGGCGCGGGCGGTCGGCATTCTTGAAATTATTGACGTAGGCGCGATCGGGAGCGGGCTCGCTTTGCGGGTGGAGCCCTTCGATCATGCGGACAATCATGCCGCCGCGGCTGGTGCCGGACAGTCCGCAGACGAAAAGATTGTAGCCTGGTGCGGTCAATTCGACGCCCATGCGCAGCGCGCGCAGGGCGCGTTCCTGGCCTGGATCACCGGAGGAAGGAGGCACCTCGGCCGTGGTCTGAAACGGAATGGTGGCCGGATCGCAGCGCCAGCAAAGTTTTTCCGGCGGCAGGGTGGCGTGCTTTGGCCCCGCGTTTTTTGCGGCCGCGACTTTTGCTTTGGAGTTCTTGCGCATGCGTACGCCCGAAGGGCGCTACTCTAGCACGGCGCGCTTTTTCTTCCCACGTGGTTGCGCGCCGATGTTTCCAGATGGTGAGCTGGGCGCGTAGAGGTCCAGCACACTGGCCCCGGTGGCTACGACGATCGGTCCTACCACGACGCCCAGCAATCCGAAAACGCTGATGCCGCCCAGCACGCTGATGAAAACCACCAGCCCGCCCATTTCGGCGCGCCCGCTGATTACCCAGGGACGCAGGACGTTATCGACCAATCCCACAACCACGCTGCAGAACAGCGCCACCAGAATCCCTGCGCCGATGTGCCCGTCTGCAATCAGGCTGATGGCAGCCGGGGCCCAGATCAGGGCGGAGCCCACCACCGGAACCAGCGAGAAAAATCCCATCATTACGCCCCAAAATACGGGAGCGGTGATTCCGGCGAGGCCGAAAGCGAGGCCTCCCAAAATGCCGTGAGCGGCCGCGGCGACCACGCTGGAGACCACGCTGGCAAAAATCAGATCGTTGGCTTCGCGAATCATGCGATCGCTGTGATCTGATTCGAACGGCAAGATTTCGCGCACTCTGGCCATGAAGGATGGGCCGTCGCGGTAGAGATAAAACATGCCGAGCATGGTGACGCTGAGATGGAACAGGAACAGCGCGGTATTTTTCAACAGCGTGCCCAGGCGCGCGGCAATGTAGGCGGCGGCCTGATCGGCGTAGCGGCTGAGAAGAGTTGCCAGGCTCGTCGCGTCGTTATCGGGAAAGCGGGCTTGCAGTTCGAGCCAGGCGCGGTTTATCCAATTGAAATGACCGTTCTGGATTTGCAGTTGCAGGGTCTGCACGGCTTGCACGCCCTGGTGCACGAACGCCGCCATGCCTAGCAGCGCGGGGACAATGAGGACGAGCGTGATTCCGACTGTGCAGATCAAGGCGGCAAGTGTGGGTTGGAAGCGGCGCGCAATCCGCTGATAGATTGGGTAGGAAACGACCACGATGACGATGGCCCAGGCGAGCGCCGGCAGAAAAGGTTCGAATACCAGGAACACGAAGTACGCCAGGATCACGACGATGCCGTAAAAAAGCACCGTGCCCAGGCGTTTCTGCGTGGTTTGTTCTGCGCTCAATGGATCGCTCTTTTCACCGGCCCGCCAGGAGACTGATAGTTTCAATCGGCGCCTTTGTCAACCTCTGCCGGGGGCCCGCTTGCGCCCGTCGCAAGTGATATAATGCACGCAGATCAGTAGAACAATCATGTTAACACCCGATCCCGCCTGCCGGCACAAACGAACCCAACTGATTGCCAAGGATGAAGAGGCGCAGTACGTCGAGTGTTTGGATTGCGGAGAAATTCTGGAAGCCGGCGAACGGAAGGGTGATGAGCCGGGTTTCGGGGAGTCGCTCTCGGACGCCTGACCGCACGATTGGAACCGCGTGAAGAAAATTTGCGCTGGATTCCCGCCTCGGGAGTAGAATGCGCCTTCACCCATTTCATGTGTGCGGATTGTGGAGGCCCCATGCGGATAGGCGTTCGCGTTGTCGCGGCCCTGGTGCTGTTGTGCTGCGCAGTTTCCGCTCGGCAAGAGCAGAAGGCTCCGGCAGCGGGAGCTGCTGCTGAGTACAAGATCCCACCTGAGGCATCGAAGCTCCCCAATCCCGTGAAAGCCACGCCGGCATCGATCGCGGCGGGCAAAAAAACCTACGGATTTGATTGCGCGATGTGCCACGGGAAAGATGGCGACGGCAAAGGGGATCTGGCGGCGGATATGAAACTGAAGTTGCTCGATTACCGCGATCCGGCGTCGCTGAAGGACATGACGGATGGGGATTTGTTCTACATCATCAAGAATGGAAAGGGCGACATGAGCGGTGAAGGAGATCGCAGCAAGCCCGACGAAATCTGGAATTTGGTGAACTACCTGCGGTCGCTCGCGCAAAAGAATTTCACGGCGCCAGCGAAACAGTAGCCGCGGCGGATCGACGGCTCAGCGAATACCGAGCTTCTGGATGATGCGAGTGACGTCGGCGGTGGAAACGTCATACAGAGAGTGTTCGTCTTCCTGTTCGAGGCGTTCGCGCAGATATTCGGCGCCGACGTAACTGGCTTCGCGATCGCTGAGGTCGCGGCCGGTGCGGCCTTGAAATTCGACGAAGCCGGGATGCGCCAGGCCTAGCACGACACCTCTACCATCCACGAAGAATTTGCAATCCATGGTATCGGCGTGGCGCGTGGCGATGCCGTTCCAGCAATGCGAGAAGCGACAGCGGTAGACGTAGTCGGTTACTTTCGAGGGCACATCGAAGGCGCCGATGAAATCGCTCATCGCGCCGACGTTCGGAATCCACGCTGCATCAGACACGGCCATAAACTTTCTCCCCCAGGTTTTTTCGCTTGCACGCGCTTTCGCGCGCCGAGATTACTTTCTTGCGCCTGCCACCGCAGTCTGTCCGGCCTGTTGATAGCTGCGAATGGCGGCGGCTACACCGGCGCCAGCCGGGACGCGCAAGCCCTGGTCGAGCAAAACTTTTTCAAACGCGGCGAGAAACAACAGCACGTGGGTATTCTGGCTGGAATAGCCCATCAAGCCCACGCGCCAGATTTTTCCTTTCACTGGACCGAAGCCGCCGGCGATTTCGATATTGAATTCGTCGAGTAGTTGCAGGCGCACTTTGCGATCGTCAATTCCCGCCGGGATCTTCACACCCGTCACGGTGATCAAGCGATCGGCCTGATCGGGGACGAACATTTCCAGACCCATGGCTTCCAGGCCGGCCACCAGCGCCTGTTGATTATTGCGATGGCGTTCCCAGCGCGCTTCCAGGCCCTCTTCGAGCACCAAGCGCAATGCTTCGCGCATGCCGTAAATCAGGGAGATGGGCGGAGTGTGATGATAGGTGCGTTCGCCGCCCCACATGGTCATGATCGGCGTGAAATCGAAGTACCAGCTCGGCACCGGAGATTTGCGCGCGCGCATCAATTCTTCGACGCCCGTGTTTACCGTGATGGGCGACATGCCTGGGGGCGCGCTGATCGCTTTTTGCGAACCGCTGAAGCAGATGTCGATTTTTTCGCGGTCAATATCGAGTGGCATGCCCGCGAGCGTGGCCACAGCATCCACGACGAGCAGAGCGCCGAACTCGTCCGCAACTTGGCGGAAATCGGCGAGGCGGTGGACCACACCGCTGGAAGTCTCGCCATGCGCTAAGCCGACGAATTTGATTTTCTTGCCTTTGCCCGCGCGCCGCACCGCTTCCGGATCCACGGTACTGCCGTAGGGCGCCTCGACGCGAATCACTTTCACCGCGGGGCTGCGTTCGGCGATCACGGCCATGCGCTCGGAAAACCATCCGTTGCTGCAGACGATGCACTCGTCGCCTTCTTCGAGCGGATTCAGCACCGCGGCTTCGATGCCGCCCGAGCCGGAGGCGGAAATCGGAAAGGTGATGCGATTCTGCGTTTGGAAAACGCGGCGCAATAAAGACTGCACGTCGCCCATCATTTCGATGAACCAGGGATCCATGTGACCCACAAGAGGAGTGCTGAGCGCGCGGTACACGCGCGCGTCCATGTTGGAAGGACCTGGCGTCAACATCAAACGCGTGGGTGGCAAAAGCTCGCCGATGATTTCATTCATAATATATTTCCTCGCATGGCAGTGATCTTCCCGGTCACGGAGAGGGCGCCATGAAATCTGTTCGTGGCGGGGTGCAAGGGCAAGCAAGGAGCCGCCCCGAACGTCATAGTCTCGCTAAATTGTCGTGCCGGGGTCAACCTCCAAAATGGCGCGGAGCGGGTACCAGGACCGTAGGGTCCTGGCGAACCCTTATCCGCCGTTAACCGATTGGAATCATAGGGGGTAGCAGTTTCGCAACTGTTTCCTCCTCGAGTTGTACGGCCTATACCCGTGTGCTAGATTTCTAATTCGGGCGATTAGCCACGATTTGTTGATTCTAAATCCATTTACCGTCGGTTACTTTAGGAGGTTTTAGCTCATTTCCGGAGCAAATGGTGGGAGTTTCTGGTGGGAGTCAGGTGGATCGTCGCAAATAATCGGCGTAGGGGAATGATCACCCGCGAGCCACCGAACCTTGCGCCCTCTGAGGAACCACTCCAATACTGCCGCTTCAGTCAGTTCTGCTTGGATTGCGAGGATTCGTTACTGATTTTATCGATGGCCTGATTCTATCTGTTATGTATTCGACATGCTTGCATTGGAGACAAACGGTGAGTATTGTTGCGCCAAATCAAAGAATCATCGTCGTTACCGTTTGGTGCACTGATTGTCATTTAGAATCAACCACGCTTTAAACTCTCGTCTATATGAGCGGACAAGCGTCTTTTGGCCAATTGGGCAGCGAAGCCAAGGCTTGGGTAATCGGAATTTCAAGAAAACAAATCCTTTTCACCTTTGCGGAATCCTTGGCAGGGTCTGCTGGTGGGACCGGAGAAGCCGAGTCAAATTCCACTAAGATAGCTGCGTTCTTATTGGTAGTTTTGTTTAATAGTATCCCAACTATATTTCGAAGATTCTGTGTGGGCAATGCAGCCCAGCATCCGGAACGAAAACCGCCTGCTCCAGCGATTTGAGAAATCGCGGCTTCTGCGACTCCTCCAATTGATTTCTCAGTTCCAAGATTTGGAAAGATGATCTAGGGCGACAACCCCTTGTCGCCCGTAATGATTTCTCCGAGCCGCTTAACCGCTCTTGCGGAGATTTTCATGTGTCCGCCAGACAGTCTCTCACCCTGGCAGGTCGAGTGTGCGAATCAGCACAGAGCCGTCCGGCTCTGTCGTGCCAGCGAGGTATTTCCTGCGCGCCTCTTTCTCGATCGCTTGCCTGTTGGCCCTGAAGACATCGAGCTTGTCCTTGTTGTCACCCTTGAAGTGATCGTCCAGGGCTTCCCTGCTGATGGCGCACCGTACCTGCGTTTGGCCATCCTGCCCCCAGAAGACGGCGATACCGCGGTCAAAAACGTATTGCGCCTCGATCTCGGGGAAAATCAGATCGTGGTGCCCAAGGGACCACTGCACCCGTTGCGCGACAAACGCGGTGAACGGAGCGATGTCCATGTCGATGCTGGCGCGGTCCAGCGTCGAGAGATAAGCGGCGCGATCCTGAACGCGGATAACCGTCCAAGGATAGCCGCCGGAAGCCAGCATCACATTCATCAGGAAACGGGACATCCGGCCGTTGCCGTCCGGGTAGGGATGAATGTAGCCGAAAAGCCAGTGGCTGAGCACCGCACGCACGCTTGGTTCTGTTTCCTTTTCGAGCAGGTCGAAGAATACGGGCATCGCATCACGCACCGCTTCCCATCGCGGCGGCACATAGCGCGACGTGCGCAGGTAGACCGGAATGTTCCGGTATCCGGCCAGCGCGCCCGGTTGGATCAGGCCCGCTGCGACGCAGGGCTGGAACAGCTCGCGGTACCACTCGTTGTGCGCCGCGCGCGCGCGCGCGCCGGGATTGTCGCCGGCGATCACTTTCGCGACGGCGCCTTTCACCAGCTGGAAGGACTGCCAGTATCCGCGCGCCGCCAGCGCGTCGCGATTCTTGCGGTCTTCCTCGTGATGTTCCGGGTCCCAGTGCCCTCCCCGCACCCTGTCAATCAATGCCGGAGTTACCGAGTAGCCCTCGATGGACAATGAATGGTACGCATCGCTTTGATAGATTTCGTCCACGAAACGCAGATAGGCCGCCTTGTCTTTCGGAAGACCGGGCGCCTTTGGAAATTTCTCGACCACCGTAGCGCGCATCGACTCCCAGAGCATCCGCACGCGGCCGACGATGGGCGCCGCCGGCCGGCTCGGTCTGCCGAATATTTGCCCGGCCTCGAAGGGATTGTTCTCACGCACAGCATAACCGGCGCTCTTCATCGCGCCTGTTATCTCGTCGGCAAGTTGCGCACGGCCCGTCTGCCGGGACGCCCCGGCCAGATAACCCGCCTTCGCGGAGTGGCCACCGTTCAATAACAACCGCAACAGGTCGGACCCGTCCCGGATGCTAGCCAGCACGACCTGCGATTCAATCGGATTCCGCGAGAAGAAAGATTCCGCCACTCTCACGAGCGCTGCCGCCGGCGAGCAGAGCCGCAATCCATCCCTCACCACGATGTCCGCTCCCGCCGGCATTTCAGAAACTTTCAGGTCGTAAACCGACGTGTTGAATAACAGATTGATCGTGTGGTTCATCCCTTTCGGGCTGCATACTACAACCTGCTCCGGAATGACCGTCTTTTCGCCGTGCAGCCAGAGCGACTGCTCCGGCGAGAGGTGCCACGCTTCGCCGAAACGATCGTTACAATAGCGCGCGCAGAATTCCCAGAATGAGGCGTACCACGGTGTGCTGTCGCCATCCCGCACGCCAGGGCTGGATGAAATCAGCCAGCCTTTCATAACCTCCTTCATGAAGCCGTTTTCGACGAGCCGCTCTCGATGAACGCGGCTCAGCTCATCGGATCGGAACACACGTCTGCCCTCATCCTGAAGCGCTTTCAGCACGTCGAGAGACTCGGCTAGTTTTTCGTTTGGAGCCGCCATCGGTTCTGTACCTCTTCCGTGCCATTACAAGCTTATAATGCTGTATGCATATAAGCATATTATGCTGTGCAAATACAAGCTTATTGTGTATATCAGATACAAGCGTATTATGCTGTATCTTGTCAAATAACGTAAATTCAATAGGTTACAAACAAAGCGAATCGCAATAACCAGTCCGAAACCACCGTTCTCTGGCCCCAGGTCAGACGCGCCCCATCCTTAACGTAAACATACCGGTCATGGCTTGGTAAGCATGGTCCCTCACCGTCGCCCTTCGGGAGGCGGCACCCGAGCTGCTGAGCCTCATCATGATTGCGCGCATCCCCGACGGGCGAGCCGGCTAAGAAGCGGCCTCAATTCGCGCAAGGCGGCAACCCCGCCGCTTTGCGCTTGTTACGGTTCTCTTCCCACTTCAGCTGCTGATTAACATAGGGACGTATCAGGGCCTGTTCCTCGCACCGGCGGATCGGCAGGCCGCTCCGTCCAGCCGTCTCCCACAGCCGCTTCATTGTGCCGAGATGGATGTAAATCGCGTAGATATCCGCGCGCTTGACATCGTCTTGCATCCGTCGCATCTCAAACCGCCGGTCCAGCTCTTTTGCCGTAGACCAATCGGGATCGTGCCCCATTGATGGGCCGCGATTGAAAACGACGGAAATGAAAACGACCTGCGCTTCGGTCGGCAATCGCTCGAGACCGCGAAAGAGCTGGACGAGCAACGGATAATAATCATCGGTGATGGATCGGTTGAGAATCTGGACTGAAACAGAGCGCAGTACCCCGATCGCGCGCAGCTGCGAGATAGGCGCCTGGGCTTCACGACGTTTTTTCCGGCCGCACTGTCGAGACGTGCTAACGCAGGGGTGCTCAGCTCGGCCCACGTTTCGTGCAATTCGGCGCGACTGTGATACCCCGCGTCCCGGCCGACGCCAAGCGTGACGCCGGACGTCCCGCCGGGCCAGTATGGATGCGCCGGGGCACCCTCGGCCTTTATGAGAAACTCAGCTGCTTTCCGGGCCACGTCATCGCTTGAACCCGCAGGAAAAGTTAGATTTCCGGCGGGGCAGCATGTTGCGATCGGCGAGCGTCGCCTGGGAGACGCTGATCGCCAGCAACAAGAACAGGCTGAGCACCACGCCAAAGCATCGCGACGGATACTTGGCCGCGTGATTCATTAATGATTCTTGCGCTTAGCGGTGATCCAAAACAGGTTGTTTCATCAGGAATTTTTCCGGGCAGCATGCTCGTTGAATGCAATCTCCATCTCGCTCGATCCTGCACCGATTGGAACATTCATCACCCGGACGCACACATCGCAGTCGTATGCGTGCCGGCGGCGCCTGCCGGGCGCTATGGACCTCGTACCAATCGGGGTTCGCAGCGCCGCGTGGCGTCGGGGCCTCTCAATCAAAAGCCAACCGGAAACAAAATGCAAGGAGATGGAAGGGTTGATCGAAGAACGTGGCGAGACGGCGGGTGAATACGATGTCGATGATCGGAAGGGCGCAGTTCTTATCGCTGCGGCAGAACGCGTCGAGCATTACGAAATCGCTGCGCGCGGTGTGGAGGATGGCCGAGAAATTTGGCGATATCTCAGCAGTCACGCTGCTAAGTCAGATCCTGCGGGAGGGCAAGGATGCAGACGAAGAGCTCACCGATTTGGCAGATTATGGTACGTCCGTACGGTTGCCAAAACTTGGCCTGTGGCCATAGTCTGTCAGCGTATCAAGAGTGGGCGCTTAGTTCGCGCCCCGGCAACCGAGCCAGAGACAAGGCTACGGTGCCAGCCTCCGGAATCTGGAGGGATGCGGCCCGTAGGGGGCAAGAACCCACCTTGCAGCCTTTCTCCACGATGCAATCCAGGAGTCATTGCGAGCTGAAGCTGATTTCAAACTTGAAAATCCCGGTTCACTTTTCCTTCTTCGCCCTTTGAATTCTGCAGCCAAACAATGGCTGCAGGAGCACCTGCCTGTAGCGTCACACACCGCACAGGTTTCTTGCCCCCGGCGGGTTTCCAGAAACTGTTCGATGCGATTCCGTCGCGTCTGCAGCCGATGGTTCTGTTCTTGTATGAAACGGGTTGCCGCGTCGGTGAAGCTGCGAAAATCGAATGGTCCGCCGTGAATCTGGACGCAGGCACGATTACGCTCCTGCAGGGTGAAACGAAAAACAGTGACAGCCGCGTGCTGCCTCTTTCAGCAACTTTGGTCACGCTGTTGTCCAACGTCACTGACCGGTCTGGTAAAGTATTTCCGAGCAAGGGAGTTTTGCAGAACGCTTGGAAGGATGCTATCGCGGAAGCCGGTATCGAAAGGTCTCCTGATTCACGACCTGCGCCGGTTGGCGGTTCGCAACCTTCGGCGCGCTGGGGTGTGTGAAGGCGTGGCAATGAAAATCAGCGGCCACAAAGACCGCAGCGTATTCGAGCGGTACAATGTAAAGGATGAGGCTGACATTCTCGAAGCTGGGAAGCTGCTGCAGAACTCGCTCCCAGCCGTCAAGATTCAACGCGCACCACTGGCGGGGAAGTTGGGGCTTGGGGATGGGTATTCGGACTGTCTAAGGATTCCGAAAGTACCCGATGGTGGGAGACTCCCACCAAACTCGCTGGGAATCCCAGTTTTATTGGCCAATTTGTGAATATGCGCTAATTTTCTAAATTAGCCCCAAAAATAACATGCCTGACAGCAAACTAACGACGCCGGCAAAGCCGAAAATATCGCGCGTCGAAGTGTATTGGCATACGGTCACTTATAAGACCGTGGCGCTCTACGTGATTGTGATCGTCGCCATCGTCGGCTCAGCGACCTACCTGGTTTTCCCGGAAGCGACTGCCAGCCTGGCACGGCATATATCGGACACCATTGCTCGACCTGAAACCGGGGTAGCGACGATCAGCGCAAGACAGGCGCGGTTCGTCAATCTCGACGGCAAGGTGCAGGTAAAGAAAGTAAACTCAGTGACCTGGGCGAGCGCTGACTACCAATTGACGCTGGATAAAGGAGACCTGGTGCAAACCGGGCCGGAGGGAGTGGCGCGTATCGCATTCGCCGACGGAACGCAGTACACCGTGAAGGGCGACACGCTGGTAACGGTAGAAGAAAATCTCGTAGAGCATGACCGCGCGTCTTCGGTCGGAGTGCACATCTCTTCCGGACAAGTGGATTTGGCGACCGGAACCTGGGAAGTTCCGGGATCGAAGGCTGAAGTTTCGTTCGAGAATGCGGTGGCTTCGTTGCAGGCGAATACGCGCGCGGCCGTGCGCAGCGATCCGGATACCAAACAGCAGGAGATCACGGTTGCTTCCGGTAGCGCGGAACTGAATCGCGGCAGCGAACACATGGATATCGGCCAGTTCGAGAAAGTGACGTTCCCTACGGGCGGCCAGATGACGAAGTCACAGGTGCTGGCGCCGCCGGAATTGGTTCAGCCGCTGAACTTGCAGCCCATCACGGTGAATGATCCCAAGCACGATCCGGTGCATTTCGCCTGGAATGCGGTGGCGACGGCGAAGATGTATGAATTTCAAATCAGCACCACGGCGGCATTCAATCACGTGGTGATGGACAAGAAAATCGCGAGTGAAAGCGTGGAGATCACGGGGCTGGATCCCGGAGACTATTTCTGGCGGGTGCGTGCGATTGACGCCGATGCCAAGACCAGCGACGTGAGCGATCCGTTCAAGTTCATTCTGGTGGTGCACGGCAAAGAGCAGGAGATGCTTCTGGAAGTGGATTCCACCGAGCTGAATGGCAACGTGGTGGAAGTGATTGGCAGAACCGAACCGGGGGCCGCGCTGATTATTAATGGTGAGCAGGTTGCAAGTATTCAGGCGGACGGACATTTCCGGCATTTTTTGCCGGCGATGATCAAAGGCAGCCATGAAATTATTATCACCGGGCAGAACCGGCGCGGCGGGACTGCCACGAAGCGCGTCGAAGTGGTGATTCCTTAAGCATACGGCGTGTTGCGGGGATCTGTGTGCAGCACGAATCGAAGACCGGCAAAATAACTCGTCGCCGCAACGGCGCTCAAGTGGATTCTGGGGGAAGCAAGACGTGACGAAAAGCAGCTACAACATGCGGTCTGTCTTCAGTCTGTTCTCATCCGATCTCGCTATCGATCTGGGTACGGCCAATACGCTGGTGTTCGCGCGCGGCAAGGGCATCGTGGTGAACGAGCCTTCGATCGTGGCCATTAATAAAAACAGCGGCGAAGTGGTGGCGGTGGGCCGCGAGGCCAAGGAAATGCTGGGACGCACGCCCGGAAACGTGGTGGCTATCAAACCGATGAAGGACGGCGTGATCGCGGACTTCAAGGTGACGGAAAAGATGCTCACCTACTTCATTCAGAAAGCGCACAACCGGCGCGTGCTGGTGCATCCGCGCATCGTGATCGGCGTGCCCAGCGAAATCACACCCGTGGAAAAACGCGCGGTGCAGGACTCGGCGTATCGCGCGCGCGCCAGTGAAGTTTATCTGGTGGAGCAGGCCATGGCCGCGGCCATCGGCGCGGGGCTGCCGATCGAAGAGCCTTCGGGCAACATGGTGGTGGACATCGGCGGCGGGACGACGGACATCGCGGTGATTTCGATGAGCGGGATCGTCTATTCGCGCTCCGTGCGCGTGGCCGGAAATGAAATGGACGAAGCGGTGATGCATTATTTGAAGCGGAAATACAATTTACTGGTGGGTGAACGCACGGCGGAACAAATTAAAATCGAGATTGGCTCAGCTTATCCGCTGGAAAAACCGCTGACGCTGGAAGTGAAAGGGCGCAACCTGATTGAAGGCGTACCGCGCACGGTGACGATTGATGACAGCGAAATTCGCGAGGCGCTTTCCGAATGCATTTCCACGATTTTGAATGCGATTCGCGTGGCGCTGGAACGCACGCCGCCGGAACTTTCCGCGGACATCAGCGACCGCGGGATTGTGCTTACCGGTGGCGGCGCGCTGATCAAGAACCTGGACAAGCGTATTCGCGAGGAAACCGGTTTGCCGGTTTCCATCGCGGACGATCCGCTGGCGTCGGTGGTGCTGGGAACCGGAAAGATGCTCAGCGATTTCCGGTTGTTGCGGCTTGTATCGATTGATTAAGTCCCGGCGCGGAGTACGCCGGGAGCGGTGGGCAACGTCAAAGACGCCCGCCGAAAAAGCAGGCGGCCGCGACCCTTCGATCCCGCACCGCGGGATCTCAGCAGGAATCGCCCGATCGGGTGATTCACAGAGTCAAAGGCGCCCAGCTGAAGCTGGCCGCTACGAAGTCAAAAACAAAGGCTGAAGGTTATTCCGCACAGCGTGTGGCCGCTCAATTACGGCGCAGAGAACATGATCGACACTTATTCCCGACATCGGCCGCTTGCGTTGCTCGCCATCGTGGTGGTGGCGCAGGTGCTGCTGCTGGCGTTTCAGATCAAGGGCGAGCACGACGTGCGCCTGATCCGTTACTGGGCTGTGGCGCTGGTGACGCCGCTGGAGCGGGCCGGCACCTGGAGTTTTTCCAAAGTGGGCGGGGCGTGGGGCGGCTACGTAGGACTACGCAATGCGCGCGCCGAGAATGAGCACATGCGCATCGAGCTCGACCAGCTGCGCTTGCGCAATCGCGAGCTGGAAAGCCAGGCTGCCGAAGTCGCGCGCCTCGGCGCTCTGCTGAGTTTCCGTAACGCGCATCCCGAAGCGTCCATGCTGCCGGCGCAGGTGATCGGGTCCAGCGCGGACCCCACTTCGCACACGCTTTTTATCAATCGCGGGGAGCACGATCGTTTGCGGATGAATATGGGCGTGGTGACGCCGGACGGAATCGTCGGCAAGATCGTGGAAGTGCTGCCCGACACGGCGCAGGTGCTGCTGATTAATGATAAGGACAGCGGTGTGGGCGCGCTATTCAGCGCGACGCGCACGCACGGCGTAGTGAGAGGAAGCGGAGATCCCGAGCCGCGCATGGACTACGTGGTGAACGACGAAAAAGTGCAGCCTGGCGACGCGATCGTCACCTCGGGCGAAGATCGCATTTTCCCGAAGGATTTTCCGATCGGGACGGTGGAGAGCTGCAAGCCCAGCAACCCGTTTCAAACGATTCGCGTGCAACCGAGCGCGCGGCTGGACCGGCTGGAAGAGGTGCTGGTGCTGCTCTCGCAGCAGGAAGTAGTGTTCAAGAAGCAGGAAGCTCCCGCAGCCGCAAACGCGCCCGCGAAAACGGCGCCGGCGAATCCTTCCGCAACTCCGCAATGAGATGGCGTACATGCTAAATCTCGGCGAGCGTTCTGACCCCAACGTGGAAGTGCACAAATTCTACGGCGGGGCGGTGCTGGCCGTGTGCCTGCTGGCCCTGGTCTTTCAGGCGTTCCTGCACAAGTACGGGCGATGGTCGGAGCTGATTGACCTGCCGCTGTTGGTGACGATCTATTTCGGTGTGAGCCGCAGAAATCCGGTGACGGGATTATTCCTGGGAGGAACGATCGGGATTCTGCAGGACGCGCTGAGCCACGACAATCCGATCGGCATGTATGGAATCGCCAAAACCATGGTCGGGTATCTGGCGTCTTCGATTGGCGGGCGCATTGACACCGAGCACCCGCTGAGCCGCTTCGGACTGGTTTTCTGTTTCTTCCATTTTCACCAGATCGTGCTGGCGATTACGCAGCGCGTGCTGTTGAATCACTCGGCGCCGCTGTTCACGTTGCGGCTGTTCCTGGATTCGCTGGTTACCGCGGCATTTGCCGTGCCGCTGTTTGCATTGCTGGACCGCTTGCGCAGACCTTCCTGATTTGTTTCGCGGATCGCTCGTATGGCTCTCGTTCAAGGAAGGATTGTGAGTTGCTGCGTTTGTTGCGGACGGCCTACCGTCGCAGCAGTGACAATTACAGTGGCATTCGCAGTGGGCTTGCGCACTTCGATGTCGGGGATCACGGCCTGCGTCTGGCGCGCCGGAATGCGAAAGTATGGGGGCAGGCTGTTCAGAACGCCTGCGGGCGTGGTTTCAAGCTTCACCCAGGTGCCGGATGCGGGCGCTGGGGCATTGAGCGTGAGCGTCAGGTCCACCGTGTCGTGGCCTTTCACGGTGTCGACTGCCTCGCCTTTTTTTGTGAACTCCGCCTGATTCAGGGGAATGCGCGCGTAAATGTTGACGAAATTCCGCGTCAGGAACGTGCGATCGCCCGGCGGGTCGCCGAGGCAATGCACGACGAGCTTGGTGACGACGATTTGCGGGCCGGGATCGGCGGCGACGTGGGTGTCGTCCCAAAACAGATAATCGCCATTCTGTATGACGGGAACTTTGCTGTAGAACATTTTCGTTGCAGCGTTGGTGTCTGGCTTGTGCTCGCCGGTGCCGTCGTTCCAATCGATTGTGGGGACGAAATTATCGGCCTGGGAGCACGGATTCGTGAGCAGGCCGATGGGGGCGTGGGATTGCACCGCGCGATAGGAAATTCCCGATTCAAAATCCTTTACGGTGAGGACCATGTAATCGGTGGCGCCGTGGACGGTGCGGAAATGTCCCGGCAAAAACAATGTTGTCGCTGCAATCACCGCTAGAATCGCCGACGCGCAGGAGAGTCTGGTCTTCATCGGCGTGAATTCTACCGTAAAGCGACATGCTGCTGCCCCGAATTCAGAGCCGTATCATTGCGCGGCAGATCACCCGGGCGTCCGCGGATCTACCGATCCCGCCCCAGCAATGGAACGCAAAGGCGAAACCCAGACGCATGGCCAGTTGACCGAATGGACATGCGCAACTTGCGGGCGCTGCGGCGTGGGTGATAGCGTAGTTATCACTTCGAATTGATTGCGGATTTGAAGCACGGAAGCGCATCTGGGCCGAGCAGGACCCCGCGCGGGAGCAGGAATTTCCTTGCCATCGTGGAACGTTAACGACCAGAAAATCCCCCAAGGCCGGCTTGCGCTCGTTTCCTACCTTTCAGTGATTTTCGTCGTGCTCTTGATGATTGGATTCTGGAAGCTGCAGGTGGTGCAGTCCGGGCATTTTGCGGATTTGGCGGACCGCAATCGCACGCGCTCGATTCCGATTATTGCGCCGCGCGGACCGATGCTGGATCGCGAGGGCCGCGTGCTGGTGGACAGCTATCCGTCGTTCAGCATTTTGCTGCTGCGCGATGATCCGAAGTCGCTGGGCAAGAGCCTGCCGCAGATCGAAGAGGGGCTGGGGATCAGCCACGAAGACTTGCAGCAGGAACTGGACATCGCCAAGAACGAGCCGAAATTTCAGCCGGTGGTGATCAAGCCCGCGGCATCGCAGGCGGACATCGCTTTCGTGGAATCGCACCGCGCGGATTTGCCGCTGCTGGAACTGATGATGGTGCAGCGGCGGCGTTATCAGCACGACCAAATGCTCGCCAATGCGATTGGCTACGTCGGCGAGGTTTCCGCGCAACAATTAGAGGATAGCGACGGGCACTACCGGCCCGGCGATATCGTCGGGAAAGCGGGCCTGGAGCGCGAATACAACGACCAGCTGGAAGGTACCGACGGCATGCGGCGCGTGGTGGTGAATAGCGTCGGGAAAGTGGTGCGCACGCTCGAAGATATCGACTCCCTCCCCGGCAAGCCGATTCAACTGACGATTGATTACGACTTGCAAGCTGTGGCGGAAGCCGACATGGCCGACAAAGAGGGCGCGGTGGTGGCCATGGATGCGCGCACCGGCGAAATCCTGGCGATGGTGAGCAAGCCGACTTTTAATCCGAATGATTTTGCCGTGCGCATACCGCAGGACGAATGGGCGAAGTTGAACACCGACAAGCACACGCCGCTGCTGAATCGCGCGATTCAGGCGCAGCTTGCTCCGGGTTCGGTTTTCAAGATTGTGATGGCTGCGGCGATGGTCGATTCCAAAGAGATTCCCGAATCCTACAGCGTCTTTTGTCCCGGGCACGCGAACTTCTACGGCCGCGAATTTCACTGCTGGCGCCCGCAGGGTCACGGCGAGGTGGAACTGCACAGAGCCATCGTGGATTCCTGCGACGTTTTCTTCTACAACGTCGGGAAGATGCTGGGTATCGACAAGATCGCTTACTACGGCTCGGGACTGGGCCTGGGAAGGCGTACCGGGGTTGATCTGCCGAGCGAAGAGCCCGGCCTGATGCCGTCGGAAGAATGGGTGGAGCGCGTCTATCACCACAAATGGTACGCGGGCGAGACGATCTCGGTCGCCATCGGCCAGGGCGCGGTCACCGTGACGCCGATTCAACTGGCGCGCATGGCGGCAGCGGTGGCGAGCGGCGGCACACTGGTCCAGCCGCACTTCTTAAAGGGTTACGCCAACGCGAAGGTCGAACATTTCCCTCTGTCGGATGAAGCGGTTGAGAAAGTCACGCAAGGCCTGTTCGGCGTGGTGAACGAAGGCGGCGGAACAGCCTATCACCTGCGCTTGCAGAACATCGACCTGTGCGGCAAATCCGGCACCGCGCAATTGATGAGCTACGACGCGGCGAATCGCCTGGGTACAAAGAAGATGGATGGTTGGTTTGTGGGATTCGCGCCGCGGCGCAATCCGGAGATTGTGGTCGCGGCGATCGTACAAGACACGATGGAACACGGCGGCGAGGCCGCCGGACCGGTGGTGCGCGACGTTGTGAAGCTATATTACGACAAGAAAGCGGCGCATCAGCAACAGCAGGCAGGCACGCAGGCTCCCGCGCCGCCGAATGCGAGCCACCCGCTGGTTGCGACCGTAGGAGGCCAGCATCCGTGAAAGACCGGCCGCACGTGCAGGATTTCGATTGGAGTTTGCTCGCGATCGTCGCGGCGATTTGCGGCCTGGGCGTGATGGAAATTTATTCGTCCACGCACGCCAGCGCGATGGCCGGAATGCAGTGGAGACAACTGACCTGGCTGGGCATTGGCGTTGTGGGGATGTTCCTGATTTCGCGGATTGATTACCACACTTTGCTGGACCAGGCGCCTGTGCTTTACATTTGCGGAGTGGCGGGCTTGCTGGTGGTGATGGTCATCGGTTCCACGCACTTGGGCGCGAAGCGTTGGATCTCGATGGGCGGTATTTTCAATTTGCAAGTGTCAGAGATCATGAAGTTGATTATAATCATTGTGCTGGCTCGCTTCTTCAGCGAAGTGCGCACCGACCGGCTGACGCTGGCGGATCTGCTGAAGGTGGGCGCATTAACGATTGTTCCGGCGGCGTTGATTCTGAAACAGCCGGACCTGGGCACGGCGATGGTGCTGGTCCCGGTGGCGATTGTGGGAGCCTTCATCGCCGGCATCGAATGGCGGCATATGGCCATCGGAGTGATTCTGGTGGCGTTGCTGATTCCGGTGGGCTGGAATATGCGGCATCATTTGAAGCCGTACCAGCAGCAGCGCATCGAAACCTTCCTGCATCCGGAAGAAGATCAACGCGGCGCCGGATATCAGATTTTGCAGTCGGAAATTGCAGTGGGTTCGGGTGGATTTTGGGGCAAGGGATTCGGCAAAGGCAGCCAGAATCAGTTGGGCTTTGTGCCCGTCCGCTATTCGGATTTCATTCTGGCGGCACTGGCCGAGGAACAGGGCTTCATCGGAGTCTGCGTCGTATTACTATTGTATCTGGGTCTGATTCTGCGGCTGGTAGATAACGCGCAGAAGGCCAAAGATCGCGCGGGGATGTACGTGGTGATGGGAGTCACGGCAATTCTGGGCTTCCACGTTCTCGTTAACGCCTCAATGGTGATAGGCTACATGCCAGTGACCGGCATACCATTGCCGTTGATGAGTTACGGCGGTTCTTCCACCGCGTTTGTTTTTCTGGCATTGGGTCTGGTGATGAACGTCCGCATGCGGCGGTTCGTCAATTGAGCCCTCGTCACAATGAAGTGCAAAGAAATCAGCAGTGTTTGTAACCGAGCCGCGGAAAATCCGCCGGCCGGCAATCCAAATTTTGAGCAAGGTAAGCATCGGGTGAGGAAAGCATTCATGCAACAGCAGCAGTCTTTCCTGAGCGGCCCGCAGTGGCCAGCGCAAGGCACGACCTTGCCCCACTCCGGTCGAGCGCGCGCGAGCGCGCGCGCCGCCGCGGTCCGGTGCTCCACTAGGAGTATCCATGTCGAAGGAAATGGTTATATCGGCGAACCCCCACGAGACGCGGGTCGCCATTCTGGAAGAAGGCCAGCTTTGTGAGTATTACGTCGAACGGGAAAAAGAGTTTGCGTTAGTCGGAAGCATCTACAAAGGCAAAGTTACGCGCGTGCTGCCAGGCATGCAGTCTGCCTTTGTGGAGATTGGCCTCGATAGCGACGCCTTCCTGTACGTCAGCGACTTCATGGAAGAAATTGAAGAGCTGGATCACGTCGTCGCAACCGTTGAGGACAAAGCCCAGAAGATGGAAGAGCAGGGCGGGCAGGTCTTCCCCGCCAATACCGGGACTTCTCCAATCATTGAGCCGGTGGATGTAGAAACACCTCACACCGCTACGTCGGCGGCTCCCGCTGCGTTTGCCGGTTCCGGCGCTGCGCTGGAACCGCTTCCTGGCGAATCGATTTCGGCTGTGCGTGGGGCTTCGTCGCCGACGTTTTCGCCTGCCGTGACTCGCCCCTCCGGCGGCGGGCATGGCTCCGATCGCGGACGATTTGAGAATCGTGCGCGCGGCGGCAGACCGGGCGGAGATCGCGGCGGGCGTTTTGGCCGGCGTGGCGGGGGAGGCGGTGGTGGACGCGGACGCAGCGGTGGCGGAGGCAGACCGGGCGGGGATCGCGGTGGGCGTTTTGGGCGCGAACTTCCCTCTTCGAAGTACGCTTCGTCGCGGCCTTCCGAGGAACATTCCAGCGAGCCGGGAGCGCCGGAAGGACACATCTCAACACTTTTGCCCGGGGAATCTCTGGCGAAGTTCAGAGGGCCGGCGGATGTTTCGGCAGCGGCTGCGCACACGCATGAGGTTGCGGCGGCGCCGAGCTATACGCCTGCTTTCGATCAGCATGAATCTTCCGCGCATGAATCGGAAGCGCCTGGGAACGTGCAGGAGGATGTGCAGGAAGATGCGCAGGAAGGACTGCGTGATCCGGTAGCGCGCTCGCATTCTGCGGACGAGGCGGTGGAACGACGTCCGGCTCCACGCGAATCTTCATCTCGTGGATCTTACCCGGCGCGGGAGAGTTTTCCGCGGCGTAATGAGGGATTCCGGGCACCATCGTCCGGTGGTTTGGAACCGCTTCCGGGCGAGACACTATCAAAGTGGAAGGCGCATACGCATCTTCCTCCCGAACCCTTGACTGCTGAACCGCAGACACATGAGCCGCTCGACAACTCCCCGGTTCCTGACGCGGTTCGCTTTGCGCCGCTTTCTCCATTGATGCCCGCCGGGCCGGAAGTTGATTCCTCGCCCACTCCGGACGCGCATCTGGAGGAGCCGATAGTTCAGCAGACGCGTGGCGCAGAGAATTCGCGCAACTGGAATGAAGCGGAAGCTCTCAGCCACAATTTCGAATTGAGTGATGCTCCGGAGGTTTTGCAGCAGCACGAAGCTGGACATCACGAAGTTGGGCATCACGAAGAGCATCCTCACGTGGATTTGACCGAAGAAGAAGCCGCAGCGCTGGCCGAACATATTGCCGACGCTCAGGACGATGACGCGGCGCGCGATGCGCAGAACCGCGTGTTCGCCGCGGCTGATGCGGCCGCCGATGCCGGCGTGCACGATGATCATGTGGATCATGGCGATCACCGTGACCACGACGCGGAAGCGCACGAAGGTGAAGAACACGCGGAGGATTCCGAGGACGCGGAACTCGAGCAGGAGGAAGCCGCAGCCGAAGAAGAGGGCATGATCGCTCCTCCGGACAGCGAGCACGCGGACGGACCAGATTCCATCGCGGCCCAGGGCGAAGATGGCGGCGCGATTTCAGCCGAAGGCGCGCAAGCGCCGGCGCAGCCGCCGTTCCAGGCGCGCGTGCGCGGCGATTTCCGTTCGCGCATGCAGAATCCGGCGCGTCGGGGCGGCCGCGATCGTGGTGGCCGGCGCGATGATCGCGGACGGCGTCCGCAGCACGGGCACAGCGGTGGACACAGTCACGGCCGGCCGCAACATCCGCGCCGCACACAGTTGATCGCGGACATGCTGAAGCAGGGCCAGGAGATTATCGTACAGATCGCCAAAGAACCGCTGGGCAAGAAGGGCGCGCGGATTACCAGCCACGTCGCATTGCCCGGACGCTTTTTGGTTTATATGCCGACGCTCGATCACACCGGCGTATCGCGCAAAATCGCTTCGGCGGAAGAGCGCGCGCGGTTGCGGCACCTGGTAACCGACGCGAAAGGTGCTTCCGGCGGCGGATTCATCGTGCGCACGGCGGCAGCTAGCGCAGCGCCGGATGAAGTTCGCGCGGACGTGGAATTCCTGATGCGCACGTGGGCGGAAATCAAAGCGCGTTCCGAACAGCGCAAGGCTCCTTCCCTGCTGCACCGCGATCTGAATCTGGTGGAACGGATTCTGCGCGATTACATCACGCCGGATTTCGGCGCGATCTGGGTGGACACCGAAGAGGAATACACCAAGGTCGTCGATTTCATGAGCCGCTTCCAACCGCAGCTGGTGGGGCGCGTGAAGCTGTACACCAAGGAAACGCCGGTCTTCGAAGAGTTCGGCATCCAGCAGGAAATTGACAAGGGTCTGCGGCCCAAAGTGTGGCTGAAGTCCGGCGGCTACATCGTGATCAATCACACCGAAGCGCTGGTGGCGATTGACGTGAACACCGGAAAATTCGTCGGCAAGGGCTCGAACCGGCTCGAAGACACGATCGTCCGGACCAACCTGGAAGCCTGCAAGGAAATCGTGCGGCAGATGCGGCTGCGCGATCTGGGCGGCATCATTATTATTGATTTCATTGACATGGAAGAGCGGCGTAACCGTGAGAAGGTAATGGCCGTGCTGGAAGACGCTTTGCGGGCCGACCGCGCGCCATCGAAAGTGCTGCGCTTCAATGAATTTGGTTTGGTGGCGATTACGCGCAAACGCACCAAGCAGGCATTGGAACGCACTTTGTGCCAGCCTTGTCCTTATTGCACTGGATCGGGCATGGTGAAGTCCATTCCGACGCTGTGCTACGAAATTCAGACCGAGGCGCGGAAGATGGCGCCGGAGATGGGTTCGGGAAGCATTACGCTGCGCGTCCATCCGGAAATTTCCAAGGCGCTCAAGACACGCGAGTCGTCGCTCATCGAAGAGCTCGAGCGCTGGACGAAGAAGAGCATCATTATTCAAGCGGATCCAACGCTGCATTGGGAGCAGTACGACATCTACTAGGTGGCACAGACACTCTTGCCCAGTGACGAAACGCCCGGACGCCTAACACAGGCCCCGGGCGTTTCTTCTGCGCGCCGAATGGTTGTTTCTAGGGAATTAGGAACGCGCCCGGAATGCTGCGATCCAAGGTAGCAAACATCGCGTCGTTTGCCTTCGCGAGCTGTGCAAGGTGACCATCGGTGGTTTGCCTCGGCGTCTTCACCCAGCCCGGAAGACGTGCCGCATCGTGATCATCTGCAACAAATACAAAACCAATGTCGCCGCTGGACTTTAATCGAAGCAACGCAGCCTTCGCTTCAGCAACCGAAAACCCATATTGCGGAACCTGCGTGAGCACACGTACGAAACCCAACTCAGTTATCGCGCAAGTCGCGAACTTGTCGCTCCCCGGACTCAGTGTCTGAACCCAGGCGACAACCTGCTCGAAGAACTCGTGCTCCTTGAATCCGAGGGCAACCAGAGCGCTCACATCCAGAAGATATCTTGTCATGGAAATTCCGAAAGGATTCCCTTCACTTGCTTGTTCTTCAGGACGGGAGCCCCAGGTCCTGCAGTCAGCACCGCAAGACCAGTGCGAGGATCGACGACGATCCTCGCTTTGCGCCGTCGCCGGTGCTTAGGAGTGAGCACAATGCTGCCGCCCTCAAGCTTCGCATCGAGCGGATCTCCAGGCTTTAGCCCTAATTGCTCGCGTAGGGGACCGGGCAACACCACTTGCCCCTTGGTGGATACCTTGGTTTGCATGGTAAGACGATCTTACCTCGGGCGGGCCGTCGAGACAATCTTCATTTCGATGAGCTTGCGTGACGAGATGCCGCCTATTTCGTGTCAGCAAATCGGATTGGGTTTCCAAGCGGCACCTCTCGTCGATCTAAGAAGCAGCGAGTATGCCGAATAGTTCGACAGCGACAGAACCTCAGTTCCCGTGGCCTAAAAATGGCCTACCAAATCGCCAGTGTGCCGTCTCTATCGTTTTCTTGACTTGATTTTTGCGTAAGTTGTGTGTTTGCAATAGCGCCCTTTGTACGACATCTATTAAACGTATTAAATGGTGTTACTGTATCTCAGCGAATAATTGAATCCTTTACATTTAATGCGCAGCATTATACCCTCTGCATGTGATACGGTCCTTCCAGTGCCCCGACACGGAGAGGCTTTTCCACGATGAGAATGTTCGCAAGTTCGTGAACATTCGACAGCCAGCGCGACGAAAGCTCCTGATGCTGCACGCGGCCGAACGTTTGACGGATCTGAGAGTGCCTCCGGGTAACAGACTTCATCAACTGGAACGTGACCGTGCGGGGCAGCACAGCATAAGCATCAACGACCAGTGGCGTATCTGTTTTGTGTGGCGCGACGGAGACGCTTACCACGTGGAGATTGCGGATTATCACCGAGGGAGGAAACATGGCTCGACTGAAACCAATTCATCCCGGCGAGATTCTTCGAGAAGAGTTTATGGTGCCGCTTCACCTGAACGCTAATAAGCTGGCATTGGCTCTGCACGTTCCTGCTCCAAGTATCTACGACATCGTCAAGCAGAAGCGCGGTATCTCGCCGGAGATGGCTCTTCGGCTTGGATATGCGTTCGGAACGACTCCCGATTTTTGGCTTAATCTTCAGTCAGAGTTTGATTTGCGAGTCGTACGGAATCTAAAGGAAGCTACAGTCAAGAATCAGGTTCGTCCTCTTGAAGTCCACGCATAGGTTCTTCAAACGACAGGCCCCCAGCCGATCTGCTCGCTACGGGTTTTTCCCAGCCGTCGTGTCGTGGGCCGGCAGCTCCGGAAGAATCTTCGGGGATCTGCGATCGCCGTGGCCTAAAAATGGCCTGCCAATCTACCAGTGTGCTGTCTTTATCGTTTTCTTGATTTGATTTTCCCGTACGTTGCGTGTTTCTAATCGCACCCTTAGTACGACATCTATTAACGCTGAAGCGTAATTTCTTTCGTAGGGGCGGGTCTCAGACCCGCCCCTACCCTCCGCCTCGAACGAACTGCGATCGTTCCGCGCCAAATCGGAAACATTCTGGATTGAGTTGGGGTCTGACTTTGTATGACAAAGCCTGTAATTTTTCGCTGCATGCCGCTTTTCGCAGCAGCGCTGATCCTCAATGGACTCGTCAGCGCGTCTCCGCAGTCAGCATCGGCGACTCCTCACAAGCTGGGCCAGCTCGAAATCACCGTTGCAAAGGTCGAGCAATGCTCAATGGTTGCCGATACATTCGCCAGGCGTACCACTTCTTCTCATCGTGTCGGCCTCATTGATTTCGGCTTTAGGAACGCAGGCGATATCCCCAGCTGCGCTCCGCTTGTGCCCTCGGTTGAAGAACTCAAAGGCACGGAATGGCAGTACACGCAGCCGATCAAAACAGGATCAGCTTACAACCACAAAATCGAGAAGCTCAGGCCGGGGGCGGAGACTACCGGATATTACGATTTCCGACCGTCGCCACAGCAGAGAGATTATGTACTGGACTTGCAGCAGCTCGTTCAAACGCAAAAGTGTGGCAATAGGAGCGAGCACAAGAATGCCCCAACGTCGGACGCGCCGAGTGCGCGGTTCTCACTATGGGAGGGTTCCGAGCAGCAATGATCGCCTGGACGCGAGATCACTCAGCAAAAGTGATACGGGCGAGTTTCCTCTTTAAGAGCCGTCGCTGTGCGGGCTTGTCGGATTCGCGAAGCGAGCCGACAAGTTCGGAAAACTGCTTCGCCTGCTGGGATTTCTTGACCCCTGCAGCAGAAGTCGTGAATCTTTTAGGCACTGTAGCGCTCCTCTTTGAACGGGTCGCCGTACCTGTTGTAGCCGTTCTGCTCCCAGAAACCCGGGGCGTCCTGCGCCATAAATTCCAGGCCGCGCACCCACTTGACGCTTTTCCAAGCGTAGAGATGCGGCACTACGAGGCGGACGGGGTAGCCATGCTCGGCGGGGAGCGGTTCGCCGTTGTGTTTCAGCGCGAATAGGGTTGTGGGACGCAGCAGATCGGCGAGCGGGACGTTCGAGGTGTAGCCTTGCTCGGCCAGGACCATCACGAATTTCGCCGCGGGCTCGGGTGAGATCAGTTTCATTACCTCGCTGAAGGCCACGCCTTCCCAGCGCACGTCGAAACGGCTCCAGCGCGTGACGCAGTGCATATCGGCGGTCACCGCGGTCATCGGCAGCTGCGAGAATTCGTCCCAGGTGAGGCGCAGCGGGCGTTCGACCAATCCGGTCACGCGGAAATCCCAGGCGCTTGGATCGAATCGTGGCACGGTGCCCTGGTGTAGCACGGGCCACTTCAGGGTGAGCGATTGGCCAGGCGGCAACCGGCCGGCCTCGCGCATGGCGCGTTCCTGGCGTTTTCTTTCGGTGTCTTGTCCGAATACCATGGCGCGATATCCTGCACATCAATGGCTACACGCATTCTATATCCGTTCGCGGTCGCTCCTGTAGAGGCGGCGTTACCCGGTTCGCTCGCGCTGGATTTCGCTGTGCTATTATGGCGATTCGGAAACCATTCGACGCCACATCGAGGAGTTTTTCTTTGGCTGCACGCATTCTGGATGGCAATGCGATTCGCGATGAGATCTATGGCGAGCTTGCGGGCGAAATTGCTTCGCTGGCGGCTGCAGGAATTCGTCCGGGGCTTGCGGCGGTGCTGGTGGGAGACAATCCCGCATCGAGAGTTTACGTAAAGAGCAAAATCGCGGCGTGCGAGAAGCTGGGACTTGCGAGCATTCAGGTTACGCCGCCAGCCACGATTTCGACGGCGGAGTTGCTGGCGGTTGTGCAAGATTTGAATCGCCGCGATGACGTGGACGGCATCCTGGTGCAGCTGCCGTTGCCGCCGCAGGTGGACGCAAAGAAAATTCTCGATGCGGTGGATCCCGCGAAAGATGTGGACGGGTTTCATCCGATCAACGTGGGGCATCTGGTGGCCGGGCGCCCTACGCTGGTGGCGTGCACGCCGTCTGGCGTGATGGAAATTTTCCGGCGCAGCGCGATTCTACTGGAGGGCGCGAACGCGGTAGTGCTGGGGCGCAGCGATATTGTGGGCAAGCCGATGGCGCTGCTGCTGATGCACGCGAACGCGACAGTGACCATTTGCCATTCAAAGACGCGCAATTTGCCCGAAGTGATTCGACGCGCGGACATCGTGGTCGCCGCGCTGGGCCGCGCGGGAATGGTGACGCCCGAGTTTGTGCGTCCGGGGGCGACCGTGATTGATGTCGGCATCAATCGCATCAGCGATCCGGCACAGGCCGAGAATTTCTTCGCTCATTTTCCAGAGCGGCTGGCGGCGTTCCGCGAAAAAGGCACCGCGCTCGTTGGTGACGTGCATCCGGACGTTGCCGGCGTTGCCGGAGCGATCACTCCGGTTCCGGGCGGAGTTGGCCCGCTCACCATCGCCATGCTGATGAGCAACACGATCAAGGCCGCGCGACTCCGGCGCGGATCCAGGGCTTCCGCGAGCGTTCCGGCGGTCGCGGCCGTGCCACGCTAATGCTGCGCGTCGGCCTCACCGGCGGCATCGCATCCGGTAAATCCACTGTGGGGGGAATGCTGCGCGAATTCGATTGTCCGGTGCTGGATGCGGATACACTAGGCCACGAACTACTCGAACGGGGGCAAGAGGCCCGCGAGGAAGTAGTCCGCGAATTCGGCGATGAAATTCTGGACGCGCACGGCAACGTGGACCGCAGCAAGCTCGGGCAGATTATTTTTGCGGATGCGTCCAAGCGCGCGCGCTTGAATCAAATTCTGCATCCGCGGATTCTGGACGTGGTGCGCAAGTGGTTTACCGCGCAGGGCCATCCGGGAGGCCCCGAGCTGGCCGTCGTGGAAGCGGCGCTGATCATCGAAGCGGGCTACAACAAGGAGCTCGATGAGGTGATTGTCTGCTGGTGCCCTCCGGAACAACAGTTGCAGCGGCTGGTGGACCGCGGACTGACACTGGAAGAAGCGAAACAGCGCATCGCGGCGCAGATGCCCATGGAAGAAAAACGCCGCCTGGGCGATGAAACGATCGACTGTTCGGGATCGATCAAAGATACGGAGCGCCAGGTGCTGGAAGTGGTGAAGCGATTGTCGCGGCCGGCGGCTCCCGCGGGTGGAAACATTTCCTGAGATTGCAGCGTATTAACTGGCAGAGCGGGTTCGTGCGAGAATGCCGGTGCGGCGGGGTGCGAGAGCTTTCTTCATGAGCATCATGAGAACCACGGGAAGCGAAGGGCGCGCGGTGCGGCTGCTGGCCATCGGGCTGATCATCGGGCTCGGTGCGTATTGGGCCGGGTCGCGTTACGGCGAACGCAATCCCGCGGCTGTGAATGCTTTGCGCGCGCCGGATTCGAGCGGGCCGGCTGCGCTGGATCCCACCGAAGCGGAGAACGTGCGCATCTATCGCCTGGCGTCGCCGGCGGTGGCGAACATCGTGACGCGCACGGTGGAGTACGATTTTTTCTACAATCCCGTGCCGGTAGAGGGTGCGGGCTCGGGATTTTTGATTGATGTAGATGGGCACATCCTGACGAATTATCACGTGGTGCAGGGCGCGCAGACGATTGAGGTGACGCTGGGCGACTTAACGCGTTACAAAGCTAAATTGATCGGAGAAGACACGCGCAACGACATCGCGCTGATCCAGATTGATACGCAGGGGCACAAGCTCACGCCTTTGACGCTGGGCGATTCGCGCAATCTGTTGGTGGGGCAGCGGGCGCTGGCGATCGGCAATCCGTTCGGATTTTCCAGCACGCTTACTACCGGGATCGTGAGCGCGCTGGGGCGCACGGTGCAGACCAGCGAAAACACTTTCATTGATGAAGCGATTCAGACGGATGCTTCGATCAATCGCGGGAATTCCGGCGGGCCGCTGCTGGATTCGCACGGGCAGGTGATCGGAATCAACAGCGCGATTTATGCACCGACTGGAACTACCGCGGGAATCGGATTCGCGATTCCGATCAATACGGCGCGCCGCGTGGCGGAGGATTTGATCAAGTACGGGCGGGTGCGCCGCGCGACGCTCGGCGCGGAGGGGCGCGCGTTGTGGCCCGGGCTGGCTGAAGCGCTGAAGCTGAACGTGCAGCAGGGAATTTTGATCGAGCGTGTGGACCCGGGCGGCGCGGCGGCGCAGGCGGGAATCCGCGGCGGCAACAAATCCATGGTGGCTGGCCTGCAGGAACTGCGCATTGGCGGCGATGTGCTGATCGCCGTGGATGGCAAGGCGATCACGAATCAGATGGATCTGAATTTGATGCTGAACCGCTCGCAGCCCGGGAATACAGTTACGTTGACGATCGTGCGCGACGGCAAGCAGATGAACATTCCCATTAAGCTGGGCGAAGGGTAAGAACTTCTGTAGATTTTTTCCGCTGGCGGCTTAATCATTCCGGCGATTCCACATAGCGCGTACTTCTTTCCGTTGCGGATCACTCAGTTGAAACCATGATTCCGCGGCGTCGCGCACTTTTTCGAGCGCGGCCTGCATTTCGGCTTGTTTCTGATGCATGAGTTCGCTGCCCGCATCGGTGGGAACGCGAACGGCGGGCGCGAGGAACATGACCGCGCGCGTAAACGGGAACGGAATCTGGAACAAGTCCCAGGATTTCTTGAAGGTGTAGCCGTGCTGCAAGCCGATATGAAAGACGGTGATCGGACTGCCGGTGCGGCGCGCGAGAATAATCGGTCCGGGTTTCGCGACGTAGCGCGGGCCGCGCGGGCCGTCAATCGTAAACGCGACGTGCTTGCCTTCCTTGATGCGCTGCGCCATCACGCTTAGGCCTTCGATAGCTCCGCGGCTGGAGCTGCCTTGCGCGGTGCCGAAACCGAGGCGCTCGATAACCCGGCGCGTCCATTGGCCGTCGAAATTCACCGTGTTCATGATGACCAAGCCGCGATTGCGCCAGACCCATGCGGCGGAAAAGATACAGCGATGCCAGAAGGCTCCGATGGCGGTTTCGCCGTGGTGTTGGATGAGCACGGCGTTGTGCGCGCCGACGACATCGAGGCGGAGCGTGGGGCCGATGAGGCGAATCGCGCCGTACACGAACCAGGCGATCACGGGGATTTGCATGCGGCGCCAGCGTGAGAGCTGCGGACCGCGCAGATCGAATGGCGAATTGGCGGCCGGAGTGCTTGCGGCCGCGGTTGATTTCGCGTCGGTATCCACTGCGGTATAGTATAGGGGATTCTCGCGCTGGTCTCGATGTGCTCCCGACCCCAATCCGCGCCGTGCAATGCCGCCTATTTGCGACTGCGTCGTCTCGCGCCGATTATTCTGGCGCTGGGCGCGGTTGTGACATTTCCTTCGCTATCGCGCGGGCAGCAAGCGCCGCCTGGTGCAGTGGGGCGCGTCGAAGGAAATGATGTTTCCGTGGACAACGGCACGGCCACGGACAGCGCGCCGGCTGCCGCGACGCGCGGATCGCCAAGCTTCGTATTCAACGGCAGCGTGCTGACGGTGCACGACGGCAAGGCGCGATTGACATTGGTTGCGGGCGGGCAAGTTGATATTTGCGGGCCCGCGAAGTTCACGCTGCTGCAGTCTGGGGCTTCGATCACGTTGGCGCTGAACTTCGGGCGCATTCACTTGCAGCTTCCGGCGAGCACTCCGCTGCGGATATTTACGCCGACGATGATTGCAACGCCGCTGGATATTGGCGGAGCGAGCCGCGAGATCACGGCGGGTTTGGACATGAACGATTCGTTGTGCGTGGTGGCGAGCAGCGGCGCGATTCGGTTGGAGCAGCAATTTACTGGGGCGGGGCTGATCGTTCCGCAGAGTGGCGAATTTTTCCTGTCCGCGGGTAACCTGGTGCCGGTGGCGGGCACGCCGGGAAGTTGTGAGTGCACGCCGCTGCATGTGCAATCGTTGCCACCGCCGCAGATTCCGGTGCTGGGCGTGACATCGCGGGAACAATTGAATGTGGAGCAGTATCCTTCGGAGGCAGCACCTCTACCTGCGCCGACGCCTGCTCCGCCGACTGCGCCGCCGAATGCTGTTGCGGAGAAGGAGCCTGCGCCGGAACCAAACGTGCAGTTGCGCATTCTGGCGGGCGCGAACGAGACGCATCCGATTTTGCCGGCGCCGAAAGACGCGCCTCCGCCTCCGCCGGTTGTCTACGTGCCGGAGTACAAGATCATTTTGCCGCCGCTCGTCTATTCGGCTTCGGCGTCGCCTGCGCCGCCGGAAGATCCCGCGATCGAGGCGGTCTTGCTGGTGCGGACCGTGCACGTGGAGCCCGATTATCAGTTCACGGGACACGTGGAGGCGCCGCATTTGGAGGCGGTGGCGCAGAAGAGTAGTTCGTCGCCAGGAAAACAGGGAGCGGGGGATGCGAATTCATCCGGGGGGAAGAAGGAAGGATTTTGGGCGCGCTTGAAGCGGGCGTTTGGCGGGAGTAGTTAGAATTGTTTTAAGGTAAAGACATAAGACCACATCGCGGTGTCTGGCGCCAACCCTTCGATCCTGCACCGCGGGACCGAAGGGTGAATCGCGCTGTAGCGCGCTTTACATGCCTTCGTAGTTGGGACCGCCGCCACCTTCTGGCGGGACCCAGTTGATGATCTGGTAGGGGTCGGCGATGTCGCAGGTCTTGCAGTGGACGCAGTTGGAGGCGTTGATTTTTAGTTTTGGCTCGCCTTTTTCCGTGACCATCTCGTAGACCGCCGCAGGGCAGAAATACTGGCAGGGGTTGCCGTACTCGCGAACGCAGCGATCGCCGCAGATATTCGGCTCGAGCACGACGAGATGGCACGGTTGGTCTTCTTCGTGGCGCGTCCCGGAATGATAGACGTCGGTGAGGCGATCGAAGGTGAGCTTGCCGTCGCCTTTGAAGCGCGTGGATTGATCCAGCAGCGTGCGGCTGCGATGCAGTTTCGAATATTCCTGATAGCCTGGTTCGCTGAGCAGGGGATCGCTCAGGCCGCGTCCGCCGGTTACGAACTGCAATCCTGCCTGCACCAGACCCGAATACAAGCCGCCGTGGAAGGCCTGGTGGAAATTGCGGACTTCCCAGAGTTCCTTCTTGATCCAGCTGGCTTCGATTTTTTGCGGATAGGCGGAGAGAGTTTTTGCCGACGTGTCGCTCGCGCAGAGCGCTTCGTAAATCGTTTCGGCGGCGAGCATTCCGCTTTTGATTGCTGTGTGAATCCCCTTCAGGCGCTGTGAATTCAGCAAGCTGGCGGAATCGCCGATGATCAGGCCGCCATCCACATAACTGCGCGGCATGGAATACCAGCCGCCGTAAGGGACCGTCTTCGCGCCGTAGCGGATGAGTTTGCCGCCATCCAGAATATTTCTCACAAAGGGATGCGTCTTATATCTCTGAAACGCCTCGTGCGGATCGAAAAGCGGGTCGTGATATTCCAGCGCGACGACCATCCCCAGCGAAACGCGATTATTCTGCAGGCCGTAAACCCAGCCGCCGCCGTAGAGATCTGAGCTGAGCGGCCAGCCAAGTGTGTGCGCTACGTAGCCGGCAGCGATTTTTCCTGGCTGCACATCCCATAGTTCCTTGATTCCCAGACCATAGACTTGCGGATTCAGGCCGTCGAGCTTCAGCTTGCTGACGAGTTCTTTGGTGAGGGAGCCGCGCGGGCCTTCGGCAAGGACCGTAACTTTCGCGCGCAATTCGTAGCCGGGCGTGAAGTTGTCCTTCGGTTTGCCGTTCTTGTCCACGCCCTTGTCTTCGGTGAGGACGCCGGCGATGCCGTTCTTGTCGTAGAGCAGTTCCCTGCCGGCAAACTGCGTGAAGAGATTCACGCCTTTTTTTTCGACCAACCCGCCGAGCCATTTCACCAGCTTGTTGAGCGAGACAACGTAGTTGCCGTGATTTTGCAGCGGTGGCGGCGTGATGGGAAGTTTGTAGCTGCTGGATTCGGTGAAGTAGTAGGCGGCGTCGCCGGTTACGGGTGTGTCGAGCGGAGCGGTTTTTTCGAAGTCCGGGACGAGCTCGCGCAGGCCGCGCGGGTCCATGATCGCTCCGGAAAGCTGATGCGCCCCGATTTCGCGGCCTTTTTCGAGCACGTAAATATTTTCGGCGGAGAGCGCGGGAGATTTTTTCGCCTCCGTGTGCGTTTCGATCAGCTTGGCGAGGTGCAAGGCGCAGGAAAGGCCGCCGGGGCCGGCGCCGATGATCAGAACATCCGCTTCAAGTTGTTCACGGATCACGTTGGGCGTGTCGGGCATTCAGCCATGATATCAGAGGAAGAAAATGCGTTGACGGGATTTGCCACCGAGGCACAGAAATTTTTTGGGAATCGAGAATTTACCGCAGAGGCGCTGCGGACGCAGAGAAAAAGCCGGAGAGATCTTCCGCCGCGCTTAGGATGACGGCGCGATCAGTCGCTCCCGAGACTTTGCCACGGAGTCACCGTGATCGATTGGAATCAGATTCATTCGTAGCGGAGGGCGATAATGGGGTCTACGAGCATCGCGCGGCGGGCTGGGATGTAACAGGCCAGGAGCGCGACCGCAACCAGAAGAACGGCCACGGCGGCGAAGGTGATCGGGTCGCTCGCGCTTACGGAGAATAAGAGGCCAGAGAGAAGGCGGGCGAGCGCGGCGGCGGCGGCCAGGCCGAACGCCACGCCGAAGAATGCGATGCGGGCGCCTTGGCCGAGGACCAGGCGCAGGACGTCGTGTTGTTGCGCACCTAACGCCATGCGAATGCCGATTTCCTGCGTGCGCAGCGCGACGCTGTAAGCTATTACGCCGTAAATTCCGATGGCCGCTAGGATCAGCGCGAGGGCGCTGAAAATGCCGAGAAGCACCAAGGTGAGGCGGCGCGTCGAGATGGAATCGTCCACGCGCTGCTGCATGGTGTGGACGTCGAAGATGGGCTGGTCTTTATCAACCGCGGCGACTGCGGCACGAATCGCGGAGGTGAGGCTCGCGGGGTCGAGGGCGGAGCGGACGACGAGGTTCATGTCGGTCTCCGGTTGCTGGCGGTACGGATAATAAACTTCCAGCCGCGCGGGGTTGTCCAAACCGTAGAGTTTGGTGTCTGCAACGACGCCTACGATGGTGACCCATTTTCCGTCGCCTCCCGGATGGCCTCGCAGGATGCGTTTGCCGATGGGATCGCCATTGCTCCAGAAGCGGCGAGCCATGGTGGCATTGACGAGGCCCACTAACGGAGCGATTTCGTTGTCAGCATCGGTGAACGTTCGCCCGCGCAACACAGGGATGCCCATCGCGCTGGTGTAAGCGGCGCTGATGACGTGGCAGTCGGGATGCGGAAATTCTCCCGGACCCGGGGTGGGCAAGCCTTCGATGGTGACATCGGAGCGGCGGTGGCTGCCCGTAAGAGGAACCACCGTGCCGACTGCGGCGGATTCGACGCCGGGGATTATGCGAACGCGCTCGAGAACTTGTTGCCAGAAATTCAGGATGATCGGATCTTTGGAATACTGATCGGTGCGCAGATCCATTTCCATGGTCAGGACGCGGGCCGGCTCGAATCCCGGACTGACTTGAATCAGATGGTAGAGGCTCTTCAGCATTAGTCCGGCGCCGACCAGGAGCACCAGTGCCAGAGCTGTCTCGGCAATCGCCAGCGCGCCGCGCAGGCGATGCTGGGCAGAGTTCGAGGTCGCGCTACGCCCACCTTCTTTTAGAGTTTCGTGCAAATCCGGCCGGGTGGCTTGGAGCGCCGGGATCAGTCCGAAGGCAAAGGTCACAAGAACGATCATGGCGGCAGCGAAAAGGAAAACGCCGAGGTCCATGCGCACGCCCATCATCTGCAGCGAATCAGCGGGCAGCAAATACCGCAGGCCTGAAATTCCCCACGCTCCGAGGACAATGCCGACTGCGCCGCCGCAGACCGCCAGCACGAGGCTTTCCGTCAGCATCTGGCGAACGAGGCGGCCACGGCTGGCGCCGAATGCCAGACGCAGGGCAATTTCACGGGCGCGCGCGGCGCCACGCACGAGGAACAGATTCGCAACGTTGACGCAAGCGATCAGCAGGACAAAGACCACGGCGCCGAAAAGCACCAGGACAGCGAGGCGCGTGTCCCCCGTGAACGCTTCGCGAAAAGATTCCAGATGCGCGCCGAAGCCGTAATTCGATTGTGGGTACTGGTTGGCGAGGCGCGCGGTGATCGTATTCATTTCGACTGCGGCTTGAGACGGAGTCACGCCGGGGGAGAGGCGGCCGACTACGTCCATATCGCCACGCTCGCCACGCTCCGTTAGGCCAGCGGCAAAGACGCCGATGGGGATGAGGACGTCGCTGCGATCGAGAAAGCGGAATGTGGAGGGGAGAATGCCGACGATCGAGTAGCTGCGGCCATCCAGGATGATGGAGCGACCGATCACGGCGGGATCGCCGCCCAGATGCGATTGCCAGAGCTGGTAACTAAGCAGGACGACGGGCGCGGTTCCCGGTTTTTCTTCGGAGGGAAGAAGATCGCGGCCTAGAACCGGGCGGACGCCAACGAGCGCGAGAAAATTTGGTGAGACTGCGTAGCCGCCGATATTTTCGGGTTGCGCGATGCCGGAGAGATTGAAACCCACATTGTTAATGACGCTCATGGCGAGGAAGGAATGGCTCTGTTCGCGCCAGTCGAGGAAATCAGGATAGGAAACGGAAACATTGCCGACGTTCTTGTGGGTTTCGCGCAGACGGACGAGGTGCGAGGAATCTTTGAAGGGCAATGGGCGGAGCAGGACGACGTTTACGATGCTGAAGATCGCGGTATTGGCGCCGATGCCGAGGGCAAGGGTAAGGACGGCGACGATGGTGAAGCCGGGAGATTTTGCGAGCATGCGCACGGCAAATCTGAGGTCTTGTATTAGTGCGGTCATTCGCAGCCTCCCTCGACGAGCCCGCTATTTCTAGGAACGGAACAGCCGGCGGATCTAAAACCCGCGCCTACACCGTAGCGCCGGCAGGCAAAGCCCGCGAAGGATTGGCAGGCGGAGCGCCAACTGCATAGTGAATTAAACGAATTGGAATCAGCGATTTAGAGAGGATAGCTAGCGGGTTGGTGCGGCGGAATGCGCGGTTGCGGGAAGTGCCGTCACGAAATTGGACAGCAGGATTCGGGTTCGGCCACGTTTCGGCGTGAGATGAGATCAGCGACAGGCCTTTAAACCAAAAGCGCCCGCCTGAGGCGGCCGGTACAAAGTCAAAAAAAGGAGCACAAGATTGCCTATGCTATCGAGTTAGTGCGGCTTTTCGAGTTCTTCGATCAGGGCGGGGACGATTTCGAAAAGGTCGCCTACCACGCCGTAGTCGGCTACTTCGAAAATAGGGGCGTTTTGATCTTTGTTGATGGCGGCGATGGTGCGGGCGCCTTTCATGCCGACGACGTGCTGGATGGCGCCGCTGATGCCTAACGCGAGATAGAGTTTGGGCGCGACGGTCTGGCCGGAGCTGCCGATCTGGCGGTCCATGGGGAGCCAGCCTTCGTCGCAGATGGGGCGCGAGGCGCAGATTTCGCCCCCCATCAGTTTCGCGAGTTTCTCGGCGAGAGGAATATTTTCCGGGGCTTTGATGCCGCGGCCTACCGAGACCAGGATCGGCGCTTGTGTGAGGTCCACGGCTTGCTTGGCTTCACGGAACAGATCGAGCGGCTTGGTGCGGATTTGTTCTGGTTTCAGTTCCACGCTTACCGATTTTACGGGCGCTGTGCCGCTGGAATGTTTGGCGGCGAGGTCGGCGCGGAAGGCGCTGGCCTGGAAGGAAGCGATCCACGGGGCTTCGCCGGTGAAGACGACGTCGGCGGAGGTGCGGCCTTGAAACATTTGACGCACGAAGATGAGTTTTCCGTTTTCGTAGCGGTAGGCGACGCAGTCGCCGATCATGCCTTTTTGCAGCGAGGCCGCCAGCTTGGGCGCGAAATCGCGGACTTGATAGCTGTGGGGGAAAAGAACCAGGTCGGGTTTGCTGAATTCGATGATTTGACGCAGAGCCAAGGCGAAGCCGTCTGGCGTGTATTTTTCCAGGAGCTCGTGTTCGACGGCGAGGACTTCATCGAGTTGGTAGGCCGAGAGGTCGGCGGCCAGCGCCGCGATGCCTTTGCCGATTACTACGCCCGTCAGCGTGCCCTTGGTTTGCTGGACGATTTGCTGGGCGGCGGCCAGAGTTTCGAAGCTGACCTTGTTCCACTGCGCGTCGCGTTGTTCGGTGATGAGCAGGATTTTCATTTTTCGTCCGTTTTTAAAGAGTGCAAAGAAAAAGCAGATCCCTCGTTACGCCCGGGATGACAACCTAAAGACACATCAAAGCACGCGCGCTTCGTGGCGCAGTTTTTCCACCAGTTTGGCTGCGATTTCTTTGGGCTGGCCGGTTATGAATTCGGTTTTCTTGGTTTTTTGCGGCATGTAGATGCGCTCGACTCTTTGTGTGGGTGCGTCGGGCACGCCGAGCGTCGCGCGATCTACGGTCGCGATTTCCTTTTTCTTGGCGGACATGATGCCTTTCAGCGTGGCATAGCGCGGCTTGTTGATCCCGGATTGGATGGAGAGCACGGCCGGGAGCGGCAGTTCGACGTGCTGGAACCAGCCGGCTTCCAGTTCGCGCTTGAGCTTCATGTGATTTTCGACGACTTCGATTGCCATGATGATGGTGGCGTGCGGGCGGCCGAGAAGTTCGGCGAGCAGCACGCCGGTCTGGCCGAAGCCCTGGTCGTCGCTTTGCAGGCCGGTGAGGATCAGGTCGAAATTTTCGGATTGGATCGCTGCGGCAAGGGAACGCGCCGATGCAAGCGGATCGAGCTTGAAGAAATTGGCGTCGGAGACATGGATGCCGCGGTCGGCGCCTTTGGCGAGCGCTTCCTTAATGGTTTGCTTGGCGCGCTCGGGGCCCATGGAGATAGCCACGACTTCGCCGCCGTGTTTTTCTTTCAGGCGCAGGGCTTCTTCGAGCGCGAAAGTGTCTGGTTCGTTGGTTTCAAAGCCGATGTCGGATTCGCGAATCCAGGCGCCGCCCTCGAGGATGGCGAGCGGAGCGTCCTTCGCGGGCACTTGTTTGACGCACACTGCGATTTTCAAGAATGCCTCCGGAGCATGGAGAAAACGACAATCTGATAGCTGCTATCAGTATTTCATATTTACAGCAACGGCACAAATGGGAGCGGCGGACGCACGCGCGCGGGCAAGTTTGTGTTATTCAGGGAGGAGTACGAATCTTTCCATGTACGAACACGTTATCTTGAACGGCGGCACGAGCAAGCCCATTCGAGAAAAGGCATGAAATCCCGGGGAAAAGGGACGCAACATGAGCTACGCAGAGAACGATACGCTCCGCACGGGAGTTCTACAGGGCGTCAGTTATTTTGCGCTGATCGCAGTGGGATTCGGAGCGCTGCTATTCGGCGCCTGGAAATGGGACACCGCAAGGACCAACGAGGCGGTGCAAGAGTCCGAGGACGAACTGGTTCGCGATATCGCCGCGCAGCTGCCGCCGGGAACGTCGCACGCGGACATCGACAAATTCCTGATCGCGAAGGGGATGCCGCAACCGGGATACTTCAACTTTAACGGGCCGAATCCCAGGGGCAACGGCGAGACGGCGCTGCTGTGGACAAGGACGGCATCCGTTGGCAATCCGATCCACAGTTGCTGGATCCCACTGGTATTCCGGCTGGACGGCTCGGACGCGTTGATGGGGTATACGCACCAGGTGCGGTGCAGTTCGTATCTGATCGATGGGAACCGGGACCAGGGGACGCCGCTGCTGCGGTAGGGCAAATGCCGAATCTCAGGATGACTCGCGCCGCGGCCCGATTCACAAAGTCAAAAACAAATTCAAAGGCACACCGCCAAGATTGCCCTGCTGCGGCGGGCAGGCTTATGCCAGGTTACTCGACCCAGCGCTTGAAGAGCAGCGAGGCGTTGGTGCCGCCGAAGCCGAAGGAATTTGAGAGTGCGTAGGTGACTTCCCCTTTGCGCGCGTGATTGGGAATGTAATCAAGGTCGCACTCTGGGTCGGGCTTGTCGTAGTTCACCGTGGGCGGCATGATCTGGTCGCGCAGAGCGAGAACGCTGATACCGGCTTCCAGGCCTCCGGCGCCACCGAGCAGATGGCCGGTCATGGATTTCGTCGAGCTGATGGGAACTTTCTTGGCGCGCGCGCCGAAAACTCGTTTCAACGCTTCGGTTTCGATGGCGTCGCCAATGGGCGTGGAAGTTCCGTGCGCGTTGACGTAGCTGACGTCGTCGGGAGAAATATTGCCATCTTTCAGCGCAGCCAGTGAGACGCGATAGCCGCCGTCGCCGTGCTCGGCCGGCTGCGTGATGTGGTAGGCGTCGCCGGACATTCCGTAGCCCACGATTTCCGCGAGGATTTTTGCACCGCGATGCTGCGCGTATTCCAGCGATTCCAGAATCACCATGCCGGAGCCCTCGCCGACGATGAAGCCGTCGCGATCGGCATCGAACGGGCGGCTGGCGTGTTCGGGATCGTCATTGCGCGTGGAAAGAGCGCGCATGGCCGCAAATCCGCCGACGCTCATCGGTGTGATGGCGGCTTCGGTGCCGCCCGTGATCATCACGTCCGCCGCGCCGCGCTGAATAATTTTGAAGGCGTCACCGATGGCGTGCGCGGAAGCGGAGCAGGCTGTGGCGGTGGCCGAGTTCGGGCCTTTCGCGCCGTGACGAATGGAAACGTGCCCGGCGGCGAGATTGACGATGGTAGCGGGAATAAAAAATGGAGAGATTTTGCCAGGACCGCCCGCGAGATACTTGGAATGCTCGCGCTCGATGACGTCGAATCCGCCAATGCCGGAACCAATGTACACGCCAGTGGAATCCGCGATTTCCGGAGTGACTTTCAGGCCAGACATTTGCATCGCGAAATCGGCGGCGGCGAGAGCGAGCTGGATGAAGCGCCCGGTTTTCTTCAGCTCTTTTTTCTCGAGCCAATGCAGCGGATCAAAATCGCGGACTTCGCCGGCGATGCGGCAATCGAAGGCCGTGGCGTCAAAATGAGTGATGGCGCGGATACCACTCTTGCCGGCCAGCAGATTACGCCAGACTTCTTCGGTGCCAATGCCGCAGCCGCAAACCAGTCCAACGCCCGTAACCACAACTCGGCGATTCAAAGGGAACTTCTCCTGTACGGAATGGGACGACGGGCGAGCGCGTTACTTGCCCTTGGCGTGTTTCTCGATGTAATCCACGGCGTCTTTTACCGTGGCAATTTTTTCGGCGTCTTCGTCTGGAATTTCAATGCCGAAGTTTTCTTCAAATGCCATTACCAGCTCGACGGTGTCGAGCGAATCGGCGCCCAAGTCGTCCACAAAGGAGGCGGTGGGAGTGACTTCGCCTTCATCCACACCGAGCTGCTCGACGATAATAGTTTTCACGCGTTCTTCGACGCTGGCCATGCTAATTGTTCCTCCGGTTCGGCTGTCTGGAAATCCCCGCTCGCACGACAGGCTGGGGTAGCGCCTTCAACACAACCTTGCCATTCTATGCGGGGCTTAATGCTGGGTCAACCTTTGACAAGGGTAGAAGTGGCCTCGGCGGGCGTTAAAGTAAATCGAAAGCGCAGGCGAGGCGGCTCATGTTCGAACGTGGTGGATCAAAGTTCAAAAACTCAACGGAGGGGGCGCACAGGCCGGAGCGCAGAGGGCACGGAGAACACCTGGGCCAGGCGCCCGCAGAATACGCAAGCGTCCAATAGGATTTTGTTTGCGAGCTACGGTGTGTTTGTTTGTTGTTGCCGAGAAAGGTTGGGGGTTAGCTTGCGGATTACGAATTCCTGGAGGAGGTTGGTGGCGGCGGTTTCGCCGATGCCGATCAGGGTGTTTTCGACGGTCAATGTGGCGCCATCGCGATTCTGCGCGGGATAGTAGAGATTGGAGATGCCGCCAGAGGCCAGGCTGCCCAGGATGCCGGAATAATTGGGCTGCCAGTGTCCGTTATCGCCCTTGCAGATCACCGAGTTGGCGATCGCGTAGAGAACGCGCGACCGACTGCTGCCGGTGCCTTTGTAGAAATAACGCGGATCTTGTTTCAGTATTGATGGAAGTATGGCGCTGCCTATGAAAGTGCCGGTAACGAGGTCAGCGTAGGATGCGCCGTAGCGCTTGCCGTAGCCTTGGGCGCCTTGGCCGTAGCCGCTGAAAGTGTTGGTGGCTTGCTGCACCCCTGCGATCGCTCCGGTGATTGCGAAGTTGACCGGATCCATGGTGGTGCGCCAGGCAAGCTGAAATTTTTGTTTGGAGGCGAGAGGAGCGGCGTTGGGAACGTAGCTGACATAGAAATTCGGAATTACGCCGAAGATGCGCTGCTTTTCCTCGACTTTGAGCTCTTCTGCGGCGACTTCGACGAGCGGTACGTTGACTTCAACCTGGGTGGCCTCGGTCGCGAGACCGAACACGATTTGCGGAAGAATGAGATTCTCGCCTGGATTCAGGATGGCCGAAACTTTCTGGGTCGTGAAGAGTTCCGAGGTAACGGTCAGCTGAAAGGGGCCGGGAGCGATGCCGGCGAAGGCGAATTGGCCGTCGTCGCCGGATAACACTTCTTGTTTTGGAAATTTGTCATCGCGCGTGAGAATTACGTGCGCACCGGCTACGGCGGCGCCGGAAGGATCAACGATGGTGCCGTTGATGTTCCCGGGTAAATGCTGGTCAGGTTGCTGCTCGACTGGCGCAGTGGCAGTCGGCGCATCCGGCAAAGGACTGGTCACCTCCGGCGCGGAAGGGGTTTGCCGAGACTGAGCCACCGCTGGGAACGAGCAAAGCAGGAGGCTCAGACCCAGGCCAGCCAAGCCTGCAAAGCGAATCGCCGAGCTTCTGGCGGTTCGGTCCAGGGACTTGCTGCGCAAATTTGGGTTGTGGGAATTCACGATTACTCTTTGGGTCTTCCCTTTTTCTTCCACTAAAAGTTCAAGTTAGTTCCACAAAGATGATACCAGTTGCACGCCGAATCTCGGGATAGTACGAGCGGACAAGTATGGAGCACGAACGGTCGGGCTTGACCCGATTCTTTTTCCCCGGTAGCATCCGCATTCGCTTGATTCCTCAGCCAAATCACTCGGCGTTAACTCCACCCAAGGCCTCTTTCCAGCAGCGCTTCGGCAGTGAGGCTTGGATCGTCGTCACGCTGGCGGTGCTCGGCGCGATTATGATGATCAGCAATCCTTAGGTTTACGGCCGCAGATAACGAAATCGCCATCATTGATATGGCGGCCAAGCCTGCGTTCGCGACGATCAAGCTGTTTGTCAGCGGCCGAGGTCAGCATGAGCATCCGCTGCGATCCGACCTGATCCTGCACGGATGGCTTTGGCTGACGGGCGGGAATATTCATTTGGTTCGTCTCCCCTCGGTCATTTTCTATCTGCTGGGCGCATGGTTTCCGATACAAGCAGCGCGGCGGATGGGCGGGGACCGCGCGCGAAACGATACGTTAATCCTGCTGCTGTGGCCCTACGGATTTCACCTCGGGCGCCCGGCGGGCTGGTATTCATTCACGTTCTTGCTGCTCTCGTTGCTCACCTTCGGTCATTTGAAATATCTCGAGCGCCGGTCGCCAGGAACTTGGATGCCGGTAGTGCTGTGCGCGTTGGCACTGGTCGATACAAATTATTGCGGTTGGGCCGTGCTGGGACTCTTGGGCCTTGATCGGCTGCTGCGACTTGGACGCGAGCGGCGGACGTGGCTGCTGCTGGCAACTGGGCTCTTTCTGCTCGTCGCGTCCATTCCGATCATGCGGGCGCTCATGACGGAGCTGCGGACGGGAGCTGTAAGGGGACGCGCCAGTTCACCGCTTGCGAGAGGCACCTACAATCTCTACTGCCTGTTTGTGAGCGAGTCGGTTGCGGGGTGGATCTGGGTGCCGGGGATTGCGACAGCTTTGGCGATTGCCGTCCTGTTACTGCTGGGATTTGTTTACGCGAAGCCGGAAGCTCGGCGATTGTTTTTGTACTTCGCGGCACTGCTGACGGTGATGACCTTCCTCCAGATTGTAACGACGCGGCGCACGCTGCTGATCCGCCCGTGGCTGATCCTTCCTGTCGGGACAACGCTCGGAACGATGACACTGCCATTTGCGCGACGCTTGCTCGCAGGCTCGCTCGTTTTGGTGGGCGCGATTGGCTGGTAGGGGATTTTCTCGCGCAAACTTTACGCCGCGCCGCATTGGCTCGAGCCCTGGGATCAAGTGGCGCGACAGGCCGCGGAAGTTGCCAGCAATGACGGGATCGTCATTGGCAATAACCCATCGTTCTTTTTTTATTTGAGGTATTTCATGCCAGCTACCAGCCCTGCGACCAACCGAAATCTTGCGGGGATTTTGCCCTCGTCGGTGCGGGCGCCCAATATCCATTCGCCGCAGGAGTGGCTGGAAACGGGCGCTCCCACGAAGCCTGTTTGCTGTGGTTTTCGATGGACCGAGCTTCCGGGTCCCGGGGCCTTCCATGGAGGAAATTCGCGCTGCGCTGAACGCTCGTTGCAAGACCGTCGGCGAACAAGACCCGGTGCGTGACGCCGGGGTGAAATGAAAGCGGGAATAGCAGCCGACGACGGGGCAGCGTGTGTGACGGATTCGAGTTGTGACGTTTGGATGCGCGCTGCAGTGATGATTCGTAGGATTGGGCGTTGTGAAACGCGGTATGGAAACTGCACTAGCCCATGTAGAGGCCGCCGTTGACGTCGAGGACTTGGCCGGTGATGTAGGCGGCTTCGTCGCTTGCGAGAAAGACGATCGCGGCGGCTACGTCCGCATCTGAGCCGAAGCGGCCTAGCGGGATCATGGATTTCATTTTGTCTTTGAGTTCCTGCGGGAGCGGGGCGGTCATCGGCGTATCAATGAAGCCGGGGGCGACGGCGTTCACGGTGATGTTGCGCGAGGCAACTTCGACAGCGATGGCGCGGGTGAGGCCGATCAGCCCGGCTTTCGAGGCGACATAATTGGCCTGGCCGGCGTTGCCGGTTTGCGCGACGACGGACGTGAGGTTGATGATGCGTCCGGAGCGCTGCTTGAGCATCGCGCCGAGAGCTTGCTGAATGCAGAGATGCGCGCCGGTGAGGTTGGTGCGCAGCACGGCGTCCCAGTCTTCCAGCTTCATGCGCAGGGCGAGCGTGTCGCGCGTGATGGCGGCGTTGTTCACCAGGATGTCGAGCTTGCCGAATTTCGCGAGGAGTTGCTGGAAGCCGGTTTTCACTTGCGCGGGATCGGCTACGTCGATCGGGACGGCTAGCGCAGTGCCGCCTGCGGCTTCGATTTCGCTTACCAGAGCTGCGAGTTTTTCGGCGTTGCGCGCGGCGACTGCTACTTTTGCGCCTGCGACTACGAGCGCGAGTGCGGTGGAGCGGCCGATGCCTTGGGAGGCGCCGGTGACGAGAGCGACTTTGTCTTGGAGTGAGAACATAAGGATTGAAACTACCTTATGAGGAATGGGTAAGGCAACTGGGCGGTGGCGCTATGGTTCGCGGACTTCGGCGCGGGCTTGGGCTAGTTTTTCCATTGTGGCTTGCAGCGAGGCGGAATCTTCGACGTTGAAAACGCGGACGGAGCGATCGATTTGGCGCAGGAGGCCGGTCAGGACTTTGCCGGGGCCTACTTCGACGAAGACGGTGACGCCGGACTCGATCATTTCGCGCACGGAATCGAGCCAGCGTACGGGGGCGGTGACCTGGCGGATGAGCGCGGCACGGGCTTCTTCGCCGGTGGTGATGGCTTGGGCGTCCACGTTGGTGATCAGCGGAATTTTCAGAGCGCTGAATTGAGTGGCGCGTAAATCCGCTTCGAGGCGTTGTTGTGCAGGCATCATCAGCGCGCAATGGAACGGCGCTGAAACCGGAAGGATGACGGCGCGCTTGGCGCCACTCTGCGAGGCGATTTCGACGGCGCGCTTCACGGCTGCGGCCGAGCCGGAAATTACGGTTTGTTCCGGCGAATTCAGGTTGGCGGGCGAGACGACTTCATTTTCGGCGGCTTTCTTGCAGATGTCCCCCACTTCCGTGGGCGAAAGGCCCAGAATCGCGGCCATCGCGCCTTGCCCCGCGGGCACTGCTTCCTGCATGTATTTTCCTCGCGCGCGCACCAATTTCACCGCGGCAGAAAAATCCACCCCGCCGGCCGCAACCAGCGCGGAATATTCACCAAGGCTGTGTCCGGCGACGAAATCGGGAACGATTCCCTTCCCGGCCAGCGCGCGATAGGCTGCTGTCGAAACCGTCAGTATGGCCGGTTGGGTATTTTCGGTGAGCTTCAGCGCTTCTTCGGAACCTTCAAAGCAGGTTTGCGTGATCGAAAATCCCAGCGCGGAATCCGCCGCATCGAAGACGGACTTCGATTCCGGGAAATTTGCGGCAAGGTCGCGGCCCATACCGCAATACTGCGAAGCCTGCCCGGGAAAAAGGAACGCTAGTTTGCTCATGAGGGATTGGCGGTTCCGCGCAGATCAGCCGCGCGCAGCAACCGCGGCAGCGGAAAGCTCCTGTTCGATTTTTTCGTTGAAGCGCGAGCGGCAGAGTTCGCTGGCGACGCGTATGGCGTTCTTGACGGCGAGGGCGTTGGAGCGGCCGTGCCCGATGATGGTGATGCCGCGGACGCCCAGCAGCGGCGCGCCACCGTATTCGGAGGAATCGGTGCGTTTGCGGAAGCTGTCGAACGCGTCTTTCGAGAGCACGTAGCCGACCTGCGATTTCAGGCTGCTCTTGATGGCTTTTTTCAACATGGCGCCGATATGCTCGACCAACCCTTCGCTGATTTTCAGCGCAATGTTGCCGATGAACCCGTCGCAGACGATCACGTCCACATCGCCGCGAAAAACGTCGCGACCCTCGACGTTCCCGACAAAATTGAGGGAAAGCTGTTTCAGGCGCGCGGCGGCTTCGCGGGTCAGCTCGTTGCCTTTCATTTCCTCTTCCCCGATAGAAAGCAGCGCGACGCGCGGACGTTTCGCGCCCCAAATGGTGCGGTAATAAATCTCGCCCATCACTGCGAACTGCTCGATCTGCTCGGCCTTGGAATCTACGTTCGCGCCAACGTCCAGGATGACGGTGACTTTTTCCTTCATGTTGGGGAAGGCAGCCGCGAGAGCAGGACGATCGACCGCTGCAAGCGTGCCCAGCACAAAGCGGGCGACGGTCATCACCGCGCCCGTATTGCCGGCGCTCACCAGCGCTTCGGCTTTGCCGTCGCGTACCAGCCGCGCCGCAACGTGTACCGAGCTTTCCTTCTTGCGGCGAAACGCCTGCGAAGGCGAATCGCTCATGGTGATCACGTCGGTGGCGTTGACGATCTCAATGGGCAGGCCGCGATGGCCGTGCCGGCCAAGCTCCTGCCGGACGGTGGCTTCGATGCCCACCAGCAGAATGCGGACGCCTAACTCACGGGCAGCCAGAATCGCGCCTTCGACTTCGGCGCGTGGGGCATGGTCGCCTCCCATAGCGTCAACGGCAATGGTGGTCATCTATACACCCATGGGCACCCAGAGAGCACCAAACTGGAAAGGTAGGCGATGAAAACTTAGGCTGTCTTGGCCGCGGTGTCAATCACTTCCCGGCCCTTGTAGAAGCCGCAATGGGGACACGCATTGTGGGGCAGCTTTTTCTCGTGGCAGTTGGGGCATTCGGCCAGGGACAAGGGAGTAAGAAAGTCATGGGCACGCCGCTTGTTCTTGCGCGCATGCGAGTGACGGCGTTTTGGATTAGGCATTCCAGCTCCTCAATTGACAGGCCGCTACGAGAGCGGCCGAAATGGAAAAGGTATTGTAGCGTCTTATTGCTTTTTGAACCAGTCCTGCTTCAGACGGGCCAGCGGGGCGAGCCGGGGGTCAGAGGCATGCTTTTCGCAGCGGCATTCTTCGTTATTCAGATTGGCGCCGCAATGCGGGCAGAGGCCGCGGCAATCGCTGCGGCAAATGACCTTCATGGGAAGCGCCAGATTCACCTGTTCGGCCAGAATGTCGGCGAGGAACAGGCCGTCACCTTCAAAGAAGGCGACCTCGGTGTCGTCCAGATTCAGGTGGAATTCTTCGTCCACGGCCATAGAGGTCATGGGGCGATAGAAAAGATCGAAATCGCGGCTGATTTCCTCGACGACGGTATCCAGGCAGCGGGCGCAGATCAGTTCAACCCGGGTGTGCAGATTGCCGTAGATGCGGATCTGGCCTTCGACCAACTCGGCGGTGGCGCGGATTTCCAGCGGTTCAACCTGGTGGAATTCACCGGAATGGAAATCGAGCGTGCCGGGGGTGTAGCTCTTCCGGATGCGGATCTTGCGTAGCGCGAGTTCGTTGACATCCAGAAACATTGGTTTTCCCCGTCTTTATAGAGCAATTTCAATTATAAGTCCAGTGACTGCGTTGTCAAGGAAGCCGCCTGTGGAGATAGTTTCGCTGACACCAAACGAGCAATGACCATTTTACGCTCGAAGGAGCGGCGAAAAAACGAAGAGATTGGCGCTAGGAAGGGTGATGCGTGTCTCAGGTCGTGGGAGTGGCGGAGATGCCGAGGAGTTCGTGGCACTGGCGCAGCAGGAAATGATCGGTCATGCCGGCGATGTAATCGCAGATGACGCGGTGGGGTGGCTGGTGCAGCGCGAGCTCCGAGTACTGGACAGGCATCCGTTTAGGGTCGTCCAGGAAAAACGAGAAAAGGGCGTCGAGCGCGGCTACGGAACGGTCGCGGTCTTCGACGATCGTCGGTTGCGAATAAAGGCGGGCGAAGAGGAAGCGCTTCAGGTCACCGTTCAACTTGGCCATCGCCGGTGAAAAACTGGCAAGGCGCTGACGCTGGTGGCGGACGTCTTCGACGGTTTCGACGCCGGATTCTTGGACGCGGGCTTGCGTGGTTTCAATCAGGTCCGTGGCCAGAAGATCGAGAACCCGTTTGAGAGCTTCGTTGAATTTCAGTTTAGATTTGGCCTCGCGATAGTGGCGATCTACATCCTCGTACGCTGTATTGAATACAGAAACCTCGGCACGCAGTTGATCGAGATCAATCAGGTGGGCTTCGAAACCGTCATCGAGATCGGCGGTGTTGTAGGCGATCTCGTCCACGAAATCAATGAGCTGGGATTCGAGCGGGGGGCGCTGCTCCAGCAGATATTCGGCAAGCTGCGGAAACTCCGCCGCGGAATAATCGCGTGAATGTTTGATGATGCCTTCGCGGACTTCAAAGGTGAGATTCAGGCCGTTGAAATCCAGATAGCTCTGCTCGAATTCTTCAACGATATACAGCGCGTGAAGATTATGGTTGAAGCGCTCGCCGAATGCGCGCATGCGCAGATCGAGCTGCTTTTCGCCCGCGTGACCGAAGGGCGGGTGGCCGATGTCGTGGACCAGCGCCAGCGATTCGGCAAGATCGGTATTTAAATGCAAAGCGCCGGCGACGGTGCGGGCCACTTGCGCGACTTCGAGAGTATGGGTGAGACGATTGCGGAAGTGATCGGAGAAGCGCGTGGTGAAGACTTGCGTTTTGGCTTCGAGCCTGCGGAAGGCACGGGAATGGATCACGCGATCGCGGTCGCGCGCGTAATCGTTGCGATAGGGATGTTGCGGCTCCGGGAAGCGGCGGCCGCGCGTGCGGCGCACGTCCATGGCGTAGGATGCCAGCATGCTTTCCGTTCATTCTAGACGCTATCGCGGAAATAATCAGCGGGGATTGAAAGGAGCGGCAAGCCGCGCTCCCCTTGCAGGAGGAAATTGCTATGATGCGCGGATGCTTTCCGAAGACGCAATACTGCGGAGACTGCGAAAAATCTGCCTGCGGCTGCCGGCAGCTACCGAGGGAGTGAGTTTCGGGCATCCGACATTTCGCGTGGCAAAGAAAATTTTTGCGGTGCTGGAGAAGTACAAAGGTGAACTGGGAATTTGCCTGAAAGTGGGGAAACTGCTGCAAGGCGTATTCCTGAATGACCCGCGCTTTTTTCGCACGCCTTATATCGGCAAGCACGGATGGGTCACGTTGCGCGCATACGCCGCGCCGCTAAACTGGAACGAAATTCGCGAACTGGTGAAGTGCAGTTACGACTTGGTGGCGCCAGCGAAAGCGCGACCACGAACGAAGCAGAAGCGCCAAGGCTAAAGCGCCACAGATCAGGACTTGCCGGGCAGAAGATTCATTTCCTGCATAGCTTGGTCGGCGATGGGAGTATCAGGGTAGTCGGACTTGATCTGCGTATAAAGCTTGGTGGCTTCGGCGGGATTTTTTGCGCCGTAGTGTTCGGCCAGCGCCAGCATCACTACCGGCTTGGGCACCAGCACGACGGGTTTCGCGATCAATTGCTGATAGAGCTTGACGGCTTCGTCGCCCTGGCCCATGCGGTCGTTCAATTGCGCGAGCTCGAAGCGCGCCAGCGCAGCGAAATCCTCCACGCCGCTTTCGGACAGGCCCTGCAGCCATTTCTTCGCTTCATCATTCTTGCCGAGCTTTTCATCGCTCAGGGCGCCGTAGTAGGCGGCGAGCTGGCCAGGACGGGTGTGGGCGTATTTCGCGTTGACGGCTGCGAATTTCTGCGCGGCGTCGGAATATTTATTCTTGTCGTCAATGTAGGTGGTTTCACCCGGCTGGGCAGGCTCTCCCGCGGTGCGAATGCGCGCCTGGAACGATTTCATCGCGTCGTCGTAGGCCGCGGTAGCCTTCACGGTCTGGCGCTCGGTGTAGGTCTGCCAGCCGAAAATGCCGATAGCGACCAGGAGCGCGGCGAGCAAAATATAGACGGTCAATTGTTTGTGGGAAAGGACGGCATCGGCGCCGTGCGCGAGTGTTTCGCGAATTTCGTCCGTTTTTAGTTCCTTGCGGGAAATATGCTGCGCCAAGTGTGCACCCCGAGCGAGATTGGAAACCTAAATATTAGCATAAAGCCGGGGGTGCCATGCGGCAATCGGAGGAACAGCCCGCTCGCTAGCCTGGCGGTTACGACTTGAAGCTGCGGATGGCGGCGCCTTCTTCGGACTGGACGTCGAAGACGGTGAACAGGCGGGTGATCTGCAGGATGTCGTGAACGCGTTTGGTGAGGTGCAGAAGTTTCAGCTCACCGCTGGCGTTTTTCACGGTGGTATAGGCGCTGACGAGCTCGCCGATGCCGGAGCTATCGATGTAATCCACATCGTAAAGGCTGAGCAGGATTTTCTTGTTGCCGGAATTGATCAGCTCGCGCACGGTGTTGCGCAGCATGGCGCTGCCCTCGCCTAGGGTAATCTTGCCGCTGAAATCAACGATCGTTACGTCGCCCAATTGGCGGCGTGTTCCTTGGAGAGCCACGGGATCCTCGTTGTTGATTCTACTCTGGTTTGTGTTTGCCGTTATCGGAAACTGGCTGGGGCAGTTTCTTGACCATAATCAAATGGGCCCCGCCTTCGGGCCCGCGTTCGACTCTAAAATCGTCCATGAAGGCGCGCATCAGGAAGAGGCCGCGGCCGGAAGTGCGCAATAGGTTTTCTTCCGCGAGCGGATCGGGTATTTCGGTCAGCTCGAATCCTTTGCCCTGATCGAGCACGCGAACGATCATGTTATCCGGCTGCAGCTCGACGGTCATCATGATCTTCTTCTGGCGATCCTGCTGGTTGCCATAATTGTAGGCGTTGATCACGCCTTCGCGCACGGCCATGCCGATTTTATGCACTTCTTCCTCGGGAAAGCCGGCGGCTTCGGCCACGCGCATGGAAATACTTTCCGCGAGGTCCACGCTTTCCAGAAGCGTCTCCAGCATCACTTCAATCCGTTGAGTTTTGGCCGCCATCCGTTGTCGGGGCAAGGTCCGTTTAATAAAAGGACGCGAGTATGGTTATCACAGCGCCGGAGTGCAAGTCAATGAACTCCGGGTACCCGTAGCGGGTGCGCCTGCGATAACGCGTCTAATGACTCGTTGCGCCCAGTCTGCGACACTTCGCATCTAAGTGCACCGGGCGGTCCTGCTGGACGCAAAATTAGCTCCGAGGTGTAACCAATGAACGCTCCTTCTGCTCTGCGCACGACCAGAATTTCACTGAACAACGGTACTGACCATATGCCCGCACTCGGCTTCGGCACGCTCATTCCCGACCCAGCCGTCACCATAACGGCGACCACCGCCGCACTCGCAGCCGGATTTCGACATCTCGATTGCGCGGAAAGATACCGGAACGAGCGCGAGGTAGGCAATGCGTTGCAGTCAGGGCTCGCCGCGGGAGGAATCGCGCGCGAAGAAATTTTCGTCACTACCAAGCTGTGGAACTCCAATCACCGGCCCGAGCGCGTCGAACCGGCTTTCCAGGCGAGTCTCGCCAGACTCGGGCTCAACTATCTCGATCTCTACCTCATTCACACTCCCTTTGCATTTCAACCCGGCGACGACCAAGACCCGCGCGATCAAAACGGCAATGTCCTTTACGATCACGACGTGACTCTGCTCGACACCTGGAAAGCGCTGGAAGCCCTGGTGGATGATGGCAACTGCCGGGCCATCGGACTTTCGGACGTCGGTTTAAGCGAGCTGAAGCACATCTATGAATCAGCTAGAATCAAGCCCGCCGTGGTCCAAGTAGAATCACATCCGTATCTGCCGGAAACGGAGCTATTGGAATACTGCAAAGAGAAGGGCATTGTGCTTTTGGCTTTTGCGCCACTCGGTCACGGGATGAGGCCGGGGTTGCTCGAAGATCCAGTGATTTCAGCGATCGCCGCGCGGGCCAGAAAGACGCCGGCACAGGTGCTGCTGGCTTGGGCCGTGCAGCGCGGCACGGCCGTGCTTACCACGCCCAAGTCTGCGGCCCGCGCGCGAGAGAGTTTCGACATCTCTGCCCTTCCGCCAGAGGCGCTCGAGGAAATCAATCGCATCCAGACCAGACAGAGGCTGAATCAAGTGGTGACAACCGGCGTTCCGGGCTTCATTCCACAAGCCAAGACCGCTGAACGAGGGAACTGAACAAAGGAGCTAAGTATGAGCGCGACACCGCAGCCCGAGCAGTCCACGCAAGAGCAACGAATCCGAGCCGCACTGGATCAGCATTGGGCGGCGTCCGATGCCAACGATTTCGAAACCGAGCACCGCATCTATCTCGACGACGCGGTGCTGGAATACCCGCAGTCAGGCGAGCGAACCCGCGGTCGAAGCAACATACAGGGCCAGCGCGCCAGTCAGCCGAACAAAAAGCGCTTTTCGATCCGACGAATCGTGGGCAGCGGCGAGCTTTGGGTCACCGAATTCGTCCTGACTTATGACGCCAAGCCGTCCTACACCGTGAGCATCATGGAGTTCAAGGGCGACAAGGTCGCGCGGGAAACGCAGTACTTTGCGGATCCATTCGCAGCTCCCGCATTCCGCGCTCAATGGGTCGAACGGATGGACGCATAATCTCGAGGCGCGAGAGTTCGCGAGCGACACCGCCATTCGCGGTTTGCAGCATAATTGTCGGGAACAAAGATTAATCCACGGGTCCCAATACCAAGGCATCGCCAATACCATCGTCCAATTGATTCGCCGGAGCACCTCGGGTGTAATCGCCGCATCGCAGCCGATTCGGTCAGACGAGCGACACTTTATAAATTAGAATACGGGCTTGGCCGCACCGCTCGCCCGTCTGGAGGAAAAGCGATGAGTATTATCGATAAGGCGCTAGAAGCAAACCGCAAGTATGCAAAAAACTACAATCCAACGCTCGGGAAGCGTCCGGCTCCCAAAATCGCAGTTGTAACGTGCATGGATCCACGGCTCTCAGACCTCCCTGCAATCTTGGGCCTGCCGGAGGCCGATCTAGACGTTATCCGAACCGGCGGACCCGCGGTAACCGATGATGTTCTCAGCGAACTTATTGTTTCCAACCGTATACTCGGAACCACGGAGATACTGCTCCTCAATCACACCGGCTGCGGATTCACCACATTCACTGACGCTGAGCTGAACCAGAAACTCTCGGCTTTAACCGGCGACGCGTCGCCCGCTCCGATGCGCTTCTTCTCTTACAAGGACCCTGAACAGAACACACGGGAACAGATCAAGAAGGTCAGATCACATCCGTGGATCGCCAAAGAAGTTCCTGTGCGCGGTTTTATTTTCGACGTGGAGACCGGCCTGATCAGGGAAGTCCACCAGGCTTCACGCCAGGCCACTGCCTGAAGGACGGTGGCTTTCCGAGGTCGATTCCGAGCGGCGACGCACCCCGGAGCAGCAGATCTCTGGTCGTCCCGGTGCGGCGCGCGCACACCGGGACTCGCTCGGAATACAAGGCGCCTGCTCAGCGTCGAGCCGATCGAAATTGCCTGAAGTTCTTCGCTTCGGACTTGAAATAAACAGCCTTTACCCTGACGTCAGCAGACAGGAAGTTTTTCATTCACGAAGAAGACCGCGACATCCGTATAATCCAATACCTGTGAGGCGCAATGACGAAAACGACGAGCTTTCAAGCGGACATTCGCCCGCTTTTTACCGACCGAGACATTCAAGGCATGATCAAGGGCTTTAACCTCGCGAGTTATGATGAGGTGAAGGCCCACGCAGCCGCCATCTACGACCGCATTCGGGGAATCGGCGGCGCCGTAATGCCGCCACCACCCCCAAGGGGGGAGGGTCCTTGGCCCCAATCTCGCATCGATTTATTCGCTAAATGGATCGCAGATGGGTGCCCACCTTAGGCGGGCTCAATCGCCAAGCCCCAGCTTTTGTCCTGATCACCGCGGTAACCGGAAAAGTCGAACTGCAGGATATGAGGTATCGCTGCAGCACATCCTCGGCTGGAGGGACAAGAGATGGATTGGAAACGGTTGATCCAGTTTGCGCTGTCGGGTAGCAGTGATTGGGAACAGTATGCCATCCTGCTGGTACGCGTTTCGATCGGGCTGTTCTTCGCCATTTCCGGGGCAAACAAATTGTTTGTCGCCGGCGGCACGAAACCTGTTTACGACACGCTCGTTCAGGCCAAAGTCCCGTTTCCCCGCCTGATGGCTTATTTCGTGGCAGGTGTCGAGTTCGTTTGCGGATCCTTGGTGACCGTGGGGCTTGTTTCCAGCGCGGCCTGTGCGGCTTTATTGATCGATATGATTGTCGCCATCTTGACCGACTCGCTTTCCACCTTGCCTAAAGGACTTTCGGCTCTCAGCTGGCTTGACGATTTCCTCTACCTGCCGGAAGTCCTCTACGTGCTCTTCTTTGTCTGGCTGATCTGCTCCGGTCCGGGAAAGTTCAGTGCCGACTACTGGCTCGCCGGCAGGTTACTGAGGTGATCGAGCGACGAAGCAGCTTGTTGCTAGACAAGAGCTTAATGGTCATTACCAGAATTATTCAGCCGCAGGACTGGCCCTGAGCCCTGCTTAACGCGCCGACCAGCGAAGTGAAATCGGTAAATATTCAGGACTTGGGAATTGCTTCGTTTCCATTCCAAACTTGAAAAATCGTCCGGTGAGGTTGAGAATGTCAAGATAATCGCCCCATCGGCCCCGCATCCGAGCGATCGAACTTTTGGCCTCGCATCTAAACCTTTAGGAGAAGATTGGCCATGTCGCATCATTTCGATACGCCTACCGCAAAAGAAGACCCCCGCATCAACATCTGCGACTTCTACTTGTTTCGCGGGCGCCCGGGCACAACGGTCATGGCTTTGACCGTGAATCCGAACGCCGGCGTCGGCGCGCCAGAGACCTTCCGCGACGAAGGTCTCTACGCCTTTCGCTTCGACACGGATCGCGATCTTCGCGAAGACGTCGCCTTCAAGGTCCAGTTCGGCGCGCCCGACCACGCCGATGGCGGCGAGCACCGGCACGTTCAGACCTTCGCGGTCCGGCGCGCCACCGGAGCGGACGCTCTGAAGGGTGCCGCGGGCGAACTCATCATTTCCGGGAATACGGGACGCGTCGTGCAAGCGGATCAGGGCTGCCTGGCGTACGCAGGCCTCGCGCCCGATCTGTTCGCCACCGATGGCGCCGGTTTCGGCGCCTTCAGAAAAGCTCTGTGGTCCGAAAACCGGTTTGCCCCGGAGGCGTTCCAGAACCGCCAGAACTTTTTCGGCGGCAACAATGTCACCGCCATCGTCCTCGAGGTCCCCAGCAGCCTGATCGGCCGAGGTGTGGTGCACGCCTGGGCCACCGCATCGCTCTACGGGCACGCGCCGGAGGTGCAGGTATCGCGTTGGGGCCTGCCGATGATCACCCACATCCTGCTCTCCGATCCGTCGCTGCACGACGCATCGGAAAACTACAACCGCGCGGTCCCGGCGGACGAAGTGGCGCTGTTCTCCAAACCGATCCGCGACTTCGTGGAAAAAGTCACCGCGCTCGCCCACTCAGCGGCCGACCCATCCGCGTACGCTACCCAACTCCTCGCGCGCCTCTGCCCATCGGTCCTGCCCTATGAACTGGACACGCCCGCCTCATTCAGCTTTGCCGCCTTCAACGGCCGCGGTCTCTGCGACGACGTGATGGACGTGATTCTCACGCTGGTCACGAACACGGCCCTCGGCGACGGGGTGGCACCCGACATGCAGTTGATGCGCCCGGATTTTCCCTATTTCGGCGAGCCGCACGCTACGGCGGCGAGTTCCGCAAAGCAGTGAGGGCGAAGGAGTGAGCGCACCGACGACACAGCGGCGAGCTGCGATTGGATGGATTTGCTCGCCGGCGGCGCGGAGCGAATCACCGTCGCCGGCGCGAACGCTTCGCGCCGCATCGGTGTGTCAGCAAGCCTATACATGATCATTAGAGGCTCAAGATTTTCGCGGATGGTTCAAATCAAGCCACAGCACCGAGTATGTCTTCGATAGCTTCCGGTTTGTCCGTTATCCGCTTCACTGCGGATCTCCCTGCGCATGAGCTTTTGCCAACTTCGCCTCGCTACCGAGCGGCCTAGCTACGTCCTGAAAAATGGGAGCTCCAAGCGGGGCACCCGTGAATCCGCCGTTCACCATCCGCTCGACCGCGTTGACGTACGAGGAGTCGTCCGACGCGAGGAAAAGCACGGCTTAGGCAACCTCGTCCGGCTCGCCCCAACGACCCTGCGGAACCGCGGTAGAGAAGAACTTCTCCAACTTAGCGGAATCTTCTGCGGTAGCAGAGGCGCGTGGCCCGCGCTTCCAAATGGGAGTTTTGATCGCGCCTGGTGCGACGACGTTCACGCGAATGTTGCGATGACCAGCGCCGCCTAGGAAGTCGCAGGCTCGGCGGGCTTGGCAACTTTGGCAATGACGAGGCCCGCGACGAGCCAAGTGAGCGAGGAATCGGTAAGGTTCACGGCGGTGTATGCGCCGGAGAAACCCCACCAATTCCAATTCGGAAGATCGACGATAACGCTGGCAGCGAGGCCGACGATCGCGAGAAACACTACACGGCGCGCGTAGCTCAATCCAGCGGTTTGCAGCAGCAGCCAAGTGAGCAGAAATGCCGCGGCCATCAGGCTGAGCAGCTGAACGATCAGGCCACGGCTGTAGGAGCCAAATCCGCCGCGGCGCACCGCTGCCACCATGATCGGGCCGTTCTGCATTTTCTGCATCAGCGCGGCCAGAGCGCTTTTCTTTTGTTCTGGCGTCATTCCGGCCGTGGGCGGCATATTGGGCAACAGGTAGGTGCCGTCCTGGGTCGCGTGCGAGGCGATGACCGCGGAGACTTCATCTTCATTCTGAAATCCAACCATGGTTTTTTCGTGCCAGCCCAGGAGTTCCCACGAAATGGAGCTCCACAGGAAAGCTGCCAGGCCGCCCAGGATGGTCCCGAGGATCAACGATTTTGTCATGGCGCCTCCTTGTGGGTTGCGAACATCTCTACGCGTCAGGCATTTCAGACATGCTGCGCGACGGAAAGGACGTTGCCGTCGGGATCTTTGAACCAGGCAACTTTATCGCCACCGGGCGCTGTCCAGATGCCGAGTTCGGGATCCTGAATGAAAGGATATTTTTCAAATGCCACGCCGCGGCCTTTGAGCCAGGCGACGACTGCTTCGATATCTTGCACTTCCCAGCCGAGAATGGTGAAGGCGGCGGGCGCGAAATCCTTGGGAACCTTGGCGATCCGAATTTTGTTCTCCCCCGCCAGCACCACCAGTGCGAAGGCATCGTCACTGACAAATTGAAAGCCCAGCTTGCCTTCGTAGAATTCGCGCGCTTTCTGGGAATCGCGCGCGGGAACGAAGCCGACCATTTTGCAGGATGCGAGCATCTTAGACCTCCCCGGCAACTTCAGATGAAATATGGAACTCAGAAAATATTCACGGCGCGCGCAGCGAGCAACACCACAATCGCCAGCGAGATCAAGGCCTGCAACATCGTGCCTGCTTTGGCCCAGCGCGACAGGACGGCCGTGTCCGTCGGCGAAAAGGCCGTGCTGGTATTAAATGCCAGGAACAGGTAGTCCATGAATTGCGGCGACCAGTTGGGATCTCTGCCTTCCTCATCCAGCATCTGCGGAAACAGGAACGAGCTTTTCAAACGCCCGCTGCGCGCGTCGCGCCGCGAAGGGCCGCCCGCATCCAGCTTCCAGTACCACAACGCGAAGACCACTATGTTGGTGAACCAGAGCGCCAGAGCGCCACGCAGCAGGGCTGTCGGCGAGTCGCGATGCTGAGGGATGCCTTCAATCAGCAGAGCCAGTGAAGCAATCATGCCCACGGTGATAGCGCCGTTGGCGATCACTACCAGAGGCCTGGTGATGTGAAAGTCGCCGCGACGATTCGATACCGCGATGGGAACCATCAGGACCAGGATTATCGCGAGCAACCCCCAGCCGGGCCCCAGCGAGAGCCGCTCCGGCAACGCCAGATAAACGCCGCCAGCCGCAAGCATCGCGACAAAAGCGGGCCAACGCGGTTCAGGAACAATGGGAGCTGTCATAGAGAGGCGGCGCGGTGCGCGCGTGGAGTTTAGTACAAATTTCGGTACGGCTCAAAATTCATGCACACTCAACCGCGCTAACGGCGCCTGGGCGCCGTCAACCCGCATCACTCCGCCGCGCAATTTGCTTCGCATTGAGGTTGGGAGTTGTCCCGTTTCGCACAGATTGCTAGCGCGACTTCTGCTCGAATGGATGCGGCTCTCAGAGGCTGTGAACTTCCAGGTAATTAGGGCCAGGCAATTTGGCGCCTTTCAGGATGGACATGAGCGGGAAAAACTTTCGCGTGGCACCGGCGGACGAGCGGACCAATGTTGACGGAAAGCCAGTCAGGAACAAAGTACTGCTGGCCATGCCCGCCAATGAATACGAGCAGATGCGTCCGAACTTGACGCATGTCGAACTGCCAAGTCATCTGAGCCTTCATGAGCCGACGCAAAGTATCGAGTTCGTCTATTTCCCGAATCGAGGGATGGTTTCTCAAGTGGTAGTGACCAAAGACGGCCGAACTGTGGAAGTGGGCGTAGTGGGCAACGAGGGCTACGTGGGAGCAGGATTGGCTGCCGGCTTGAGCAGAAGTTCCGTGCGCGAAATAATCCAAATCGCCGGGGAAGGTTCTCGAATGTTGGGGAATGCGCTGGAACGCATTCTGCGGTCGGCTCCGCAGCTGCAAGCGATGTTGAACCGACATACGGGACTGCAAGGAATGCAAGTGGCGCAGACCGCGGCGTGCAACCGGTTGCACGATATACAGCAGCGTCTCTCCAGGTGGCTGCTGATGACTCAGGATCGAGTGGATTCGGGGGTGCTTCCGATCACCCACGATTTCGTCGCGACGATGATGGGTACTGACCGATCCACGGTGAGCCTGGCGGCGTCCGAACTGCAAAAAAAGGGAATCATAGAATACGTGCGAGGCGCAGTGAAGATTGTGAACCGCAGGAAACTCGAAAAATCCGCTTGTGAGTGTTACGACGTCATTCGACAGTTCGAGGACGAACTCGGATTGCGATAGCAGTTCCCATCAGTGTTGGATACCCCACAGACAGCAACCTGCTTCTATCGTTACTGTTCGGGCCGCGGACATTCCGTCCGACCTTGATCTGTATGCAAAGCCCGGTGGATTCGACGGCAGCATAACCATACCAATTCCCGAGGGGGACCATGGAGGCGAGGCGCCGCAAATTGCTACGAGTCGAAAACCAGAATTTTCAAGGCTGGGTGTGCAGCGAATGCGCGTGGGTGTTCAAAGCTTTAGGGCCGCCCGCTGGCGAATCAATTGACGCGATGAAGACGCATTACAAGCAGCAGCGCGACAAGGCGTTTGCATCGCATGTCTGCGAGAAGTACCCGAGAGTCACGAAAAATCCTAGTTAGCCAAATGACTCGCCGGCCGACTGCGGTTTGATCCTCGAATCCGTGCGAAGCAATGATTCGCCCACGGGAATATGGAAAACCTTACGCCCGGTAGGTGCGGTCGAGCGTGTGGTACTGGATGGCTTCGCTGAGGTGTTTGGGCGCGAGAGCCGGAGCGCCTTCCAAATCGGCGATGGTGCGCGAAACTTTCAGGATGCGGTCATGGGCGCGCGCGGAAATGCCGAGGATGCGAAAATGTCGGGATCACGGGGGACGGTTGTTGGGCCCGTCTGACTGCAATTCATCGAGCCGCCAAGAGTTCGCCGACAAACTGCTCTAGATCCAGCGCCTCAACTCCGCTAGCGATCGCGGCCGTAGGAACCTGAAGCCGGGACTTCCGATGGACCACGATCAATCTTCCTGCTCGTTTTTGCAGCGCGCGCTGAAGAGTGGTCAAGGGAGATGCCATGGGCGGGCGGACCGTCTTCGCGGCGTTCGCTTCTACCAGCCACAGCTTGGCGTTAGGACGTGGAACAAGAAAGTCTACTTCCAGACCCTGCTGATCGCGAAAATAGTAGAGCTCCTTGCGCATTCCACGGTCGGCTTGGCTTTTGAGTATCTCTGCTGCGACGAAGCCTTCGAACAAAGGCCCCAGGAATGGCGACCGCTCAAGCTCAGCTGATGATGTCAGGCCCAGCAGGTAACAGGCGAGGCCGGAATCACCCAGGTACACTTTCGGTGACTTGATTAGTCTCTTTCCGAGATTTTCGAAATACGGCGGCACCAGAATGACCTGGCCTGTTATTTCAAGGATGTGCAGCCAGTCGCCAATCGTGGGAACGGTGACCCCGAGCGGTGCAGCAAGGTCGGTCTTGTTCAGAATCTGGCCGTGACGACTCGCCAGAAGAGCGAGAAAACGGCGAAACGTCGCCAAGTCCCGCACGTTTGTAATCGCCCGGACATCTCTCTCCAAGTACGTTTGCAAGTAGGAGGCAAACCAAAGGCTACGAGCCTTGGGCCGGGCGAGCACCTCTGGGAATCCCCCGTGTAACAGGTTCACTTTCTTGGTTTCTGCGAGGCTGAAAGGCAGGAGCTGGAGGATGGCAGCCCGGCCCGCCATCGATTCGCTGATGCCCTGCATCAGCGGAGCCTCCTGGGACCCCGTGAACAGCCATTGCCCCATCCGCCGTCGGCCCGTGTCGATAACCGTACGGACGTAGGCAAGTAATTCGGGGGTATTCTGGATCTCGTCGAAGACGACTGGAGGGCGCAGCGCGTCAAGGAATGCGCGGGGATCGCTGCGTACGCGTGCCTGAATGTCGGGGTCTTCGAGCAGTACGTAGCGGGCTTTCGGGAACAGCCTGCGCAGAAGAGTGGTTTTGCCGGCACGCCGGGGCCCTGTCACAACAACAGCGGGAAAGTGTTGAGCTGCGTCCAGCAGCACGCCTGCCAATCTCCTTTGGATATATTGCATATGAGAAATATAAACTAGTACTTTAGATTACTCAATACTAGAAATCGGTGTTTGTGGGACAGATGCCAAAGATGTTGTTGGAGGCAACTTGACCCCTGACCATGTCCATCAGAGAATCCACCCCATATTTTACGCATATTGCGTAAGGGCATACGCAATATGCGTAAACCTACTGCGCCAGAGAGAAGTCTCAGTCGTGAATGCTTGACTGGCGGGAATGCTCCGGTGCGGCTGGCCTTTTCACCCTCTCGGCCATAAGGGTGCTGATTTCGTCGAAATGCCACGGTCGGAAATCGTGAGTGTCAACGCCGACGTCCATGGAAAGGGAAGTAGGCGGGTCAGGGAGGTTCCCATGAGAATGTCCGTACAGGTGCCACGCTCCATGATGGGACCAATTCCAGACGCGCATCCTCCTATCGGTGTTTTGCGCGAACCCTGATGAACGAGTGAATCGTGCTGACGGCCACGTCGAGGCCGACACGCTCGTGAAGAATGCGAACGATGTCGCGATACGTGCAGCCTTTTCGCCGCAACTGGCGAATCAGCTCGCGGTGAGTTTCGAGTTTGGATCGAGGAGGTTTCTGTGGGATCGAATCCAGCAGGGAAAGAAGCGTTGGGTCCATGATTTTCAGGCTGCTTAGCACCTGGCCATCACGGTCCGTTAATAGTCCGATAACCCGTCTCCACAGTCCGATAAGCGCCCTAGAGCGCTATCCGTACCGTTTAGTTTCAATCGGTTACGAACTCCAGGACGACTTTCACGGCGATGTCCGGCAGGCCGACGCCCGTGAATTGGCCCTTGAAAGCGGGGACGACGTCCACTTCGGTTTCGACCAGATAAGCGTCTATGCCGAACAACGGCTGCGCTGAATGTCTTGCAAAGCATCCCAAGATGCCTCAGGGAGCGAAATTCCACAGGAAGGGGTCCCCTACTGTGCTGTGGTAGAGAGCGTATCGTAAGACGTACCGTGATGTTAGGAATACCGCGCGGTGCGGGGAATCAAATCTAGCAGCCTAGGTTCTCGGGCTCCGCTGCCCCTACGGAGGCGGCTATGTGCTGTTGGGGTGCGCGGCGCATCGCTTCAACGAAGCCGCGCACGATTGCGGGATCGAATTGGTTCGCGGCGCAGCGCTCGAGTTCAGAGAACGCTTCTTCCGGGTTGCGGGCCTTCTTGTAAGTGCGCTCGGAAGTAATGGTGTCGTAGGCGTCAGCGATCGCGATGACGCGCGCGCCGAGGGGAATCTGATCGGCGGTGAGGCGATCCGGATAGCCGGTGCCGTCGTAGAATTCGTGATGGTGGCGCACCATTTCGCGGATGCGATTCATGGCGGCGAGGGGCTCAAGAATTTTCGCGCCCAGCTCGGTATGGGTCTTCATGGTGGTCCATTCGGTCGCGTCGAGCGGCCCAGACTTATTCAGAATGGTTTCGGGAATGCCGACTTTGCCGATGTCGTGCAGCAAGCCCGCCAGGCGTATTTCCTCGACTTCGGCCTGATTCATGCGCAGCGCCTGCGCGATCATCACGGAATACGCGGAAACTTTTTGCGAATGGCCCTGGGTGTAACGGTCTTTCGCGTCAATTGCGAGCGCCAGCGATGTGACGGTGTCTACAACCGCTGACGGAACGGGATCGTCCGCATCGCCGTCGCCATGTTCGATCAGCGAACGAGTGAACTGCTCGAGGCGGCGGTAAATTTCGTCGAAGGCGTCGGGACCGGTGGAGAACTGGCGCTTGAGCGTCACGCCCAGATAGGCTTCCAGGACGTCTTTCTTCCAGCGCTTGGTGTCGTTGGGGTCGCCCTGCTCCGCACTGGAAACGGAATTTCCGCCCTGATGTTTCGACAGGTACATGGACGAATCCGCGACCTGAATCAGTTCCTGCGGAGTAGAGCCGTGCAGCGGGAAACCGGCGATGCCGAAACTGGCCGTAATATTTTTATCGCGCAGCAGCGGATCGGCGGCAACCCAGCCGCGCAGCTTGCTGGCGAGTTGAATGGCCTGCTCGACGCTGGTTTCCGGCATGAGGATGACGAATTCGTCTCCGCCATAACGCGCAACGACATCGGAGCGGCGGCAATTCTGCTCCAAGATGTGGCCGACGCGCTGCAGCACGACGTCGCCTTCCAGGTGGCCGTAGAAATCGTTCACGAATTTGAAGCGATCAAGATCCATCAGGACCAGAGCGAAGGGGCGATTCGCGCGGGTGGAGCGTTTCCACTCGGAGGAGAGCGCCTCCATCAGGAAGCGGTGCGTTTTAACGCCCGTGAGGCCGTCGGTAATGGCCTGTTCCTGCGCCTTCTGGAAGGTCACGGCATTGTGCAGAGCGCCGGCAAATAAATCGGCGAGGGTGCGCAGCAAGCGAATCTCTTCATCCGCGAATTCGCAGGGCTTGGAGGATTCGACGTACAACACGCCGAGTAAACTTTCCGCGTAGGTCACGGGCAAAGCGATCGCCGATACCGTTCCGGCGAGGATCGGGCTCGGCGATTCCGCGGTGACGGTGGTGACCGCGGCGATCTGGCCGGAGCGTGCTGCCTGGCCTACCAGACCTTCTCCCAGAAGAATGCGGCGACCCAATGCTTCGCGGCGCGCGCCGGCTTCGGCCTGAATCTCCAGCTCTTTCGAAGAGTAATCGAGAATGGCGATGCCGATGTGATCGTAGGTGAGCGCGTTTTCGATCTCCGCGGCGATCTTGGCGAGCATTTCCTCCGGATTCAGCGTGGTGATAGCGTGGCTGGAGACGTTGTTGATGAGCATCAACTGCTTCGATTTTTTCTGCTCTTCGGAGAAGAGGCGGGCGTTTTCGATGGCCACCGCGGCCTCGCTGGCCAGCACGCGCAGCAATTCGACGTGGCCTTCGTCGAAAGCGCGTTCCTGCGCGCTGTGCACGGCCATCACGCCGACAGCCTGGTCGTACAAGATGAGCGGCACGGCGCACATCGAGCCGGTCTGTTGGTTCGGCGCAAAACCCATGCGCGCGGTTTCTTCAGCGAACTGCTCGCGGATCAAGAGCGGCTGCGCCGTGCGAATGACGAATTCCGCAAGATGATTGCCGGTCGGCCGCGTTCGTTTGTGCTGGCGCACGCCTTCGATAACTTCGATCTCAAAGCGAATCTGTTCCTTCTTGCGATCGTAGTACGCGATGAAGAGGCTGTTGACGTCCAAAAGCCGCTGCATTTCGGAATAGATGCGTTCGAAGAGCGCGTCGGGCTCGAGCGTGGAGCTCAAGGCGCGGCCGATCTCGTTCAAAATATGCAGCTCTTCGCTGCGGCGCGCGGTCTGCTGAATCAGGTAGCTATTTTCGACGGCCATGCCGATCTGGTGGCCCAATGCGAGCAGCAGACGCAATTCCGGCGGAGCAAAATTGCGATTGTCCGGCGTGCCCAGCAGCAGCATTCCGAAGACGCGATCTTTAGCCTGCAAGCTGATGCCCACCATCGTGCGCAGGCCTTGCGCGAGCAGCATCTTGCGAATGTGGCGGAACGGTTCTTCTTTTTCCAGCGCCACCCAGTTGGAATCGCGCGCCAGATCGCGCAGCACGACGAGTCCGCCGAGGCGTGCGACAAGCCGGACGACATAGTCGTCCAGATTGCTTTCTTGCACGGACGCGCAGAACGAATCGTCCAGGCCGGTGACGACGACCGATGCAGGACCGTTTTCATCGCCATAGTGCAAGATCAGAGCGCCAGCCGGGATGCGCACAACATTGAGCACGCGGTCCAGAGCCTGCGCGAGCATTTTCTGGATTTCGCCGCCGGCAAAGCTGGAAGTCGCCAGGTTCAGATTGGAGAGCGCCAGCATGTTGCGTTCGACGCGGCGACGCTCTTCGTCATACACCGCCATCAACATCAGGACGCCGCCGATAATTTCCGCGAGCAAAGCAAACGGCTGGAGGTTGACACCGGCGAGGGGTCCGAGGCGCGCCTGGAAGATGAAGAGCAGCCGCAAAGCTCCGGTTGCGACGAACGTACCGGCCAGCAGCTTATCGGCGCGTGATTCCTGTTTGCGGCCTTCCTGCCAGAATATTTGCGCGGTGAGAAAGAAAAGGACAACCACTCCGAAAGCCAGCGGAATCGCGATCCACTCGCGCGGGTAGGCGAAAGACCAGACGGCGGCCACCGCCGCCGCCAAAGCCACGCGGCGCGCAGAGAGCGTCAGGCGAGCGTACAAGCGCGCCGAACAATAGAATGCGAGCGCGGCAAGCGCCATCACCCATTCGCTGAAGACGCCCATCCATCCAGAAAGAGGCACGGCGCCGGCGAACCCAGAGCGCACGAAGTAGAGCGAAACCAGCAGCCAAGCCGAAGCCCAAACCATCAGGTACGCCTGGCGCTTCTGCTGATACACATAGGCAAAAAATATGCCCAGCAGAAACGCGCCCGCGAACAGCACGACCGCACTCGCATTGAGATGACTTAACAACTCAAAACTCCGTGATCAGGGCCCTGCAGATTTCTCCTGAGAATAGCAGAAAAATGCCGGGCATTCGGCCGAGTGTCCAGCCAAGTTTCGTGCATGTCACCTGTACCAGTACGTGCCCGAGAAATGACTCGAGCCAACCGAGAAATGTTCGAATACCGGCTAAGAATGCTCATCGCATGGCCTGGGCCCTTCCGCTTGCGGCCTGTGAACACTATGCGATTCGCGGGTGCCGGGGTCAACAGTACCCCCGTACCAACCCTTGTTGGATCAGCAATTTGCGCAACACTGCGGAGTGCGAACGGCGCTGGGTTGCTGTGCGTCCGTCCTGGGCACAAGGCCTTTTTTACTGCGGTTTTGCGGGTGGATTTCCAGCAGCGGGATCGGCCGTGACCTTGGGCTTGCCGATCGTCGAAAGAGTTTCGACATTAAATTTCTTGTAATCGGAATAGCGCGTGGTGCCGTCCACTTTAATTCCCTTCAGCAGCAGGACGCGCACGTCAATGTGCACCGCCTCGTAGGTCGGCAGCCACACCTCATTATTGACGTAGGTTTGTTCCAGAATGACGCGCGTGCCCTTCTGCAAATCGGCGACGAGCCCGCCGGCAATTTTCACGTTGTTGACGAAGAACGCGTCGATACGCACAACGTCCAGCGCTTTTTCGTCGATCCAAATGACGCCGCCAAGCTTTTGGATGACTCTTTCCACGAGGGTGCGTGCTTTGAATTCAGGATTGGGCTCGAAGTCGAAGACCAGCACGTCCTGCCCGCGGAAGCGTTCGCGGCGGGGATTGACGAACTGGCAGGCGCGGAGAAAAGCGTCAATCGAGACTTCTTCCTCCTCCTCGTCCTTCTGCTCTTGTTTGGCCTTCTGGTCGGGACTTTCTTTCTTTTGCGCGGTTTTTTCCAGCTCCTCAATCTGTTTCAGCACGCGAGCGCTCTCTTTTTTCTGGGCTTCCGCGCTCAGGGGTTGGCCATTCATTTTCACCAGCGTCGAGACTTCCGTGCCGTGAAGGTAGAAGAAAGTGGATTCGCGGACGTCCGGCTTCTTCGGTTTGCCGTTCCCTTCGTAATCCGTTTCTTCTTCAACTTTGGTGCCGGCGTAGTTCTCTTTGATTTTGTCCACGGCTTGCTGGTTCGCGTCAATTTGCTGGAACAAGGCTTTCAAGTCTGGAAGCTGCACCTGCGATTTTCTGGGAAAATCGAAGACGCGTTCGCCGACCGGCTCGTTCACTGCCGCGCGCGTCACGCTAATCGAGTACCGATCCGCGCCGCGGTGCAGTTCGATCTTGTGTGGCAGCTGGACGCCGTTCTCCGCGCGGTAGTCGTCGTAGAAAATCTCCTGGTTCACCCCTGCGACGAGCGCGGATTCTTTCAAGATCCGATGCGACTGCGCGTCCAAGAACACTTGCCACTTCACGCCCGAGGGCGTCTCGACATCCAATTGGGACGTGTCCCTGTCGCGCACTCGCGCGCCGCCGACATAGGTGATGGCCAGCTTGTTCTTCTTCGGATTCAGCAGATGCGAATTGTAGTAGCGTGCGGCCGCTTCCAGTTGCAGCCCCTCGGGCCCGACCAGCGTCGAGATTTCACCGCCAGCGTCCTGGTGCCAGGCCGACTTGCCGTTGAACGCTTCGATCCATGCTTGATCGCCGACCACCAGTTCGGAGTAGTAGCGATTGGGCAATTTCACGTTGAAAGTATAGGCGCCGGGCTTGCCGCCGTTCTGCGCCGCGACGGTGCCTTGCAGTGAGATGGTCTGGATCCGCGAAAGTGCACGTGCGCCGCCGGAAGCCTTCACGTATTGATTCAAGATCGTAGCGGCATCCTGCGCGTGTGCAGGAGCCGCACGACCAAGCACGAACAAAGCAACGAGCCAGAGCAGTCTTTGCACAGGTGTGCGCATGGTTCTCATCCTTAGATACGCACGTGCGCGAAAAAGGTTCCCAGCATTTTTCAGGACTCTGCGAGCGCAGGTTCCGGGGCTGGCTCGATTTTGCCGCGGGCTTCCGCTAAGATGGATCGCTCTCATACGAGGAAGGAATCCGACCGAATGTCAGCCGCACAAAAACCGCGCGTGCGTTTTGCGCCTTCTCCGACAGGCTACTTGCACGTGGGCGGAGCGCGCACCGCTTTGTTCAACTGGCTTTTCGCGAAACACGAAGGCGGCACGCTGCTGCTGCGCGTGGAAGATACCGACGTCGAGCGCAACCAGCCCGAACTGGTGGACGGAATACTGGTGGCGCTGAAGTGGCTGGGAATCGAGTGGGACGAAGGGCCCTTCTTCCAGTCGCAGCGCGGCGAAATGTATCGCGCGGCGGCGGAGCGCATTCTGGCAAGCGGCGCCGGTTACGCCTGCTACTGCAAGGCCACGGCTTACGCCGGCGGCGATTATTCCGCGGCGGAAAATGAAGATCAGGAAGGCGAAGGAGACGATGAAGGGCCGAAGACTCTGAAAGCGGCCGCGTGCCCGTGCCGCGCTTTTTCCGATGCGGAACGCGCCGCGAAGGAAAAGGAAGGAATTCCACGCGCCATTCGGTTCAAGACTCCGCGCACGGGCGTGACGAAATTCGAGGACGCGGTGTTCGGGCCGCGCGAGATCCAGAACGCGGACATCGAAGATTTCGTGCTGCTGCGCTCCAGCGGCGTGCCTACCTATCAGCTGAGCGTGGTGGTCGACGACATTGACATGCGCATCACGCACATCATTCGCGGCGCCGATCATTTGTCGAATACCCCGAAGCAGGTGCTGATTTATCGCGCGCTCGGCGCGACGCCGCCGATTTTCGCGCATGTGCCGCTGATTCTGGGGCCCGATCGCACGCGGCTTTCGAAGCGCCATGGGGCGACCAGCGTCGGTTCCTATGCGGACGAAGGATTCTTGCCCGAGGCGTTCCGGAATTTTTTGGCGCTGCTGGGATGGTCCACGGGCGACGACAGCGAATTCATGCGCACCACCGAACTGATCGAGCGCTTTCAGCTTTCAGGCGTGAGCCGCACGAACGCGATTTTCGACCGCCCGAAGCTGGAGTGGTACAACACGCAATATCTGCAGAAGCCGCCGGTCGAGGAGCTGCTGCCTTTTGTGGAAGCGGAATTGCGGCGCACCGGACTGTGGAAGGACGAATGGGCAACGACCGGGCGCGCCTGGTTCGCACGCGCTGTCGATCTGATTCGCCCGCGCACGCGCCTGCTGACGGATTTCAGCGGCTGGGCGCGCGCATTTTTCAGCGATGAATTCGAATACGAGCAGGAAGCGCGCGATAAATTCTGGAAGGACGAAAAGATTCCGGCGCTCCTAGCGAAGCTGAGCGAAGCACTCGCGGCGCTGCCGGACTGGAATCATGACGCCTGCGATGCGGCGCTGCGCGCGGTTGCAGCGGCCGAAGGCGTGAAGGCCGGGCTGCTGATCAATGCGACGCGCGTGGCAATTGTAGGTCGTGCGGTCGCGCCGCCGCTTTTCGATACGATGGTTGTGCTGGGCAATGACCGTGTGATCGCCCGCCTGCGGCGTGCTTTGATCTTCCTCGCTTCACGTTAGCTTCGGGAAGTCGTCTAAAGAAAATCCCTTCGATCGAACGCTACGGCGAAAGCCCGCGGCGGGTTCGCGGCGCTTACTTCGTGGCGGGAGTTGAGAAAATTTCGGGATGAGCTGTGTGCGTCGCCGTGCCTGCCGCAGCTACGTCCACGCGCACATCCACCGGAACCTTCACGGGTGGCAGACAAGTGGTGTCATTACACGCCTGATAGCGGAGCGTCAGCGGAAAAGTTACCGCGCCAATGGGCGCGTCGTTGTGCGCGATCAAACGGAGCTTCAAGGTCACGCTGCCGGAATATACGTCGAGACCTTTGTCCGGAGAAAATGAGAATTTTTCCACACGCCCTGCGGGGTAGAGCGTATCGCGAAGCTCGAATCCGGTGGGAAGCTTGGCTGTGAGGGTCGTAGCGATCAGATACTGGTCCGTGGGGTGATGCGAATTCATGTGATATCCAGGCGCGATTTCCACCGCGACGGCCACTTGAAATTCTTTCCCGCGCGGAACGGGCGCAAGCGAAACGAAAGCCCGCGGTTTTACGATGGCCGCCGGATTGGGGACATCGGTTGAGCTCTGTGCGGCGGCAGCTGAGCTTGCGCTCGGCACAAAATCGCCGGCGGCAAGCATCCAGAACACCGCGCAAGAAACGGCAATCCCTCTGATTCGCATCGTTTCGTTAAACCTCAACGGGCGTGCCTAGTTTTTCGGTCAGAATGCGGCTCATCACTTGGTTCAGCGTCTCGCCGGTTTTTTCCTGCACGAAGGCTTGCGCGGAATCCGACCAGCCCAGTTTGAAGCTGGTGGTCAGCGCGGAAATCCAAATCTGCCGCACGGGCGCGTTGGGGCTAATGACGAAACGCGTTTCGTCCTCATCTTCAAATTCGATTTCGAGCTTTCCGCTGCCGCCTTCCACTTCGAAATCGTTCGCGTCGCCGAGTTCGAGCAGGCGGTTGCGCAGGGCTTCGAACGTGGCGTCGCATTGTTTTGTAAATTCGTGTTCACTCAACATGGCAAAGGCAGGTTACCGCACTTGCGCGAGTCGGAGCAAGAATCGGCCGCTCCGTGCGCGGAGATCCGTCTGACTTCCGGAAAAGTCTCCCGACACCGGCACCTATCGCTATGTAACGCGCAGAGTTCTAGAGCCCCGTGACCAGCCAGAGCAGAACCAGAGCAACGGGGCCCGGCTCGACGCCCAGGAGGGCGACGGACAGCGGTGCAGGCGGAGAAAGAACCATGAATGTGATCCAGACAGGCACATGCACGGGAGGTTGGGGCGACGCATCCCTCCATTCAGCACATGCCAAAAGGACAGCGGCGAGGGAAAACCCCTCAGAATGGCAAGGGCGACCGTCAGCGTTCGCCCCTTTTGCATCGTCTGGCTGGACAGGTCAGAGCAACGATTGGATCAGCTTGTCGAGATCGCTTTCGCTGGCAAGACCGATGTAACGCTTGGCGATTTTTCCTTCGCGCGTAATCACGTAGGTAGTAGGCAAACCGAGCAAGCCGCCGAATTTCGCGGCGAGGTCGTCATCGCCCAGGACGATCGGATAATTCATGGTCATGGGATGGCCTGCGACGTCGAACTGGGTTGTCTGTACGTACGGTGCGACCACGCTCTTCCCTTCCTCGTCCATCGCGACGCCTAATAGAGTGAATCCCTTGTCCGCGTATTTTTTCTGGAAACCGATCATCCAGGGAATTTCCGCCTGGCAAGGCTCGCACCAGGTGGCCCAGAAATTCACGATGACCACTTTTCCCTTAAGGCTTGCAAGGGACACATCCTTGCCCTGCAGATCCTTGAAGGTGACCTCCGGTTCATCGGGCAAAGGTTTTTGGGTGGCGAGGCCGGCTGCCTGGCTGCCGCTGGATTTGCAGCCTGCAAAGCCCGCTGCAACCGCGGCCAGGACGATCACGATCACGGAAAATTTCAGCGATACACGCATGAGCACTACTCCCGTTACAGAGAAAACTTATTCAGAAACGCGAGCTTGCCGGAAAGCCAGGTGAGCCGGTTCAGGAATACCAGGCCGCCGACGGCCAGCAGCAGCACGCCGCTGAAAACTTCCACAGTATGCAAATGCCTGCGAAATTTCTGATAAAAGCGCAGGAAGCCGCCGATGCCCAGCGCGGTGATCAGAAACGGAATCGCCAGGCCCGCCGAATACACCGCCAGCAGAAAGATTCCTTGCCACACCGTGTCGCGCGTGGCCGCAACCGCGAGCACGCTGGCAAGAATCGGCCCGATGCAGGGCGTCCAGCCGAAGGCGAATGCGAAGCCCATCAGGAATCCGCTGGCAGCTCCGGGCTGGCCGCCCAGATTCTGAAAACGAACGTCGCGATTGAGCCAGCGCGTCAACGAAGGCCCCAGCAGGAAAATCAGCGCGACGGCGATGAAATGGATCGGCTTCAGCCACGCGGGGAGAAGGCCTGGGCGGAAGCTGAGTCCGAGTCCGGCCGCGACCAGTAAGCCGCCAAGCAGCAAGCCGGCGCGCACGGAAATCTTCGCGAGCAGCCCGGTAAGGTGCAGGCCGAAGAGCACGATCAACGCGCCGGCAATCGGCGCCAGCGATGCGCGATTGCGCAGCAGGAACGAACCCACCGCGCTCGCCGAAGCTCCGAAGGAAATGAAGACGACGGAAAATCCGGTGACGAACGCCAGCGCGGAAACCAACAAACCCGCGCGCGGCGTCTTGCCTTCCTTCAGCTGCTCGACGCCGATGCCAGACAGCATGGAAATGTATCCGGGCACCAGCGGAAGCACGCACGGCGAAAGAAACGACACCAGGCCCGCCAGAAATGCCGCAAATATCGAGACATCCATTTGACTAAATCGAGTCCTTGCGCCGCCCCATCGTTGGATGTGCCAGGCGCGGCAGCGCTGCGCGTGCAATTTGCAATTTTCCCATATCCTTTGGACGCGTGCGCGCCGTTTTTCGCGCTTTCGCGCAGGCCCGGGGAAAACCCTCCAGGTGTCGCTCAATTCCAGCGATGCGCCTCCCGCCAGGCCCTCCGCCGCGCGCGCTAAGTATCTGACAAAAAACGACTAAACACCATCGCGGGCATGGCGCGGCAAGTGCAATTGCACAAGGCAAGGGCCCGACCGCTGGAGCCGCAAGCGACAGAAATTTTGCCGCTCGCGGTGGCGGGCCCGTAAATCCTTACGCGCAATTGCGCCCGGAGATGCGCGATGACACCCAATCACGTGACCGCCATGCGAGTCGGCGCGGCATTCGCCGCCGTGGCTCTTTTTACGTTTTTCGGCGACGCGCTCGCCGCCGACATCCTAGCCGTGCTGTTGACAATCGTCGCGATCGCTTTGGATGGCGTCGATGGTTATCTCGCGCGGACGCGTGGCTTGGCGACTCCGCTCGGAGCGCAACTGGATATTCTAGGTGATCGCGTCGTGGAAAATTTGTTCTTCACATTTTTCGCGGTGGCCGGGCTGGTTTCGCTGTGGCTTCCCATTTTATTTTTCGTGCGCGGCACCGTGACTGATTTTCTGCGCGGCCTGGCAAGCCGCGCAGGACAGAGCGGATTCGCAGACCGTTCGATGCTGGAAACCTGGTGGGGGCGCGCGCTGGTAGCGTCGCGCGCCAGCCGCGCCGCCTACGCGATTCTGAAGTGCGTGTGTTTCTGCTACCTCGGATTGCTGCTGCCGGTCGCGCGCTGGCAGTCGGATTGGCTGGACGCCGGCGTTCGTCATTCACTCTTGTTGACGGGGCAGATGCTTGCTGCGGCGGCGGCGGTTTTCTGCGCCGTGCGCGCTGTTCCTGTGGTGTGGGAAGGGCGCCGCTATTTCGTCGCGGTGGAACGCAAACTTCCGGCGCGAAGAACCGCGGCGATCGAGGGCGTGCGATGACATGCGTGGCTGCGCGTTCGGAAACAGTCGGCGCGTTCTTTGATATTGACGGCACGCTGCTGCCGGCCCCGTCGCTGGAATGGCGTTTCACCGGCTACTTGCTCGAGCGCAACGAAATTTCCAGCCAGCAACTGGGACGCTGGCTCGCGCATTTCGCCCGGACTTTCTGGCGCAATCGGCACGGAGCGATCGAGGGGAACAAGCGTTATCTGAGCGGAATCAGCGAAGCGCTGGTGAAGGACTGGGAAAAATCGCTCTCGTGCGGATTCTTGCGCGCGGATTCGCTGCCGTTCTTCGAGGAAGCGCTGCTACGAATTGCCTGGCATCGTGCGCAGGGTCATCGCGTGTTTCTCGTTTCCGGAACATTGGCGCCATTAGCTCGCGTGGCGGCGCGCGCGCTTGCGGCAGATGTGGCTGCGGATATCGGAGTGTGCGCGACCGAACTCGAGGCCGCGCCGCGTTCTCCGCGAGCGTGGAGCGGGCGCATCGTCGGCGAGCACATGAGCGGCGCCGCAAAATTGTGCGCGCTGCAGATGCTCGCGGCGCGTTACGGCATTGCTGTCATACGCAGTTATGCCTACGGCGATAGCGCCGCCGATCTGCAGATGCTCGAAGGTGTCGGAAATGCTGTCGCCGTGAATCCGACGCGCGCCCTGGCGCGCGTAGCGCGGAAGCGGAGATGGCAGACGTGCCTGTGGGAGAAAACGCTTGGTGAGACTCCAAACGGCCCGGCGCGGCAGTTCGCGTCGACGGCGGCGCGATGACCGCGGCGCACAGAGTGCTGCCTTGTAGGGGCGGGACCCGCGACTGCGGGACCCGCCCCTACGGATCGATGACTGGCGCTGTAGAAACACTGGCCCGGGCGACGGGGAGCGCGGAATCGGAGGCGCAATCGCGCAGGCTGGCTGAGGTTTGGCGCGCTTGCGGGGCGTTTGAATGGGCGACCATCGGTTATCTCAGCTGGATGCTTGCTCTGTTGTGCGCATACCATCACAACCTTGCGCACGCCGCGCGGTATTTTGCGATTCACGTCGCGATCGCGGTGGGGATCGTGTGCCTTGCGTGGTTCGGCGCGCGCTCCGAGAATCGCGCGGTGCAATTCGCGAGGCACTGGTATCCCCTGGCGCTCTACATTTTCTTTTTCGAGGAGCTGCAAGGGCTGGTGCATGCGATTTATCCCAACTGGTTCGATCGCTGGCTCATCCAATTCGATTACAACTTCGCGGGCGTCGATCCGGCAGTGTGGCTTGTGCGCTTTGCGACTCCCGCGCTGAACGATTTCATGCAGTTTTCCTACATGACCTATTTTCTGTACCTCGTGATTCTGCCCGCGATCCTCTATATCGAAGAGCAGCACGCAGCCTTCTGGACCGTGATGGTCGCGACGGCCATCGCGCATTATTCCGTATATGTGATCGCTGTCCTGTTTCCGGTCGAGAGCCCATACTTTGCGCTGGCTTCGCTGAATCTTCCGCAGCTGCGCGGCGGTGCGTTCACAACCACCATCGAATTCATTGAGCGCTTCGGCCGAGTGCACGGCGCGGCGTTCCCATCGGCACACGTGGCCGGCTCCATGGTCGCGCTGCTGGCGGCGCGGCGATATAAGCCCTGGCTATTCTGGATCTGCCTGCCATTTTTTCTGAGCATGTGTGCAGCAACGGTGTACGGACGCTACCACTACGTCGCCGACGTGCTCGGGGGAATTGCCGTAGGCGCGATTGCCTGGGTAGCGGGATGGTGGTTGACGGGCTGCGACGGCGCGGTGCCAGAAATCGGTTAGCGCCGGAGTTCACGTCGGCGCCATTCGTTGGTCTTTCTTATCCCGCACCAAGCGGATTCTAATATGTCGAGAATGTTGAAGAACCTCATGTTGATCTGCTTCTTCATTGCGGCTGTACCGTCGGCGAGTTTTTGTCAAACGGGACAAGTTCTCACGGTCAGGATCCTGAATGCGAGAAACGGTAAACCGTTAAAGCACGTACGGCTGTGGCTCGTATGGTTCAAGGGCCCGCAGCTGCCGAATGTACAGACGAATGATGCTGGCATCGCGTCCTTCGACCTTCCCGATCCGCTCCCTCGCGGCCGTCCTTCGATCAGTTCTCCTTTTATCGGTTTCTGCTCCGACTCAGAAGTTTCGCTTGATCAAGTCCTAATCAAAGGTATAGCCGGACGAAACGATTGCGGCGCGGCGAAGTTCTCGGGAAATCCTAACCCCGGAGAACTGGTGATCTTTGGACGGCGTCTGAACATATTTCAAAGAATTTGGAATCTCTTGTATTAGGCCCAGCTCCCCGCTGCATGCCGATGATGTCGCCCGTCTGCTTCGTGGCTCAGAATATTTTTTCGGGGCGGAGGAGCGTTCCCACGGAGCCGAGATTCGAGATGCGGAAGACCCAGAGATACTGGTTTTCGCTGCGAATATTGCCGAACGAAAATTTACGGTAGCCGACGCCGACGCCGCAGCAGGAGCCGTTGTAGATGACCTCCGCCACCTGGTTCTGAAATTGATGCTGCATCAGGTCGTAGCTGGCGCCGAAAGTGGCGTTCCAACCGCGGCGCGTAAGATCTCCGTAACCGATCAGCGCGCGGACCTGATTGGAGCGCGGCTCGAAAATAAAGTCAGGCGGATTGAACTGCGGAGGCGTCGGCAGGTTCACGGCGGAAAAATGCGCCAGAGTCAAAAACGACTCCTTGTAAGGCTTCAGTTTCAACAAGGTGCCGACCGCAGTCAATTGCCCGTGCCGGGGATCAAAATTAACAATGAACTGCGTATCGAAATGTTTTCCCGGCTCAAAGCGCAGGTCGCTGACAATCGGCGAAAACTGATAAGGCTGGCTGGCAAAAGCAAAAGGCGTGAGCGCGTCGGTGGTTTGAAACACGTTGCGTTGCCCGGTAACCAGCGCGCCGCCAAACGTGCGATCGAAGAAATATTTCTGCGCCAGCTTCCAACTGAGTATTTCCTCGGCGGTGCCATCTTTTTTTCGGCGGTAGAGACGCTGCGTCACTCCGTACTCGAACTCGTTGGTGTCCGTGAGCGTTTCGTCTTCGTCAAACCGCACGAAGCGGCTGAAATCGGTGACCCCGTTGACGTAGCTGTAGACAATTTCCGGCTCGATCGCGTGCTTCCATTTCGTCCCGGAATCAGACGATCCCCAAACGCGGTCCAAAGTCGGCGGGCGAATATCCACGGAAAGCTCTTCGGTGTTGCGGAAGAATCCCTGATTCACGAACGAGCCATTCTGAATTTGTCCGCCGTAGTAAGTAGAACGCAGCGTAAACGTGGGCGTAACGTCCAGCAACGAACCCCAATGAAAAGGCATGGTCACGGTCGGCGCAATCTCACTGCGCTCGACAAAATTCCCCGTACTGAAATTGGTGACGGTATCCGAGCGATGCGCCGCGTCTGAAAATGCCTCGAACGAAAAATAGAACGGCAGGTTGTGCCAGGGCGCCTGATCCACCGAGCCGAACCGCACCTCGGGCGCGGTGCGCAGCGATACGTACTCCTCGGGCGTGGCGCTCACATAGTTCTGATAACTGAGGGCCGCGAAATTCAGACTGAAGCCGCGGAAATTCTTGGTCAGGAATGCGCTGTTGCGCACTTCGGAGTTGACCGCCTGCACGTACGTCTCGCTCCAGGCCAGGCGGTAAGTGAGCGAGGACAAGTTATCGAGATCGGCGACCGCGCGCCAGCCATCGGGCAGTAGCGCCGTAAAAAGCAGCCGGGCTTCGTGTCCACCTTGATTGAGGGGAGGGCCCGTGGGTTGCGGAAGACCGCGGTCTTCCACGCCGTTATAGCTTACCTCCAGCGACGCGTTTTCCCAGGGACGCATGCGCAGCAGACCGCGCTGGGCCCAGCCGCGTCGGCTGTAGTAGTAGGCGCCGAGCGTGAAGTCCGCCCAATCCGTGGGCGCCCAGTATACGGCGTCGCCAAAAATATACCCTTTGCTGGAACTCTCGCCGGAATCAGGAAGCAAGAAGCCCGAGGCGCGCTGCTTTTCCGCGGGAAACGTGGCGTACGGCAAATACATGACGGGGACCGAAAATAACCGGAAGTTGCCGTTTTCCAGGTGCAGCGACGTCTTGATGTAAACGGTGGCCTTCGGTGCATAAAATTTCCAGGTTGGGCGGTCCGGATCGCACACCGTCATCCACGAGCGGTGCACGATGTAGGTGTTTTCATCGATGCGCTCCGCTTCCTGCGCTTCGAAATAAATCGGATTGGGACTGATGAGCAAAGTCTGCGCGGGTTGCCGCTCCATGGCGTTGACTTCGCGCTGTGGCGCTGGGGGTCGCCGCTGAACCGCAAAAGTGGCGCGCACGTTGTGGAATGTGCCGCGTCCGGTGGCAAGTTCGTAGCGGGCGTCGGTCGCTTCCAAGTGTTGCGCCAAGTAATCGAGCTGCACGTGCCCGCGCGCCACGACCACGCGCGTGTCTTCGTTGTATTCCACGTGATCGGCGCGCAGGCGGGTGTTTTCGTAACGGACGTCCACGTCGCCATCGGCGTAGTAGATTTGGCCTACCTGGCGCTGTTGTTTTGCTTCCAGAGTTGCTTCCGCGCCGGGAGTGCCAGGCGCGTTTTTGGCGACGGGCTTGGCCTGTTTCTTTTGCGGCGTCTGCTGCGCGGCGCTTTGCGGGCGCCCGAGGCACGGGTTCGCAAGCAGAATCGGCAGCAGCAAGGGGAGAAGAACGTAGCTGCGAAGAGGTTGCAAGACCGTTGCTTTCGGCATGCCTCGTAGAAATTGCATTCCCGCCATGAAAAAAGAAATTCGAGCCTAACACGCGTGCTGCAGGCTCGCAATCAGCCCTGCGCGATGTTGCCCGTTGCACGAGCATGCAGCAGCGTTCTCTAAATCGGCCGTTACTTCGCGTCATTCACCGTAACGGGGTGGACGCCTACAGGCGCCGGCGCAATCATCCCCGATTCATTCAGAACGGGCCGAGTGCTGGCGGGTTGCCTCATACGCCACACGGAGCAGGTTAGAACCTCCCCAACAGGTTTGCTCCTGCGGACGCGTGCTACCATAGCGGTGTTCCGTCACTGGAATACCGCAGCGCAAAACGGACCAGTGATTCAAATTTGCTCGCACTGCGGCGCCCTGTTGCTCGAGGACGTCGAAAATTGCTCTTTCTGTGACGCACCGCTCGCCGAACCCGGCGACCATTCCGAGCCTGTCGCCGTACGTGTGTCCGCGCCGAAAACATTTCCTGGCGCGTCCGACCCGGACGACGATCCCGACCCAGCCAGCTCCGCAGAACCCGAGTGGCGCCGAGAAGTTTCGCGCCGTCTGGAAGCCTATCGTGTGCGCCGCGGGCGGAATCGTCCGCACGATTCGCAATCAGGGCTTCCCTTCTCGCGCGCATCGACCGCACTCGCGGAAGACTACGCAGCAATCGAAGAGATCGAAGAGATCGAGCGGCAGCGCGCCCGCGTGGTGCAGCGCCCGGTGCCAAAGAAGCTGCAAAACGAACGCGTCGAGATCAATATTCAGCCGGAGCTCGACTTCACGAGTTTTCCGGACGACCGCGCGCATCCGCAAACGGCTCTGGTACCTGTCGCGAGCCTGGCCGAACGCCGGCACGCGGGCGCGCTGGATCTGCTGTTCCTGGCATTGACCTACGCGGGGTTTCTGGGGCTGTTCCGATCTCTCGGCGGCCAATTGATCTTGGAAAAAGTGGACGCCATCGTGTATGTGGCTACTTTTTACCTTTTCTACGCGCAATACTTCTTCCTCTTCACAACTTTTGCGGGAGCTACGCCGGGAATGCAACTCTGCGGACTCACCATTGTGCGACTGGACGGCAGTCTGCCCGACACGCGCCAGCTGCTATGGCGCAGCTTTGGCTACCTGCTTTCCGGAGCGACGATGATGCTGGGATTCCTGTGGTCGCTTTGGGATGAAGATCGCTTCACGTGGCAGGACCGCATCTCACAGACCTACATCACCGCGGCAACGCCCGTGATGGAGCCGAGCGAGTTCCAAGTGAACTCGACGCCGCGACACCGCTTCGCGCATAAGTAAGTCAACGCCGCAATTTGCGACGGAATGCACCTGCGCCGTGTTTTTGACGTTCGAACGGCCAGCTTTAGCTGGGCGCCCTGGCTCCTGCCGTTGCCTTGGCGAATCGCCCTCGAGGGCGATTCATCCTCAGATTCGGCAGTGCCGACGCGAAGGGTAGCGGCGCACTTCGGTGCGCCCATCGCTCGTGCGGCAACCGCCGCTCCCTCGGCAACCAAGTTTCGGCATGCGCTAGAGACGCTGAACTAATGTGGTGATTTCGCGCCCGCGTCCAGAATCACTTCGAAATATTGCGCAGGCCGGTTGCTTGAATTTTGAATGTCGTGCTCGTCGCCCGAAGCAACGAAGGCAGCCGACCCTGGACCGAGTTTTGCAGTCTTTCCCGCGATACTCACTTGCAATTCGCCTTCGCTGACCAGGAACAACACCTCCTGCTGATGGCGATGCCCGTGGTGCGGTGTGCTGCCGGGCAGCAGAAATACTTCGTGGACGTCAATGTGATAGCCGCTATGCGTGAGGCCATCCAGAACGGGGCGAAAAGTGGCGTTCGCTTCCTTCTGCGCGACGAGGTCATCGAAGCGATAGGTCGCCGATTTCAGCGTGCTTGGCCCGGAACCCGCCTGCGAAACCAGCAGGAGACCTACGAAGCCTAAAACGAGGTTCACTTTCATCGCGCCCAATGCCTCCCTTTGCCGATCTAGATCTTGCTGCTTGCCGCTGTCGCGCCCCCGCCGGAGCGTGTGCAGCTGTGATTACGGCTCGCGAAGCCAGACGGCCACGGCTTCGGTAAAAATGCGTAGTTCGTTTCGATCGACCACCTGAACGGGTATAGCCCAAGGTGGCCAAGCGTGAATGTAAAAACCTGGTAACAAGATCGCGCCTGTTGCCAGAATTGCACATCGCAGGCTACCGGTTATCGCTCAAGCGCCCTTGCGCCAATTCTTTCGCAACGCACCGCGGCGAGCGCACTATGATTGCCGTGGCCACGTGATGTTCCCATGAAAGAAATCATCGAACGATTCATCAACTATCTGCGCTACGAGCGCAACGCCTCCCCGGAAACGGTGGACGATTACGGTGCCGACGTCCGGCTGTTCCGGCAATTCCTCACTCCCCCGGGCGCGCCCACGTTGCCGCTGGCGGAGGTGGACCATCGCGTGATTCGCGAATTCGTGAGCTGGCTGTACGACCGGAAACTGCAGAAGGTGACGGTGGCGCGCAAGCTTTCCGCCCTGCGGACATTTTTCAAGTTTTGCGTACGCGAAAAATACACGCGGACAAATCCGGCGGCGCTGGTGAGCACGCCGAAGCTTCCCAAACTGGTGCCGCGAGTGCAAACCGCGGAGGAGATCGGTAATTTTCTGGACGGATTGCCCGGCGGCGCGGCTGCCAGGCCCGCGCCTGCCCGCAAGGGCGGGAAGAACAGTTCGCCTAAGATCCATCCTAGCGCGCAGCTGATGCCCCGACGCGACCGCGCCATGATCGAATTGCTCTATGCCTGCGGGCTACGCGTCAGCGAGTTGGTGGGACTGAATTTGGGCAGTTTCGACAAGTCCGGGCAAATGCTGCGCGTGCTCGGCAAGGGCCGCAAAGAGCGCGTAGTCCCCTACGGCGCGAAAGCGCAGGAAGCGCTGGAAGCTTACTGGCCCGTGCGCGACCGAATTCTGGCACAAGCGCGCGGAACTCCGAATGCCGAAGCCGTGTTTTTGAATCCCCGGGGCGGGCGCCTGACGGACCGCGCAGTTCGTTACATCCTGAAAAAATATTGCCTGCTGGCGGGGAGCAATCTGGATCTGCATCCACACTCCTTGCGGCATGCCTTTGCCACGCATCTGCTGAACGACGGCGCCGATCTGCGCGCGATTCAGGAGCTTTTGGGCCACGCTTCGCTTTCCACCACCCAGCGCTATACGCAGACCAGCATCCGGCAACTTATGGCCGTGTACGACAAATCCCACCCGCACGCCTGAGATTTGTTTCGGCTGTTGTCAAATTTTAAGGATTCTTGGGTTACTCTGCGGGTGTGCAAACCGGGCAGCAGGAATATCTTCTGTTGAATCGCTGCGGCGGCGTTTTAGCCCTTGCGGTGCTGGCAGGCCTGCTGCTGTGCGCCCCGCCTGCCAGCGCACAGGACAATTACGAAATTCAAGTGTACGGCTCGGAGACGGTTGAACCGGGCCACACGATGGTGGAGCTGCACAGCAATTTCACCATTGACGGCAGCAAACAAATCACAGATGGCGTATACCCGACCAATCACGCCGAACATGAAACCGTCGAGATCACGCACGGCTTCAACGACTGGTTCGAAGTGGGATTTTATATCTTTACTTCGGTGAATTCCGGCCAGGGATGGCAATGGGTGGGCGACCATATCCGGCCGCGCTTTCGCATTCCGGAAAAATGGCATTGGCCTGTGGGCGTAAGCCTTTCGAACGAAGTGGGCTATCAACGCCGGCAATATTCCACCGACACCTGGACGTGGGAAATGCGCCCGATCGTGGACCAGAAAGTCGGCCGCTGGTACTGGTCCTTCAATCCTACCTTTGACTATTCGATCCACGGCCTGAGCCAAAATCAAGGGTTCGTGTTTTCGCCGAATTTCAAATTCAGCTATGACTTCACGCCAAAAATCGCCGGCGGACTGGAATACTACGGTTCCCTGGGACCGGCCACCGACTTTCTGCCGATCCATCAGCAACAGCAGCAAATCTTTCCCGCAATCGATCTGAATCTGGCGCCGCAATGGGAAATCAATTTCGGCCTGGGCGTCGGACTGACTGGCTCGACCGATCACCTGATCGTGAAAGGAATCATCGGCTACCGATTCAATTTCTGATTGCGCACCAGCGATCCTGAGGATCTGCTGCCGCCGCAGACGCGTGACGACGGGACTGCTTGTTCGTGCGGCCAGACGCTTCTACTTCAGAAGTTACTTCAGAAGTTACTTCCGCGTCGCCCGGCAAGTCCCGCACCTTGACGGAAAATCCTAGAGGTTGAGGGTCAGTGATGTTTCCGGCACGAATCCATCGCTGCGGCTCGGCGAAACGCGCGGCGGCGTCATCGGATTCTTGACGCGGTCCACCGGATTGTACAGCGTGTCGCGCTCGACCGGGACGCGCCCCGCCGCGCGAATCAAGCGCTCCAGTTCAGCGCGCGTCATGAACTCGGGCGTCGTGGCGCCGGCATCGTGATAAATTTTTTCCTCGACGACCGTGCCATCCAGATCGTTTGCCCCGAAGCGCAGGGCCACTTGCGCGATGCGCGGCGTCAGCATGATCCAATAGGCTTTGATGTGGTCGAAGTTGTCGAGCAGCAGCCGCGAGACCGCGATCGCTTTCAAGTCGTCCATGCCGGTGGGCCCCGGAAGATGCGCGAGGCCGGTATTCGCAGGATGAAACGCCAGCGGAATGAACGTGACGAACCCGTGTGTGATGTCCTGCGTCGCGCGCAGCTGCAGCAGGTGATCGACGCGCTCTTCCGCCGTTTCGATGTGCCCGTAGAGCATGGTGGCGTTCGAGCGCAGCCCGAGTTCATGGGCGGTGCGCGCGATTTCCAGCCAGCGCTGGCCGCTGACTTTGTGATCGCAAATGATCTTGCGCACGCGCGGGTGAAAAATTTCAGCGCCGCCGCCGGGCAGCGAATCCACTCCGGCATTTTTCATCGCGAGCAGCGTATCGCGAATGGATCGCTTGGAAATCCGCGCGTAGTAGCCGACCTCCACCATCGTGAAGGCTTTCAAGTGCACCTGCGGGAAGCGTTCCTTCAGGCCGCGAATCAGCGTGAGGTAATACTCGAACGGCAAATCAGGATGCAATCCGCCGACGATGTGAAACTCGGTGGCGCCTTCGGCCACGCCGTCTCCGGCCCGCTTGTAAATTTCGTCGAGCGCGAAATTGTAAGCGCCCGGTGAATCCGGCGAGCGGCCGAATGCGCACAGCTTGCAGTGCGCGACGCAAACGTTCGTGGGATTGATATGGCGATTGACGTTGAAATAAGTGACGTTGCCGTGCTTTTTTTCGCGCACAAAATTCGCCAGCCAACCGACCGCCAGCAGATCGTGCGATTGATACAGCGCGAGGCCGTCTGCGGCGTCCAGGCGTTCGCCGGCCAGGACTTTTGCCGCCACCGGCTGCAGGCGCGCGTCGTTTACTTGCAGAGCATGTAGTTGCAGGCCCATTTCGGTTTCACGATTCCTTCGCCGCGCTTTCAGGGCCGGCCCACAAACGTGGCCGCGCCCCAGAAGAGCAGGAACAACAAACTAATATAGCCATTCACGGTGAAAAACGCAGCATTCATTTTGCTCAGGTCATGGGGATGGACCAAAGAATGTTCGTAGGCCAGCAGCGCAGCCACCACGGCAATTCCCGCCCAAGCAGGCCACGCCAGCTGGAAACTGAGCGCCAGCCAAACGAGCAGCGCAACCATTATTAAGTGCATCCCGCGCGCGATGAGCAAAGCCCGCGCAACGCCAAATTTTTTCGGGATGGAATGCAGTCCTGCAGCTTTGTCGAACTCGACGTCCTGGCAAGCGTAGAGAACGTCGAATCCACCCACCCACAGCGTCACAGCGGCGCAGAGGATCAACACGCGCGCGTCAAGCGAGCCGCGAATGGCAATCCACGCCGCAGCGGGCGAGATGCCCAGAGAAAAGCCCAGCACAAAGTGAGACCAGGCAGTGAATCGCTTTGTGAATGAATAAAAGAAAAGCACGGTGAGCGCGACCGGAGAAAGCTTCAGCGCCAACGGATTCAACTGCCACGCGGCGAATACCAGCACGGAAGAAGCGATCACGGTGAAGACGGCCGCGAAGCCCACGGAGAGTTCCCCTTTGGGCAGCGCGCGATTGGCGGTGCGCGGATTGCGGCGATCGAATTCCAGGTCAACAATGCGGTTCACGGTCATCGCGGCAGACCGCGCGCCGACCATGGCGAGGACGATCCACAGAAGCTCGCCCCAGGTGGGCAACGCGCCGCCGGCGCGAGCGGCCAGTAGCGCGCCGACCAGCGCGAAGGGCAGCGCAAAAACGGAGTGCTCGAACTTGATCATTTCCAGCACTATGCGGATGCGGTTCTTCGTCACGTTTTTGTTGGCCACAGAGTCACAGAAGCACCCGGATAGAATAGCAAAGCGTTAAGCGTAAATCGCGAGTCGCCGGTCGCGCTAAACCTGCTGTGCGCGGATGAAACCGGCTGATTCATATTCTTTTCTTTGCCTCTTTTCTTTTTTTCTCTTTCTCGTTTCTCTCTGTGCCTCTGTGGCGAAGAATTATTCCTTCCCACCCTTCCAACGATACTGCTTCTCCTGCGGCAGGCCAAGCTGCGCCAACACGCGGAACGCGAACTGCTCGATCAAGTCGTCAATTTTTTTCGGCGCGTAATAGAAAGCGGGCATCGCGGGCATCACCGTGGCGCCAGCGTTATGGACGCGCAGCATATTTTCCAGATGGATGCGATTCAGCGGCGTTTCGCGCAGACACAACACCAGTGGGCGGCGCTCCTTCAAGCACACGTCCGCAGCGCGCGTAAGCAGATCGCCAGCGGTTCCGGCGGCGATCGACCCGAGCGCCCCTGCAGAACACGGAACGATCACCATGCCATCCACGATGGCGCTACCGGATGCGATGCTGGCACCGATATCTTTATTCGGCAAATATTCGATTTTCTTTGCGGCAGTGCCGGTCAGGAGCGACGGCAGTTTTTTCGCGTCCGTCGGGACCACGCCGAGTTCGGTCGCCAGCAAGCGCATCCCCGCTTCGCTTGCGACGAGAAAAACGCGCTGCACGCGCGGGTCCCCATCGAGCAGGCGCAGAACGGATTGCGCGTAGCCCGCCCCGCTCGCACCTGTGATGCCAACTGTAACAATGATGCCGCTGGATTTCGCCATGGGTGGTCGCTGAACGAACGAGTTTAGGTGGCGCGTTTCGGCAAAGTCAAGGCGAGGGACCTGGACCTCGCGCCTCACAGCATTCCTCGCCGCTCGCCACCCAAAAATAGCCTGCCCGCACAAGGGGCCTCCGCTATCGAAACGCCCCAGTTTGCGTCATACGCTCGAAAGGTGGAGAATACCTGCCGCCGTCGGGAGGCTTCGAAATGAAGGTTACAGGGAAGTTGCGCCGGGCCGCGCTCGCGGGGCTGGGTTTCGCGCTGGGGCTGGGCGGAGCGTTGAGCGCGGCGGCCGCACAAGAGCAGGCAGCGAGCGTGAAGGTCCCGAAACTGGAACTTCGCGACGTGAAGCTCGAGAACGGCTTGCGCGTGATCCTGGTGCCGGACCATTCCGCGCCAGTTTTCGGAATTGACGTTTGCTACAACGTGGGCAGCCGCAACGAGCGTCCGGGTCGCACGGGATTCGCGCACCTGTTCGAGCACATGATGTTCGAAGGCTCGGAAAACGTGGCCAAGGGCGAGCATTTTGTCCTGGTATTCAACAACGGCGGCAATATGAACGGCACGACCAACGAAGACCGCACCACGTACTTCGAAGAGCTGCCGAAAAACCAGCTGGATTTGGGATTGTTCCTGGAATCGGACCGCATGCGCGCGCTGAATGTGACGCAAGCGAATCTGGACAACCAGCGCAATGCGGTGCAGGAAGAGCGGCGCCAAGGGATTGACAATCAGCCGTACGGGCGGGCGCAGCTCGATGTGGACAATCTTTCCTACGACAACTTCGCGTACAAACATTCCACGATCGGCTCGATGACGGATTTGAACGCGGCCAGCATTGACGACGTGAAGGATTTTTTCCGGATTTACTACGCGCCGAATAACGCGGTGCTGACGCTGGTGGGCGATTTCGATCCCGACGAAGCGCTGGCCAAGGTGAAGAAATATTTCGCTGCGATCCCCGCGCAACCCGCGCCGCCGAAGGTGGATTTGGCGGAAGAGCCACATTACGGGGAGCGCCGCGAAATCGTCTACGATCCGCTGGCGCGCTTGCCGCAAATTGATATGGCGTATCACATCCCCGCGGGCAACACGCCGGAAAACTACGCCGCGCAACAGCTCACCTACGTGCTTGGGCAGGGAGAGAGTTCGCGCTTCTACCAGCGCCTGGTGAAGACGAAGCAGCTCGCTTCGTCGGTGACCGTACAGGCGGACACGCGCATTGGCACCAGCCAGCTTTACATTGCGGCGAATCCGCGGCCGGGCGTGAAAGTCGAAGACCTGGAAAAAGCAATTGACGAGGAAATCACCGCGGCGGTGCAGAGCGGCATTACGCCCGAAGAGCTGGCGAAAGCCAAATCGCAGTTGCTCCGCCAATTCATCGAGCGGCGGCGGTCGGCGTTGTCCACGGCGGTTCTGATCGGGAATTACACGGTGTATTTCAACGATCCGAATCTGATTAACACGATTGTGGACAAGGAACGTGCGGTGACGCTGGAAGATGTGAATGCGGTGGCGAAGAAATATCTGCTGCGTGGCCAGCGCACGGTCGTGATCACCTATCCGGCAGCAGACGAGAAAGCGTCGTCGAAGGGGGCGCAATGAGCGGGAGCGCGATGAAGAAGTTCGCCGGGACTTTGCAGACGCAACGACGAACGGTCGCTCGATCGGCGGCACTGGCAGGATTTGCGGCTCTCGCGGGATTGCTGCTGCCAAGCGCGGCGCTCGCGCAAGGCCAGGACAAGAGCGCGCCGCTGAGCCAGGTACAGCGGTTGAACCGCGCGCCGGTGAACAAGGAAGCTCTTCGCGTCCAGCTGCCGCGGCCGCTGGTGGTGAAACTGAAGAATGGCTTGACGATTGTGCTCGAAGAAGATCACAAGCTCCCGACGGTCGCCTTCACCATGTGGATTCGCCCGGGACAACTGGCGGACCCGAGCGACCTGCCGGGATTGGCTTCCTTTACAGCGGGAATGTTGCGCGAAGGAACGGAAAAACGCTCGAGCGAACAGATCGCAAGCGAAGTCGATTCGCTGGGTGCTTCGCTGGAGGCGAGCTCGCGGTTCGGCGTGAGCTATACGTCGGTGAATGCGTCGGGATTGATCACGGACACCGCGAAAATTCTGGACCTGCTGAGCGACGTAGTGCTGCACCCGAGTTTTCCGGCAAGCGAGCTTGCCAAATACAAGCAGACCGAGGGAGCGAGCCTGGAACAGCGCCTCGCGAATCCCGCGTTTCTGGCGCAGCAGGGATTCCGCCGGGTGATCTACGGCGATACGCCCATGGCGCTGGCGTCCGCGACGAAAGAATCAATCGAGAAAATCAGCGTGGAGGATTTGAAGCGTTTCCACGAGAAGCATTATGTCCCGGGAAACACGATCTTGGGCGTGACAGGCGACTTCACAGCCAGCGCAATGCGCGCGACGATCGAAAAATATCTCGGCGGATGGACCGGCGCGGCAGAGGCGCCGGAAAAATTTGCGGCGGCCGTTGCGCCAGAGGCGACGAAAATTACGCTGGTAGACCGTCCCGCTTCGGTGCAGACCTATATTATCGTCGGCGACCGCGCGATTCGCCGCACCGATCCGGAATATTATCAACTGACGGTGATGAATCAGGTGCTGGGAGGCGGGCCGCAAGCGCGGCTGTTTCTGGACCTGCGCGAAGAGCACAGCCTGACCTATGGGTCCTACAGCCGGTTCAACGCAGAGATCTATCCCGGTGACTGGGCGGCGTCTGCGCCCGTACGCAGCGCGGTGACAGGCGATGCGTTCGACCGGTTCCTATATGAATTCAAAAAGATCAACGACGAGCCGGTGCCACAAAGCGAAATGGACGATGCACACCGGGCGATCGTTGCGAATTTCGCGCTTTCACTCGAGCAGCCGAGCCAGATTTTGAACGATTGGCTCACCGTGCAGTATTACGCGTTGCCGGTGGATTATTGGGACAAGTACCCGGATCACATCGGCGCAATTGACGCGGCGGCGGCGCAGGCTTCTGCGAAGAAATTCGTGGACCTCGATCACCTGCAGTGGATTTGCGTCGGAGACCGCAAGGAAATCGAGGGCGTGCTGAAGAAATACGGCGCGGTGAGTGTGGTGGACGTGACGGGAAAGGCAGAAAACTAGATTTATGGCTCACGCGGCCGTTGACCGTAGGGGCGGGTCTAAACCTCGCCCCTACGACAACCGATCATCGGACCGTCAGGTTCTTTTGATCGCGCGGACAATGAGCAACAAAACGATGGCTCCCACGGTTGCCATCACCAGCTGTCCGATCAGCCCGTACGCCGCAAGCCCCAGCAGGCCGAATATCCAGCCGCCCAGAATCGATCCTACGATGCCGACGATCAGGTCCACCAAAATCCCCATGCCGGAACCCTTCACAATTTTTCCCGCCAAAAAACCGGCGAGAATACCGATGATGATTTCCCAAAGGAATCCCATGTGTGCACCTCCGCAAGATTTAAGTGTAGGCCGTGCGCCGCAGAGACTGTTGCCCGGGCGATTGACTGGGCGCCACTCTAGCACGAATCCGTTTCGCAGCAATACTCCGCGGGCACAGCAGCACCGTCCGCAAGCGCGCGCTGCCAGCGTGCCGGGTTGCTTGAGGAAACATCGTGGATGAACAGGACGTACGGAAATTTCTGGAGGCAGTGAAGCGCGGCAGTTTGCCGGTGGAAAGCGCCGTGGAACAGCTGCGCCAGTGGCCCTACGAGGATCTGGGTTTCGCGAAGATTGACCACCATCGCGCGCTGCGGCAGGGATTTCCGGAAGTAATCTTCGCGCGGAAGAAAACGGCAAAGCAAGTGGTGGAGATCGCCCGGGGAATGCTGCGCGCGAAGGCGTCGCACAATATTCTGATCACGCGCGCGGACAAGAAGATTTTCGCCGCGGTAAAGAAGCTGGCGCGTGCGGCGCAATTTCACGAGCTTTCAGGGGCGATCACCATTTCGCGCAGCACGGCAATTCATGGGAAGGGCTCGATTCTGGTGGTGACTGCGGGAACCAGCGATATTCCCGTGGCGGAAGAAGCGCTGGTGACGGCGCAAATCATGGGCAATCGCGCCGAGGCGATTTACGACGTGGGCGTCGCGGGGCTGCACCGCTTGCTCGAGCAGCGGACGAAATTGGCGGCCGCGCGAGTGATTATTTGCGTTGCGGGAATGGAAGGTGCGCTGCCGAGCGTGGTGGCGGGGCTGGTGGCGGCGCCCGTGATTGCAGTGCCGACCAGCACTGGTTACGGATCGAGTTTTGGAGGATTGACGGCGCTGCTGGCGATGCTGAATAGCTGCGCTTCGAATGTGAGCGTGGTGAATATTGATAACGGGTTCGGGGCCGGTTGCGTGGCTAGCGTGATCAACAGGCTTTGATTGGCTACAGAGTCACAGAGACACAGAGAATGCGAAAACGGAAAACCGAGAAGAGAAAATCGGGAGTGCTTTAGGCAAGCGCGGCTGCTAGCGCCGATGCGAATTCATTTTCTTCGCTGGGGTGAACGGTGCGGAGGTCGAGGATCAGAAGTTTATCTTCGATGCGCGCGATCACTGGCGTTGCGGCGGAGAGAATTCCGCCATCATCGCTCGCGGCTCTTGGCTTGCGGAGCCGCTCTGCGAGTTGGGCTGCGGAGTGGCGCGGAGTGGAGACGGCGAGCAGCGTCGTAGGCAGCTGCTGATCGGGCGTCGAGCCGCCGCCGATTACGGAAAAGCCCGGAAGGATTTCGAGCTTTACGTCGGCTGGCAGCGCGGAACGCAACTCGTCGCAGAATTTTTGCGCGCGTTTGGCAATTTCTTCCTGAGATAGCCGGATCATGCGCAGCGCGGGAATTTCGTCGAGCGCGCCGCGCAGGTAGGATTGCAGCGTGGCTTCCAGAGCCGCGATCGTGAGCTTGTCGACGCGCAGCGCGCGAAACAGCGGGTTGCTGCGAATTCGCTCCACGATTTCTTTCTTGCCCGCGATGATTCCCGCCTGCGGGCCGCCCAGCAATTTATCGCCGCTGAACGTGATGACCGATGCGCCGGCATCGCAACTGGCGCGCGCGACGGGCTCGGCAATTCCGTTGGCCGCGAGATCGGCGACGCAGCCGGAACCGAGATCTTCATAGACCGGGAGATGGAAGCGCTCGCCGAGCGCGACCAATTCCGCAAGTGGCGGTCGCTCGGTGAATCCAGTGATGCGGAAGTTCGAAGGATGCACGCGCAGGAGCAGGCGGGTGCGATCGGTGATGGCGCGCTCGTAATCGCGCAGGCGCGTTCGATTGGTAGTGCCGACTTCGCGGAGCAGCGCGCCGCTTTCGTTCATGATATCGGGAATGCGGAAACCATCGCCGATTTCGATCAGCTCGCCGCGCGAGACGATGACTTCGGCGCCCTTCGCGAGCGCATGGAGGACCAGAAACACCGCCGCGGCATTGTTGTTGACGACGATGGCGGCTTCGGCGCCAACCAATTCGGCGAGCAAGCGCCCGGTGTGAACGTCGCGTTTGCCGCGTTCACCGCGCGCGATATCGTATTCGAGATTCGAGTAGCTGGCGGCCGTTGCGTTGATCTGCGCGAGAGCGGCGACACAGAGTGGGGCGCGGCCCAGGTTGGTGTGCAGGACTACGCCGGTTGCATTGATGACGCGGCGGAGCGACGGCGCGAGAGCGGCCTCCACCTTGACCATGACTTCGGCAACGACTTCGGCGACGACGCGCGCTTCGAATCCTGACGAGTCGAGTACTTCCGGATTTGAGCCAGTCGGTTGCGCCGGCTGGCTTTTCAGGCGCGCACGCAAGTCGGCGAGGACTTGGCGGACAGCTTGGGTGACGAGGCTGCGACCGGATTTTTCGGCCAGCGCCACGAGGCGCGGCTGGAGAAGCAATTCGTCGACGGAAGGGATTGCACGGAGGCCGGTGCCTGAATCCTTCTGCAATCTGGCGGCGGATTCTGGAACGGGGTTCATGGCTAAGGCATTTGAGCACAATGTGATAAGGGCTGGCAATCGCAGGCTTGCGGACAGGCATTTCCCTTTGCGACATATACGCGGATGGTCACATTGACGCCGCCGGTTGCGCACTCTACGCTGGAGGCACGGGCGGCTGAGAGCTGGCCACAAGCACCTGCTGCGGGAAGGCGGCTGCTGCGGCAAGTGCGCAGCGGCCCCAAAACTATGGCGACGATTGACGAAGAGCTGGGGCAAATCGAGCGGGATATCCGCACGCTGAAAATAGAGTTCGAACAGTATTTCGGCGGTGGGCGTTCGCGGCCTCCGACCGATACGCAGTGGCGGCTGGAGACGAATTTGAAGCGCTACTCAGACCGCACGGGAGAGCTTTCCTCGGGGCAACGATTTCGCTATAGCAATCTGGCATCCACCTACGCGAAGTACCAGGACATGTGGCGGAAGAAGCTGATCCAAAAGGAATCCGGGACGACGCAGCATCATTACGGCGCGGCCGCAAAGGCCATCGAAGGTGAACGTCAGCGCAAGGCCGCGGAAGACGCGATGCGCTTGCGGATAGCGGCGGAGACTGCCGTGAAGACGGCGGCGGAGGACATCGGAGTGTCATCGGCTACCGCGATTGCGCATGCGGCTGCGGACGCGGCCACGCGAGCTGCCGAGGTACGGCACGCAGCGGATTTTGCGCTGGCGCTGTCTGATCCTGAACACGAGACTGAAAAAGTGGAGAAACTTTATCAACGGCTGGTGGAAGCGCGCACGGAAACCGGCGAGAAGGCTGGGGTGCCCAGTCTGAAGGATTTCGAACGGTTCGTGCGGCAGAAGACCAAAGCCTTGAAGGAAAAAGGCGGGCGGGAGATTGAGTACACGGTCAGCATTGAGGGCGGGCACGTGAAATTAAAGGCGCGCGTTTCGAGCTGAGGGTTTTCTAGCCGCCACGGCCGTTGCGAGAAATTTCGCAGATCACGCCTGCATAATCCGCGAAACACCGGATCCCACCAAAAAAATCTGCGCCGTCACGTTGCCGATTACCAAGCATGCTGCGAATGAATCCTTCTTCGCATGACCGTGTACTTCCGAATTTTTCCGCAAACGCATACACTGGCGGGGCTTTCTGGACGGGAGGATTTATCGTGGCCGGAGAACGTGGGATAACGCGGGCGCTGATCAGTGTGTTTGACAAGACGGGAGTGGTGGAATTTGCGCGCGAGCTGGCGTCGCTGGGAGTCGAGATTGTGTCCACGGGCGGGACGGCGCGACTGCTGCGCGAGGGTGGCGTCGCGGTGCGCGACGTGGCGGAGCTGACTGGGTGGCCGGAAATGCTGGGCGGGAGAGTGAAGACGCTGCATCCGAAAGTGCATGGCGGGATTTTATTTCAGCGCGGCAAGGCAGAGGATCGCAAGCAGGTAGGCGAGCATGGGATCGTCGCGATTGATCTGGTGGTGGTGAATTTGTATCCGTTTTCGGCGACGGCGGCAAAGCCGGGCGTGACGCCGGAGGAATTGATCGAGAATATTGATATCGGCGGTCCGGCGATGGTGCGCTCGGCGGCGAAAAACTTTCCGAGCGTGGGGGTGGTGACGGATCCGGGCGATTATGCGGGGATCGCGGCGGAATTGCGCGAGAAACACGAGTTGAGCCTGGCGACGCGGCTGAATCTGGCGCGCAAGGCTTATGCGCGGACGGCCCAATACGACGGAGAAATTGCCACCGAGCTCGAGCGGCTGAGCGTGAGCGACCGGGTGCCGGGACGCATCGCCATCGGCGCGCTGGAAAGGCTGCCGCAGCGGATGCACATCGCACTCGAGCGAAGGCAGTCCATGCGCTATGGAGAAAATCCGCACCAGGCCGCGGCGCTCTACATTCCGGCGGGATATCCGGCGGCGGGACTGGCGGGCGCAAAGCAACTGCAGGGCAAGGAACTTTCCTACAACAACCTGGTGGATCTGGATTCGGCGTGGGCGCTGGCGCAGGAATTTCACCGGCCGGCAGTGGCGATCATCAAGCACAACAATCCCTGCGGAGCGGCGGAGCAGGAGTCCTTGAGCGACGCGTACCGGAAAGCGCTGGCGTGCGATCCGGTGTCGGCGTTTGGCGGGGTGCTGGCGTTCAATCGCGCGCTGGATGTGGCTACGGCGGAGGAAGTGGCGAAATTGTTCGTGGAATGCATCGTGGCGCCGGGATACGCGGCGGCGGCGCTGGAAAAATTGGGCGCGAAGAAAAATTTGCGGCTGCTGGAAATGCTGAGCGGCGAAGCGGTGGAGGAGCTTGATCTGAAACGTATTTCAGGTGGCATGCTGGCGCAGGAAGCGGACCGCCATGAATTGGCGGAAGCCGAGCTGAAGGTGGTGACCGAGCGCGCGCCGACTCCGGCGGAAACGCGCGCGCTGCTTTTCGGGTGGAAGGTTTGCAAGCACGTGAAATCGAATGCGATTGTGTTTGCGCGCGAGGGGCAAACGGTGGGCGTTGGCGCAGGACAGATGAGCCGAGTGGATTCCGTGAAGATTGCGGTGATCAAGGCGGCGACGAATGGGCTGGAGCTCGCGGGCAGCGTGGTGGCTTCGGATGCTTTCTTTCCATTTCCGGATGGTTTGGAAGAGGCGGGAGGGGCGGGAGCAACTGCCGTGATCCAGCCGGGCGGGTCCATGCGGGATGCCGACGTGATTGCGGCAGCCAATCAATTAGGGATGGCGATGGTATTTTCCGGAGTGCGGCACTTCCGGCATTAGAGCCTGTCTGGGAAATATTCAGCTGAAAGCGAAGGGCTATTTTTTCTTGGCATGGGAGCCGGCGCCGGAATCGGGCGCGATGGCACCGAGCGGCTGGCGATGATAAGTGATTTCGACAATCTGCGGATCGCCGTTTTCGGGAACTATTTCGGAGCGCCAAGTATACGTGTCAGCATCCGTTCTGCTGAAGACGACACGCTTGGGCTTGCCGTTCGCCGGATTTTCGAACTCGGATTTTTTCGGATCGGCGGTGACGAGTTTCAGAAGCGTTGCCTCTGATTTTTCCCAGGGCACCAGTTCTGGGGTGAAGTGCCGGAAATAGAAATTGATGTTGCCGGGTTTTTCCACCAGCGTGAAAAACTCGACGACCAGCGCTTTGTCGTTTTCGATAAGCCGGAAATCGCCCAGCATCATGCCTGCTTTGGGCGCCATCCAGACCTGTTCGGCGACGCGCGGGCCCCAGTCGCCGCGCCAACGGCCTTCGAGCCATGCGAACTCCGAGAGCTGGGAACCGGGAACCGCTTGCGACGGCGCTGGCGACGGCGATGCGTCAGATCGAGCCGTCGAGCCGGTCTTCGATTGCGCGCCTGCTCCGGCGGATTGTTGCGCGAAGCCCGCAGGTGAGGAGGTGAACGATGCGAGCGCAAAGCCCATCGCGAATAGGAAGATTACGCCGATTCTGGTACGCAACAAACCGAGCCTCCCAGCGTTGCAAGGGAGAGATTTTCCCACAGGATTCATGCTGTTGTTAAATCGTTTTGGGCCAATGCGAAGCATTTTCGCTGGAAACTCTATCACGGAGGTATCCTAACGCAGCTTATTTGCGTCCAAACAGTGTGCGCTACCGGAAAGCACGGGCACAGGGTATTGCTTTGACCGCTTTGGGCCGCTGTACGATAATGGAGTTTTGCGACGGACTTATGAAAACAATCATAGGCATCGGATTTTTATCGATTATCGGGGTGGTCGCGGCGGCACCAGCCGCGCGCGCGCAGAACGCCTCGCCTGCATCTTCCACGCCGGCCGTTCCTAAAACTGCGGAGACCAAGAGTGCCACGTCCACGCCAGCGAACCCTGGAGAGCAGGGGGCGCGTGGCGACGTGTATTACTACTTCACGATGGGGCATCTGGACGAGCAGCAATACGAATTGACCGGGCGCGCGGAGCTGGCAACGCAAGCGATCGAGTCTTACAAGAAGGCGCTGGAGCTGGCGCCGGGATCGCCGGTGATCCGCGAACGGCTGGCGGAGATTTACGCCAAATCGCAGCGGCTGCGCGAAGCCGTAGAGCAGGCGCAAGAGGCGCTGAAGACCGATCCCAACAACGTGGATGCGCACCGGCTGCTGGCGCGTATTTACGTGCGCGAGCTCGGGGATCTGAGCGCCGGCGAAGTACAGAAAGAAACGCTGGAAAAGGCGATCGCGCAATTCCAGGAAATTCTGAAGATACAGCCGGATGACGTCTATTCCGGATTGTGGCTGGCGCGGCTTTATCGTTTTGAGAACAAGCACAGCGAAGCGGAGACCGTGCTGCGCGGATTGCTGGCGCGCGACGCGGCGAATGGTCCAGCGCTGGAACAATTGAGCCAGCTGCTGATGGATGAAGGGCGATCGCAAGAAGCGGTGAAATTGCTTTCCGATGCGGCCGGCGAATCCTCTTCACCGGAAGTTTACGATCTGCTGGGCGACGCTTATTCGCAAGCGAAGGATTATGCGAAGGCGGAAGACGCCTATCGCAAGGCGGTGGAGGAAGATCCGGACGATCCCGGCCATTTGCACGGCCTGGCGCAAGCGCTGATGGCGCAGGACAAATACGCGGACGCGCTGGAGCAGTTCAAGCGGCTTACGGAAATCGAACCGAGCACGTCGGAAAATTATTTGCGCATGGCGCAGCTTTATCGCCGCCTGGGGAAATTCGACAAGGCAGAGGCGAGTCTGCTGCGGGCGAAACAATTGGCGCCGGGCAGCCTGGAAGTACTCTACAACGAAGCGCTGCTGTACGAGGATCAGGGGCGTTACGACGACGCGGTGAAAGTGCTGAGCGATGCGATCGCCGGGATGAAGAGCCAATCGAGCAGTGCGCGGAATTCCGCAGGCGCTGCCACGGGCTCTGGCGCGGAGGGATCGGCGAGCGGCGAAACAAGCCCGAACGCGCTGGCGATTCTTTACGAGCAGCTGGGGCACGCGTACCGGGAAGAAGAAAATTATTCCGCGGCAATTCAGACTTACCAGGAAATGGGCAAGCTGGGTGCGGATGCACAAAAGCGCGCGGAAATGCTGCTGATTGACACGTACCGGGAGGGTCGCGACCTGGACCACGCGATCGCCGAGACCAAGAGGACGCTGGAAGCCACGCCAAACGATCCGAGCCTGACGGTGACGCTGGCGATGTTGTATGGCGAGAAGTCCGATGCGGATTCCGCAACCAAATTGCTGGATGGCCTGTTGCGAGGAAACGACAGCGACCAGGAAATTTATTTGAACCTCGCGCAGGTGCAGGAGCGCGGGAAGAAGTATGCCGCAGCGGAGCAATCCGCGCAGAAAGCCGAGCAAATGGCGCGGGGCAATGACGATAAAGAGACCGCGTGGTTCATGCTGGGCGCGATTTACGAGCGCCAGAAGAAATTTGATCAGGCCGAGCAGGAATTCCGCAAGGCGCTGGAAGTGAGTCCCGGGAATGCTTCGGTGCTGAATTATTACGGCTACATGCTGGCCGACCGCGGAGTGCGTCTGGAAGAAGCGACGGCGATGATCAAGCAGGCGGTGACGCAGGAGCCGAGCAACGGAGCTTACCTCGATAGCCTGGGTTGGGCGTACTACAAGCAGAATAAATTGACCGAAGCCGAAGAGAATCTGCGCAAGGCTTCGGAGCGGCAGAAGCACGATCCGACGATTCTGGGACACTTGGGCGATGTGTATGCCAAGCTGGGCCAGAGCGATCAGGCCGCGATCTATTGGGAGCGCGCGCTGGCGGAATGGCAGAAGGCCGTGCCGGCGGACTACGAAACGGACAAAGTGAACGAACTGGATGCACAGCTGAAGAATTTGAAACGGCGAACGGCGCAAAAAACCACGCCGGATTCGGCGAAACCGCAGTAAGCTCCCCCGCATGACCCGCGCGACACTCAGGAAAAAATCGCTGCGTCTGCCTGCGTTTGCGAAGATTAATTTGTGCTTGCACGTTGTGGGCAAGCGTCCGGACGGTTACCACGAGTTGCGCACGATCTTTCAGGCGATTTCGCTGCGCGATACGCTCGAGCTTTCCCTTACCCGCGATTCGTCCAGCAACTCATGCACGCTCGAGTCGAACGATCCGGCGTTGCCGCTGGGTCCCGGGAATCTGGTAGCGCGAGCCGTGGAAGCGATGCGCGGAGAAATTGGATTTCGCGGCGAGGTGCACGCGCGACTGGAAAAGAAAATTCCTGTGGCGCGCGGAATGGGCGGAGGGTCGAGCGACGCGGCCGCGACGTTGATCGGCATGCTGCGACTGACTGGAAAGAGGGTGCCGCTGGCGCGGTTGATGGAAATCGCCGCGGGGCTTGGCGCGGATGTACCGTTCTTTCTGTTCGGAGGACGGGCGCTCGCGGTTAACCGCGGGGATGAAATCTATCCGCTGCCGAACTCACCGCAGCAAACGATTCTGGTGGTGTCTCCGCGCGACATTGCCGTGAGCACCAAGGACGCCTTTCAGTGGATTTCTGCGGAATTGACAAATCGCCCGCAACCCCCTAAAATTTGGGGGTTCTGCGCTCTGTGCTGGAGCCGGCAGGGGGCAGGCCTTTCGAATGATTTCGAGGGGCCGGTCTTCGACCGTCATCCGCGCCTTGGAGATATCCGGGACGGATTGCTCAAGCGAGGAGCCGCAGATGCCGCGCTGGCGGGTAGCGGGTCGGCGGTGTTCGGAATATTCCGAAACCCAGCGCGTGCGCGCCGAGCCGCTCGTGCGTTCCCGGAAGATTCGGTTTTCGTCGTTGAAACCCTATCCAGGGAAGACTATGGCCGTGCTTTGGGCTGGCGTGCGGATGCGCACGCGCGCCTGAGTGTGCGCGGCTGAGGGAACATTTTTGACCGACGATAAATTCAAAATTTTCTGCGGCACTGCGAATCCGGCGCTGGCGAAAGCGATTTGCAAGTATGTGGGCGTGCCGCTGGGCGAAGCGGAGCACGGGCAGTTCAGCGACGGCGAGACGCGCTATCAGATTTTGGAGAATGTGCGCGGCGCGGATGTATTCGTGGTGCAGCCTTGTAGCACGCCGGTGAATTTCAATCTGATGCAGTTGCTGCTGATGATTGACGCGTTCAAGCGGGCTTCGGCGTGGCGCATTACGGCGGTGGTTCCCTATTACCCGTACGCGCGGCAGGATCGCAAGGACCGGCCGCGGGTGGCGATTTCGGCGAAGCTGGTGGCGGACTTGCTGGAAACGGCGGGGGCGAGCCGGGTGCTGACGTTGGATTTGCATGCGCCGCAGATTCAGGGATATTTCAATATTCCCGTGGATCACCTTTTTGCTTCGCCGGTGCTGGTGGAATATTTTCAGAAGATGCAGCTGGGTCCGATCACGGTGGTTTCGCCGGATGCCGGCGGAGTCGAGCGCGCGCGATTTTTTGCGAAGAGAATTGGCGCGCCGCTGGCGATCGTGGACAAGCGGCGCATTGATGTGAACGTGAGCGAAGTGATGCACCTGATCGGCGACGTGGCGGGGCGGCCGGCGCTGGTGATTGACGACATTATCGACACCGCGGGAACGCTGGTGAAAACGGCGGAGGCGCTGCTGGAGCATGGCGCGACGAGAGTTTTTGCGGCGTGTACGCATGCGGTGCTTTCCGGGCCTGCGGTCGAGCGGATAGCGAAGTCGAAGATCGAGGCTGTGGTGGTATCGGATTCGGTTCCGCTGAGCGAAGCGGCGCAGAAGCTGGGCAAGATCAAGGCGTTGAGCGTGGCGCCGTTGCTGGCGCGCGGGATTCAGTCGATTCATGAAGAGACTTCGATCAGCGAGCTGTTTATCTGAATTATTTGTCTAGTTACTGATCTGGGGGGCAGGGCCGGCTTCGCGCCGGCGGATTGCGACGAATTTCAGATTGCCGGCGAGAGGCAGTGAAGAGCAGCCGGCGCAACGAGGGAGTTATGGAGACATTTACAATCGAAGGGCAGGTACGCGAAGGGCGCGGGAAGGGTCCTGCGCGGCGCACGCGGTTGAGCGGGATGGTGCCGGCGATTCTGTACGGCGGGAAGAAGGACTCGATTTCTATTGCGGTGAATGCGAAGCAGGTAGCGCGCATTCTGCGGTCGGAAACCGGGCACAATACGATTTTCACAGTGCAGGTGGCTTCGGGCGCGGCCGAAAAGGCGATGGTGAAGGATTGGCAGGTGGATCCGGTGAGCGGCAAATTGCTGCACGTGGATCTGTACCGCATCGCGATGGACGTGCGCATGCGCGTGATGGTGCCAGTGCACACGTTTGGCGAGCCGCAGGGCGTGAAGATGCAGGGCGGCGTGTTCGAGACGGTTACGCGCGAAGTGGAAATCGAATGCTTGCCTGCGGATATTCCCGAAGAATTCAGGGTGGATGTGACCGAGATGCTGATCGGCAAACAGCTGCGGGCGGCCGATCTGCCGTTTGACCCGACGAAGATCAAATTGCTGACCGACCCGGTTCGCGTGATCGCGCACGTCGTCGTGCTGAAGAAGGAAGAGGAACCGGCTCCGGATGCGGCGGTGACAGCGGAGGCGGCACCAGCGGAACCGGAAGTGATGAAGAAGGGCAAGAAGGAAGTGGAAGGGGAAGAAGGCGAAGCTGCGGAGGCTCCCGCGGCGAAAGCCGAGAAGTCCGAGAAGAAGAAGTAGCGTTTCGATTGCACAGCGAGCGGCGAAGGCTCAGGGTAAAAATGAGACTTATTGTTGGCCTCGGAAACCCTGGCCCGGAATACGAGTTCACGCCGCATAACATGGGCTTTCTGGCGGTGGATGCGCTGGGCGGGCGCGCGGGGATTCAAGTGAGGCGGCCCGAGTCGAAATCCTACGTTGGGCTCGGCACCATGGCTGGAAATGAAGTGGTGCTGGCCAAGCCGCAGACGATGATGAATCTGAGCGGCACGGCGGTGCGGATGCTGCTCGAGCGCTATGAGTGCAAGGCCGCTGAGATGATCGTGCTGAGCGATGAAGCGGCGTTGCCGTGGGGCATGCTGCGGATTCGGGAACGAGGCAGCGCCGGCGGGCACAACGGTTTGAAGTCGATCATCGCGTCGGTGGGATCGAACGAATTTATTCGCGTGCGGCTGGGCGTGAAGCCGGAGTATCCGCTGGAGGACATGGCGGAATACGTTCTGGGCACGATGCGCAAGCCGGAGCGCGAGATCGCGGCGCAGATGACTGCGGATGCGGCCGAAGCCGTGGAGTTGATTGTGGCTGAGGGCGCGGGCACGGCGATGGCGAAATTTAACCGGCGGGTCGAAAGCGGCGAAGAAGATTCGGAGTGAAAAGCTTTTCGTTGTAGGACTCTGAAGTCGGGAACCAGAAGACGAGGAATCGAGGACATATGGAAGAGCGTCAGTACGATTTGATTTTTATTTGCCGGCCGGATACGCCGGAAGCGGACGTTGATAAGGTGGTTGCGACCCTGGAGAGCACGGCGACGGAAAAGGGCGCCAAGATCGAGTCGGTCGCCAAGTGGGGCCGGAAGCGCATGGCGTACCGCGTGCAGAAACTGCACGAGGGATACTTTGTGTACATGGTCATAAAAACCACGCACGGTGAAGTGGTGAAGGAACTGGAGCGCCGGTTGAAGGTGGCCGATCCGGTGATCAAGTACCTGACTGTGCGGCTCGATGAAGAACTGAAGCGGCAGGAAAAATTGAAGCGGCACCGCGAGCGCCGCGCGGCGCGGCGTCCACGAAAGACGGTGGCTGCACCGGCGGCGCCTGTGGCGCCGATTGCGCCACCGAGCGAGCCGTCCGCGCCGACGGCGTAAACGGCAAGCGGTATCTGGTTACGGGGGCGGGACTGGGACCCGCGCCTAGGACGCCCACGGGCGCATGATCGAACGGAATCAAGTCAGGAGACTCGAATGGCAGAAGAAAACGCACCAATGCAGCAGTCGCACGGCCCCTCGTCGGGAGGGATGCGGTCTTCAGGGCCGGGCGGTGGGCCTGGTGGTCCGGGCGGAGGACGGCCTGGAGGACCAGCGAAACGCGGGAAGCGGAATTTCGTGCGCAAGAAGAAGGTTTGCCGGTTCTGCGTGGACAAGGCCGACTTCATTGACTACAAGAAGGCCGAGATTCTGGCGCCGTTCATTCAGGAGCGCGGGAAGATTCTGCCGCGGCGCATGACCGGGACTTGTTCGCGGCATCAGCGGTGGCTGACCGTGGCGATCAAGCGGGCGCAGAATATCGCGCTGCTGCCGTTCGCGGCGGAATTGTAGTTCGCAAAGAGTCAAGGGGGGCGGGCCCTGAGACCCGCCCCTAAAGCTCGTTGCAGGGCGAGTGGTAGCAGGGCGAAGCACAAGGATGCCGGCGAGTCGCCGGCGCTACGTTTAAAGGATTCGAGGTCCGCATACAATGCAAATCATTCTGCAGGAAGACGTGGAAAAGCTGGGAAACCGCGGTGAACTGGTGGAAGTTGCCGAGGGTTACGCGCGCAATTTTCTGCTGCCGCGCAAGCTGGGGCTGGAAGCTACGGCCGGAAATTTGAAGCGGCTGGAGAGGATGCGGGCGCACTTCGCAAAGAAGGAAGCCACCGAGAAGGATGCGGCGCAGAAGCAGGGAGAACAGCTCGCGGCGGTGTCCTTGGAATTCACGCGCAAGGCTGGCGAGAACGACCAGCTATTCGGGTCGGTGACGTCGCTGGATGTGGCCGAGGCGCTGGCGGGCAAGGGCTTTGAGATTGACCGGAAGAAAATCGTGCTGGCCGAGCCGATCAAGGTGATGGGCGATTACGAGGTTCCGGTGAAGCTGCACCGCGAAGTGATCGTGAATGTGAAGGTCGCTGTGAAGAAGGAAGAGTAGGTCGACAATACCTTTGCACCGATCGCTTTCGTTCTTGCAGGGGTTTTAGGAGTTAGAAGATCGCAGGGCGTCTCGAAATTCAAGACGCCCTGTGTTTTTTTTGCGCTGCGGCTTTTCCACTTTTCCGAGATCTTGCACAGGGTGGTACGGTTGACGCGCCCGCGTTCAATGCCCACAATCCTGCCTGCTCCTTGAACTGCAATTCTTGTGCGCTCGGCGAGAGCGCGCGAGTTGTTGCGGAGTGCGAGCGGGCGTAAGATTGCAAAAGTAACATCCGAGCACAAACCCAGGCCATGCCAGGCGACGCCACACTCGAACGACCTTTACCGCACAATCTGGAAGCAGAGCGCAGCATTCTGGGCGCGATACTGCTGGATAACCATGCGCTGAACGCGGCGATCGAGAAGGTGCGCTCGGACGATTTCTTTTTGCCGCAGCACCGGCAGATTTTTGAGCGCATGGTGCAGCTGGGAGAGAAGCAGCAGGCGATTGACATTGTGACGCTGATGGAAGATTTGTCGCGCCGGGGCGAATTGGAAGCGGCGGGCGGGATTGCTTATCTTTCGCAATTGGCAGATGGGCTGCCGCGCATCACGAATGTGGAGCATTACGCGCGGATCGTCAAAGAAAAATCCGTGCTGCGCAACCTGATTTTTTCGGCGTCGGCGATTCAGGAGCAGGCGCTGGCTGCGGGCGACGATGCAGACGTGATTCTGGACCGGGCCGAGTCGGTGATTTTTCAGCTGGCGGAAGACCGGGTCAAGGCGGGGCTGATCGGCGTTAAGGAACTGGTTCGCGATAATTTCGAGAGGCTGGAAAAAATATTCAGCGAGGGACGGCGCATCACCGGCCTCGCTACCGGATACGCCAACCTGGACAACGAGACCGCCGGTCTGCAGCCTTCGGAGCTGATTATTCTGGCGGCGCGGCCTTCGATGGGGAAAACGGCGCTGGCGCTGAACATCGCGGAAAATGTGGCGGTGCGGCATCGCGAGCCGGTGGCGATCTTCAGCCTGGAAATGTCCAAAGAGTCGCTGCTGCTGCGTTTGCTGGCCTCGGAGGCGCGCGTGGACGCGCACAAATTCCGCACCGGGCACATGAATCGCGACGACTGGGGCAAAGTAACGGGAGCGTTGACGAACCTGGCTGAGGCGCCGCTGTGGATTGATGATTCGGCTTCTCCGACGGTGATGGAGATGGGCGCGAAGGCGCGGCGGCTGAAGCGCGACCGCGGTCTGTCGCTGATCATCGTGGATTATTTGCAACTGGTGGTGCCAACGAATCGGGGGCGGCAGAGCAACCGGCAGGAGGAAGTTTCGGGGATGTCGCGGGCGCTGAAAGGGCTGGCGAAGGAATTGAAGGTGCCGATCGTCGTGCTGAGCCAGTTGACGCGCGCGCCGGAACGCGAGGAGCGTAAGCCGCAGTTGGCGGACCTGCGCGAATCGGGCGCGATTGAGCAGGACGCGGACGTGGTGCTGTTCATCAACCGGCCGAATTTTTACAAGACGGATTTGCCGGATGAGGATCGCGCGAAGGCGGAGCTGATCATTGCCAAGCAGCGCAACGGTCCGACGGGCAATCTGAATTTTGTTTTTCTGGCGCGGCACACCCGGTTTGAAGAGGCAGCGCCGGATGCTTGGAGCGGGGGGGGCGAACCGATGGAGTAGCGGCTCGCCGAATTGTCCGCGCAGAGCCACGCTCGTGTTCGAATGACCGCAGATCCTGAGATGCGAGATTCCGTAGAAACGTATCAACCTCCGCCCGAACTTTCCCGTAACCCTATTTTTATCTGTTTCTTACGGTGAACCTGCGCTCGAAAGAAACGCGCGCATGCTGGTGGCAGAGGTCCTGCAGGATTCCAGTGTGGATGTTTACCTAAACGGCGCGAAGCGAATTGCGAATCGCAAATTCGTTCGCGTGCGCGGCGCGGAGTCTGGCATTCTAAATGACGATGGCAAAAGCAATTCGATTTGCGGGACGCCCGGTGTGGGCGGAGATTTCGCTGAAGGCCATCCTGCATAACCTGCGGGTGATCCGCAAACAGGTCGGAGCGCAACGGAAAATTCTGGCCGTGGTGAAGTCGAATGCCTACGGACTGGGCGCCGTGCCGGTGGCGAAGGCGCTACAGAAGGCCGGGACGGAATGGTTCGGCGTAACCTGCGCAAACGAAGGCGTGGAACTGCGCGAGGCGGGCATCCGCAATCGGATTCTGATCTTGACCGGGTTCTGGCCGGGGGAAGAAAAACGGTTGATCCAAAATAATTTGACGCCCACGGTGACGCGCGTCGCTGATCTTGGTCATCTGGAGCGCAGCGCCAAGGCCGCCCGGGGAACAGCGCGGCTGCAATTCCATCTGAAGATCAATACGGGGATGAACCGGCTGGGAATTTCCGCGAATGAAGTGGAATGCTTCGCGCGTACGCTGGCCGGGTGCAAGCACATTGAGCTGGAAGGAACGTTCACCCATTTTGCGTCCGCGGAGGACTTCACGGCGCAACAAACCAATGACCAGGAGAAGGTGTTCCGGGCGTGTCTGGAGCGTTTGCGCGCGCTGGGCATTTCGCCCGGGATCGTGCACCTGGCGAACAGCGGCGCGATTTGCGCACGCCCGAGCACCTGGGCGGACATGGTTCGTCCGGGAGCAATTCTCTACGGTTATTACCAGTCGTTTGACCCGCCGCAAAAAAAACAGGAAGTGATGGGCCAGATGGCGTTGCAGCCGTGCCTTTCGCTGCGAGCGCGGATCATTTCCTTGCGTGATGTGCCGGTGGGAGAAGCAGTGGGCTACGCGGCACGGTTCGTGACCAAGCGGCCGTCGCGCATCGCGGTGATCAACGCGGGATATGCCGACGGCGTGGTGCGGGCACTGACAAATCGCGGATGGGCGCTGGTGCGCGGCCGGCGCGTGCCGCTGGTGGGAACGATCTCGATGGATTTGACCACGCTGGATTTGACCGACGTGCCGGAAGCGGTGCTGGGCGACGTGGTGACGATCTACGGCAAGGATGGCGAGGCTGCGATCGAAGTTTCTGAAGTGGCGCACGAGATCGGGACTGTGACGTCCGATTTATTGTGCGCGCTGGGGCGGCGCGTGCCAAAGTTCTACGTTTAAGTCATTACTTCCCTCTTGCAGTCTCCGCGGTTCACCGTATCATCGAGCCGACATGAAACCATTTCTGATTTTGGCGATGTGCACGGTGCTGCTGGGAGCCTCGGCGACGCCGGAGTATTCGATTCAGGCGATACGTTATGCCAGTTCGCCGGACGTGCCGGTGTCCGAATTGGTTGTGGGCGGGCCGAAGGATGAGAAAGTCGAAATTGCCATGGTGGTTTGGCTGATTCGCGGCGGGGGACACACGATTCTGTTCGACAGCGGTTTTCATCGGGACACTTTTGTTAAGGATTTTCCGATGAAGGATTATCTGCGGCCGGACAAGGCGGTGGAAACTGCTGGAGTGAAGGCGGAGGAAGTGACCGACGTCGTCATCAGCCACGCGCACTGGGATCATATGGGCGGGATTGACCTGTTTCCGAAGGCGAATATCTGGATTCAGAAACAGGAGTATCGCTACTACACCATGGATGCCTGGCAGCCAGGCGGAAACCACGGCGGCATTGATCCAGAAGACGCCAGGGGACTCTTGCAGGCAAATACCGAGGGGCGCATGCATCTGGTGGATGGCGATAACGTCGAAATCTTCCCGGGTATTCGCGCCTACACCGGCGCGCGACACACCTATGCTTCGCAATATCTGAGGGTGGAAGGCAATCCGACGTTCGTACTGGCGTCGGACAATTGTTATTTCTATCTCAACCTTACCTCGCACCTGGCCAGCGCTACGTTCAGTGATGCGGATCATGCAGCCAACATCGCCGCGCAGTCGCGGATGATCGAGCTGGCTGGGTCGCCGGACCGCGTGGTGCCCGGGCATGACGCGCTGCAATTCCAGAAGTTCCCTACCGAAGGACGCGTGGCCAAGATCAAGTAAGTCGCAAGCGGAGACGTTGGTTTGGGAGACATGGCGCGCTGAGCGTTTGTTTGCTGAAGCGCCGGTTCCCTGGACGCCGCTCGCGCCCCCTCACAGCTACCCGCTCTCGATCCAGTGGGTTGCGCGTCCCTAACCATTCAGCCGCGCGATAGTCTAAATAGACTAGTTGGTCCCCGGGCAGAGGGCTCGGCGTCCCTGCAATCACCCCATTGTGCGGTACTTCAGTGTGGTTGAGAGCTACACGGGACGATCGACCTCGTTGACTGAGGCTTCGTGCGCGGTGCTATACTGTCGGGTTCATAAGGATTTCATAAGGCAAGGCTGATCATCCCGGCGGGGCGCTCCAAAATATATTGGGCCGGAAAAAGGAACTCGAGGCGAACGAAGGGAGCGGAACTCGCCTTCTTTATATTCATAAGGTGGAACCATGCAGAGGAACCCTGGGTCTCAGAATCGCCCTCCTGGCGTCGCGGCTCCTGAAAACTCCCCAAACAAATCGGCTTCACCCTCGCGTGCGGTGCACGAACAGGTTGGAACCTTTTGGGACATGCTGGGGATACGGATCGTGTTCATGGCCGTGTGCGTCGCGGCGGGATTTCACTTCCGCCCGTTCAGCGTGTCACCTGAATCAGGGGCGGCTACGGGATTTCTATTTGGGCTGGCGGTCATCTTATTCGAACTGCGGCTGCGGCACGCGAGCTTGCGCCGGCTGATTGGCGCGGCGGTGGGGTCGATCCTGGGACTGCTGGGGGCGTACCTGACATCGCTGATCTTGACGCATACGATCATGCCGGAGAGTACCCGGTCGTTCTTCAGCCTGGCGGCATTTTTGGTGATGGCATACATCGGGCTGATACTGGGCGCGAATAAGGGCGACATGTTGAATCTGCAGGCGCTCGGCGGGTTGTTCGGCAGCGAGCGCAGCTTGAAGCATTCTTTTAAGGTGCTGGATACCAGCGTGATTATTGATGGGCGCGTGGCGGACATCGCGGATGCGCAGTTTTTGGACGGCACGGTGATCATCCCGCAATTCGTGCTGCACGAACTGCAGCTGGTGGCGGATTCCGCCGACCCGCTGAAGCGGCAACGTGGGCGCCGCGGGCTGGAAGTGTTGCAGCGAATCCAGAAGATGGCGCACCTGGAAGTGCAGATCGCCGACGACGATTTTCTGCAGATACCGGAAGTGGACCTGAAGCTGATCGAGCTGGCCAAGCGATATGACGCGAAGATCGTGACGAACGATTTCAATTTGAATAAGGTCGCGGCGCTGCAGGGGATCGAGATTCTGAACGTGAACCAGCTGGCCAATGCGCTGAAGCCCGTGGTGCTGCCCGGCGAGACGATGCGGGTATTCATATTGCGCGAAGGAAAAGAGTACAACCAGGGCGTTGCGTATTTGGACGATGGGACGATGGTGGTGGTGGACGGGGCGCGCAAGATGATCAACAAGACCATCGACATCACCGTGACTTCGGTGCATCAGACGACCGCGGGGAAGATGATCTTCGGACGATATGACGAGCGCGGCGAGCAGCAGACTCCACGTGGCGCGGCGCAGAGCGCGCCACACGCTGAATCTTCGCCGGCTCCTCGGGCGAACGAAGGCGCTACGCCTGGCGGTGAGCGGCCGGCGCGGCCGTTGTATCCGGATACCGGCAGGAGTTAGCGGCGGAGGTCGTCCTTAATGCGATCCGCGGCGCGCCTCAGGTGGCGCACTGAAGTGCGCCACTGCAACCCCTCACCCCTGCTGTGCCGCCGCGTGTAGCACCTCCGATCGTTCCGCTGATGCAAACAAGAGTGCGTGTGCTGGGCCGCTGGATTGCGATAGACTGTCCTCCCTCTTATGAGCCGAGTCGCCGCCATTATTCCTGCCGCAGGGCTGGGCACCCGCATGGGCGCCGAAATGCCGAAGCAGTTCCTTGAGCTGGGCGGGATGCCGCTGGTGATTTTCACGTTGCGCCGGCTGGCTGCTTGCGGCGCCATCACTGATTTTTTTCTTTCTACGCGCGCGGACGACGTGATGTCTCTGCAGGACAAAGTTGCGAAGGCGGCGGTCGGGCGGCCGGCGCGCGTGGTGCATGGCGGAGATACACGGCAACAGTCGGTGGCGAACGCTCTCGCGCAGGTGGACCCTGCGACGGAAGTGGTGCTGGTGCACGATGCGGTGCGGCCGTTTGTGACGGTGGAACAGCTGGATCGGGTGATCGCAGAGACGCGCAAGCGCGGCGCGGCGATTCTGGGCATTCCGGCGATTGATACGGTGAAAGAAGTGAAGCGCGCGACTTTGCCGGAAGATATGGCGCTGATCACGACGACCATCCCGCGTGAGCGGATCGTGCTGGCGCAGACACCGCAAGCATTTTCCTATGCGCTGCTGCGGGACGCGTTTCGCATGGCGCAGACGGATGGAGTGCTGGCGTCGGATGAATCGGCGCTGGTGGAGCGCTTCGGGCACGAGGTATTTGTGGTGCTGGGCTCGGAACGCAATTTCAAGATTACGCGGCCGGCGGATATGGATTTGGCGCGGTTTTATCTGGAGCAGGAACGCAAAGCGCCGCGGTGATGAATTCTTACCTGGGGATTTCCAAAATCAGAATCAAGGAAGCTGCATGACGCGCTCAGGAATTGGATACGATTTGCATCGGCTTGCCGCGGGGCGAAAGCTGATGATCGGCGGGATCGAAGTGCCGTTCGATAAAGGACCGGTCGGGCATTCCGACGGCGATGTGCTGGCGCACGCTTTGTGCGATGCGCTGCTGGGAGCGGCGAGCCTCGGGGACATTGGGACACACTTCCCGGATACGGACCCGAAGTGGAAGGGCGCGGCGAGTCTTTTGTTTCTGGAGCACACGCGGAAGCTGCTCGATGAGCGCAAGCTGCGCATCAGCCATCTGGATGCGGTGGTGATCTGCGAGCGTCCGAAATTGGGGCCGCACTTCCCTGCCATGCGGGCGGCGCTGGCGAAGTCGTTGGGCATCGCGGAAGAGCAGATCAACCTGAAGGCCAAGACGAATGAGGGTACGGGCGAGATCGGGCGCGGCGAGGCGATTGCGGCACACACCATAGCCACGTTGGACGGTTGAAGCCAGCGCAGAGACGAATGGGATGGCGATGAACTGGCTTACGGGATTTCACGCGGTGGAGGAGGCGCTGGCGGCGGGGCGGGCGCTGGACCGCATCGTGATCGCGCGCGGGCGTCACGGCGAGCGCGTCGAGGCGGTGGTGCAGCTGGCGAAGGCCAAGAGCGTGCCGGTGCGTTTTGAGGACCGGGTGCAGATGGACCGGCTGGTGGGAAGCCGCGAACACCAGGGAGTGGCGGCGCTGGGCGCGGCGAAACCGGCGATGGGGCTGGAGGATTTGCTGGCTGCGAAGACTCCGCAGGGATTGCTGGTGCTCCTTGATGGCATCGAGGACCCGCACAACCTGGGCGCGATTGTGCGCACGGCGCTGGCGGCGGGAGCAAACGGCGTGGTGATTCCGGAGCGGAGGGCGGCGGGTTTGACGGATACGGTGGAGCGGGCGTCGGCGGGAGCGCTGGCGCATTTGCCGATTGCGCGGGTGAAGAACCTGGTGCGCGCGATGGAAGAGATGAAGGAGGCGGGCTATTGGTTGGTCGGCCTCGATGAACGTGCGGACCAAAGTTACACGGAAGTGGATCTGAAGGGTTCGATTGGAATTGTGCTGGGGAGTGAAGGCGAAGGCCTGCACGAATTGACGCGCAAGCGCTGCGATTTTCTGGTTTCGCTGCCTACGGCTGGACCGGTGCGTTCGCTCAACGTTTCTGTGGCGGCTGGGGTGATGCTGTTTGAGGTGGTGCGGCAGCGTGTGGGAGATCGCGGATCGGCGCGCGAGAGCAAGTCCAAGGCACCACTGATGAACGCAGAGGAACACTGATAAATCCTGAAAGAGATAGCTGCCTGGGCCCTTTGACCTCCTCCGCGTTCGATTCGCAATCCGCTATTCATTCGGCGCAGGCATTTTATTTGTCGTACTTCAGCAGCGAAAACACGTGGATGCCTGGGAGCCTGGCGCGGCCGTTGAGGAAGGTGAGTTCTACGGCGAAGGCTGCGCCGGCCACTTTGCCGCCGAGCTGCTCGATCAGCTTGACGGTGGCTGCGGCGGTGCCGCCGGTGGCGAGCAGGTCGTCGCAAATCAGGACGGTCTGGCCGGGTTTGATGGCATCTTGGTGGAGTTCGAGCTGGTCAGTGCCGTATTCGAGCTGGTAGGTGACGGAGGTCGTTTTGCCGGGGAGCTTTTTCGGTTTGCGCACGGGTACGAAACCGGCGCCGAGGCGATAGGCGAGCGCGGGGGCGAAAATAAATCCGCGGGCTTCGATGCCGGCGACGATGTCCACTGTCGTGCCGTTGTATTGTTCGCAGAGCTGATCAACCAGAGAATGGAAACCGGCCGGGTCCTTCAGCAAGGTGGTGAGGTCGTAGAATAGGATGCCCGGCTTGGGATAATCGGGAATTTCGCGGATCAGGGCTTTCAGGTCGGACATTCGTCTCCTTCGTTCAGTGGTGCGATTGCGTGCTCGCACGCCAAAATATCTGGCCAAAAACCGGACGCGACCTGCACAGTTCAGTGCTCGATCGAAAAACCTCGCTCGAATCGCGCGTTCAGCGACGCTGCTTCTTCGGCGACGCTTGCAACCGAGGCGCCTTGCGGGCCACGCTCGAGTTCGGCGCGGAAATCCGCTAGTTTAGAGCCGCTGCCGACCGCGTAGATCTCGACGCGGCCGTCGGGCAAGTTTTTCGCGTAGCCGCCCAGACCGAGGCGCTGCGCCGCGCGCATGGCGAAGTACCGGTAGCCGACTCCCTGTACCATTCCGCTTACGAAATAACGTCGGGACTCGCGGGCTAGCGGCGTATCTGCCATGGACTGTGCGGAAGCGTAATCCGCAAACGCGTGATTTTAACAGAGGCGCGGCGAGCACAGGTCGCGATTTTTACGCCGGTTGCTTCGCGCTGGGAGCAGCTGATGTATTTTCCGGGACCGGGATAAGATGCTCCGTGCTGGTGAGGAACATGATGATTGGCCCTAGCGAGGTACAGGCAAGGTTAGACGCGACGAGCGAACTTCGCATCCAAACATTGATGCTGGAATATCCGACGATGCGGCGAGCTTTTCCTTTGGTCGAGCGATGCCGGGCGAGCCGCTTGGCGTTCATTGGCATGGCGGCGCTGCTACTGACTGCGACGGCCCTGCAAGCGCAAGATCCCGGGCCGCAGGCACCGCCGCCGACATTCAAGGTGGAGCGGATTCCGGCGGAGCCACATCCGGGTCCGCCGCCGCTGCCGGTGGAGGAGATCATTCAGAAATTCGCAGCGAATGAAAACGTGATGAAGAAGGTGTACGACCAATACGACTTCACGCAATCCATCCGGTTGGACGAGCTGACCGATCCGGGCGGCAAGTTCAGCGTGACCGGCGAGGTGTATACGAAGCCCGACGGGCTGCGGTATATGCGGGTAACCAAGCCGGCGGAATCCAGCCTGAAGCTGATGCACTTTTCGCTGGAAGACGTGCGCGTGATCGCCAGCATGCCGGAATTTCCGCTGACGGCGGAAGAGATCCAGAATTACAATTTCAAATACGCCGGGCAGGAAAAGCTGGACCAGCTGAACACTTACATTTTTCAAGTGAAGCCGAAGATACTGAGCCGCAAGAAACGATATTTCGAGGGCGTGATCTGGATTGACGATCACGATTTCGCGATCGTGAAGAGCTACGGAAAATTCGTGAGTGAGCTGGAGGGGAACGGCACGGCGCTGCCGTTCACCATGTTTGAAACCTACCGCGAGAATTTCCAGAGCCGGTATTGGCTGCCGACTTACACCCGGTCGGATGACTATTACAAGACCGAGGGGAATGATGAGCTGCCGTTGCGGCTGGTGGTTCGTGCTACTGATTTCAAGCTGCGCGCGGCGGCTGCTGGACCCAGCGGTTCGGTGGCGTCGCCTGCAGCCGATTCGGGCTCTTCGTCGAGCGTTCCACTATCCTCGCCGCAACAATAATTTCTACACAATCACAAGCGCGGGTTCGTCTGAACTGGGGCAGCGCGAGAACACGGCCACGCCAGGTGCTAGCAGACGGCTTTACGACATGGTGCGCAAATACGAGGGGAGTTCTCGCACCGAATTCAGAAGAATTTCGGGTTTGGCGGCGCGCAAGCGGGCGGCTGTGGGAAACGGGCCGAGAACGCCGATCGCGCGCACGCCGGCGCTCTGGGCCATTTCGATGTCCTCCGCCGTATCGCCAACGTAGACGCAGTGCTCCGGAGCGCGGCGGAGCCGTTTGAGCGCGAGTTGCAGCGGGGCGGGATGCGGCTTCCGCCTTGCGGCGTCCTCACTGCAAACACACGCTGAAAAATAGCTCGCGAGATGGAGCTCGCGCAGTTGGCGCCGGACGCGCGGGCGGTTGCCACTGGTGACGATGCCGAGATCAAATTTCTGGGCGAGGAGCCGGACGACGCGGCGCGCGCCCGCGAGCAGCGGAGGGTTTTCCAGTTTGTACGCGCGGGTCCAGAGGCGGTCGGCTTCGATCCATTGGGAGCGCGGGAGCCGAGCGGCGCGATAAACCCGCAGCCAGTTGGGGGAATAGTGTTGCGCGAGCTCGCGCTCGGTCCAGCTGATGCCCAGCGCTCGAAACATGGAGAGATAGGCGCGCAGGTCGGCTTGGTAGGAATTCAGGAGTGTGCCATCCCAGTCGAAGAGGACGGCGCGCGTGGGAAACTTTGCGATTTTCACGGCGCGAGAATCGTAACAGACCGCGATGCAGGATTAAACCTACCGAGAGAGCAGCTTACGCGCGGAAGATGCTTGCAAAGTCTAAGCGGTGCGACAGGAAAGCGGATGACGTCGTCAGGGGCGAATTCGGTGCGACCCTCGCGAAGGATGCAAGCGCCCTAGCCGAATCTAGTGACTGCGATAGCGCAGCGGGACGATGTCGTCGCGGCGCAGTGCGAAGTCATCGAAGGTGGCGGCGTAACCGCGCCAGCCGGGCATGTCCACTTCCTCGGCGCGCACGATGTGCGCAGCAGTGCACATCTGCACGCTGCCTTGGCCCAGGGGCCGCTCGATGAGCGCGACTTCCAGTTCGATCGCGGTGCCGGGCTGAAAATCACGTGGAGCGAGGAAATAAACGCCACTGGAGCTGATGTTGCGGGTTACGAGCGTGACCGGAATGGGCTCGAGATGATCATCGACGCGCGTGAGACGGAGCGGCAGCGAGAGCGATGCGCGTGGATTGTCGCGGCGCTCGCGCGCAACGCCGATAGCGTGCGTGGGAACTCGCGCAAAACGCTGTGGCCCAGGCTTCCCGTTTGGAGATGCAACGCTTACGGTGTGGCTTTCAACTTCACGCAGCGGCGACACAACCGACCGCGGCCCCTTCCAATCCGGAGCAGCCCCCATGTACTATCCCCCAAGAACAGCCTAAACTTCCCCCCTGCCAGTAGAGCGAATATGCGCGGAGTCTGGAACCGCGTCAAGGGAAGTGATGGCCGGGTGCCCTATCATACAACAGTAAGGGGTGGGACACATAGCTATGATTAGGCGGGAGTTGCGACCTTGGAGCTGATTGAGGGACAGGATTTGGAGTTTGTTGTTTGTTCGCTCGGCGCGAAAGACAACCGAAAGCGAAAGCTGTTCGCCTTCGGCACCTTGGTGATGGATGATGCGGATGGGAGAGATTTCGCCTTGAATTCGCGCGCTAGAAACGGATAGCGAGTTTGATTGAGTTTCGCTAATTTCGACAGGAGAGCGAGGCTCATACCAAAATGGAACTGATGACCAGAACTTCCAGTGCGAGCTTGGGCGGCATGCGCGAGTTCGCGCTGAACCAGAAACAATGGCAGGCGGTAGAGATGCGCGATCGCGGCGCGGATGGTGCGTTTGTGTATGCCGTGCGGTCGACCGGAATCTATTGCAGGCCGTCGTGTCCTTCGCGGAAGCCGCGGCGCGCGCAGGTTAAATTCTTTCCGCTGCCGGAAGCGGCAGAGCAGGAAGGATTCCGTGCTTGTCTGCGCTGCCAGCCACGCCTGGCACGTCTGCGCGATCCACGCACGGCAGCGGTGGCGAAAGTGTGCCGGGAAATCGAGGCGCAGATTGACGCGGATGGCGGCATGCCTGCGAACGGAGATGCGAGCGGCGCAGGTCTGACGTTGCGCACGCTGAGTTCGACCGCGGGAATGAGCGCGCATCAGCTGGAACGCGCGTTTCGCAGCGTAATGGGAATCTCGCCGCGACAGTATGCCGACGCGCGGCGGATGCGCCGGTTGAAATCCAGATTGCGAAAAGGAGATGACGTGACGACAGCACTTTATGACGCGGGATTTGGATCGAGCAGCCGGTTGTATGAGCGCGCTCCGGCGCACTTGGGCATGACGCCTGCCACCTACAGGCAGGGAGGCGCGGGAATGAAGATTCACTACACGATCGTGGCTTCGCCGCTCGGGCGATTGCTGGTAGGAGCGACAAACCGCGGGATCAGCGCGCTGTATCTGGGCAAAGACGACGGGCCGCTGGAAAGTTCGCTGCGGAAAGAATATCCGCGAGCGGAAATTCAGCGCGACCGGAACGGTTTAGAAGGCTGGGTGGGAAAAATACTCGAGCACTTGCGCGGGCGCGAACCGAATCTGGATCTGCCGACCGACGTGCAGGCGACTGCCTTTCAGCGGCGCGTGTGGGAAGAATTGCGGAAGATTCCTTACGGCACGACACGGACCTATAGCCAGGTGGCGCGGGCGATTGGCAAGCCGAAGGCGATTCGAGCGGTGGCGCGGGCATGCGCGACGAACCCTGTGTCCGTCGTGGTGCCATGCCATCGCGTGGTGCGCGAAGATGGCAATCTGGCCGGCTATCGCTGGGGACTTGAGCGCAAACTCGCGTTGCTCGAGCACGAATCAGCTGGGCGTGGCGAAAAGAAGCAACGAGCAGGCGTGAAATAGGCGCTAGCCCTGAGGTCTGACTTTTTCGGTGCCCTTGGGCCAGTGGGGTTTGAAGTGAGCATCGCCGAGGTCGGGATTGCGTATGATTCGTGAATAGCGGATGACGAAGTAATCGCCGGAACCGGTTTCGTTGAATTGCTGTTGCACCGGAAGCCAGGAAGATTCATCGAACCAGATCTGAATCTTGGAGATCTGGTTGCGGGCTTCCTGAGACTTGGGAGTCAATTCCAGCTCGACGGTCTTCTTCTCGTCCAGCGTTGGCTCACCCAGCAGGGTCACCAGATAGGACTTCTGAAGTTCTTTCCCTTGCGTCCCGAAACCGAGCAGAAGGTATTGATCGACCTGGGCGCGATGTTGCGCGAGGTTGTATTCCTCAACACGTTTCAGACCTGGTGTGTAAATGTAGAGGTTGTCGCCCGTGCGCAGAATCGTGCGCGCATCCGGAGGCTTCATTTCCAGCAGCATCTTATCGTCGCGAACCAGGATGGAACCGGCTTCGGTCGAGCGATCGTTAACCACGACGGTAACCTTGGTGCGCTCGACGTCGGCGGAAAGACTGTGGAAACCCTTTGCGGCGCGATCGAGTTCTCGGAGCGTCGTGTCCAGTGTAGCTGGGCTGTGATTCTGGCTAGCCGCAGGGAACGCCCTGAGACACGCAGCCGAAATAATGATGACCAGTGCAATTGCCGATACGAAGCGTCTTACCTTCAAATCATGTCCCTCACTGAGTGGTCGGCCCTTTAACGGAGCGTTCATAATACTACATTGGTTAGACGCGTTGGGCGCGTCGCCAGGTTCCAGTAGAGTTTATGGGCGGGGAGCAAACGTTACATCAGCGGAGACGGGTGCACGGTGACATCGTAATAGAGGATCGAGCCATCCTGGGCCGAGACAGGTTCGATATGGATGACCTGGAAAGTCTGGTCTTTCAATTCGGCGACGGTGCGCGCGAGGATATCGTGGGTTTCGCGCTCCAGTTCGGGAGTAGCGCGGGCCGCGCGCTTTTCTGCCGGAAGCGCGGTGGCATCCAGGCGATAGGTATGCGTTTGCCTGGCAGGGTCCTCCGATTCAAGCTGCACTTTGGAAGCAAACACGGCGCTCAATTGGGGCTGATCGTGGAACCAGCGTGTCGGAGTGACCAGTACGAACAGAATGATTAAGATCACGGCCAGATCGTAGGGCCAGCTGCCACGTTCGAAGGACCAGAAAATGGTGCGAACAATTGCTCGCCATAAGGTGCGCATATCAGTGAACCGAGGAGCCGTCCACAACCTCGCCATCACGCATGTGCAACACTCGATGCCCGTAGGCGGCTGCTTCGGGATTATGGGTGATCATGACAATCGTCTGGCCGAGATCCTGATTGAGTTGGCGGAGAAGGCCCAGGACGGCTTCGGAACTCTTGGTATCGAGGTTGCCGGTGGGTTCGTCGGCCAAGACGATTTTCGGTTCGCTGACGATGGCGCGAGCGAGCGCTACGCGCTGTTGTTCGCCGCCGGAAAGCTCCGAGGGCTTGTGTTTCAGGCGACCGCTCAAGCCGAGAAGGTCGGCGACAACCTGGAAGCGATGGGGATCAAATCCATTGCCGTGGATATGCTGGGCGAGAGTGATGTTGTGATACGCATCGAGCGTGGGGAGCAGATTAAAACGCTGAAAAACAAAGCCAACTTTGTGACGGCGCAGCAGAGTGCGCGCCGAATCGCTCATGGTAGTGAGGTCGTTGCCGTCGAGCAGCACGCGCCCGGAGGTAGCCTGAGCCAAGCCGCCAATCACGTGCAACATGGTTGATTTACCGCACCCGGAAGGCCCCATGATCGAGACGAATTCACCGGGAAAGATTTCGATGCTGACGCCGCGCAGGGCGGGAACTTCGACTTTACCCTGGCGATACACCTTCCACAGATTTTCAGTCTGAAGTATGGGCTCCAACAGCCGCTCCCCTGCAAGCGTCGGCGAATTCGAGGACGGAAATATTCTAGTCGGCTTTAGCATTTCTGCCTAGCGCGGACAGGCGGGCGCAAATTGCTCCGGACGCCTGAAACGCGGCGAAACAGTGGGATTGGGCTACTCGTAAGCCAGCGCCTCGACGGGATCTTTGCGGCTGGCCATCCAGGCGGGGTAAGCCGCGCCGAGCAGGCCGCCCACAATTGCAATCAGGCCAGCGCGCAGAACCCATAATGGAGTAATCAGGATCGTGAGCGTCGGGAACAGCTTGATGAAGATTGCGCTCATAAGGTAGCTGAGTCCGACGCCGGCCACAGCTCCGCCGATGCAGAGCAGCGTCGTTTCGCTGAGCACGATGCGAACGATGTAGCCCTTGGACGCGCCCAGCGACTTCAGGACGCCGATTTCGCGAGTGCGCTCGATGATGGTGGTGTACATCGAGAGAAAAATCACCAGGAAGCCGATGACCACGGCGATACCGATCATGACATTGATGAAAGCGCCCAAACCGGGGAGGTTCGAGGAGGTCATCAGCGAAATGAAATCCTTGAGCGGGCGAACCTCGTAACGAGGGAGAAGCTGCTTGATTGCGTCGATCACCGCGGGAGTGTGATCGGTACGGTCACATTTGATGAAAAAGACAGAAGCTTTGTCGTGCGCGCCAGCCATCTCCTGAAGCGTGGAGAGGAATACGAACAGGCGGGCGCCTTTGCCGTGCTCGACGATGCCCACCACGTGAAAATCATGATCGAAAAGACGCAGGGTCTGGCCAAGCTTTATTTTTTTTGATCTGGCATAGACGTCGTCCACCAGGATATCGTTCGGCCCTTGCAAATCATGGCCTTCGTGGAATACGAACCCGCCGGTAACGGCAAGGAAGCTTTCCTGGTCAATTCCATAAATGATTTCCAGGCCGTTGGAATTGAATTGCAGCAGGACGGGCGCGACTGCCTGCACGTATTCGAGCTGCGACAATTTATCTGCGATGGCGATGGGCATGGGAGCGCCGCTGAAGGCCATGAACACGGACGCCGAAGGGGGCTGGACCATAATGTCCGCGCCGACACCTTCGATGCGTTTGGCCGATTCCGCGAGCAGGCCGCTGGTGAGGCCGACGACGATGATGACGAGCGTGACCTCGACGGCTACGGCCAGCACGGTGATGAAGGTGCGGAGCGGGCGATGCAAGACGTTTTGTACGATCATGTAACGGATCATAGATTTTTGTGGCGCTTACGGAATTGCAAAAGCGCTAACGATGTGGCTCCTTGTGGTTCTGGTCCGAATCTTTGTGAACGCTATCGGCGGCGTTATCGCCGACATTCACCAAATCCGTGCCGGGCGGTTGCGGCAGCAGGAACCGGTCCGCGGCAATCGGCTCGTTCACAGTAAGCTTCTTGATCGTAATCTGCAATTGATAGTCATCGCCTGGCCGGGTGACATTGACCTGCCACGGATAGCTCGTGGCACCGGTGGTTTGCCAGTTTCCGTACGCAACGTCGGAAGCCACGTTGCCAGCAGAGCCAAAGTTCTCAATTCTTGAGACGCGCAGGTCGGTGCGATCGAACCATACTTTCCGCGCGATTTCCCACTCGGACGGTGAACGTTGTGCACTGGCTTGCCCGGCCGGAGCAGCGCTGCCCGCGTCACCGGGGCCCGCTGAGGATTGTGGTGTCCGCAGCCTGACGACCGTCAATATGTAATAGCGTGCCGCGCCTTCGCTCGCTTGTTCAAACAGTACGGGCGCTTGATCGGTGATCACCGGCCAGAAAAGCGCTTCCACCAGGTGTTGCGGCCTGAGATTTTCGATCGGTTTCTCGGCGCGGCGTTCCAGGTCGGCCGGGCCGACGATAAATTTGTTTTTCGACGGTACGTAAATGCTGAAAGTCGAGCCGTCGCTCACCATGTCGAAAATATTCTTGCCAACTACCGGGGCCTGGCCGATCACTCGAATGCTGGCGGGTCTGGCTGCCAGTACGAAGCCATTCACTTCATGGTATTGCTCGATGACGCCGGAATACGCCGAACCCGCCGTCAGCTTCATGCTCACGCCGGCGTTGAGAGACTGGATCGCTTGCGCCTGGCGATTGTAGCTATCGATGAGCTGCTCTTTCCTCGCCGTCTGCAGCGGAGTTGGCGCCTGCGACGGCTTCACGACGGTCTTCTGGCTGACGGCGCAGCCGAAGGCAGAGGCGAGCACCGCTGCCGAAGAAGCCACCCCGATGACGCGCCGAACGCTAGATTTGAGCCGCCCTATGAGCACAAAGTATGCAATTTAACAGCGGCTCACATAGGTGTCAACGCAACAGGCTTGGGCGCAAGGCGCGCGTATGCGGGCGGGCAAACGGCCAAGATGCTAGAATTCCGGGTTTGCCCTGGGGAGCCGCAATGTTCAAGAAGGTCCTGATTGCCAATCGAGGCGAGATTGCTGTGCGCATCGCGCGAGCGTGCCGGGAACTGGGTGTGCGCGCCGTCGCCGTGTACAGCGACGTGGATCGCGCATCGCTGCACGTTCGTCTGGCGGATGAGGCGTACCCGATTGGACCGGCTCCGTCGCGCGAGAGCTATTTGGTGGTGGAGAAGATCCTTGGTGTTGGGCGTTATGCGGGCTGCGACGCGATTCATCCGGGCTACGGTTTTCTCGCGGAAAATCCCGCGCTCCCGCGCGCCTGTGTAGACGCTGGGATCGCTTTCATCGGGCCGTCGGCCGCGGCGATGGAGCAGCTGGGAGCGAAGACCGCAGCGCGGCAGATTGCGCGTGACGTGGGAGCGCCCACCGTGCCCGGAACGCTGAGCCCCATCAACACCGTGGACGAGGCGAGGGAGATCGCGCGGGAGATTGGTTTTCCGGTGATTTTGAAGGCGGTCGCAGGCGGCGGAGGCAAAGGGATGCGCAGCGTCGCGGGCGAGAACCAGCTCGCCCCGGCGTGGCGGGATGCGACGTCCGAAGCGCTGAATGCATTCGGGGACTCGCGACTGTACCTGGAAAAATATCTGGAGCGCCCGCGGCACATCGAGATACAGGTGCTCGCCGATCACCACGGACATTTTGTCTATCTGGGGGAGCGTGAGTGCTCGGTGCAGCGACGGCACCAGAAAGTGATGGAGGAAGCGCCGTCGCCAATCATGACCGCGGAATTGCGGAAAGCGATGGGCGAAGCAGCGGTGAAGCTGGCGCGCGCGGGAACGTACACGAATGCGGGCACCGTGGAATTCCTGGTGGACGCGCAGCGGAATTTCTATTTTCTGGAGATGAACACGCGGCTGCAGGTGGAGCATCCCGTCACGGAAATGGTGACCTCGCTCGATCTGGTAAAGCTGCAGATGCGCATCGCGGCAGGTGAGCCATTGCCGTTCAGCCAGGAGGAAATTGAACTGCGCGGCCATGCGATTGAGTGCCGCATCTACGCCGAAGACCCGGACAATAATTTTTTCCCGTCGCCCGGGAAAATCGTGGACTGCGGAGTTCCGACCGGCCCCGGGATCCGCCTGGATGCGGGGATTTACGCGGGCTGGACGGTGCCGAACGAGTATGACCCGATGCTGGGGAAGCTCATTGCATGGGGCGGCGATCGCAAGGAGGCTCTGGCGCGAATGGGGCGGGCTTTGCAGGAATATTATGCGAGTGGGATTAAGACCAACGTCTCGCTTTTTCGTCGCATCCTGGCGAGCGGCGATTTCCAGAAGGGCGCGGTTTATACACGCTGGCTGGATGATTTTCTGAGCGCTGGACCCGCCCTGGAAGGTCTCGAGGACGAGGAAGAGTCCCGGGCCGAGCAAGCTGCAGCAATCGCGGCATTTCTGTGGCACAGGAGGCACGCTGACGGCGCAAATGCTTTCGAGGCGAGCACGATTCCGGAATCACGGTGGAAAACAGAGAGCCGAAGGGAACAAGTGAATCGCGAACCGCAACCGTAACAAAGTCGTCAAAGGACGAACAGGGACACTGTGAAATTGCAGATTGAGATTGCAGGAAAAAAGCGCCACGTCGAGCTCGCAGAGGCAGGCGAGCGCCCCCTATGGACGATTGATGGACAGCGACTCGAAGCTGATGCGACCGAGGCGTCACCTGGAATCTATTCGATTCTGATAAACGGAAAATCGTTCGAAGTGCGCATCGAGCGCCGGGGTGCGGAGCTGCGCGCGATGACGCGCGACCGGGAATTTGCGGTCGTAATTCAGGATGAACGCGAATGGCGACGCCATCGTGGCGGCAGCGTCGAAGCGGAAGGCCGTCAGCAGGTATTGGCGCCGATGCCTGGGAAAGTGGTGCGGGTCCTGGTAAGCGCTGGTGATTCGGTTCGGGCGGGACAGGGTCTGCTGGTGGTGGAGGCGATGAAGATGCAGAATGAGGTTCGCGCGCCGAAATCGGGAACGATTGACCGGGTGCGCGTGGTCGAAGGCCAGACCGTCAATGCAGGAGAGGTGGTTGTGGTCGTCAGTTGAACCGGCGTTTAGGGTTCGTTACTAGTAACCTTTAAGTTCCCTTTTTGTTCTCGCGCCTTTCCCGACCCCGTTGGTTTGGTCACAATGGTTGCAATCCGGGCGGTGCTCTGGGCACCGGGCGGCGTGGAAAACGGGGGGAATCGCAATGTATTCACACGTGCATTTTGCGGCGATTGCCGCATGGCTCCTGGTCGCAATCGCCGGGCTCGTCTGGGTTATGGCTTGCGGCCTCACGGCGACGAAGATGGAGAAGGAAGGGTTTGCGTTCTGGAAGGGCTTTTTCACCAGCCTGCTGCTGAGCCCGCTGGCGGGGCTGATCCTGATGTACATCGCCCGCGTCGTTCGTCCGGGTCGACCTCTTGCGCATACCGTCAGCCGCGGATGAATTGAACCCGGCACCGCATTCCTGCAATCCCGCATGAGCCAATTTCTGCTGCGATTTCCGAATTATTTTGAAGCGGGAAGTTTTCCTGCCGATTCCAGAATTTGCATGGCCAGATAGTTCGTGACATGCGAATCGTTACGCGCTTCGATCATGTATGCGGAACGCAAAAGCTGTTCCTTGCGGTTACGCAGCATGTCGCGGATGGACTGTTGCACCTGGGGATCGGAAAGTTCGCGCTGGCCTGCGGGCTCTTTGGCGACGAGCTTGAGAATGCGGTACCCGCCACTTTTCACGCCAATGGCTGGGGTGACGTCACCCGGCCTCATTGCCAGCACCGTCTTTTTCAGGAGTGGGTCGGATTGGTTCAGCGCGGACTCGGGAACGAAGCCAAGATCGCCGCCGGTCGCTGCGGTGGAATCCTCCGAATAATCCATGGCGAGCTGGGAAAAATCGGCGCCGCCCTCCAATTTTTGCTCGATGAGGCCAATTTTTCGCTTGGCTTCGGGTTCCGACGTGGCTTTGTCGTTCTTGCGGTTGTGCACAGCGGGGTCAGGGTGCGGAGTGACGACGATCTGCGCGATGTGAAACTGCAATTCAGCCACATTGAATTGCGCGCGATTCTTGTTGTAGAAGTCGAGGACGTCCTGATCGGTGATCGAAATTTTGGCGACCACTTCGCGATTCAGGAGCTTTTGCACGGAAAGTTGCCGCCGGATGTCCGCTTTTAAATCGTCCACCGTCAGTTCGGAATCCTTCAGCTTCTTCTGGAATTCTTCCTCGGTATAAGGGCTCTTGGATTCGGTGAATTTATCTTCCACTTCCGCGTCGCTGGCGACCAGATTCAATTTGTTGGCACGCTCGAGCAGAATCTCGTTGTTCACCAGTTCATCGAGGATATTCAACTTGAGCGAAAGCGCCTCTTCTTGAGAGGGCGCGGGACCCTCCGCGTTAACGCGGGTGCGAAAGTATTTCTCCACCTCGGAGCGCTGGATCTCTTTGCCGTTGACGACGGCCCAAACGTCCGGGCCAGGCGTGGCTTCCTTCTTGCAGCCAGCCACGCACACACTCCCCACCACGAAAGCGAGAGCCAAGATTCGTCGCGGCAAACTGGACTCCTTCCAGAGGAGGGCCGACTTCACGCGGCCTTTTGTACGCGGCCGGAGCGGATGCAGGAGGTGCAGACGCGGATATGCTTGCGAGCGCCTTTAACTACAGCCTTGACGCGTCGTAGATTGGGATTCCAGCGGCGCCGCGTAACGTTATGGGCGTGGCTGATTGCGTTGCCGTATAGCGGCTTCTTGCCGCACATTTCACATGCGAGTGCCATTGTTGCGTCGCTCCACAGATCATGATGGGTTGTCGATTTACTTGCGCATGTATGTTAGCAGAGTCTGCCCACAGCGGGAAGAGTTTTGGCCGGTGCACCACGACGGGATGAAGATCAAGAACCAGCCCCGCTGGTTCGCGTGATCCGCTGAATTCCGCGCTTACTCCCTCGAGGAAAAGTCCCGCAGGATTGGTACTTTCGTAACATTGACCCGACGCAATCGGAACGGCTAGTTTGACCGAGACGATCAGGAAAGGCTCGAAACCAGCCAAGGGGTGGGGGTGTGTACCTTTTAGGCACACGCCCTGAAGATTTACCTCTTGACGGCAATTAAACACTTATAGACTCCGCCGCGTAGTGTCCCTACTCGGAGGGGTCAATGAGTAAGTGGTTAATTGTAGCGGTATTGGTCATGGCAGTGTTGGCCAGCGCCGTCGGTTTGAAGGCCATTTCGTTTGCGAGCACGACGGCTCCTGTACCGCCGACTCCCTGGGCAAGCACGACGGCTCCTGTGCCGCCGACTCCCTGGGCGAGTACGACGGCTCCTGTGCCGCCGACTCCTTGGTCGAGTACAACGGCCCCGGTGCCACCCACACCCTGGAACTAGCTTCAGGGAACTCTCAGTAGCAGGGAGTTGAGTGGCCAGGCGCCGGAAGTGAAACTGGAATGCTTGGACCACTCGATTACTTGCTGTGGCTTGTAGGTTTCCTAGCGGAAATCGGCGTGGTGGTGTATCTACTCTCCCGCAAGCAAGCGTTTCGTCATTTCCCCATTGCTTTCTATATGTTATGCGACGCCTTCGTAACCTGCGGCCTGTATTACTGCGTGCGGCATTTTGGCTTCGATTCGGCCACTTACGTCTACTTTTACTATTACACCGACAGCTTGCTCAACGTTTTGATGTTTTGGGTGATCATCAAGTTCTACCAGGAAACCTTCGCGGAAATGGGTGTGAGCCGGTATATCCGCGGGGCCGCGGTGATGCTGATACTGCTGACGGCCGTTTTCTCCTACGCGGTGGTGCATCAAAATCGGACGCACTTGACGACTCATTTCGTCGTCGAAATCGGCCAGAATTTCTACTTCGTGGGAGTCGTACTCACCTATCTATTGTGGGGCGCCATCTTGAAGTTGCGCGAAACACGCACCCGGCTGATCCAGTTGGTTCTCGCGCTCGGGATTTATTTCAGTGCCGACGCTTGCACTTATGCGCTGCGCAATTTGTTTCCGGGGCTGGAACCAAACTTTCTCCGCTGGTTTCCACCTTTGGTGGGATTGTGGCTGCCGCTGGCATGGGCCTATACCTTCGCACACGTTCAGGAGGATGCGCGTCTTGAGCCGGCCCGGCTGATGGTGAGGGCGCGATGATTGCGGCAGTCATCTGCGTAGTTTCGGCTGCGATTTTCCTGCAGTTCTTCGTGTCGTATTGCCGTTCGATCCTGGCTTCCAGCAAGAATATCGCTCTGTCGGACCGCGTCCGCGAAGTGACCGGCATAGCCGACCACGAGGTTGGCGCCGATGATTTCAACCGCCTGCTGCAGTTGGTGCGATTGTGCCCCGAGCGGGGCGACGACCAGTCAGAGATTCGTGCCGTGGGAACGTATTACGGGTTGCTGGCCGTGCTGAATCGCATTTCGCGCCCGGTGGCGCCCAGCTTGTCGGTTTGGTTGGAACAGGAGCGCAAGAGTTGTTCTTACTTCGCTGCCGTGGCGCTGGATCGGCGCATCTCGTATAGCCGGGATCTGTTTACTCAACAAATCACCGACCGGCTGTGAGTCTGCAGGATCTCCCCATTGAATTGATATGCTCACGGCCGCACCGTCCTCGACCCTGAACCATCGCACTGTTACCATACGCAGATCCTGATCCTGCAGCCGTGAGAGAATCGGCCTGTGCGAACTCCGCTCGAACAATACGTATTGGCGTCCATTCAAGCCTCCCGAATGTTGACCGCAGGAAATCGTGTGGGCGTAGCCGTTTCGGGGGGCGCCGATTCGGTCGCGCTTTTGCGGCTGCTCCACCGTTTGCGCGACGATCTCGGCATCACGCTGGCGGTTGTGCACTTCGATCACGCGCTGCGTGGGGCTGAATCGGAAACCGATGCCGCCTTCGTTGCGGAGTTGGCCAGAGTTCTCAATTTGGAATTCCTCGCTGCGCGCGAAGATGTCGGAGCTGAAGCGGCGCGACAAGGCTGGAATCTGGAAGACGCGGGGCGGCGCTTGCGCTATGCATTTTTCGAGCGGGTGATCGGCGAGGGAGCAGCAACACACATCGCAGTCGGGCACACGGCCGACGATCAAGCCGAGACCCTTCTGGCCCACGTGATTCGCGGCACTGGGCCAACGGGTTTGGCCGGAATTTATCCCGTAGCTGGCGCAATTGTCCGCCCACTGCTGGGCACACGGCGGGAAATTCTGCGCGAATATTTGCGCGCGAACGGGCAGACATGGCGGGAAGATTCGACGAATCGAGACTTGCAGCGTACGCGCGCGCGGATTCGCGAGCAGCTGTTGCCCGTACTCGAACGCGATTTTTCCGGCGCGATTGTCGAGCACTTGAGCGAGCTCGCGCGTCTTGCGCGGGAAGAAAGAAATTTCTGGGACGCGCTGGTGGAAGACCGGGTGCGAGCTTTGACACGGATCGACGAGGAGGGTATCCGCATCGCGGTCGAAGCCCTGCTAGGGCCCTTGACGCTGCGGACGTCTCGCATGGAAAATTCGGCACCCGCGAAGGGCAACGAATTCGGGCCTTGGCGCGTGCTTACGGAACGCTTGGTCCGCCGTCTTTATGAAGTAGTGCGGGGGAACCGGCGAGAGCTGGGCGCGGACCACGTCGAACAAGTGGTTCACCTCGCGAGCGGATCGAGCAGCGGCCACCACGTGGAGCTTCCCGGCGGGATTATCGTGCGGCGAATTTTCAGCGAACTGACTTTTTCGCGGAGCCAGGCGATCCGGCAATCCTGCAGCAACGGAACCGCAAAACAGGTGAACGCGTATCAGTATGTTTTGAACCTGCCGCTGTGTGGAACGGCGACTGTTTCCATTCCGGAACTCGGAAAATGCTTCCGGCTGAAAGTGATTGACTGGCCTGTGACAGAGAGCGACACTAAGAGGGACGCCAACGCCCTCGATGCCGACCTCCTGCGCTCTCCTTTGATCCTGCGGAATTGGAGGCCTGGCGACGCCTATAGACCGCGAGGCCGGCGCCACGAATTGAAGTTGAAGAACATGTTCCTGGCCGGGCGCGTTCCGAGCGGCGCGCGTGCTGCATGGCCCGTGCTCGAAAGCGGCGGCCGAGTGATTTGGGCCCAGGGGATGCCTGCCGCTGAAGAGTTCCGCGCGAGAGAGAATACGCGGACGGGCGTCGTGATCGAGGAAGAGGGTCCGGAGAGCGGCCCGCTCAGTTGAATATCTGTTGCGGTTTTTGGCATCTAACTGTTGATGGGAAAGCGGGAACTGGGTTCGGCAATATTTCAGTAGGTTGGAACAGGTGAGGTAATTCAGGTGAACTCAACAGTCCGAACAATTCTATTTTGGCTCTTAATGATCCTGCTCGCGGTTGTGCTGTGGAGAATGGCCTCGACGGGGGGACAGTCCGCACACGACGACGAGCCCAATTACACGAATTTTCTGGCGAAGGTGCAGAACAACGGCGTCAAGGACGTGCAGATCTACCTTTCGCCGAACAGCGCTGAGCTGCAGGGCGAGTACCGCGAAGGCGGGAAGTTCCGCGGCGTGACGATCGCCAACACCGCCATTCCCGATGTCACCAAGGTTCTGCAGGACCACAACGTTATTTATAACTACAAGGAAGTGAAGAACGCCGACTGGCTGACTTTCCTGGTGAATTTCGGGCCGCTGCTGCTGCTGGTACTCTTCTGGGTTTTCATGATGAAGCAGATGCAGGCGGGCGGAAACAAGGCGCTGAGTTTCGGGAAGTCGCGTGCGCGCTTGCTGACGGCGCAGCAGAAGAAGGCCACATTCAAGGACGTGGCTGGTATCGATGAACCGAAGGAAGAGCTGTACGAGATTATTGATTTCCTGAAGGATCCGCAGAAATTCCAAAAGCTCGGTGGGCGCATTCCGAAAGGCGTGCTGCTGGTGGGGCCTCCGGGAACGGGCAAGACTTTGCTGGCGCGCGCGATTGCGGGCGAAGCGAATGTCCCGTTCTTCTCGATTTCCGGTTCGGACTTCGTGGAGATGTTCGTGGGCGTAGGCGCGAGCCGCGTGCGCGATTTATTCGAACAGGGCAAGAAGAACGCGCCGTGCATCATTTTTATTGACGAAATTGACGCGGTCGGGCGGCATCGCGGAGCAGGATTGGGCGGCGGTCACGACGAACGCGAACAGACGCTGAACGCACTGCTTGTGGAAATGGACGGTTTTGAATCCAACGAAGGCGTCATCCTGATCGCGGCTACGAACCGTCCTGACGTGCTGGATCCGGCGCTACTGCGGCCCGGCCGTTTCGATCGCCGAGTTGTGGTGCCGCGTCCGGACGTGAAGGGGCGCGAGGAAATTCTTCGCGTACACACACGGAAGGTACCGCTTTCCGAGGACGTGGATCTTTCGGTGATTGCGCGTGGCACACCGGGATTTTCGGGCGCCGATTTGGCGAATCTGGTGAACGAATCCGCGCTGTGGGCCGCGCGGCAAAACCGCAAGTTTGTGGCGATGGTGGACTTCGAGATGTCCAAGGACAAAGTCCTGATGGGCGTCGAGCGAAGATCCATGATTTTGTCCGACGAGGAAAAGCGCAATACGGCGTATCACGAGGCTGGACACGCGCTGGTCGCGGCGATGACGCCGGGTGCCGATCCACTGCACAAGGTGACCATCATTCCGCGCGGCATGGCGCTGGGCGTGACAATGCAATTGCCGATCGATGACAAACACACCTACACAAAGGAGTTCCTGGAGGCGCAGCTTGCCGTGCTGATGGGCGGACGCGCTGCCGAGGAAATATTCCTGCACCACATCACCACGGGCGCGGGGAACGATATTGAACGCGCCACCGAAATCGCGCGGCAGATGGTGTGCGAATGGGGCATGAGCGTTCTGGGACCGCTTACTTTCGGCAAGAAGGAAGAAGCGATTTTCCTGGGCCGTGAAATCGCGCAGCACCGGGATTATTCCGAAGACACCGCGATCAAGATTGATGGCGAGGTTCGCAGCATCGTCACGAACGGGTACAGCAGGGCGCGCAATATTCTGGAAACGCAACCCGACAAGCTGGAGCGCATCGCGCAGGCTTTACTGGACCGCGAGGTACTGGATGCTGTGGAATTAAAACTTTTGATGGAAGGCAAGCCGCTTCCCGAGAAGATACCACCTCCTCCGCCCGCGGCGCCGCCGGTGCCGACCAAGGAGCCGCAGCTTTCGCTCCGGCCTGAACCGCGGCCGATTCCGGGTCTCGCCAAGGGCGAAAAACCGGCCCCAGCTTAAAGTCGTGTAAGCGACGATGGGTTTTTTGGAGCCTCGCCTCGAAAGGGGCGGGGTTCTTTTTTTTTGGCGAGCGATTTTCCGAGATCGAAGCGATCCGTGGAGAAGCCCGCCTACGAGGTTCCTATCACCCGCCTGAGGACTGGATAGCATCGAAGATGGTCTGGCAAAAATGCCGGGCAATTGCTGCCGTACCATCTGCGCACGATCACACCTGAAATTGCCCGCCATTCGAGCCACAACGCTTGACGCCGAGCCCTCGCTGTACCTGATGTAGAGATCGGCTGCTCCGCGGGAGTCTTAAGCACGGAAGAGTCCATCGCGGCGCGAGGAGGCTTTTTTCGGGACGATATCCGATATGCCGAAATTGGCGTAAAATGCCGGTATGGCTCAGAAACCGGTGGATACGTTTACGGTTAGTTGCCCGTGCTGCCAGGCGAAGCTCACGGTGGATAGCGAGATTGGCGTAGTGCTGTCGCACGTTCCTCCGCCGAAGCCGCCACCCTCGGTTGACCTGGACGACACAGCGGCGCTGCTGCGTAAACAGGTGGACGCGGTGGAAGCGAAATTCCGCGCTTCGGTGGAAGCGGAGAAATCGAAGGAAGACGTGCTGGCACGGAAATTCGCGGAAGGATTGAAGAAGGCGAAAGACGGACCGATCGAAAAACCTCTGCGGGATTTCGATCTCGATTAAGCGCAGCATGCGGCCGCGGCGGATTTCCAACAAGCGCCGTGCGCATCGGCCGACACCTCAGGTTGCGACTCTGACGATCGTACTGGCGATCTTGCTGGCGGGTTTGCCTCTGGCGCCACCGGACGTTTCGTTGCAAGCCCAGCAGAAATCGAAACTGCCGCGTCCCCGACGCCTGGACGAGGACTTCACCTGGAAACGCGATCCCGTAACAGGGGAACTGACGGCGATTCCGGCGGGCAGCGCCACAAAGGGTGGCAGCAGCAAAGGATCGGGCGAAACCGCGGCGTCTTCGGACGCTCACGCGATCTCGGTGGTTACGCAGATTGTTGCGGTGACGTGCAGCGTGATCGGCGCGGATGGTGCCGCGGTCCGGGGATTGCAGCTTGGGGATTTCCGGGTCTTCGACGAAGGCGTCGAACAGCCGCTCACTTATTTCGACTCTTCCACGGAATCAGCCAGCGTAGCAGTGGTGATCGATGCGAGCCCCAGCGTGCTGCGTGAGTCCGACGAAATGAGAAATGCGGCGCGCGCGCTGGTGGATGCGCTTTCCGCTTCGGATCACACCGCCATCGTGGATTTTTCGGCGCACACCTACCTGCAGCTTCCCTTTTCGAGCGACTGGGGATTGATCCGCAAGGCCGTCGCGCGTGTGGATGCGCGCTCGTTGCTCGAGGATACGGGCGGTTCGAATATCTACGAGGCGGTCTTCCTGACGGCGCGAGAGCTGTTTGCGGGGCGCACCGGGCGGAAAGCCATCGTTTTGCTGACCGATGGGCAGGACAGCGGTCTGGGCCTCACGCTCGACCCGAAGACGGCGGGGCCTCGCGCGGGGTGGCCGCGCGATCAGCTGACATTTGACGATGTGGCGCGGGCGCTGGCTGCGGACGACATTGAAGTTTTTGCAGTGTCCACCGAGGGCCGTCCCAAGATCATGACGCCCGAGTGGGTGCAACTGCATGCGAGCCAAACGCTGCTGACGTATGCAGCGCAAGGGTGGGGCATCCCGGCCTACACGTTATACCTTGCGGAATTGACGCGACGCTCCGGGGGCCAGTTGTACTTTCTGCGCGAGGCGGAAACGCTCGCGAACACGTTCCGGCAAATTGCGCTGAAGATTCGTGCGGAGTACACCCTGGGATTCTCTCCTGCGAATAACGCAAATGCGATGCCTCACGCCGGTTGGCACCAGCTGCGCGTGGAAGTGATTGATCACGGAGATCCCGCCGTGGTTCATCGTTCGTCGTACTACGTAGTCGCGACGCCGTAATTCCAAGCCTCCCTGTGCGTCGACAACCCCGACCCATCGTGATGCGTGCGCTTGCGCTTAGGCTTTTATGAAAACCGTGATTCAATAGCGGGCAATGTTCCATCGTCGCAGCTTTCGCTGGCGGTTGCCCGCGCGCACACTGGTGCTTGGTGAACGCACGCTGCTGATGGGCGTACTGAATGTGACGCCCGATAGTTTTTCCGACGGCGGATTATTCTTGCACGCCGACGCAGCCGTGGCGCAGGCCGTGGCGATCGAGCGCGCTGGCGCCGACATCCTGGACGTGGGAGGCGAATCCACGCGGCCGGGCTCGGTGGGCGTTTCGGCGGAGACAGAATTGGGCCGGGTTCTACCTGTGATCGAAAAGCTGCGCGGCAAGATTCGAATTCCGATTTCGGTGGACACCAGTAAATCGGAAGTGGCGGAAGCGGCGGCGGCGGCGGGCGCCGAGATTGTGAATGATGTGACGGCGCTAGGAAACGATCCCCGGATTGCGGAAGTGGCGCGACGGCGGAAGCTCGCGCTGGTGCTGATGCATATGCGCGGGAAGCCGCGCACGATGCAGAAAACTCCGTTTGCGCGGGATGTGCTGCGCGACGTTGCGGCAGGATTGCGGCATGCGGTCGCGGTGGCGCGGCGGGCGGGAATCGCAAAATCGCAGATCGTGCTGGATCCGGGAATTGGGTTCGGCAAGAGCTACCAGCAGAATTGCGAATTGCTGGATCGTTTGCCGGAACTCGCGCATTTGGGTTATCCGCTGCTGGTGGGGACGTCGCGCAAAAGCTTCATCGGAGGAGTTTTGGGAAAGGGCAAACTGCGCGCTGGCTCCGAGGTGGACAGGATCTGGGGTACAGCGGCGACCGTTACAGCGAGCATTCTGCAGGGAGCGCACATCGTTCGCGTACACGATGTGGCGGAGATGGCGCAGGTGGCGCGAGTTTCCGACGCAGTGGCGTCTCCGCGGCTGATACGCCGCGGCTAAAGGCTGCTGATTTCGCCGCAGCAAGATTGCGTGCGGCAGCGATAGGCGCCTGAAGCGGTTTTTCGCGGAGTGGACGATCGACCCTCTCGCACATTTTCGGCGCCTTACTTCGGTCCAGCGCAATACGTTCATCGCCTGTTTTCTAGGGTGGTCGCTGGATGCTTTCGATTTCTTCATTCTGGTTTTTTGCGTCAGCGCGATTGCCACGGAATTTCACGCACAGGTTTCTGCAATCGCAGAGGCTATTTTCCTGACGCTGGCGATGCGCCCGATAGGCGCGTTTCTCTTCGGCATGATTGCCGATCGTTATGGCCGGCGTCCGGCGCTGATGATCGATATCGTCGCCTATTCGGTGTTCGAGCTCGCTTCCGCGTTCGCTCCTTCGCTGCACGTTTTTCTGATCATGCGGGCGCTGTTTGGAATTGCGATGGGCGGCGAGTGGGGCGTTGGCGCCGCACTGGCGTTTGAGACCCTGCCCAAAGAAAATCGCGGATTTTTCTCCGGGCTGCTGCAGGAAGGTTATGTCGTGGGCTACCTGCTGGCGGGGTTGGTGTACGGCACCCTGTTTCATTTCATCGGTTGGCGTGGGATGTTTGTGATCGGCGCGCTGCCGGCGTTTGTGGTGATTTACATTCGCACGAAAGTGGAGGAATCGCCGGCTTGGCGGCAAGGCCGCGGAAGCGCGGTCGGGCTGCGGCGAAGCTTGGGGAAAGACATCGCGAAGTATCTGGGCACTTTCGTTTTTCTGACGGTACTGATGTTCGCATTCAATGTTTACAGTCACGGGACACAAGACCTGTATCCCACATTTCTGCAGAAGAACCGGGACTTTTCGCCGAAGACGGTGGCACTGGTCGCGATTGTGTACAACTTCGGCGCGTTGCTGGGCGGGATCTGCTTTGGCTCCTGGTCCGAGCGAGTCGGCCGGCGGAAGGCCATCGTGATCGCTGCGGTGTTGACGATTCCGATGATCCCGCTGTGGGTCTTCGCTCACAGCGCTACGATGCTCGCGTGCGGAAGCTTTTTGATGCAGTTCATGGTGCAGGGCGCATGGGGAGTGATTCCGGCGCACTTGAATGAACTCTCGCCGCCGGCAGTGCGCGGGACGTTTCCCGGGCTTGCGTATCAGGTGGGCAATCTGCTCGCTTCGCGAAATTCTGTGATTCAGGCCAAGTTCGCGGAACATTATTTTGGCGGCAATTATGCGCCGGTGTTGGCGTGGACAGCGCTGCTCGTCGCTGTGCTGGTCGTGATCGTGACGATCAGCGGGCGGGAGGCGAAGGGCGCAGACCTTTCGGACACGAGTTAGCGAGAGCTACGCGGGCGCTTCCTCGATCGCGGTACTCCCGGCGCCAACCGGGATTCGAGAACCGAAGCTAAGACTTTGCGAGTTCCTGCGTTTGGAACGGGAGCCGCCGCAGGCGCTTGCCCGTGGCGGCGAAAATTGCATTCGCGACCGCCGGGGCGGTCGAAGGCACGCCGGGCTCGCCAATTCCTCCGGGTGGTTCGTGGCTGGGTACGAGGTGGACTTCGACCTTGGGCATGTCAGCGATGCGCAGCATCGGATAATTATCGAAATTGGTTTGCTGCACCTGGCCGTTCTGAATGGTGATTTCGTCGTAGAGCGCGGAGGTGAGGCCGAAGACCACGCCGCCTTCGATTTGCGCGGCTACCAGATCCGGATTGATGACCTGGCCGCAGTCCACCGCGACGACGACGCGGTCCACGCGCAATGTGCCATCTTTTGCGACTGTTACTTCCGCGACGTGGGCGACGTAGCTGCCGAAACCGTAGAGTCCGGCGATGCCGCGGCCGCGCCCTGCCGCTAGCGGCTTGCCCCAATCTGATTTTTCCGCGACGAGATTCAGTACGCCGAGCAGCCGATCAACGTTTACCGGAGTTTCACCTTCGTTATCACCGCCGCCGGCGGGTTTTTCTTTGGTCGCGATCAACTCCCGCCGCAGTGCGAGCGGATCCTTGCTCGTGGCTGCGGCAATTTCGTCAATGAAGCATTGCACTGCGAAATGATTCCAATTCGTATCCACGGCGCGCCAGTAGCCGCGCGGAACGGCGGTGTGCAGAAAACTTTGCTGCAGCAGATAGTTCGGGACTGTGCCGCTAGGAAGCCCGGTGCCGGCAATTTCGGTGCCGCCGGTATCGGGAACTTCGCCGCCGAGGAAGGTGCTGTCGGTAGAGGGAGCGGCGATGTGGTGCAGCCAGCTGGTGACTTGACCCCGCGCATCGAGGCCCGCGCGCAGGCGATGGTGCGAGATAGGGCGATAGTAATCGTGGCGAATGTCATCATCGCGAGTCCAGATAACTTTCACGGGAGCGGCTGCCGAGCGCGAGATCAGGGCTGCTTCGACTCCGTAATCAATGCAGAGGCGACGGCCAAATCCGCCGCCGATTAGAGTGATGTGAATGGTGAGAGCCGATTGCGGCAGATTCAGCACGCCGGCTAACGCGGTCGCCATACCGTTTGGATTTTGCGTGGGGGCCCAGACTTCACATTTACCGTCGTGGACGGAGGCGGTCGAGTTCACCGGCTCCATGGTCATGTGCGCGAGAAACGGAGTTTCGTAATCGGCTTCGATTGTTTTCGCGGCGGATGAAATAGTCGCATCAGGGTCGCCGATTTTTTTCAGTTCCTTGCCGTCTGTTTTCAGCAGTTCGGTCAACGTGGCGCGTTGTTTTTCGGTGGATTCTTCCGCGCCGGGACCGTTGTCCCAGTCAATGGTGAGTGCGCGACGGCCGGCGATGGCTTGCCAGGTGGAATCGGCCACGACAGCTACGCCGCCCCACAGATAATGCTCGTGGCCGGAATCGGGCTTGCGCTCTTCGCCAAAAAGCGGCGGCATTTCTACGGCAGGCACTTCGAAGACGTTTCTGACGCCTGGGACAGCCAGCGCGCGAGTGGCGTCGAATTTTTTCACTTTGCCGCCGAAAACCGGAGGGCGCGCGACGACGGCGAAGAGCATGCCGGGAACTTTTGTGTCGATGCCGTAGTGTGCTTCGCCGATGACGATGTGCTGGCCGTCCACGCGGGCGCGCTTGGTGCCGACGATGCGGTAATCCTTGGGATCTTTCAGGGGGACGTCTTTCGGCACCGGAACCGAGGCAGCTTTGACTGCCAGCTGGCCATAAGTTAGTTTTCGCCCAGTTTTTTTGTGTTCAATCACACTGTCGCCGGTCGGGCTACATTCCTCCCTCGTTACGCCCCAAGTCTGGGCCGCAGCCGTGAGCAGCATATCGCGCGCGGAAGCACCGGCCTTGCGCAACGGGTCCCAGGTGCTGCGGATACTCATGCTGCCGCCGGTGGTCATGTCGCCGTATTGTGGATCGCAATCGCCCTGTTCGATTTTTACGCGCGACCAATCCGCGCCGAGTTCTTCGGCGAGGATCATGGCGAGCGCCGTGCGCACGCCCTGGCCCATCTCCGAGCGAGTCACGACCAGGCGAATGTCGCCGTGGGAATCGATCGCGATGTACGCATTTGGTTTGAAGTCTTGTTCCGGTGCTCCGGGTGTCGAAGCGCTCGCGGGTAGATAGAACGCGAGCAGCAGGCCAGCGCTGCCAGCGGCGGTGGATTTCAGAAATTCGCGGCGCGAAGTGTTTGTTGCGGTGCGCAGCGTCTTCACCGGGCGCCTCCTGCTCCTGCTGGGGCCGGCAGGGGTGCGGTGGCCTCCGAAGCGGAATGCTTTGCGGCGGCCTGATGCACGGCACGACGGATGCGCAGGTAGGTGCCGCAGCGGCAGATGTGGCCCCCGAGGGCTTCATCAATATCCGAGTCGGTGGGCGCGGAATTTTTCGCGAGGAGCGCGGCGGTGGTCATGATCATGCCGGCCTGGCAGTAGCCGCATTGCGGGACTTGGTCCGAGAGCCATGCCTGCTGCACGGGATGTCGGCCGTCGGAGGAAAGCCCTTCGATAGTGGTGATGCTGCGCCCAGCGACCGTTGCGATGCGCGCAGTGCAGGAGCGCGTGGCCTCCCCATCTACGTGGACCGTACAAGCCCCGCACAGCGACTGGCCGCAGCCAAATTTTGTGCCGGTGAGTCCTAGCGTATCGCGCAGGACCCAAAGCAACGGCGTATCCGGCGAAACCTCGACGGAATGTTTTTGACCATTTACGGTGAGCGAGATCGCATCCATGCGGTTTTTCCCCGGCGTGCGTGACGTGAAACGAAACTCTACGTTTAGTCCGAGCGAAATGCAAATCGTGTGCGGCGATGGAGCGAGCCCGGGCATCAAAAATTACAGTTTCACCAGAAACAGCCGAAAAGGGTAAAATCAGCTGGATCAATGCAATCTTAAAGGAGCTGTTATGAGCGCACCTTCTGCCGCAGTACCCTCCGCCGCCACGGTAAGTGCAGTAAAGGAAAAAGCGAAGCTGCTGAGCATTTATTCAATGATGGCTACGACGGCTGCAGGCTCGGGACACCCGACTTCGTGTATGTCCGCTGCCCAGCTGGTCGCGGGCGTATTTTTCCATGCGATGAAGTTCGATCCGAAAAATGCGAACTCAAATGACGCCGATCGCTTCGTGCTATCCAAGGGTCACGCCGCGCCGGTGCTCTATGCCGCGCTGGCGGAAGCGGGAGTTTTCCCGGTCTCGCGCCTGATGACGCTGCGGGAGTTCTCTAGCGAGCTCGAAGGACACCCAACGCCCAAGATTCATGGTGTGGACGCCGCCACGGGATCGCTCGGCCAAGGCCTCTCGGTGGGCGCGGGCCTTGCGATCGGTGCGCGGATGGATAAGAGTCCGACGCGCGTCTATGTGCTAACGGGCGACGGCGAATTGGCCGAAGGGCAGGTCTGGGAAGCGGCAGCGTTCGCGGCGCACTATAAGCTCGACAATTTGACCGTGATCGCGGATATCAACCGGCTGGGCCAGAGTGAACCTACCATGTACCAGCACGACATGGAGCGCTACCGGCTGAAGTTCGAGTCGGAAGGTTTCGATACCCAAGTAATTGACGGACACGATGTGGCAGCCATACTGGCGGCGCTCGATCGCGCAAAGACAGTCAAGGGCAAGCCGCAGGCGATTGTAGCGCGGACGATCAAGGGCCACGGCTTCAGCCAGGTAGCCGACAAAGAGCATTGGCACGGAAAGCCGTTCTCGAAGGAACAGCTTGCGGCGGCGATTCAGGAATTGGGCGGTGGACCGACGGTTCCGCCCGACCCGGGAAAATCGTACGAGCGCACTCCTCTGCCGACGCCGCCGGATTTCCCCGAGCCCCCGCCACCGGATTATGCGGCAGATGCCAAGGTGGCCACGCGCGAGGCGTACGGCTTTGCGTTGAAGCGGCTAGGCGCTGCGAACCCGCATGTGGTGGCCATATCGGGCGACGTGAAGAACTCGACGTTTTCGGAAACATTTGGCGACGCCTACCCTGACCATTTCTGGCAAGGCTACATCGCAGAGCAGAATCTGGTGAGCGTTGCGGTGGGACTGCAGGCGCGCGGCAAGGTTCCCTTTGCCGACACGTTTGCCTGCTTCCTTTCGCGCGCCTATGACAACGTGCGCATGGCGGCGATCAGTCGGGCGAACATCAATTTGTGCGGTTCGCATTGCGGAGTATCCATCGGCGAAGATGGGCCTTCGCAGATGGCGCTGGAAGATATCGCGATGTTCCGCGCGATTCACGGTTCGGCTGTTTTTTATCCCAGCGACGCTGTTTCAACCGAGCGGATCACGGAGACCATGGCGCGACGGCCGGGGATCAACTACCTGCGGACTTCGCGGCCGAAGATGCCCATTCTGTACTCGAAAGACGAGAAGTTCCCTGTTCCTGGTTTCAAGGTGCTCAAGAAGAGCGCGGACGATAAGGTGACGCTGATCGGAGCCGGTGTGACGCTGCACGAAGCGCTGAAGGCGGCGGATCAGTTGAAAGCGGCGGGAATTGCAGCTCGCGTGATTGATCTCTACTGCGTGAAGCCCTTGGATGGCAAGGCGCTGGCTGCCGAGGTCGCCGCTAGCGGCGGACGCCTTGTGACTGCCGAGGATCACTGGCCAGAAGGCGGTTTGGGCGAAGCTGTATTGCACGCTTTGGCCGCGGCGGGTGCGCCCCCTGCGAAGTTCAAGTTGGTAGCCGTGAATGACATGCCTCATTCGGGTAAGCCGGACGAGCTCGTGGATGCGTTTGGAATTTCGGCGCGGGATATCGTCGAAGCTGTAAAGGGCCTGATGTAAACACGATTGCGTGCCGCATGTGCTGAGGGATGCGCGGGCAATCCCCTGGTGGGCGTCTGCATCCTGGTGCGGACTCCCGGGAGTGGGTGGCTTCCACGCCTATCGACAAGCCAGTCACGGTGATTTTGGTCGCTCCTTTCCGATTTGTGAATGCATTGGTGTTCCACGAGAAACTGAATCGAGGACAAATTGACGGAGAAGCGCGTTCTAGTGGGTGTTTTGCCGGAAGTGGTAGTGCTCGATCCAGGCGATCAGGCCGAATGGATTTCGAACGCGGGGAACATCAAGATTGAGTTTGACTCGCAGCGTTGCCCGTTCTCGTCCAACGTGTTCCAGGCGCCCCCTGGGGTGCGGCTGGTCAGTGGGCCGATACGCCCGGGGCTAAATCCAGGCTCTTATAAGTACCGGCTATCGCTTAATGACGTGGTTTTGGCGCAGGGCGAAGTCCTGGTCCGCGAAAAATAGACTTTCCAGCACCACCCTGGCGAGACTTTTTGCGCTCTTAGTCGCCTGCGGCAGCCGAATATGCCCGTTCGCGCTCCTGGGAGACCGAATCGGCGAGAACGCGCCGGACCGGAGCGAGTAGCGAAGCGGGAACGGGTCGCGCGCTTGCCACGTTCATTTCCGCAACTTTGCGCGGGAATTCGCGACGACGATCGAGCCACAGGCCGGATTCCTGCAACAGGTCCCCGGCCAGGTTTGGATCGTCAGTGCGTTCCACACCCCAGAAACGCAAGCGCTCTTCACTTTTCTGGAGGAGTTGTAGGGATTCCTCAAGCTTTTTCATCGCGGCGTTAAAGGATGATGCGAGAAAATAGACCGACAGGTCCCAGCCGCCTCGTTCGAATTGCACACGGATGCGGATGTTGTACTTGCCGTTCTGATTTTTCTCCATGGCACAGTGATACAGATTTCCAGACGTACCATTCTTGGTGGACATCATGCTCCTCAACTTCCCGTTACCGGGGGACTCGGCTGAACCTGTCCGGATACGGCCTCGCTTTGCTCCCGAAACACCCGCTGCAAGCCTGCCTGTCCTGGAATTCTTCAGCGCCATAGCATCGCTCCTTAGAAAGTCTGTCTGTTGAACACCAAGCGACATAGGGCTGGGAGGCATTTGCCCTAGATCCCCGAGCTATCTCAGGGAAGAGGACCCCGCTGGCTACGGGGCAGGCTCTGCGGATCAAAATAGTCTAGCGAAGTGGATAACGGACAGCAAGAGGAGAGTGGTAATTATTTAACTGCTTTATTTTCAGAGCGTTAAGAGGATCTCGAGCCGGTCAATCGCTTCATTGCGTCGGCGTTGATTACCAGCTTCCCTTCCTTCTTGAGTCGGTCCTCGAGCGCAACGCGGAACGCTTCGAATGCTGCTTTCTGCTTGGATAGGAGCAGCTGCTGGCGGATTTGGTCGGCCTGCAACACCACTGCAGCGTCGTTGACGGGCTCGTGAGCAGCGACACGATAGACGAGCCAGTTACCGGTTACGTTGCTCGCGTCACTCACCTGACCTACAGGCATGGTGAAAGCCGCATCGAGTAGTTGGCCGGAGCCAACGTCTGGAATGGATCCGGTGCGTGACAGCGATTCAGAGGTCTTGACGTCCAGGTTGAGGGACTTAGCTGCTTTGTCGAAGGGTTCTCCGCCTTTTGCGATTTTAGCGAGCTCTTCGGCCTTGGATTTAGCAAGCTCGAGCGATTTCTCCTGTTGATAGTCGGCGAGAACGCGGCTGCGAGATTCTGCGAAGGTGCCTTGGTGCGCGGCTTGAATGTCTTTCGGTGTAACAATCGCGAAACCCTGCGGAGTCTGGATCGGCTGGCTTAATTCGCCGGGGCGAAGCTGAAATAGCGCAGTGCGCACGTCTTGAGAATTCGCGAAGGCCCCGAGCGGATCTGTGGCGGAGGCGAGAGGCAGTTCGCCCACGGTTAGATTGAACTTTTTCGCCAGATCGTCGAGCGGCTGGTGATTCGACTGGCGAATGGCGGAAGCCATCTTCTCGGAGATGTCGTTCGCCGCGGCGCTGACTTTTTCATCGAGCACAGTCGGCTCAATCGTGCTGCGGACTTCGTCGAACGATTTGGTGTGCGCCTGTTCGTGATCCAGAACCTTGATGATGTGAAAACCGTACTGCGTCTTCACCAGGTCCGAGATGGACCCCTTGGGAAGGGTGAAGGCAGCCTGCTGAAATTCGGGTACCGTCTGGCCTTCAACGATCCAGCCCAGATCGCCGCCTTTGGGCTTCGTGCCATCATCTTCGGAGAATTTCTTCGCGAGGTCTTCAAAATTCGCGCCGCCTTTTGCCTTCTTCAGAACGTCTTCGGCCTTCTGACGGATTTCCGCGATTTCGGCGTCCGTCTTGCCGACCGTCTTGAACAAAATGTGCTCGACGTGGACGCGATTCTCGACTTTGTACTCGTCAATATGGGAATTGTAGTAGGCATGGAGCGCATCGTCACCGACCGTGGTCGAGGCGCGCAACTTCGCGAGGTCTAGCAGGGCATAACGCGCGGAACGCTTCTCCGGCACCTGATAGAGTCCCGCGTGCTTGGTGTAGTAGGCCGACAAATCCGCATCTGTCGGCTGGATCGTGGGCGCAAGTTCAGCAGGCTTCACGAGCACGTATTCGATCTGAACCTTTTCGTTGCGCCGGCGATATTCTGCCTGTATTTCGGCGGGGCTAACGGTAATTGCATCCGTGACCAGCTGCCGAAACTTGTCTTCCAGCATCTGGTCGCGCAGAAAATCCTCAAATTCCGGAATGGTCATGCCGGTGCGAGTCTGGACCTCGGTGGTGTACCGGTCTTTGAGCCAAGTGTCGCCGTTCCAGGCAGCCGGGAGAATCTGCTTAATTCGATCCGAGAGTTCCTGGTCGGTAACGCGGATACCGAGGCGCTGCGCTTCCACCGTGAGCGCTTGTTTCAGGATCATCTGGTCCAGAACTTGTTTCGCGTACATCGCTTTGTAAACGTCCGGGAGCGACTGGCCGTGGAGCGCTGTGTTTAGCTGACGTTGCACGTCTGTGGCGGTGATGTTCTGCCCGCCTACGGTGGCGATGGCATCGGGACTATTGGTGAACGCGGCGCTGCCCATCCCCGGGATCAGGTAGGTCAGCATGCTCAAGCAGATGACCCCTAGCAGGACGCTCATCCCGACCTTGACCCAGCGATTTCGTTCCAGGTCCCGTTGCTGAATGCTTTTCAACATGACTGTCTGTGGCTCCCTCTATCCTGGCAAATCATGCAATTATAATGGAGTTCGCCTTCGCTGCTCAATGAGATTCCTGCGCCCAGCGGCGCGAGCGAGCTTGACACCAGAGGATTACCTCCAATAGCGACCCGTTCCGTGCCTAATCGGGCCCACGCGCATACAGTGACGGTGCGGATAACGTACGCTGAGGAATGAGGCCCGCATGTACGCACGGTTTGGGTTCGGTTCGTTCACACGCACAAACTTCTGCCGCCCTCAGGCGTGCAATCTCAGTTGGATAGCTTTACAGCTTGCTCACGACGTTCTTGCGAATCCACTACGGGAGTGGCGGCATGACGGGCACCCTTGAATTCTCAGAGAGCCAGACGACCTCGGCTATTCGCTTTGGATAAAAGCGTCAGCAGGAAGTTTGAAGCGTGCGCTTAGCTTCCGTACTTGCTGCAATGTGCGCTTCCGCTGTTTCGTCAAAAACATGGAGACGCCGCTTTCGGATCCAAATTCCGAGATCAAATCACGCTGTGTGAGGCCCTGTTTTCGTGCGCTCAAGGCCACGAATGCAATGGTCGAACACCTGGCTTAGCGAGAGCAGTTCCTGGAGGAGATGGACCTTCATTTTTTCCTCCTCTCCACAATTGCCTTCGGTGAGGAGGCTCGCTTGCGTCTTGCCTTACGCGTCTTTGCGGCCTGCGCTCTTTTCACGGCGAGAAGCTTCTCTTCCTCCTCAGCGGACCAAGGCAGGATGACGATCCGCGGGCGAAGCCCTTGCTTCTTGCGCTGCTCGTCGCGTTCCTCGGCATCCAAAAACACGTCGTCCGGATCTTTGAGCCACATTTCGTGCTTGTGGTGGATGCGGGACCAATGGGTCGCCTGCTCCTGCTCGAAATCGCTGGCTTCGGCGGTCACTTCGAAGCCCGCCTGTGCCCTCACGTATTGAACCTCGTTCGAGAGGGGCGTCAGCACATCGGACCTCTGACCCGGACACTCAGCAAGCTGCCTAAAGAGGTCGACGGATTCGCGAAGATTGCGGTCGAGTAGGGCGAGCAATTCGTAAGCAGTTTGTTTCACGTCGGCATACCTCCTTTCTGGTTTTTCTGTTCGCTGTCACCTGGGATCCGAGGCTGTTCGGGGTGGATCGGGAGCGAGGAGGACGCGGCGTTTTGCATGACCAGAATGCGATCGTAATCGGACTGGGTCCAAGGCGGGATCACGATCCTCGGCGGCAAACCGTGCCGTTGCCTAAGCTCTTCACGGGTTTTCAATTCGCAGTAAATCTTGTTGGGACACTCCTCGGCCTTCTCGCGGTTCCGCCGAACGTGGTAGAAGTTGTTCTCTTCCTTCTGCTCCTTCTGCGCGATCTTGGAATCAGATTGGTTGTTGGCGTACGTGCGCGGTTCGCTCGGATTCGTGCGGGTTTTGGTTATGCAACTAGGAGATTCCAAAGCCAACTTTTCGAGGATGTCGAGCGATGTAAGCGCTTGGTCGAGTCCCTGATTGAATCGAAACAAGGCTTCATAAACATGTAGGTCCATTGGGCTAATTCCTTTTCCAGGCGTAGGGCGTGACTCCCGGAATCGAATCGTTTCGCTCGGTGAGGAGCGTCAACCGTGCCGTTCCATCCGTCGAAGCACACATGTAGCGCGGTGATCGAAAATCCGACCAAAAGAAAGGTGCTTTCAACAGCTTTCAGTGAGGAGGAGATTCAGCAACCGGCTCGGGTGGGGGCAGGGCCGGAAACGCCAAGCCTAGTGAGAGTTGCGCCCAAAATAGGAACAAGATAACTTCGCTTGCAGCCATCGTTGCACCTCAGACGTGCGACTTTGGTCAGGGCCGCGGCGGTGCTTGAACACCATCGCGGCCCGCTCAATCATTTCGGTTGATCTTTCTTGTGACGATCGCGCCTTCGGTACTGCGCAGTCTTGATCGCTTTCAACTCCTCTATATCCCCCAAAGACCAGAGACGATAGCCGACGGCTCCAATAAGTGTTGGCTTCGGTGCGCGGACTCTGCACGACTTAATCCATCGTTGAAGTGTTACCTGATGGATTCCGACTTTTTCAGCTGCTTCTGCCGTCGTAAACTTTCCGTCTCTCAACGCTATACCTATAGCATTAACTAGATTTTGTCAAGCAGGAAATCGAATCTTTACTTGGCGTGCTTGTTGAGGTCGCCATGAAGCATACCCCAAGTAGTCCAGAAACCGAAGTTGTTGTGGCACCGGAATTGAAGACTAAATTCCTCTAACTTCGAGCAACCTTCGGTCGTTCGAGACGCGGCCGCGAAGCATGGGACCAGTTTCCCTACGGGTCATGATGAACTGACCCGAAAAGTGGAATAAACATTGCAACAGTACATGGGCTCCTCACAACTCAGAAACGCAACCGGCGCAATGGCTTAGTTAGATTTGGCGAAAATAGGAAGTCGGTTGGCCACTTCAGCCAAATCTCGCTATCGCCAGGGCCGGGACTTCTGATTGGTTGACAAACTAGTGTTGATTGTGTAATGTAACTTTGTCAACCGAGGAGCGTAGCGTGCCTGCCCAATCGACTAGGATTCGTCCAAAGTCCCTCAAGGAGATTCGGCAAGCCTTGACGAACTGGTGGGGCCAAAGCCACAACAGGCTGCCAGCCCACGTGCGTTTTTCACAGCCCTCAAATTCTGAAGATCGCTTGCGGATGTGGTCTCAGCCAGGGCCCAATGTCCGACTCCAATTGTTCAAGAACGAGCTGTCTTGCGAGCGCGCCGGGCGGAAGTTTCACCTGCTCTTGGACGATTTCGATGTCAAGGCCAAGGTCGATGGTCGGGTCTTGCTTTTCGAGTTCAAGGTATCCACTAACCTCGCTCACCCTCTCAAAGGCAGACTAACCCCTACTCAGATGGCGAGGCACCCGATATTCTTTTCTAGAAGTATTCACGCGCTGGAAGAACTAGAGAAGGCGCTGCCGAAGGAGCTTATTGACGAGGCGAGTGCGGCCTCCACGGACTTTATGGTGATTTTAGAAGCATTGACGGCGCGATCCCTGGCCCCGGAAATCGCCGCCAATGATCCGCTCGCGACGGCGAGACTGCGCGGTGTCGAGCGACAACAAAGTCTTGTTGAGAAGTCAGGTGGCATGCTCAAGGGTGAGAATGCGGCTAAGGTTCTAGGTATCTCGCGACAAGCTGTAGACAAGCGTCGCCGTCAAAATCGCCTTATCGGTCTGACGCAGGGCCGACGGGGATACGCCTATCCGATTTGGCAGTTCGAAGGCGGCAAGACGCTCGCCAACTTGGAGACGGTACTCGATCGACTACGCAATCATGATCCCTGGATGCAGCTGGCATTCTTCGTCAATGCCAACGATCGGCTGGGGGGAAGTAGTCCTCTCGAAATGCTCCGGTCCGGGAAAGCGGAACCCGTCCTTGTGGCAGCGGCAAGCTACGGTGAGCAAGGAGCTGCGTGACGGACTTTCCTGGCGAGCACCCAGAGCCGCCCAGTGACCTTGGTGGTCGGTCTCCCTTATTCGTCAAGATCACGCCTGGAACAGTCTTCTCGCGTATCCACAATCGAAGCACGGGGCCAGTCTTTTTCGGCAGGACCGGCGGGAACCGTTTTGACGCGCCGGATGGAAGTTTCGGAGTGTTGTACGTGGGATTCGATGAGCATTGCGCTTTCATCGAAACGTTCGGCCACGACACCGGAATCCGAGTTGTAACTCGACGGGCACTCGCACAACGTCACCTCTCTTATCTCGAAATGACGGAGCCTTTGAATCTCGTTGATCTAGCGGCTTCGGGCGGTCTCGCGCGAATCGGTGCGGATGCTCGTCTGTTGAGTGGTCCCCACCGGGTAGCCCAGCGTTGGTCCGCTGCGTTGCGCATTCATCCTTCAAAACCCGCGGGTCTTGTCTATCCTGCGCGCCACGATACCGCTAGGAATGCCTGCGCCTTATTCGATTTTTCCGATTCCGTTTTGCAGTTAACGAACGCCGGATCTTTGCTTGACCCTCAACATGCGCTGCTTCTTGCGACAATTCTCGATACCTACGGCTTTGGTCTAATCGACTAAATATCCCGAAGAAGTTGGCAACAGTTTGTGCATTCGTTTCCTCGAGACGCTCACCATCAGCCGGGTTTAGTAGTTCGAGACATGCCTTACGGAGGATTGTATCGTGGGCGAACAAATGACCCGCTATTTTCACAATGACATGCTCGACATCCGTCCTTCTGCATTACTCGACGTCAAGAGGTTTCACAACTGAACCTATCCAGTCGCGTATCATCAGGAAACGAAACGCGTTTTTCTCCAATGCTTCGGTGATGAGTTTGTGAGCTTCATCTGGCTGGACATCCAAGAAATATCCGTTCGCGCGGAGCATGGCGTCGGTGATGACAAAACTGACCCGCTTGTTCCCATCGAGGAAGGCGTCGTTGTTTGTGAGCGATTCCATCAAAGCCGATGCCTGCTCGATAAGGTTTCCGTAATAACCGTTTTGTGTACGCAAAACGGCGGACTCTAGTAGTCCCTTATCTCGAATACCCTGGAGTCCCCCGAATTCCTCGATCAGCAGGCGGTGAGCTTCGATGGTTTCAGCTACGGTTGGGTAAATGCGTGACGGCATCTACTGAGCCAAAAGCTGAAGCAGCTTTCGGTTCTTATTTACCGACCGGCGCACATGCGCCATAATCTCTGGACGTACGACGCTCTGAGTTGGAGCGACAAACTGAATGTAATGTTCTACGGCTTGTTCCAAGACATACGTTGTCGTCTGGCCGTTGTCCTTCGCGAGCTTAGTCAGGTCATCGTAGAGTGTGGCCCGCATATTTAGTCCGATCTGCTTTCTAGCTTCCCTGGCCATATCCCTCTCTCCTCACGACTCTGTGATTATGCCGCAAATACTCTTCAGTCAATAAGAATCTTGATCCATCTAAATGGAGCAATACAACCAGCTGCTCCCTGGCATTCTGAATTCCTCAGAGATCACTTCGGCTAGCGCCGATCCCAGTGGCTCGTTATGTATGCCAGGAGGTTCGTACTCGACGCCCTTGGTCGAGAAGCTCTATATTTCTGCGAGCTCGATCGCAATCGACCGCCCGACGATCACCTCGTTCGCTGGCTTTGGGCCGAGCGAGCTATCCCCTTACTACGGTGACCCGCCCACTCCTCCGGCGCAGAAAATTGCTAAATATTTCGCTAGTTGATTGGTTTGAATTGTTCAGCAACGTTACGGAGGTTGCCATCGCATTCCGAACACGGATCGCAGAATTGATTCTTGAAAGTTCCGTAATCGGTGAGCCGAAAGTTCCGCGCGATTCGAGCGAGGCGAAGAAGAACCATTTTACGGCAATCGAACTAACAAGGTCTTGCGCTTAAGAATAGCAGTTTGTTGAGTGCGCCGGGATAAACCGGCTTGGAGTCGTGGATGAAAGAGCCATACAGGAAAGGCGTAGCGAGCCATCCTGTCCCCGAGTCATGCGTGGCCAGTCGCAAGGCTGGACGCGAA
>JABCZJ010000005.1 GCA_013289715.1 Acidobacteriota bacterium | reverse complement strand
CCGCGTGATGTAGTTAGTGCTCAAATTATTCTTCAAAGGGCTCGGATAAGTCCTTCAAACCGTAACGCAGCGTAAGTAATCGCAAGCGTGGTTTGAGAAGCCGTCGCGTTTACGCGGCGGAGAAGTCACCAATTTCGCCGACTCGCTACGTTTGGCTTTACCCGTGAAAACAATGGCGGTAGGCGAGTACATCTCCTCCAGCTTGTCCGCGAGGTTGCCCGACAAGATGGCCCAGAAGCGATGAACTTCCTTGCGAATGTCCTCCGATGAAATCTTCGTCATATTTTGGCTGAAGAATAGCACAGGCTTGCATGCTGTTGGACGATCTCAGCGGATCCAGCATGTTTTCGAAAGACCGCCCGGTGCTGGGCCAGATTCACGTAGTTCCCGCGGTAATTGGCCCAAGACCTGCTCGCCGGCATCGCTTTCATTAGCCTATCCCCGAATCGGCTGCTACAATGCGGCCATGGCTGATTGGCGGCAAATTCAGGCGCGTATTCGCAAGGCGAAGAACAGCGCCGACGCACCGGCAAAACTTTCCGAGCTGTACCAGCGCACACACGACGCGATGGTGGCCTGGGAGCTGGGAGCCGTCGCAGAAAAAGCCGAACGAAACGAGGACGCCGTGAAGTGGTACACAATTGCAGCGGAACGATTCCGCCGCGCTGATTGGAAGAAAAAGGCCGAGGAAGCTCTGGCGCGATTGGGCGCGCCGATTCCCGTGGCGGGAGCTAAACCGAGTCCCGAGCCTACGTTTGCAGCAGCAAACATCACTGAAACCGAGTCGCGCGACCACGACAGCGGCCCGGGAGATTCAGAAGAGTCGCAACCGCGCTTGGCGCTCGGTGAGATTCCAGAAGACTCGGTGGACTACACGGGCGATGCGATCGAAGTTGAGGTTGTGCATCTTTCCGATGCCACGCCTCCCACAGGCGCAGGCGTGGCCGACACCGATGCAAACGGCAAGAAAAAACGCCGCCGCGGACGCCGGGGTGGCCGTGGCCGCCGTCGCAAAGGCGCTCCCGCCCCAGCCGGCTTGCCTTCGCAAGCATACGCGGAGTCTAGCGCCGCTCTCGTGCCATCGTCGACGGCACAGCCTACGCGAGCACCGGCCCCGCGATTTCAGCCATCCCCTCGGCCTTCCCCTCACACGGAAACCTTTGAGCGCGTTCCGGCCGCTGCGATTGCGCCGCATGAACCGGAATCCGGCGTGCACGCCGAACAAGCCGCTCCCATGCTGCCTTCCGAACGCACCGCGCACGGCCGCGCGGGCGATCCGGCCCTGGCTTCGCGCATGTCCAAACTCGAATCCATGCTGCGCCGCCTGGTTTCCAGCCCGCTGCATCGCCTGGACGAATCGGATTCCGCTCCGGCTGGTCCGGGAGTTTTCCTGCTTTCGGATTCCGATCAGATCACTTCCTATTATATCGAGGCTTGCCAGACGCTGCGCGTCGGCCTGGGAAATCTCGCGCGCGGCAGCGGACGCAGCACGACCAAACCCGTTCGCGGCGGGCGCCCGTCCTTTGACAGCGGCCTGAAGACGAAACTCGCCGAGCATTTGGGAATAGGCGAAGCGAAAGTCTCGCAGTATCTGAAGGACCACTGCGTGGTCCGCTGGATCCAGCTCGACGACGATGCTCCGCATCTGGCGCATTTCGCGATCGGTGTTCTGCGCACCCCCCTCAATCTGGACTGAAAACAGCGCTAAAACATAGTCCGGCTGGTACTTCGGCCTCTCCATTGGCTGCTCCTGGTTGCCATTCAGCCCCCAAATTGCACCTTTAGACGCACCCTCCTAGACGTCCACTTAGAAATCATGCAAACCTTGGTACTGTAACTGGTTACGGATGAGTGTCATCCGTCGGGGCAAACCTTCGGGGGAATCGAAGGGCTGGTCGGCGTTGGTTCGAAAGGGAGAGGTGGAATTATGGCGAACGCGGTGAGTACGAAACTTTGGAAATCATTTGACTGGGCGCTGTGTAAGACGGCCGGCGTCACTTACAACACGATTCAGTACTTCAATAAATTTAATCCGAACCCTTCTTTCACGCCGAAGTGGTCCGATAAGCCGTTGCTGAAATCATGGGAGAAATCCAAGCCGACGCTTGGCTGGCCGCGTACTACGGATTCGCTCTGCCCCGATTGCGTGCGCGAAGCTCGCGATCTGATCATCAACGGGAAAAAGGACTGGACTGACCTCGTGCATGAGAAGGTCGGCGAAATCAAGGCGCAGATCATCGAGCGCGATGGCCAGGTCTGGATGGTGAAAGAATGCGCCATTCACGGCAAATTTGAAGACTTGATGGCCGTGGATGCCAAGTTCCTGGAATGGATTGAGAAGAATTTCCCCGGACGCGACATTCCGGCGCACAACGACGAAGGCCTGCATCGCCACGGTTCCAGCACGGTTCGCCACGGCCGCGGTTCCGTTCTTACCGTGGACCTCACCAACCGCTGCAACATGATGTGCGATCCCTGCTTCATGGACGCGAACCAGGTGGGCTACGTTCACGAACTGAGCTGGGAAGAAATTCAGGAAATTTTGGAGAACGCCACCAAGATCAAGCCCCGCCGTCAGATGTCCGTGCAGTTTTCCGGCGGCGAACCCACCATGCACCCGCGCTTTATTGATGCGGTGCGTTACGCGCGCAAAGTGGGTTACAACAGCGTGCAGGCGGCGACCAACGGCATCGAGTTCGCCAAGAGCAAGGAATTCTGCAAGGCAGCTTTCGAAGCAGGCATGCGTTATGCGTACCTGCAGTTCGATGGCATCGGCAACGACGCCAACAGCCACCGCCAGGTCGGCAACCTGTTTGATGTGAAGCTTCGCGCCATCGAGAACATGCACGAAGCCGGCATCGAAATCGTGCTGGTCACCACCATCGTGAACAACGTGAACAACGATCAAGTAGGCCCGATCGTGAAGTTCGCCATGGAAAACCCCAAGAAAATTTCCTTCGTGTCCTTCCAGCCCGTTTCCTTCACCGGACGCGACGAGGAAATCACTCCGGAACGCCGTATCCGCCAGCGCTACACGCTTTCGCACTTGGCAAAAGATGTCAGCTCGCAAGTGGGCAAAGTCGAGCCTACCCGCGACTGGTTCCCGATTTCCTTCATCAGCACGTTCGCGGGCTTCTCCGATTTGGTACACGGGCCAGATTCGCAGTGGGGTTCGCTCTCCTGCGGCTGCCACCCGAACTGCGGCGTCGGCACAGCGTTGATGATCAACAAGGAAACCAAGGAATGGGCGCCGGTCCCGCGCTTCCTGAACGCGCAACAATTGACCAAGGACGTCGCGGCAATTACCGACGCAGCGCGCGGCAAGAGATTCTCCAACTTCATGATGGCGATGGCCGTCTTGAAGAATTACAGTCCTTTCCAGGGGCCGCCCAGCTTGCGGCTGAAGGATCTTTGGAAGAAATTCGATAAGACGTACGCGCTTTCTGGAAACGCGGACAAGAAATACGGTAAGGTTTCAGGCGACCGCACGTTCGAAGATGCCATGAAGCGCCGCAAGGAAGATCCTTGGAACTTCCTGTTTATCGCCGGCATGTGGTTCCAGGACCTTTTCAATTACGATTTCCGCCGCACCGAAATGTGCATCATTCCCTACGCCACGCAGCAGGGTGAGATTTCCTTCTGCGCGTACAACACCGGCGTGGGCTGGCGCAAAATCATCGAGAACATGCACAAGAACGCGACCGTCGCCCAGTGGTACAAGGAACACGGCAAGCACGACGTCTTCGCCAAAGGCAAGAAGGTCAATCTGGAGAGCTACGAGCACTCGCTCCGCATTGATTCCGAAGACGCCGCGCGCGTTCGCCACCTGGAACACGACATTCCGGTGACCGCGGCCGAAGAAGACCGTATTCGCCGCAAGAAGGCGTTCGAAGAGGCCGCCAAGGTTCGCCGCATTTACGAAGAGCTCGTGCTGAAGAAGTCCACCGAGCCCGTCGTGCAGATTGGCTCGATGCAGCAGATCCTCAGCGCGGTTCCCGGCGTAGCGGTGAAGCCAGTGCAGATCGCCCCGGCGAATGGCAATGGCCACGCCAACGGTAACGGCACAGCCAAAGTCGAAAAGCCCGAAGCTGAAGCAGCAGTAGCCGGCGACTAACGCAACCATCTCCGCAGGGTAAGCAAGCCCAACAGCCCCGGCGCAATCCGGGGCTGTTGTGTTGTTGGACTAGCGCGCTTCAGCGCCGCAACTGGGGCAGGAACTAATTCTTCCCTCGGGTGTCAGAATATTGCAGGGGCAACCCTCTGGATGAGAACGGTCCTGCAATGGTCGGACTTCCTGGTGACACTCGTCGTAGCGCTCTCCTGTCTTGGTCTTCCTGCTTTGCTTGCGCTGCGTTGGATTTCGCGTCCATCGGAAAACGGCTTAGACTGGGGTCTGCGGCCGCGGCCATTAGCGGTGGGAATCGCACTCATTGTGGTATTCGTCTGGATGTTGCTATTCAGCTACGTCTATAGGAGTGCAGCCCTTTGGACCGACTGGTACGACTAACTCGCGAGGCTTTTCGAGCTATAATGAATTCCCCGTTGAACCGCAAAGGAGTTTGATTTTGCCCATTTACGAATACGTTTGCGATGATTGTAACGAGCGCTACGAGCGCATCGTGCTGAGCCAATCACAGGCGATCACCTGCCCGAAATGTTCGAGCGCGAAACATACCATTCAGCTATCGGTCTTCGCTTCGCCATCGAACGGAAAATCCGCCGCCGGCCCTTCCTCGTCCTCCAGCGGTGCTGGCGGCTGTTGCGGAGGCGGTGGCTGCGGCTGCCACTAGGGTACTGGCTGCGAATCAATCCTGCCGGATTGGTGCGAGAACAACCACGCCGCGAGACCCGGCTCGCCGAATGCCACGTCCCACACGTCGTGCCCGATGCTGGGATACTCCGTGTACTTCGGAGCGCCGCCAGCCTTGCGCAGTTCCGCGACCCATTCCCGCGCGCGTGTGACCGGCACCAGCGGATCTTCCTCGCCTTGAAATATCCAAACCGGAACTTTCGCCACGCGTGGAATCATGTAGGCATCGCCGTATCCGCATAGCGCAATCGCTGCCGCAAATCGCTCCGGCGCGACCGAAAGCGCCGCCCACAGGCCTTCGCCGCCCATGGATTGACCCACAACATACTCGCGCGCGCGATCAATGCTGTACTGCTTCTCGATCGAATCCAGAATCTCAAGCGCCAAGCGGATCGCCACGGGCGGCGTATTGGTATGCGGCCGCGCCCATCCCTTGGTTGCATCCACCTGTGGCGCGAGCACAAACGCGTGATACTTCGCCTGATTTTCCGGCGTGGTCCAGAAGTGCGAGCCTGCGGAATTTCCGCCCGCCAGCTGCGAAAAATTATCCGCACCGCGCCCCGCGGCGCCGTGCAACCATAAGACAATGGAATATTTTTTCGCGGTGTCGTAATCCGGCGGCGCAAACAGGCGATAGGCCATGGCCTCGCCGCTGGGGCTACGGTAGGAACCAGCTGTGAATCCGGCAACCGCGGCATCCGGCGCTTGCGCGGCGTGGGCTCGCAGGGGAAACGAAAGAAAGAGAATTAACAGAGCCAGCCTGCGGCGCGCAAAACTGTGCGCGGGATCAAGCATCAACCCAAAGCGCGAGCGCGGCGCTCGCGCTTCGCTCCAAGCGCTCTTGATCCGTCGCGGAAAATGCATTCGCCTCCTCGCTCTCCACGTCAATTGTGCCGATGACGCGCGAATCCCGCGGATCCAGAATAGGAATGATGATCTCCGAAAGCGTGCTGCCAAACGCAGTCAAGTAACGTGGATCGCTGTGCACATCACCCACCACAACGGGCGACTTCTCCCGAATCGCCGAGCTCGTCAGTCCCTTGGTCACGGGAAACGTGGGATACGCGGGCGCGCCCGGGCCGCTCCACGCAATGATCGAAACCAGCTCGGCGTTGACATCGTAAACTCCCACCCAACGATACCGACCAAGCGCGCGAATTGCGTCGGCGATTTGCCGCGCCCGCTCGTCACGCGCTCCCGCGTTCGACGCAGCGGAGCGAATCCTACTTAGCGTCTCTTCCATCGCCATTTCGCGAATACTCCAGCACATTCTGCGGCGGCAGGAGGCCCGCATGCAATCGAGGGTCTGGGATCGGCGCGCCCGGCACCACGGGCAAGGGCAGCACGCCGGCCCAGATCGGCAGCTTGTAATCCTCTTCGTCATCTTTCGGCGGGCCGGTGCGCACCTTGGCCGACACCTCCTGCAGCGGCAACGCCAGCACCGACGTCGCTTTCAATTCCATCTCCGTCGGCGGCCGGACATCATCCCAGCGCCCCCGCACAATGTGATTCGTAAACGCTTCCAGCACGCGATTCTTTGCGCCGCTATCTTCCACCGGCATCGCGCGGCCCAGCATCACTACCGACCGGTAATTGGCCGAATGGTGGAAAGCCGAGCGCGCCAGCACCAATCCATCCAGCAGCGTCACCGTGACGCACACTTGCACGCCGCCCGCGAGCGTTCGCAACATCCGGCTGGCCGACGAACCGTGCACGTACAGCGTGTCGCTCACGCGCGCGTAGTTCGTGGGAATCACGAACGGCTGGCCATCCACGACGAAGCCAACATGGCACACGAATCCCTCATCAAGAATCCGGTACACCGTTTCGCGATCGTACTTGCCGCGGTCGGGTAGGCGCTGAACTTTGGTGCGTCCTGTGGGGCTGAATGGTTCGGTCATGCATCGAGCGTAAATCGCCGCGCCATTCGCCGCAAGTGCCAATCTGGATGGCTGCGGTGGGCGAGCATTCGGCTCGCGCTCGCAGAAGTTACTGTCGCGGTGGCTCCGCAGCGGTCGCAGGCTTTGCAGGCGGAGCGATGTGCACCACGCGAAATCCAGTGTAAGCCGGATCCGCAGCGCGATACTGCGCTTTGCCATCCGCGGGGCGGTCGGCGCTACCGCCCAGCGTCTTGCCCGAGCCGTCCGCGGCAACCACCCACTCCGCCACATTCCCGCCCAGGTCGAACACCAGTTCCTCGCCTTCATCTCCTTCAGCCGCAAAACTTCCCACCTCGCGCAGCAGCGGCGCATCTCCCGCCAATTCCTTGATCTCAGCGTCGAGCTTTTGCGCGTCCGCCGGATTGAGCGCGTAGCCCGCCCAATAATCCAGCGTATTCTCACCGCTACGCACTTTGTAGAAATCACCCGTTTCGCTCTCGTTCGGAAGTCGGTACGTCTCACCCGTCAAATCGCTCAACCATTTGCAATATCCCCGCGCCTGCTCCAGCGTGATGCCGTTCGCCGGATAATTTTCCATGCCGGCGTTGAACTTGTAGTTCTTGTCGAAAGCCGCGAACTGCGCCCGCGTAATTTCAAACCGCCCAATCTCGATCGCGCCGCGTTTCACCGTTTCGGGAACCAGCACATCCGGCGCAGGATTTTCCGGCGTCGCAGGCGGATGAAACGCCAGGCCGTAGTAAGATCCGGATTTCCGCACCGTAGCCCGCTTCAACGCCACGTCCAGCGGCGAGCCTTTCTTCAGCGCTTCGTTTTCCGCCGGCTTGGTCTTGAACAAATACGCATCGAACCACGCGGCTTCCTCATTCATCTTCCGCAGCTGGTGCGTCAACTTCCGCGGCCCGTGCGCTTCTCCCGGAAACAGGATAAATTTCACCGGGGCCTTGCCAATCGAGTAGAGCGCGCGGTAGTGCGTCCAGCCCTCCTCCGTGGGCACCTGGCGGTCAATGGTGCCAAAAAAAATCAGCGTGGGCGTCTTCACCTTGTCCATTTTAAAGAGCGGCGATTTCTCCAGATAAAGCTGCGGATCTTCGAGCGGCGTTTTTCCGAAATAATAATGGTCAAACGATTCGCCGAAATCCACGTTGGCCCAATCGCTCAGCCATTCCACGTCTCCGGCGCCTACCACAGCCGCCTTGTAACGGTCGGGATTGGTGACGGTCAACTGGATCGAAAGAATCGAGCCGTTGGACCAGCCCGCTGCACCGATCTGCTCGGGATCCACATAACCTTTGGCGATCAAGTTGTCCACGCCGCGCTCGATATCCGGAATTTCCAGCTCGTAATATTTTCCGCAGCAAATCGACTCGACGAACTTCAGCCCGTATCCCGTGCTGCCGTGATAATTCGTCTTCAGCACGAACGCGCCTTTCTGCGTCATCAGATTCGGCGCATAGCCCCAGCGTTCGGACCATTGGTCGTGATCCGCGCTGGCAGGCCCGCCGTGCGTTGCCACAATCAGCGGGTAGGCTTTGCCTGCTTTGTAATCGTCCGGATAGTAGAGGATACCCTCCACGTCGTCGTCGTTTGCGCCCTTCCACTGTAAAACTTCCGTTTTCGCGATGGGCTTGTCCTTGAAGCCCGGATTCAAGGTTGTGATTTGCAGTGGCGAACTGATCTTCGTGCCGTCCAGCTTCGCGCGAAAGAATTGCGTCGGCACGCTGGCGCTGGAATGCTCGTAAATCAGCGTCTTGCCGTCTTCGCCCAGAACAAAACTGAAACAGTGTTTTTCATCCTCGCTGGTGATGGATTTGCGCGACCATGTGCCGCCATGACGCGTGAATCGCACTGGCTTGGTGTACACGCCGTCGGCCAGCAGAGCGATAAAGCCATCGTTCGTCGCTTCCAGCGAACGCGCGAAGCCGCGATCCCAGTCGAGATTCACCTCGCTGGATTTTCCCGCGGCCAAGTCATAGAAATAAAGCCGTTCGACAGTCGCCACCAGAAAGCGCGGATCGTCGGAATAGGGCGCGACCACGTAAAATCCCGAATTATCGTGCGCCCAGGTGATGTCAACCGGCTGGATGCGTTCGTTCGCGAAAACCTGTGTGCGTTCACCGGTCGCCAGGTTCACGATGTACGTCACCGGCGGAATTTTCTGGTCCCACGCGAAGCTCAATTCCCGGCGCGCCACGGCGACGGCTTTCTTTTTGTCGTGCGAAATTTCAAACCGCTCGATCCAATCGTCGTTGTCCGTCAGGCGTGTGACTTTCTTGTCCTTCACCGAAAATTTGTACAGCCGCACCGGCGCACTGTGCGCCGTATCGTCCACCACGTTTGAATCGTCTTTGCGCTCTTTCGTCTGCCGCTCGTAGAGAGTGGGATCCTCTTCAGCGCTGAAAATGACCGTGTCGTTGTCCAGCCACTGGAATTGCTGGATACCACGCTCGAATTCCGTCACCGCCCACGGTTCGCCGCCCGCCGCATTCAGCAGCCACAATTGCGTGGGCGCCAGGTCCGGCTTCGGCTTGGGCAGCGCATGAGTGCTCAGGTAAGCAAGCATCTCGCCCGAAGGCGACCAGCGCGGCTGCGAGACTTCGTCCGTCCCGCGCGTGAGCTGCACTTCCTTGCCGTCATTCAAATTGGAAAGATACAGATTGCTGACGCGCAAATCCTTTTCTTTATCCGCCGTGCCTTTGACCCACAACGCCAATCGCCCGTCCGGCGAAATTCGGAACTGCCCCGCATCCTCCTGGTAGACCACATCCTCAGGAGTCCAATGATTTTTCTTCGTGGCATCGGACTTGGGCGCATCGGCTCCAGCCTGCGCTGCAACAACTGGCGCCAGGAGGAGCACTATTCCCGCAAGAAGGGCAGAAGCCCGGCAGCAACGCGCAGCAATCGTTTCCATGCGTTCCTCAATTTCCATCAGGCCATCCAGCCGTCTGAATCAGGCAGCCGGAAAACTATCACAGACTTGCAGCCTGCGGATAGCAGCGGCGCTGTTCAGCAACGGCAGGTTTGGGATGGCGCGGGTCGTCAGCCGCTTGAAAACCGGCCGCAGGCAGTCGTAAAAGTGCAATCTAGGAGCCGTGGTTAATTGTAAGATACCAATGATGCTTTCTTCGGCGTATCGGAGTCGAAACCATGGCCATTAGCCGCGACCAAGCACGCAACGAGCACACGAGCAGCACTTCGCACGATCAATTCAGCGAGACGATTTACGGCGTGGTGTGCTCTACATGCCACAACTACATTCTCATCGATAAGACGAATTGCCCGCCGTCTTGCCGAGAGCACGAAACCTGCCGCGCCGCCTACGCGTAGGCTTGGCGCGGAGCTTACGCAGCGTTGGACCTCTCGCCCAAATTCGTCGCTTCGCTATTGACCAAGTCGTGGCCAGCTTTGGCCCACATCGAGCCAAACTCTAGATTGACGCTTCCTTCGCGCTTGCGTACGATTCGCGGCATGCGGCAAGAGCGACGCTCGGGAGCGCGCACCAAAACATGAAATCACTCCTGAAAATAATTCTGTGGACGGCCATCGCGCTGGCCGGCGCCGGCGCGCTTGCCGCCATCGCCTTGGAACGCCGCGAGCCGCTCAACGCCGTCTGGTTCGTCGTCGCTGCGCTCTGCACCTATCTCGTCGCCTATCGCTTCTACTCGAAGTTCATCGCCGCGAAGGTTCTGGCGCTCGACGATACCCGCGCCACCCCCGCCGAGCGCCTGGAAGACGGCCACGATTTCGTTCCCACGAGCAAATGGGTTCTCATGGGCCATCATTTTGCCGCGATCGCAGGCCCTGGTCCCCTCGTCGGCCCCACGCTAGCCGCGCAATTCGGCTATTTGCCGGGAACGCTGTGGCTGATCGTCGGCGCGGCGCTCGGCGGCTGCGTGCAGGACTTCATCATTCTTTTCTGCTCCATTCGCCGCGACGGAAAATCGCTCGGTCAGATGGCGCGCGAGGAAGTTTCCAAGCGCGGCGGAATGATCGCGCTGCTCGCCGTCCTGGCCATCATGATTATCCTGCTCGCGGTCGTCGCGCTCGTGATCGTCAAAGCATTGAAAGAATCGCCGTGGGGCACTTTCACTCTGGCGATGACCATCCCCATCGCGCTACTGATGGGAATTTATCTGCGTTACGTGCGCCCGGGCCGCGTGCTGGAAGCTTCGCTCGGCGGCGTCGCGCTCGTGATGCTGGCCGTTGTCTCCGGCCAGTGGGTGAACGCATCGCCCGCCTGGTCCAGCGCATTCACGCTTTCCGGCCCTGCGCTGGCGCTTGCGATCATCGCCTACGGTTACGCTGCGTCGGCGCTGCCAGTGTGGTTGCTGCTCGCTCCGCGCGATTACCTCAGCGCGTTCATCAAAGTCGGCGCCATCGCCGCGCTGGCCATCGGCGTAATCTTCGTGCGCCCCACGCTGGAAATGCCCGCGCTAACGCGCTTTGTGGACGGCAGCGGTCCCGTCTTCGCTGGCAAAATCTTCCCGTTCTGCTTCATCACCATCGCTTGCGGCGCCATCAGCGGCTTCCATGCACTGATTTCTTCCGGCACCACGCCGAAAATGATTCTGCGCGAAAGCCACGCGCGCGCGATCGGCTACGGCGCAATGCTCATGGAATCTTTCGTCGGAGTGATGGCCATGATCGCCGCCTGTGCGCTGCAACCCGGCGTCTATTTCGCGATCAATAGCCCGGCAGGGATTGTGGGCAAGACCGCCGACGCTGCGGCCGCCACCATTCGCAGCTGGGGATTCACTCTCGACCCGCAAACCATGTCCGCGCTCGCGCAACGCGTCGGCGAACACACGTTGCTCGACCGCACCGGCGGCGCGCCATCTCTCGCCGTGGGCATGGCGCAGATTTTCAGCGGCACCATCGGCGGCGAGCGCCTGCTCAGCATCTGGTATCACTTCGCAATCATGTTCGAGGCGCTCTTCATTCTCACCGTGCTGGATGCAGGCACGCGCGTGGGCCGCTTCATGGTGCAGGAACTCGCCGGACATGTGTGGAAACCGCTCGGCAAATCCGGTTCCACGGCCGGGATACTCACCACCAGCGCTCTGATGGTCGGCGCGTGGGGATATTTTTTGTGGCAAGGCGTACAGGACCCGCTCGGCGGAATTAATTCACTGTGGCCGCTCTTCGGCATCGCGAATCAATTGCTGGCCGCCGTCGCGCTGGTGGTGGCCACCACGATCCTGCTGAAAATGGGCCGCGCGCGCTGGATTTGGGTAACCCTCGCGCCGATGGTCTGGCTCGTCGCCATCACCATGACCGCCGGCTACCAGAAAATATTCTCTGCGAATCCGCGCATCGGCTTTCTCTCGCAAGCCAGCGTTCTGGCGGCGCAGATTGCCTCCGGCGCGATTCCCGCCGAAAAAATCGCGGTCACGCAGCGGCTGATTTTCAATAATCGCCTGGATGCCGCCGTCACCGCTGTTTTAGCCGTGATGATTCTGGTGCTCATCGTCGAAGCCATCGGCGAATGGATCGCGATTCTCAGCGGACGCAAGGCGGCGGTGCTGCATGAATCGCCATACGTCACCACCCGCTGGGCCGAAGGGGACTGAAATGAATTCCGCGCGACGCGCTCAGGCAGCGGTGCAACAGAACCATCAGGCGCTGCATCCTTCTCTGAGCGCCAGGTTTTCGCGGCGTTCTCGGGAAAACCTCGGGCGCGAAGAGCTCGCATCGCGAAATGCATTTCGCGCGCCCGGACTCGCGCACACCTCAGCAGCGAGAACGATGATGATCAGCCGACGCTTGGTAGGCACGCTTTTTCTCTCCTGGGCCTGTGCAACTTGCCTTCAGGCGCAGGAGTCCGATCCGGCTCTCACCCGCCGCCCCGCTTCGACACCGCCAACCGATACTGCGAAACCCGCGACGATTCCTTTGTCCGTGCCGGCCGGCGCGCCCTTGCAACTGGCGCTCGACGAAGAGGTTCGCATCCGGAAAGTTGGCCAACCTCTCCATGCGCACACCGTCGAGCCAATTTACGCGTTCGACAAGCTCGTGATCCCGGTGGGCACCGCAATCACAGGCGAAATCACGCGCATCGAGCCAGTCTCGAATGGGAAACGCACGCTCGCGGCGCTGGACGCCGATTTCACTCCGGCGCACGCAATTGACGTCACGTTCACGGAGCTGATTCTCGCTGACGGAAAGCGCATTCCGATTCACACAGTCGTCACTCCCGGTTCGGGCCAGGTGATTCAATTCCTCACCGCAGCCAACGAAAAGGAGCCCAAGGGTGTAAAGGACGCTGCGGCTGAAAAAGCCAAAGAGGCCAAGGGAGAAGCCAAGCGCGAATGGGATGCCGCGATGCAGCAGGTGAAGCAGCCCGGCAAATTCCACAAAGCCGAACGCTACGCCGTCGCCCAACTCCCCATTCATCCGCAATACATCGACGCTGGCACGGTTTATTTCGCGGAACTGCAGGAGCCGCTCGATTTCGGTGCCGAACCGCTGACGCCGGAAATGGCGGCTTCGCTGGGCGCGGCTCCGCCGCCCGGCAGTTTCGTCCGCACGCTGCTCAGGACTCCGCTCAATTCCGCCAGCACTGCGAAAGGGGCGCCGGTGGAGGCGATACTTTCGCAGCCGCTTTTCGACGGCACGCGCCTGATTCTTCCGCAGGGCTGCCGCTTGCGTGGTTCGGTAGTTCAAGTCCGGCCCGCGCGCTACCTGAGCCGCAACGGCCAACTGCGCATGGTTTTCCACGAGTTGCTGCCCCCGGAGGGAGCCGGCGGCGAGATCGTCGCGCAAAAAGTGGAAGCGAATTTGGAAGGCGTGCAAGCGGCAGCGACGGACAACGTCTCTCTGGACGCAGAAGGCGGCGCCCAAGCTGGCTCTCCGAAATCCCGGTACCTGCTGACGACAATATCAATCGGGCTTGCCGCCGTTTCCGCTGGAGTCGGTGGCGACACTCTGGGTGATACCACCGAACGTGCCGCAGGTGGCGCGGGAGGTTTTAAGCTGATCGGTATTGCTCTGGGTGCCGGCATACATTCGCAGCCATTTGGCATGGCCATGGGAGCACTCGGCGCGGCTAGATCTGTTTACGTCCATTTCATAGCGCGCGGCCGCGAAGTGGTCTTCCCCAAAAATACGGCCATGCAAATTGGCATCGGCACGCGCCAAGCGGCTGCGCCGGCAGCTTCCGGTGGAGGTGCAATCCAACAATGAACTCCACCCGAACACTGGCGATTCGCATCACGGGAAATATTTGGTCCTGGATCCGCCAAGTCAGCGGCGATGCGGCATACGAAAATTATTTGCGGTCCACGCGCCGCGTCGCGGAAATGGCACGCGCCGGTTCCTGCACGATGCACGCAGGCTGTTCAACGCATGCCACGTCCGCTCAAGTGCTCACGCGCGAACAGTTCTATCTGCACGCGCTGCGACGCCGCTACTCCACCGTCTCCCGCTGCTGCTGATTACTGCAAGCGCTCGCCGCCTGCTAACTGTTTCCGAGATACTCCACGTGGCAGTACGTTCCCAACCTCACGTTGTACGCCAAGTACCAGCCCACGTGATCGGGATCTTCATAGATCACGATTTGATCGGAATCCCACAGCCAGTCGCTGCAAAAACCGACGTCATACGGCGCAACGCTGAAGTAGAATCCGCCAAACCAAAATCGCCCCGGCCCGCCGCCCGCCAGGTGCCACACGTGGCCTCGGCCGAAACCGCCCGTGAAGTGCCCGTGCTCCCACGCATGGTCAAGATGGTAGTGCGGATCGTCGCGGCCGGTATCGTGCCCGACCCACTTGCCGTCCGAGTGAACGTGTGGCGCATTCGGATGCCCCTCTTTGTCCACGTAGGAATGATTCGCTTCGACGGGATGCCCGGCACCCTGCACCCGAGCCGGCCCGTGAGCCGGCGGGCGTGGAGCGGCCTCATGACCGCCTCCATGACCTTGCGCGAGAACCGGAACACTGCACAGCAACATCACTGCGAGAAGTCCAACAAAGTGTTTCATATTCACCTCCAAAATTAATTTACCACTGGTTGTCAAGGCCCGGCTGTCCGCGCCGGACGCCCGCAGGATAGCGCCGCCATGTGACGCCGCGCAACCCGACGTGTCCCACAGACCAGTCTGGTTTCGATAGGTTTAGAAGCACCGCCACCTAGTTCGTTGACGGAACCGCCCGCCGACCCGTATAATTGGGGTTTGTCGCTAGCTTCAGGAGGCAGCATGTACGCCGTAATTCGCACTGGGGGAAAGCAGTATCGCGTCGAGCCCGGCAAGACCATCCGCATCGAGCGGCTCGAGGGCAAGGTCGGCGGCAAGGTCACTTTTGACGAAGTGCTCGCCGTGCGCAACGACGACAAGAAATTCGCTTCTGGCGCGGACATTGCCAAGGCCAAGGTCATCGGCAAGATCGTCGCCCAGGATCGCGGTCCGAAGATGCTCACTTTGAAGTATAAGACGGGCGGTCAGTACAACATCAAGCGCGGCCACCGGCAGAATTACACCTCTGTCGAAGTCAGCGACATCCAAATTTCGTAGGGGTTTGCCATGGCACATAAAAAAGGCGGCGGCTCTTCCACAAACGGACGCGATTCGCACGGACAGCGGCTCGGCATCAAGCGCTTCGGCGGCCAGCTCGTAACCGGCGGCAGCATTCTGATTCGTCAGCGCGGCACGCGCTACAAGGCCGGCAAGAACGTCAGCCGCGCGAAAGACGACAGCCTCTTCGCCACCATCACCGGCGTCGTGCGCTTCGAAGACAAGGGCGCGCACGGCAAGTTCATCAGCGTCTTCCCGGCGGAAGAATCCGCGATCGGCGGCGCGGATCGCGCGGCGTCTGCAGCAGAGTCCGCGGCCGTTAACTAACGACTCGCTTTCCGATACGCGCTCGGTTTCCAGGGCGCGTATTTTTGTTTTTGCTCCCAACCCTGGCGTATGCTTTCTTCGAGCGACTCCAAATCAGGTGACCCGTGTTTGCGGATGAAGCCAAAATCTCCATCAAAGCCGGCGACGGCGGCAACGGCTGCGTCGCGTTTCGCAGGGAGAAGTACGTCCCCCGCGGCGGCCCTTCAGGCGGCGATGGCGGCAAGGGCGGCGACATCTACATCGAAGCCAACCCACACGACAACACGCTGCTGCGCTACCGCTACAATCGCGAATTCAAAGCCGGACGCGGCGGTCATGGCGAAGGCTCGAATTGCTCCGGCAAATCCGCCGATGATCTGGTGCTCAAAGTCCCGGTCGGTACCGTTATTTTCGATCTGAATACCAACGAGCAGCTCTTCGACCTCACCCAACCGGGCCAGCGTTTCCTCGCAGCTCGCGGCGGCCACGGTGGACGCGGCAATGGCAATCCTCATTTCGTGCGGCCTTGGCACCAGGCTCCGCGCGAACACGAAGATGGCAAGCCCGGCGAAGAACTGTCGTTGCGTCTTGAATTAAAACTGCTGGCGGACGTCGGCCTGGTCGGCTTCCCCAACGCCGGAAAATCCACCCTGATTTCGCGCATCTCCGCGGCGCGGCCGAAAATTGCGGCGTATCCCTTCACCACGCTCGAGCCGCATCTGGGCGTTGTTTCCGCGGATCCCGATGCCGCGCCGGGTCAAGGCCGTTCGTTTGTGGTGGCCGACGTTCCCGGCCTGATCGAGGGCGCGCATGAAGGCGTCGGCCTAGGCACGCGTTTCCTGAAACATCTGGAGCGCACGCGCCTCATCGCGCATCTGGTAGACACCAGCGATGCCAACGACCGCGACCCCATCCGCGATTACGAAATCATCATGCACGAGCTGGCTTCATTCAGCCCGGAACTGGCGGCGAAGCCGATGATTCTGGTCGCAACCAAGCTGGACGCCACCACCAACCGCGACCATCTCGAAGAGTTGCGCGCGTTTGCCGCCGAGCACGGTTTGGAATTTCACGCGATTTCTTCACCGACCGGCGAAGGCATTGTCGAACTGGTTCGCGCGATGGCCGATGCGCTCGATCGCCTTCCCAAGCCAGGCGTGCCCGTTGAAACGCAGGAATCGCATGATGGCGCGAATTTCACCACGCATGTGTCGTCACCCGATCCATCGCATGCCGAGCCTGAAGCAGAAGAAGCCCACGCTGCGCCGCCCCGGGAGGAGAGTTGAGCCCGCAAGCCGCGCATAAGCCGCACGGCTCCGCGCATCGCCGTTCCGTCGCGCTTTTTGGTGGCACGTTTGATCCTGTCCACTCCGGCCATATCGCCGTAGCGCAGGCGGCGGAGAAGCGTTTTCATCTCGACGCGGTTTATTTCGTGCCTTCCTCGCGCCCGCCGCACAAATCAAAGCCCGCGCTCACTCCTTTTCTGCATCGCTACACCATGGTCGCGCTGGCCTGCGCGTATTATCCTGATTTTCATCCGTCACTCGCCGAAGCGCCCACGGACGGCGCCACGCCGCCTGTTTTCTACACGTTTGACACCGTCCGCCGCTTTCGCCGCGAACATCCCGACGATCAGCTTTATTTCATTGTCGGCGCGGACCAGTTTCTGGAAATCCCCACCTGGAAAAACTACGAAGGGCTGCTCGATACGTGCGATTTCATCATCGCCAGCCGCCCAGGGTTTCGCATGGAGGCTTTGCGCCTGGTGATTCCTCCGGAAAAATTGGGCCGCGCGAAATCCGACGACCCGAATAAAATCGTGTTGCGCAAATCTACCATTCATTTGCTGACCACCGTGTCCAGCCACATTTCCTCCACCGAAATTCGTATGCGCCTCGAACGCCGCCAATCGATACACGGGCTTGTGCCCGCGCCCGTGGAGGGTTACATTCTGGGACAGGCTCTTTACCGGTGACCCTTAACTCTCTCGATCCCGAAATCCTGCTGGCCGTGGAAGCCGCTCAGGAAAAACAGGCTCTGGACGTATCCGTCTTGAACCTCTCGGACTCCGGCGCGTTCGCCGATTATTTTCTGCTCTGTTCCGGCTCCAGCCAGCCGCAGATTCAAGCCATCGGCGAAGCTATCGAACAGAGGTTGCATCGAGCCGGCCGCCGCGTCGCGCATCGCGAAGGCAAATCCAGCGCCGAATGGGTGCTGCTCGATTACGGGTTTTTCGTGGTGCACATTTTCAGCGAACGCGCCCGCCAGTATTACGACCTGGAGCGCCTGTGGCGCAACGCCGAGCGCATCGAGTTTCACGAGCCTAGCGGCCCGTCGGCAGCGCGCCCCAAATCCCACGATGAGCTGCACAACGAATCCGAAGGCAACGCCACGCAGCAATGAACGCTTCACAGCAGTCGTGGCACAGCCACTCCTGGCTGTGCTCTTCGCTTTTTCCCGGGTGGTCAATTCTCGAAAGCTCGGGACTGCACTTCTGCAAATTCGCGTTTGGTGCGAGTAAGAATCCATGAACGCGACCGCTGAGATTCCTTGGATCGCGGCAGACCCCGCGTCCCGGCGTGTTCTGGAACTTGCCGAAAAAGTCGCCGGCGCCTCTACTACGGTGCTGATCACCGGCGAGAGCGGCACAGGTAAAGATCAGCTCGCCCGCTGGATCCACCAGCGCAGCCCGCGCCACGATGCTCCACTCCTGAAAATTGATTGCGCCAGTCTGCCTTCCGAGCTCGTCGAATCCGAGCTGTTCGGCCACGAGCGCGGCGCGTTCACCGGCGCAGTGGCGCGCAAACCCGGCCGCCTGGAAATGGCGCAGACTGGAACCATCGTCCTCGACGAGGTGGCCGCACTCGCCTCCGGCATGCAGGCAAAACTCCTGCGCGTGCTCGAAGAACGCACTTTCGAACGCCTGGGCGGCACGGAAACTCTGCACATGGAAGCCCGCCTGATGGCCCTAACCAACACGGATTTGACCAAGGCGGTCGCCACCAGACGTTTCCGCGAGGATCTTTTCTTTCGTCTCAACGTGCTCTCCATCATCGTCCCACCGCTGCGCGAACGCCGCGCCGATATTCCGGAACTCGCCGCGCATTTCTTGGCGCGCCTCGGTCCGGTGCATGGTCATCCCGATGCCACGTTCGATCCCTCCGCGCTCCGCCTGCTGGAATCCTACGATTGGCCAGGAAATATTCGCGAGCTGAAGAACGCCGTGGAACACGCATTGGTATTCACGAAGCAGGCGCAACTGCGCGCCGAGGATTTCCCGGAAATTGTGCGCGCCGGCAGCAGCGGACAAGGTCCCGGCGGCCCGCTGCGTTCGCTCGAAGACCTCGAGCGCGACGCCATCAAAGCCACGCTCGATGCCACTCACTACAAAATCGGCCGCGCCGCCGAAGTCCTGGGCATCAGCCGCAAGACGCTACTCGAGAAACGCAAAAAGTTCGGCCTGTTATAGCGCCGGCGTCTCGCCGGCTCTCGTGCAGTGCGCACAGAAGGGAACATGCCAAAAAGACGGTTCAAGGCCGGCGACAAAGTCACGGTGATCGGGTCCCCTCCGATTCGCTTTCCTCCGGGTCTGCGAGACGAGTTGGGCACCAAAAGGCTGTTCCAGAGCTTGGTCGGCAAGGTTTACACGGTCAGGGGATTTGACGAATACGGCCAAATAGAACTCAGGCCGAAACGGCTAAGCTACGTCTGGATCGAACCGGAATTTCTCAAGCTTCGGGCAAGGAAAAGACAGAAGCCGTGACCTTCATGACAATCTCGATTCGATTTCAACCTGATGGACTGGCGACTGCGGTCCACGCATGAAAATCCGCCTGATCATGCTCGGCAAGACCCGTCGCGAAGAAGCTCGCGCCATGGTGAGCGACTACCTCCAGCGCATCGAGCACTACGCCGAAATCGAAATCAGCGAGCTGCGCGACGCCGGCCCGGCAGCTCTGCGCAAATTGAAAATCGATCCATCCGCGACCGTCGTCCTGCTCGATGCCGCCGGCAAGCAATTCACCTCGCAGCAATTCGCGCGCTGGCTGGGCGATCTGCGCGACCGCGGCAGGCGCGAACTGGTGTTCCTGTGCGGCGACGCCGAAGGCTTCCCCGCGGAACTACGCTCCAGCGCCAAACAAAAAATCTCGCTCTCCACGCTCACCATGCCCCACGAATTCGCCCGCGTGATCCTGGCCGAGCAAATCTATCGCGCCTTCGCCATCCTCGCCGGCCATCCATATCCAAAATAACGTAGCGGTCGAGTTGTCAGCCGATGCGATGGCAATGGCACGCCGTGCGGGGCGTATCGTCGGGGCGGGTCTCGGATGCGCCCGCCGCTGCGGCGACGCAGACTTTGGAATCGTCAGCGGACCAGACTGTGGGAGAATATCCGGACCATGGCCATCAAAATCACGCACGACACCGACGCGCCCACCGCTTCCATCGAATTCATGATCACGCACCCGCTGCCCGATTACGATCTCGAGGAAGTCGAAGCGCCCATCCCCCGCGACGTGGATCCCATGCTCGCGTCACAGGGATTCTTGGACCTGCTCGATGAAACGCGCACCCTGCTCGACCGCGAGCTGTCCGCCGCCAATCTTGAAGTCGCCCAGCTCACCGGCGCGATCTGCCATGACAAATTGGTCCACCGTCCGGGAATCTGGCTCGTCCTACGCGAGCGCGGCGGCAGTAAAGAAATGTCGCCCGCCGCAATGCAGCAAGTGGCGCGTATTGCGGAAACGATTCGCTCTACATTCAGCCTTTCCTGATCGCGCAAAAAAAAATAAGCCGCGGAGACACAGAGTATGCTGCGAAAGTCCATCCAATAATCGGATGGCAGTCTCTGCGTCTCTGCGGTACATGTTTTGCCAGCCTTCCATCCCTCGGAAATCGTGCCGTTACTTCGCCTCCGAAATTTCCACCGAAGCCCGCGTCGTTTCCCAATCCATGCGCAATGAAGCGCCATTGCCCAATTTATCCACGGCGATCGTGAAATTCTCCACCGCCGCCGGCAGCGACGACACCTTCATATCCGTACGAGCCAGATCCTGCCCTTCGCCCGCATAATTCGTGCCCCACAGCGGCCCGCCCTTATCGTTCTTCGTCGTCTTGCTGATAATCAGCGTCCATTGATCCGCGTTCGGAATCGTGAAAAGCGTATAGGTTCCCGCTGGCACCGTCTTGCCGCCCACGGTTATCACGGTATTCGTGGTCAACGTGGTCGCTTCATTCGCGCCGGCGCGCCACACTTGCCCGTAGGGAACCAGCCCGCCGAAAATCTTGCGCCCCTTCGCGCGCGGGCTCGAATAGTCCACCACGATGGTCTTCCCGTCGGCAAAGCTAAACTCCACATGCGCCGGCGGGCTGGGCCGCTGGCTCCTGTCCTGCTGTCCGATCGTACAGGGCGCCAATACGCTGGCGCTCAATAGAATCGCGCTACACAATCCCAAGAATTTCTGCATGTCGTTTTCTCCTGATCGAGCGTCGTCAGTTTTTTGCGATGCCTCAGACCTCGCACATCATATCTGAATTTCGCATTTAGCGGCATCGTGACCGCGCCTGCGCACGACCCCGGGTCATCCTGATACAGCATGTTATTTTGACGCGTCATTTTGAGACAGCCCGTCGGTTTCCACTACATAATTCCTCAATTTCCCTTGTTTTTGACGCATTCCAGCCCTGCTAACCAACGCTGTGAATCCCCGGCGGGTATTACAGAACTATTACAAACACGCTTGCCGCCCCCTGCTACTCTAAGGGGGTTGTGGATACCGCAAAGAACCAACCAGAGGCCCCCATGACCCAGTCACTCGAAGTCCTGAAGAAAACATCGAAGAGCAACGGCGAGGTTAACTGGGTCACGTCGATTTTCATGGGCCTATTCCACGTGGGCGCCATCGCCGCTCTGTTTTTCTTTTCCTGGAAAGCGTTTGTCGTCGCCATTATTCTCTGGTGGGTCGCCACCAGCCTGGGCATCGGCATGTGCTATCACCGCCTGCTCACACACCGCGGCTACAAAGTTCCCAAATGGCTGGAATATACTCTGACGGTTTTCGCCACGCTGGCTCTCGAGGGCGGCCCGATTTTCTGGGTAGCCACACACCGCATTCACCATAAATACTCGGACCAGGAAGGCGATCCGCACTCCCCCGTGGACGGCACCTGGTGGTCGCACATGGGCTGGATCCTGACGGGTAAGTCCATGCATCACGACACCACCACGCTGTCGCGTTACGTTCCCGACCTCGCCGAAGACAAATTCCACGTCTGGATCACCAAGTATCATTACGTGCCGATGATCGTTCTCGGCCTGCTTCTGCTCGCTTTCGGCGGCATCAAATTCGTCCTCTGGGGAATTTTCCTGCGCACGGTGATCGGCCTGCACTTCACCTGGCTGGTGAATTCCGCCACGCACAGCTGGGGCACGCGCCGCTTTCAAACGCGCGATCTATCCACCAATAGCTGGTGGGTGGCGCTCGTCACTTGGGGCGAAGGCTGGCACAACAATCACCACGCCCATCCGGTTTCCGCGCGCCACGGTCTGGCCTGGTACGAAATTGATTTCAACTGGTACGTGATCTGGGCGCTTGAGAAAATCGGCATCGCCAAGAAAGTCAACACCGCGAAAATTTCCGAAATCAAACGCGCCAATCAAGCCGTCGTCGCCAAAACCCTTACGCGCGAAAATCCCCGCGCGCTGGCTCCCGCCGAGCTGTAGCGCTGGTCTCGCCATCGATAATCTTCTTAGGTCGTGGCTTCAGCCACGACACCAGCCTCTCAAAACGCGCGCGGCTTCAGACGCTGAAGTACCGGTTCTGCAGCCGCAACGATCTCCTCACCATTCGCGGAAGTGTGTAGTGCGTGTCGTCCCGCACGGAGTCCCGCGCTTTTTCCTTCCCGCCGCAGTTTGGCGGGCGCGGGACGAAGAGAGGGATCTGCTTTTTTGCACGACTGCACCGCGTCTCGCGCCCCCCGCTCCTTCGCGGTACAATTCCGGTTAGACACCGTGCAAATCGCGAGCCGCAGAAAAACGATCGCCTTCTTCGTCGTGCTGGGCTGCTCCCTGGTAGCCCTGGCCATAGCCCTCACCGTCGGCTGGACCATCCTCAATTGGCGCGAAGGCGTGCTGCTGTTTTTCGGCGTGATCTTTTTCGCCGCGATCATCGCCGGAATGATTCTGAACACCATCTTCCTCGTCCGCGAAATCCGCCGCAACGAACAGCACGACAGCTTCATCAACGCCGTAACGCACGAATTGAAAACCCCCATCACCTCCATCCGCCTGTACTTGGAAACGATGCAGCGCCGCGAAATAGACGAGCCACAGCGCCAGCAATTTTACAATCTGATGCTGCTCGATACCGATCGCCTGCTCGGCACCGTCGAGCAAGTGCTCAAAGCCGGCGAGGCCAGTTACCGCCGCGGCAAGCGCCACCACGTGGAGCTGGATTTCACCGAACTCGTGCGCGAATCCATCGAACTCGCGCGCGTCCGCCATCACCTGTCGCCCGGCGTTCTGCATTTCGATCCGCTCTCGGCCAATGCTCCCCCCGTCCTCCTGCGCGGCGATCCCGCCGAGTTGCGCACCGCCGTTTCCAACTTGCTCGATAACGCCGTGAAATATTCCCGCGACCAGGTGGACGTCGCGGTGCGCATCGAAAACCCCGACGATGAACACATCGCGCTACGCGTCACCGACCGCGGCATCGGCATTCCCGCGCCCGAACTCAAACGCATCTTCAAACGCTTCTACCGCGTTCCCGGACGCCCCAGTTTCCAGGTCAAGGGCACGGGCCTCGGTCTCTTCATCGTGCGCGCCGTCGCCCGCGCACACGGCGGAAAAGTCTACGCCGCCAGCGAAGGCGAAGGCCGCGGCTCGACCATCTCGCTGGAATTGCCGAGGAATGTCGCATGAGCCGCGTGCTGGTCGTCGAAGACGAAGCGCACCTGGCCAAGGGATTGCGCTTCAATCTCGAAGCCGAAGGCCATTCCGTCGAAGTTTCCGGCGACGGCGAATCCGCGCTCGAGCGCCTGGTCACAGAAAAAGAAGATTTCGACGCCGTCGTGCTCGACGTCATGCTCCCCGGCAAAGACGGCTTCGCCGTCGTCTCCACTTTGCGAAAGGCTCACAATTACGTTCCCGTGCTGATTCTTACCGCGCGCGGCCGCCCAGAGGATGTGCTAGAGGGATTCGCCGCCGGCGCCGATGACTACTTGCCGAAGCCCTTTCAGTTGCCGATATTTCTCGCCAGGCTGCAAGGCCTGCTGCGTCGCAGCCAGTGGCTCGTCGCGGAAAAGACCGCAACAAAGAGTCGCGCGGGCAACGGGAAGGAAACCGCCACAGCTTCCGCAGGCGGCGCCGCAGGTTCCGCGCCCGATTCGGAAGTTTTTTCCTTCGACGGCAAGACGATCGATTTCGGAACGCTGGAACTGCGCGTCAACGGCACTACGATCCAACTCACGCTCATGGAAGCGAAACTCCTGCGCCATCTGATTCGCAGCCAAGGCCGCACCGTCTCGCGTAAATCCATCCTCGAAGACGTCTGGGGCCTGCACGAAGACACCGACACGCGCGCCATAGACAATTTCATCGTCCGCCTCCGCCGCTACATCGAAAAAGACCCCTCCAAGCCCAAACATCTGCTAACCGTCCGCGGCGTAGGCTACCGTTTCCTCGCGTGAGATTTGTGGCATTGGGTCGGTTTCCGATCAGGCATCTCGCTTAACTTCGAGTTAGCCGCAATCCCCCAGAGTCGATGTCAAGCGCGGAGATCACTTCTTACGAGCCGACTCTCCAGAAACTTCTTGTGATCTTCACAACGAACAAACCACTGACGGAATGGGGAAAGGTATTACACGACGAAGATATGGCGGCAGCTATCTTTGATCGAGTCCTCGAACGCGGACGCTTCATCCACCCCAACGAACCCTCCGGGAGGACGCGTCATCTCACCCTCGAAGAGATCTTGCCGCCTGGCGCGGACCGTGCCAGAATTTCCGGAATCGGCGCGGCAGAATTTCCGGAACCCACAGCCCATGCACAAACTGCCCCTGAGCTGAACCCGAATATCCATCCAAAATCAGCATGCCGCGTCAAAATTGAGACTAATCCGAAACTTACCAGCATGAAAATAGTTGCTTTTGCTGCCTTCGTTGATGAACTCATCCTTGAGGGCTCAGCCGAATTCATCATCGCCTCCTAGTCCAATTCCACAACTCCTAACATAGCAGTACTGCTATTGTAGCATTCTTTATCACCTCAGGGGTCGACGCGCAATGATGCTGAACTGCGTTATTCCAAGTCCCGCACGCGCTGCCGTACGCCCTTGCAAGGGGGAGAAGGTGACCCAAAACCTCTCGTATCCGGTGCGACAGAGAATGGGAGCGGTTCAAAAGGATTAAACGTCTTATAATCTCGTGCGCGCAACTGGGGGCAGAGCACATGAGCGTACAAGAGCAAATCAAGAAGTATATTACCAGCCAACCGGAGCCAAAACGCAGTGACATGCGAGAGTTGCATCGGCTCACACTTCAAGTGTCACCAGAATGCAAATTATGGTTCTTCGACGGTAAAGACAGCAAAAATCATACTGTTTCCAACCCTACGATTGGATATGGATTTCACACAATAAAATATGCCAATGGAAAAAGTAGAGAGTTTTTTCAAATTGGTGTGAGCGGAAACAAAACCGGAATCTCTGTCTATATTCTTGGTCTCAAAGATAAGAAGTACTTAGCCAAAACATATGAAAAAAAACTAGGCAAGGCGAGCGTGACCGGATATTGCATTCGGTTTAAAGCTCTAAAGGATATAAACGTCGATACGCTTGAAGCGGCAATACGATATGGGCTTGCAGCTCAGAATGAAAAAGGCAAGCTGACGAAATAATTCCACTGTTAAAGGCAAGCGGTTATCGATGTAAAGGCGCTCCCGTACACGACCCCTACGGCCCCTGACCCGCGCCACAAAGCCATTCTCTATAAAACGAGTCTCCCGCAATCGTCGTGCGGCTCTCTGTCAGCGCTCCTTGCCTTTCTCTGTTTGCCGTTGCCTACTGCGGAAGTATCACGAGCTAACCGGAAACTAAGAGTCAGTCACCGGTAAGAGCGTTTCTGGGTACTTTCAGAATAGCCGACGGATCGAGAGTTTGGGGGAGTCGGTTATAAGCCCCCGCGAGCGAAATTTCCCTGGCGTTTCTTTCGCGGAATTACTAGTGCGAAGTAGGGTGGCAGAATGCTAGCTAAACTGAGGCACTTTCATCAGCCTGCGCTTGTGCCGCGTCCATCATCGCTTTCTCCAATTGATCCTGCAATCGGCAGCGGGCGGCGATAATCCGCCGGCGGACGGCGTTCAGCTCGGTTGGGGCCTGGGACAAAAGAGCTTCGATCTCGGATCGCCGCTTGGCAACGTCGCGGTCCACGCGTTCCATGTCGGCGGGGTCGATGCCGCGGCTAGGGTTGAACTTGAATCTGGCCTCCAAAGATTGCCGCCAAGTGATGAGCTGCATGATCAGGAACTGCCCGAAGCCGGGAACGGCTTCGAGGGCTGACCGCGTGACGTCCGCGGCATCGTCGACCCCATAGGCAGAGAGCATCGCTTTTCGCCCTTCTTGGATATGGGGAACATCGGCCGTTGCGATGTCGAATTGCTCCAAGTAGCGGCGCAGCTGAATGTCATACAAGGCGCGTTGGAGGTCGCGAACCTTTTGCTTGCGCAGTTCGGGCAGTCTTCGATATTCCTCGGTGAGAGTTCTCAGTTGTTCCAACTTGGAGTTGAACTCGTCGCTGGAGGCCTCGGCCTGCCAAGAGAATCGAAGGATTCGGAGGCGGCTTTCGGCGTCTCGCGCGGCTTGTCCGAACTGCTCCGGGTCGTCGCTATCAAGGAATTTCTTCAGCAGCAAGAAACCCGGACCTAAGAAGTACAGGCACATGAGCCCAAACGGAGACAACACCACGCATCCAAAAGCGACAAGCGCGCTTACGACCACAGCGGCGAGCTTGTAGGGCCTCCTGCGCGCCGCGGCCTTGGCGCGCGCGGACGGCTCGACGGCGGAACTGTAGGTGAGCATCGAGGGCATATTCCCCGCGCCAGGACTCGGAACGGCGATTATGCGCGCCCAAATCACTTCGATGCTGAACCCAGTACTTGTATCTGCGATTGTGTATTCGACGAATAAGACAACTCCGGACGACTCGATCGGGCACCAGGGGCAGGAGGAGAGACCATTGAAAAAGAGGTGTGCCTTGTTGATGGAGCAGACAATCAGCCGCCTAGCGAGTGCCTCCAATTCGGCAATCCACTGCCGGCCCCCAGGCCTGCCGCTTGCAGTACCATGCGAACCGAAAGCGCTGATGAATAGGTCACCAATTTCTTGAGGTACGTGGGCGAGCGTGATGCAGGCAGGAGGCGGCAGCATCTGGGTGCGCTGTGCATCCCTGGCGAAGGCGAAGCGATGCTCGGCGATCGCTTTCTCGATGGGCATTTCGTCGCTGCCGAGGAACTTGCCCGCGAAAGGATGGCGGCCCATGAACAGCAGGTGAAAGAGGAGAACAGCGAGTCCAAAGTTATCATGATTGGGCGTTCGGACGACTTCCCTGAATTCCGTGTCCTGCAATTCCGGGGGAGTGTACAAAGGGACGCCGACTTCGCAAGGATAAATTTTTCCATTTGCGGAGATTTGAAAGCTATCGCAATCGACCAGGCTCACAAAGGCCGTTTCTGGGGAGATACGAACGTTGCTCTGGTTGACGTCGCCGATTACATGGCCGTAGTCGTGGACTGCGGCGAACGCTCTGGCGATGTTCGAAGCTGTGTGAATCAAGAATCGCCAGTTGGCTTTCGCGGGGAATTCGCGAGTCCGGCTTTTTGGATTGTAAAGAAGGTGAATGTCCTTGAAGCGGCTGACATTTTTCATCAGAAAGCCGGCGATGGACCTGTTGCGAGCGATGAATAAGGTTCCGACCGGCCACGCCGAGAAAGCCAGCAAGGGGCCGCTCTGGAGTTTGACCATCTGCGAGAGCTTTTCCGTTTTTTCCGCGCCGGGTGGCTGGTGATAGATTTTTGCGACGAGTTCGGGCTCGCCCTCGACGGAATAAACAGCGGCTTCGCCGCCACGGCCGAGTTCCGCGCCCAGGCGCACGCGTTTTCCCTGGTCGTCAAAGAGTGCGATCGGAGGCATTGCTTAAACCGCGGGTGTTGCCAAACCTGAATCGCTGCGACTGGCAAGCACCAGGGTCTTGTCGTCGTCCGTTTTTTCGTTCACGCGCGGCGAACTGAGAAAGGCCGCAAGAGCCTCGGAAAGTTCGCGAGAGCAGCCTTCTTCGGCAGTCCGCAGCGGTGCGAACAATCCTTTGAAGAATGGCTCGTGGGCGGTTCGTTGCTGATAGTTGAGCGCCATTGTCTGCAACCCGTCGGTAAGAAGAGCCGCTTCCACTACCCCTCGGTTGATGGATGCAAATTGAAGATGCTCGATGGCGTCGTCCTCTGTTACGAAATGAGTGGTATTGGCGTACTCACCCCGATCCGGCCAGAAGACGTGTCCGTAAACGTGTTCCTCGGAATCGGCGAGGACGATCGCGCCGTCTCCGACTTGAAGGCAGGCGGCGCAAGACTCACCGACGAGGAGACCCAGGATTGTACAAGCGAAATCCCGGCGTTCGCGGGAGACCGCTCTGGCTTCTGCTTCCAGAAGATTTTGAATAGTGGTTATCCAAAACTTGACCGTGTCTCCGGTGACTTGTTCAACGCTCTTGCCCGAATCCAAGTGTTCGACCATCTGCCCGAGCAACGCGCGACACGTTATTGCCGCGCCTTCACCGCCGCAACCAGCGCTCCCGGCTCCGTCAGCCACGGCTGCAGCCAGGATCTTTTCTCCGGCAGGCGACGCATAGATCTGGCAATCATTTGCGTCCTGGCAAGCACCGCCTGTTTTTTCGTGGGAAGTTCCGATCACGGAGGCGGCAACAGAGCGCCAACCTCCCATGCTCATACGGAAGCCCATCCCTCTGGCGTGGTGGGATTCTGCAGAGGGACCTGCTCGTCCACATTCGACCGCGAGACCGCGCTCAGTGAGTTAGATAGCCAGATGAAGAGTTCCCGGAAACGGAGTTCCTTCAGCTTTAACGGTTTGCGAACGGCGATTTCTTCGAGCGTTTCAAAGTTCGCGCCTTCGACTCCGACCGCAAAGAAAGAGAGTGCCTTAGCCTCCTCGCCAGCGCGTACCTTCTTGGCAGCTTCCTTCCAGGCGTCGGTCGGCGCACCATCGGTGACGAGGAAAATCCACGGGCGATAATAGGAGATTCCGTTGGATTTATAAGCTTGTTTGCGCTGATCCAAGATAGCCAAGGCCTGAAGTATGGCGGCCCCCATGGGAGTGTCGCCCGTAGTTTCGAGACGTGGAGGCTTAAAAAGGTCGGCGGTCTGAAAGTCCGAGTGGACCTGAACAGGGCCGAAGGTGATGAGCGCTACCTCGACGCGTTTCTGCGCGAGCGCGTCGGCCGAAAGTTCATCCTTGAATGTGATCAGCCCCTCGTTGAGCTGCGCTATCGGCTCACCCTTCATCGAGCCAGAGGTATCTAAGAGCAAGATGCAGGGGCAGCGGGGTTCAGGGTTCTCCGCAAACTCGGCGCCTCCAAAGGGTACTTGATCCAGGGCGTTTGGCAAAGCAGCCTCCACAATTACGCGACGTGATGAGAAGTAGTAGTTAACATGGAATAAATGGGATAGGCAAGTGCAAGGGAATTTCGAAGATCGAAAAGAGTCGGTAGCTATCGACGTGCTTTTGCGAGGAACGGCTTTGGCGCGGCGGGCGGAGCAGCAGTGGAAAGAGGTGGCGGAATTTAGAGCTGAGGGACCTGCGGACAATAGCGGCAGCTTAAGCGATAGGCGGACTCACTCCGACTTAGTTGATGCTGTCATTGAATACTTCCCGTGAGCGCCATGACCGCGCCGCATCCTGAAGCGCGTTCAACGGCTCTTGGCGCTGGTTCCTGGAAGAAAATGCGCGTAAGTCCCGATTAACGGTGTGATCCAGAAGTCCCGTTGGAGGAAATGCGATTACAACGGTGTCCCGGTTAGGCTTCGATCTCCCCGAACTCCGTTAATCGCGACTTAACCTTGAATAGGGTGTCCAGCAGCTGCGTAGTTCACGTTCCAGTGTACTTCTATGGTTGCGGCGTCTATCTGGGCCTATAGGGGGTTCAGAAATCTCGCATTGTTATCGATTGTCGCGCGTTGTACTTTCATTCTTGAACCGGTTCCATCACGCCCTCAGACGGTCGATAGACTGTCAGTTTTGACAATTACCACTCGCCAGACGGCCGGGCATTATGACCACATCTTTGCAATAAAGGACGAAACGTGAAAAAGAGAATGATCGTGGCTGCATTGTGTTTAGCGGTAGCTTCTCCGCTGTTTGCTCAGAAGAAGGAAGAAGAGCGTATATCGAATTCGGCCACGGTTTTCCGCGCGCTTCTGGCCGGCCCCTTGCCCACAAATATCCTCGACCAAGCCGCCTGCGTTTTGATATTTCCCAGCGTCAAAAAAGTAGCCATCGGAATCGGCGGCAGTTATGGTCGAGGTGTGCTGGTTTGCCGCGCGGGCGCGGAAATGAACGGTGCCTGGGGCACGCCGGCGATGTACAAGCTCGATCAAGCCAGCATCGGCGTGCAGCTTGGGTCTACGGCGACTGACTTTGTGCTGGTGGTGATGAACCACACCGGCGCAGAGCAAATCCTGAACGGGAAAACAAAGCTTGGAGCGAACGCTGCCGCCGCCGCCGGTCCCACCGGGGCTCAGGCTACGGGTTACAACGCCGCTTCGATGCACGTGGACGTTCTGACATATTCGCGAAGCAGCGGACTTTTTGCCGGCGTCTCGCTGGAAGGCGCATCGATGGACACCGACGATGACGCCAATAAAGCTCTTTACGGCAAATCGATCACTGCGAAGGAAATCGTCGAAGGTGGCCAGGTCGCTCCGCCGGCCGCCAAACCTTTGGACGACGAACTGACCAAGGCTTCGCCGACTCGCAAGTAGCTTGTGCAAACCACCGGAATGAGAAACGGCCGCGAACGTCGCACAGCTCTTGTGCAAGGTGGGATTCCATGCGACTAGTTGTCCTCTGCCTCTTAGCGTCCGCTTTGCTCTCGCCACTAAGCCGAGCGCAGGTTCCCGTTTTCGTCATTACGCCGGAGCAAAGCACGATTAAGTTCTACGTGAAGTCATCGGTGGATATAGAGGGTCATTTCGATAAGTGGGACGCTACTTTAACGTTTACGTCTCCTAATATCTCCACAGGCGTCTTGGACATCAAGATTCAGGCAGCCACCGTGGATACAGGCAGCGGTATGAAGGATGACAAGCTAAAAAGCAAAGATTTCTTTGACGTCAAGCACGATCCCTTCATCACGTTCAAGTCAACGAAGATTGTGCGGACGAGTCCAACCACCTTCCAGGTGCAGGGCAACTTTACGATTCGCGGAGTGACTAAACCCGACGCTCTGCTGCTAACGTCTGACACCGAGGGGAAAGGCGTAGGCGAGATTAAAGGAACAATGGCCTTTGACCGTAAAGACTATGGGGTGGACGGAAGCATTCCTTTCATCAAAATCGCCGACCGTGTCGAGGTAACAATCGCCTTTCAGGCAAAGCGGGTCAGCGGGCCTCCGGTAATTTTTGAGCACTAGCCGCCAGCAGTTTTCCTGATCGAAACGGCTGTAAGCCTGATGAGTCACGCCATTAGAGATTCGAAGTGCCACTTCACTTCTAAGGTTGCCGCGTTTATCAGGATTGAGAGACCACTAGCTGTCACTTTTGACAATTGTAGCGAGTGTGCGTGAAGCCGCACCATCCACCAACTCGGCGCCTTGTGTTGGCCCATTCTGCGACGTGGAGGCGTGATCTGCATGAGGAATTCGAAGAAGTTCGAGAAAACCCGCGGCCTGCTTCAACTGGTCGGGTTATTCCTGCTCTTCCTATCCGCGTCATTTGCTATCAACGCCCAGCAAACGACGGGTATGCCGTGTTCCACCAGCGCCACCACCACCATCGATGGCAAGTACGTGCCGTCGCCGCCGCCGGCCTTCGGCGGCGTCATCAACCTAAACGCCGCCAGTTCCAAGGCCTGCTGGCCTGCGAAGATTGTGCCGCCAAAGGGCGCACCCAATGTGCTGCTGATCATGACGGACGATCAGGGCTACGGAGTGAGCGGCACATTTGGCGGCGTGATCCCAACTCCGACGATGGACCGCATTGCGAAGATGGGGCTGCGTTACACCCAATTTCATTCCACGGCTCTGTGCTCGCCGACGCGAGCTGCGTTGATCACAGGCCGGAACCACCACCCCGTGGGTTTCGGCGTTATCGGAGAGATGTCCACCGGCTACCCAGGCTACGACTCCATCATCGGCCCCGAGAGCGCGACGATAGCAGAGATTCTGAAGGAGAACGGCTACGCTACGTCGTGGTTCGGCAAGGAGCACAACACTCCGACCTATCAATACAGTGCGGCAGGGCCGTTTGATCAATGGCCCAGCGGAATGGGATTCGAATATTTTTACGGATTCATGGGAGGCGAGACCGACCAATGGACGCCATACCTATTTCGCAATACCGAACAGGTCTTCCCCTGGATTGGCAAGCCTGGCTACAACTTAACGACCGATTTGGCAGACGATGCGATCAAACACTTGCAGGAACTGAACGCGTCTGCCCCTGACAAGCCATTTTTCCTGTATTACGTTCCCGGCGGAACGCACTCTCCGCATCAGCCGACTCAAGAATGGATCGACAAGTTCAAAGGTAAGTTCGACATGGGTTGGAACGAATTGCGCGAACAGATTTTTGCGAATCAGAAACGCCTCGGCGTCATTCCTGCGAATACGCAACTGACGCCGTGGCCCGACGTCTTGCCGAAATGGGACTCACTGCCAGCCGAAAATAAAAAACTATTTGCGCGCGAGGCGAAGGTTTTTGCGGCATACGCGGCATACACCGACTACGAGATCGGTCGCGTGGTTCAGGCAGTGGATGATATGGGCAAGCTCGACAACACGCTCATCATTTACATCAGCGGCGACAATGGTACGAGCGCCGAAGGCACACTGGTGGGCACGCCGAACCAGATGACTGCCTACAATGGGATTCTGGATATTCCGATTGCCGACCAGATGAAAGCTTACAACGTTTGGGGTTCCGACTTGACGTACCCGCATATGTCGGTGGCATGGTCCTGGGCCTTTGACACTCCCTTCAAGTGGACCAAGCAGGTGGCATCGCACTTCGGAGGCACGCGGCAGGGCATGGTGATCGCCTGGCCCAATCGCATCAAAGACGCGGGCGGCATCCGCACCCAGTTTCACCACATTATCGACATCGTGCCGACGATTCTGGAAGCGGCTGGCGTTCAGGCACCCGCAATGGTGAACGGCATTGCGCAGAAGCCAATCGAAGGCATAAGCATGGAGTACACTTTCGATAAAGCGAATGCGAACACGCCCTCGACGCGTACGACGCAGTACTTTGAGATGCTTGGCAACCGCGCGATCTACCACGAAGGCTGGATTGCTGCCACCACCCCGCCGGCTCCTCCGTGGGCGCTGGGCACAATCAAACTGCCCGATGTGGTTGATGGTTACAAATGGGAGCTCTACAACATCGCCGACGATTTTTCGGAATACAACGACCTCGCGGCCAAGTATCCGGACAAGCTGCGTGATCTGCAGCAACTTTTCCTGGTAGAGGCGGAAAAATACAACGTACTTCCACTAGACAATTCAGTCCTGCCGCGGCTGATTACGCCGCGGCCCAGTGCCACCGCCGGGCGGAACGTATTCACATACACCGGTGAAATCTCCGGCCTGCCCGTCAGCGATGCCCCCAGCATTCTGAACAAGTCCTACGCCATCACCGCCGACGTCGAAATCCCACAAGGCGGCGCTGAGGGTATGCTGGTCACCTTGGGTGGCCGCTTCGGCGGTTACGGTCTCTACGTGCTGAAGGGGGTACCGGTTTTCACCTACAATTTGGTCGATATGGCGCGTTTCCGTTGAGAAGCGAAGCAACCGCTATCGCCTGGGAAACACACAATCGTTTTTGACTTTCAGTACGACGGGCATGGCTTTGGCAATGGTGGAACCGGCGTTCTCTCGATTGATGGCCAGCAAGTGGATAGCAAGACAATCCCGCACACCATTCCATTCATCATGTCGATCGACGAGACCTTCGATGTGGGCATTGATTCGCGGACGCCGGTGGACGACAAGGATTACCAGGTTCCGTTCCGCTTTACGGGCAAGCTGGACAAGCTGACCGTGAACCTCAAGCCTGAGCCGATCAGCGCCGAGGACCAGAAAAAATGGGACGAAGCCGCCAGGCAGGTAAACCTCGCCGCCGAGTAAAACAGTAACCTCAACTTCTGATTCATCGCGTAATCGGAAACTGACCCAGCACCGAAGCTTCGACGCAACGCACGCTCGTCGCGTTCTCAGCTCCGGCGACGCAATCGGTCGCCTGGACAATGTCGGCAAGCACGAGAAGAAACCGGGCGCTTCGCCACCCGCATACCGGGCGGCGTTGCCGCCTCCCCAATCCAAACGGAGAGAGGAGCGTGGGCGATATGGGATTCTACACACGACTCAAACCTATGATTGCCGTGCTTCTGGTCGCGTGCGTTGTGATTGCGTCACCTGGCATGGCACTGCCGCAGTCCGCCACATCTACCACGCCCGCGGCTAAGGCTCCCGCCTCCCCAGCCAAAGTGTCGCCGCCGGGAGGCGACCCGTGGCCGCGGCAGTTCGCCTATCAAGACGCGAAGATTTCCGTGTACCAGCCGGAACTGAGCGATTGGACGGGAAATGTCCTGGACGCATATTCCGTGGTCATCATCTGGACCGGCACGGACAAAACTGATTTTGGCGCGATCTGGTACACCGCACGCACGGAAGTTGACAAGGTCAATCGCGTGGTGACGCTGGAAGACTTCCATTTGACCAGGCAGAAATTTCCCACCGTCGCCAATAACGGGGCGGCATATTCTGGGGCGTTCAAGAAGGACATGACCTGGACCCAGGTGGTGCCGCTCGATCAGTTGCAATCCAGCCTGGCCGTTACATCCGTGGCGGAAAAACAGAAAAGAGTAGAAGTTAAGAATAATCCACCGACGATCTTTTTCAGCACGGCCCCCGCCGTACTGGCGCTCATTGATGGGCAACCGGTGATGCAGGATGCCGGCAACGGCCTGCAAAAAATCATCAACACTCGCGCATTGATTCTCTTCGATTCCGGCAAGAGTATGTATTACCTGGCACTGATGGACGGCTGGGTGGAGTCGCAGACTCTCCAGGGCGATTGGTTGATGGCCAAGCGTGATCCAAAAAAAGACCTGGATAAAGTCAAAGAGGCAGCGCTGCAGGCGCACCAGAATCAGGTGCTGGGAAATCCCGAACAATCCCTCAAAGCGGCGTTCGCAGATTTGCAGGCACCACAGGTTTACGTCAGCACGACGCCGGCGGAATTGATCCTCACTTCAGGAGCGCCGGAATTCACGCCGATCCCGGGCACGAGTTTGTTGTACGTCACCAATTCCGGTGACGACATCTTCCTGGACAACGGCAATTCTACGTACTACATACTCGTCGCCGGGCGCTGGTTCTCGTCCACGTCCCTGCAAAATGGCCCGTGGAGCTACATTGCCGCTACCAGTCTTCCGGCGGATTTTGCGAAGATTCCGGTTTACAGTCCGAAGGCGAGCGTGCTGGTTTCCATTCCCGGCACTCCGCAGGCGAAAGAGGCTTTAATCGCCAATCAAATACCGCAGACGGCGACCATCAACCGCGCAAAAGCCAAGCTGACACTTTCCTATGTTGGAGAACCGAATTTCCAGCCCGTGACAGATACGTCTTTAATGTACGCCGTCAATTCAACGACGCCGGTCGTGATGGTTTCGGGAACGTCTTTTTATTCCTGCCAGGGTGGAGTGTGGTTCGCTGGGCCTTCAGCGAATGGGCCGTGGGCGGTAGCGGTAACGGTGCCTCCGGCGATTTATACCATTCCACCTAGTTCGCCGATTTACTACGTCACGTATGCGCAGGTGTACGGCTACACCCCGAGCGTTGTTTACGTGGGCTACACTCCTGGCTATTACGGAACCGTGGTCTCGACAGACGGCGTTGTAGTCTACGGCACGGGTTATGTGTACTCGCCGTTCGTCACTACGGACGTTTGGCTCCCGGCTCCCGTGACTTATGGCGTCGGCGCTTCATTCGGCTGGAGCGCGGCGGGAGGTTGGGCGCTTGGCTTTGGTCTTGGCATGGCTGTGGGTGCCGCATGCAGTCCTTGGTGGGGTCCAGTCGGTTGGTACGGCTGGGGCCCAGTAGCTCCTGCGTGGGGATGGGGCGCTTACGGCGGAGTCGCATCCGCGAATTTTTACGGCCACTGGGGCAATGCGGCTTACGGCGGCACGCGCGCTGCTTGGGCGAATCCTTACACCGGCAACGTCGGCGCGGGAACGCGGGGGAGTTTTTACAATCCAGTCACCGGCGCGTCTGGTGTAGGCGGCAGAGGCTACAACTACAACGCGTACACCGGGAATTACGCAGCGGGTAGCCGAGGCGCGGCATACAATCCGAACACAGGAGTAGTAGCGGGTGGAGCACACGGAGTTGCCGGAAATGCGTATAGCGGCTCTGCCGCAAGTGTGAATCGCGGTTTCGCCTACAACACCCACACGGGAAATGGCGTTGGTTACAGCGACAACAATCTATATGCCAGCCATGATGGCAACGTGTACCGAGGCAGCCCCAGCTCGGGTTGGCAGCAAAACTCTGGCAGCGGCTGGAGCAATGCCACGAAATCAGCCTCGTCGTTCAACAACGAAGCGGCGGCCCGCGACCAGGGTTCACAACGTTGGAACAACTATCGCTCCGGTGGCTGGGGTGGCGGCTCCGGCGGCGGAGGATTCAGCGACCGCAGCAGCGGCGGATGGGGAGATCGCAGCAGCGGATTTAGTGATGGAGGGTTTCACGGCGGCTGGGGCGGCGGCGGGTTCGGTGGATTCCGCGGTGGTGGTGGTTTCCGACGCTAAGTCTTCCGCGACGGCGGGCTAACTCCTGATTCGTCAGGCACTGCCCCGGCGAGGTGGTGATATTCCCAGTTATCAGCAGCTATCCGCATGAACCCTCTGCCGTTAATGGCGCTATTTCTTGGGATGAAAATCGCTGAGCGATGCGGATGCGATCAGGAGCTTCGCTTCCGCCGGGTCTACCGCTTCCATCCATACAGCAGGATTATCGTGACTTCGCTCATCCACTTTCGTTAGGAAGTAGTACACCTGGCCCGTCTCCGCCGTAAGGCTGACAGCCGAGGCTAACTTCGAGATCCTTCCGAGGGTTGACTGCCAATTCGCGCAGAGACTGTGGTCGCCAGGATCGACTGGGAAGTAGAAGTACGTATTGCCGTGATTTGCGCCCACCCACTGGCCGTCGAGCCCAACTCGAATCGTCGCGGCGCCTATTTTGAAGGCTTGAGCGTCTGTCCTCTCTACTTCGAGAACATATACGAGCGCCTTGCCCGCGGGCGCTTGTCCCTGCGGATGCAGACTCTTGTCTGTTTTGACGTCGAACTGAACACTGTCCGCACCGCAGCCAGCAGCGGTCCGGGCAGCAGTCGCCTGATCCTGGGCGAACACGGGCACCGCAAGCATAGTGAGCAACGACACTACGAGCATGCTTTTCATGGGCCACCTCCGGCGTCTAGTCTTCGCAATACTCGGGAAAATCAAAATTGCTATGTACGTATGAATGACGTGGAGTGTGGCTAGCGGGTTTCGATCACTTGTGAAAGGGTTCGCTAAGATACACGCCGCGAGTGGAGAAATCAGTGCGAGGCTTTCCAACAAGCTTCCAGCCTGTCACTGGACGATTCGTCGTAACCGGGCATCTGCACTTCGTGCATGGCGAAGCGGCTCGATGCTATATTTGCGGTCGTGAATTCCACAGAATTCAACTCAGATGAAGTTATGGACGCGTTCGAGCGAAAAGAGTACGACCGCGTCGTCGAGATGACGCTGCCCCACGCGATTGCGGGCAACTCGGATGCCCAGACTCAATTGTCGCTGCTTTATCAGCTTGGCTTAGCTGTTAAGCGAGACGTGTTGGAAGCCGAGCGGTGGCTTCTGAAAGCAGCGGAACAGAACAATGCAGTCGCATGGAACAATCTCGGAACGCTGTATGCCTCACAACCGCCCGAGCTACGGCATCACTGGAAAGATGCGATGGAATGCTATCAACGGGCGAAGGAACTTGGATTAAATGTTGCCGAGCCGTATCCGCCTCCGTTGTGTTCCGACCCCAACGATGGGAAAGTCGCCTAGCCGGAAACTTGGGTGCTGGGGCTTTACCGGTAAATCAGGCACTAGGCCAGTTTCGTGGAACATTCAAACGGTTGCATGGCTTTAGTGGACGCGAGAATTTGCCTGTTATTTTGCGAACGACTTAATCCCATCGAAAATTTCACTATCAAGTGGTCGTGATGTAGACTGTGCCTCGCATCGGAGGCATCAAAAGCAATCTGCATGGGCTCCAACCTCGAAGAGACGAAGGCACCCGAGCAGTTGGCTGCAGTCCGAGATTCGCCCCCTATAAACAGCAGGCTCCGAGCGGATAGAACTCGGTTGCAGCGAATTTTGCAAGAATTCTCCGCCGAATCGAATCTGAACCGCCGCCTCCTCTCATTTTCCAAATTAGTGGATTGGACCAGGTCTGCCGGAAGGCTGGCTTCGGCGTCTCAACGCATCGCGCGCGTGAATGAACTCTTGTCGTTGCTCGAAGCGGACGTCGCCCTGCGCGTTCCGTTTCAAAAAGCATTTCATGTAATGCTCGGAGAAACCCAAGCTGTAGGGCTATTTGCGGAGGCTGGGCTGCACCCGAGGGAGAGCCTCTGGTCCGAAGCGACGCGCAGAGTTGTAGAACGAATCTTACCGTCCGCTCGAGTGGATGAGGATCTCTCGAAACTGGTTTTTCGGCTACATCCCGATGATCGCTATAGCGCGGGATTCCTGCAATGGCCAGAGGAGCTCTTTCAGCGCACGGTGCGAGTACTTTCGCCCGACAACGAGCCACATGCATGGAATCGCCAAAAGGAAGATCTCCGACAAGCGCTCGTTCTGCTAGGAACTCACGTGGCAGGAGTAGGCTTGTCACCAGAATTTCGGGAACGGTGCCATCCCTACGTTGTCGAAGACTCGCCATTCTATCGAGTGCAGCAGCTGGTCGGTGAACTCACGCACAGCAGTTCGGCTTCGCAGGCGCAACCCCTGCTGAAGGCTCTGCGGGAAGAGACGATCAGTTGCCGGGCGGAACTGGAATACATGCACGAGCGGATGGAGCAAACAGGCGTGAGCACTGCGCTCGAATTCGACATGTTCACGATCGAACGATCGTTGCGGAGACTGACCTGCATCGTGGACGTCTTATATTCCGAGCGTGCAGACGACAATCAGGCTGTCAAAAGAATGCTCGACGACGTGCTGCGTGGCCGCCTGGAAGACCTCAGCCTGAGGGCGCTAGTTCGCGAAAATACCAGACTGCTGGCACGAAAGATTGTCGAACGGACTGGGAAGACCGGTGAACATTATATTGCCAATACCCGAAGCGAATACTGGGGCATGTGGAGGGCGGCCTTGGGAGGTGGTTTGCTGACGGTCGCAACGGCAGCCATAAAAATAAGAGTCACAACTGCCGGCTTCCCGCCCTTTGCCGAAGGCTTCTTGGCTGGCACGGATTACGCGATTAGCTTTCTCGTACTGCAAGCTCTGGGCCTGGCGCTGGCAACAAAACAGCCGTCTATGACCGCTGCGACGTACGCCAATATCGTCCGCACAACACAGGGGTCCGAACGCTGGGAGAAACTAACGGTGTTTATCACCCGGATTACCCGTACGCAGCTCGCCGCCGCGTTAGGAAATCTGCTGACGGTTACGATCGGAGGTATAGTCTTTGCCAGCCTGTGGTTGCACTGGTTCGCTGCACCCTTCCTTCCCGAGTCGAGCTCTCAGTACGTGTACCGGACCCTCGATCCTCTCGCCTCGGGAACCGGTTTCTATGCCGCGTTGACCGGAGTGATTTTGTGGACATCGGCGTTAGCCGGTGGATGGGTGGAAAATTTTGCGACATACAACCGGCTGGCGGATGCGATCGCGGACCACCCGTTGGGCCTGCGCTTCGGTTTCGATAAAATGCGGCGTATTTCCGATATTTTCGAAAAGAACATATCCGGATGGAGCGCCAGCATCGTGCTGGGCTATTCGTTGGGATTTGTTCCGACATTTGGGCACTTCTTCGGCGTCCCTTTGGAGGTGAGGCATGTAACGTTATCTACCGGGACTTTAGCGTTGGCAGCGACCAGCCTTGGGAAAGATTGGCTGTACAAGAACTGGTTTTTTCATACCCTTCTCGGGATTGCCATTATCTTCGTGCTCAATCTCGGAGTCAGTTTCGGGATCGCTTCTTGGGTGGCATTGCGAGCCTACTCCGTTCCCTATAGTGATCAAGTGCAATTGCTGAAATTCGTAATGAAGAGTTTCTTTCGCTCACCATGGCGTTTCTTATATCCGACGCGATGACGCGGTTAATTGTGCAGCATGATCATGTTCGGCCTGACCGAGCGCGGCTAGGTTCCGATAAGTCGTGCAAGTGGTTTTGGCCCGATCTGTGGAGTCGAGGTGTGGCGCGGTGGTTTAGGTGGGACCTATCGGTTGCCGACCCTTTCGTTGGTCGGTGCCTCACTAGCTCCGCCCTGCTTCCGTTTCCACACCCTGCTCATCGAACCGGACGTGCGGATTTGCCGCATCCGGCTCTCGGAGAAGACTCACACAATCGCCGTAGCCATCGCATGTGACGCTGTCTGCAACTTCTGGAAACCATTCGGGAGTTGCTAGACTCATCGCCATTCTCCCTTTCCGTCGCTGCTTGCGTCCGCCTTCAACTGAAGCCCCTTCCCTCCACCGGAGTTACCCGGCTTCTTCGGTACTACGAGCCTCTCCGCCATCCCACACGGCCCGGCCTTTCTCCCACGAGCTGCCAGTTGATCCCTACTGCGATCACGGCTGGGACTTCCCGTGTTGCGCATGGTCCACTTTGCCTGCATGCCGTCGCCAATACCCCGGCAGGTCGGATGGAATTTGTTCGCTCGTACGATTCCATTCGCTTCGGCCTTCCCCGAAACCGGGGCGGGTCGGCTCCTGCATCACTGTTTTCGGGGCCTGCTCAGCGTTTACTCACGTTACGGCCTGCATGCTCACCGAGTCGCCTATGCGACCTTCTACACTGAAGGCTTCAGCAGCTTCGTTGCCTCCGCCGCTGCTTCGATTGCTACCGGGTGGAGCGAACCAGTTCCCGGCCGGGTTTAACTCCCGCTGTGGACCACCACCTTTTCACGGCGCACGCGGTTTGCGCGTTAATCAGGGCTTGACGATCTCGGCGAAGAATGAGTTTTTGAGTTCGGCAAGGGAAGCCACATTCCGCATGATTTTGCGTTTTTCTGCATAAGCCACTTTATACCGGGAAAACAACATAATCGTCGCTTGCCAGAGGCAAGCATGTCGCACGCTTTCTCGATCCGGCGCCTGCGCGTTTCCGGTTGCTTGGCTGAGCAGATCGAGAAAACCCAGTCGCGGCGCGCCATTGGTGTGATGTCCTCCCACCCAGCCTGCGCCAGCGGGTCGGCTGCAAGGGCTTCGCGTAGATCCCTGGGCACCCTGATTTCTGGTTCTTCTCCGGCCCGCGCAATCTCCACCGTTACCGTGTCTCCAAGGTCTGCGCTTGCGCCATCGCGCATGATCTCGTTGACCCTGAGCCAGTGACTACCTTTGCCGTTTGGTTCGAGAGCGGCTCGAAAAGGGAAGCCATTGATAGTCCCCTCAACCATCGTCATACCGCGTGTTGGAAGCTTCGCACTGGCGTTCTTGGGCAGAGTGAGAGGGGTCCACGATTCAGGCTTTTCCGTTGCCTGGGGCGGAAACAACTTGGCACTAAAGCGAATCGTTGGCTTAGTTTCTTGTCGCTTGGCCAATTTCATACATTTCTATACTACCAAATAAAATGAAGGCGCTTTGCCAGGGTAACGCGCGCGGTGTCGTGTGGGCTTGCGACAATTCGCCTCGCTTTAATTTACATATCAAGTTTCATGTCTTGGCTCTGCGGCCTCAACGACCAGCGGGGCTAGCCGGCGGCGTCGATGCTGTTGGGACAACGACTATGAGATTATCGAGCGCTCCGGGGTGCGTCATCCCCAGATATTCGAGCTGTGGCGGGGAGTCGAATCCCATGTCTTTCGTCGTCATACCCGGCGCATAAAACATCAAGTGCGGGGGGAAATTGGCAGTGCCACTACTGTCACCCAAGCGGTTCTCGTTCGACATCATGTAGAGGAATCCCGGCTTGCTGGGATCCGGGAAGCGGCCTTCCTTATACCCGTTCGCGATGTCTGCTTTGATCTCTGCCTCCGATTTGCCGTTGGCGCGGAGTTCCTCCACGCGAATGCGACGGATCAAAATGGTGCGACTGCCTTCGGCGTCAAAGCACGTCGGCTCGACCGTCGTTTCCGTGGGCTTTACGAATGACCGGCCGACATAGCAGCTAAAGCCGTTGGTGCCTTCGCGAACTTTCTCATAGCCTTTGAGCCCAAGAATATAGACTGTGGCCTTGCTTGATACTTCTGCTGGAGCTGCGCTCAAGGCTAGTTCGATCTGACGTTCACGGGGCACGGACGCGTCATAGACTTTCGGAAGTTCCTGAGCCATTCCTGGCATCGCCATGCCGATTGCCAGGACACCGATCGACAGGGCACCGACAAAGACCTTCATCCGATTCAAAGACTTCATGCTCGGCTCCTTTTCAGAAATTACTTTCAACTTAGAAATGGTAACCGGATCGGCTTTTGGATGCTTCGGCTTATCCGCAGCTAGAGTGACTTTTGCGACGAGCCGAGGGTTTTGAGCGGTGGACTGAAGCGGCGTAGCCCCACTTGTGGGCTAAAATACCCGTCGTGCTGAAGCGCGACGACCTTGGTTTTCCCACCTTCTGGACAGTCCAGATCGGCGCATGGCTTTGTTTCTATCTGTGGGGATCCATCTCCTTGCTTCCATTTCTTCGGCAGCCCGGCGCGCTGCGCGCAAACACTGTTTTTTTCATTACGCTATTTGCGGCTAGCTCGCTGCTGCGACCCGTTTGCCGCTCCTTGATGCGTCATGCCTTCTCGTGGATCGCTCTGGAGATACGGGCATTTGCCTGGTCTCTGCTAGGGGGAGTGAGCGCGGGTTATGTGATTGTAGTTGCGACAGTCCCCCATGACCCGTTTCGTTGGACCGACTGGCTCGGAACTTCGGTACGGTCCACGTTCATTCTCTTCGTATGGTGTAGCCTGTACTTCAGCATCAAACTGTGGCAGCAATCGATGCGCGAAAGAGAAAGGTTGCTGCGGGCCGAAGCGGAAGTGCGCGACGTCCGGCTTAGTGCTTTGCGCTACCAACTCAATCCACATTTCCTGTTCAATTCACTGAATGCCGTGTCCACGCTTGTCCTGGAAGGAAATCCTCCAGCCGCTACGCGCATGCTGGCGCAGATCGGCGAGTTTCTGAGAACAATCCTGGACAATGAGGCCGTGCCGGAGACGCCACTTTCTCAAGAAATTGCATTCGCCGAACAGTATTTGGCAATCGAGCAAACCAGACTCGGTCCGCGGCTGCGGGTTGAAGTGGCTATCTCCCCGGAAACCTTCGATGCACTCGTACCGAGTATGCTGCTGCAACCGCTAATCGAAAATGCCGTGCGACACGGTATAGCTTCACTGGTGGAAGGCGGAACGATTCGCATCGAGAGCAAACTTCAAGGCGCTCAACTGCAGATCAGGGTCCAAAATTCCGGGCCTGTCAGCTCTGGGCTCGTTGCGCCAAACGGGGCAGCCAATGGCATCGGGATCAGCAATACTGCGGAGCGTCTGAAGACCCTCTATGCCGCTGACCACAAATTTGTGCTGCAATGGCCCGAAGCGGGTGGTTGTGAAGTGACGGTTGAATTACCTTTTCGAAAGCGCACGCAGCGAGAGGTTTCCTCGTGCGAGCGCTGATTGTCGATGATGAGCGACTGGCCCGGCGCGGTGTTGTTCTGCGGCTGCGAAAATTTAAGGACATCGAGATCGTCGGCGAATGTGCGGATGGGTTGTCCGCAGTACAAAAAATCCTCGAGCTTTCACCCGATGTTGTGTTCCTCGATATACAAATGCCCGGCATGGATGGCTTTGAGGTTCTCCGCGCCTTGCCGAAAGAGAATCTCCCTGGCGTCGTCTTCCTTACGGCCTACGAACAGCACGCCTTGCGGGCATTCGAAGTTCACGCACTCGATTATCTTCTCAAACCTCTGGACGACGAGCGGTTTGCGGTGGCCGTAGATCGCGCCCGTAAGCTTGACAATTCGACATCAAGGATTCGAATGACAGAGCGAATCCTGCAGATGCTTGGACGAGACTCCGAGAAACATACTTCGCACTTCATAGTGCGCACGGGTTCACGGATTCAAATCGTGCTCGTAGAAGATATCGACTGGATCGGCGCGGCCGGAGACTACACGGAACTGCACGTTCGCGGGCGTTCACATCTTTTGCGCGAAACCATGAATTCTCTGGAACAGAAGCTCGACCCGGCCAAGTTTCTCCGAATACATCGCTCGAGAATCGTGCGAACCGGCTGCATTCGGGAGCTGCGCTCCATCGAGAACCGGGAATTCATGGTTAGCCTTTCGGACCGCTCAGAGCACCGCTCCAGCCGCACTTACGGTGACCGTCTCGAACATTGGTTGTCATCTGGAAAAACTTGACCACGTCGATCTTTTCTGGCGTGAGCATGATCGCTACCCCTTAACCGTCGACCGAAACAGCGCACACATCTCGAAATATTTTGTAAGGCCTGATAAGCGCAACCGGAAAAGTCAAAATGCCTGAAATCCACTTGGACAGTTAATCAGTTGAGCGACGACTGTGACAAACGTAGGGAGTATGAGGGGGTGCCGGGTTGCTATAATTTCGTGAGGCAAATTTGATGGAAAGTTCTACACCGACGACGGTCACAGGCTCTCACGGTACATACCACTGGCTTGCAACAGGGCTTCACGACCTCGATAGTTTTTTGCTGCGATGCCCTGAAACATTGGCGGGAAAATACGTTGCGGTCACCTCGCTCGATAGTGGACCCCTACGGCTCACGGAGGAACAGGAGCGCACTGGATGGCGAAGTCGCGGTGGGGTCGCCTATAGCCCTCAAGTTCGAATCGTAGAAAAGTTGCGGCGCGGAGGTTTCGACGAGTGATACATCTTCGATTCTCCAAAGGAACTTGGACGGATATGGCAAGGCAATGTCTTCGAGGTACCTTCAAAGTCGGACTACATCTCCATTTTCGTAAACTTCGGCGATTTTGCCCCGCATAACCCTGCGGTCGAGGCGTTGGTCACTTTATTCTGGAAACAGCTCTATCAAATTCAACCCGAATCTTACGTCGCGGATGGCAACCAATTCCTCACATTTGCGAGCCGAGACCGACGGTTGTTTGCCGAAGTTTGCCAAGCTCTCGCTGATCCTCCGGCCAGCTCCTGACAAGTTGCGTTGCCGTACAAGTGGTCTTGCCCCGATTTCATCGGGACCGCCTACCCGCACGACCCAGCCCCATCGAAGAATTGATCGCGGAGAAATTGCGGAAACCATGGTTGCTCGTGAATCTCGAAGAGTTGCAAAGGGTTTGACACCCTCTCCCAAGTTTGCAGGGAATCCTATCAGCTACAGTTCCAACCGCTAGTCGTCCTCCGTGACTCCTCTCGTACGAATTCCGTGCGCGTCTACTTGGGCGCACGGATGGTGCCGGCTGTTTCCATTTCGACGCTCACGACAGGCTTCACCTTTAGAAGAAAATTGCTTGGATTTTTAATTCCCCATGCGATGTAGGGCACGTCGAACGTACAGCTCCCTTTCCATCGGCCCGGCGACATTTCCACGTGAACCATCGCGGCAAGTGCATGGTCAGAACCATGAATCGAGAAAATACCGTGAAGCTTCACGTCCGAATTTCCAGAGAGCGCAACGGGGCCTTCGATTTGTGTTGGGCGGAAAATCACCTCGGGATATTTTGTGCTCTCCAGGATTTCCTTGTGCATGCGCGCGTCGCGCGAGCGGTCGCCGCTCTCGCCGCTTTGAGCAGAAACGACGATCTCGCCGCTCGCCTTGCCGGTTTTCGGATCGAACTGCACTGTGCCGCGAGTGAGTCCGAATGTTCCGTGGACGCTGTGCAAAGTGCTGTCCACGGTCCAGTGCACGCTAGATTGTGCCGGATCCAGCGTCAGCACGATCTCTGGCGAAGCGATTTGTTTAGCGCCTTGGAGCGGGCTCGCCACCACAAACGGAAAACCGACGAGCAATCCGACCGCAGCTGCGATTGACGTGCCGAACCAACTTGTCCGAAGTATGCGCAAAGTTCTCCTTAAGCAGCGAGCAGACGCCAGCCGAGCCGCACCCCTGTCAGGAGTATGTCGCGCGCCGAGCCATAACCGACATGCAACGCGAGGGTTCGCGCAAACAGCTCCGGCTTGCGCTGCAGAGCCCGTATCACGCGAGTTCGCAGTCTTGGATTGCGGTCGAGCCACAACATCAGGTGTGCCATGCGCGACGGACGCTTGGCGAGCGCGCGGTGCTCGCGTTCGTATTGCCGGAGGTTTCCCGCTACGAGCGAGTCCGCCAGCACCGAAGCCTGCCGCAAACCCAGCCGGATGCCTTCGCCGGTGATTGCGTCCACGCCGCCGGAAGCATCTCCGACGAGAGCGACGTTTCCGCGCTGAACGTTTCGAAGCGTGTGCATGGATGTGACCGCGCCCCTTTCACGGCTGGTGGTTTTCGCGAAGGCGATTTTTTCTCGTATCGCAGGGAACTCGTTGAGCGATTGGTCGAACGATGCGTGTCGCGCACGGCCCGAAATGATCACGATGCAAACCTCATCCGGCGCCACGGGAGTCACGTAAGCTTGCGCGTGTGTGCTCCAGTGAATTTCGACATAGCTCGACCATGGCTGAACACGATAGTGGCGCCTGGCCGCGTAGCGTCTTCGAATCTGTTTCGTTGCGATTCCGCTCCAGCGCCGCACTCGCGAGCCTTGTCCATCCGCGCCGATGATCCAACGAGCGGGGATTCTGCCCGACGCCAACTCCACATGGCCTGCGCCGATCGCCACCACGGGCCTCCGCCACAGAAGTTTCACCCCGCAATCCTCGGCACGCACGACGAGGCGCTCGTGCAACGCAGTTCGCCGCATTCCCACGCCGGCGCCGGACGGAAAGTCACCCGCCACTCGTGCGTCCCTTTGCGCGAAACAAATGCCCCGAAAACTCACGCCATCCGAGGGGCGGATCGTAATACCCAGATCGTGAAGCGCCGTGATCGTTTCCGGCATCATCCCTTCGCCGCATGGTTTTTCGATCGGAGGCGCCGCGCCGTCGGCAACGGTCACAGCGAAACCCTTTTGGCGGGCCGCAATCGCCGCAGCGAGACCGGATGGGCCTCCGCCAACAACAAATACGTCTGTCATGCTCTGTAGATTCAGCACTGGCCTCCTGCGGGGCATTGCCTATCCCGGTCTCTGCTCGGTCCGCTTGGTCCTGCCGCTCAAGCGCGGCTTGCTGCGTGCGGGATCAAATATTGACGGCCCGGCGCGCCATATTGAGCGCTTCGGTCCAGAATCCGGCGGACGTCTCCGCTAATTCCATGACGTCGCGAATCGCCACTACGAACCGGGTGAGTTGGTCTTCGTTCACGACGAGCGGCGGCGCGGCCTTCAGAACCATGAAGTTGTTGCCGCAAATTTGCGTAAGGAATCCTTTTTCGCGATACATCCGCATCACCACCACCTGCCCGAACATCGCCGGGTGGATCGCGTGAAACGCCTCATACATCGCCCGAGTCGAGAGTTTTTTTGGCGGCGCGAACTCGATGCCGCTCAACAGGCCCATGCCACGCACATCTTTGACCATGTCGAAGCCCGCGAGTTCGTGGCGAAGTTTCTCGCGAAAAGCCTCGCCAAGACGCAGAGCGCGCGGCCCGAGTTCTTCGCGTTCGAGGACATCAAGCGTCGCCAGGCCCGCGCGCATCGAGAGGCTGTTCTCGCTGAACGTCGAGGTGTGTACGATCGAGCGCTTCAGCGACGAATAAACAGCGCGGTAGACCCTGTCCTTCATCAGCACAGCACTCACGGGCATGAGCCCGCCGCTGAGAGCTTTCGCAAGCACCACGATGTCCGGGTGCACATCGAATTGGTGGGCGGCAAGAAACGTCCCAGTCCGGAACATTCCCGTCTGAACTTCATCCAACACGAAAAGCGTCCCGGTCCGGCGGCACAGTTCCTGAGCCCCTTGCAAGTAGGAGCGCGACGGCACATTGATTCCGCCCTCGGCTTGCAATGGTTCAACGACAAAGGCCGCGTGTTTCTTGGTGGCCAGGGCGCTTTGCAGCGCGGGCAGATCGCCGTAGGCGACGCCGTGCGCGTCAGCGAGCAGCGGGCCGAAACCTTGGCGCCAGAAGGGGTCGTTCATCAGCGAAAGGGCGCCGGCTGTGAGTCCATGAAAACTGCTCTTGGTGTAGGCAATCCCGGCGCGGCCCGTTGTGGCACGCGAAAATTTGATCGCAGCTTCCACAGCTTCGCTGCCGCTGCTGCTGAAATAGACTTTTCCCAATCCGCCGCCGGCCAACTGGCACAGGCGCCGCGCGAGGTCGCCGGCAATTTCTGGCACGTGACTCTGCAGCATTCCCGGCCCACGCTTGTCCATTTCGTCTTTGAGCGCTTGAATGATGTAGGGGTTATTGTGGCCGGCATTATGGACACAGTAGCCGGACAGAAAATCCAGAATCGTTCGTCCGTCGCTGGTGAAAAGTTCACAGCCCTCACAGCGTTCATAGGTCGCGTTCATGCCGAGAAGGTTCAGCAGGGAAACCCACTGAGGGTTGACGAACTGTTCGTAATTCGAGCCTGCCGAGAGATCAATCAATGAGACAGCGGGTGCGATTTTAGTGGCCATATTTGTCGCTTACGATGCGCTCCTTGTGAATTCAAGCCGATTTCTGTTCGCAACTACGAAACGAAAAGCAAGACGGTGACTACGCGGCCATAGCGACGCTGCCGGAACACGCTTTTTCTTCGTTACGCCGAGGCGCACGCGGCCAGCGAATGTGATTCGTCGCCGACAGCGCGCGTTACGGTTCGACAATCAGCTTGCCTTGCATATGACCGTGCCCCATGCCGCAGAGTTTCGCGCACTTAAAATCGTAGCTGCCCGGCTCGGCGGCGACGAAATCGAGCACCTGATCCACATTCTTCTCGACTTTTCCGTTCGTTTCCGGATGGTCGAAGAGGAGGCCCGGCTTGGTTTTATCTTCAGCTCCTTCGGGATGAACATCAATTTTGATGCCATGCGCCTGGTCCGCCGAGTGGACTCTCAATTCCACGCGTTCCCCCTTTTTCACCTGGATTTCGGCCGGAGTGAATTCATACTTCTTCGCCGACACTTCGATGACCCGCGGCGCACTGTTTTGCGCTGCAGCGATTGCTGGCATAACGATATTATGTGCTGTGAACGTCAACGAAAAGATCGTCAAGGTCAATCCTATCGTTCTATGCATGATGCCTCCCCCATCCGGGCTCGATCCAAACGTCTAAATTTTCCTGGTTTCTCGCTCGTGCGTTCGCCATCCCGATCTATTTCCGATTTTCACAGTGCTTGCGGGGCGCAAGCGAGTTTCATGAACGAGTGTGTTGGAGTGTTCGTAAGGAAGTCCGAGTTGTCTGTGTGCCGTTCCGAATCCGGCGGGGAGAAGCCGGGAATAGCCCCACGCCCGACGCAATACACGGACTAGCGTAGAATCCCGCGCGCTCGCCGAAAACCCGCTGGCCAACAGCGAGGTGATCCCGGCCAAGGCGATTGCGGCGAGCACAATCGGGATGCGCGCCGCATTGTCCACCCGCGATAGCGGTGAGCCCATGCAGCGGACGTAAATCGCCGCCGCGCAGACCACCGCTGCTAGGACAGCGCAGCGGCTGGCTGCGCGAACGCGCGATCGATTCTCGGTCCGGTCGTTAATCGGATTAGGCATTCTCGGAAGGATTCAGCCAGGTGAATACGAAGATGCGATTCTTGGTGTACCAGAGAGTTGTGCGTATGTACGCTCGCGCCAGATTGCAGACGAATTCCTCAAAGGTGCGCTCTTCGTCGGGGCGTGGATACGGAAAGCTCTGACAGATGCATGTGTATTGCTCATAGGGCGTCATGCTTTCCTGCCCGCCACGTAAGCGTGTGAGTCTGATATCTTGCGCTTGCTATGATTCTTGGCTCGCTTCTTGGTAAGGACGAGCTTCAGCTCTGAGAGGTACCAAATGGGCAGCGCTCCGGCGTCCGCGCTCGGTTCATCGGAGTAATACGCGAATTCTTCGATCGTATCGCGCAGATTAGAATCGGGATTGAGGTCGTATTCGGAATGCTCAGTCCCGTATCGTCCTGCAACTTGCCGGATGTAGCGGCTCTCATCGCAACCCCTTCCGGCAAACGAAATCGAGAACGTCTTGATCGGCGCGCTCGATCGGGCGGCCAGGTAACGAAGTAGGATGAATGAGTCGATTCCGCCTCTTAACCACAGTCCCGCCGGAACGCTGGACACCAAATGCTCGCTCACGGATTGCTTGAGCAGCAGGTCCAGTTCCTCCTTCGCCTCATCCAAGGTCCACTGGCACGAATCAGCCGATGGAGTTTTCCAGTATGCGTCGAAACTCAACTTGTCTTCCCGCCACTTCAACCAGCTCCCCGGCGCGAGTTTTTCGATACCCTCAACCAGCGTTAACGGGCTCGGGACGTAGTTAAGCGAAACATAGCAATCGAGCCCTGCGAGACTCAGCCGCCTCTCAATCTGCGGATGAATCAGGATCGCTTTCAGCTCCGAACCGAAGAAAAGATCCCCATTCCATCGCGCGACATAGAGCGGCTTGATTTCCATGCGGTCGCGCGCCAGAACTAGCGTCCGCGAGGACTCGGTCCAGACCGCCAGCGCAAACACCCCGCGCAGCCGCGAAAAACAATCCGTGTTCCATTCGACGAACGAGTAGAGTGCGATTTCGGTGTCGCAATTCGTGCGGAACGGGTAGCCGCATTGTTCCAGCTCGGCGCGCAACTGCTCGAGGTCGTAAATCTCGCCGTTGAAGACGCTCGTTGCGTCTCGATCGGCGGTCGTCGGCGGCTGGTCTCCGGTTTCCAGGTCGATAATCTTCAAGCCCGCTGCGCCCAGCGCCACCGAGGACGACCCGAACACGCCGAATTGATCCGGTCCGCGATGCCCAAGCGTAGCCGTGGCTTTCCGGATGCGCTCTGGATCAGGACATCCGTTTCTGTAGGTGAAACCTGCAATTTCGCACAACGCGAAATCCCCCGCGGTCGAGCAGCTTCGAATTGCGGCTGCATGTCCAGGATACCCGCCTAAATCTTAAGTCTTTAAGACTTCAAGTCAACCAAAGTCTTAAGGCGTTAAGACCTATGGGAATATGGACGCACTCAACCACGAAAGGGTTGCAAGCGGTAGCCAGATCATGCGGGTTTAAAATCGTCTCGAGGTCCGATCGTCCGCGTCGTCGTCGTGGTCTCTTTTGCCGGCGGCGACACGGCTCAACGCTCCGATCGCTGCGTCGGCCGCAGCCTTCTGCCAGGACGGCGAGGTGCGGCCGGGCGTTGACGCCGATGGATCGTTCCCACTCGTGCCGGGAGTCTTCCGAGCCAGCGCGTTCACAGCATCGGATCCGGCACCGTCGCTTGCGCCGCCGTCGAGCGAAGGATCAATCGGCGAATAACGCAGCTTGACGGGCTGGGCCGCGGCTCCATCCATCTCGGGCACCAGCGCAGACGCCTGCGGCAGATTCGCCTCAGACTGTTGGGGCGCTCTCCGCCGCGGCACGCCAATTCGGCGGGCGACGGGTCGAACAACAGAGCGTGCCGTGGCCACGACTCGAGGCGCAGCATCCGCAAGCTCAATGGCAACTCTCAGCGAGGACCACCCGACAGCAAACAGAAGCAGGGCTCCGATGCCAGTTAGGGTCGCCATGGCTCGAAACATGGGCCCGCGGTGCCGCCGTTCGGCCAGCAGCGTTTTCACTCGGAACGTCAGGAACGAATTCAATAGCGCGAGATCACTCGGCGGTTCGACCTCGAAACCGAGCACCTGTCGCCGCGCCATCCGGGTCAGGCAAAGCGCATAATCGTGCCGCCGCCCGTGCCGCAATTTCATTACCGCCATGTCGCAGGCGAGTTCGCGATCACGGCCCAGATTCCGCAGTGCAAGCCAGACGGCAGGATGGAAGAAGAGCAGGCACGCGGCGAACTCCGCGAACGTGCTCCACAGAAAGTCGAGCCGCTTCACATGCATGAGTTCGTGGTAGAGCACGTCGACCATTTGCTCATAGTCCAGAACAGCATCGAGGCCTTCGGGCATGATCACCACCGGATTCCACACGTATGCCGTTCCGGGCGAACTCAGCCCCGGCAACTCCAGCAGAATCCGGCACCGCGAAATCTCCAGGCGGCGGCACTGTTCTAAAAAGACCGCCTCAAGCTCGGGAGCCGCAAGCCGCGCTTGGGACACGGCTTCGCGCAGCCGTACACGGCGCCGCGCAATTCGAACGAGCATCGCCGCCGCCCCGGCGGCGTAGATCCAGAAAAGAAAAGCCAGGGTGGGTGCAATGCTCCAATTCCACGTACGTGGAATCGTTAGTGTCGTTACGTTTCTAGAACGAATCGCAGCCGACGAAGCCAATGCGGCCGTTGAGGATGCCAAACTCGTGACCGGCTGCGCTTTCATCATGCCTTGCACGGCATTAACCCAATAGCATGACGAGGCAGCAAGGAAAAGCAGCCAGAGAATGTGCCGCACGGCCGCGCGTGAGGCAAGGCGCGTCAGTGCATAAAACAGCAGATAACCGGCCAAGATGCGGATCACCGCACTGCCGAGAAGTTCGATGGCCGGGATGTGAATCGAGCCCATTTTATTCGGATGCCCGGTCCTTCGTTTTCCGTTCGCGATAATCCTGAATCAAGGCTTCGAGTTCGTCCAGCTCCTGGTCGTTGACCGGATTGCAATCGAGTAGGTTCATCATCAGCGCGGACGCCGATCCCCGAAAGCTGCGATCGAGAAGACGCTTCGCCAAACGTCCTCCAATTTCATCGCGCGTTACGCATGGACTGAAAACAAACGCCCGGCCGCGGAGCGTGTGCCGGACAAAACCCTTGCTTTCCATGATGCGGAGCAGACTTTGCACGGTCTTGTAATTCGCCGGAGGGCTCGGGTCCAATCGGTCGACGATGTTCTCGACTGTGCCGTCCCGCAAATCCCAGAGAGCATTCAAGATCAGGAGCTCCGCATTCGTGGGCAGATCCGTTCTAGATCTCGAAATCGATCGCCGCGTCATACTCGTCTTAGGAGTCTAAGACCGCAGAATCCTGGCGTCAATCGCCGTCATCATTCCTGACGAATGCGCGCATCGCCAAACGAACCTATAGAATGAGGGTCCGCGGGAAGTTTCGGCAGGATCAGTTCTTATCGTTGTTCTTGTTGTTGGAATTGTCTTTGGGCTTCTTTTCTTTTTTGCCGACTTTTTCCCAGCGCTCTTCTAGGGATTCCTTGGTGAAGAGCGAATCGGGGAGGCTCGTGTTGTAGGCATACTTGTCGAAGAAAACCTGGTAGACCTTGATGCCGTTGCGTTCACGCGTGATTTGATACGGGGTCTGGATGCCGTTGATGGGATGATAGTTTGAGTAGTATTCGACTTCCTCGGTGCGCATGCGGGTGTTGGCGTTGCGCGTGTCCACGACTTTGCGCACCGGGAGGTGAGTGGTTCGTGCGATGGCGATGCGGAAGGTGCGATTGTCGCTATCCACCAGCTCGACCCAGTCGGATTCCTGGTAGTCCACTACGTCGAGGCCGCCGTAACGGAAAATCATGCCGGGTTCATGAATGCGACTGCGCAGAATATTGTCTATATCTTTCTTGGTGTCCTCCTGGAAGGTGGCGAGGTCGGTGATGGTGGCTTCGGAGACGCCGCCACGATCGAGTTCCCAGCCTTTGTCGCCGTTGAAGACGGAGATGATGTTGCGCTTGGGAAGATTTTCGGTGCGATCTTTCAGCGGCGGCTGGGCGTAGTCAGCAAAATGGCCGAAGCCGTTGAGTTCGCCGGAGTGTCCAAACTGGCTGAGACGACCTTCGCAGGTGACATCGTGAACATTCAGATAGGTAGGGCCGCCCAGCGCGTCAATGGCCTGCTGCAGGATCGCCTTGGCTTTCGCGGCGCTTTGTTCGGGGAGCAGTACGCTATCGTCTTGCGCGAAGGCGCGCGGCGAAGTGGCGAGGCAGACGGCGGCAAGCAACAACGACGATGCGATGCTGCGAAAGATGGTCACGCGCGTGATCACGCTATGAAAGTTCCTTCCGTGCGAATTCATAAGTGGCGAAATCAGCCGCACAGGACCGAGCCTCCATTCACGTTGATCACTTCTCCGGTGATAAAGGTTGCCAGGTCGGAAGCAGCGAAGAGGATGGGGCCGGCGATTTCCTCGGCGGTGCCGACACGCTTAAGCGCGATGGGTAGGATCGCGGCTTTCAAGCCATTCTTGGTGCGCAGCACGGACGCGGACATATCGGTATCCACCCAGCCGGGCGCGACACAATTGACCAGGATGTTGTAGCGACCCAGTTCGCTGGCGAGGCCTTTAACGAAACTGATGATCGCGCCCTTGCTGGCACCGTAGTGGGTGTGAAGCGCTTCGCCGCGCTGGCCGGCGGTGGAGCTGATGGCGACGATTTTTCCGCTTTTTTGCGCGATCATGTGCGGCGCGACAAAATGAATCACCGAGTAGACGCTCTTCAGGTTGATCTGAATCATTTCGTCCCATTCGCGCTCGGTCATTTTTTCGATGGGCGCGTCCTTTTCGTTCCAGATGCCGGCATTGGCGACGAGAATGTCAATGCGGCCGAGGCGCTCGCGGGTGAAATCCACGAGTTTTTTGGCGTCGGCCATTTTGCCCAGGTCGGCTTTCAGAGATTCGATGCGCGTGCCGTGCTTGCGGGCTTCCTGCTCCACTTGGGCTGCTGCTTCTTTGCTGCGATGGTAATTGAAGACGACGTCCGCGCCGGCCTGCGCGAACAGTTTTACGGCGGCGGCTCCGATGCCGCGGGAGCCTCCGGTAATCAGTGCGGCCTTGCCTGCGAGCGAGATCATTTGTCCCCCGATGAATGGCGTGTCGAGATTGGTCCAGAGTTGAAAGCTAAAAGTTCCCGCTTAAAAGTTGCAAGCAAAATCCGCAAGTTCTGAATCCTTGCATGAACTGGCAGCCACTGCGCTGCCGCCTGGTGCTGCGCGGCTAGGAATGCACTGGCGCTTTGCGCGCGGCGGCTGCAGCGGCCAGTTCGCGAAACAATGACTGCGACAGCTCCTCCGATCGGACCATGCGTTCGGGATGCCACTGCACGCCTACGATCCAGTTGGCATCGCCGGTCCATTCGATTGCTTCGATCACGCCATCGGGCGCGTGCGCTACCACGCGAAGATTATTGCCCGGTTGCAGCACGGATTGGTGATGCGAGCTGTTGACGCGGGCTTTCGTCGCGCCGGCCAGCTGCGCCAGGCGGGAACCGGCGTCCAGAGTGACGTCGTGATGCGGCTCGGGACCTTCGTGGCCGGTCCATGCATGCTGGATTTTAGTGTGGATCGCGCTGGGAATGTCCTGCACCAGGGCGCCGCCCAGGAAGACGTTCAAGCTTTGCACGCCGTAACAGATGGCAAGGACGGGCTTGTGTTCGGTGACGGCGTGGCCGAGGAGCGCGAAGTCGGTGCGCTCGCGGTCGGCGTCGGATTCGGCGGTTTTCGGATGGCGGGTGGCGTTGAAGAGCGCAGGCTCGATGTCCGCGGGGCTGCCGGGAAGGATTACTGCGTCGAGCGTTTGCGCCAGTTGCTGCAATTCCGAAGCAGAGAGGCCGAGCGAGATTTCAACGGGTTCGGCGGCGTGGGCTGCGACGGCTGCAACGTATTTGTCGTAGGCGTCCCGTTTGTTGCTAAGTTCTTCTTTTCTAGTGCGATAGGGGATGCCTACGCGAATTTTCGGGGCTGGCGCCGGGCTCATGAAGTGTCATCCTACCATTGCGCGGCGGGCACGGCAATCTTGTGTTCTGTTAGCGGCAAACGCATTTCGCGGGAGAACTTTCGCGGCCAGCTACTTGCGATATAGCAGGCCCTCGTTCCTGCGGAGGACCAGGCAGCCGGAAAACATGTCGTGCAGGGCCTGCTTGCGGGAAGTTAGTCCGGCGCAGATGCAATCAACCGCAATATAGAGGGAGCCGATGAAGGGAACATGGGCAAGGAGGCGGCCTCCGAAGAAGCGGCCGCTGGCACGCCCGAACGTTACGCGATTGCCGCCGAGGTCGGCCACACGCAGGCCCATGAATTTTTTGCCGAGCGTAGCTTGCCAGCGCGAACTTTCAAACAGCGCGAAATAGAGCCAGCCGCTGACGATGAAGAAGCAAAGAATCGTGAACAGGTACGTCCTGCCGAAGGCTGCGACAATCTCTTCCGGCGATTGCCCCGGATGGAGGCTTAAGAAAGCGCGCCAGCTGCCCATCGCTACGGACAGATAAGAAACGGCCATGGCGAGGGGGATCGCGAGGATGATCAAGTCGATGATTGTCGCGGGTACGCGGAGCCAGAAGCCGGCGTATTGTGCGGACGAATGGGGCGCGGAAGATTCTGCCAGAGAAGTCGGAGGCGAAAAATCGGGCGCGGGAGATTGCGCGGCGATGCGGCCTAGGGAAAAACCTACCAGCGGCCGGCCGCAGGAACTGCAAAATGATTTTCCCTCGGCGGTCTTTGCTCCGCACGCGGTGCAAATCATGACCTCTGCTCCCAAGACCAAAGGGTAGCCTGATCTCGGCACCGGTGACACACCAGCCGCTCGCCGTAGTGCGTTCTGGTAAACGTCCGATCACACGGATGGGGCACGGCACTGGAGTTTACTGGTGGATCCGGCGGGAGAATTTGTAAACCCGGCGCTGCGGCTTGTGAGCTATTCTCGCGGGCGCCTTTCCAGCGCGATCCAGCTACTGAGTTACGCGTCCCGCGGCCGGTGTGCAAAAGCGGTCGAAGGCGCGGGTGAGATCTGCTGCGATGGCGTGCGGGTCGCGGCCTTCGATGGCGTGCCTTTCCAGCATGAAGGCGACTTTGCCGTCGCGCAGCAAGGCGATGCAAGGGGACGACGGGGCGTAGCCTGTGAAGTAACTGCGGGCTTGTTCGGTGGCTTCGCGGTCCTGGCCGGCGAAAACGGTGGCGAGAATTTCCGGGCGCGCCTGGTGCGTCAGGGCCATGGCCACCGCGGGGCGAGCGCGGCCTGCGGCGCATCCGCAGACCGAATTCACTACCACGAGCACAGTGCGCTTCTCCTGTTGCAGGGCCGCATCAACGTCCTTCGCCGTGCGCAGTTCGTGAAAACCGATACTGGTCAATTCTTCGCGCATTCCGCGAAGCAGTTCTTCAGGGTGCATCGCAACTCCTTGGCTGATTTGGGGCCGTTTGACCCTCAAGCGAGCGGACCTTCGCCACACTGCTTTCCTGCTCGCAATTTGAAGCTGCGCTTTTATGCGCCGGCTGCGGCGGCTTGGGCGCGCTCTTCCGGCTTCACAAAGGCCTTGCTCGCAAGTTCGATAACTTGTTTCAGATGCCACCACTCGCGCTCGCTCATCGGGCGGCCATCATTGCTCGAGAAATAAATCGAGACGTAGCCATCGGACGACAACGGCACGCGGATGATCAAGTTATTCTTCTGTTCGGGTATCTGGTTTTCCGCCACGGCTATCCTCCCCCGTTTCAGGCTGGGCACAGCTAAGGAACGAGCACCACAGCGTGAGTCATTCTCTCGCTTTGGCCGGGCAGGGGCAAGGGCTAGGACGGCCGAGCAGTGGCGACGGATTGCCGAGCGGGGCGATTGAGTATTTCGTGCCGAGGGTCTTGTGTTTGAGTGATTAGGGCACTGTCCGCAGGAAACGGCGTAGCGCGCTCGATCGAACCGGTGAGCGCCACGGATGGCGTGAATCCACTCTGCGCGATGCGCGGTGCTGCTTCGCGTTGCTAGCAGATTCCTGCTGACATCGAGATCAGGCTGGACGAAATTCCCGTTGCGCGCAGGGACGAAGGGCGGCGTCTGGGAGGATGCGTCTTGAGCCAGGTCTCGTAGTTCTGGCGCATTTGTTCGATGTGGTGAGGGATGTGGCGTTCCTGCAGGTCCACCCAGCGATCGAGGCTGATGGCGCCGTCACGCGGATGGGTGACGGTGCTGTCCCAAACTTCCTCGGGCAGGGCGATCAGCAATTGATACGTCATTTTCCTGAGGCGGCGAATAATTTCGAGGGCTTCGCGCGTGCTCTGGTGAAAATAGCCGAGCGAACCAGCCCAGCGCGAGGCGCTGAATTTTGCCACTTGGCTGGCGGCCGGTTCGGCGATGTAGGCACGGCAGCGCACATAGGCGCTGGCTTCACTGTCGGCGAGATGCAGGATGATTTCGTGGATGCTCCAGCGCTCGTTCGCGGGTTTATAGATCCACATTTTCTTGGGAAATTGGCGGAGCGCGGCGGACAACAGGGCCGGCGCACGACCGAAAGATTCCAATTTTTGCCTTCTCGCATCCTGCTTCATAGGGCCCTCCGGCTTGATTTTCTTAGACGTACGAGGCGCCGTTTTGCTTCGTGACAACTGCTAGATAAACGAAGAAAACGGGCGAGTTGTTCACAAAAAGTTTTATTTCTTAGAAACAATATTTCAGCCGTGCGCAGGTGGGAAACTGTGTTCGTGGATGGGACGCGCGGCGTGTTCGTAATTGGCAACTTTGCACGTTCTTGGGAGAACGTGACCCGCAACTGCGGCGATTCTGCAATTTGAAGAAGCGCGCTACGGATTGCTGGAGGAAACTACGAACTTCGGGAGAAAACTACGAACTTCCGGAGGACAAATTCCGGCCGGCGACAGAGCTTTGCTTCGCCGCGCGTTTGGCCCAGTAGGCGCGCAATTCGCCCACGAGGTATAGCGAGCCGGTCGCGAACACGGCGTCTTGCGGGCCAGCCAGTTCCAGGGCAGCTTCGATGGCTTTGCCGGGATCACGGGCGATGATGGTTTCTTTCGCGTCGTGGCTGGTCATTTCAGCGAGCAGCGGCGCGGAAATGGCGCGTGGCTGGCGTGGTTCCGTAAGGATGACGGCGGCTGTGTGAGGGAAAAGCAGGCCGGAGATCTCATCTACCGCTTTATCGCGCATCGCTCCGTAGACGAGGATGATGCGGCGACCGGCGTAATTTTCTTTCCAGAATTTCAGCAGTTCACGGGCGCCGGCGGGATTGTGCGCGCCGTCCAGGTAAAGATCGGGGTGAGTGGCGAGCCGTTCCAGGCGGCCGGGCCAATTTGCGGCGGCGATGCCGCGTTCGATGGCGGCGTCGGGCAGTGGGAATCCGCGTTCCGCGAGGAGACGTGCTGCAATGGCGGCGGTGAGCGCATTGCGAATCTGGAAGCGCCCGGGCAACGAAGGAGCGAGGGTGAGTTGTTTGCGCGAGTGTGCGAACTCCGCCACAGCGCGATACAGGCCGTCGGAGGTTTGCACGTCTTCTGCGCGCGCTGTCGCGTCCACTTCCACCAGGCGCGCGTCCATTTCGGCGCAGCGCCGGGCAATCACCGCGCGAGCTTCCGACCGTTCGCTGGCGCTGACCACCCACGCGCCGGTTTTGATGATGCCGGCCTTTTCCGCGGCGATTTCCTCGATGGAATGGCCGAGAAAGTTTTCGTGATCGAAATCAATGGGAGTAATGATGGCGACTTCCGGATCGACAATGTTGGTGGCATCGAGGCGCCCGCCCAAGCCCACTTCGTAGATGGCGAAATCCACCTGGTGCTCGGCGAAGGCAAGAAAAGCAATGGCCGTGACGCACTCGAAGAAAGTGGGGTGTGCCGTGAGTTTTCCCGATGCCATCAGCGATTCGACGGAAGCGTGAACGCGGGACCAGGCCGCGGCAAATTGCTGGTCCGAAATATTTTCGCCGTTGATGCGGATGCGTTCGTTGATGCGTTCGAGGTGCGGCGAGGTATACAGACCCGTGCGCAGCCCAGCGGCGCGCAGGATGGATTCCAGCATCGCGGCCGTAGAGCCTTTGCCGTTCGTCCCCGCGATGTGCGCGCAGGGGGAGGAGCGCTGAGGCTGGCCAAGAGCTTCCGCGAGAATCGTAATATTCGCGAGACCGAATTTCTGGACGCGAGCTTGTTGCGGAGCGGCGAGTTCCCGGCCCAAGGAAAGCAGTGCGCGTACGGATTCTTCGTACGTCATGGGATTAGCCGACGAAGAAGTCGAGGGCTTGGCTGATGTAAGGCTTCATTTCCTTGCGCGGGACAACGGCGTCGAGGAAGCCGTGCTCGAGGAGGAACTCGGCGGTCTGAAATCCTTCGGGCAATTTCTGGCGGATGGTTTGTTCGATCACGCGTGGGCCGGCAAAACCGATCAGCGCGCCCGGCTCAGCAATATTCAGATCGCCGAGCATCGCGTAGCTGGCGGTGACGCCGCCGGTGGTGGGGTCGGTGAGTATGGAAATGAAAGGGAGCTTCGCTTCGTCGAGGCGCCCGAGCGCGGCGGAAACCTTCGCGAGCTGCATGAGGCTGACCACGCCTTCCATCATGCGTGCGCCGCCGGAGCAGGAGACCACGATGAGCGGTTCTTTCTGCTGGAGTGAGCGGTCGATCGCGCGCGCTACTTTTTCACCGACCACCGCGCCCATCGAGCCGCCGATAAATCCGAATTCCATCGCGCAGCAGACGACGGGGCGCCCGTTCAGGCGGCCTGCGGCGGTGATGATCGCGTCTTTCATGTTGAGTTTGCGCTGCGCTTCCTTCAGGCGCTGCGCGTAGGGCCTGGTGTCGGTGAATTGCAGCGGGTCGCTCGAGGCGAGGTCGGCGTCGAGTTCGATCCAGGGCTCCTCGTCGAGCAGCATTTCCAGGCGGCGGCGCGAACTGAGACGGAAATGGTGGTCGCACTTGGTGCAGACTTCCCAATTCGCTTCGAGATCTTTTTTCCAGATGATGGCGCGGCAGGAGTTGCACTTCGTCCACATGCCTTCGGTGTGGACGCGGCGTTCTTCGGCCGGCGTGGGATTTTCGATCGGTTTTTTTTCGCGCTTGAACCAGGCCATGGGTCGGGGTTTTTGGGCTCAAGGGCCCTTTACGAAGTTAACAGTTCAGAGTTAAAAGTTGAACGTTAAAAAAATGGCCGTCGCTGCCGCGCCACTGCGTCGCTCGCATCAATAGTCAATTCCGCGCTGCGCGAGGATGCCTTTCGTGTAGGGGTGCTTTACTTCGCGCATTTCGGTTACCAGGTCGGCGGCTGCGATCAGTTTGGGATGCGCGCTTCGGCCCGTGCAGATTACGTGGACGCGTTCGGGGCGCTTGTCGAGCGCGTCCACGACGCGCTCGACGTCCAGCATCTTGTAACCGATCACGTAATTGATTTCATCGAGCACTACCAGGTCGTATTTTTCGCTGTAAATCTGCGCGCGGCCGAACTCCCAGGCGTCTTCGCACATTTTCACGTCTTCGGGATCGGTTTCCGCGCCGCCGATTTTTACGAAGCCTCGGCCCATGGGGCGAATTTCGAATTTATCGTCGCCGAGCATTTTCGCGGCGTCGAGTTCGCCATAATGCCACGAACCCTTGATGAACTGCACCATCATCACGCGCAGGCCCTGGCCGACGGCGCGAAAAGCGGTGCCCAGCGCACAAGTGGTCTTGCCCTTGCCGGGGCCCGTGTAAACGATCAGCAGTCCTTTGCCTTCGGGCATGCGATGAGTTCCTTGGAAGTGCAGTTCGGAATAGTGAGCGCAGGTTGTGGAAACGTCAAGCGACGGACAAATCCTAGAGCGCGCCAGTGGCCCATTCCCGCACGAGCGCGGTATAATCGTCGGATGCCAATAACGCACAAAAGCGAACAGATGCACGGCACCACGGTGCTGTGCGTGCGCAAAGACAATAAAGTCGTCCTTACCGCCGACGGCCAGGTCACCTTGGGCGACGGTGTGATCAAGCACAGCGCGCGCAAAACCCGCCGCATCTACAACGACAAAATCATCGCAGGCTTCGCCGGCAGCACCGCCGACGCACTCTCCCTGTTCGGCCGCTTCGAAGGAAAATTGCAGGAATTCCACGGTAATCTCGCGCGCGCCGCCGTCGAACTCGCCAAGGAATGGCGCACAGACCGCTCTCTGCGCCACCTGGACGCGCTGCTCATCGTCGCCGACACCAAGTCCACGTTCCTGCTTTCTGGCAATGGCGACGTGATCGAGCCGGACGACGGCATCTGCGCCATCGGCTCCGGCGGCTCTTACGCCCTGGCCGCCGCGCGTGCTCTTTCCAAGTTCACCAAGCTCAGCGCCAAGGATATCGCCGCCGAAGCCATGCGCATCGCCAGCGAAATCTGCATCTATACCAATGACAATTTCAGCGTGGAAGAGCTATGACGGAGAAATCGGAGAAAGACATGGTCATCTACCTATCCGGAAACGAATCGCAGCCTCCCGAACCGGAGCCGCTTCCGTCGTTCGACGAGCTTACGCCACGCGAAATCGTCGTCGAGCTGGATAAATACATCGTCGGCCAGAATCTCGCCAAGAAAGCCGTGGCCATCGCTCTGCGCAACCGCGTCCGCCGCCAGAAGCTTCCGCCCGAGCTGGCCGAAGATATTCTGCCCAAGAATATTCTAATGATCGGTCCCACGGGTGTGGGGAAGACGGAAATTGCGCGGCGCCTGGCGCGCCTCGCGGGTTGTCCCTTTGTCAAAGTGGAAGCCTCCAAATACACCGAAGTGGGTTACGTCGGTCGCGATGTGGAATCCATGGTCCGCGACCTCGTCGAAACCTCCATCGACATGGTGCGCGAGGAAAAACTCGACGAAGTCGCCGAGCGCGCCGAGCAATCCGCCGAAGATCGGTTGCTCGATTTGCTCCTCCCGCCTTCGCCCATTGCGTCGGACACGACTCCCACCACCGAAATTCAGCGCCGCGAGCAGGTAGCCCGCACGCGCGAAAAACTCCGCGCCCAGTTGCGTGAAGGCAAGCTCGATCAGCGCATGGTGGAAGTGGAAGTCCGCGAACGCCAGATGCCCTCATTCGAAATCATCACCAATCAGGGCGTCGAGGAAATGGACATCAACGTAAAAGACATGCTCTCCGGCATGTTCGGCCAACAGAAAAAGAAACGCAAAATGACGGTCGCCGAAGCCTTCGACTACCTCATTCAGGAAGAAGAAAACCGTCTGATTGATATGGACCAGGTCACGCGCATCGCCGTGGATCGCGTCGAGCAGATGGGCATCCTCTTCATCGACGAAGTGGACAAGATCGCCGGCCGCGAATCTGGTCACGGTCCAGACGTTTCGCGCGAAGGCGTGCAGCGCGACATTCTGCCTATCGTGGAAGGCACCACGGTCAACACCCGCTACGGCATGGTGCGCACCGACCACATTTTGTTTATCGCTGCCGGTGCGTTTCACACCACCAAGCCCTCCGACCTGATTCCCGAGCTGCAAGGCCGCTTCCCGATTCGCGTCGAGCTTACCTCGCTCACCGAAGCGGACTTCATCCGCATACTCACCGAACCCAAGAACGCGCTCATCAAGCAGTACATCGCCCTGCTCGATACCGAACCTTTCAAACTCACCTTCACCGAGGACGCCATCGCCGCCATCGCGAAGTTCGCTGCCAAAGTAAATGAGCACACCGAAAATATCGGTGCGCGCCGCCTGCACACCATCTTGGAAAAAGTGCTGGAGGATATTTCCTTCGAAGCCCCGGAAATGAAGAAGAAGTCCTTTAAAGTAGACGCCGCCTACGTGCAAAAGCAGCTCGCAAATATCGTGAAAGACCAGGACCTGAGCCGTTACATCCTGTAGAAATTAGAAAACAGAAAATGGAAATTCGAAAAGGGGTCCTTCGGCCTCGCTGCTCGCCAATTCCAACCTCGCGCACCTCCATTTTCTATTTTCTCTTTTCCATTTTTCTTTCCGCAGCTTTTCTCGCTGGCTGCGGTGCTCCCGGCGAGCCGGTCGAGCGCAAAGCTCCGACACCCACCGCCGTCAACGATCTGGCGGCCACCCAACAAGGCGACGACGTGATCCTCACCTTCACGCTCCCCAAGGAATCCGTCGAGGGTCGCGAACTCAAGCAGCCACCCGCCATAGAGATCTTCCGCGATTTCCAGCCGATTCCTCCAGCCGGCGCCGCGCCCGCAGCGGGCGCCGCCGTTTCCAAAGCTCCGACGCTCCTGGTTACCATCCCCTCTGCAATGGTGGAGCAATACGATACAAGACGGCAAATTCGCTACGCCGACGAGCTCAGGCCCGACGATTTCACTCAGCACCCCGGCGCGCAGGCCGTTTACATGGTCCGCACGCGCACTTCACCAAAAAAAGTATCCGCAAATTCCAACGCCGTGCCCCTGCGCGTGGAACCCGCTGCGGATCTGATCACGGACCTGGGAGCCGAAGTCATTCACCAAGGCATAATTCTCACCTGGACGCCGCCGCAGAAAACCGCTGTCGGCACGGTAGCTCCGATCACGCTCTATCGAATCTTTCGCCGTGAAGTGGCACAAACGACCGCGCCCAGCCCCACCCCGCAAGCCTCGCAATCGCAAAAACTCAGCGTGCAAATCGGCGACTGCCCAGCCCCGCCATTCCGCGACACGCAAATCCAATTCGGTAAAACCTACGTCTACACCGTCCGCAGCGTCGTGCAATACCCGGACCTGCAAATTGAATCGCTCGATTCACCGCCCATCACCGTCTTCCCGCTCGACACTTTCCCCCCGGCCGCGCCGCAGGGCCTGGTCGTCGTTCTGGTCCCCGCGCAAGGAGCTGCTCCGGCCTATCTCGACCTGTCCTGGTCCATCAGCGCGGAAAACGATATCGCCGGTTACAACATCTATAGAACTGAGCAGGAAGGCGCTCCCGGCCAGAAGCAAAATCCGGAGCTGTTGCGTACTCCTGCGTTTCGCGATATGAATACCCTACCGGGCCACCGCTACTTCTACACCGTCACAGCAGTGGATCGCGTCGGCAATGAAAGTCCCGTCAGCGTACCCGCGTCCGGCGAAGTGCCGGTCGAATCTCCCGCGGGAGCTACGGCCGCAGTTCCTGCAGCGGCACCTGCAGAAGGAATTCAGAAAGCACAGCCAAAGTCATGACCGACCCAACCTCGACCACTCACCCAATCCCCGTTCAGGCGCACGTCTCGGTAAAAGTCGTAAGCCCCGCCGTTCGCGTAGGCCTCTACACCGGCGCGTTGCTCACCATCGTAATGGTCGGCTCCCTTATCGCTGCCAATCGCCTGTCCTGGCTCGATAATCGCGCCCTCGAACGCAATGGCGCCTCCTACGGCCTCTTCCTCGCGATCATGCTCATCCCCATTTTCCGTTTCCTCAATCGCCCACTGAAAATGTTCTCGTCGGCCATGCTCGCCTGGGGAATTTTCGTAATCGCCTACGACATCGCCGGAATGTTTTTTCACAGCCTGTTCCAGGCGCTGCGCTCGCCCTTCGAAGCCCTCCTCGAGGGCGCCGTCGTCTACGGTGTCTGCGCGGTCGGTTCCTGGGTGGGAGGCATGATTCTGCTGACGCGCCAGCACCGCGTAGTTCCGCGCCGCCGCCGCTCCGATTTCTTCACCACCCACCCCCGATGAAGCTCTGCCGATTTCAACCCCTGGAATTCGACGCGCACCAACTCACCCGCACCACGCGCGAAACTCGTCCCACTCCCCGCGCCGGAATCGTCGAAGGCGATCGCATCCACGAAATTCACGGCGAACTCTGGGGACCCCGCGAGCGCACCGGAAAAACCTGGCCGCTCGACCAAATAAAATTCCTCCCTCCCTCCGCCCCCAGCAAAATCGTCTGCGTCGGCCGCAATTATTCCGACCACGCCAAGGAACTAGGCAATGTCGTCCCCACGCAACCGCTGATCTTCCTGAAGCCTCCATCCTCGGTCATCGCTCCCGAAGAACCCATCGTCCTCCCCCGCATCTCGCAACGCGTGGACTACGAGGGCGAACTGGCCGTCATCATCGGCCGCACTTGCTACCATCTAAAAGACGACGAAACCGCCGCCCCCTACATCCTCGGCTACACCTGCCTCAACGAAGTCACCGCCCGTGACCTGCAAAGACTCGATGGCCAGTTCACCCGCGGCAAAGGCTTCGACACATTCTGCCCCTTCGGCCCCATCCTCGAAACGCAGCTCGCTCCCTCCGGCGCCACCGTCGAAACCTATCAGAACGGAATCAGGAAACAGTCTGGACACACGTCGGAAATGATCTTTTCCGTTGATGTTATAATCCGCTTCATCGCACAGGTGATGACGCTCGAACCCGGCGACGTGATCGCCACCGGCACGCCCTCGGGCGTGGGCCCGCTGGCTGCTGGCGACATAGTCGAAGTGAGCGTCGGCGGCATCGGCACGCTCAGAAATCCCGTCGTCGCCGCGCAGGATTGATCCGCACCGGAAAAGGCTGGCGTTGAAAGAACTCCTGAATGATTGGCACGAATGGCTCCCGCTAGCCGGCATCGCGGTGGTCGTCCTTGTCGGCATCGTTCTGTGGCTGCGCCGCAAGCCCGAAGATGAGACCGACATCGAACGCCAGCGCCGCGCCTACCTCAATCGCGTCGGCCGCATCGTCGAAGGCCAGGTACTGGAAATCGTCGAACACGCTCGCGACGCGAACGATTCCGCCGCGAAATCGCACGGCATGTTTCAGAAACGCGCCGCCCCCTCCCCCAACGGCACGCAAAAACTCCTCTACTACACCTACGCAATCTCCGGCGTAACCTACGAAACCGCGCAAGACATCACCGGCCTCGACGAAGCCAAGCACCTAGGCCGCGTAGCCGCAGGCCAAACCGCCAGTGTCAAATATGACCCATCCAATCCCAGCAATTCCATCCTCCTCGCCGACGATTGGTCAGGCCTCCACTGAATCGTCCCACAGGGCGATTCACCCTGAGAACCGGCGGTGCCGGTTTGAAGGGTAGCGCCGGAGTCCTGCCGACTCTTTTTGTTCTCTAGTCCCGGGGGCGAGGTATACCGTGCCCGCAGACTGAAATTCGCCCAAGCATCGAAACAGCGCGCTGCCCCGCATGGGCACAGTCGGGCGCGAATCGCGCAGCAGAAAAAAACCGAATCACCCCGTCGTACGTCCAAATCGTGGGTCACATTTACGCCAGAATGGTAAACTTCCCTGTTTTCCGGAGGATCGACTTGCCCAGTCATCAACGCCTTCTCGCCGCGGTTCTGCTCATCAGCTCCGCAACTGCCGCGACAGCCGCAACACTCCACGCCCAGCAAAATTCCGCAGCAGCAGCATCGCCATCAGCTACCGCAACTCTGGCGGTTGATCCCAGCCTCTATTCCGCCATGCGCTGGCGCCTCATCGGCCCCTACCGCGCCGGACGCGTCTCCGCAGTCGTCGGCGTCCCCGGCGATGCCGCCACCTACTACATGGGCACCCCCGGCGGCGGCGTCTGGAAGACAACCAGCGGCGGCGCCACCTGGAAGCCAATCTTTGACGACGAACACGTCGCGTCCATCGGCGACGTCGCGATCGCCGCCTCCAATTCCAACATCATCATCGTCGGCACCGGCGAACAAACCGCCGGCGACGGCGTCTACCGCTCGACCGATGCCGGCGCCACCTGGACCAACATCGGCCTGAAAGATTCGCGCTTCATCAGCACGGTCCTCATTGACCCGCGCAATCCCAACATCATCGTGGTCGGCGTCCTCGGCCATCCCATCCTCGGCATCGGCGCGCCCAGCGAACATCGCGGCGTGTACAGAACCACCGACGCCGGCAAGACCTGGACCAAAACTCTCTACAAGGACGACATGGCCGGCGTTTCCAATATGGCCGCCGACCCCGACAATCCGCGCATTCTCTACGCCGCTCTCTGGAAGCCTTTCGATTTCCGCACCGCTGCTGCCGATTCCCACACGCAGGATTCCTGGATCTACAAATCCACCGACGAAGGCGCCACCTGGAAGCCCACTTCGGAAGAGGGGTTGCCCGCTACGCCGCGCGGACGCGTCGGTCTCGCCGTCGCTCCCAACAGCAAGGGCCAAAGAATCTTCGCCATCATGGAACCCGGCCTGTTCCGCTCCGACGATGGCGGCGCCCACTGGCGCCAAATCACCAAAGACCCCCGCATCACCGGCAATCTCTACATCTGCCGCGTGTACGTAGATCCGAAAAATCCAGAAATGGTTTTCGTCATGCAGACCACCACCTACCGCTCCACCGATGGCGGCCAGAATTTCACGGCGTATAAAGGCGCGCCGGGTGGCGATGATTATCATGTCCTTTGGATTGATCCGCAAAATTCAAAGCGCATGATTCTCGGCGTGGACCAGGGCGCCACCATCAGCCTCGACGCCGGCCTCACCTGGAGCAGTTGGTACAATCAGCCCACCGGCCAGTTCTACCACGTCATCACCGACAATCAATTTCCTTACGTTTCCTACGCCCCGCAGCAGGATAGCGGCACCGCCGCCGTTCCCGATCGCAGCGATTACGGTGAAATCAGTTTCCGCGACTGGTTTTCCATCGGCGGCTTCGAATTCTGTTACATCGCTCCTGATCCCGCGAACCCCAGCATCGTTTATTCCGGCGGCTGGTACGGCAGCATTTTGCGTTTCGACAAAACCACCGGACAAATCGTGCATGTTTTCGTTCGCGGCGCGAAAGATCGCATGTCACAGATGCCTCCGCTGGTTTTTTCGCCGCAGGATCCGCACACGCTCTACCTCGGCGCGCAGTACGTCCTGAAAACCACCAGCGGCGGCGATCGCTGGACGCAGATCAGCCCCGACCTCACCACGCCCGCCGCCGCTCCCGGCGCGCCGGCCGATCAACCGCACGCGCAAACGGCCGCGCCTGCGAGCACTGCGAACCTGAACGCGACGACGCCGGCGCCAGCACCGTCCGCAAACACGCACTCTCCTCTGAATGAAGACGAAGAAGCTGTGGACCTCGATGAACGCGACGCCGGAGGCAAAGACGATTTCGAACTGGCCCAGCGTCCGCGCCGCACTTCGCTAACGGTCCTGGCTCCTTCGCCGCTCAACGCGTCTGTCCTCTGGGCCGGCACCAGCAACGGGTTGGTGCAAACCACGCGCGACGCTTCGCAATCCTGGCAAGACGTCACGCCCTCCGGCCTGCCAAAAAACAGTGAGATTGAAGCCATCGAAGCGTCACATTACGACCCCAGCACTGCGTACGTAGCTCTCAACGCGCGTAAGGATCTGCAGCCCTACATCTACCGCACGCGCGACGCCGGGAAATCCTGGCAGAAAATCACTACAGGCTTGCAGCCCGATTGGATCGCCCGCGTAATCCGCGAAGATCCCGTGCGCAAGGGCCTGCTCTACGCCGGAACCGAAAACGCGCTCTACGTTTCCTTCGACGACGGCGACCACTGGCAATCCCTGCAGCTGAATTTCCCGGCCTCCGATGTTCGCGACCTCGCCGTGCATGGCGACGACCTCGTCGCCGCCACCTACGGCCGCGCCATCTGGATCCTCGACGACATCACCCCGCTCCGTCAGGCCGGCCCGGAAATCACCAAGTCCAACGCGTATTTGCTGAAGCCCGCCACCGCCATCCGCGTTCGCTACGATAACGACCAGGAAACCCCTCTGCCGCCCGAAGAACCCACCGCGCAAAATCCCCCCGATGGCGCCATCATTGATTACTACCTGAAATCCGTCCCCTCCAACCCGCTCAGCGTCGAAATCCACGACGCGCAAGGAAAAGTAGTGCGCCGCTTCAACAGCCTCACCCCCGCCGTGGATTCCACGCCCAAAAACGTTCCGGATTACTGGTTCGGCAAGCCCGCGCATCTTTCGAAAGAAGCCGGACTGAACCGCTTCGTCTGGGATTTGCGTTACGATCCGCCGCAAGCCCTGAATTTCAGCTACTACGGCGGCCTGCTCGATTACATCGAGTACACCATCTCCGACCACGCACTGCCTGCCGACACGCCGCGCGAGCAAACTCTCGGCCCTCTCGCCGTCCCCGGCCAGTACGAAGTGATTCTCATCGGCAACGGTACGGTCATGAAGCAGCCGCTTACCATCACCCTCGATCCGCGCGTCCACGTTTCCCAGGCGGACCTCGAAGCGCAACTCCTCGCCGCCAAGCGCATTGATTCCGGTCTGGCCGCCAGCACCAAAGCCTTCCAATCCATCACCAACCTCCGCGCCGCCATCGCCGACCGCCTGAAGACTCTCGGCGTGAAGCCCGAAGAAAAGCCGAACGCGGACCGAATCAGCGCCGCCGCAAACGACAACGAAAAGCCTGCAGAAAAACCCAAGGACGAGAAAGCCTGGACCGCCGACCCCCAAGCCAAAGCATCGGCCGACGCCCTCTGGGATTTGGACAAGAAAGCCGCCGCAATCGTGGAAGGCACTTTCGAAGCTCCCGGCGTAGGCCCCATCAATCGCGACCTGGCCCGCACAAGCTTCTTCATCCAATCCGGCGACGCCGCCCCGAGCCAAACCGCGAAAGTAGTCCTGGAAGAATCCTGCAGCGCACTAAACAAAAACCTGACCGCCTGGCACGACCTCGATTCCCAAGCCGTCCCAGCCACCAACACAATCCTCGCCAAATCCGCCCTGGCCGCTCTCCCCACCGCAACGGTCATGTCCATAACCAGCTCGTCTCACGACGCCGCCAGCTCAGCCGACGCCTGCGCGCCATAGCCAAGGGCTAACGCATCCGCGCCGCCGCAAGCCCCGGCTCAGTCTGCCCATGTATAGATTTTGCATCCGTAGGGGCGGGTCTCAGACCCGCCCCCTGGGAACGCCAATCTCCTGATTGACGGTTCGGAAGTCAACCTGAGCGCAGCGAAGGATCTCTGTTCGCTTTCCCGCGGTCCACTGCGCCGTCGCTCCGATCGAGCGCCGCAACTGCGCTTTGTAGTTCCACTTTCCGACCTGCTCGTAGGCTTACAAGGACCTGATCGGTTGATTTTGCGCACCCATTAGTGTATATACAATAATGTGTTCTCGCGGGACACGCCGCAAGCCGTCGCGAATCTCGCGCTGCACAGAGTCTGGTTTGAAGAAGCCGCGACGGTATTCAGCGATCCCGACGCACTCGATTGGGCGGATCCGGAACACTCGAATCGAGAGCTACGCAGTAAGCGGCTAGGGGCGTCTTCGAAGAGCCGCATTTTGATGGTTGTTTGTACCGTGAGGAAAGTCAATTATGACAAAGAAAGCATTCGCATCATCAGCGCGCGCCAAGCCAGCCGCAAAGAACGCGCGGCATAGGTCGGATCGTCGCATTGATTTCTCGGATATTCCGCAGTCCACGGACGAGGAACTCAAGCGCGCGCGCCGCGTCGGCCGCCCCAAGACCGGCAAAGCCAAACAGCTCATCGCGATTCGCATCGCGCCGCCATTGCTGGCTCGCCTGCGTCGCCTCGCGGCCAAACGATCCAAACCGTATCAAACGCTAATCCACGAACTTCTCGATCGCGCCGCCCCGCGCTGAAGCAACATCAACAGCCGCGCGAATGTACACCCAGCATCGTTCGCATTTTCCCGAACAACGTGCTACCGTGTCCTGTGTTCCACCAACAAAATTCGCGAACGACTCACGGAATGAACCAGCCGCCCTTCCGCTCCTCACAACTGCAAACCGCAACAGAGCCGAGTTCAACACAACGCCTAGCTCATCCCGATCACAATTCACCACTCACGCCATTTCTAATCGGCTCCTCTGCAATTGGAAGCGCCCCTAACTCCTCTGTAAGCAGCGTAGAGTCCTATTCTAATCGGTTGAAAAATGCATGCTTGCGGTCGCATATTTCGCACGATTTGCATCCCACGAATCGCCCACGATCCAGCACCAGTCACGCCTGTCTGATCGCTACTTTTTCTGTCCGTTTTGCGAATCACCGCTCGCCATTCACGCCCCGCCGACCCCTCCCATGACCGCCCATCGTAAACACCACGACCGCCTCGAAGAACTCCGCAAGCGCAACGCCGAAGCCGAAGCCGGCGGCGGCGCCGAACGCCGCGAGCGCGAACACAAGCAAGGCAAGCTCAGCGCCCGCGAACGCGTGGACCTGCTGCTCGATGAAGGCTCCTTCGAGGAACTCGACAAGTTCGTCCGCCACCACTCCCACGATTTCGGCATGGAAGCCCAGCGCCCGCCTGGCGACGGATTCATCACCGGCTATGGTCGCATCGGTGGCCGCCTCGTTTACGTCTTTGCGCAGGATTTCACCGTCTTCGGCGGCTCGCTTTCGGAAGCCAACGCCGGGAAAATCACGAAGATCATGGACCTGGCCATGCGCGCCGGCGCCCCGGTGATTGGCCTGAACGATTCCGGCGGCGCGCGCATCCAGGAAGGCGTCAAGTCGCTCGCAGGCTACGCGGAAATTTTCCTGCGCAACACGCTCTCCAGCGGCGTGATCCCCCAGATCAGCGCCATCATGGGACCCTGCGCCGGCGGCGCCGTCTATTCTCCGGCGATCACCGACTTTATTTTCATGACTCGCGACACGTCCTACATGTTCGTCACCGGCCCGGACGTGATCAAGACCGTTACCCACGAAGAAGTCACCAAGCAGGAACTGGGTGGCGCCATGACCCACAACGCCACCAGCGGCGTCGCGCATTTCATTTCCCGCGACGATGCCGAATGCCTGGCCATGATCCGCGAACTTTTCAGCTATCTGCCGTCGAACAATCTGGACGACCCGCCGCGAAAACCTAGCAGCGATCCGTGGGACCGCGTCACGCCTTCGCTCAACGCGATGGTTCCCGAAAATCCGCAACAACCGTACGACATCAAGGACGTAATCCACGCACTCGCCGACGACTCCGAATTTTTCGAAGTGCACGAGCACTACGCAAAAAATATCGTCGTGGGCTTTGCGCGCTTCGATGGCCGCTCCGTCGGCATCGTCGCGAACCAGCCCGCGTTCCTCGCCGGCGTGCTGGACATCAACGCCTCGGTAAAGGGCGCCCGCTTCGTGCGCTTCTGCGACGCCTTCAATATTCCGCTGATCACTTTCGAGGACGTGCCCGGCTTCCTCCCCGGCACGCAGCAGGAATTTGGCGGCATCATCCGTCACGGCGCGAAACTGCTCTTCGCGTTTGCCGAAGCCACAGTTCCGAAAATCACAGTGATCACGCGGAAAGCCTATGGCGGCGCCTACTGCGTCATGGCATCCAAGCACATTCGCACCGACATCAATTTCGCCTGGCCCACCGCCGAAATCGCGGTCATGGGCCCCGAAGGCGCCGTCAACATCGTCTACAAGCGCGAAATCGATCGCGCCCCCGAATCCGAACGCGAAACCCTCCGCCAGGAAAAAATCGCCGACTTCCGCGAGCGCTTCGCCAACCCCTACCTAGCCGCCGAACAAGGCTACATCGACGCCGTAATCGAGCCAGCCCACACCCGCGCCAAACTAATCACCGCCCTGCGCTCCCTCGAAAATAAGCGCGACACCAACCCCCGCAAAAAACACGGAAACATCCCGTTATGAGCCACCTGCACAAAGAACTGGTTCCGCATCTTGACACTGCGCGCAGCGAACCTTTAGCATCGAAGTCTCTCTAGGGCCCTCTCCATTGCCGAGGAATTGGCGGTGTATAATTGGGGCAAATCGCCGAGGAGGGACGTCATGCGGGTGATTTCGATAATTTTTCAAATTTTACTTGGTTGTGCCGTGGCGGCTTTCCTGTGTTGGTCGTACTTCACGGTCATATCGGGCGGATTTACTTGGGACGGTCCTTCCGCGCCTTGGATTGTCTGCGGATTTATTGTGATGGTCTTGCGGCTTTCCTATATTATGTGGAAATTTAGGTGGGTGCACCGGAGAGCGTTCGGGCTGATACAAATTTTTATCGGATGTGCGATTCTCATCTCGCGACTTGGAAGTTCGGGAAATTCGGATGTGAACCAAACTCTGTTCCTCACGGAACTTCTTGCGGCACTTTTTTTCTTCGTGAACGGAATCGACGATTACAAATCTGATCGACGGGTTCGAGGCTGACACCTACAATTTGAGCCGAGACTTTCCAACGCCTTAACCGCGTGGATCACCCGATTGACCCGGGGCAAACGGCTCTTAATTTCGGCGCGGATAGATTTTGTGAAGCCATCTCCCGCTCGTCTGGGGCGTGACGCGGCGAACCCCGAAGGTGCTGCTACTGCTGATTTGCTCTCGCCTTTTTGAACGCGCGAATGAACGCGAGGGCTGTGGCGTTGATCGATTCGCCGCTCGCCGCTTCCGCTCTGTGTCCAGGCTTGACGACTTGGACAGTTTTTGCGGCCTTCACCAATTTTTTCGCCGGCTGTGATTGAAACGGATCCATTAGATTTTCTCCTCGTTGGCCGCTGCTGGATTCGCCGGGATGGGTTCCGGCGCATCGGGCTGCGCGTCCATCATTTCCTGGATCTTGTCGAGCGGAATGCACGGGGCGCCGTTGCGGCTGGGCAGACATTCCGCCGGTGCGGGCTGGGCAACTGGTGCGGCGGGCTGGACGGCGGCCATGGCCGCCGGCATATTGTGCACCGGTGCGAAATGAAAGAACCCGGCTACGGCCACACAGAACACCAGGCCGGCGATCATTGCGTGTATTGCGATGTGCGTTGTGTTTTCAGTTTCCATTTTAAACTCCCGCTCGTTCAGTGCTTTTCCCCCGCCGGCGCGGCGGCAAGTCGGTAGCTCGTGCTGCGGCCGCCTTCTTCATTTTGAACTAGTATGCCTGCTGCGATTAGCTCGTGAATATCGCGAAGGGCAGTTCGAGGAGAACTCTTCGTCATTTTCGCCCACTTTTCCGCTGTCAATTTGCCGTCGAGCCCACTGAACAACTTATCCACGATCTTTTTTTGTCGGTCATTCAGAGGGACCGATTGTTTTTTCAAACGATTAAAAAAGGACTCTTTTTCCAGGGCGCCGTCCGTTATCAGATTTGACTTTTCAATCGCGCGATCCAGGCACCGCAGAAACCACATGAGCCATTCCGTGATATCCATGGAACCTTTCTGGCCGCTTTCCAAAATGTTGTAGTACTCCGTGCGCTCTTCGAGAATTTGCGAAGACATGCTGTAAAACCGTTGTTGGCTGCTGTCCGATCGAGCAAGGCACAAATCCGAGATCGCGCGGGTTATGCGCCCGTTGCCGTCCTCGAAGGGATGAATTGTGACGAACCATAGATGCGCGATCGCAGCTTTCAAAAGAGGATCCGGCTGGCTGTCGCCATTCATCCAATCAAAGAACGCAGTCATTTCGGCTTCAACTCGATCGGCAGGAGGTGCCTCAAAATGAATCTTTTCTTTCCCCACGCGGTGTCCGGAAGCAACATGCATTGGGGCATCGCGCCACGCGGCAACGCGGATTTTGTGCAAGCCGCTGTAGCCGGTTGGGAACAGAGAATTATGCCAACCGAATAGGCGCGTGTCATTCAACGGCGCTTCGTAGTTCTGAGTCGCATCCAACATCATTTCGACAACGCCTTCCACGTTGAGATCTTCTTTCTCGCGAATGCCAGCAGCAGGTAACCCCAGCCGACGTGCGATGGATGAGCGAACGCTTTCCGGATTGAGGGCCACGCCTTCGATCGCGCTCGATTTAATGGTCTCTTCGGTCAAAGCTTTCAAGGTCGCATTCCAACGCGACGACATTCCATATCCGTGCATTTTCCCCAGGAGTTCGCCTTGGCGAAGTCTGACTGCGGACAAAAGTCCTGCGATGGATTTGGCATCCCAGGTGAATTGCGGCCACTCCGCTTGTTCGTGGATGTATATTTTCGCCATAATCTCGTCTCTAATCTAGCCACATTCTAGCCACTAATCTAGCCACTAATCTAGCTACTGTCAAGCTATTGTCCTTGTTATCTTTTGGTTGCCGGAGCAAGAACCACCGGCAAGCTGCTGTGAAAAATCGAAACAGCCGGCCGGAGAGCATATGCCGCCCGCAGGGCGATCGCCGGCTCCAGATAGAGATAAGTGCCATGGATTCAAGGTGCGTGGCTCCTAGCCGCTCTCCACCATGTGGACGGGGCTAACGTCACCGTTTCGGGCGAGACAACCGGGGCAGCGGGCTGCATGAGTTCTGGATTACACACACCAGAGACGTACATTAAGATCTCCAGCAACACACCGCTTCTGCAAAAAGGCACGCCGGTACGCCCCACAAGCTATCTAACATTCACCGGGGGGCAGAGTGCTACTGTCGCGGTGGGCACTGTGTACGATCTGGACGAGGAAGCGCTCATCTTTTGCAGCATATTCGATGGTGACTTCTGGATCGTAAATGGGCCGCCGCAATTTGAGATTGCTTACGAACGAAGTGCATCGTTGGGCACAAGAACGGGGTGCGTGACAACTGACGGGATCACTTATTGTTTTGTGTCCCAAACTCCGTGGTGCAGCGCACTAGGGACGCCACCGGACTTGAATGTTTTGTCAGTCTATACGGAAACCTACCCAGTATCGCCGGCCCCGTTCTTTGAAAATTGGGCAGCGTGTGCAAGAAGTGGTGCCGGGCAGGCTTGGAGTTGCAGCCCAGCATTCTCACTTTCGAACTTTAATTCGGCTCCCGGTCTTGCGCTCTGTACGAAAACTCCGTAAATCAAACGGGAGTATGATGAGGGGAGCGAGTCATCGTTCCCCTCAACTTCTGTCGGAGGATAACATGATCTCAATGAAGGGTTTTCTTTTCGGCCTGGGGCTTGCTGTTGTGGGATCCGTCGTGTACGCAGGGTTTCTCATGCGCTCCATCTTTGCGAACGCGCCGCAGGGTCAACAAATCGGAATTGATATGGTATCGCTGTTCAAGTATTCAATTCTATCGAGCCCCGGTTATTGGGTACTTGTAATCGTGTTGTTTATTGCTGGTATCGTGGCGATGCACTACATCCAACGCCCCGCGTTGTAAGAGAAATCACCTCGCGTCGAACGGTGGTTGCGCGGTGAGGATGTTGCGTGATGCGAAGTGTGGTGCCACCGCCCAGATTCGAACTGGGGACCCCCACGTTATGAGTGTGGTGCTCTAACCAACTGAGCTACGGTGGCTCTTCAATATTGTACTTCAAAAGGTTCAGCCAGGTGAAAGGGCTCGTGGGTCAAACCTTAACGCCATATTTCCGCCGCGCGACTTGTTCGAGCTTTCTCAGTCCGGCTTTGGCACGTTTTTGATCTGGCAAAATGTAGAATCCCATTGTTGTGGAGATGTCGGCATGACGTAAAATGCTTTGAATTTCTTTTGCGTCCACGCCTGCTTCGTTCAGTCTTGTCCCCAGTCCACGCCGAAAGGCTTGCCATCCGTAAAAACTAACTTTCTTAGAGATATCCCGCCGGGACAGGTTGTCCAGATTGATTGGCCGCAGAAATTTTTCACCGCGAAACATCCAGCCGTCTTTTCCGGCAGGATATGCTTTCCTGTAGTTCTTCAAGATTGCTTTCAACAGAGGCACGACGTACACTCCTGCTCCCCGCGCTTCTGTCTTGGGCGCACCCTCTTTGCCGCCCCAAATTTTCCGCTGAATTGAAATCTCCTTCCCGTCGTAATCGCTCCACTTGAGTCCCATCAATTCGCTTCGCGTGAATCCTGTAAAGGCCGCCACGGCACACACGGTACGCGCGGGTTCGGGCAATTTGTCCAGCATCTCCGCCACTTCCAAGAGCGAGTACGCATGCTTGTTAGATTCCAGAGTTTTAGCTCGCCGGATTTTCTCGCCCTCTGACAAACCCGAGAGTTCCCCCGCCACTTTGCGACCACCAGCCTTGGTGTTTTCGAATGGGTTGTTTCCTACGTACGAGCCATCCGAAATGGCCCAAGTAAACACACCTCGCAAAAAAATTTTTGATCCTTAAATGGCGCTGGTGGGAGAGTTCTGCGGGCAGGCTTTCCAAAAACTGCTGGGCGTCGCGGGCTGTGAAGGATCGCAGTGAGATCTTAGCGGCCGCACTATCCTTTACGCGGATGTTCCAAATGTATTGGTAGCCCTCGATTGTGGACGGCTCGATATGCAGTTCATTGCCTGAAGGCTGCGCCAGTCGCCTGTTCAATCGAGGGAAGTAACTGTTCTTTATAAACTCGCCCAACGTCAGCGTGCTCTTGGCAATGGGGCTTTCGCCGTTGACGGACGATAGGAGCGAGGCGATCTTGTCTTTGAAGATCTCGCGCAGCCGTTCTAAATCGGTGGCTGTGCCTCGGTACCTTGGCGGTGGCTGTGGGGAGATCGTGTGTGAGTCTTGTCGCGACGGGTTTGCCGTCTGGCACCCTAATTACATCTGAGGATGAGGCGGGCTGAGCCGATGCAGCGTTTGCCGGATTGGCTTCGTTCTCTTCAGAGGAAAGCAGCGACGGTCCCGCGACCACGCAAATCAGCGCAAGAACCGCAAAATACGTTCCGCTTCGACGAGAGCTAAGACTAGCGTGTTTCACTCGGCGACTCCTGTTGCTTCTCCTCGAAAAATGACTTGATCGAGTCCGCCCGTGGGGAAACCTACATCGAAGTGCTTCACCCGGGAGTTCCGATCTGACTGACTTTGCGGCGCATCATGCCTCCGAATACGCCGTGGATATACAGCTTCGTGAGTCCATTTACCGTTATGGGCCTGTCGCGCGGTAAATCGTTTCGTGGCTGGGCCACAAAGCTCCCACGATTGCGCCGCCCGCAAATCCGACAATGGCGAAAATCCCAGCTTCGCCTCCGCGTCCGATGGGATCAATGCAGAAGCTCTGCGCGGGATTACACTCTCGGTACGCCGCCGCGCCTATGCCGGCTCCCACACCCGCTCCCAGTACGCCGCCGATCGCCGTGTTGCGCAAACGATGCTTATTTTCCATGAGCTTAACGCTGCCAACGTCTTGTCTTTGGATGATTTGCTGGCCTGACTTTGCTTGCAGCGAGATCGTCTTGTCCGATACGCTCAAGAAGGTCCCCGAGTCTTTCTTCGAGTTCACTTCAACGACTTGAATCTTCTGTCCCGCTTGCAGCCTGTTTAAGTCCTCCCATTGGGCTGAAGCTACGCAAGGCAGTGCAAGAACGCAGGCGAGAATCCAAAGCTTTCGCATCTTGTCGTATCTCCTTTTCGAGTTGAGCCGATTTTGGCGTACGAGTACCGAGCGAACACGTTCCGACAGACCAATCGTTTGCGGCCGCAGAGCGCACATCGCCGGCATTGATGGCGAACGATTTCAGATTTGCACCTACGTCACCCGAATTTTCCTGATAACGAGATGAGTGCCCCGGGTAAACTCATTTCAGCACTGGACTTTTTCGCCACGCTGCTAAGCGCACCTGTGAGTCCCTTGGCGGTGCCGTGCCTGGGCGGCTGCGCGGATTCATTTGTCGCTTCGGCTGATCGGGCGGGAATGGGCCCTCCAAACTGACACAGATTGAGAATTCTGGATAACTCGTATAGGTACACAACCGCGACGACCAGCAGAGCCGCAATGTCTCGTAAGGAGTGGGACATGACGGAGCCGTTAAATCCGGCCGCTGCGGTTCCGATTCCTATCTGTGCCGTAGCTGACTTAATCAGTGTCGCGCCGAGGACGATGACCAGAATTCCGCGCCAGAGATATCTAGCAGGCATCTACTCCTCCTTTTGAAGTGGCTTTGATTTATGTCGGACCGCCCGAGCTTTGTTTGCAGACTCCGTCGGTGTGGCGTTCACTTGAGGCAAATCGGGGCCGAGCCGGGGCCGCGCACGATTTTCATGCCAAGTTCGACCGTGCAGGTAAAAGGAGTGCCCATAAATCTGGCAATGCTTAGCCCAATTTTCAGGCATCTGCAGGACGCATCGACTAGTAAGTGTCTTATTTCTCATTGGTTTCTTCACTAGACAGCGAGTGAGCGGTCACTCGCTAAATCGTAGTATGCAGCTGGCCTGCCATTATTCTAGGCAGTAGGGGCGACGGTCGAGCGTGGCGGTGCGTCGCGGGATCGTGTATATTCGCCGAAGGAAGGGTCGGAATGGCCTTGAATCAAGAAAATCCTCCGGCTGAGCACCTCGGACTTCTATATCGCGTGTCGCGAGCACTCCTCAGGGAAGGCGAATACGGCGAACTCCTTTCTGGGCTGTTAAACACTCTGATCGAGGGATTGGGTGCGGATCGGGGATTCATAGTCGTGCGCGAAGGCGGAGAGTTCCGGGCGACTGCGGCGCGAAACTTTCGCAGCGAAGCGCTGTCGCGAGCAGAAGAGGCGTTCAGCCGTTCGATCGCCCGTGCGGTAATGGACGGCGGGAAAGCGGTGCTGATCGGAGACGCTTCCACGACCGAGCCTTATCGCGATAGCACGAGCGTGCAAGAATTCTCGATTCGATCGGTCTTGTGCGCTCCGCTGGTGACGAGCGATGAAGCGTTCGCACTTATTTACCTGGAAAACCGCCAAGTCACGAATTGCTTTACGGAAGAGCAGCGAGCATTGCTAGACGAAGTCTGCGGGTTAGCCGCGCCGCGATTGCGATCAGCGGTGGCAATGAGTCAAGCGCAGCGCCGCGCGGAGGCTTTAGAACACGCCCACAGCCGGTCTGACGGAATATTGACCGCCGACCCAGAAATGGCGCGGGTATTGCAGACGGTACACCAGATCGCCACCACGGATTTGCCGGTGCTGATTGAAGGAGAAACCGGAACCGGGAAAGAGTTAATCGCCAGGGCTGTCTATCGTCATAGCGCGCGAGTAAAAGGACCCTTCGTCGCGTTAAATTGCGCGGCAATTCCGGCACCGCTGATAGGTTCTGAGCTCTTCGGTTGCGTGCAGGGTGCGTTCACCGGTGCGAATCGCGATCGCGTCGGCTTCATCGGAACAGCCAATCGTGGCACACTGTTTCTAGATGAGATCGGCGATCTTCCGCTCGATTTGCAACCCCATCTACTTCGCGTTCTGCAATCCGGCGAATTTACCCGGCTAGGTAACTCGCGGACCGAGCAGGTGGATGTCAGGTTCATCGCCGCGACAAACCGCGACCTCGAAAGCGAAGTGAAGGCCGGCCGATTTCGCGCCGATCTTTTCTTTCGACTATCCGCCATCACGCTTCGTCTGCCGCCCCTGCGCAAACGTCCGCACGATATCCGGCTCCTGGCTGAACATTTTCTTCGGGCCGCCGCAGCGCGTTACGGTCGGCCGACGCCACTGCTCACGGAGAATTGTTTATCCGCCTTGACGTCCTACGCGTTTCCAGGAAATGTCCGAGAACTGGAAAGTGAAATGGGCAGGCTCGTCGCGCTGGCGGAGCCTGATGTTGCGTGCGACACCGCCCTGCTAAACGAAAGAATTCGCAGTCGCGGCGATTGCCAGTCCGCGGTCTCGTCGGAAGGGACGACGATAGCTCCGATGTCGCTGCAAGAAATGGAAAAGCAGCTGATCTTCTCGGTGCTACGGCATACGGCGGGAAACCGAACACGCGCAGCCGAGGTGCTTGGGATCAGCCGCGAAGGATTACGTACCAAGCTCCAGCGACTTCAAATCTCTGCTCCGCCCGATTCCGTTTCCTGAGTGCATGCGCCATTGAAAACCAATGGAAAACGCTAGAATCGCGATCATCGTCAAACCAGTCTGCAGGGCACAGACTGGGCTGCACATCGCAGAACCTTCAGGACGCTTCACCTAAACTCGGCTGGCGAGCCTGGAGGCCGCCAGGTGTTTGACAATGAAAGATCCCAGAGCGCGTCGCAATTTAGGCTGTGAATTTCCCATCAATTGACCTGCATCAGTTCTCCCTCGCGAGCTCAAAAAACGCCCGAGCGAAGCACTAGGACAATCAAGAATCGAGTCGAAGCCCGACCGTCTGGACTAGATCTCGAAATCTTGGATCCGATCGAAGCGCGTCAAGCACTGGTTCAATCTTGAGGAAAATAAGCCATCCGCAGCGTTCTTTAACCGCATCGTGCAGCAGCTCGAATGCGATGTCTTTTTGGCCCAACCCCAGGTTGACGAGAGCCAAATCGTAAGCCGAAACGTACTTTTTCGAAGATGCCTCGGCCAGCTCCACCAGAATTTGTCTGGCTTGATCAACTTCTCCTGCCAAGGCGTGCGCGTAGCCCAGCGCGGACAAGATAGGAGGCAAACGCGCGGAAAGACCGGCAGCAATTTGCAGCTCCGCGACCGCTTCGGTGTATAGGTTTCGCTGGGTATAAGCCTGACCGAGCACGAAATGCGCCAGGATGTAATCAGGATCCAGTTCGAGCGTTGCTCGGAGCTGTTTGATGGCGTCGTCGAATCGGCGAAAAAAATAGAACGCCCATCCCAAGTGAGTGTTGATGGGCAGTGAGAGCACGTCGAGTTCATGCGCTCGCAGGATAGACACCAATGCTTCGTCGGGACGCTCCATCACGGCAAGAAAAATCGTGTACCACTGATGAGCAGTGGCGTACCGAGGACTCAAACGAATGGCCCGTTTATACTCTTCCTCGGCTTGAGACCAGTTCCAGTCATAAAAGAGGGACGTCGTCGCCAGAGAATTATGGGCTTCCGCGACGCGGGCATCGATCTCGAGCGCCTTCATCGCGGAGGCTCTCGCCATCGGAAAAGCTTCGCGCGGTGGCAAAAACCGATAACCCCCGAACAAGGTAAAGCAATCGGCCAAGCCTGCGTATGCCAAGGCGTATCCGGGGTCTTGATCAATGGCCTGTTGAAGGTAACGGATGGCCTTCTTTACGCCGTCCGGTGTACGTTTATTCCAGTGGTGCCTACCCTTGAGATACAGCTGATACGCCACAGGGTCTCGAGTGTCATGATGGTGCAGTTTTTCTTTTTCTTGCGTTGATAAACGCAGCCGAAGCTCGGACGAAATTTGATTTGATATCTCTTCTTGGATCGTGAATATCTCAGACAGCTTCGTGTTGTACTGACTGCCCCAGAGCTGACGACCATCTGCGACATCAACAAGCTCAGCGTTGACGATCAGCCTATCACCGCGTTGTAGTACGCCGCCGATCAGTACTGCACCCACATTAAGTTCACGCCCGATCTTCTGGGGATCAGTCGGGTTTTTGTATCTAAACACGGTACTGCGCGCCATCACGCTAATGCCGGGAAACCGGGAAAGGGAGTTGATGATATTGTCCGTTATTCCCTCGCTGAGATACGCGGCGTCTGGATCATCACTAATCTCATTACCAAACGGCAGTACGGCCAGTGAACTTATCTGTTTTTTCTTCCGAGCACGAGTCATCGCAGGGTCCGCTGCGAGCGGAAGCTCCTCGTGGGGAGTGGTTGTGACGCTGGGCTTGCCTCCACGCATATCATATCTAAGTCGCTTTAGTTCACCCGCAAGCTCGAGGGCGCTCTGGTAACGTAACGCTCTGGTTTTCTGAAGCGCCTTGTCGATAAGTCTCTCTAATTGAATTGGAAAATTCTGGTCGAAGCTCCTGATCAACGGTGGCCGGGCGCTCATTACGGCGCTCAAGATAAGAGCAGGAGTGTCACCCGAGAAAGCTTTCTGCCCGCTGGCCATTTCGTAGATGACTGCCCCAAGACTAAAAAGGTCTGTGCGCGGATCCAGCGCATCTCCCCGCGCCTGCTCTGGCGACATGTACGAGAGGGTACCGACCATACCCGTGGCGCTAGTGAGCATTTCGCCGTTGGCGGTGACGTCATTGGAGCCGATTGCCACATTTTCCGGAGATTCGTTGGTCAGTTTGGACAAACCGAAATCCAGGATCTTGACTATGTGTCCAGTGGTCACAAAAATATTTGAAGGCTTAATGTCTCGGTGGATTATGCCCTTGGCGTGAGCGGCGGAAAGACCTTCAGCTACTTGGATTCCAATATCAAGGATTTCTTCGGCCGTCAAATTGTGATGAGACGTATATTGCTCGAGTGATTCGCCATCCAAAAACTCCAACGCGATAAAGAATGAACCCTCGAACTCATCGACTTCGTAAATGGTGCAAACGTTGGGATGATTTAATGCGGATACGGCTCGGGCTTCACGCAGGAAGCGCTCGATAGCAACCCGGTCTCTTGCAAGTGACTCCGAAACAAATTTCAAGGCTACATTTCTATTCAATTTTTCGTCACGGGCTTTGTAAACGACTCCCATGCCGCCGGCGGCCACGCGTTCCAGCAGGCGGAAATGCGAAATTGTTTTTCCAATCATCATGTATATGAGTGCGTGACCGGAAGTCCCGGCTCCGGAATACCGCCGTTCGAAACGCGATCCTTGCGCCGGGATCGTAGCTAGAATCTCGCGACCGACCCGCTAGTCATCTGCCGCCCCTATCCTCTCAAATACCATTCGGTGATGATCCATAATCTCACGCTTGAAGCACTCATATTGACAACCTTGTACCAGAGACATCAATTTAAATCTGAAATTTCGGTCGATTAAGAAATAGCGGAGCGTGCGAAGCATCGCAATCAAGATTGAAAAGTTGAGACGCAATCGTCTGTTCCACTGCCGAATCGTTTCCATATAATCCAGACGTCCACTGTTGCTTGAGACGACCTTGAAATAGGGACTCGCGCAGTCGATGATTTGACTTTCGCCGGAGGGAAGCCAGCATCCTGGGTAAAACTTCTCTGTGAGCGCCACTATATATTCATTGGAAGTCTTGTCAGCCTCTAGAGAGATGTCATGGAGGGAGGGGGCGTTCTTTCCCCAAGTCATGGTTTGTATGAAGAGCCTCCCGCCTGGCCGCAAGAGCTGGTGACAGAATGCGAAGAACCGGCTGTAGATTTCGTTTTGCTTACCTTCGAGAAACTCTTCCTTGGAGCAAAACGCTTCCAACGATCCAACACCGGCGATCGCGTCGAATTGCCCCAGACTGGCACGATCCGAATGTTTCCAGTCCGAGACGCGGGCGTCTAATCCATTCCTCCGGCAAGCCTCTGCCTGTTTCGTGGACAAAGTGATGCCAAGCCCAGTCGCCCCATGTTGTTGCAAAGCTCTCAGCAGAGGTCCCCAACCACATCCAATATCCAATACACGCTTGCCAGGACCGACACTTAGGTGGGTGAGAATGTACTCGTGTTTTGCATGCTGCGCTTGCTCTAGCGATAGAGAAAAATCGCCGTTGAACATTGCACCGCTCACATCGGCGTCCTCACCGTATGCGGCACGGAAAACCTGATCCATGTAGTTATAAGTCTCTTCGATTTGTGATTGTGTTGCCATCAGCGCCTTTGCAACAATCGGCTTCCGGCCGTAATTCGTGGGTTGCTTGGTCAACGGCCCACTCTGCCCTGCGAGACTGAGAAATTCGCGGAATGCGTCGTCGGCAACCACTCGCGTCGTTTTCTCCAAAGGCCCTCAGCAAAGGATACTGCGCGGCGATTCGGAGGTGATCGAACGTAACGCTGGCGGAGCTGGGATACCGTGGCACACAGTTACGCTCTAACTTCATGGAGGGACATCATAGCCAAAACCGCGATTTTGTCACCGTTTAATTAGGTCATGTCGCCGCGTACATTTCGATGCTTAGGGTTCGCAACTGCATGACTCATGGAGCGCACGATTCGCTAGCTCTCGGTGAGTCGCGTCGGCGGACGATCGGGTCTCGAATCTGGTCCTGGGTGGCCCCAGTTCACATTTCGACCCTTGGGTCAGACGGGAGGACGACATATCTCGATTCGAAACGGGACTAGGAGCGCGTTCGGTGCGTTGCGAGCCCCTGCAACCAAGCAGACTAATAAGGAACGAACCTAACCACATCGTAACAATTCGTTCCGATGAGTGCCGGCCTGGGACGTCGCAACGCCGCATAAACACACGCTTTAATACAATTCCACATGGGTTCGAGTCCCACAGCCGGCACCATAGATTTGCGCGTTAGGCCGCGGAAATACGGCGCAGCCTCGCTGCAAATTCGGGCGCGCATCCGCTTCAAATCTCCACAATTCGCGAGAGGAATTACTGCGCTGCAGTCGCGTTGGGCGGCAAGTGCTCTTCAAGATAGCGCAGCAGCAAGCTATACAGGTGCAGCGTGGTGCCAGAGCCTTCGTTGATAGCGTGCGTGCGATTGGGATACTCCATGAAGTCAACCGGCTTATCGAGTTCGATCAGGCGATCGAGCAGGAGTTCTGTGCCGGCGTAATGCACATTGTCGTCGCCGGAGCCATGCACGACGAGCAAGTGCCCGCGCAGACCTTCGGCGAAGTTGATGGCGGAACTGCTGCGATAACCTTCGACGTTCTGCAGTGGCAGACCCATGTAGCGTTCCTGGTATATCGTATCGTAGAGACGCAGATCCGGCACCGGCGCGACCGACATTCCCACCTGATACAGATCCGGTGAGCGGAACATCAGATTCAGCGTGCTCGAGCCTCCGCCGCTCCAACCCCATACAGCGACGCGCGATGAATCCGCGAAGGGATGCGACTGAAAGAAACTCTTCAGTGCAGCGCTCTGGTCGTGAACGATCACCGGATGGATTGCGCCGTAGACGACTTTTCTCCAGGCGCGGCCTTTCGGCGCGGGCGTGCCGCGATTGTCAAAGCTGACGACGATGTAACCGGCTTGGGCGACGGCGCGATTGTAATCGTTGTTCCACGCGCCCCATTCGTCGAGCACAGTCTGCGCGGCAGGCTCCCCGTACACGTAAACCAGGACGGGATATTTCTTCGCGGGATCGAAATGAGGAGGCTTCAGCATCCAGGCATCGAGAGCGGTGCCTTCGCCAATATCCACTTGGAAGAATTCCGTGGGCGAGGCGAGCAGCGGAGCGGCACTGGCGCGCAGCGCGGCGTTGTCTTCAAGCACGCGAGCGGAGCGATGCGCTGGCAGCTCGACGAGATCGGTTACGGGTGTAATGTCGGCGCGCGAACAAGTGTGAAAAGCCCAATGGGAATCGGGAGACATATCGTAACGATGCGTTCCGGGCGCATTGGCGGGACTGATTCGCTGGGCATTTTGCGAGCCGTCCAATGGCGCGCGATATAAATAGCGCTGGGTCGCGTTTTCCGGAGAGGCGATGAAGTAAAGCCAGCCGCCTTTTCGATCCACGCCGCCCAGTTCGATCACATCGTATGCGCCCGTGGTGATGAGTTGGACGCGCTTTCCGTCGCGCGCAACAAGATAGGCGTGACGCCAGCTGTCGCGCTCGCTCAGCCACAAAAAGTCCTGGCCGTTGTGGACCCAGTGAATTTCGTCCATCACGTCCACCCAAGCGGAATCCTGATCGCGGAAAATCGGGCGGACTTGGCCCGTCGTTGCGTCCGCGAGCAAGACGTCGTCGGTGTTCTGCAGGCGATTCAAATGTTCGATGGCAAGTTCGCTGGAATTTCCCGCCCATTCGAGGCGCGCAATATAGTTTTCACGGGGATCGCCGGGGACTTGCATCCACAACGTATCTCCGCCATCGGCGCTAACCACGCCGGCACGAACGGCGGAGTTGGTGGTTCCGGGGATCGGGTACGGAATATTCAGAATCGAGGGATACACGCCTACACCGGGATAAGGAAAGCCGGTGACAATTTCCTTGGGCGCGCCGAGATTGTAGAGCAGCTTAAAAATTCCCACGCCGCTTGAATCAAATTGCCAGTACGCGATGCGGTGGCCATCGGGACTCCAGCGGAAGGCGTCGCGAATATCCAGTTCTTCCTCGTAAACCCAATCGGATGTGCCGTTGATAATTGTTTGCGAGCCGTCGCGGGTGAGCTGGGTGATACGGCCGGTGGAAATTTCCTCCACGTAAATATTGTTGGCGCGGACGTAGGCGACTTTCACACCGTCCGGCGACAATTTCGCGAACATCAGTGAAGAGGCGGGCGCGTCACCGCCCAGTTTATGCAGCGCGCCAGATTGCAGATCCAACACCCAGTAATCTCCGCGAGTGCGCTGCCGCCAGACCGGCGCGGAATTGGTGTAGAGCAGCAGGCGAGACTTGTCCTTGGACCAGGCATAATTCTCGAATGCGAGTGGATCTTTAGCGCCCGCAGGAATGAGCTTTGCGGCGGAAACGAGCACTTCGCGTTTTCCGGTGGCCGTCTGATAGCGGACGATATCCTGCGCGTCTTTCACAGCCGTCGATGGCTCGACGGTGGTGTAGAACGCTCCGTCGTCCAGCCAACGCGCCGGACCGAAGTATTTGATCTCAAAATCCGGCGACGCATACATGCGATGCAGCAGCTGGTCTGATTCCTGTGATATCTGCGCCTGCACGGAAATGGAGGCGAGGCACGCCGCCACGAGCAAACCGAGAGCAGGCAGAATTTGTCGCAGCGAAACGCGCGCAGCAAAAGCCGAGAGCGTTGGAACTTCGAATTTCATGCAGTCTCCCGCGAAGCCTGGAGTGAACCGGCGGTGCTTTTTCGAAATCATGCAGTGCAGAGCTGGTTTCCCATCAATGGAAGTTGCTTTCGCGAATCTCTCTGCCGTTCGCGGGCTGAACCGGGCGATTATTGTCCGGATAGAGCTTTGCAAACGCCGCGATCTGCGCGGGAGAGGCTTCGATAGGAGTTTTCATCACGAACCAGCGGATGCCTTCCTTGCAGGCGGGAATGGTGAGCGAGCCGTCGAACACGTAATAGTTCTGGTCGGCGGGCAGGAGGTCGGCGGCGTTGATCTCCACTTTCTTCAGCTCCACTTCTTTTCCGCTTTCATGAGGAATGTGGCTCCATAGGTCGCGGAGCGGCGCGTTTTCGGCGCCGCTCTTGATGAATACGGCGACCACGGCGGCGCGGCCCGCAGCGGAATCCATGTGAACGAAGTGCAACTCCATGTCGTACTTCTTGCCGTTGATTTCGTTCTCGCTGACATGGTGAAAATGGAATTGGACCAGGGGCAGCGCTGTCCCGTTGACTGTGATACTGCTCCCCGGTTCGTAATTGATCTGGATGGTGTGGCCATTGTTGATGATTTTCAGCGGTGAAAGTTTGTAGTCAAAATGGATCGGGGCCAGTTCGGCTGGCTGAGCGCCGACGATATCAATCGGCGACTGGCGCTGGCCTGTTTTGCAGGTTGCAAAATCGGGCGAAAGGTCGCCCCAGTGGTCCGGACCATCCGCTCCGCTGTAACCCCAATGGGGAGCACTTGCAGGGTGTTCTTGAGCCATCGCGGGGTGCGTGTAAACGATAGCGGCGCAGAGAATCAACAGAGTTGTTGCTGCTCGGGTGAAACGAGTGGTCATGGGGAATCTCCTTTGTGAAAGAGGGACCGTAGCATCTCATTTTGTGTGCGAATCTTCAAATATTCGGTGTGGAAAATCCGAAACGTGCGCGTATATTCGCAAGGGCCGAGCGGCAGTGAAAACGAGGAAGGAAACCGCGTTTTTTTGGGAACTACCAGAGGCGGCGAGCGCCGCGCAGGAATGAAGGAACATGAAAACGACACTAACCGTCGCGCTCCTGATTGGTACTTTGTGCGGTGCGGCTCAAAGCACGCACGCGCAAGGAGCAGCGCAGGCCGCGAAAGAACAGTCCGCCGATGGCGCGCAGCAAATCGCCGCGCTGGGCGATTTGAAGTTGCGAAGCGGCACGGTGATTCATGATTTTCGCCTGGGCTATCGCACATTCGGGCAGCTCAATGCGGCGAAATCGAATGCGATTCTGTGGCCAAGCTGGCTGGGAGGCACGACGCAGGATCTGGTGCAATTCGTCGGGCCGGACAAGGTCGTGGACAACACGAAATATTTTGTGGTGCTGGTGGACGCGATCGGCGACGGAATTTCGAGTTCGCCGTCGAACAGCAGCACCCAGGCGCGGTTGGCTTTTCCGGAATTTACGATTCGCGACATGGTGGAGTCCGAGCACCGCCTCGCGACCGAGGTGCTGCACCTGACGCACTTGCACGCGGTGATGGGAATTTCGATGGGCGGGATGCAGACATTTGAGTGGGTGATGGCCTATCCGGATTTCATGGACGTGGGAGTTCCGATGGCAGGCTCGCCGCAATCCACTTCCTACGACAAGTTGCTGTGGACGACGCAGATGGACGCGCTGCGACTGGATCCAGAATGGAAGGGCGGACAGGGCACGCACCCGATGACGGGCGGCTTCGCGTTGTACGGCGAAATCGGCACGATGAATGTGACTTCGCCCGCTTATCGTGTGGCGCACACCAACCCGCAGGATTTCGAAAAGTTCATCGAAGGGGCGCGAAAGGAACTTGCGGGAAACGCGGCAACGGCGTGCGATGCCATCCGGCAGCGCGAGGCGATCAATGCGCTGGACATTCCCGCGGAGTTTGGCGAGACGATGGAGCAGGCGGCAAAGAGCGTACACGCCAAGTTGCTGGTGGTGATTTCTCCGGCAGACCACATGGTAAATCCGACGCCAGCAGCGGCCTTTGCAGGGATGATGGGCGCGGCGGTGCTGACGCTGGATTCACCTTGCGGCCATCTGAGTCTTGGCTGTATTTCCGCCGGACCGATCGTCGCAAAATTTCTGGCCGATCCTACGTCGGTGCAGAGCATGACCTTGCACGAGGCGGCCGGCCACTAGGAGAGCGCATGAGTGGGCGCGGGAAAACGAGCAGAGTGGCAGCGATTGGAATCGCTGTGACCGTCTTGATGTTTGTCGGCGGCGCAGGCTCGCGCGCGCGCGGGCGGCAGGGCGAGATACAGGCTCCCCTGGTGACCGTGCATCCCGCTGCGAAATTCGATGTATCGCCCCCGCTGCGTTCATTGCGCGGATCAGGCGCGAAGGATGATGTGCCCGATTGTAAGGAGGCTGGCTGCGGCACCTCGCCAGGGGGCGCGGATGCGGATCAAGAGCAAAAACCGGAAGAGGTGGCGCCGGCGCCGGTGATTACCGCGCAAGGCGCAGCCGTGGAGCAAAAATCGCAGGGCAAGCGTGCGGCGGTGCCGCTGCTCGACAGTTTGGACGGGCTGGGCTCCGGTTTCACCGGGCCGCAGGGAACCGCGACGTTTCGCAATCCTTCGGACAACAGCCTGGCAGTGGGTCCCGATCACATCGTGCAAATCGTGAACACGCGGATCGCGGTGTATTCGAAGAAGGGCGCGCACTACGACAAAACCGGTACGGTGCTTTACGGCCCGGCGGCCACGAATGCAATATTCACGGGCTTCGGCGGCGCGTGCGAGGCGCGCGATAACGGAGACGCGGTGGTCCGCTACGATCAACTGGCAAAGCGCTGGCTGATCGTGATGCCGATTTTCGGGCGCATCGCGCCGGGCGAATTCTCCGAACAAGGCAAGCCGGCACCTCCCGGCGGACTCGACAATCCCGGACCAGCAGTGGCGCCGCCCGCGAATCCGCCGCAGCCACCGCCGCGCACACCTCATCAGTGTCCCGTGAAAAAAGAGGGAACGTTTGCGATGTGCTACGCCGTGAGCGTAGGGCCGGATCCGCTGGGCGCTTACTATCGTTATGCGTTTGAGCGGACGCTTTTTCCGGATTATCCGCGGCCGGCGATTTGGCCGGACGGCTATTACGTGCCGACCAGTACCGGCGACGACGTGATTCAGAAACACGATTGCATCGCAGATCGCAGCAAGATGCTGCTGGGACAGCCCGCGACCGAGCAGTGCATCATCATCGACGGCGTGAATTTCCTGAATAACGCGGACATTGATGGACAGAAACTGCCGCCGGCCGGGGCACCGAACATCATGCTGGCGGCCGGCGGCACACAGCTGAAAAAAATATTCGAAGACGACGGGATTTACGTGTGGAAAGTTCACGTGGACTGGACGACTCCGACGAATACGAAAGCGGAAGGACCGGCGAAAATCCCCGTGGCTCCCTACCATTATCTATGCAACGGCCAGTTGACGAACTGCGTGCCGCAGCCCGACACCGACCGGCGTTTGGACGTGCAGGGCGACAAGATCATGCAGAGAGTGGTGTACCGGAGAATCGGCAATCGTGAATCGATTGTGGCGGCGCATGCGGTGGCTACGCAGGCGGGCGGAGGTGGAGTGCGCTGGTACGAATTCCGATTGGACAAGAAGCGGGACGTGGAGCTTTACCAGCAGGGCACCTACGCGCCGGACGCGTTCTACCACTGGATTCCGAGCATCGCGATGGACAGGAAGGGCGACATCGGCGTGGGATATTCGTTTGGCGGGATTCCGAATTATGCGGGACAGCGGTTTGCCGCGCGGCGGGAAGGCGACCCCAAGGGTATGCTGTCGTTTCACGAAACCGTGCTGGCAAGCGGAGAAGCCGCGCAGAAGAATACGCTGCGGTGGGAGGATTACACGACCACCGCGATGGACCCGAGCGATGACTGCACGTTCTGGTACGTTGGCGATTATTTGCAGACGGGCGATGAAAATTATCGGACGAAGATCGGATCGTTTCGCGTGCCTGGATGCAAGTAAGACAGCGAAGTGGAGATTGCGGCTTGCAGTCTCCGGCGCGATGATTTGCACGGCGGTATTTCCTCTGGAATGAAACCTGACACATTGGTGATTGTGAATCCCGCATCCGGCGGGGGACGGGCGTTGCGCGCCGAAGCAGCGGTGGCGAGTCTGCTGGGGGCGCGCGGCTGCCAGGCGACGTTCCTTCATTCGAAAGGTGCAGACGATATTCGCGAACAGGCGGTGCGCGCGGCCTCGGACGGATTTCGAACTGTGGTGGCGCTGGGCGGAGACGGCGCGTTTCATCATTTGGTGGAGGGCATTCGCGGAACGGATGCGGTGGCGGGATTTTTTCCGGCGGGGAACGGAAACGACATTGCGCGCGCTCTGGGGATTCCGTGCGATCCGATTGCAGCGGCGGACGCGTTCGTGCGCGGGCAGCCGCGAGCAGTGGACCTGGTGCGCGTGCGCTTCGGCGACGGCCGCGTGGCGCATTACCTGGGCGCCGGAGGCATGGGGCTGGACGCAGAGGCAGCGCACCTGGCGAACACGCGATTCCGTGCGTGGCCGGGAGTGACGCGTTATCTTGCGGGAGCGTTCACGATATTTTTTCGCGAGCCGCTGTGGGATGTGGCGGTCGAGATGGACGAGGCGAGTTGGTCTGGCCGTGCGCTGTTTGTGGCGGTGGCGAACGCGACGAGCTATGGTTCGGGCGTGCGGATCGCTCCGCGGGCGGAGATGGATGATGGTTTGCTGGATGTAGTGATCGTGGGCGATGTGGGGTTGCAGCGTTTGCTGGAAGCGATCCCGATTGTGCTGACTACTGGAGATCTGCGCGGCTTCCCGGAGGTGACGCGCTATCGTTGCCGACGTGTTTCATTGCGCGCGGACAGGGCGGCGCGGGTGCACGGTGACGGGGAAGCGCTGGGCGAGGCGCCGGCGGAATTTGAGATATTGCCGGGAGCGATTCGTGTGATGGCGGGGAGAAAAGGCACCACTGATGAACGCAGATGAACACTGCTGGCGGCGAACTCTGACAAGGATAAATTCAGATAACGGCAAAGACACCGGCACAGACATGCGATCGGATGAAGCTAGGTTCGTCTAAAGTCCACAGGGGGGATGCTTGCGCGGTTATTCGTTTTTCTTTTTGGAGAGTTTTAGGGTGACTTCGATGTCGCGGCGGCTATCGAAGCTGGAAACGGTGCGGGTGGAAGAAGTCATGTCGTCGTGCTCGGCGTGGATTTCGTAGTCCACGTTCGGGTCCAGGCCGCTGAAACGATAATTGCCGGAATCATCCGCGATATAGGTTTTTACCGCCTGGGATTTCACGTTTTTCAGGTAAATCACGCTGGAGGGGACCGGATTCTCGCTCTTATCAATCACGCTGCCGTGCAGCACCTTTAGCTGGGCTTCCGCTTTTTTCTGGGCTTTCGATTCTTCTTGCGCGTGGGCGGGCATCGCGACCAAAAGGCTCAACAGCAGCATTGCGGCGACCTGAAACAGATTGTAGCTTTTCACGGGGTCCTGTTCTTTTCAGCTCCTGCGGCTGAAAATGAAAAACACGCGGCCGAATCTGGCGGCAACTCGAGCGCGAGATGGCCGGCACTCCGACATACAACCAGTAAGATGACGCGGAAAGCGGAAAAGATGCGAGCGTGAAGCGCGAGACGGGAATTATCCGACCTCTTCCTCGTCTTCGTCATCGTCCTCTTCATCTTCCTTGACGCTGGACTTTTCCTCTTCTTCTTCGTCGTCATCGTCCTCGTCTTCGGAGATGACGATGAGGTGCACGGGATGCGTTTGCGTCACTTCCAACTCGACGTCGCACTCCGGACAGCTGAGGATTTCGCCTTCCTCGACTTCGTCTTCGTCCAAATCAATTTCGGTGTCGCATTCCGGACATCGGGTCACGAGATTTCTCTCCTTCCTGGGTGTACATCCACTGGCGGGCTATTATATACCGCAGGTGTCAAGCGTTGGCGAGAGGGGATGCGTAAAGGTGACGGTGCGACGCGAGTATCCAGACAGGCCGCTGGTGGGAGTGGGCGGAGTGGTGATTGCGGAGGGGCGGGCATTGCTGATTCGTCGCGGCAGCCCGCCGCTGGAAGGAGAATGGTCGATCCCCGGAGGCATGTTGGAAGTCGGCGAAACGATTGAGGAGGGAGTGCGCCGCGAATTGGCGGAAGAAACGGGGCTGGAAGTGCGCGTGGCGGAATTTATCGAGGTGTTCGAGCGAATTTTTCCGGACCAGGATGGGAGAACGAAATATCACTTCGTGATTCTGGATTACTTGTGCGCGGTGGAGAGCGGCGAAGCGCGGGCGGCGAGTGATGTGCGTGATGTGGCTTGGGCGCGCGAGGATGAACTCGCGCAGTATTCGCTGACCACGACGGCTACTCGGGTGATCAAGCGAGCTTTTGAGATGTGGCGCGCGCGGACTGCGGCGCAATAGCGCGGTCTAGCTCGCGGCTGCTTCGGGCAACCGGCCGAAGCGGCGTTCGCGGCCGCGAAAATCTTCCACGGCGGCGGCCAGATCGGCGGCGTCGAATTCCGGCCACATGCGCGGCGTAAAAAACAGTTCGGCATAGGCGCATTCCCACAGCATGAAATCGCTGAGGCGCCGGTCGCCACCGGTGCGAATCAGCAAGTCCACATCCAAGGCGGGGCCGCTTGAGTGGGTGACTTCGCCGAGACGCTTGGCGAATTCACGCTGCGAAACTTCGAGGCTCGAGAGCATCCAGCACGCGGCGCGTAGGATGGCGTCGCGAGCGGAATAGTCCACGGCGATGCGCAATTCCAGCGCGCGTCCAGCAGCGGTAAGCTTTTCGGCGGATTCGATGGCTTGCGCGAGCAAAGGCGGAATCCGGTCGCGGCGGCCGATTACGCGCAAGCGAACGCCTGCTGCGGCGCATGGGGCGGCTTCGGTGCGAAAATATTGTTCGAGCAGCCCGAGCAGGGCGACAACCTCGCTCATGGGGCGTTCCCAGTTGTCCGAGGAAAACGCGTACAGCGTCATGGTGCCGATACCCAAGCCGGGAGCGGCACGTACGACGCGGCGGACCGATTCGACGCCGGCGCGATGTCCTTCGGAGCGGGCGAGGCCGCGCGAGGAAGCCCAGCGGCCGTTGCCGTCGAGCAGGATGGCGACGTGGAGTTGGGATTGCGGCACTAACGTCAAAGTACTTTTATTCATAGAGTATCCCGGCAAAAATTTTTGGGAGCCTAGCCCTCGCGCGTGACGCGGATCAGAGCTTCCATATGGTTCAGATACTTTTCGAGCGCGCGACGGCCGGCAGCCGTCAGGCGATATTCCGTTTTCGGCATGCGCCCATCAAAGGACTTCGTACAGCCCAAATAGCCGGCGTCTTCCAGTTTGCGTGCGTGCACGCTCAAGTTGCCGTCGGTAGCGCGCAGCAGCTCTTTCAATTCGTTGAAAGTGAGCGATTCATTCACGGCAAGCGCGCTGACGATGGCCAGGCGCGTGCGCTCGTGGATCAGGCGGTCCAGATTCGTCGCCGTATTTTCCGCGGGCCGCGCCGGCGAAGCGGTTCGCTTGTTGCGCTCGTCGCCCTCAGCACGCTCGCGACGATACACTCCCGATTTAGCCACCATATTTCCTCGCGATGACGGCTCCAAAAATAATGTGTAAGCCGCCGAACCCCGCCGCCAGCAGCGCATTCTGCCAGTTCCAGGGACTGAACAGGGCGACCGCTCCTAAAACCATGAAACATAGGCCCATCAACGGCACGATGCGGATGGAAAACGCGCCGCCGGTGACCACGCCGGTTCCGTACAACAGCAGCCACTGGCCTGGAATGGGGCCGATGTCACTGGAACGCAGATGCAGGACAGTGAGCAAAGCGCCCACAAAAAGCGGTGGCGCAAAACTGTACACAAAGCGCCGGCCCGGTCCACTGAACAGAGACGACCCGGCCTGGCGTGCCTTCGAATAGGTGGTCCAGCCCGCGATGACGATTGCGATGACCGCCTCGGCGGTCCAGGTGACGAGCCAGGGGAGAGACGAGGCCTGGCGCGAAGCGATGGCCGCAGCACCCAGAGCGGTGATGCCCATGGCCACGCCGCCCCAACCGGGAACGGCGGTAAAGGAACCGGCGCGCTCCATGGTCTCGCGGATGAACCGCAGATTGTCGCGGGCATGGTCGGCGATGGCGACGGGAGCCTGAGAGCGAGAAGGTTCGGGAAGAGCCATACGGCAAGAGTAGCAGGCCGTACGCACCTGTCAAGTACTTTGTGTTGTAAAGCAGAAAGGCCGTCTTGCCGCGCGCGGCGAGCGCGTCTATGCTGGTGCCGCCCGAATTTCAGCGGAGGTATCAGACATGAAGCGAACACTGCTTTCTCTTGCATTGGCGGCGATTTCGCCCTTGGCAGCGGTTGCGCAACAAGCAGCCGCAACGCAAACTCCCGCTCCACCGACCGCGCTGGTCGCAAATCCGGTGGCAACCGCGGTGCGCAGCAGCGTGGAACGGCAGTCGAAAAACCTGATTGCGGCCACCGAAGAGATGCCGGCGGACAAGTACGGCTACCAGCCGACGCCTGCGCAGAATAGTTTCGGCCATCTGGTGGTGCATATGGCGAACTCGAATTTCCGTCTCTGCTCGATGATATCCGGCGTGGGAATCCCCAAGATGGACGAGCTGAAAGAGTCTGATGGTAAAGACAAGTTGACCGCAGCGCTCAAGTCTTCCTTCGATTTCTGCACCCAGTCGCTCACCGGCGTGGATGATTCGAAGCTGGGCGAAGTGGTATTCACGCGCGGCCCTATCACATTAACGCGCGCGGGCGCCATGATTGCACTGACGAACGATTTCGCAGATCATTACAGCGCGGCTGCGATGTATCTGCGGCTGAACGGCCTGCTGCCTCCGACAGCGCAACAAGCGCATTAGGAATGCGAAGTCTCGCGCTGCGAATGGATCAGGGCGCGAGCCCGCTTTATTCCTCGCGCAGGGCTTGCATCGGATCTACGAGCGTCGCGCGATGTGCAGGGATGAAGCAGGCCAGGAGCGCAGCAAAGAGCAGAGCCGCGGCGACGGCGCTGAAGGCCGCGAAATCAATCGTGCCGACATTGTAGAAAATGCTGCGCATGGCTTTCCCGACGCCGTACGCTCCCGCGAGGCCCAGCAGCAGTCCGACCCCGGCCAGGAGCATTCCTTCCTTGAGGATCAGAGCTAGCACATTGCCGCGCCGTGCGCCGAGGGCCATGCGCAGGCCGATTTCGTGCGTGCGCTGGACGACGGCGAAAGACATCACCCCATAAATCCCCAAAGTCGCCAGGAGCAGCGCGACAGCCGCAAAGCCGCCAAAGAGCGCGGCAGTAAAGCGGTCTCCGGCCAGCGATTCGTCCTTGATTTGATCCATTGTTTTGACTTCCGACAGTGGCAGATTCGGATCCATGGATTGCACGATTTCGGTGATGCTGCGGGTCAAGGTGGCCGGTTCAACGCTGGCGCGCACGCCGATCGCTGCTTGCGGCCAGGGACTTTGGGCGAACGGCACATCGATTTCCGGGAAACCGACGTCGCGAGGGCCGCCATTGCGAACATCGTGGTACACGCCGACGATTTGCCAGGGAATGGGCGAGCCGAGTTTGGTGACGCCAGGAATGAGTTGTTCGACGAGAATGGTTTGCGCGAGCGGATCAGCACCATTGAGAAATTTTTTGACGAACGCTTCGTTGACGACGGCTACCGGAACACTTCCGGCTACATCCTGGTCGGTGAAGGAACGCCCTCGCTCCATGGTCATGCCGAACGCTTTGAAATATTGCGGAGTGACCATACTGAAACCCGCGCCGGGACGCGCGGAGGGATCTTCGATATTCGGCCTGCCTGCAATCTGGAAAGGCATGCCGAAATTCACGCCCTCGAGCGGGATGCCTTCAGAAGCCGAGGCGGCAGTGACGCCGGGCAAAGCTTGGATTCTTTCCAAGAGCTGATGGTAGAAGATAGCGATTTGTTGCGGATCCGTGAGGTGACCCTGCGGTACCGGAAGCTGGAACGTGAGGATGTGATCGGTGCGGAAGCCCAGGTCCGCGTGCGCCACGTTCCACAGACTGTGAATCGCCAGGCCGCCGCCGGCGAGCAAGCTGAGCGCCAGCGCAAATTCCGCGATTACGAGCGCGCGGCGAAAGCCGTGACGTCCGGCGCCAACGGCTGACCTGCCACCCTCTTTCAAGACTTCATTCAAGTTCATGCGCGACGCCTGCCACGCCGGAACGCTGCCGAATAACACTCCGGCAAACAGAGTGGCGAGGACGGTAAAGAGCAGTACCGGAATGTTCAGCCGGACATCGGCTTCGGGAGGAAGAGTGAACGGAGGCATGATCGAGATGATTACATCGAGCAGTCCCCACGCCAGCGCGATACCCAGCGCGCCTCCGATGGATGCGAGCACGATGCTTTCGGCGAGAAACTGGCTGAAAAGCCTCTGACGCGAAGCGCCCAGAGAAGCGCGAACGGCGACTTCTTTCTGGCGAGTGGTAGCGCGTGCCATCAGCAGGTTGGCGACGTTAGCGCAAGCAATGAGCAGAACGAATGCGACGGCGCCGAGCAATAGCCACAGAGCGGTGCGCACGTCGCGATCCAGAAAGTCATTCTTCAGCGGCTCGACGACAGCGCCCCAACCTTTGTTCGACTTCGGATAAACCTCCGCTATGTGACGAGCGACCGCCGCCATATCCGCATTGGCCTGCGCCAAACTGACGCCGGGCTTCATGCGCGCGAAGATCACGAGGAAATGAAAATCGTGATTCATTTGATCCGGTTTGAAAACCAGCGGTACGAAAAGATTCGTCGGCGTGCGGTCGGCTTGTCCGGCGGGACGCACACCGATCACCGTGTAGATTTCGCCGTTCACGCGGATTTCGCGGCCGATAATGTGAGGATCGCTGCCGAAGTGTTCGCGCCAGGTATGATTGGTGAGAACGACGACGTGATCTTTTCCGGCCACGGCCTCGTCGGAGCCGAAGTAACGGCCGAGAAATGGAGATTCGCCAAGCAATTGATCCAGAAAACCCGGGGTGGTGAAACTGCCGCGGACGCGTTCGGGCTTCTCGCCGACCGAGAGGTTGAAATCGGAATCAGTAGCAGTGCCCATAAATTGGAAGACGGAGTTCTGGCGCTGCCATTCGAGAAAATCGCCGGCCGAGGAGACGTTCTTATTTCCAGCGACGAAGGAGCGGACGACGACGAGTTGGTCGGCCTGCGGATAGGGCAGCGGAGCGAGCAGCGTGGCGTACACGACGCTGAAAATGGCGGTATTGGCGCCAATGCCCAGAGCCAGAGCAAGAATCGCGATGGCTGCGAAGCCGGGATTTTTCAGGAGCAGGCGGAATCCGAAGCGGGTGTCACGCAGCAGGTTCATCATGCTCGGCCCTCCCTCCAGGAAATCGAGTTGACGCATGGCCGTTGCTACGATCTGGGCGACGGGTATGTTCACACAAACCCGTGAGTAATTTGGCACGCCTAGTACCAAAACGATGGCCGTGCAAGTCAATGACACTAGAGGATTTAGTGTGCAGCAAAAGAAGCGAACACACCCAGATTGTGCGAATGCGAGAGATGGATTGTTCGCTTGCGGACAAGGCGGGAGCCTCGGCCGCAGAAGGAGGGGCTTCTACAATCTCGAGCCTTTAATCGTATAGTAGGGGCCGCAGGTCGCCCGAATTGGGCGATTTGCGTGAGAAATTCGAGTGACACTCTAGCAATCGACCATGACCACTGCGCCCGCTGCCTCCTCACAGCCTGAACATTCACACCTTCAACAGACGCCGCCCGCATTCCGCACTCTCAGCGCGATGGGTGTGCTGTTATTTCTGGCAGCGGCGATCCTGCCGCTCGTCTTTGCTCCACAATCGTGGTTCGCAGTGACGCGCTGGGTTGGGCTGGCGATCCTTGCAGCGGGTGGATGGCGCAGGCCGTCGCTGACTTACTGGATTTTTTTCGCGATGCTGCTGGGCGGGGAGATCGGGCTGGACCGGCCGCAGCTCGGCGAGCATTTGCGCGTGTTCAGCGATATTTTCCTGCGTTTGATCAAAGTGATTGTCGCGCCGCTGATTTTTGGCACGTTGGTGACTGGAATTGCAGGCCATGGAAATTTGCGGGCTGTCGGACGGATTGGGGTGAAGAGCCTGATCTATTTTGAGATTGTGACGACGCTGGCGCTGTTCATAGGGCTGGGCGCGATTAATATAAGCCGGGCGGGAGAAGGATTGACCGTGACGGCAGCGGCCGCAACGGAATCTGCGCCCGGTGCGGCTCCGCTCCATTGGGACGACTTCCTGCTGCACATTTTTCCGGAGAATCTGGCGAAATCGGTAGCGGAAAATCAGATTTTGCAGGTGGCGGTGTTTTCCGTGCTCTTCGGGATTGCGCTGGCGCGGATATCGGAAGCCAAGCGCGCCCCGCTGCTGAGTTTCTGCGAGTCGCTGACTGCGACGATGTTTGCGTTCACGAATCTGGTGATGTATTTCGCGCCGGTGGGCGTGGGCGCGGCGATGGCTTATACCGTCGGCCACATGGGAATAGCCGTGCTGCTGCCGCTGGGGAAATTGCTGCTCACCGGTTACGGCGCGCTGGCGTTCTTCCTGCTGGTGGTGCTGTTGCCCATCGCATTATTCGCGCGGCTACCGCTCGGACGCTTCGTTCGCGCGGTGGCTGAGCCGGCTACGATCGCTTTTGCGACGAGCACTTCGGAAGCGGCGCTGCCTCGTGCAATGGAATCCATGGAGGCGTTTGGCGTGCCGCGGCGAATTGTGGCGTTCGTGATCCCTGCCGGGTACAGCTTCAATCTGGATGGGTCAACACTCTATCTGGCGGTGGCGTCTATTTTTGTGGCGCAGGTGGCTGGGATTCATTTGACGTGGCTGCAACAGCTCTTCATGGTGTTTGCTCTGATGCTCACGAGCAAGGGCGTCGCGGGAGTGCCGCGCGCGGTGCTGGTGGTATTGCTGGCGACTGCGGCAACGTTTCATCTGCCCAGCGAACCGATTTTCATCATCCTCGGAATTGATGCGCTGATGGATATGGCGCGCACAGCAGTGAACGTGATCGGGAACTGCCTGGCGTGCGCGGTGATCGCGCGGTGGGAAGGCGAGCTTGACACTTCACTTGCCTCGGCCGTTGTGCCGATTGAGTAGAGCTTATTTCGATGGTTGCCGTTGCAGGTCTGCGCACGGTGATTGCGCTTGATTTTTGGCGGCCACTGGTCACGGAACAATGACTGCTGCGCCATCCACAGTTTCATGCTTGATTGCCTGCAGGGCTTCGTTGGCTTGCGCGAGTGGGAACACCGTAGTTTGTGGGTGGATGCCGATGGCGTGCGCGATTTTCAGAAAATCGCGGGCGTCGGCGCGGGTCATATTGGCCACGCTGCGAATCACGCGTTCGCCCCACAGGAGCTTGTCGTAATCAAATTGCGGCATGTGATCCAGATGAATGGCGTTGATGGCAACGACGCCGGCTTTGCGCAGACTTGCCAGCGCGCTTACGACGACGTCTCCGCTGGGAGCGAAGGTGACGGCGCGGTCGAGCTCGACCGGCGGTCTTTCATTTTCTTTTCCTACCCAGGTGGCGCCGAGCGAGACGGCTAGCTTGCGATGGGAATCTCCTCGGCTGGAAACATAGACTTGGCATTTCCAGGACCGCAGAACGGCGATGGTGAGGCTGGCGGAGGAGCCGAAGCCGAAAAGGCCAACTCGTTCGCCGGGCTGGACGCCTGCGACGCGCAAGCTGCGAAATCCGATGATGCCGGCGCAGAGCAGCGGAGCGACGTGGATGTCGTCCAAACCGCCTGGCAGAGGAAATGTGAAGTCCGCGCGCGCCAGCACATACTCGGCGTAACCGCCATCTACCGTGTAGCCGGTGAAGGTGGGCCGATCGCACAGATTTTCCATCGCGTGATGGCAATACCAGCAATCGCCATCTGTGCCGCCCATCCAGGAAACGCCCACGCGCGAGCCAATCGGGGATTCCGCGCTTTCGCCTTGGATCACTTCGCCGACGATCTGATGACCGGGAATCAGTTGGGGCCGAAGCGGGGGCAGGTCACGTTCGAGAATGTGCAGATCCGTTCTGCAGACACCGCAGGCGAGAACGCGCAGCAACAGAAGGCCAGGGACGAGCGGCGGGCGCGGAACTTCTGCAATCTCCAGCCGTGGTGTTGGCGTTGCTTGCGCCGATTTTAGGATGGCGGCTTTCACGGTGCACCCTTTTCCGCGGCCACTGCAAATTATGGCACTGCCGTCATCGAGCGCCAAGAAGCCTTTGCTGGTTTACGCGAGGTTATCGTCGTGCGCTTAATGACCGCCAGAAGTTGTTACGGGCTTGAATTTGCGAATCAGAAATACCAGCGGCACGCCCATCAGGACAAACCATCCCAGCGCGGTGAAACAATCCAGAAAAGCCAGGAAGGAGGCCTGGCGTTCGAGAAAGGCGAATGCCTGCGCTTGCGCGTGAACGGCCGCATCCGCGTGTGAGAAGCCATGAAGGGAAAAATAATCGGTAAGGTTGGCCAAGAGTTGCCGGTAGCGCGGATCGGAAGGAATGGCATGCGCCACGAGAATGCTTTGATGATATTGCGAGCGGCGCGCGAGAAGCGTGGTCACGAAAGCGATGCCAAAGCTGCCACCTTGATTGCGGAATAGATTCGTAAGGCTGGAGGCCTTGTTGTTTTTATTCTTGGCCAGATTGGAATACGCCAGCTGACTGACAGGCACGAAGAGCGTCGCGATTCCCAGTCCTTGCAGCACGCGCGCCAGCGTTTCGTGACGATAATCGGTGGCGAGAGTGAAGCTGGCGTAATACCACATGGCCAGCGCGAAAACGAAATAGCCGAAGGCCAGGAGCCGTTTCACGCCTACTTTGGGCAGGATTCTAACCACCACCGGCGCGAGCATCACGATCACAAGCGCGCCCGGACCGAGAACGAGGCCAGCGTCCGTGGCGGTGTAGCCGTAGAGCCGTTCCAGCATCTGCGGAATCAGCACGGTGGATCCGTACAGTGTGAATCCAAAAAGGAAGTAGAAAATATTTGCCAGCGCGAAATTTCGATCCGCCAGCAGGCGGATTTCGACGACGGGATCGGGGTGGCGCCACTCCCAGATGATGGCGAACACCAGCGCGGCGATGGCGATGACAAAAAAGAGCACGATGAAGTTGCTTTCGAACCAGTCCAGGGTCTGGCCGCGATCGAGAACCACTTCCAGGCAGGCGAAAGCCATGGCCACGGAGAAAATTCCCCAGACATCTATTTTCAGTTTGCCGTCTTTGCGCGCAGCTTCCACCTCACGCTTGAATTCCGGAGGATCGGTGAGCAAGCGGCTGGTGAGAATCAATGAGACGATGCCGATCGGAATATTGATGAAGAAAATCCAGCGCCAGCTCCAGTGGTCCGTGATCCAGCCACCCAAGGGAGGACCAATCGCCGGCGCCGTGACGATAGCCATGCTGTAGAGAGCGAAGGCCGCGGCGCGTTTGGCAGCCGGAAAAGTATCCACGAGGATGGCTTGTTCCACCGGAGCCAGCCCGCCGCCGCCGATTCCCTGCAAGACGCGAAAAAAGATCAGGGCGCCGAGGCTGGGAGCAAAACCACACAACAACGAACTCACAGTGAACGTCGCCACACAGATCATGTAGTAGCGCTTGCGTCCGAGAAGGCGGCTGAGCCATGCGGAGAGCGGCAGTACGACGGCATTTGAAACCAGGTAGCTCGTGAGCACCCAGGTGCTTTCGTCCGCACTGACGGCGAGGCCGCCGGCGATGTGGGGAAGAGATACGTTGGCGATGGCGGTGTCCAGAAGTTCCATGAAGGTCGCCAGGGTGACGGTGATGGCGATGAACCATGGATTGATGCCCACTCGCGGAGCGGGAAGACGAAGGGGAATGGCTGCAGCCAGCGCCTCGCTCATGGGTCCTCTGGTCCATTCGATGCGAAAGAGACCGTTCGGTCTCATTCATTTTGTGCTAAAATGACATAAAAGACCAGTCGGTCTCAGAGCTGGTTCGGGGAGTCGCAGATGACCAAGGGCGAGCAAACCAGGCGCGATATCGTCGAGAAGGCCGCGCCGCTATTCAACCAGAAGGGTTTCGAGGGAACTTCGCTGGCGGACCTGATGCAAGCCACCGGGCTGCAGAAGGGCGGAATCTATCGCCATTTTTCGGGCAAAAGAGAACTGGCGGCCGAGGCGTTCGACTACGCGTGGGAGAGGGCCGTGCGCGGCAGGCTGGATGGCGTCGCAGACGTTCCGGACGGCGTCGACCGGCTGAAGAAAACGATCGATAATTTTGTGGAGAGGCGCGCGGGGCTGGTGCCCGGCGGCTGCCCATTGATGAACACCGCGGTCGAGGCCGACGACGGAAATCCGGTGTTGCGCGCGCGTGCTAGACGAGCCCTGCAGGGCTGGACGGAACGCTTGTCGCGAATCACCGCGGAAGGCATCCAGAAACATCAGATTGACCGCAGCATCGCCCCGCGAAAGCTCTCGCAACTGATCATCAGTTCGCTGGAAGGCGCACTACTGATCAGCCGGCTGCAGAACGATGAAGAACCACTCCGCGCCATGAGACAACACCTGGACGAATACCTGGAACAAAGCGTTCGCGCGAAACTACATCCCGCCGGTTAGCCAGCTTAGAGGCCGCCAGGCCCCGATCGCCTGAAGTTCGCTGATCCCAACCCGTGCTATGGAGCGAAAAAATAGCTTGACATATTCCCATATAGGAATGTATTGTTTGCCCATGGCTCGAGCGGCTACAACCTCTGACGCATTCAACGCAGTTGCCGAGCCCCGGCGGCGCGAGATCCTGAACTATCTGGCGCTGCAGGAACGGTCGGTGGGCGAGATCGTGGCGACGCTGGAAATGGAGCAGCCTTCGGTTTCCAAGCATCTGCGCGTACTGCTGGACGTTGGGCTAGTGAACGTACGCCGGGAGGGACGCAGGATGATGTACCGAGTGAACGCGGAGGCGATCCGGCCATTGCACGAGTGGACCAGCACGTTCGAGCGGTTCTGGCAGCACCAATTGAATCGCGTGAAAGAGCATGCGGAACGGAAAAGCAGTTCGTGGCAGGGCGCGATCCCGGCCGCGCGGCAGGACAAATTCTGATTAAAGGAGATCACGATGACTTCGGCAGCGATCAAGATGAATCGGACGATTGAGGATTTGACGTTGAGCATCACACAGGAAATTCACGTGCGGGCGCCGTTGCAGGTAACCTTCGACTCATTGCTCGAATACCTCGGACCGTTGAATGAAACGCCCGACGGCAAGCCCATTTCGCTGAAGATCGAACCATGGCCGGGCGGGCGTTGGTATCGCGACCTCGGCGGTGAGAACGGTCATTTGTGGGGCCATGTGCAAGCGATCAAGCGGCCCACGCTGCTGGAGTTCTACGGGCCGCTGTTCATGTCGTATCCAGTCAGCTCGAACGTGCAATACCGGCTGAGCGAGGTGGATGGCGGAACGCTGATCAAGTTTCAGCACCTGGCGTTCGGATTGATTTCGGACGACCATCGCGAGGGAGTTGTGAAGGGCTGGACGTACATGAACGATGGCGTGCGCAAACACGCCGAAGCGAAACGCCGGCCACAGTAAGCGCGGCGGCCGCGGGAGGAGAAATGTATGTGTCCAGCGTGCATGGCGAGCGCCGCGCTGATTATCACCGGGATCCTGTCCACAGGCGGGCTGACGGCGCTCGCCGCGAAGAAGTTGCATGCGAAGAGTTACGCGAACGAAAGGGGCTCGTTCGATTCTCAAAGTCATAAAGATGCGAACGCTAAATCTAACATGCACGGAAAGGAGCAGCGATGAGACTCGCGGATTCCCTGTTGATGGAGTTTGACCAGGAAGCACAGACAACCAAGCGGGTGCTGGAACGAATTCCGGACGACAGGCTCGCTTGGAGACCACACCCGAAATCGTTCTCGCTGGGGCAGCTGGCTTTGCACATCGCCTCCGGCCCGGGCCAGATCGTGGCAGCGGTAGCGCAGGATACTGCTGAAGTTCCGAACTTCGCGCAACCCGAGGCCAAGAGCCGACAGGAGGTGCTGGAAGCCTTCTCCCAGAGCATGGCAAGTGCGCGGGCTTCGCTGAAAAATATGGACGACTCCCGGCTTCTGTCCGAATGGACGCTGACGAGAAACGGAAAAACCTTGATGTCGATACCACGGATCGGGTTCCTGCGCTCGATCCTGCTGAATCATACCTATCATCATCGCGGGCAGCTTTCCGTTTACCTGCGAATCCTGGACGTTCCGGTGCCCTCGATTTACGGCCCCAGCGCGGACGAAAATCCGTTCGCATAAATACACGACTACCGAATCGAAAATCGAACGATAAGGAGAGGACGATGGAATCGACAGCAGAAAAGAAGAGGATCGATCACCCGAAAATGGTGTCGCATGCGGAGTGGATCGCAGCACGAACGGAACTGTTGAACAAGGAAAAGGAGTTCACGCGGCTGCGTGACGAAGTGAGCCGGTTGCGCCGGGAACTGCCCTGGGAAAAAGTGCGGAAGGAATACGTGTTCGACGGGCCGACGGGCAAAGAGTCGCTGGCCGATCTGTTCGGCGGCAAAAGCCAGCTGATGATTTATCACTTCATGTTCGGTCCAGGCTGGGCGGAAGGCTGCCCGAGTTGCTCGTTGCTGGCGGATCATTTTGACGGCAGCGTGGCGCACCTGGCCGCACGAGACACCAGGCTGGTGGTGGTTTCACGAGCGCCGCTGGCGCAGATTGGCGCCTTCAAAATGCGCATGGGCTGGCGATTCAAGTGGGTCTCATCGTTCGAGAACGATTTCAACCGCGATTACAACGTGTCGTTCACGAACCAAGAGAAGGCCAAGGGCGAGATGTATTACAACTACACGATGCAGCAATTCCCGAGCGAGGAGGGTCCCGGCGCGAGCGCGTTCTACAAGGACGAGGCCGGAGACATCTTCCATACGTATTCCACCTACGGTCGCGGGCTCGATATATTGATCGGGGCGTATAACTGGCTGGACATGGCGCCGAAGGGACGGGACGAAGATGGGCTCGCGTTCTCGATGGCGTGGGTGCGGCACCACGACAAGTACGTTGACGGCCAGTTGGTGGATCCGACTCGGATTTACTCGCAGCCCAAAAGCTCAGGCGAGAACGACTAGCAAAAGCTTTGCCGGATGCTTTCAGGCGGCGGCTGCGGTTAAGAGCGTCTCGACCTTGACGTCCAGATCTTGCGCAACTTTGAGAGCTTCCGGACTTCCGTACGAAGCGAGGAAGCTGGCCATCTTGTCGTAAGACAAGTGCACGCCGTCGGGGCGCTCATCCACCAAGATCGTAACCGGCGCATATGAACCGGCGTCCGGCACGTGTTCGACCATCTGCGCCATGATGAGCGGGTTGCCGATTACCAGGCGCACGCTCTGGGGCGCGCGTTCGCCAAGTTTTCTGCGCAAGAACTCGCCCAAGTCGAAGCGAGCAAATTCCATCAAGCCTGCTGTTCCAGCGGCCCTCTGAACTACGGCCTCCACTTCCGCGAACGATTTCGCCGACGTCACGTCGTTGCGAAATGCGGCCATGTTGGGGTGGCCGACCGCCGCGTCGAGCTTCGCGAGGACGTCCGCGAGTGATTTCGACGAGACTACGCTAAACCTCTGCACGTTGACCAGTCTGGTAGTCACTTTGCTTCTCCTGTCGCGCTTGCCCGCACTCGAGCAATCTAGAGATTGGCAACTGTCGGCGGCGATACCAAGAATTGGATGAAACCGGCCCAGCACGCGATACGCTTTTTGTGCGAAATAATTTGAAGCCTGCAGAGTAACCGGCGCAATATAATTCTGCCAGAGCGACCGGTGAAGACATAAGTCTCCAGCCCGCGTACTGAGCAAGGCATTCGCAACCAAAGGCGCCAAAATGGAAGGTCCGGCAGAGGGCAAACCGCAAGCCGCTTTGAGCGATTACTTGGCCGCCGAGCGCACGCTTCTTGCCTGGGTTCGCACGGGATTGGCGCTGATGGGCTTCGGCTTCGTGGTCGCGCGTTTCGGACTATTCCTGCAAGAGCTGCAGACGGTTCAGAAAGTCATCTCAGCGCAATCGTACGGCCAGTCGCTGTGGTTCGGCACCGCGCTGATCGCAGTAGGAGTGATCGTTAATCTGTTTGCGGGATGGCAGCATGCGCGATTGGTCCGGGATCTCGATCGCGGCGGCGTGGGGCGGCCTCGTCCGGCGGCACCAGCGGTTGCGATTGCATTGTTCCTGGCATTGGTCGGGCTGGCGATGACGATCTATCTGATTTCAGTGCGCGATTCGGCGCACGCGACACCCGGAAACATTTCCGGGAACAAGGAGGAGACACCCGTGACATCAATGGCACCCATTGCGGACCATGGAATCATCAGTAAGGCCAGCAACCATTCGGTGGACGAAACGGTGGAAAAGCTCAAGGGCGTTCTGCAAGCGAAAGGCGTGACGCTGTTCGCTCTGGTGGACCACAGCGGCGAGGCGGAAAAGGCAGGGCTGAAAATGCGTCCTACGAAGCTGCTGATCTTTGGCAGTCCCAAGGGCGGCACGCCCGTGATGGTGGCCTCACCCAGCGCTGCGATCGATCTGCCGCTAAAAATCCTGGTGTGGGAAGATTCTGCCGGACGAGTCTGGGCCTCCTACAATAGCCCCTCGTACTTGCAGCAGCGACACAGCATTCCGCAAGAATTGCTGCAAAATATCTCAGTTGCTGAAGCGCTGGCTGCCAAGGCGACGGAGTAGTCGGCAGAAGCTCGCGAGCCAGGCGGGAATGAGCTGCGTGCCATTTCGAGTCGGGTACTCGATCCGCCTACCGCACGCCTGCGTTCGCGAAATCTTGCGGTCCGGGCAGCGTTCCACGCAAATAAGTCGCGTCCCAATTGAATTGCCAGCGGCCCTTTTCGCGCGCGAAGCGCAACGGTCCTGGCGTGAAGTCCACCCACTGGCTCCATCGGCCGGCCTGTTTGTTGACGACCACATTCGACATCCCGTCCAAGACCAACGTGTTCTGGCCGCCACCTTCACGGCAGGACGTCGGGGAGAAGTTGGCGCGTCCCACCCATTCGAAGCCATTCAGTTTGTCGGACTCGCTCAGATCCTGCGGCTCCATTTCTTTTATGGTGAGTGTGCGGCACTGCCGGAGAAAATGATCGGGCGCGTAAGGGCTGCCGGAGACGATGGCAGTCGTCCAGCCGTCGGGCCCTTTAAGCCAATGTCTCCCCAGTTCCGCCATGGCAGCGCTTTGCGCCTCGCGGTCCGCCTTGGTAAGGCCGGGAATTTCGTCCGTACCGCCATCCGAACTGGTATGGCCGCAGCCAGACGGCCCGAGTAGCACGGCTAGCGCGAACGCCGCGAGCGACCTGGCGCGACCGATTCTCATCGCTGAGTCCCTTCCTTTGCGAAAATGCGCCCGCCGGGTCGCGACTGCTATTTCGCTCTCTCGAGGCGTGGAATCATGCTGTTCCGGGGCCCGTCAATCGTGCCGTCTTTGTTAATGGTGAAGACCAGGGGGCTGGGGAGCATGGGCCCGAAATCGCCGCGTGCGACGATCTTGTCACCCTCAACTTTGTAGGTGCCGTCAACCGCATATGCTCCGAGCGCGACGTAGGCCTTGCCGTCTTTGAATTCGGCGTTGATTGTGCCGCTGGGGTCACGATATTTACCCTCGGCACCGCCGCCGCAACCCACTGCCAGAGTTGCTCCGGCCAGAACGAAAACGAGAAGCGCATTGCGGATTGAAGTGCAATTCATAAAATGCTCCTTCGCAGGCATTCCATTTTTTGAATTTCGAGAAAGCATACGGCCACGCCCCGCGGGTTTTCAGGCCGCTACGTGCCACGCCATCCGTTGCCGTATGGCTGCATACGGTGCTACAGTTCCGTTCCTAGACGGGACCTAGAGCCGGCGAGAGATGGGTTCCCTGGTATGGCCCTTCACTACACAATGCGCGAAAGCGAAAGAAAAACCGTCACGGCGCCGAAAGGATCTTCATCGCCCGACGGACCGGCCACCGACCAGACAAGCCTGCCTGATGCGAGCAGGCAGGCGCTGGACCATCTCTTCTGCGTCACCTACGAAGAACTGCGCAGGCTGGCATCGAGCGTCCGCCGCGGCGACCCCAGCGCCACGCTCAGCCCCACCGCGCTGGTGAATGAAGCGTGGCTCAAGCTCGCGAAATCGCCAGACGTTGGCGCGACGTCACGCCTCCATTTCAAACGTATTGCGGCTCGCGCCATGCGCCAGCTTCTGGTGGAAGCGGCGCGACGGCGGAACTCGGGGAAGCGCGGCGGCGGGGCGAAAATTACCGTTACCTTTGACGACGCGTTTCAGAAGAAGCCCTCCGGCGAAGACGAAGTTCTGGCGCTGAACACTGCATTGGAATCGCTGGCGCGCATGAATCCGCGGCAGGCGGTGATGGTGGAAAGCCGCTTCTTCGGGGGGCTGGACGTTCCGGAGACGGCAGCGCTACTGAATGTATCCGAAGCCACGGTTCTGCGCGATTGGCGAGCCGCGAAGGCCTGGCTGACTCATGAACTGCGCCGCGCATAACGGCTGATCGGCAAGTCGTTTTCTCCCCCGTTCGGCCGGAGACCTACGATGGACAGCACTCGCTGGCAGAAAGTCCAATCCCTTTTTCACGAAGCTGCCGATCTACCGGCATCGCAGCAGCGCGTTTTTCTGGAAACGCAATGCGGCGACGATGCGGGGCTCGTCAGCCAGGTCCTGATCCTTCTGGAAGAAGACGCGCGCGGTGGATCGTTGCTCGACGGCGATGTGGCCGAGGTCGCGTCACAGATTTTCGGCGATCCGTCCTCAGCATCGCTTCCTTTCAAGGAATTCGGTCCGTACCGAATCAAACAGGCGCTCGGCGAAGGCGGGATGGGCGTGGTTTACCTGGCGCAGCGCGAGGATCTGGGCAATGAGGTCGCGATTAAAATTCTGCGCGATGCCTGGGTTTCGCCCGCGCGCCGCGAGCGTTTCAACGCCGAGCAGCGCACCCTGGCGCAGCTGAATCATCCCTCCATCGCGCGTCTTTACGATGCGGACACTTCGCCGGACGGCACGCCCTTCTTCGTGATGGAGTATGTGGAAGGCGTTCCGCTAACGGAATATTGCAAAACGCAGCAGTGCTCGATTGCGGAGCGTTTGCGTTTATTCCGCTCCGTTTGCGAAGCGGTGCTGTATGCGCACCAGCACGCGGTGATTCACCGCGACCTGAAGCCTTCTAACATTCTGGTGAAAGCCGACGGCAGCATCCGGCTGCTGGATTTCGGCATCGCCAAACACCTGGAAAATCTTGGCGAGCTGGTGGATCAGACCATCACCGGCCTGCGCCTGATGACCCCGGCCTATGCCGCGCCCGAACAGATCCGCGGCGAACAGGTTGGAATACAAAGCGATGTGTACTCACTTGGAGTAGTCCTATATCAACTGCTTGCCGGACAGCTCCCCTTTGATTTTTCCAACTCCACGCCCGCGCAAGTAGAGAGTATTTTGACCGAACAAGAAGCCGAGAAGCCGTCAGAGACAGCCAAGAAAGCGGCTGCGTCGGCAGAAGTCGAGTCGAACCGCAGCGCAATGGCGGCGAGCAAAACGGCTTGGGCCGATTTGGACGTGCTATGCCTCACGGCGATGCACAAAGATCCGCAACGCCGGTACCAGTCCGTCGAAGCGCTCATCCGCGACGTAGATCATTATTTGGGCGGCGAGCCGCTTGAGGCGCAGCCCGATACCTGGCACTACACCTTGGGCAAGTTCGTGCGCCGGCATTGGAAGTTGGTTTCCGCAGCCGCGATGGTGTTTGCGCTGCTCGTAGGCTTGGTGATTTTTTACACCGTCAGACTGACCAGGGCGCGCAATGCGGCGCTCATGCAAGCCGCGCGAACGCAGCGAATTCAACGGTTCATGCTGAATCTCTTTCAAGGAGGCGACCCCTCTGCCGGACCAGCCGATGATTTGCGCGTGGTGACGCTGGTCGATCGCGGCGTGCAGGAAGCGCGCAGCCTGGATGCTGAGCCTGCGGTGCAGGCGGAACTCTACGAAACGCTGGGCGGGATTTACCAGAAGTTGGGCAAGCTCGAGCAAGCAGACGCGTTGATGGAATCCGCACTGGCAAAACGCGAAGCGCTTTACGGTCCGGATAGCACGGAGACGGCGAAGGGCCTGTTGGCTCTGGGGTCGCTGCGAGACGCCGAGGCACGCTACGCGGATGCCGAACGGCTGATCCGCCAGGCGCTCGACAGGGATCGGCGTCACTTGCCGGCAAACGACCCAGCGGTGGCGAAGGCCATGCTGGCGCTCGGCGGGGTGCTGGAAAATCGCGGCAATTATGACCAATCCATCGCAATTCTCGAGCAGACCGTGCAGCTGTATTCCGTCCCCGGCTCCGAGCCCGCCGATCTTGCGGATAGTTTGTACGAGCTCGCTAACGCTCAATTTTATGCGGGCAACTACCAGAGGTCCGAAGAGATCAACCAGCGCGTTCTGCCAATGTACAAACAGATTTACGGCGAACGCCATCCGCGCGTTGCCGATGTCTTGATCAACCTGGGCGCTATCCGGCTCGACCTGGGCCACTATCCCGAAGCGGAACAATACGACCGGCAAGCGCTGGACATCGTGCAAGCCTGGTACGGCAAAGACAATCCCGAGACAGCAACCGATCTGACGATCCTCGCGCGGTCGTTGATTTACCAGAAACGGTATGACGAAGCGTCGGACCTACTGCAGCAATCGCTGGCAATCAAGGAACGTACTTTTGGGAAAGTGCACCCTTCGGTGGCATCCACGCTCAACGAACTGGGGTCCGTGGCGCTCAACGAAGGGAAATATGACGCGGCGGAGCAATACTTCGAGCGCATGGCGGACATTTATCGCACGGAGTATGGAGAACAGCACTATCTTTACGCCACCGCACTTTCCAATCTGGCCAGCGTGTACACGGCGCAACAGCAGTGGCCCCGCGCGGAAAAACTCTACCGCCAGGCAATTCCGATTTACGTGCAATCGCAGTCACCCACGCACATCAATACGGGCATTGCGCGGATCAAGCTTGGCAGAACGTTGTTGCGCCAGCACCGCTACGCGGAAGCAGAGGCTGAATCTCACGCCGGATACGACATTCTTGCCACTCAGATGGATCCGAAAGTGAGCTGGCTGATGAACGCGCGCAAAGACCTGGCGGAAGAATACGAAGCGCTGAAACAGCCGGAGCAGGCGGCAAAATTCCGCGCAGAGATCGCGGCGAACGAGGCCAAGCCTCCGGACATTTCCGCCAGGAAGTAATCCTCAGGCCAGGCGTGAGCTGGCTTTACAGACCCAGATCGCTAAGTCCCGGATGCTCCGCCGGGCGAGTGCCGAGGGGCCAGCGAAACAGACGCTCGGACTCCTTGATGGGTAGATCGTTAATCGAGGCGAGGCGGTGCTGATTAATGCCCTCGGCGTTGTACTCCCAGTTCTCGTTGCCGTAGGAGCGATACCATTGCCCGGAATCGTCGTGCGATTCGTAGGCGAAGCGAACGGCAATCCGGGAGCCGTCGAAAGACCATAGTTCCTTTACCAGACGGTACTCCAGCTCGCGATTCCATTTGCGCGTCAGGAACTGAATGATTGCTTCGCGGCCATTGATGAACTCCGCGCGATTGCGCCAGGGACAGTCCACCGTGTACGCGAGAGCGACGCGTTGCGGGTCGCGCGAATTCCAAAGGTCTTCGGCTTTCCGTGCTTTTAGGGCGGCTGCTTCGCGCGTGAAGGGTGGCACTAAACTGATCTGGGGTTGGCTAGCCATGTGATTCCTCCTTTTCTTGGTCGTCAAATTCGAGAGTGGCCGGAGCACCTGAGCGGAACTGAAAACCGCCAAGGTTTGGATGAATGACACCACGAACAGGATACATTCTTCGCGCGCAAGAATCGGGCGCGGAATGGACGGCTCGTGGATGAGCGATTACGGCGCCGAGCTTAGGATCGTTGCGGCAAAATCGTAAAACCAAGCGCTTGCAGATCCTCGCGAAGCTGTTCCACCGACTGAAAGCGGATTCCGTGAATTCCGGCCGCGCGCGCCTGTTCCACATTTACATCCCGGTCGTCGATGAACAGGGCTTCGGATGGCTGGACTCCGAGTGCGTCAATGCAATGCTGATAGATCTCGGGTTCGGGCTTCACGCTGCGTACTTCCCCGGAAAAGATGTGATGGTCAAAATAGCTGATCCACGCGAAATTGTTTCGCACGTGCGTCGCCATGTCGGTCGGCATGTTCGATAGAATCGCCGTCTTGAATCCCGCGGCGTGAAGTCGCTGAACCCACAGGATCATGGCGTCGTTGATGTGACTCCACAGTTCCAGATCCAATCGGCGCGCTTGTTCGATCGCATCCGCGGTAATTTTCACCCTAGCTTGCTCCGCGAATTTCTGCCAATACTCGCTCGGCAGCAAATCTCCGCGGTCGTACGGCACTCGTGTCTGCAGATAGATCGGAAGAAAAGTTCGCGGATCCATCTGGAACAGGAAGGCGAGGCGTTCGATTGATTCCGTCGAGGGAACGTGGCAAAGCACCTCGCCGAAATCCAAAATCACCGCGCGGATTTTCGGGGGTTTTTCGGCTGGATTGTCGGTGTCGGCGGCCATCCATCCTCTCCCTTCAAGACGCGGCGGGAGCACCCAGCGCCAGATCTTCCGCCGCTAGATCGAGGTAATCCTGAAGCACGGCAACGACCAGATTGTGATCTTCGCGCTGGGGCAACCCGGAAACGGTGATCGTGCCCACGCATCCCGTGCCCGCGAGCAGAATCGGAAAGCATCCACCGTGCGGCGCGTAATCCTTCACTTCCAGGCCCGCCTTCTCTTGCAATGTGGTTTGAGCGCGCAGATGCGTCAAGCCAATGGCGTAGGAACTGCGGTGATACCGCTGAACGACATTGCGTTTGCGGCGAATCCAGTCCCAATTGTCCGGAGTGGTTCCAGGCATGGCGTGTGCAAACAGCTGATGTCCATTGAGTTGGATGTCAATCGCCACCGCGACGCCGCGTTTTTCGGCCGCGGCCTTCAGGGCGCTTCCCACGGCCCAAGCCACTTCGGAATCGAAGTGTTTGAATTGCAGGCGTTTTTCTTGCAGCGCGATCTTTTCGAGGTCTTGATCAATGGTCATGAAACTTCCATTCGGAGAATGTGAAATCGCACCGTTTGATTGCGCGGGCTAATCACACGAGTGATTGTTCGCAAAGAATCATATCAAATTCAGGGAACTCACAATCTGATCTGAATGAAGGGCAGTTCGGCGCGCGCCGCGGCGCTTTTGACTCCGGTTTCCAGCACGTTGATCACCGCCAGGCCTTCTTCAGGAGCCACAGGATTCGGCGCGCCGTGGGCAATCGCGTCGTGAACCCCCTGGTAGTAGGCGAGGTAGTTCCCGGGAACATTCGGAACTTGGCGCTTATCGAAACCGTCGCCTTTCTTTGTGATTAGTGTTCCCGTCTGCGGATCCAGGCCCCAACCCGGACTCCCCGGAATCTCACCGCGCTTCAGCGCCTCTTCCTGCGGATCCATGCCGAATTTTGTGTAGCTTCCCAGCGCGCCATGAACGATGAATCGCGGAATCTCCGCAACCACCAGTGACGCGCCATGCAGAATCACACGGCTGCGGCCGTAGCGCAGTATCGCGTGAAAGTAATCAACCGCCTGGCCGCGCGGACGCTGCATCTCAAGATCCGCATAGATTGCTTCCGGGGGACCGAATAATTGCAACGCCTGGTCCACAAGATGCGAGCCGAGATCGAACCAGATGCCGCTGCCGGGGCCCGGCTGTTCACGCCAGCGCTGGCGCGGCTCAGGGCGATAGCGATCGTAGTGCGACTCGAAATGCGCCACTTCGCCGAGCGCGCCATCAGCGAGCACCTTGCGCAGCGTGAGAAAGTCCGAGTCCCAGCGGCGATCCTGAAAAACGGAGAGCAATCGCCCGCGAGCCTTCGCCAATTGGATCAGTTCGGACCCTTCTGCGACGGTATTGGTGAATGGCTTATCCACAACAACGTGCTTGCCGGCGTTGAGCGCTTTGCTCGCCAGATCGAAGTGCGCGATATTCGGCGTCGCGATCACGATCAAATCAATTTCCGGAAGCGCGAAGGCATCTTCTGGCTTCGCAAGCACGCTCACGTCGTAATCCTTCTTTACCTTGGCCGCGTCGCTGGAAACGATATGCGTGAGGCGCAATCCGGGCACGTGGGTGAGCAACGGAGCGTGAAAAGTCTTGCTGGCAAATCCATAGCCGAGCAGCGCGACTTGCAGCGGCGCCGAGTTCTTCGAACGATCTACCACGAGGCATTCTCCTCAGGCGGCCAGTGCGCGCCCAGACCCGAAAGTGCTTGCGTCACAAAAAATCATTATCTATTCTCTAACCGCGCCGGAACGGCGCTCCCAAATCGATATTCTACTTGAGGTGGCGCAAACTTGCCTCTACCACTACGGCTATTTCGCTGGACGGTCTACTCCGCCTTCCTGTTTCTGACGCTTTCCCCACAAGTTGCCGGCCAAGCCTCCTTGCGAGTGCTCGAAGCGAAATGGGAGTTTCGCGCCGTCAGCAAGACGGATCGAGCGGAGCTGAAAGACTGGCACCCCGCGCAGGTGCCGGGCGTCGTGCAGACCGATCTGCTGCGCGATGGCTTGATTCCGGATCCTTTTTACCAGGACAACGACACGCGCTTGCAATGGATTGGTCTGACCGATTGGGAGTATCGGACCACATTCCAAGCGGACGCAGCGACGCTCGCGCACGATCACGTGGACCTGGTTTTTGAAGGCCTGGACACCTACGCGGACGTTTACGTGAACGACCAGGCCGTACTACACAGCGACAATATGTTCCGGCGCTGGCGCGTGCCCGCAAAAGCTTTGCTGAAGACCGGCGCGAACACGCTGCGCGTGGTGTTCCATTCCCCGATTGAATCGATGATTCCGAAAGTAAAAGCGCTTCCGTACATTTTGCCGTCGGTCACTTCGCATAACACGGGAAACGAAGAAAACATCGCCACAGCGCCCTACACTCGCAAAGCACCCTATCAGTACGGCTGGGATTGGGGACCGCGCTACGTGACCGAGGGAATTTGGCAGCCGATTCGCATGGAGACCTGGGACGCGCTACGCATCGAGAATTTTCACGTCCAACAACAGAGAGTCAGCAAGGAATTCGCCGCGCTCGCCGCCGAATTCGAAATCGATGCGAGCCGCAGCACGGCCGCGATCGTTGAAATCAACTATGGAGAGCTGAGCGGCGCTGCAGTGGCGCCGATTCGGCAGAATGTGCAATTGGAACCGGGCCTGAATCGCATCCGCGTCCCGATTCACATCGCGAATCCCAAGCTGTGGTATCCGCTCGGTTATGGTGCGCAGGACCGCTATCGCTTTGCGGCTACGGTGCGAACAGGACGTGACGTCGCCGCCGAGGCTTCGCTTAAAACGGGACTGCGTTCGATCGATTTGCGCCGGGAAGTGACTGCGACGGGCAAGAGCTTCGCGTTCGTCGTCAACGGCATTCCCGTTTTCGCCAAGGGCGCGGATGTGATTCCGTTCGACAGCTTTCCGAACCGCGTCACGCCGGAAATCCATCGCCAGATTCTGGAATCGGCGCGCGACGCACACATGAACATGGTGCGCGAGTGGGGCGGCGGATATTACGAATCGGACGATTTCTACGATATTTGCGACGAGTTGGGCATCATGGTCTGGCAGGAGTTCATTTTCGGCGGCGACATGGTTCCGGGCGGCGCGGATTTTCAGGAGAATGTGCGGCAAGAGGCCATCGAGCAAGTCGAACGCCTGCGCGATCATCCCAGCATCGTCCTGTGGTGCGGCAATAACGAAATCGAGACGGGCTGGGTGCACTGGGACGATCGAAAAATCTTCAAGGAAGCGGTTTCGCCGGCCGACCGCGAAAAAGTGTGGACGGATTACGTCGTGCTGTTCCATAGCGTCCTTGCGGGCGTCGTTGCGCGTTATGCGGATCCTGTGCCCTATTGGGCCAGTTCACCGAGTGCGAATTTCGAAGACCCTCCAGACAGCCAGACCAACGGCGATATGCACTATTGGCAGGTCTGGCACGCACTGGCCCCGATCGAAATGTACACGCAGCAATTTCCGCGCTTTATGTCCGAATATGGATTTCAATCCTTCCCGGAGATGCGCACGATTCGCACTTTCGCGCAGCCCGGCGACATGGATATCCACTCCGCAACCATGCAAGACCACCAGAAAAATCACGGCGGCAACGAGCGGATCCTGAGCTACATGCTGCGCTGGTATCCGGAGCCGAAGGATTTTGCGTCGTTTGTGTACTTGAGCCAGGTCCTGCAGGCCGAAGCCATCAAGGTAGGAGCGGAACACCTGCGGCGGCAGCGGCCGAACACGATGGGCTCGCTCTATTGGCAGTTGAACGACTGTTGGCCGGTGGCTTCCTGGGCGAGCATTGATTACTACGGACGCTGGAAGGCGCTGCAATATTACTCGCGGCGATTTTACGATGACGTGATCGTTTCACCCTTCGCGCACGACGGGAAGGTGGACGTTTACGTAGTATCCGACAAGCTGCAAGCGCTCAGCGGCCAGATTCATACGCGCTTGCTGGATTTTTCCGGGAAAGTGCTGACGGAGAAAACGCAGGACGTGCAGGTGCCTGCGCAATCCAGCGCCGTGGACTTCACGTTGGACGAGAAGGAGCTGCTGGCAAGCGCCGATCCGAAGAAATGCTTTCTGGTGTTCGATCTCGGAGTTGCCGGACAGAACGTGTCGCGGAATTTGATTTTCTTCGACACCATGCACAATCTGGACCTACCCACTTCGGTGCATATCGAAACGTCGCTCTCGAATTCGAACGGAACATACGCGGTGACGCTCCGTTCGCAGGTGCTCGCGCGCAGCGTTTACCTATCGTTCGGCGATCTGGATGTGCAAACCGCGGATAATTATTTTGACTTGCTGCCAGGCGAGACGGTCACCGTCAAGCTCACGACTCCTTCTTCCGTGTCGCTCGATCAACTGAAAAGCTCGCTGCAGGTGACATCACTGACGGACGCGTTTCCGGCATCTCCGACCATGCACTAAGCGCGCCGAGATAGTCGATCGCCGAAAGCTATTTATTATTCGCAGAGGCTGCCGCATCCGCCGAAAGCGTGACGCCGCTGTGCAGTTGGATATCCTGACTCGAACGTCCCACAAGAATCTGGAATTCGCCCGGATCGGCGCGCCACTTTTTCGCGTCCGCATCGTAGTAGGAAAAAGCGCGGCCATCCAAAGTCACGGTCGCGGTTTTCGTCTCGCCCGGTTTCAGATTGATTCGCGCAAATCCTTTTAGTTCCTTCGCCGGCCGGGGAACTTTCGCGTGCGGCTCCGCCACATAAACCTGAGCGACGTCGGCGCCTGCGCGCGTTCCAGTGTTTGTCACGTCGAACGAAATTTGGTATAGCGGCGCGGAAAATCCGTCGCTCTTGGCGTTCGCGCCCGCGGGCTTGATGCTCAGATTCCCGTACTGGAAGGAAGTATAGGAAAGCCCATAACCGAATGGAAACAAAGGCTTTGTCCCATTGTGCTCGTAGCCGCGATAACCCACGAACACGCCTTCCTTATATACGACTCGATTGCTTCCAGCTGCCGGGTAGTAGCTGTCGTGCACCGGATTGTCTTCCCAACGGCGCTCAAAAGTTGCTGGCAATCGGCCCGAGGGATTCACATCGCCGAACAAAATTTCTGCAGCCGCTTTTCCGCCTTCCTGTCCCGGATACCACGCTTCCAACAGCGCCGGCACGCGATCGATCCAGGCGTTCATGTCCGCGCCGCCGCCGGAAGTAAGCACGACGATGGTGTTCTTGTTCACGGCGGCCATTTCCTGGACCAGTTCATCTTGCCCCGGAGGCAGGCGGAAAGTGCGGTCGGCGCCTTCGCTTTCAGACTGCGGATCAAATCCCGCCGCAACCACCACTACATCCGCCTTTACAGCCAGTTTCTTCGTATCCGGAAGAATGTAGGTACCTTGGCGAGTAATTCCCATGCGTAGGTGCCCGCCAAGCCACCTCGATTCGCCGTGATGTTCGAGAACGATCTTGTGCGGATTGGCATCGAGAGACAGTGTCGCGACGCCGAGCAGTTCCTTTGAAGTGGTCCAATCATCGAGCACAATTTTGTCGTCAACGTAGACGCGGTATTGGCCGCCATCTTCGCCTGATGAAGAAACGAAGAGATCGTACTTGCCGGCGGCGTTCGGTGTGTAGTAACCGGTCCAGCGAGAGGACAACGCCTGGGTGGGCAAATTCTTCTTGCTTGGCGGCGGTCCGAAATCAATACGCTCTTCGGTGCGCGTGAGGAACGGCGTTCCCTGCAAATCCGGATTGGTGAAATGTTCTGCTTCAAATCCTGGAGTCCCGCCCTTCGCGTCGGTGGAGAACGACTTCACCGCCGCCATTTCCTGCACAGTTGGAATGCCCGGGCTGTAGAAAACCTGCGCGCGATTTCCCACGTAGTCGCTGATACCTTGCAGAAAACTGACGGCTTCAAACGGCACCGCGCGAGCGCTACCGCCGCCTACCGGCACCGCGGGATAAGCATCGGGTCCGACCACCAGTATCGATTTTACTGAGTCCTTCTTGAGCGGCAGCAGATTGCCATCATTTTTCAGCAACACGGCACCTTCGCGCGCGGCCTGCAGCGCAACTTGATCGCCTTCGCGGTTGTAACGCGAGATCGTCAGATCGGTCTGTTCACGGTCGAGCCAGCCGAACTGAATCGCGACGCGCAGAATGCGGCGCACCTTGTCGTCAATCGTCGCGACGGAAACCTGCCCGTTTTGAATTGCCGGCAGCAACTTCTCGCGGTTCAGGAATTTTCCGGACGGCATCTCGAGGTCCAGGCCGCCGTTGGCAGCTTCCACAGCGTCGTATGTCGACGTCCAGTCGGACATCAGGATGCCGTCGAAGCCCCACTCCTTCTTCAATACGTCAATATTCAGGTGGGCGTTCTGCGTCATGTGGGTACCGTTCGTCAAATTGTAGGAATCCATCACTGCGCGCACGTGCCCCTGTTTCACTGCGGCTTCGAATGCGGGAAGATAGATTTCGCGCATGGTGCGCTCGTCAATGATCGAATCGGTGTTGTGGCGATCGTAATCGGAATTATTCCCTATGAAATGCTTCGCCGTAGCGCTCACACCCTGGCTCTGCATTCCCTCGATGTATCCCACCGCGATTTGAGCCGCGAGATATGGATCTTCACCCATGTATTCGAAATTCCGGCCGTTCATGGGCGCGCGATAGATGTTGAAAGCAGGTCCGAGCATGAAATGCACGCCCTTCGCGCGGGCGTCGCGCGCGATTTGAGTTCCCTCTTCCGCTGCGAGCGCGGGGTCCCACGAAGCCGCCAGCGAAATGCCGCCGGCCATTGTGGTGGAAGGCCCGCCGTGGCGAACTCCAATGGGGCCGTCTGCCATCCGCAAGCGCGGCAAGCCAAGCTCGGGATACGCGCGAATGTAGAAATCGTCCTCGCCGCCAATCATGTCAATCTTCTGCTCGAGAGTCATTTTGCTGAGGATCGCTTCGACGCGTTGCTCGACATCGGCGGGGGCCGAAGTAGCGGAAGGAACCAGCGCCGCGGTGATCGCGATAAACAACAAAGCGAAGGTCACGCTGATTCTGCGTTGCGATGACCTTGCGTTCGTGGGTGCAGGTTTCATCGGCTCTCTCCTTCGGCTCGTGCGCGGCAATTAGTTACTTCGGCGAATCGTCGGTGTGGCCCGCGCTGCCTTGCAATTTGCGGAATTCTTCGATTTCGCGGTCCGCGTCAGCGGTCTTTCCCTGCTTGCGATAAATGCCAGCCAGGCCGAAGTGCGCTTGGGCGGCCAGCTCCGTATCTTTTTCCACGCGCAGCAGGTGTTCCCAGGACTTCTGGGCTAAGCCGTCGTCTCCATCCATCGCCGCAGCTTTACCAAGCATGTAGAGCGTTTCCGGCATGTCTTCCTTCAATTTGTCGGAATGCGCCAAAGCTTCGCGCGCTTCGTGAAATTTCCCCAGCTGCACCAGGGCTTCGCCCAAACGATAAAAAGCTTCGGGGCTGCCCGGCTGGGCTTCTGTTTCCAGTTGGAATTGTTCCGCGGCCTTGTCCCATTGCTGCGCGCGCGCGTAAAGCTCGCCGAACTCCAGATGCAGGCCGGCTGTCTCGGGCCGCAAGCGCAGCGCTTCGAGAAATTCGCGCTCGGCGGCGGGAACGTCGCGCAGCGCGGCGTAGTCCTGCGCCATCATCTGATGTGCGCGCGCGGAATCCGGGAAACGGGCTTCGAGCTCGTCAAAAACCTGTTTGGAGAGTAGGCCCGAAGCCCGGCCGTAGTAGTACAACAGGTCGGGGTCATTCGGGTTTTGCGCCAAGGCCTTTTGCAGAACGGTCACAGCGTCCGGCAAACGTCCCGCTTCGAGAAGGGCGATACCCAGCGCATCCGCCTCGTGCGCCTTCTCCAGATGCGGAATCGCTTCGCTGGCATACCCCTGCGCCAGCAGCGCGTATCCCAACAGCCGGTGCGCACCCTCAAGGCTCGGGCTGAGTTCGATGGCCCGCTTGAGCGGCGGGATGGCGGCCGCATAATCGCGTTTTTCGATGTAGACGTCGCCGAGATCAACGAACGCGACGGCTAACTTCGGATCGAGCTGCGTGGCTTTTTGAATTTCGACGAGGGCTGCATCCAATTGCCCGTTCTTTTCAGCTTCTACTCCAGCGTGCAAATGTTGGAGCGCCGGCGAGGGCGACCCCGACGCCTGCAGCCCGAGTAAAAGTGAAAGCAAAACGCCGCTCATGATTTTTCCGGCTCGCGGACTTCGAGAAACTGATCGGCTTTGACACGCTCAAGGACTTGATGTACGCCAGAGGGCCAGTGAATTTCCACCTTCGCTACTTCCGCGGCGCCAAGACCAAAGTGCAAACGCTTGTCGCTGGCCGAAATGTAGCTACCGGCAGTAGTCGCGAATCGCGTCTGACCATTCACCTGCACGCGAGCGCCGAGTCCGTCGCGATTGCTCCGCGTTCCGCGCAAGGTGATGGAGAGCCAGTGGCCGGTGCCTGCGTGATTCATGAGCACCAGCGGCTCTCCACCGAGCGATGTCACAACGACATCCATCCAGCCATCATTATTCAAATCGCCGAACGCAGCGCCACGGCCGGCAATCGCGGAACTGATCCCTGAATCGGCGCGCTCGAAGCGTCCATTGTGGTTGAGCGCCAGCAGCGGCGGCTCCTTGTAATGCAGCATGTGGTCAATCTGCTCGACGTTATCCAGCACGTGGCTCTGGGCGACGAATAGGTCCTTCCAGCCGTCGTTGTCGAAGTCTTCCAAGCCTACACCCCATCCGGAACTTGCAGCCGAGAGCAATCCCAACCCCGCCTGCAGGCTGCGGTAACTGAATGAGCCGTTGCCGTCGTTGTGAAAGAGCGCGTAAACCTCGCGGGGCAGCACGGTGACGAGTATGTCCGGGCGCCCATCATTGTCGTAGTCTTGAAAGACAGTGCCCATGCCTGAAAGAGGCTTGCCATCCGCGGTGAGCGCCGTGCCGGCTTCCAGTGCGCGTTCGGTAAACGTGCCGTCGCCATTATTATGGAAGAGAAACTGGCGCATGCCGTCGTTCGAGACGAAAATATCGGCGAATCCGTCGTCATCGTAGTCCGCGAAGGATACGCCCAGCGAGCGCCCTTTGAGCGAGGCGATTCCGGACTGCTGGCTGACGTCTTCGAATGTGCCATCGCCGCGATTGCGATAAAGGATGTTCGTGGTCGAGGGGAATTCGGCAGGCGGACAGTACGTCTGCCACTCGCCTCCGCAAATCTTGCTGTGCTGCGTGTCCCAGAGCATGTATCGCGTGACGAACAGGTCCAGGTGGCCGTCGTTGTCGTAATCGAAGAAGCCCGCGGAGCAACTCCAGCCTCCCGCCTCCACGCCGGCTTTGGCGGTCACGTCGGTGAAAGTGCCATCGCCATTGTTGTGGTATAGCGTATTTTTGCCGTAGTTCGTTATGTAGAGGTCAGGAAACCCGTCGTTGTCGTAATCGCCGACTGCCACTCCCATGCCGTAATTGCCATCGCCCGCATTGGCTAGGCCGGCTTCTTTGGTGACGTCCGTGAAGCTGCCATCCGGATTTTGCCGGAACAGACGATTCCAGTTCCGCGGATCGTGCCGGTCGAAGGCCTCCGGTGGATGCATCGGATTCGAGAGTTGGCCGCTGTTCACCAAGAAAATGTCGAGCAGTCCGTCGTTGTTGTAATCGACGAGCGCCACGCCGCCACCCATCGTCTCGATCAGATACTTCTGAGGCGTGGGCGAATTCACGTGGTTGAAATCCAGACCACGTGGGTGTTTCACATCAAACATGGACGAGGAGACGGGCAACGCCAGACCCATCGCGGCAAACGATTCAAGGAAATCGCGTCGTGAGATGCGGCGTTTCATGCGGGTTTTCGTGGGCTCCGGTGAGGCAATCGCAAGGTTAGCAGAAGTCACGCGCGGACGCATGGCAGGCGCAAAGCTCATGGGCGCAGCTTCGACCGCCGTGATCATGGCATCCAGCTTCGCCGTGGAGTCCAACGAGAGGGATTCCAATTGTCAGAGCCGAGTGCACAAACGCTTCGCTGAGGATGCTGATTGGGAGTCAGCAGAGCGATAGGTGGATGCCGGGGGGAGGCATCCACCTTCGCTCCACTCACGCGCTAGAACAGGAACTTCAGTGCGAACTGAATCAGGCGCGGTTGGTTAAGTTGACTGCTCACGATACCGAAGTTGCCGGCCGGTGCCGTGGTGCAGCAGCCCGTGTTCGGTGGGCCAAACTGGACGCGATTGAAGGTGTTGAAGAACTCGGTGCGGAATTGCAAACCAAGTTTATTTTCCGGACCGAAATTCGTCGTCTTAAATAACGCAATGTCCCAGTTATTGATCCCCGCGCCGCGAAGCGTGGCATCAACGCGCGACTCGTCGCCGAAACCCCACTCTGCAGGAGGTGTGAAGCAGCTCGCGTTGAACCAAACGATGTTGTTAGTAGTGCCCGGCGCGATCGTATGCGCCGCGCCCTTGTTACATCCTGGAGTAACATTCGGACGCAGAGTAAAGTTTTGTGAGAAGCCCGCCAGCGAAATCTGGTTGGACCCACTAAAACTAATTGGCAGTGGGAAGCCCTTCTGAAAAGCGGTGACGCCATCAACGCCCCAGCCGGAAACGACCTTGCCTACGATGCCGGAAGCATCCGACATGTACCTCTGGCCGTGACCAAAGGGGAGGTCATAAACATAGCTGATCACGAGACGCTGGGAGACATCCTGCGACGAGAGTGACTTCTCTCCTTTGAGGTTGTTCCAGTCTTGCGGTGCGCCGACGCCACTTTCCAGCCAGGTTGTTAGTGTGTCTGTGTTGCTCATCAACTTAGCGTTGGTGTACGCAGCCAGGAAGCTGCCGCCATCTTTGAACCGTTTCGTGACAGTGAGTTGGAACGAATTATAGTTGCTGCCGCAGCAGCCATCGCCGACAAGGGACAAACCGCTATATTCGGGGTAGGGACGGTCCAATTGACCCGCGGGAATCGGAAGGCCCGACGACGGATTTAACCCGCTCACAGTGGTAATCCCCTGGAATGGGTTCGGAATCGGCTGAATAATAGAGACCGGCTGGCCCGCATTCGCCTGTGCCTGAGCTTGGGCATAAAACGAATCGGGAAGATTGTTGATTGAAACGTTATTTGAACTCGCCAAATGGACGCCTCGGGAGCCGGCGTACGCGGCATCAACGAAAAAGCCCCATGGCAATTCTCTCTGGAGGTCCACGTTGAACTGCTGCACATACCCCGGAGAATAGGCTCTGTAGGGAGCTTCAAAGGGATTTCCACCGGCGTCAAACTGCGAAATATTGCCATTCCTGGGAAGCGGAGTATTGACATTCGGACCGAACGGGCCGTTGGACGTGCAAGCAAGGGCCGCCGGGGCTCCGGCGAACGTGCAGCCCGACTGTGTCAGCGAGCTACTGGGAGAAAGCCCGCTGTTTGTGGTGGCGACCCACAGAGTCGTGGCCAAGTTGAGCGGGTCATTGCTGGGGTTCATGTTGAAGTATCCCCAGTTCGGGATGAAGAAGATACCGTAACCCGCGCGGATGACGGTCTTCTGGTCCCAGCTATAAGCAACCCCCAAGCGCGGCATAAATTCCTTCTTGTACAGAGGTACAGCGGTCCGCCCGGGGTTAATGCCGGTGCCAACGAAGAAAATATCGCCCGGGCACGGGCTGCCAGGAATCCCTTGCCCCGCCGTAAGCCCAGAGGTAAATACGCCACAGCCGGTAACCGTGCGGTTCACCGCTGACGGATCCCAATAGCTGGAAAGGTTATGACGCTCCGAGAAATTTCCCGGCAAATCGTAGCGCAGGCCGTAGTTGATCGTCAGCTTCGATGTGGCTCTCCACGTATCTCCAAAGTAAAAGCCCCGATACGTCTCCTTTTGCGCCACCAGCGCCGGGATTTGCGCTTCACCGTAATTGTGGTTGAACACGCTTGATGCGTTCAGGCCGTATCCCAGCAGGAAATCGGCGAAAGAAATACCAGTGTTCGGCGTTGGACTGACTGCATTGTCAGCCGTCCAGCTGCCATTAAAAGCGAAGGCGCCGCTGGCGATGTTCGTCTGGGCGTAGTTGTCGTAGGTTTCTATGAGCTGGCCGCCGAACACCCAGGTGTGTTTCCCCTTGATCCAAGTAAGGCTCGGCGAGAAGGCGACCTGCGTGTCGTGATCGGTGATGAAGCTCTGACCTTGCGAACAAGTGATGCTTGGGTCCTGCGGAGTGAAGCAGGGGGTAAACGGCGACCGGCCAGCGGCGGGAATTTCGGCATTGTAAGCCGCGGGCCAGCCGAACTGAGTCAAATCAAAATTCGAGTTTGACGGCGTACGTGCGTAATGGAACCGGCTGCCGCTACCATTGAGGTTCAGAATCAAGTCCGGCCGGATGGAATAGCTATAGTTTATGGCGAGCGCGTTCGTCTGATAAGTTTCCGCGCATTTGTCAGCGCACAATCCCGTCTTGAATGGGTCCGTCGGCAGATCCAGCAGGTTCCAGAAGTTGTAGCGGGCAAAAATGTGCTGCGTGGAGGTAAGGTTCTGATCCACACGGCCCACATATTGATTGGCATTCCCGCCCGAGGCCGCAGCGGCAGTGAAGTTACTGTTCTCGTTGCTGTTCGTCGGCATCGCAATGAACTTCAGTTCTTCCAATGCAGCCGGGCTAATGTTTGTAATTGTGTTGTTAGGAAACTGTGTGCGGCCGCAATTTGCTTTAGTGTTGCCCCCAGGTGCAAGGCACGCTGCGCTAACGCTGAGCGGATCGAAAATGGGAACGTCCGCAGGGAACACGCCGCCTCTCTCCGCAACAGTGGGCACCGTCGTAGTGAATACCGTGGACGCGCGCTGGCGGTACCCGTCATAGGCGAAGAAGAAGAACGTCTTATCCTTGATAACTGGGCCGCCAAACGTGCCGCCGAACTGGTTCTGCACGTACGGAGGATTCGCAGTGTCGAAAAATGGCCGTGCATTGAGAACCTTATTGCGAAGATACTCGTACGCTTCACCGTGATACTCGTTCGTCCCGCCCTTCGTGCTGAGGTTGACGACGCCGCCGGCGAACTTGCCCCATTCCGGCCCGAGGTTGTTGTACTGTACCTTAAATTCCGAGATGGCGTCCTGGTCGGGAATCAGTACCGGTAGGTTGATGTAGCCGATGTTGATTGGCTCGCCATCAATGTACTCGGCGCTCTCGTTGCCAAAAGAACCGCCTACTTGGTAGTTGCCCCAGCTGAACGGATTCGGGCCAACCTGGGACCCGCCAGAACCGCCCTGCGCGATGGCGGCCGGAGACAGAGTAATGAGGTTAAAAACGTTGCGGCCATTGAGAGGAATCTCGTTGGTCTTGCGCTCGTCAACGACCTGGCCCAGCGACGTATCGGTGGGCTGCAGCAGCGGAGTTTCCGCTGTGACTTCCACCGTCTGGCTGATGGCCCCAACCTCCATAATGGCGTCAATGCGGATAGCCTGCGCCACCTGCACGACTACCGATTCGCGCTTGTAGTGCTTGAAGCCAGCCTTCTCGACATCAAGACGATATTCCCCTGGGTTTAAGTTGACGAAGGAATAGAGACCGTCTCCGCCGGTAGTATAGGTCTGCTTCGCGGCCGTGGCGGTGCTTGTCAATGTAACCTGAGCGTCGGGGACTGCGGAGCCGGAGGCATCCGCGACAGATCCGGAAATGGAACCGAAGGTGGTCTGCGCCGCTAACGGCGAGCCCAAGAGCATGGCGGCAAGACAAATGGAGAAACACACGGCGAGAACAAACAGAAGACGATTCGGCGACTGATTCATAAATCTTTCTCCTCCCCCAAGAGAAGCGCGTTAGGCCCACCCGGCCTACGCCACAAAGTTAGTGACACCGCTACGTGCCCGAGCGGGAAATTACGCTAGAGATCGCCCCACGATGTCCAACCGAGTTGCGCACACCAAGACACACCCATACGACCGCTAGAGCCACCCGAAACAAAAAGCTCTTTAGATACAACCCATCGATTTTTTCGATACCACCCAGCTGCGGAGCATTTAGCGTCAAGTACCCTATTCTTGTCAAGCTAAAAATAACGATTTTCTAAAGACTTTTCGTCAATACACACAAATGAGCCATGACTCGCTTTACATTTCGCAGTATTATGCTGCGAGGGCAGACGTGCCCTTCATTCCTGCGCGAAGGTCCTGACTATTGATCGCGCGAACCGTTCAGATTATTTTTCTGTCGGAAATCTTTAAAGAGACAGCCCCATGGAAAGTCGCGGCAAGAACCAGGGCGGCCGAAAAATCCGCGTTATCACGCTGAAGGCAGTAGCCGAGCATGTAGGACTAACGCCCGGTACTGTTTCAGCTGTATTGAATAATTCCGCCGCTGCTCGCTCTGTGCCGGAACGCACAAAGAAGCGCGTTCTGGCCGCTGCGCGCGAACTGAATTACCGTCCAAATTATTTGGCGCGCTCGCTGCGGGTGCAGCGCACTTACACCATCGGAGTGATCACTCGCGATCTGGGCGACGCTTACGCGGCGATAATCATCAGTGGCATCGAACGCTATCTTCGGCAGCACAGCTTTTTCTTTCTGACGGTCGCCCATCACAACGATAAAAAATTGCTCGACAGCTATTCGCATATTCTTCTGCAACGAGGAGTCGAAGGCCTGATTTCCGTGGACACCTTGCTCGGCGAATCGATGTCGTTGCCAACAATTGCAATCGCGGGCCACCGCCCGCTGGAAGGCGTAACCAATATTCTTCTCGATCATCGCCGCGCGGCGCAGCTGGCACTGCAACATCTGTATGAACTCGGCCATCGCGAAATTGCCTTCATGAAGGGGCCGCACTACAGTTCGGATTCCACCGATCGCTGGAAGGCCATCCTGCACGTCGCGCAAGAGCTCGGTATCGCCGTGCGGCCCGAGCTCACCATCCATTTGGAAGGCGACTTGTCCACCCCGGAAGTTGCATATCCCGCGACCAAGGCGTTTCTCTGCAACCGCAAAATGCCATTCAGCGCGCTATTCGCTTTTAACGACAATTCCGCGTTGGGCGCCATCAGCGCTTTCCAAGAAGCGGGCCTGCACGTCCCGAACGCTATTTCCGTCGTTGGTTTTGATGACATCAAGATGGCTCCTTACAGCAACCCGCCCCTGACGACTGTCCGGCAGCCTCTTTTGAAAATGGGCGAGATCGCCGCGCGGTCGGTACTCAACCAGATCAAGAACAACGAAGATTACGTAGCGGAAATATTGATTGAACCTGAATTTGTGGTGCGCAAATCAACAGGCAAGGCGTCCATGCAATTGTTACCGTGCGACAAAGAAGTGCAAAACGCGAACTAGCGTGAGCAACCAGTACAAACGGAATCACGGGAGAGCCCCGATTCAATGCCCATAGCCAATTCGAACGTCTCCCCTGCCGCAGCCGCCGTGCCCGCTACCACAGACAAGCCGGCCATGGCGATGGTCACCACCCTCTTTTTCATGTGGGGTTTTCTCACATGCTTGAACGATATTTTGATTCCTCACCTGAAGGCCATCTTCGATCTGAGTTACGCGAAAGCGATGCTCATCCAGTTCAGCTTTTTCGGTGCGTACTTTGTTTTTGCATTTCCGTCCGGGAAATTGATCGAGTGGATCGGGTATAAGAAAGCGATGGTGGGCGGCCTTTTGACGATGGGATTGGGCGCGCTGCTTTTCGTACCCGCAGCGAGTGCTCCTTCCTTTGCGCTGTTTCTCGCGGCCTTAATCATTCTTGCGGCGGGCATTACGCTCCTGCAGGTCTCCGCGAATCCCTACGTCGCTGTGTTGGGTCCCGAGCGAACCGCTTCGAGCCGCCTGAATTTGACGCAAGCCTTCAACTCCCTCGGCACCACGCTGGCTCCTTGGTTTGGCAGCCTCCTGATTCTGAGCGGAGCGCCCGTCGCTATGGATGTGGTTCGTGGAATGTCTACGGATCAGCTGCAAGCCTATCGTCTCCAGCAGGCGTCTTCCGTGAAACTGCCCTACGTCGGCCTGGCGATCGCGCTTTTGGTGCTCGGCCTGGTTATTGCGAACTTTAAACTGCCAGTCATCACCGCGGTCGAACCCCACGGGAAAATTCACGACTCGATTTGGAAATATCCGCGATTAGTAATGGGCGCGATTGGAATTTTCGTCTACGTGGGCGCGGAAGTCGCAATCGGAAGCATGCTGGTTAACTACATGAGCCAGCCGAACGTTGGAAACATTTCGATCCAGCTCGCCGCGAAATTCGTTTCGCTTTACTGGGGCGGTGCGATGATCGGCCGGTTCATCGGCTCGGCGGTGCTGCAAAAAGTGCGCACTGGCACGGTGCTGGGCTTGTCCGCTCTTACGGCGTTTCTGTTAGTCACTATTTCGATGCTGAGCTTCGGGCACCTGGCCATGTGGAGCATCCTGTTGGTTGGATTCTTCAATTCGACGATGTTCCCCAGCATTTTCACGCTTTCGATCGAGGGCCTCGGCCCGCTGACGGGTAAAGGCTCGGCGGTGCTGGTCTGCGCCATCGTGGGTGGCGCGATCATTCCCGAGCTGCAGGGCGTGCTCGCGGACCGCATCGGCATCCATCACGCTTTCATCCTGCCCGCGCTGTGCTACCTATATATCGCGTCTTTTGCGTTCAAGAGTAATAAGCCGCACAGTGGGGCGCCTGCGCATTCTTGATCAAATACACGCCGCGCGAATCGAAAACTTCGTTCGCCCGCGACGCTGCTCCACTGGAATTCCTATTCCCTCGCTTCGCAATTCGTGTACATTGCTTGCCGTCGCGCCGCAATCGCATTGCTCTGGCGGGCGTCACACGATGCGGAACGCCCGGATCCAAAGTAGTTCGCGACGAACGGAGCAGCCTCCACCGCCATGACCTCAGATTCGTTCTCGATCGGAATTGATTTCGGAGGCACGAATCTGCGGCTGGCGGCCTACACACCCGCGGCTGGATTTCTGGAAACGATCCAGATGCCCACGCGGCTGCAGGCCGGCAGAGATGCCGTGGTCGCGGATATGTGCGCAGGAATTCGTAAACTTCTCGATCGCTACTCTTCGAAGCTCGCGCTAAAAGGTATCGCCATCGGCTCGCCGGGCCCGATCGAACTGCCCGAAGGCCGCCTGCGAAATCTGCCCAATCTCCCAGGCTTCGACGGTTTGGAATTGCGCGCGGCCGTCGAGCAAAGCGTGGGCACGCCCGTCGTAGTGGAGAATGACGCGAACGTGGCAGCCTTGGCGGAGTGCGTTGCCGGCAAAGGGAAGACTCTTGGGATCGACACCTTGTGTTTCCTGACGCTCGGCACAGGAGTTGGCGGCGGAATTATCTTTCACGGAAAAATCTGGGACGGATTGAACGGAATGGCGGGTGAGGTGGGCCACATTAATATCTGGCCGGACGGCGTCGCGTGCGGGTGCGGCGCCCGAGGCTGTCTCGAACCACTCGCGTCAGCCACGGGAGTGCGGCGCCGCGCCAAGGAAATGATCGCAGCTGGAAAATCGCCGGCGTTGGCAGCGCTCGAAAAGAGCAACCCGGAGTTCACGCCTCGTGATGTTGCCGGGCTCGCCAGCGCGGGCGACCGTGATGCGCAGACAATTTTCGACGAAGTGGGCCTTGCGCTGGGCAGGGGACTCGCAGCGCTCGTCAACACGCTGAACTTGCCCCTCTATGTTGTGGGTGGAGGCTTATCGAGTTCTTGGAATCTGTTTTCTCCGGCACTCTTCGGGGAATTGCGCTATCGCAGCTACGTATTCCGCATGACGGACCCGGAGAAGTCCGACGCCGCTCGCGGAACCGCAGCGAAAACATACGTCACGCTGACGGAGTTGGGTCCTGAGGCAGGACTTCTCGGCGCGTGCATACTGCCATTCACGGTGGCTCGGAATGGCGCATAGCCTGGGCACTCCAATTGTTGCCGCGCAGCAGCTCCGCGCGGTTGCGGCATGTTGCCAGGAAACTGCATGAAACTGAATTCCTATCTGCTCAAGGCCAGCATCGTCGGCGCGCTCGGCGGGTTGCTGTTTGGGTTCGACACCGCGGTCATCGCCGGCACCACGCACTCGCTACAACAGGTTTTCAATCTCTCCGACTGGTCACTGGGAATTACGGTTTCAATTGCGCTGTGGGGCACTGTCGCCGGCGCGCTCAGCGCGGGCATCATCGGGCAGCGCCTGGGAGGAAGGAATGCCCTGCGCCTGATGGCGTTGTTGTACATCGTTTCTTCCCTCGGCTGCGCCTTCGCCTGGAATTGGCCTGCGCTCGTGATTTTCCGTTTCATCGGCGGACTGGGCATCGGTGGTTCCTCCGTCCTTGCTCCGGTGTATATCGCAGAGTTGGCTCCCGCGACCTTGCGCGGACGGCTCGTGGGCATGTTTCAGATCAACGTAGTCCTGGGAATTCTGCTGGCGTATTTTTCGAACTACTGCATCGCGAGGCTTGGGATGGGTGCGCTCGAATGGCGGTGGCAATTGGGCGTCGCCGCGGCTCCAGCACTGTTATTTCTTGTGATGCTGTTCGGGATTCCGCAAAGCCCTCGCTGGCTGGCCACGCAGCATCGCAGCGAAGAAGCACGCAGCGTGTTAGCACTTCTGCGCTCCTCGGATTATGAAACGGAACTCAAAGAAATCGTCGACTCCATTCACTTGGAGAGAACGCAAGGCGATGAGCCGCTGTTCCAGCGCAAATTTCGTTACCCTATCTTTGTGGCGATCGCTACCGGAGTGTTCAACCAACTGGCGGGAATCAACGCAATCCTTTACTACTTGCCTTCCATTTTTATGGCCGCGGGATTCAGCAAGCTGTCCGGTGATTTGCAGGCCGTCGCCATCGGCGCAATGAATCTGTTCGCCACGCTGCTGGCCATGACCTTGATTGACAAGCTCGGCCGCAAAACTCTGTTGCTGGTCGGTTCGGCAGGAACGGCGCTCTGTCTATCAGGCGTGGCTATGATTTTTTTCACGCAGCGCAATCAAGACTGGCTCGTGTGGATCTTGGTGGGATACATCTTCTTTTTCGCTCCGCTCGGCGCGGTTATATGGGTCTACATCGGCGAAATCTTCCCCAACACTGTGCGATCCAAGGGTCAGGGCCTGGGAAGCTCTTCGCACTGGATCATGAATGCGATTATTTCCGCGCTGTTTCCCGTCGTTGCGAAAGCCTCCGGCGCTTATCCGTTCGTATTTTTTGCGGCGATGATGGTCCTGCAATTTTTCATCGTCATGTTCTTCTACCCGGAGACCAAAGGATTCACGCTCGAGGAAATGCAACATCGTCTCGGAATTGATTAGCGGTGCTAAGCCGCGGCTGCTGCTAGCGGGAGCCAAACCTGAAAGCGCGTCTCACCGGGCTTCGAGTTGACCTGAATATTACCCTGGTGCTTTTTCACAATTCTCTGCACCGTGTCCAGGCCCAGCCCAGTCCCTTGCCCCACTCCCTTGGTCGTGAAGAAAGGATCGAACATGTGCGCCTTTACTTCGGGTGAAATTCCCGGGCCATTGTCGGTGATCTCGACGACGACACAATTTTCGTCGCGAAACGTTTTCACTTGAAGCTTGCCCTCGCCGCCCATGGCGTCAATCGCGTTGTCTATGATGTTGGTCCAAACCTGATTCAGCTCGCTGCCAAAGGAATTTACCAGAAGCGGAATTTTCTGGTAATCGCGCTCCACCACAACTCCTTGTTTGAGCTTGTGATTCAGAATGGTAAGCGTTGTTTCCAGACTTTTCACGATGTCCACGTTTTGCAGCGGCGTCTGATCCATGTATGTGTATTCTTTGATCGCACCGACCAGATCTGAAATGCGCGACGTGCCGCTCTCGATCTCGTTCAGAAGTGTCGCGACCTCCACGGACGCTGCGATCCGCACCAGAGCCGCTCGCGCTGTGTCCGCATCCAGAATAGCGAATAAAGATTCCAGCGCCTCCGGCTTGACGTTCCTTCGCGCCAGGTCCGCCGCCATTTGCCACAAGTCGTTCTGACCATGACTGCGCAACAACGAATCGATTTGCTCTTCCAGATCGCTCATGGCCAGCGCATCCGGCGGAACGGCGTCGCTTTGCACGAATGCCGTTTCCAGTTTCTCGATTTCCGCTTTCTGCGCCGCCGTGAGGTCGCGGCTGCCGAGCTCATGGCTCGCGTCGCGAATTTTCTTCAGGACAACGCGCAACTGGCTCGCGGCGCGCTTCGCTGCGGAAGCTGGATTGTTGAGTTCATGCGCGAGCCCGGCGGAAAGCTTCCCCAAAGAAGCCAGCCGGTCGCGCTGTTGCTCCCGCCGCGTCGTTTCGCGAATGCGATCCGACATCAGGCCAACCAGCCGCTGGGTCAATTCAGGCATTTTCTGAACCAGCTCGGGAAACTGCGCTGCCGGAAATCGCAAGACTCGACAATCGGTAATCGCTTTACCGCCCACCGTAAATTGCTTCATTCTCGAAAAAGGCAGCACGCCGGTCACGTCACCCGGGTTGATCGGAATTACCACAGTTTCGCCACCCAATTCGCCGCGCACCTGAAACTGTCCCTCGAGAAATACAAACATCGCGTCCGCCGGATCATCCTGCCGGAAAACCATATCGCCCGCTTTGATATTTATTTCCTTCACCTGGCTGATGAACCAGGTGATCTGCTCATCAGGCAAATTTGCAAACGCCGGCACCTTTAGTAATTCAGATTTTTCAACCATTAGACCTTGCTCAAATATTGATGGATGAATTGCACGGCAACCGATCCTTCACCGACTCCGGAAGCCACTCTTTTGACTGAACCGTGACGGACGTCACCCACGGCGAAAAGACCCGGAACGTTTGTCTCCAGCAAGTAGGGATCTCTGTCGAGGCTCCAGCCCTTGGGGTGGTCCCCGTCTTGAATCAAGTCGGGGCCCGTCAGAATAAATCCATGGTCATCACGTTCGACAAGATCGGCCAGCCAGTCCGTGCGCGGCTGCGCGCCGATGAAAATAAACATCGCGCTCGCCGGAACGCGCTCCATCTGGTTCGTGTCCGAACAAAGAAACGAAATTTCTTCCAGATGACTTTCGCCGTGCACTTCGGCAACGCTGGCGTTCGCCCATAACTGCACGTTGGGGGTCTCCTTGATTTGGTCGATCAAGTATTGCGACATCGTGCTCGAAAGAGATTTGCCGCGCACGACGATCACGACACGGTCAGCGTATTTGGCGAAGTTCATCGCGGCTTGCCCTGCGGAATTCGCGCCACCGATCACGTAAACGATTTCGCCCTTACAAGACAACGCTTCGGTCGAGCCGCCGCCGTAGTACACGCCCGCGCCTTGCAGCCGATCGATCCCGGGTGCTTCCAGTCGCCGCCACTGGACGCCGGTGGCAATCATCAGCGCGTGGCACGAGATCTCGTTGCCATCCGCCATTTTGACCATGCGGTAGGGCCCCTCGACGCGTACTGCGAGCGCCTCCTGCGGCGCCAGAATTTCCACGCCAAACCGCTGTGCTTGCACAACGGCGCGACGCGCGAGATCGCCACCACTAAGCCCCATCGGAAATCCCAGATAGTTTTCGATGCGCGAACTCATGCCGGCCTGCCCGCCGGGGGCTTCGCGTTCGATCATCACGGTGTGAAGACCTTCGGACGCCCCGTACACGGCGGCGGCCAGACCCGCCGGGCCACCGCCCACGATTGCCAAATCATAGAAATTCGTCTGCGCGCGAGTTTTTAAGCCGACTTTTTGTGCAACCTGTGATGGAACGCTCTCCAAAAGCTTTGAGCCATCCGGGAAAAGTACAACCGGGAGACTGGAGGCTTCCGGGCCCAGAACTTCCAGCAGACGCTTCGTTTCGGGATCACTCGCCGAGAGTTCGACATCGATCCACTGATAAGGTACGCGATTGCGCGCCAGGAAATCCCGCAGTTCATACGACTTGGGAGACCAACGCGTCCCGAGTACGCGGATGCCTTCGAATTTCGGCCGGTACGAAGCCCGCCAATCGTCAAACAGATCATCCAATTGCGGGTAGAGGTGCTCGGTCGGCGGATCCCACGGCTTCAAGAAGAAGTAATTGATGCTGGCTTCGTTGATGGCGCCGATCGCCGCGTTGGTATCGGCATATGCGGTGAGTAGCGCCCGCTTGGCCTCAGGGAAGATGTGCATTGCTTCCTGTAGAAACGCTACGCCGTCCATGTGCGGCATTCGTTGGTCGGCAAGCAGCAACGCCACGCTGTCATTACGCAGTTTCAACTGCTTCAATAGCGCAAGCGCCGCCTCGGGAGAATCGCTGCCGATCACGCGGAATTCGGCGCCATATTTCGTGCGCAAGTCGCGCTCGATGGCGCGCAGCACATCGGGGTCGTCGTCAACACTGAGCAAAATTGGTTTCGCCATGTTCGGTCCCTAGTTTCGATGCGGAAAGAATGTTGGAGTATTCGTCATTTCGAAAAGCAGGATGTGACAAATCGCTGTTCCACGGCTCTGAGGGTCGGCTCGCGAAACTGCCGATGAACCACGCGTGAGCCGGCCTGCCTAATATAGAGGCTGGACGGTAACCAGCGTCCAATATACCCGACCGAGCACGCTCACGCTAGAGCGTCGCCCCGAGCCTGCCGCAAGGGCGAAAAACACGACAAAAACGAGCGATTGATTTGGGTCGCTGCTGATTGTTTTCAATGAGTTGCGATGGCTTTCAATTTTGTTTCGCTAGTGATTGATTTGGGGTGCGAAGGAGGCGCGCGGATGTTTTCGGGTTGTTCGCAGACCGGACAATAGATTGTTATTCCAGCGACTCCGAGATACGCGCGCTCCGACACGGAAAGTGCTTGAGAAGCAGTCGAAGTATTCTTTTGGGCTGCTTCGGCAATTTGCTTGGTCAGTGCGCTAGCTTGGTCCGTTCTTTTTATCTGTTCCGCAAGTGCGCTCGCTGCGTCCTCGCGCGTGGTCTTAAGGTTTGCGTCGTCGAGTCGCCGGAGGTCAGCTTGATGGTTCGCCTCCTTGCGAGCTTGGTCGGCGACGTCGACCGCTCTATCAGATGATTTCCAGTGTTGATGCGTAAAAAATGCTGCCGCGAGTGCGACGACCGTTGCGAAGATTGCCACTCGAAGGGTCCATCGTTCGCGCGAAGCTCCCGTCCCAAACACACTCTAGTCCGATTCTGGCATCACTGGCTTGCGTCGTGACTTCGTGGTATACCAAGTCCGCAGTGCATCGAGCTGACGTGTTGCTTGAGAGGAAGGTGTCGCGTGTCCGTCGAAGAAAATGTTGTTCTGATGCGGCGTTGGTTCAAAGAAGTTTGGAACGAAGGGCGCGTTCAAACGATTTACGATTTGATGGATGAAAACGCGATTGGAGTGGGACAAGACGAGCCAGGTAGGGTGATTCACGGCCCTCGCGACTTCGTGGCCCTGTTTCATCGCCTTCACGGCGCGTTTCCAGACATCAAGATCACAGTGGAAGACACATTCGGAGCGGACGACAAGGTTGTAGTGCGCTGGTCTGCGGATATGACCCACACGGGTGACGGGCTCGGATTACCGGCGACGAATAAGCGAGTCAGGATTACCGGCATTACAATCGCGCAGATCGACAGCGGTAAGATCGTGCGAGGCTGGGACAATTGGGATCAGCTGGCGATGCAGCAGCAACTCGCGATGGCCGCCGCCGCTCGCTCCTGAAAGTTCTTTATCGAATTCATGGGCGGGCGCGTAGCTCACTCTCGGCACGCGACCAATCTTCCTCCGGCGATCCGTACGGACAACCTCTGGCTTGCCAGAGTTCGTAGGCGAGGGTCGCGATTTCGTCGTGTGCGAAGGTCGTAACGCCATATCCGGACGCCATCGCTTTAGTGAGTTCGTTAGCCGCTTGTGAGTGATACAGCGCCTGGTGTGAATGTTTTTGACCCGTTATCTCATCACCTTTTTCGCGTTTTTGCGCAACGCGATGGGCATCTGCGGCACGGTCATGTAATTCGGCGGCGCGGTTGTGGTTCTGCTTTCGGTTCTGGTAAACAGGTTCAGTGTCATGAAGGGCGGGCGTCGGCTCAAGCGACCCCATCTGGCCCGTTTTAGAGTGGGCGTCTTTTGCGAGTTTGTAGGCGTGATCGGAATACTCCATCGCCCGTTGCAAATGCCAGTTTACCAACTCGTTGCTCTCATTTTCATTGTGTTCGGCGGCTGTGCGATGAGCGTGCGCCGCTAGCTCGTGCTGATCGGCTGACTGCCGGTGTGTGTCGGACACGGTATTTGTCCCTCGATGGCTAGGCGTCGATGCGGCGCGATTTTAGCATAGCTGGCTGGCGTCGTAACTTCGTGGTAGGAGCGCAAGGCCGGAGGCTACGTGCCCGGAATTGAGAGCCCAATCGACGACGCACTTTTCGGCGGGTGGCGGACCCATCCACGCTGCCAAACGAACGCAGTTGATTTTACGGCTACCGGACTCTTCGGTTTTTGAAGGGTCCGGGTTTAGAGGCGGCGTCACTACAGCCGTCCCATCGAAGTCTTACTTCGGCTGGCGATTCACGCAGGCGGGTGACCAAGCCTTCCACACCACCCAAGTAAACGCTTCGGCTATGCGGGTGACGCGGGTGGCCCACCCGCCAGGTGGAGATCCGCTGCGTTCTCCGTGGCTCGACTCAGGAAGCGGACGGCGCGCTCAACGGTCGATAGCGCGCGTCGCGGTATTTCAAGCTGAATACGATTGCCACGATGGCCAAGACGATGGGGCAAAAGATGCTGGCCTCAGGCCCGACCGTTCCGCCGGTCAGCCAGCGCGGCCCACTCAACGAGGCGTTGAGAAGATTCCGGGAGGGTAGTAAGCCGCTATTGGGAACACCGTACAAGAACGTCTGGCCCCAGTCATATCCCAGGTGAAAGCCGACCGCACACCATAAATCTCCAGTCCGGCGGAGAAACAGGCACAACAACAAACCGAACGAAACCACCGACAGATCTCCCAAAACGGTCTCTCCGCCATTGGTGCCGTGAACCAGCCCGAACAAACCCGAGAGCAAAAATGCGGACGGCCAGAATCCCATGCCAGTCGTCAGTGTGAACTGCGTGTATCCGCGAAACAAAAATTCTTCGGCCAAGCCGGAAAGTAAAAATGCCAGCCCCCAGGCGGCCGCTGCCGTCAAAATCGCCGTGCCATGGATCGCCGCACTTGTGAACCGTACGCCATGCAGGGCGAAAATTGCCAGCACCGTACTGCTGGTAGCAAGCAGGCCTATCAATAGTCCCACCCAAAAGTTTTTCCTCAGCGCTTCGCTCCTGGGAAGGCCATATTGGCCCAGCTTGCGGCCTTCCATCGTGCTCATGATCCAGGCCGCAACCGCCAAGATGCAGCAGACAATTAGATCCGGCGCGATGATTCTCATGGGTGTCAATTGCGTCGGATCCAGCGCGGCCGGGAAGAAGCGCCTGATGATCATTCGCGCTACGGCCGACATTGCCATTACGATCGCTATGAAGATTAGCAGGCGCCATCCCGCGCGCAAGCCATTCGGACCAATGAAAATTCGCTTGGTTGTCGAGTCCGCTGGCGGTGTCTGAGGGTCATGTCGTACGGTCGTTTCTTGGGCTGTCATGGATGTGCCCCCCAACATGGAAGTTTCTTCAGGATGTTGAGCTTTCCAGTGGGACCGGGCTTCGAATAGTGGTCGCAGCGGATGCAGCACAATTTGAATTCGTCGCTCTCTAAATCGGTTTTCAACGTATCGGCGTCAGCCTGCAGATGAGCCAGCAGGTTGCACTTCGGGCCACGTGAATCGAAGCTGAATTGTCCCGCCACTTCCTTCACTCCTAGAACCCGCCTGGGATTGAATACACAAGCTAAAATCGCTTGCTAAGGTCAGGCCAGCCGGCACGCTGCCCTGGCTAGGTTTTGACCGAGCACAGCCAAGCAGATGGTTCTGCCGCGCAAGCATTGTCGAATCGACGCACGGGATGGTGTTGCACCGACCGATCGAGCTGGCACGCGCAGTCGGAAACTGGTCCGCCGTCAAATTTTACCTGCATTGCGGTTGCTTGACACTTCCCGTGAACCCCGCCAACAAGCTGCGCGGGACCCGGCTGCAGCGTCGCGCGAGGGTTGGGCTTTGCGGGAACCGTTTGGCAATGGGCTTGAATACGTTCGTCTCGTTAGAGCGAACGCAGGAAATCGATGACTTCCTGCTGTTCCTGAGTAGTAAGCGCATTGAAATGCTCAATTACTTTGTTTGCCTCGCTGCCCTCGCTCCGGTGATCTCGGATAGCCTCCACGAGATTCGTCGTTCGTCCGTCGTGGAGGAAGAAGACGCGTTGTCCGACGCCCCAGAGAGGAGCGGTTCGGAACTCGTCAGGGCCGGCGCCACCTTGCGTGATGCCGTCGGCGAGTCCTTTCCCCATGTGGTGGACGATAAGGTCAGAGTAAAGATTCGCTGTCTGATTCGAGAGCGCAACGCTCGGACTGGTCGAAGAGCCACTGGCAATCTTTGCTCCCGTGGTCAACGAGGGCGTATGACAATGGATACAACCTATCTTCGCAAAGGAGGCGCGTCCTTTTTCGCTGGACGGTGCGGCGGGCGCGGGAGTCGGTGGGGCCAGCATGCGCATGAAGTCGGCAAAGGCTTCGATGTCTGAGAGTACGGCCGTGTTCGAATTACCGGAGGTCGAGGGAGCAGGCGTGAAGTTGACCGTGTCCTCAGGAGTGGCGTTGAAGAGGCAGCCCGGCGTTTCGTCGCGCTCCTGCGGGAAAAGCTGGTTCGAGATTCCCATCTCGACGTTGTATGCCTCGGCGGCGAACATAAGCAAGGATTTGTTCTGCGCCTTCCACCCGAAACGCGTGATGGTTCCATCGTTTGCACTGAGGTTCACATTTCCACTTAGGTGAGCGTTCGCGTGGCCGGAAATACCCAACGCCGACTTCTCCGATGCATTGGAGCGCATGTTCGCAAGGATGGCCGAGTCTGGAATCGCTTCGATGAGTCCCGCGCCAAACAGGGGAGTCGGGATTCGGAAAATAATGTTCGCATTCCCACTTTGGCCAGTGAGCGGATTTCCTGCGGGCAGGAAGTCGAATTGAGAGATGTTGCAACCGGCGGCGTCAGTTCGCCCCGTGATCACGAAGAGGTTATGAACTTCGCCATCGGCGTTGCCGCTGCTCTTTTTAAACCGCGCTTCGCGCACCGGACCATCTTGCGTGATGAACCATGGCACGGTGTTCTTCGCCCCATTCAAGGTAGCCACTGCGATCAAGGGATTTTGCGTTGGGCTCGTTCCGCCTATGCTCGGCTGCGCGTGACAAGACAAACATTGGTTGGAGTTGAAGCGGGGACCGAGACCATTGTTCGCGCCGCCGGTCACGACCTCGATATCAGCGAACCTCGCCTGCCCATCCCGGAAGAACGCAGTTTCGTCCGCAGTAAGACCCTTCAGCGCAGTGCCGGCACCCGCCGGGCCACCGCGCACGCCCGGATCGACTGGAACTGATCTGCTTTGACCAAAAGTGCAGACCCCGGAGGTCAAGACCATAGCCACGATACCGCCAAAACCTTTGCGTACAATTCCCCGGAGTGTCATCACGATTCGTCTCCTTGAGCTGGGGAATGTCGGCATTGTACACCCGGACAAGCTGCCTGCGACTTGGGAAGGCGGCTGATCGCAGCTACCGGACCTGCTAAAGATTCTCTCGACCAAGTCGAGGAAGTTGCGGCGGGCCAGAGCATGTCCGCTTGGGATCTCCAGCAGGATTGCCTGATATCCGCCGGCTCGAAGTCAGCGCTGCCGGAAAGATCGGATTTGCAAAAATACAGAATCTCGCAGTGGAAGGCGGTGCCGCCGAGTCCCGCCGACTCAAATCTCGGCAATTTGCCTTGCGCCCAGGTAATAGTGGATCGCAGGAGTAAATACCAGTGACAGCACCATCGAGCTTGCCACTCCTCCTACCACTGCGATGGCCAATGGCTTCAGCATCTGGGAACCCGCGCCAATCGCCAGGGCCAGCGGCAACATTCCGGCAATCGTCGCGAGCGCCGTCATGCAGATCGGACGCAAGCGCCGCCGCCCCGCCTGAATCATCGCTTCGCGCGCGGACAATCCTAAGCCGCGAAACCGCTGCTCGGCGTCCAGCAGCAGGATGCCGTTTTTCGTGACGATGCCTACCACCATGATCATCCCCATGAACGAAGCCACATTGAAGGTAGTCCCGGTGACCAGCAGGGCGAGCAGGCCCCCAAATGAGGAAAGTAACGCCGACGCAAGAATCGCGACCGGAGCCGAGAAAGTGCGAAATTCGAAAAGCAAGACCACGAACAGCAAAAGCAGCGCCAGAAACAGAACCAGCGACAGATCATGGAACGATTTTTGTTGTTCCTGGTACGCGCCGCCGTATTCGATGCGGATCGTCGAAGGCAGCTGCAGATCGCTGACCGCCTTCTGCACGGCGGCAACCCCCCGCCCCAGGTCCACTCCCTCCAGGCGCGCCGTCACTTCGATGAGCCGCTGCAAATTTTCGCGACGGATTTCCGTTTGGCCCGGATCGGTCGAGATGGTCGCAAGCGAACCCAGTGTGGCGGTTCGTCCGCTGGAGCTGGCCAGCAGCGTGTTGGTCATGCGCTCGAGGGACGAGCGGCTTTCCGCGGGAAAACGCACGCGAATCGGATAGACCCGATCATTCAGCACCACAGGCGTCGCGGCGGGCTCGCCTTCCAGGATCGCAGAAGCATCGATGGCGATTTCCTCCGGCGTAAAGCCGGCGCGCGATGCCACCGCCGAATCCACCTGAAACGTCACGGCAGGCCCGCTGATGGTGTTCTCGATTCCGTCGAGCACGTCTACGACTCCCGGAACTTTGCCGATGGCGTCGGCGACGCGTGGCGCCGACTTCAGCAGCAATTGCGGGTCCTGCGCGAACATTTTGATAACCACAGGCTCGGGCGCGCTGGTGAGATCTCCGATCATGTCTTGCAGTACCTGGACGAACTCTACGTCGGCCGCTGGTTCCGTCTGTTTGATTTTCGTGCGAACTTCCTCAATGATTTCATCAATCCCGCGATCCCGTTTCTGCTTCAGTCGCACCGTAAAATCCCCTCGATTCGCTTCGGTAACGGCCGCCAGGCCCAGCTGCAGTCCGGTACGCCGCGAAGTATTCTCGACTTCCGGAGTTTCGCGGAGAATTTGTTCGATGTGCTGAAGAATGCGATTGGACTCCGCCAGCGAACTTCCCGGCGGCGTGTAGTAATCGAGAATGAAACCGCCTTCGTCCATTTCAGGAAGCAAATCGCTGCCCAGAAAGTGGTAGCACACCACGGAAAGTACTACAATCAGGAGCGAGCTGGCCACAAGCATGATCGGACGCCGCAGTACAGCCTGCATAATCCGCTCGTAAAAACGCACCAGTCGTCCGAACAAACCGGCGCTGGGCGCTTTTTCTTCGACCCTATCAGCAGCCCCGTTCACCTGCAGTGCGGATTCCGATCCAGCCTGAGAAGACCTCGCCTCGCCCGCTTTGTTGCGAATCAGGAATTGACTCAGCGTGGGCGTCCACAGCAGCGCCAACACCAGCGAGCTGAACAGCGCAACGGTCATGGTGATCGCCAGAGCGCGAAAGAAGCTGCCGGTCACTCCGGTCACCGCAATCAGCGGCAAGAACACCACGATGGGCGTGATGGTGGAACCCACCAGCGGAATGGTCATCTCGCGCAGAGCGTGCCGAATGGATTGCAGGCGGTGCTCGCCGGCATCGCGATGCAGCACAATGTTTTCCAGAATCACGATGGCGTCGTCAATCACCAGACCCACTGCCGCCGCCAGTCCTCCCAAGGTCATGAGATTGAAACTCTGGCCGGTAATTTTCAGAACGATGCAGGTGAGCAGCAGGGTCGCGGGAATCACCAGACCAGCGACCAGAGACGTGCCCCAATCGCGAAGAAAGAGCACCAATATCGCGGACGAAAGCAACAAGCCGAGCAGCACAGCATCGCGCACGCTGGAGATGGAATCATGAACGATGATGGACTGGTCGTAGAACGGCTCCAGATGCACGTCCGGCGGCAAGGTGGATTGCAGCTCGGCAATCTTGGCGTGCACTTCGTCAGCAACCGAGAGCGTATTGCTGTCCGGCTGGCGATTGATGCTCAAAAGGACAGCGGGCTTTCCGTTGGCGGTGACGACGGTGTAAACGGGAGCGACGGACGGAGCCACAACGGAAATATCCCCGACGCGAATGGGGACTCCGGCCGCCGACGTTTTCACTACGATTTTCCCGATTTGCTCGGGCGTGTGCACCTGGCCGCTAATCAAGCCCAACACGAGCTGGTGATCATGATCCAACAGACCCGGCGAATCGATCAGGTTGCTGCGACGAATGGCCTCGAGGATATCGGTGACCGTGATATTGCTGGCCAGCAAACGCGCGGGGTCCGGCGTTACCTGAAATTCCGGAACGCGACCGCCCTGAATCAATACGGAAGCCACGCCGTCCAGACGATTGATGCGCGGCTTGATGTCATAGGTGGCGATTTCCCACAGCTTGTCTTGTGGAAGCTGATCGGACGTCAAGCTGTATCCGAGGATTGGAAAGGTTGCGAAGGTCAGGCGATGCGTTTCAACGCGCGCGGATGGCGGCAGCTCTGCCTGCAGCCGTGCGACCACGGCGTCAACGCGCTGCAACGTCAACACCATGTCGCTATTCCAATCGAAAAAAAGATCCACATCAGCAGAGCCGCGGCTCGTCGTGGAGACGACGCGTTGCAGCCCGGGCACTGCGTTCACCGCTTCTTCGATCGGGCGCGTGACCGTTACCAGCATCTGATCGATCGGCGTTACGCCATTATCAATGCCGATCACGATCCGCGGAAAATCCGTCTGCGGAAACACCGAGACGGGAACGGTGAATGCCAGGTACGCGCCGACCAACGCAAGACTGGCTACCAAGAACAGAATGGGCCGCGATAACCGCTGGAACCACGGCCCTCCTGCGGCCGCCGCTTCCTCGCTGGAACCCCCCGGACGAAGAGTAGCGGGCATCCCGGCTAATCCTGCTCCGTGCTGGCTTCGGGCGCTTTGGCGACGGCGGTCTTGATGGCTGTGCCGTCCGGCAGGCCATATCCGCCGGAAGTGATCACGGCATCGCCGAAACTCACGCCGGAGAGGATCTGGACCGCATCGGCGGCGCGTATGCCTACCTCCACCGTGTGGGCATGCGCGATGCCATCCGATCCGGCGACGAGCACGTAGGGTACATCTTCCGCGTTCTTCAGCAAGGCCCCAGCGGGCACTACGATCGCGTCGTTCACTGTTTGCGCGGTCATGGCGATCGTCACAGTCATACCCGGCCGGATGCGGGGATCCGGTTTCGCCGCTTCCACCCAAACTTCGATGGTGGTGCTGCCCGGATCGAGCGCGGGACTGACGAGCGCAACCTGCGCTGCGATAGAATTTTCGTCGCCCGGCAATTGAATTTGTGCCGGGTCGCCCGCTTTCAGTCGCGACGCCTCAGCAGCCGCGATATGCGCTTTGGCAATCAGCTTCGAAGTATCCATCACTGTGAGAAGCGGCTGATTCGCTGTCGCCAGCTCGCCGGGAAATAACGGGCGGTCCGTGACCACGCCGTCAATCGGGCTGCGGATTTCGGAGTAGCTCAGTTGCGCCTGCGCGCCGAGATATTTGCCCTTCGCGGCCGAAAGCTGGCCGGTGGCGGATTTCAGCGCCTGCTCCTGTCCGATTTTTTGCAGATCATCTAACTGTTTTGCCGCCTGCTGATATTGGCTGCGTGCTTGCGCCAGCCCCACTTCCGCGGAGTCCAAGTCGCGCCGCGGCAATGCGCCCTGGTCAAACAATGCCTTGCGGCTGTCATACACCGTCTGTTGTGCGTTGAAGGCGGCCTTCGCCGCTGCGGCGTCCAGCTCCGCTTTCTGTATTTGTTCGGGAAGGCTCGCTCCAGTCGTCGCGATGTAGCCCGCCTGGGCCTGCTCGAATTCGCCTTTGCTCTGCTCGGACGCGGCGGAAAGATCGGCATTTTCCAGCACCGCCAGCAATTGCCCTTTGCGCACGCGGGAGCCGCGCTGTACTTCGAATGTCTTGATCGTCGAAGTGATTTTCGGGGTGATGATCGCCTGCTGCAAGGGGAACACCAGCGCCTCCGCCGAAATTATTTCCGAAATCGGAGCGCGGCGCGCGGGTGTTGCTTCCACGTTGACGACCGGCGCTTTCTCTTTGCCGGACGAACCACAACCGGCCACGCACAGAATCGCCACCAACCCTGCGCCGAGAAGCAAATGGCGCTGATACGCAGCGCCTGTATGTCTTGTATGGAATGTCATCGAGTGGACATGACTCCCGTAAGGGTCTGAAGGTTTGCCAGCGCCACGCGGTAGCGCACCGCCCCATCCTCATAGCTGTTGGCAGCCTGCGCGGACGTGGTCTGCGCGTCAACGACCTCGAGCACCGTGGCTTCACCGCCCTTGTAGCGCAGCGTAGTGAGCCGCAAACTTTCCGCGGCGAGTTCCGCGGACCGGTTCAGCCCGGATAATTCGTTGAGCGCGGTGTCCGCTTCATTGTAGAGCGATTGAATTTCGGCCAGCAGCTTGCGCTGCGCAAAGGACAGCTCCCGTGCCGACTGCGCCTGGCGGATTTGCGCCTGCTTCACGCGGCTCTGCGTCGCGCCCCAATTCCAAATGGGGATGTTCAGAGTGGCGGATGCCGACGAACCAAGATTGGGAATCGGCTGGTCCATGAAAATGCTGTTGGTCGCAAAACGCGACGCGTCAATTCCATAAAAGTAATCCAGACCGAGAGTAGGCAGGTACGCCGCGCGTTCGACTCCCACGTTGTCTTTCGCTTGCTGCACTGCGGCAATCGCGCCACGAACCTCCGGGTTTTCGCGGTTCGCTTGCGCCTGAACTTCGTCAAGCGTCGGCAGCGGAATGCTGGCATGCAGATCGTCCGTCAATTCGAAGCGATCGCTAAAATCCGGAAAAAGCAGTACCGCTAGATCCAGCCGCGCGTTCAGCAAAGTCAGTCGCGCCTCCTGAAGCTGGCGCCGGCGCTCCTGCGCTTGCAATTCCGCCTTGATCACGTCCGCATGCGCCACTTCGCCACCACTTTCGAGATTTTTCGTTAGCTGCAAGAACGTGTCGCCCTCGTCCGCGGCCTTCTGCGCCAGATCGGCCTTGCGTTGCGCGGCCAGCGCGGCGAAATAATTCTGCACCACGGTAACCACCAGGCCGCGTGAGGCAATTTCGGCGCGGGCGCGCGCCACTGCCGCGGCAGCCGAAGCGCGGCGCACTGCGTAGATTCCGGCCACATCCAGCGCCTCATGGACGTTCCCCTGACTGATGTACTCATGCACGGCGTTGTTGGCGATATAGCGCACCCCGCCCGTGCCGTTCCCTTGGGTGTAGAGCACCTGGTTGTTGTATGCAACGGATGGCAGCAGCGCGTCCTTCGCCTGTTTGCTGTCTTCGTGAGCGATCTGCGCCTCGCCCAGAGCGGCCTGAAATTGCGGGCTGTTCTGCCGCGCGCGCACCAGCGCTTCATCGAGCGTCAGAGGAATCGTCGCATCGGGCGCAGCCGTTGCCTGCTGCGTCTTCAGCCGCAACGACTTGCCGGACGAATTTGCAGTTATTTGCGCCGCGCGCAGAGGCGTCGCAAACGAGCAGGAAAGCGCCAGCATTCCGGCGAGGTATCGCAGTTTGAAAGCTTTCTTCATAAATTTATCGCGATGGGACCGCACAACGGCAAACCCCGACCGCTCCCGCAAGATTAGTGATTGCCAGATAAATCCACGATGAACGCGCGCGAAAAGGTCCGCCGGGCCGAGATCCGCCCCGGCGAATTCGCCAGCCACATCGAACCCTGACCCTTGTCAGGCCGGAAGTGCGTTCTAACCTGCTGCGCTCATTTCGACGCTTCGTATTTGTTACGCGACTCACCGCTGATCACTTGCCGTACACCAGCAGCGTGAATGTGTCCGGAATAATCGCCGGGCGCGGGCGCGGATGTTCCGGCGTGGCGGCTGGGGTCTCGCCGAATTCCGCAGTGACCGTATAAACGGTGTGGGTAGCGTAGTCCAGCGCCATGGTGCGCGCGCCGCGCTGGGTCTGGATCATTTCCACCAGTGAAAATTTTGTGGGCGAATCTTCGTGCGCGATGGTAATCGTCCCATCGCCGCAGGACGCGAACGCATAACCGGCAACGGGGTCGAAGCGGTTTGCATCCACGCCCTGGCCGATGGGAACGGTGCCGAGGACCTTGCCGGAGTTGCCATCCACGAAGGTCATGAGCTTGTTGTGGCAGCCCACCACCAGGATTTCGTGTGCAGCGTCAATCGCTAGGCCTGAGGGAGATTCGCACGGCGCCAGCGGCCAGGTATTCTCGATCTGAAGCGTCTTGGCGTCGAATTTAACCAGGGCGCTCTTGTCCTCCAGATTCACGAACATTTTGCCCTTGCCGTCGCTGGCGCCGAACTCCGGCCCGCCGCCAAGGGGAAACGTCCCGACCAGTGTTCCGGAAGCCGCGTCAATCGCCGAGGCGGTATTGGCATCGCCGTTAAAAGTGAAGACTCGTTTGGAGTAAGGATCGTAGATGACCGCATCGGTATCCTTGTCTGTCTTGGTGTTGCCGGTGATTTTGAGTGAGGTGAGATCGAAGATCGTAGAATCGGACGTGCGGCCGTTCGTAGTGAAACCTTTGTTGAATTCATCGGCGAGCGCGATGCCGTGGACTCCCTGCGTATCCGGAATGTCTCCGACGATTTTGCCTTGCTCGGCATCCACCACGATGACGTGGCTGCCGCGAGAAATGAACAAGCGATGCGTCGCCGCATCCACTTCCAAATAGTCCCAGCCGCCCGCCCCGCCCAGTTTCACTTTCTTGATCAGATGATAGCCGGAGGCGCCGCCCGATTGGGCAGAGGCGCGGAGATAGGCAGTCGTCAGCAGGGAACATAGGAACAACGCGAAAAAAGCGCCAGCGGTTTTCCTCGACATGAATTCCTCCAAAGTTTAACGGGAGCAGCCCAGTCCCTGGCGAGAACTGTGTCACACCCAAGCTAAACACAGGATAAACAGGCACCGGACGGTTGGAGCGAGCCAGGCGGTTCCCCGTGGGGTGTGAAAAATCGCCCCAAGAGCGTAGTCTTCCACTTCGGGATCGGTGAAACGAGAAGGCATTCGGGACTTAGAACCACAACAGAGTCGAGAGCGCACGCGATATACACGGAGCGCGTGCGTTCTCGGTTTCCCCGCGCCGCATGCAGTTCGTCTTCCTCGTGTCTGGCACGATTAATCAGGGATGTGGGATTGGATTGGTAAACAAAGTCGCGTTAGTGAGGACTCATCTGCAGATCGGCTGCTAACCTATTGAATCGCGCATAATATAGCGAACCATTTTCCGATATGCTGCGTCTAACCGCATATGGGAAACCCTGCTGGAGTACCTCGCGATTTTGAAGCCTTAGAGAAACGACGCTTTCAAGCGATTCAAATGTTGGAGCGTGGATTGCGTCAAGCCGAGATTGCTCGGCAACTGCGCGTTGTCCCGCAGACGGTGGCTCGTTGGGCGCACGACTATCGCACCCAAGGTAAGTCCGCGCTGCGCAAAGCGGGACGGGCCGGTCGCATGCCGCGTTTGAGTGAGAAGCAGCGGCAGCAGTTAGAGAAACTACTGGTCGCAGGTCCGGAGCGGATAGGCTATGAGACTCCCCTGTGGACCTGTCCCCGAGTGGCCGATTTGATCGAGCAGGAATTTCAGGTGCGCTATCACGAGGGCCATGTGTGGAAGATTCTCGTGGGTCTGGGCTGGAGTCCGCAGCGACCGGAAGGGCGAGCCCGGGAGCGCAATGAAGAGCAGGTTCGCCAGTGGAAGAAGCAGGTGTGGCCAGGGCTAAAAAAAAAGCGCTGAAAGAGGGCCGCATCCTGGTGTTCATTGACGAAAGCGGACTGAGCCAGCGTCCGCATCGTTGTCGCACCTGGGCGCCTCGCGGACAGACACCCATCCTGCAATACAACTTTAATTGGAAGACTCTGTCGGTCGCAGCGGGACTCACGTTGTGGAATTTCTACTTTCGCATCTATGCCGGTGCCATCAAAAAGGAACAAGTCGTGGACTTTCTTGCGGCCTTGCTGCGTCACCTGGATCAGCCGTTGCTGATCGTGTGGGATCGTCTGCCGGCGCACCGCAGCCGCTTGGTACAAGACTTCATCGCCGAATTGCAAGGCTGGATTGCCACCGCCTATCTGCCGCCCTACGCGCCGGAACTAAACCCGGTCGAGTACATCTGGGGTTACTGGAAGCAACACGAGTTGCCCAATGTCTGCCCCAAGGACTACTGGCAATTGAGTGAGGCTGCGCGCCGAACGCTACGTCGCATGCGTCGCCGTCCGCGACTGATCACTGCCTTCTGGAAACAATCTTCTTTATGGCCAGAATAGCTCTATATTATGCGAGAGTCAGTAAGTTCGATGAGCGCATTGGCCTGATATCGCCATTCGAGAATCCATATCCGATTTGGCGACTATGCAGCCAAGTCGAACTGGATCATCGAACGTTCCGCGGGGCAGTTGTGCCAGTGCGCCAGACTTTGAGCCGTCACTTGCGTACGGGTCGTGCTACGGGAAGGATCTTAAGGTGCGGGCGGGGGGATATTAGCGGAGGATTGGTCTAGACTCTCGAGTTGAGCCAGTTCTTCACGCAGGCGCGCCGCCTGCTCGCGACGGTTTGCGGCATCGAGACGGGGGTTGACGCTAAGCGCCGTTCCAACCCCGTCCATAACCTTAGTGATGCTTTTAGTGATGCCGTTCTGCTTCTTGGCTTTACCGTTCTTGCCCATATTGGCGAGATCGTCGGCGCTGATGTCGTCCTCCAGAGCGTCGGTCTCCAGTCCGGTAATTTGAGCGCGGAGATCCCGAATGTTCGCGCGGCGCTGGATCATCTCGATGGCAGGGTCGCTCACAGGGGTGTTGTCCGAGTCGCACAGCTTGTCACCGCTTTGGTACCGGTCGACGCAGAGATCCCGGAGATTGTCCTTACCGCTTGTGTTGCCTTGATCGGCAGAAAGGCGGTACAACGCCACAGCGGTAGCATCGTCGGCCTTCACACCTTCCCCGTACTGATACATCCAACCGAGCTGATTCTCCGCGGTGGCGCTTCCCAACGCCGCGGCTTTACAAAGCCATGACCAGGCCTGGGCATAATCGATCGCCACACCGACGCCATTCTGAAAGTTATAACCGATGTTTTCCATGGCCTCGCCGTTGCCATGTTCTGCAGCCTTGTGATACCAGGAGAAAGCTTGGTCATAACTTTGAGGTTGACCCCATCCTTTCTCCGCCATGAAGCCGAGATTGGTTTCTGCGTTGGAGCTGCCGTGGCTGGCGGCGCGGCGATACCAATCCAAAGCCTGAGCATAGTCGCGCTTGACCCCCCACCCGCACTGGTAAAAATAGCCGACTTCATTCTCAGCGTCCGCCAGATTCTGCTCCGCCGCCTCGCGGTACCACTCGAAGGCCTGCTTATAATCACGCCGGACCTGGAGCCCACTCTGGTACATGGCCCCCAGATTGTACTCCGCGAGCGCATTGCCCTTCTTTGCGGCCAAACGGTAGTAATACAGGGCCCGCTTGTAATCTCGCGGCAAGCCAAACTTATTTTGATACATGTAGCCCAGCTGATTCAGCGCGGGAGCATAACCTTGGGCGGCGGACTTGCGATACCAGATCGCTGCCTGACCGTAGTCCTGGGCAACTCCGCGGCCATCGATATAGTCGTTCCCGAGTGCGAATTGCGCCTGCGCGTCCCCTGCGGCGGCAGGCCCGCGAAGAGCGTTGAAATCATCGTCCGCCGGTAGCGCTTGCGCCTGGGTCGACACTTGTACTGGGGCTTGCACGCGCCCCTGCGTCGTCGAAACCAGAGCGAATAGGAAGAAAGCCGCTGCGGTGACCCGGGTCGGAATGGACATGAATAACTAGCCTCATCTCGCAGAAATAACTGGTAAGGATGCAGAAGCAAATTGGGCTCGGTAATCCATGCACTGGACCCTTGCCATGAGAGCATCCCACCGCGATCCACTTGGCATCTTCGAGCAGTCTAGCTGACATGGGATCAAAGAACGATAGAGTGATGGTTACCAAAGCGGCGAAATGTGCTCAAAGTTATATTCGCCGGGCGCCGGATCGCTCAACGGCAGCATAGCTTTGCTGTGATGCACGGACGGGAAAGAAGAAATGTCCGTAATTCGGCCCAGTTGCCCCCTAACGGCATCGTTCAAGCGTTCGTGCTCTATCGGAGGCGCGTTTTCGCAAAGCGTGAAGTCGGGCGAGGTGCTCTGCGCGCGTTCGATAGAGCCGTTTGAAGGGAGCCGCTGGCGGTTGCGGTGGATGAGGGCTAATGGCTGGAGCCGATCTAGCGACTGTGGAAATTGGATCGTTTATCGTCTGTGGTCAATTGATTTTGCACCGCTCAGGAAAATCACACAAAAACGAAAATCGCTGTTAGAAGCACTGCGTTGCGGCATAACGCAAGGCGCATAGCACGCGCAGCGTCCGCCTCGCCAGCGGCTTCGTTCAAACGCGCTTCGCGGAAGCAATGTATCTGGATGGATGCGAAATCGCCGAGGCACTCAGCGAGTGCCGGTTTCGTACCGATGTGTCTTCTCGTCGGTGAAGATTGCTGACGAGAAGGGCGTTCTACGGCACTTATGTATCCTCGAGCCGTTCGGGTAGTCTTGGGGTGGAGAAGTCACTTGAGTTTTACAAAGAGGACTCAATCATGACGAATAGAGAAGCCGGAATCAATGTAGTCCGCGAAATGATGGGCGACCAGGCGGCCGCAAAACTCAGCGCTTCCGCTCGCTCAAACACCTTCGGTGCCCCGATCGCTGCCTACGCGCTCGACCAAGCCTTTGCAGATATCTGGAGTCGTCCCGGTCTGGACAGGCGCTCCCGCAGCCTCGTTTCGATGTCCGTCATGATTGCCATGCGTCAGCCCCATGAATTCGCCATCCACATGGGGGCCGGGCTCAATAACGGCCTCACATTGAAAGAAATCGAGGAAGTTCTCATCCAGGCGCTGCCATACGTTGGCTATCCTGCCATCGCAACAGCACTGGCTGCTGCTCTAGAGGTTATCAAGGAGCGTGGTCTGGACGTTGACGAAAACTACGCTGGCCACCGCGGCCTGCTTTGACACGAAACGGCATCCGCACTGCCGGTGTTGAACGACGCTTGACTGTGCAATCCAAAGCTATCGTCTCGTGAACCACGCTAGGTACCGATAAGCCGGCCAGCGGAAAGCAATTTCTATGCCTGTTCCTCACGACGGCGCATCCGGCTCCAGGCCGATGTGATCGTTAATCGCGTCGTGAAAACGCTGCTTGCACCCGAGGTATCGCTCCGTCTCAATTGAAACGTGCCCGAGCAGGAACTGAATCTGATCTAATTCACCTCCTGCCTGATGACACAATCGCGCACAGGTCCTTCTTCAATCCTGCGGTGCCGCCGATGGCAGACCACAGCTTTTCGCATTTGCTTTCACGATTGCCCAGATGACGTTGGGTGTAAAGCCGTGTCCCCAAATTCAGCCTGCCTTCTTGATAGACCGTAGCAACGGACCTGAGGCGATGCCGGCGCCGACAATCCAGCTCTCGGCCGCCTCCTTCACCCACTGCGGAACAGGGATCGTTCGGATGTGGCCACCTTTTCCTCTCAGGTCAGCGATGACCCGATGGTCTTCCCGAAGCTGAAGATCCTCGAACCGTAAGGCTGTAAACTCAGCTCTCGGGAGACCGCAGCCGATGAGAAGCCAGAGCAAAGCGCGATTTCCTCTGCTGCGAAGGGTGCAGGCTGTTTCAGCGCCGAGTAACTACTTGCCCTCCTCCGCCGTCAACCGATTCCCGACACGCACTCCCAGCCGCCTGACGCCCCTCTCACGCCGAATGCCTGCCGCAAGATCCGGGCTAAGAAGTCCGCAATCAGATGTTTCGTGCGCCAGCCGGCGGATCGCCGCCCATCTCAGGTTAATCGTCGACGGGGCGTACGGGTGCCGTTCGAGTGCGATTCGGTACCGTGTGACCACGGTCCTGTTGCAGGCTAGCCTGGGATGCGAACAGTACCAGTCGATGAATTCAGGAATGGCATGGTCGCACGAGCGCTTTGAACTCGAAGACGTGAGGCTGTGCAAGACCGCAGATTTCGATTGTTCCAGACCGGGTAATTTGAGGATCGATTTCGGGACTCGTTTGCGTTCGCTCTTCGCCATTGGAAGCGGCTTCCGCTGCCGCGGCGAAAAGCGTGATCCTGTCCCCGATCTTCTCGCCAGTAGCGCGTTTAAGCGGAGTCGCGAGAGATTGTCGCGCGTAGACACCTGCAAGGATGAGGGTCACTCCGACGCCTCTTCCATCAAAAGAGTCACCTCTTCATCAGAAGGCGACTGTTTCGTCTTCTCTATGAAAAAAGGCAGCCTGAGTGCTGCTACCAAGAGCAGGATATGAATGACGCTGAGCAGCATGAAGGTCGCGGTAAAGGCTCTGGAGATGCCGGCCGCCTGGTGCGCCATACCCAGTCTCCATCCGAGAAAAGTAGCGCACAGTGTCGTCAGGGTGGGCCCTCCGAGACGCTGAACTATATTGAGTGAGGTTGTCGCCATCGGCAGGTGTTCTTTCTCGACCGAAGCGTAGGCCGAGGTAATGGACGGAATGCCGACCGCGCTCAAACCCATCCCGCGGACAAAGAGCGTACCTACGAGCAGGGGGAGGGACATGCCGTGGCTGGCAAGAAAAAGGAACGGCAGTGTCCCGGCTAAGGCCAAAAAGGCGCCGCTGCCCGCTACCTTGCGGATGCCGAAGCGCTGCGTCAGCACGCCGATCTTCGGATACGTGCAGATCATGCCCAGTCCGAGAGGAGCCATCAACCAGCCTGCCGCGCTGGGTGATTCGCCGCACATACGGATGAGATAGATCGGGATGAGCATCTGTCCGGCGAATGAGATTCCGTTCAGGGTGAATTGCGTCAGCACCGATGCTGAAAAATCCTTTTCCCTAAATAGCTGAAGATCAATGAGCGCATCGTCGCCCTTGCTGGTTGCCGTGCGGATGAAGACAGTGAGCAGCACCAGGGCAACGAAAAATGCCGTCAAGCCGATCCGTTCGCTGACATGGTCCACACCATAGAGAAAGAGCACGAGCCCCGGGGAAAGTAGGCAGAAGCCGACAAAGTCAAGATCTCTCGGCCGGGCTTCGGCACGGTCTTCGGGCAGAAAGCGAATCGCCAGAACGATTCCCAAAAGACCGACCGGAACGTTCACCAGGAACAGCCAACGCCAGGACGCATGTTGAAGAATCGCCCCAGCGAGCACGGGCCCGAGCAGTGGTCCCAGCAGAATCGGTACTGCGGCGTAACCGAAGACGCGCGCCGTGTGCCTCCCGGCGGCGCGCACGATCATCATCTGCGCGAGGGGAGCCATCAGACCTCCGCTCATTCCCTGCAGGACTCGAAAGCCAATCAGCGAGTTCGCGGACCACGCGAGTCCGCAGAGTGCCGATGAGAGCGTGAAGATCGGAAAACACCACAGATAGAGCGATTTTGCTCCGAGCCGCCCGACGAGCCAGCCATTCAACGGGAGCATGAGAGCCAGCGCCAGAAGGTAGCCGCTCGTGACCCATTGAATGGCGGTAAGACTGCTGTGCAGATCAACGGCCAGGCTGGAGAGGGAGACGTTCACCACCGTTGCGTCGACCTGTCCCATGAGGGACCCAAGCACAGCGACAGCAGTGATCTTCCAGACCAGTGGATCGAGTCGATCGAGTTGATTCTTGGTGTTAGGCAAGCGCGGCGAGGACCTCATTGGTCGAGCGCACGCGACAGAGCCGAGGGAATATCTTCTCGAATGCGAAACAATGCTGTTCACCATCCTGACCGGAGCAGGCGTCTTCAACGACGACAAAGCCAAAGCCGAGGCCGGTACCCTGTCGCGCCGTGGACTCTACCCCCGCATTGGTCGAGATTCCGGTGAGGACGACCGTATCGACACCACGCGACTTAAGCCGCTGCTCAAGATCGGTTCCGGCAAAGGCGCCCCAGTGACGTTTCGTAAGCAAGATGTCGCCGGGCTGAAATCCGGCAGAAGGGGCAATCTCTGAGACCATGCCGGGCAGCGGCGCATTCCCCAGGTTGACCGGCTGGTCGACAGGAAGCTGGAGGAAATCGTTGAGGTCGACGCGGACATAAACAACCGGGGCACTGTGGCCGCGAAACGCTGCGGCCAGCTTTGCCGAATTGGCAACGACCTGTGCGGCTGGATGAGGCGCGGTACTCATGCCGACGATGGCATTCTGGAGATCAATGAGCACAAGTGCTGTTTTGTGGGAATCAAGCTGAAGTTCTGCCATGGGACTCCTTAGGAAAAGATTTGTCACCGAAATCGAGGGCACCCTCGATTTCCAAGGTATAGAATATGAGGATGTCCTCGACTTTGTCAAATTCGATAAGGGTCGCCCCGCAACAGGAGCGCTCCGCACGCAGGCTCGCCAGTTTCCTGGATGCGGCGGCGGAACTGTTTGTCGGGCGTGGCTATGAAGCAACCACGATGACCGCGATCGCCGAGCGCAGCGGCTCTTCGATCGGGGCGCTTTACAACTACTTCCCGGACAAACCGGCCGTCGCCCTTGCCTTGTTGGGCCAGTACGCCCAGGAGATGGAAGAGCAATGGAGGCCACTGATAGAGCAGGCGAAAAACCTCAGCCATCGAGAGTTCGCGAGTCTGTTTATCGAGCGGATCACGGAAATTTTTCAGGCACGTCCAGCTTATCTCAGACTGCTCGCGGCGCCGATTCGGCTACGCCGCGACCCCGCTGCGAAGAGAGCCTTGCGAGCCAACATCGCGAATGCCTTTCGAGCAAAGAACCCATCCCTTTCCGGCGAACGAGCAGCTCTGGCTGCGAACGTGACTCTCCAGATCGTCAGAGGCTTGATAACGCTCTATGGAGAAGCGGGTGATAAAGCGAAAGACCTGATTGTCGAAGAATTCAAGAAGGCGCTGACCCTATATTTGGGAAGCGTTTTGGGCTCATGAAGTCGCCCATAGCAGACGCCTCTCGGATGACGGCGATTCGGACGCTATCTCCCTTTTTGATCGTCTGCCGGATTGGAAATCTAGACTGTCAATTCGGACGGTTGCGGGGTTCGCTGAAAAGCAAGAATTTGTTGCATGCAGAGGCTTAAGTTGAACCGTCGAACTCCGGTGCCAGCTCATTTTGTTCAAATGCTTCGGAGTCCAGACGAACTCCATGTCGCGATCGGGATAAGTAACGCGACGCAATTGGGAGTTGGCTTCGGGTGTGCGCGTAAGTCGACCGAGAGGTCTCGGAAGGGCTCTTAACGAGCCGCGCAGAATCTAGGAAACTTGGCTGAGTTGGGTAACGATCTCGGCTAACCAATTTTCAAGTATTGATCTCTGATCGGGTGTCAACTCGATGAAAGCCAGGCCCATGCCGAATCGAGAGTCGCAGTAGACTACCTTGGCCTTGGTCTGGAAGACGCCCTGATCTCTGAGAATCCGTAAACCGACCAGCGCTCCCTCGGGGAACGGATTTAGCGCGTCAACATAGCAGCCCCCAACCCCCAGTTCCGAGATGCGGGCTGAAAGCAGTGCCCCAGTGCGCAGCTCAGTCACCTCGACAGAAGCCACGAGCGCACAGCGCCGCACGGAACGCTGCTTGGCGGATCGCAACGGCTTGTTGCTTGGGCTCATCGGGCGTAGTCCCTCATCTGCGGTCGGCCTGGATCGGGCTGAGGAAAGACCACGCCCCAAAAACCAGGCGACGGTCGCAGGAATTCTATGGCCACCAGCCTTGCCCGGCTTCCGCCCGATACCATCGGCCCCAAATATACGATCCGAGAGTCTGTGGTTTCTCCGGTAACCTTATTGACTGTCACGAGTTGTTGGTTTCGATTCACGGGCGCTTTGAGAGCAATCAGGCCGCCCCAGAGGCTTATCTTCACAGCATGTGCTTCCTCCACGAGAAACCGTTTGCTGCTGTCCGGCTCGTAGATTCTCAGTGGAACACGCAGCGTTACACGACTGCTGCGTCTGGTTGGCGCCCCGTTCTTGCTTAGCATGGACGGCTCCTTTGGTGGGTCAGGGGTCGGGATGTACCGGCAGGATCGACTAAAGATCGGCAGCCTGCAATGGTACCCGAGGACATTGACCCTTCATGGCTCGCTCCAAACGCCCGATTGGGAAACTCCGCAAATGTTTGCGGCGGGACACCTGCGACGGACAGGCGTTCAGCAGATTTCTAGGTCAGATTTGGCCGCGTACAAGTTGGCTAGTTGGTCGTGAAGTTTCTGCGCCTCAGGAACGGCGGTAAGAATTGCAGCTTTCAGGCTACAGTACAGCGCCCGATGCGCCGTGTTTATTTGCTCGGTAGCGTCCCAGTTTCTTCCCCACTCTACGCGGTCACCGATCGCCACCAGGATTCGGTTCGCTCGGAGCGGAGTCATATCTCTCTGCAGGTCGTGTTTGACTTTGACCCATTCTTGAAGAGCGCCCAGGTGCTGAATGGCAGCGTCCTTTTCCAAGTCACCCATTGCGCGATTACTGATAACCTCAAGCACCGCCTGTTCGAGTGGTTTATCTATGGCCTCTTCTACCTTGATTATTACTTTCGATTCTGAAAGAACAGCTTCAAGTTTAAGTGTGTAATCGCTGATTTTACGATGGAGTACGGCAAGCTGCCCGCCTGCGGCTTGCGCCGCCTCCGTAGCAGACTTCCCTTGTTGTAGCGCGGTTCTGTAAGCCTGGTAGCTTCCGGTTTCCATGTTCCAAATCGCTTCGTCGACCATGGCCTTCGCAGGATTTCCAAACGTAAAGTCGTGGACGGGGGACGTGACAGATGGATACGGTATTGTCGCTTCAACCCTGGTATCCACAATACTGCACCCGGCGTGCGATGAAGCGGAGCCGTTCGGCTTTGTGGCAGCGACCTCCGGGATTTGGGTTTGATTCTCGCTTTTTGTGGAATTGTCGATTGGGTCCGATTGGGCCGTTATGATTCGGACGTCCGGGCAACGTTCGCCAGAGCGCTCCAGCTGTTTCGCGTGACTTTCACACGCGTAAATTGGCTCACTCCCGCCGTCCTCCCGGCAAGTTACAACGGGAGTTCCGTAGTCGCAGTCGAGTCGGTAATGCGCAGAAAGGGGCTCCGCAGGCTTTCCCGCCTGGAGCCGCCACTCAGCGCGGCTTGTGCAATGGCGCTTCGGCACACGTTAATTGTAGCGAACCCGCAACGTCGCATGCCGTGAGCGGTGAGTCCCCGTGACGCAACGTGTAACCCCGCTGCACCGTGACTCCGCCAATTTTGCCCGCGGAGGTTCCAAGAAATGCTGTTCCGCAGAAGTAGGGAATGCTACGGCGCATGTCCGGTGAGGCGTGCGATCAGGACTTGGGCCACGACCTGCCGCTCCTGCGCACTCAACGCGATCCGCTCCTCTGCCATCGGTCCCCCCGGCCCCTAGAAAAGCGGACATTTCTAATATGGTAAGGAAGGGGACATTTCTATTTTGGTTTGACACTCGTGTCGCTCCTCGTTGACTTGCTTCTTGCTCCCACCTAAGATGTGCCCGGATGCTGGACACGCCGTCTCCAATCGGTCAGGCCTTCTCCCACTACCGCATTATCGAAAAGCTCGGCGGCGGAGGCATGGGTGTCGTTTACAAGGCCGAAGACTCGCGCCTCAAGCGATTCGTTGCGCTGAAATTTCTGCCGCAAGATGTCGCCGGCGATCCACAAGCTCTGGCGCGATTCCAGCGTGAAGCGCAAGCCGCCTCCGCACTGAACCATCCCAACATCTGCACGATTTACGATATCGGCGAGCAGGATGGCCACGCCTTCATCGCCATGGAATTTCTCGATGGCCAGACGCTCAAGCACCGCATCAACGGCCGCCCCGTGGACATCGAAGACCTCCTGACTCTCGCAATCGAAATCGCCGACGCCCTCGACGCTGCCCACGCCGAACACATCGTTCACCGCGACATCAAGCCCGCCAATATTTTTGTCACCAAACGCGGCCACGCCAAAATCCTTGACTTTGGTCTTGCCAAGGTAACCTTCACGGGCGCGGGCTCCTCCGCCTCCAAAATCCCGGTGGACACCACCGAGGGCGCCACGTTGGGCGCCTCCGCAGAAAATCTCACCAGTCCCGGCAGCACCATGGGCACCGTCGCCTACATGTCGCCCGAGCAAGTCCGCGGCAAGGAACTCGATTGCCGCTCCGACCTGTTCTCCTTCGGCGCCGTGCTTTACGAAATGACTACCGGCACGCTGCCTTTCCGCGGCGAAACCTCCGGCGTGATTTTCAAAGCGATCCTTGATGGCGCGGTGGCGGCTCCGGTGCGGCTGAATCCGGAAACTCCGGCGGAGCTCGAGCGAATTATTAACAAGGCCTTGGAGAATGATCGTAACCTGCGGTACCAGTCAGCCGCCGACATTCGCGCGGACCTCGCGCGGCTCAAGCGCGAACAGGATTCTGGGCGCTCGACGCGCGTCAGCGGCGCGTCCGGCAGCGTATCCGCGGCTGACGGTGGTGCAAGCTCCACCAGTGCCGCATCGCCAGCGCAAACACGCTCCGGTTCCACGACGGCGCCTGCTGCGCAGGCCGACGCATCGCGCAAACTTTGGATCGGCGGCGCCGTCGCTGCAGCTCTGGCTATCGGCGGCGGCTCTTACCTTCTGCACGGCCGCTGGCCTGCCGAAAAAGTCACTTCAATCGCCGTGCTGCCATTCGTGAACGCCACCTCAGACCCCAACAAGGAATATCTCAGCGACGGCCTCACCGAAAGCCTGATCGGCACGCTTTCGCAGCTGCCGGATGTCAAGGTGATGGCGCGCAGCACCGTCTTCCGCTTCAAGAACAGCGCAGACGATCCGCAAAAAATCGGCAAGGACCTCAACGTCGGCACGGTGCTGATGGGCCGTGTCACGCAACATGGCGATACGGTCGCAGTGCAAGCGGATCTCGTCAGCACCGCCGACGGCTCGGAAATGTGGGGCGAGCACTACGAACGCAAGATGGCTGACGTCACGCAGGTGCAGAGCGACATTACCCGCGACGTTGCGAAAAAATTGCACGTAAATGCGACCGGCAGCGCCGAGGCAAAAATCGGCAGCGCCGGCACCACGAACCCCGACGCCTATCGCCTCTACCTCGAAGCCCAGCAGCAGTTGTACGGCCGCACGAAACCCGGAATCCTCAAGAGCGTCGATTTGTTCCGTCAAGCGGTGGCCGCCGATCCGAATTACGCGCTGGCGTGGGCAGGGCTTGCGAATAGCTATGTGGTCGCCGCCGGTTACGGGCGCTTGATTCCGCCGGACCAATCCTTGCCGCTGGCAGATCAGGCCTCCCAAAAAGCCGTCGAGCTGGACGATTCCAGCTCCGACGCGCACGTGGCGCGTGGCAACGCGTTGGCCACCGCTTGGAAATGGAGCGCTGTGGAGCCGGAGTTTCGCCGTGCGATCGAACTGAATCCAAACAACGCTTACGCGCACTATTTTTACGCCTTCAATTATCTGATGCCCACGAATCATCTCGAAGAAGCGCTCGAGCAGTTCCGCCTCGCGCTGGCTCTCGATCCGCTCGCGGGGATCGTCAGGACGAACTACGCTCTCACGTTGATGGACGCTCACCAGTATCCCCAAGCCCAAGAGCAGTTCGATCAGATCTTCGAGCGCGATCCCAGATTCCGGCCGGGGCTCTTCTATCTATCTCAGATGCAGGCCACGCAGGGCCGGTGGGCGCAGGCCATGAGCACGTTGCAGAAAGCGGGTCCGGACGACGCGACGTCGAGGCGTTCGTGGAGCCCGGACGCGAAAGGTTTCGCCGAATTCATGGATGCTGTTAGCAACGGCAAGCTGCCCGCGAACGCAGCCGTCGCCTACGCACTTGCGGGAAATCGCGACACGGCGTTCGAGAATCTCGAAAAAGCCTATGCGGATTGGGACGACGAACTCACCGCCGTCATCCGCTTTCCAGCCTTCGACCAACTGAAGTCCGACCCGCGCTGGCCCGCGCTACTGCACAAGCTCAACCTCCCGCTATAGTTTCGTCCCCTTGGCCGTAGCGCGCGCTCAGAACCGAAGGCACAGTGCGCCATACGGCCTTCCACTGTGAGGCATTTTGCATTTTTCCCTAATGGAATTCACTTGCCTGGTTAGTTCGGTTGACCCGAGTAGTGAGGAGATTGGAAGGCATCCGTTCACTCCCATCGTAATCGTGATCGTTATTTCACGGCGATCGCTTCGCGTACTGGTGCGACCTTAGACCGGACCTCATTCAAATATTGGGTCGCTTCGCTCCGCGTCTTAATCAAACGCACTCGAGCGATGATGGCAGGCCGCTGTACGGAAGGTGATACTTCCAAATCTTGACGGAGCGCAGCTTGAATAATCCCCGGCAGGTTGCCTCCGTCGGCTGAATCGTCCGGGCGAGATACAGAAGCGATCGGGGCGGCAGCGTCAGCCGCAGCTGCCGCCAGGGGCGCAGCCTCGGTGGAAGCTACTGCCGGAAGCGTTTCCGGGGTATTTTTTCTCGATGCCGTCAAGGTCAACAGAGAGGCGACAGAACTCGCGGATGCATCACGCTTGGTTAGCGCGTTCAAACTGAACAAAGCTTCCAGGGTCGCGGGGATCGACGCATGGTCGTAGATTCGGTGATCGATCAGATTCCCCGGGATAAGGGAAGAGATGAAAAGTGCGGGAACACGCGGTCCGTATTTTTCAAAGGTAAAGCCGTTCGTATTGTGATCTGAATCTGTACCGGTGTCACCGGGCGCGACCGCGTCCCCAGGAATGACATGGTCATAAAAACCGCCATGTTCATCCCAGGTGATGATCAGCAAGCTGCTCTCCCAAAACGCGGAACCGCGGATAGCCTCATAAGTGGCCTTGATCAGGGCTTCGCCACGATTTACATCGGCCAGAGGATGTTGCGAAGTGCCATTTGTGTAGTCGTTCGCTACATCGTAGCTAGGCTCGATAAAAACGTAGCTAAAGGGGTAAGTGGCCTGCTCAAGGTCAGCAGCGAATTGGCTGTAGTGGCGAATATCGGTTAGATGAATGCCCTTCAGCGCGGAAACCATCGGAAAGTCATCGCCACCGTAAAGACGGCGTGTAATACCTTTTTCATGCAGCGCGTCGAAGATGGTTCCGTTCCGAAAAGAGAATCCAGCAAGAGCCTCCCAGTCTGCGATTTCGGCGATGCTGGGGCTGTGATCGAGTCCGCTCGAAGACGCGGCGTGGATGAACATGCGGTTAGGCCATGTGGGGCCGGGCATGGAAGCATGCCAATTGTCGCAGACCACGAATTCGGTCGCGAGTGCGTGCATTACCGGAAGCTGCGTAGGCGAATAGCAATTCATAAGCACACCAGGATTCGTTGCCCCGTCGCCGTCTGCATAGGAAGCTACGTACCCGCTGTTGTTGATGACGGGATAGGCCCCACCAGAAGGATACGAGGCTCCCTGCCCGCACAATTGCAGCAGCACGTTAGAAAATTCGTGACCAGGATCAGCAGGCATTCGGTCCGGGGCTCCTGGTGAAACAGAAAAGGTCTGGCCATTGTAGGTATTCAATTCAGTGCCAATCAGCCCATTGATTTTCGTACTAGCTCCGGTCGAAGCATCGGTCCCGGTTAAACCAGAGAATCCCAGCATGTGGTCGAACGAACGATTTTCCAACATGAGGACGAAAACGTGCTGGATTTGATTGGATCCCATAAGCGCGTCCTGACGGTTCGGAAATTTTGGAGTGACTGCCCCCGGACGCGGCCAGTCTAGCACGTCGGGCCCACTTAGGAATCGACACCCGGCCAGTACTGATCAGCATACCGCCCGAGCAAAGATTTGTATCCTCGTAGAACGCGTGCGCCCGTATGCATACCTTCAGCGCAACTCGATGATTAAAAGGCTCCCCCTGCGGCGCATTTGAAAAGCTCGCATCGACTCTCAATCGACGCGTGCTTCAAGCAAAACCATTTCTCTGCCTGCTAAGCGCGGACTCCGGCCCCCACACGCTCCCTTTGGTAATCTCACGTTTTAATGTTTCCAATCTTGCATCGACCGGTTGAGCTGGCAGCGTTAATCGGTTGGCGGCCGCTGCCGGAACTGGACCGGAAAGCTATTCTTATAGGTTGTGCAAAACGGCACATCATCCGTCAGAGCGAGATTCCATAATAGTCGACCGAGGGAGCAAACATGAGCGACCTACAATCAGAATGGCACGACCACCGCCGGCAAGCGGTGTTTGAGTCGAGTCCACTGGACCTCTCTGGGCAGATTGCGGCAGCAGAAGAATCCGTCTTTTTGTGCATGGAAGAACTACGCACCAGTTCGGACCGCCAGGTCGTGCGCCAAGCGATAGAAGACGCTATCCATCTCTTGTCAGTTCTTAAGAATGAAAGGCTGAGATCTACAATTGCAATCGAGACGGAACAGAGACTTTGGCTTGGGGACTTAAATTCCCGATGAGTCTACGGGGTGGCAATCAAAAGGCCATCTCTTAAGCCTTCCGTGACAGCCTCCCTAACGGGAGAGACGAAGACTTCCCCAACCGCTTCGACGCAGGCCAGCCACCAAGAATTAAACCCCAAGCTCGAAAATTGCGAATGGACGAGAAGCTGATCGCCACCGGCGTTCGAGAAGAAGTCGTCATTTAGCAACTGGCGAAGAGATCTATCTCATCCGATGTTCCGGTGACGGATAGGTGACGGTCGGAAAGCCTGACCCACGCGCGTACGCCACAGAGATCGAATCGCTACACCTTTCCCTCAAGGGAGAATCCCCGACGGAAACGGAACGCCGTCACACGCCCGGATATCTTTTTTCTGCGCTGACCGAAATCGTCGACGAAGCAGAAAACGCCCTTACCTCCTCGCAAGCGAGCGATCTCAATCTGCACGGATGCTACGTGGAGATGAAGAATCCATTTCCTGAAGGGACGAATGTGATGATCGAAATGTTCACCGAGACGGAGTCGCTGGAGACTCATGCGATCGTTGCTCATATTGAACCGAAACGAGGAATGGGACTTACATTTGGCGAAATGCCGAAGTCTATCGCGAATGTTTCGAACAGACCTCAGCTTCGCATTCGCCGCAGACGTCCTGGAGTGTTTCGTTGTCGTTTCCCATAATTTGTCAGACGAGTCAGCGTGGATTTTGTTTCCAGAGATCGAACAACAAGACCCCAGAGCAAGTGAACAGGACGCCGGCGATAAATAGCAGCGGGTTCTTGGACCACGCTCCGTCTACCAAATCGAAAAAGGCGGCGGCAAAGACCAGTATCGCAGCCATCATGAGGGCAGTCGCACTGTGATTTTCTGCGGAAGTGTCTGTCATTGTGATCGCCGGGTGCTGCACGTGGCCCGCCTCGTCGGTCCGCGCGTCAACCTGCCCCACAGCTGGCGCGCCAGCTCAGGCGGCTTTGTCTGTAACCGACGTCTCCGCGCCGAGCCACGAGAAAACATAAAAACGGCAGTCGCAATCCAGGCAACGGTAAGGCAGCACGCCAATAACACTTAAAAGGTATCGTTCAACACCCCGATGTCTGCGTGAGCGCGACGTCGCCAAGCTTCTACAGTGGGGGCAACCTCTTTTGTTAGGCGGATACATTTCGCTTTACCTCCGCGCGTCGACACTTTGATCACCGTAGTTTAAGACTTGTCGTTTTTGAAAAGCTGTACCATTTTGAACAGCCTCGGGAATCCACAGTTAGCTATTCTGTTACGTGATGCATTCCTTCAATCGCAGTGCATCGGTCCAGGTCCCTCACCTCCCGAAAAAAGCGCATTCCAGAACTCGTGTCTTCGATATGAAAGAGTTTCCGGACTCGACTGTTCTAGGGAGAGACGTCGCTAAGTTCGCGAGAAAACAGACGGTCTTCGCGCAAGGCGATCCCGCCAAGCATGTAATGTACATTCAGGAAGGCAGTGTGAAGCTTACCGTGGTCAACCAGGCCGGTAAGGAAGCCGTTACTGCCATTCTAGGGCCGGGTGATTTTTTTGGGGAAGGCTGCCTGGGAGGACAATCCATTTGCATGGCCACGGCAACCACGATTGCACCCACGACGGTGCTGGTCATTGAAAAGAACGAGATGATTCGCGTGCTCCACGAGGAACACGAGTTCTCGGACCGCTTCATCGCCCATATGCTGGCGCGAAACATCCGCATCGAAGAAGACCTAATAGACCAGCTCTTCAACTCCAGCGAGAAACGCTTGGCGCGTACTCTGTTGTTACTGGCGCGCTATGGAGCGCCCGGCGATCCTCAAAAATCACTACCCAAAATGTCGCAAGAGACGCTGGCAGAAATGATCGGCACCACGCGGTCGCGCGTAAATTTTTTCATGAACAAATTCCGCAAGTCGGGCTTCATCCACTACAACAAGGGCAAGATCCACATCGACAATTCGCTCCTGAGCGTTGTCCTGCACGACTAAGAAACCACTTCTGGATGTTCGACCGGCACTAGCAAGCGCTGTATACGGTGCATGGAGCCCGACGACAGTCAAATTACTTGCGGTAAGCGCGTTGATCAAGAATTCGCCAACTGCACCGCCTGAGCCTGCGTCGGCGGTTATCGATGTCAATCAGTTTGTCCTGTCCAGTTTTGAACAGATTTTCGTTCTCCTCTGGATGTATTCATACAGAGCCGTTGCACGGGCGTTTTACCTATGAACGATTGGGCGAAAGTCCTCCAACACACCAAACGCCGGGTCAATCCGTACAACTTCGCAACTTGGTTCCGCCCAACTCGACTGAAAGGAACCGGCAATGGGCGTTTGTTAGTTCGGGTTCCCACGCCCCTGTTCAAGCAGAGGCTCACTGAGACCTACGGCGAACTCCTCCAGGCGGTCCTGCAAGAAGTGGGGTTGTCCGGCACTCGGTTGGAGTTTCTGTGCTCGGAGCCGGAATCTGCGGCTCGACCCTCGAACTTCGATCCGACAAACGCACAGCAAGCGTTTAAGAACTCGAGCGATCATCAAAACAAGCCCGTAACGATTGAAATGATCCAGAAACGGGTGGGGTGGTACTACGGGGTGTTTCCTCCCGACCTGAAGCTGAGAGGCAGCTCCAAGTCCATTGTCTTCCCTCGTCAAGTCGCAATGTATCTAGTTAAACAGCTCACGTTGGCATCCCTTCCGAAGATCGGCCGAGAGTTCGGCGGCAAACATCACACTACGGTTTTGAGTGCGATCAAAAAGATCGAAGCCCGCCGCCGCACCGACCTAGATCTCGATCGGACAATCGGCAGGCTGGCCGATTCACTGCGTTAGCGGGTTCTCCGCAAAGCGCGCGAACTCTCCATCGCATTCCAGCAAGCATTGCTCGTTCGTGATCTCCTGAGGAATCCTCGCAGCAATTATGAATCCTTCTGGTGTCTTGTTCTCGAAATTTGGTTGTGTGAATAGGTGAGATAATCCGCGGATTGTTTTCCAAGCGCACTCGAGGACCAAACAGAATTCCACCTGCTAAATGCGCGGCCTCTAATCGTGACCGCAAAGCCAACTCGCAATGAATCGTAACCGGAGATTTGAAGTAGCATTTAACTTGTCCGGCAAATGCGTTCATTAAGAGATGAAAACAGCAATACATGTTTTTTACGAAAATCCGACCGTTTGCCGCGGACACCATGGATTCGGGCCTGACCAGCCCGAGTTTTTCTACCGGTTCGAGTGAGAGAGTCTAGATCATTCCGATCGGCTGAGGCAGAATCGAATCGCCGCAAGGTGCGTCCGCCAAACAGGATATCTTCGGAAGTCGGTTTTACAAAACCGAGACCGAATGCTGTTCCGCGCCAGCGCGGAAACACTTCTCGAAGTCGTTCGCGATCCCAGGCACCTCGGCGCGGAAATCAGCTTCTTCACCGCGCTGCATAATTGGAGCTTGGAATCCCTTCCCCTTTAGTTTTTCGTGAGCACATTTGGTTTCTAGGACAAGCGCGCTCGGAAGTGTCGCAAATTGGACAGTCGGGAATGTGTTGTCCTGGCTACTGGTATTCGCACTTAGTGTCCAATAACAGACAGTAACAAATAACCCGTCTCGATATTCTTTCTACGATCTAAGTACGACGATGTGTGGGCTATGTTGCCCCCGACAGACTGGCCGCGAGGCTAAAAGGAACAATGACCACGCAGATTCTGCCTCCCAAAATACTTCTAATTCAAAGCGATGCAGCTGCCGCCGATAAGATTCGCGCGGCGCTAGCCACAGCAGGCAGCAGATCGTTCGAACTGGAATGGGTTCTCGAGCTTTCCGAGGGTCTTGCACGCCTGAGCAAAGGAGGAATCGACGCCGTCTTACTCGAGTTGTCGCTGCCCGATAGTCACGGTATCGAGACGTTCGACAAGTTGTTCAACTCCGTGCCCGAAATCCCAATTTTGATCCTCGGTAACGGTAACGAAGCCCTCGCGAAAGAGGCTGTGGGACGCGGTGCGCAGGATTATATCCTAGCGGGTCACCTCGACAGTTATTCCCTGCCGCGCGCGCTGCACAGCGCTATCGAACGCAAAGCTGTCGAGGACGCGTTATACTTCGAAAAAGAACGAGCCGTGGTCACCCTCAACTCAATTGGTGACGCCGTTCTGTGCACCGGCATTTCCGGCAACATTACATATCTCAATCTCGTTGCAGAGGCCATGACCGGGTGGCGCCGTGAAGAAGCCACTGGCAAACCTTTGGCCGAAGTCTTCCGCATTATCGACGGCCACACTCGCAAGACCGCTCGAGACCCCATGGAGATGGCCGTCGAGGAAAATAGGACGGTGGGACTCACTGTGAATTGCATCCTCATCCGCCGCGATGGAATAGAATCCGCCATTGAAGACTCTGCGGCGCCGATCCACGACCGGGCAGGCCGGGTAATTGGAGCGGTGATTGTTTTCCATGATGTGACTGCGGCTCGGGCCATGTCGGTCCGAATGACGCACTCGGCGGAGCACGATATTGTCACGAATCTGCCGAATCGTCTGTTGCTGAATGACCGGATCTCTCAGTCGATTACCTTCGCCCGCCGGCGGAATAAATCTCTTGCCGTGGTCTTTCTGGATTTGGATCATTTCAAAAACATCAATGATTCGCTGGGCCATGCCGTTGGAGACAAGCTGCTGCAGTCCGTTTCCAAGCGATTGCTGGCCAGCGTTCGCGGTTCCGATACGGTTAGCCGCCAAGGCGGAGATGAATTCGCGATCCTGCTTTCGGAGATTTCCCATCCCGAAGACGCGGCGACGAGTGCGAAAAAAATTCTTCTTTCACTCGGCGCAGCGCACTCCATCGCGGGACAAGATCTGCATGTCGATGGCAGCATCGGTATCAGCATCTACCCAGGAGACGGAGAGGATGCCGAAACACTGATCAAGAATGCGGACACAGCGATGTATCACGCCAAGGAAAACGGTCGCAACAATTTCCAGTTCTTCAAGGCGGATATGAATCTGAAGGCAGTCGAGCGGCAAACTCTGGAAGGCAGCTTGCGCGGAGCGCTCGAGCGAGAAGAGTTCGTGTTGCACTATCAGCCGAAGGTAAATCTGGACACCGGTGAAATCACTGGGGTGGAGGCATTGATACGCTGGCGGCACCCGGATCGAGGACTCCTCCCTCCTACCCAGTTCGTGCCCATCGCAGAAGATTGTGGCCTGATACTCCCGATTGGCCGCTGGGTGTTGCGTGAAGCATGCAGACAAGCGCGCGGATGGCAAGAAGCGGGTCTGCCTTTCATTCGGATTTCTGTCAATGTTTCTGCTGCCGAATTCCGCGCTACGACTTTTCTCGCGGAGGTTAGCGCCTCTCTCAAAGAAACCGGCTTGGAAGCGCGCTACCTCGACCTCGAACTCACCGAAAGCGCTCTCATGCTTCGTGCCGAATCCTCTGCAGCCATACTTCACTCGCTCAAGGCGATGGGAGTGCACCTTGCGGTGGATGACTTCGGTACCGGTTATTCCAGCCTCAGCTATCTTCAGCGGTTTCCAATTGATATCTTGAAAATTGACAAGTCCTTCGTCCACCAGATCACTGGCGATCTCGATGACTCTCCCATTGTGGGAGCCATCATTAACATGGGGAAAAGCCTCAAGCAGCGCGTGATTGCTGAGGGCGTCGAAACCGAGCAACAGCTGGCATTCCTTCAAGGCCAGCACTGCCTGGAAGGACAAGGCTACCTCTTCAGCCAACCCCTCCCCGCTGCACAACTTGCCCATTTACTTCAGACGGGTATAGCAGAAACTGTGGTGCACTGAGGGGTCGCGTTCACGGACAACTGAAGCGTCACAGCTCGATCGTTTCTTGCACCTGCGCTCTACACCTCACGGGAACATTTTTCGGACGTTCACGCTAGTAGGTTTCCTATTGAACAGACCCACGGCGCTGGGCTGAGGCGTTTTGCGTCAAAAGGAGAGAATCCACGCCCACTCAGCTGACCGCGGTGTCGTGCCCGACGTGGGAGGCTGCTCGTGGGTGAATCCAGATCGTTCCGTCTCGTTAACCAGAACGGCCAGTTGCAGCGCAATGTCACCTGGATTGTTTCCGACCCGGACGCCATTCAGACTGACGGCGGAGATGAGTTGGCGATTATCTCGAAACAGGCGGGCAATTTCCGCGTTAGCGCATAATCTAAAAATGGCTCGGCAGAAGCCACGCTCAAAGTCAGGCAAGGGAAAATGCCGGTGGGGACGGCGATATGATCTTCGGGGGCCGTTCCAGATTGCAAGAGCGTGCAGCTTGTTCAAGCGATGCCATCGGCAAACGGTCCCGACCGGTACGGCACCAGCCACTGCGCAGACGGTGATTCCATCACGGCCATTACAGCTGATGGCATGCAGCTGTGGCGCCGCAGACGGGGCGCCTCTGGCGCAACTCCTCCCACCCCAGACAGTAAGCACGCCGTTCAAACAAGCCGGATAAACCTGGACTCGACATCCATCGGTGAGTCGGTCTTTGTGTGAACCGACCAGCAAAAGATTCGTGACTTGCTTCATCAGCGCAGCCTTTGCTTCAGCGAAGGTACCACCGGCGACCGCGTGTCGATCGTCGAGGAATCGAACAAGCGATGCAAACTATGGCTGAACGACCGGTTGAGCCCGCAGCGTTAATCACCAGCGCAGTTCGTGGCGGTTGAGATACGAACACGGGGCACGCCGGAAACGGCGGCGCACTTCGCCCAGTCAGAATTCACTATTGAGGTGAACGACTCTCCGCAGCAGAAACGTTGAGCTTGGCTAGCTCGCTAACAAAGAGCGGGTTTTCGGGGAACTCCGCGACGAGATCGGTAAGCTGTGCGCGGGCCACTTCTGTCTTTTTCTCACGCAGGGCCGCCAGCGCCAACAAAATCTTTGCAAACGGCCTAAGATAGCGGCCATGCTCGGCGGCAATTTCGAGCTGCTTGATACCTGCAGTCTTATCGCCGTGAATGCCAGCAAAGCCGAGGAAAAACTTCTTCGTTCCAGGCAAACTGCCAATGAAATAATTCGCCATGCCCAAACCAAGATAGGCATCAGCAGCGTCTGGCGCGACCGCTAACAGCTTCTTGGCATACACATCCGCCTCACGGACTTTTTTTAGGCTGTCTAGCTGATGCTTATCTATGAGGCTGGCATAGTTGGCCTGCATGCCCAGGCTTAGGGTCATTGCAAACAGTGCATTCGGATCGTCCGGGTTTGTCTTCAATCGAAGCTGCGCCAAGTCCTGCGCTTGTTGATCCGCCGCGAAGAATGCCGCGCGCAGCTTCGGATCGGGTTTTAGAGGGGTTTTGCCCAGGAATCGTTGGTCGTCCAGGAAAAAACCCGAGGTCAGGACGCCTTGTCGATAACACTCCTCAAACAGATAACTTGCCGCTTTGGAGGCGCTCCCAACAGGGTCTTCGGGGTGGGACTTCTGCCAGACCTCGAAGTGCGTGCGAGCTTCCTCAAACTTTAGTTCGTAAAGTAGATGAAAACCGGCGTCGAGTTCCGGAACGTCCAGTGCCTGGGTCGGAGTCTGCCCGGAACTGGCGCGCGCGGCCTGACCGCCCGAGTCTCCTGCCATCAGGGCACTGCATAGCAACGAACAAACAAGCAAGCGGAGCAGTGACGGCCGTTTGACATTACTCGCAGCGGCCGATCCGGTCCGTGACGAAATTTTCATTGAAAGCACCGTTCGAAGCTATCGGGGCAACCATTTCTTAGACCCCTTAGAAACAAGTTGAACAGCAAAGGCCGAGGAAGGCGATACATCGAACTGTGTACTGAAATTGTCCGCGGGCGGACCCCAGGCAGTTCCACACGCAAAACTACTTACTGCGAGTCCACGACGAGGTCAAACCAATGAGGCGGATCGACGCGCGGTTTCCGACTTTCAACGCAGGTCCAGAGCAGGCGCCGCGCGAGGGGCCCGTAACGGTTCTTCTGCGACTGGTGAGTCTTGCGTTTTCAGCCGCTCGGTCAGAGGCGCGCTCACCTTCGGTGCTATGGCAGCGATTCCGAAAAACGCCTTGCGAGCTGTCGCAAACGAATGTTCTGCCATAGGATTTGCCCGCTTCATTCCAGTCTGCCACTTGTCCGGTCGGCTTCTCCGCGGGAAGGATCATGAAAGACAGGAAGCCCGATATCTGTCCGGTTTGAGACACATTCGCAGCGGAATGGTTTTTCGCTGAGTCGAAAATTGCTAGCGCGACTGGCAGGCAAGAATCCAATTAGCGCCGGCTTGCGCACGCGGAAGTCGTTCCTTACTCGTGCAGGACAACACTCAGAAGTGACGTGTTGATCTGAAGACCGCCGTTGTACTTGATGAATCCGAGCCTTCTGAATTTGTTCATGAAAAAATTCACGCGCGAGCGCGTGGTGCCCACCATTTCTGCCAGCGTTTCCTGCGAGATCTTGGGCAGAATTCGCTGCGGTTTATCTTCGGTGCCGTAGCGTGCCAGCAGCAACAGCGTGCGAGCCAGGCGCTTTTCGCTGGAGTTAAAAAGCTGATCGACCAAATCCTCTTCAATGCGGATGTTGCGCGACAACATGTAGGTGATGAATCGGTCGGAAAATGCGTGCTCGTAGTGCAGCACGCGGATCATTTCCTTCATTTCGATCACCAATACCACGGTCGGCGTAATCGCAGTCGCCGTCCCGATGCGGATCGGCTGACCGGCCAGGCATCCTTCGCCGAAAAAATCCCCCGGTCCTAAAACCGCAACCACCGCTTCCTTTCCAGCTTCGTTTATAACGGAGAGTCTCACGCCACCTTTTTGGACGTACAACACATTCTTGGCGCGATCGCCCTGTGAGAAGATCGTTTCCTTTTTCCGAAACTCTGCGACCGTCCTCGCCAGTCCTGCCGAATCGAGAAAAGCCTGGGCATCGAAGGCCTGCTCTTGGGTAGACGCACGCCTGGATTTTTTGTGGCTGGGATTCACGATTGTTTCCACACCTCCGCCTGAGAAAATGTGCATAAATTCGCCATTGATTGGGCTTGCGTTCCTTCGCGACTTCCGAGTGAGTGAAGCTCGCAAGACAATTCCGGCAGTCTACAACCCACCTCGGATTGGCTGCCGGGCCATGACGGCCATCCAGCATAGCCTACACAGGCATGGCGCTGAAATACGGTGAATCCTGTATTTATTTGTTGAGCGCCGCGAGCCGACCCTTTCTGGGAGTGCACACTCTGGCTCCCGATAAGCCCGCCTGATCGGTCAAGTGGAAGAGTGCGCGTTCCGAGGTTGAGCGACGCCTTTTTTCCGGGGGGTGCAATTTTCGACAGACTTGCGGGTCGGGGGTCTCGCATTTTGTGTAGATGAGGAAGAGCGAACTCACCCCCAAACAGATCTCCGCTGTCCCGTGTCCTACCTGTGGTTCCTCTGCGAATAAGCGTTGCGTGTTGCATTCAGCTGCACCGCGCTCTGAACCGCACGTGGGCCGAAGGTTCGCCGCCATTGCAGCTGCCGAGAGAAAATCGGGCTAAGTCCCGATTAGCGTTCATCGAGAGAATGGGATTTCTGTCCTAACAGTCACTCTTCCCGGAAGCTCCATCCTGGCGGCACACTTGCTGTTAATCAGGAATGCTCGAGCGACAGCAAAATACTCTTCGGTAATATTCACAATTCCGAAAAGCGATTCGCATAGAGCTAAGCCCTACGGTGCAAATAGAAAGCCATAAAGAGCGAGGCCGAGTCCGGCCAAGAACAGCAAGGGTGCCAAATACACGGTCACAACTGGCTGAATGGGGAAAGGAAGTTGCATCCCGCTGTAACCACCTGCGAAGTAATGGATGACCGCAGCCAGAAGCATACAGAGTAGCCCGCGGCGAACTTTTCTGCGCCCAACGTCGGAGCGGCGAGAGGCAGGGGCATCGGCGCGCAACTCCGGAATTGTCTCATGACAATGCGGACATTCGGCCAGAGAGTCATGCACCACCTGTCCGCAAAAGGGACATTGGCGTGTAGGCACAAAATCACCTCCACTGATATCTCTCGCGGGTATCCTAGGTTTCCGACGTAGGATTGTCAAACTTGCGAGTGCTAGAAGGTTAAGGTCACGCCGCCGTACCAGTTTGAACAAACCGTTAGGTCGATAAACTGGAAGGGGGCCAGCTCCTGATTGCGTCGCGTAATCGGATATTTGACGTACTAGAACCACACCTCTCCGGTGAGGGCGTTTATCAAGCGTTGCGTTCGCTCAGAGGCTTCCTCGAAGGGCAATTTCGTTGTGTCGGAGACGGGAGAAGCTTACGATGTGCGAGCCGAGGTCGGAAAAGGAATTTCCATTTGAACCACGCAAATCTTCCGCGGTGCGGGTTCGCGAGCGCGTGACAGGAGCTGCTTTGGTTTACAGTCCCAGGCATATGAAGTGGTGGGGTTGGGGGGATGTTGACGCCACTTTCAATTCTGATGCCCATCCCAGCTTCTGGCCGTACGCCAAGTCGCAACTTGGCATCGAACGAGAAGCTCCTCCGATGCCGCCAGTGCGGCTCGAAGCTGTCCACCTGCCAGAGCCAACTATCAACCACCATTTCGTAGCCGCACTGCGCTCAACCATGTACGCTCAGCAGATATGCGATGCCCGCCTGGAGCGCGTGATTCACGCCTATGGCAAGGGCTTCCGCGACCTTTTTCGCCTGCGCCACGGATCAGCCGAAGGCGCTCCTGATCTGGTCGTCTATCCCGAGAACGAGAGCGATGTATTGGCAACGCTGCGAGCAGCCGCTGACCATGACGTAGTGGTCATCCCGTTCGGCGGCGGATCGAATATTGCCGGCTGCCTCGAGCGGACCGAAACTCGTCGCATGACGGTGTCACTGGATATGCGACGCATGCGACGAATGCTGGCCGTCGATAGCGAGTCGTTCACCGCGCGCGTCGAGGCCGGAATTTTTGGGCCTGATCTGGAAGAACAGCTGAACGCGCACGGTATCACGCTCGGCCATTTTCCGGATTCGTTTCTGCATTCCACTCTCGGAGGCTGGATCGCCACACGATCTGCCGGAATGCAAAGCGACAAGTACGGCAAGATCGAGGACATGGTTGTTGCCCTGCGCATGGTGACACCGGAAGGCGTGTTGGCCACACGGAGTGTCCCCAAGTCCTCGAATGGGATTGACGTGAACCATCTTTGCATCGGCAGCGAGGGAACGCTGGGCGTAATCACGGAAGCAACGATGCGAGTTCATCGACGACCCGAGTCGCGGGTTGTGCCCGCTTTCCTGTTTCCTGACTTCGAGTGCGGCATCCAGGCAATGCGGGAATGCGCGCGCAGGGAATGCATGCCTGCGATGGCGCGGCTCAATGATCCGGACAAGACCGCGCTGTCGCTCGCCTTTAAACCGGCATCCTCTCAGGTCTCGCAAGTGGTGAACAAAATCTTCAAGCACTATCTGCGAGCGAAGGGCTTTGACCTGCCGCGAACGTGTCTGATGCTAACGGCCTTCGAGGGCCCCAGCGTTGATGTCGCCCGCCGGTCGCGTGATGCAGGCTCCATTTACCGCAGATTTGGCGGCATCAGCATGGGGCCGAGCGCGGGCAAATCTTTCGAGTCCACCAAATACGATTTCCCCCACATCCGGGATTACTTGCTGGAGCGCGGTGTGACCGCGGACGTGAGCGAGACTTCGACGGTGTGGAGCAACATCGCTCCTTTGTATCACGCCGCGATCAGAGCGATACGGGACGGAGTTCTGGAGAGCGGGGTCGCACCCTGGACCGGCTGCCATATCAGTCACAGCTACCGATGCGGCGCGAGTCTTTATTTCACATTTGGTTTCGTCCAGAACCTGGGACGCGAAATGGAACAGTATTTGAAGGTCAAGCGCGCCGCCCAGCAGTCATTTATCGATCACGGCGCCACTCTCTCGCACCACCATGCCGTTGGCACCGAGCACTTGCCTTGGCTAGCCGCGGACATCTCGCCGCTGGGGGTAAAGGCCGTGGCGGCGATCAAGCGCGGACTCGACCCGGGCAACAATATGAATCCCGGACGACTGCGGCCATCGGCGGATCCATTCAAGGAGTGGTCGCGAATCGGCAGTCTGCCCCCGGTAGACAGCAAAAACAAGGCCGCCTCCTTTTGACGAGCCACAGAATTTCCGGCCAAGGTCAGTTGAGGTCCACGCTCATGAGGCGCGGGCTGCGGTGCACCCGCACCGTCCGATGTGGCTGAACCAGAAGGAAAGCAGTCCCAATCGATCGCTTTTCATCATGATCGTCGCCCCCAGAGCAGCCGTTCACAGCTCGGCTCGAGTTGAGATGTCCGGGTTAATCACGCACTGTGGGGTAGGCTCGTGAACCGAAAGTCCTAGAGGGCCTTCGGGCGCCGCCGTCGCCATTCGGCGCGCGCCTCGTTGCGTTGCAGGGTATCGGCGACTCAATTCGCTAAGTATTCGAAGTCGGCAAGAACTCCGCGTTTGCGCGCCTCAGCTTCGAGCGCAACGTCACGATGCACGACAAAGTCGCGGATGAGATCGACCACATAGTAGTCCCCACGATCAAGCTGAGCACGCGCGCCACGGGCTCGTCGCAGCAGATGGAAAGGGTCATCCTGCTTAAGAGATCGGTTAATGCGCCGCACGACTTCGCGCCGCGTGACCGCAACGCCTTTTGGTTTCCTCAACGGAGCACCCCCGAGGCGCTTGTACTCTAGAGGAACCACCGAGTCAATCACACTGGCCTGTGGATTTCTGCTGAAAACTGGAAAATCACGACTTGGGTATCGCCGTCTCCACCCACAAATTCGACCTGCCCGATTGGTCGTGAACCGGGACGAATCGGGAGTTGGCCAGGGATCTCCCCGATTTAGGGCTCGCGGACGACGCTCTAGAACCCGGCTGAATGCAAAGCGAAATGCTCAATCGCGAAGGTTAACGCGCTGAATCTATAGAGCTTGGAAGTGTGACGATCCCTTGACGGATGGCGTAGTGGAGGAGTTCGGCGAGCGAATGCAGTCCAAATTTCTGCATGATTTTCGCTCGGTGTGTTTCTACAGTCCTGATACTGATTCCGAGATCGGCGGCAATCACCTTATTTGCTTTCCCCTCTGCCAAAAGTCGAATAATTTCAGTTTGGCGCGGAGTTGGCCTTGGTTCGCTACGTTCTGGCAGGTCAGCTTGCTTTCCACTCTTCAGAAACCCTTTCACTACGATTTCGGATACTTTGGGCGTTAGAAAGCGCTTGCCTGCTGAAACAGCTTTCACGGCCTTAACGAGATTTGCTGCGAGATCGGATTTCAAGACGTAGCCGAGGGCGCCAACGTCCAGAACGCGGCGGACCATCTGGTCGGACTCATGCATGGTGAGAATTACAACCGCGGTATTTGGACTTGCGTCTCGAATCTGACGCGTCACCTGCAGGCCGTCTAATTCAGGCATGCTGACATCTATAACCGCTACATCGGGTTTCAGCTTGTTTGCCTTTTCTACGGCTTCCCGCCCGTTCGCCGCCTCTCCAATCACTCGCCAGCCGCGTCGGGAGCGGAGGAGTCCGCGAATGCCGCGGCGCACGAGTTCGTGGTCGTCGGCCAGCAATATGCGTAGCTTGCTAGTGCGTCCGCTCATTTATTCGTATCGTCACGCGCACGATTGTGCCGCTGCTGCTGGAATCGATTGTAAGCTGTCCGCCTACTAGCTTCACGCGTTCGTGCATACTGGGGATGCCAACACCGAGCTTAAACGGAATTTCCCCGTCCCGCATCGGTTGCTTTTCCGAAATTCCGCTGCCTGCATCGCTCACTTCCAGTGTGATCTCTTGCGGGTTGCGAGCCAGTTGTATTTTGGCGCGCGGGCTTCCCGAATGACGCTGGATGTTGTTGAGGCTCTCTTGAACCACGCGAAACAACGTCAACTCCGCATCAGGGCCAAGCCGGCCGAGTTCGGGAGACACTTCCAGCTCCACCTGGATTGCGCTGCGCTTGGTGAAGCCCTCCACAAATAGCCGAATGGCGTCTTCCAATCCCTCTTCTTCCAGCATTGGCGGGTGCAAGAGATATGACAGAGTGCGGATTTCACGGATGCATTGCTCTGCCAATGCCTGACACTCGGAAGCGAGTTTGCGCAACCTCCTGGAGGAGGAAGGAATTGAGGCACGGAGCTGACTCAGAGCAGTTGCCAAAGCGACCAGGTCTTGGCCTGTGGAATCATGCAAGTCCCGGGCGATCCTCCGTCGCTCCTCGTCCTGCAAGAGCAAGAGTTGTCCGGAGAGGCGTCGCAGCTCCTGGTTAGCGGCTGTGAGTTGACTGGTGCGCTCGACCACATGTTGCTCGAGCCTTTCGTTGAGTCGCAGGATTTCAGCCTGCGTCTGCCTGTCCACCGATGACGTCAAGATAGCTGTGCCGAGAACCAGAAAGGTAGCAATAGCAATTCCAGAGCCGCCGAACGGGGAGATGCTCACAGTGTGCGACAGGTTCGGCATCAGTGCAGCGGGCAGGAAGCTGACGGCGGCCATGCCGCTGTAGTGCATTAGGGAAATGGCAGCACCCATCACTGCTGCGCTGATGACCTTGGCCAAAGTGGTTCCCCCGGAATCTTCGCGGCGGTCGAAAGTGAACGCCAGTGCAAGACGGGAGAACAAGATCGCGAGCACAACAGACAGGACCACGAGTAACGGCTCAAAGCGGGTTGTCGCCGCCAATCGCATGGCAGCCATGCCAAGGTAATGCACGGCTGCTATGCCGCTGCCCATGATAACGCTGCCCGCCCACGCCTGAGCCGGCCCCATTTTTTCTCGGGTCGCTATATAGAGTGCTATTGCCGACGCAAGGACAGCTACCACGAGGGATGCCAGAACTGTGGGCCAGTGGTATTCCACTTTGACCGGCAAGCGGAACGCCAACAACGCCTTGAAGTTCATCGACCAGATTCCGATGCCCATCGCAATGGCACCGCCGGTCAGCCAGGCCGCTCGAACCCGGCCGCGCGCGGCGGTTACGCGTCCCCCAAGATCGAGCGCGGCGTAGGAGGCGGCGAAGGCGATTAATATCGAGCGAGCTACCTCGGCGTAATCGTAGGAGCCTACAAGTGGGGCGCCGGTTTGGCTCATGGTACCTTTCGCCGGACCCGAACTGGCACCTGTCAGGGCGTTTGCTCCGCTGACCGGCTGCAAGTCCTGTATTTCAACCGGAAGTGGCCACTTACAGTACCGCTTCTTCGTTGAGCCGATGGTACTCCTATCCTTGAGAAATGGCTCGCTGTCTTGTCCCGTCGGGCCGGGTCTATGTTCGACGGATCCGGTTCCAGAGCCGGAGACGACTGGATTGGCGACAGCCGCTAGCGCGTTTCGATGCGAACGTGAGCTGCGAGCGCGTACCTAGATGGTGGTACGTAGTTCTCGGCATTGCACGCAGCCAACTTGGCGTTCCATATTGTCCGTGTGGAAGCTTCACGCGCGGGCGAACCGCGCGGGCGGTGGCGCGCGCTTGATTCGCAATCCCGTCGGTCCAACAGGTTCGATTGAACTTGATCTCTGGAAGCAAACAAGCGATTCCAGGCCCGCTCTCAAAGCTTGCGCGGCTCTCGCAAGCTTCTCGCGACACCAGGAGAGGTGTCGCTCGCCAGGGGGTTCGCCGCGTGGAAGAATTCTTGATCTGTGAAAACAGAAGATGCCGATTTCTGGTTTCTCTTCGGGATGGCAGCAAGCTGGTTCGCCGGCGAGAGCTCGTACTCAGCAACTGCCCCGAGTGCGATCACGAATGGTCGGGCCGCTGCCCATTCTGTCTTCAGACTCTTGAGGTTACATGGGAGAGAAAGACTCCGTGCTGCTCCCATTGCCAGAAACCGCTAACGCCCGAAGTCAAAGCGAAGTAAGACGCGCGCGGATACGGACGGCGAAACGGCTGCGGAACAATGTCTTTGGCTGCGTTTCTCCTAGCGGGATTTTCCAGATCGGAGCGAAACATGTCTGTGGTGCTGATCGTTGACGACGATTGCGCATTCCGAGCCGAGATTCGTACGCTTTTCGAATCGGGCAGTGGATTTGAGGCTTGCCTTGCAGCCGAAAATGGCGTGGAAGCCATCGCCAAGGCGAAGCAGGTACCGCCCAACCTGGCCGTCCTGGACTTCTCCATGCCGGAGATGAATGGATTGCAGTTGGCTCAGGAGCTGAGAGCAATAGCGCCTAAACTGCCGATTTTCTTCCTCACCGCAAACGGCGATGCAGACACCGAGAAGCAAGCTCTTGCGAGCGGAGCAGCGGCAGTCTTTTCCAAGCGCGAAGACTTGACGACGCTCGTCGACAACGCGCGCGCGGTCTGCGGCCTCGAACCGGCCAGCAGTAGTTACCAGGAATTCGGTGTGGCCGACCCGTACGATTGCGTCGGGTAAATACTGTATTGTCCGACCCGGGAGATGGCGGCAACATCCGCGAAAACCCTCGGTCGAAACCCGAACCGGCCATGCGAATCTGAAGGAAGGGTGGACACATGAGCACTGCGGGATCAAGATCGTATCCGGACTCAACGCGCCTCGCCGAACTCGTCCAGAAAATTCGCCTATTGAAATCAGACCTGAGCGGCATGATCGAGCACAGCCGCGATTCCAAAGCTATTTCCCGTCTGATTATGGCGTCTGGTCTTCTCGATGGAGCCCTCGAAGAATTGTCGAAAGCGGTGTGGGAACAGAGGGACTAGCCTACCGACGGGACGCAGGAATGTTGCGATTCATTCCGATTCGTCCCTCGGCATAAATGCTGACCTCCAATGCGGTCAATACGAATTGACGACTTGAGTATCGTTCTAGTATCACTGAACCTAGCGAGTGCATTTCGTCAGACTCCTGGGAGTTCCGCTCTGACGGCAGAAGACCTCAGATCGCTGCTTTCTTTTGCTTCGCGTCCCGAAGGCTGACAACCACTCAAAGCTAACGTTGCTCCTGCCGATGGCGAGGTAAGGAGGATGCATATGCGAAAGCCTGCAACCGTGAGACGCGTCCCCCCTGCGCCGACCGACGATGACTTCTTCGTCCGATTCACCATTGACGCGCTCACAGGCTTGATGACGGACCTGCGAGACCGCGTGGAGCAATCGGGCACTCGGCGCGAGGTCGCTCAAGTTTTGCTGGCAGAAGCACACATCGACGAGGCGGTTGGCCTCTTGAGAACAGTCCAGCCTGCGCCCAGCGTGTGCGAATCCCATAAGCTAAGTCCGGATCGGCACGCCGCTAGGCGAGTGCAGCGCGTGGGACGCGCTGGTCTGCAGGTCGTGTTTTGAGCGGCCCAGCCGTGAGCGTCTGAAGCTCGGCCAGCAGCGGCGTATGATTTTGCGCGGAGGATTCGAATGGTCATCGGCGACAAATTGAAGACTTTGAGAGCACAGAAGAAAATGTCTCAGGGCGACGTGGAAAAACGCACCGGATTGCTGCGGTGTTACATCTCACGGGTCGAAAACGGGCACACGGTTCCCTCCGTGGATACGCTGGAAAAGCTGGCTCAAGCGCTCGAAGTCCCCATGCACCGGCTTTTCACGGACGACGATCGCGCGAAGAAGCCGAAACTACCGGCAGAAAGTATTCCGAGGCGGGCCGCCAACTCAACCCAGGAGCGCGAGATCCGGGAGTTCGCTAAATGTTTTTCACGGATGGACGACAAGTACCGCGCGCTTGTATTTCAAGTGGCGTCGAAGATGGCGAGCCGCGCCGCCATGACTGAAAATGCGGCGAATCAGCGCAAGCAGATTGAAATGCATTAGTGGAAACCGAAGCAACGGCGGGTGATTTCAGTTGGGCCAATCGTTCCTGGGCCGCCGGGTTTTTTCCCGAAGCAAGACTCACAGACTCTGGTTCCGTCTTTTCGTGTGAACTCGACTCCTCGGGTCGAGTCAATCTCGGCGCGACATTTCCCGCAAAAATCGGTCCGCGCTTCGCTCATGAGACCGTCACCCACACTTGTGCTGATCGATCCAAGGTTGTAACGCTCTGTGGTCACAAGTTTCTTGACAACCACCTTGCAACGTCAAATCAGTGCCCTTCAGGTGAAGCCTTGACAGGTCACGTCGATGAACGCGTCAAAGACTTCGCATTGGCATCCTGCGATGCTGCCGGTACAGAATCCGCCACTTCCCATAAACAACAAGGCGAATTCAGAACTCCCGTGCAAGTTCGCTGAATGGCTTCTCGCTCCGAGATTTTCCCGGAGCGCGTGCGAGGCTTGCACGAAAGTGGCGCTTTCGTTCTGTTACTGGATCGGTCAACGACACGTCGGCACATCCGATCATCGGGACACGCGCTTTCGCTTAATCGATTTGATGAAGCGAGATCTCACCGTTTACGGCTATAACCGCCAGCGCTACCGCTGCGACGGTTCTTCGACTTCCTGTACAGGGGCGGCGTGGTAGGCGCGGTTGCGCCTCGGCTGGTCCGCGGCTGGCAACGAGACCGCTCACTGCCCAAGGTAGCGTCGGTTGTGGGAGGAATCGAGAATCTCTCCGGGGGGCTGGAAGATTGTGTGTCTCGCGCAAGGCAGATCGTCGGTCGACCGCGGATTCGGAAACACAACTAGGATGTTCGCAACAGCTCGTGCATCCGAACTCGCGTGCGCAAAATCGCCTTCGTGTGTAATTGCGACACGCGTGATTCTCCAATCCCCATCAGGACACCGACGTTCTTCATCGTGAGTTCTTGGTAGTGGTACAGAGCGAGCACTTGTCGCTCTTGCCGCGGCAACTCGCCCACCGCTTTCACCATCAGCACGACCATCTCGGCTCGCAGGGTCTGACAGAACGGATCGTTTTCTTCTCCAACACGATCTGCCAGTACATCGTCGCTCAAACGGTCCTTGCCAGCGAACTCCTGCAGGCTTACCAGGTCCAGAGTATGCAGGTCTCCGAGAAGGTGCTGGAAGAACTGCAGCGTGACACCGACTTCGGCGGCAATCTCCGGTTCCGTGGGATCGCGGCCAAACCGTGCTCTGCATTCTGAAATCGCGCTTTCGATTCGCCGCGCTTTGCGGCGGAGGCCGCGTGTGCCCCAATCCACTTCTCGGAGGCTGTCCAGAATCGCACCGCGAATACGGAACGCGGCGTAGTCACGCAGTTGAACGTTCTTGTTGGGATCGTATTTGTTCACCGCTTCGAGAAGACCCAGAATCCCAGCATGCACCAGGTCTTCCAGGAGCACTTGGGGCGGGACGCGGGCGTGAATGCGACGTGCGATCCAACGGACATGCGGAAGCTGTTCGATAATGACCTTCTCGCGCTGGACTTCGTCGAACGCAATCAGGCCGTAACTCACGTGTTGAGCCATTTCATTCCTTGCTCTCTACAAATTGCGGACCGGCGCGGTCAGCAACTGTATTCATTTGGTAACCAATTCCTCGCACGGTGTGAATTAGCTTGCGATCGAGAGGGCCGTTGATCTTGCTTCGCAGGTAGTTCACATAAACGTCTACGACGTTTGTCAGCGTGCCATTTGGTAACTTCCACACTTGATTGAGAATCTGCGCTCGGGTGACGTGCTTTCCGGCATTACGCATGAGACATTCCAGAAGTCCGAATTCCTTCGGCGTCAATTCAATCACGCGTCCAGCGCGCTTCACGGAGTGGTCCACGCAGTTCAACTGCAAATCGTCCAGCCACAACGCGGTTTCCGCAGAACTCGCGACCCTGCGCAGCACGGCGCGCACCCTGGCGGCCAACTCTGGAAATAAGAAGGGCTTCAAGATCAAATCATCTGCACCGAGATCCAGAACTCGAGCGTAGTCCTCCGCACGGCTCTGGCTCGAGAGAACCAGGATGGGGAGTTGACTCCGTTTGGCCGGGACGAATTGCAGGACGTGCGTGCCCCGGCCCCGCTCAATATTCAAGTCTAGGATCGCCAGGTCGTAATGACGCCGTTCGATCCAGTACTTCGCGTCATCGCCGTCGCCCGTGACATCCACGGCATAATGCTCGTGGTCGAAACCTTCTTGCAGAAATGTCGCGAGGGCGGGATCGTTCTCGGCGACTAACAGACGCATGACGGCTCCAGAGGAAGGGGGAAAACTGCGAGAAATCTAGAAGGGGCTTAAACTGTAAAGAAAACAGGCGAATGTGTCAAAGCAAATCGCCACCACGGCCGAAAGTAGTTTTGAACCTGCGCAATTCTGTAATGATTCGGAACAAGTGTTCTCAAACCGCTCCAAGTGTGTGCCGGTTCGCAACATCGGATGCTTGGAATCAGTGAACAGCGGTGCCAGGCACCGGGAAGTAGCCATACCGAAGTGTGTGCTGAAGAAGCAGAAACCGCCGCCGCCGATCAATTCTGGTTTCGTCCTGTATCCCATAGACCTTGCGGGTCGGTGCCGAATCGAATTTGCGGTCGCGCGCGGAACGTGCAACAACTCGGCGCCCGTTAACCAAGTTCTCCACGCCTAGGGGCGCTCCCACTTTGCTGTTCGTCTCCTGACGGCGGTTCTGCCGGAACCAGGCGCCGCGCGGCCTGCAGGTTCAATCACGTTGGCGCTGAGTGGTCGCATTATGCTTCCTTGGCCTTCGCCCGCAGCGGCCGAGACTGCGCCAGCGGGCTATAGATCAGCGTATGCTTGCTCGCCCAATTTGGAAAACACTGCGGAAACTTCCATCGAGTCGTGTACAACAATGCTCTCACGTGATGGCGTCTGCGGTTTAAGTCCCCGAGCAGACCATGAAGCGCCTTCCTATCACGCTGATACCATTCCGGAGGTATCTCGTCTGCAAGATGATCGAGCAATTGTCCGCCAGCGTCGTCTTCCAGAATCTGAATCCACGTCTCAAAAGAATCAATTCCCAGGACCGTTTCGTAGGCAGATGCTCTTGGGGAGAGCCCCCCTCTTGGGAGATTCGGGAAGCTCCATTCAAGGCCGTTGAAGCAGCACCCGTTGTCGATCATCGTGACAGTATAGTCTCGGGAGCCACTGGCGCGCGTGAACATGACTTGCCGAAAATCGCTGTTGCACGTCCATTTGTCGAACACAAGCATCCGGACAAATTCCGCATTGTTCCTGACTTTCTGGGGTGGGCAATCGGGCAGAAAACTGTGGATTTCGATTGGAACGCGGATGCCGTATGGACCTGCCTCAGAAGGAAGACGGGAGCCAAAACACGTTCCCGGACTACAGGAAACATTTCCTCGTCCGCTCTGAATTGTGAGATCGTCCGCTCGCTTCAGGAGAAGCTCCGCCACATCCACGATAGCGCTTTCAGGAACCGGCAGACCCAAGCGACCCGCCAGAACTGCCGCCAACAATTCGTTGGCAAGGATTCTGGTTCCTTGCGGGTTGTTTTGAAATTTCACGACATAGTATTCTCCATCCGAACAGCGCAACAGATGCGCTTGCGAGCCGCCCCGCATGCGGCGAACGTACTCCACTGCAACCACCTTGGTAATCATTGGGTTCCTTTCCGAAAACACTTTAGGGCACATGCAGTGCCCAAAGAATGCCCGGGTCATGCGGTAAATTCTCGATTGAATCTAGCTGCTTGACTGCTGCTCGCGGAGACTACTTCTTCCGCTTGTAGACGGACTGTTTCTTGACTGCATGTTGCGGCGGGTCGTTGGGCCGTCGTCGTCTGACGAGCGAAGGAGGTCGAAGGAAGTTGCCATGGTGGGGCTTCCTACCATGCAGCAACTGCATTCGCTCGCTCCCAGCGGGCGCTGGAACTGTGGCGTCTGATCTTTAATCGAGGTGATCCGCCGAGTCAAGACCAATATATACTGTTGGGTAATCTACCAGTAGCAGTACGGCTCCGGATGCGTACTTTTCGCCAGCACACAGCTGGAGAGATTCGCTTCTGTCACGAGGGCTTTTTTGTGCGAGGGTAAAGCGTTATTCCGCGTTTTCATACACTTTCTCCCGTTTTTTCCCGAATTGGCTCGCGGGAATCCACAATGGGACGATGCGCAAGCCAGGTGTACCTGGAATTCTTCTAAGCCCATTCTAGTGTGCCGAAACGAATTGGGTCTTGCAAATGCACAGGTCGGTCTCCGTCGCACAAAAAGAATGCGGAATGAGCCGATGAAGCAAGTCGCATTCTTAGGAACTGAGGACGAACGCTCCGCTGGACACGCAATCGCCAGCGGCTTCTCGTGGCCTTCAACCGAAGCGATGCGCAAAGCGGCGCGTGCCGGGTGTCTTGCACGCGGTTCTTGTTCCGGACTTGCTAGTTCCATGGCGAACCCGGTGCGCTGGCGCGGGTATGCAAACTCTGGTCGGAATCTGCTTCGCAGTCGTTCCGATTCTGTTTCCCGCCGCGGGCGCGCCTGTCGATTTCAAATTTGATATTTTGCAACGATGCCATCACCCCGGTCGAATCAGCTCGACCAGCGTCTGGCAAACCTCTTTGATTTCCTCTTCCCGGATTCGATTGAAGAATGGCAATGCAAGCGAGCGAGACGCTTGGAACTCTGTCACGGGGAGAGCGGTTTGGCCGCTGTCGGACGGCTGATAAATGGGTTGCAAGTGAATGGGCGCAAAATATCTGCCCAAAGCGATCCCACGCGACTTCATTTCATTGACGATCCAATCGCGATGCTCTTTGTCGAAACGACGACTCAGTCGGACCGCGTAGACGAACCAACTGATTTTACGACGAGGCAACACCATCGCCGGGATTATCAGGTCAGAAACGCAACGAAGTATGACACTGTACTGGCGAGCGATTGATTCCCGTCGATCCAGAATGGCATCGATTCTCTTGAGTTGCTCGATTCCCAGCGCGCAATTGATATCCGAGATCCGGTAGTTGTACCCCAATTCCGTATGCTGAAACCACTCGCCTGAATCATCTCTCCCTTGGTTGCGAAGCTTTCTAACCTTTAGCGCGATTTCGGAGTTGTTGGTGACGACCGCGCCGCCTTCTCCGGTTGTAATCTGCTTGTTGGGATAAAACGCAAAGACCCCGACATCCCCTAAAGCGCCTACTCGTTGCCCCTCGTATTCTGCCCCGATGGCCTCACAAGCATCTTCGATAACGAACAGACCGTGGCGTCTGGCGATCTGCAATATGCTCGTTAGCTCCGCGGGGCAGCCAAAGGTGTGTACGACAAGGATCGCCCGAGTTCGCGGAGTGATTGCCTTTTCGAGCAGGCTCGGATCGAGGTTGAGCGTTTGCGGGTCGATATCAACGAACACGGGAGTCGCCTTTTCATAGCGGACTGCGTTCGCGACTGCGACAAAGGCAAAAGAGGGCACCAGAACTTCGTCGCCTTCAGAAATGCCCAGGGCTCGAATACACAGGTGTAAACCGCTGGTTCCGGAGTGTACGGCAATCGCGTCGGAGGCACCCACGTAATCAGAAATCGCGCGCTCGAACTCCCCGACCTTGGGACCCAAGCTAAGGTTCGACGTGCGAAGAACGCCCGTCACCGCCTCAATGTCCTGCTCGGTGATTTCCGGAGCGGACAGCGGTATCCTCATGATTGTTGCGAACGGGCGCGAACAGCGACAGACGTAGCAATGCCCGAATGACGTTTCAGCAGAAGATCCTGCGAGAGAGGAATCGTGGTTAGTACGCGGACGATCGTCTCGGAAGCAAACCCTTCACCGTACGGGTTGACCATGCCTGACAACGATTGGCGAAACTCAGGCGATCTTGCCGTGCTCACAGCTTCGAGAATGGCTCTGGGATCAGCGGCGGCGTCCAATACATTTCGTGCCCGTTCGCGCCCTTGCTGGCGTATCCCAACGTTTACGGTCGGCAGCGCAAACGAGGCGGATTCCATGATTCCACTGCTTGAGTTTCCAACCAGCACGTCGACCTGACGTAACAGACTCAGAAAGGTTATCGAGTCGAGATTCATGAAGATTTTTCCGTCGCCTCGGCGGCAGATGAATTCCTTCGTCCGCTCTATCAATTCCCTGCTTCCCGCATCTGCGTTCGGGTAGCAGAACAAGATTTGCTCCGTAAGATTTTCCAGGGCTGCGAAGACAGCGTCGGTTTCTTGCAGCGTGTCGCGAGCGATGGTCATCGGATGGTATACCACCAGGACAGTCGGCCGCCGAAGATCAACTGTCAGCCGCTCCTCCACCTGTTCCCGGCTGAGAAGCGTTCGCCGGCGCAAATGATCAAGCGATGGAGCGCCCGCCCTGTGCACACGCCATTCCTCCTCGCCCATCGCGATCACTCGCTCCCGAGCGGCGTGCGTCGAAGTGAAGTGGATATGGCTCATTTTCGTAAGGGCGTTGCGCACAGCGTCGTCGATCGCGCCCTCGCTCACCTCGCCGCCCTCGATGTGAGCTATGGGAATCCGCAGCGCCAGAGCCACCGACGCCGGAGCCAGCATTTCGTAACGATCAGCGATCAGCAAAAGCAGGTCTGGCCGCATCTGCCCGAACAGATCCGCCAATCCCAACGTGGCGATGCCGATCGTCTTAGCCATGCCCACATCGGTATCCGAACTGAGCAAACATTCGATGCGGGCGTGGATCGTGAAGCCGTCATTTACAATTTCCTGGAAAGTATTCCCGAATTCAGGTGACAGATGCGACCCAAGCGCGACGATTTTCAGATCTACATTTTCGCTGTCCGACAAATCCCTTAAGGGCCAGTACAAATGGCCGTAGTCGGCTCGCGATGTCGTGATTGCCGCAATCTTTCGCTGCATGGCGTTAAACCGAAGATCCCAGGCTGGAGGGAGATAGCAATTCCGTCGGTCGATAGTCCGGAACGATTTGACAAAGTGTTTCGATCATGGCGGTAAGGTTTCGCTCGTCAACACATCGGGAAAGATCCTCCATCTGAGTAGCGAAACTTTCTGCCGGAATTTCTCTGGATTTAACTCGCAGCAGTCTCGGATCGACGGTCGGCTCTGTGGATTCATCCCGAGAGAGGAATTCCTCCGCCATCTTGTCGCCAGCACGAAGTCCTGTGAAGGTAACTGGAATGTCCAGGCGAGATTTAGGTTCAGCGTGACTTATTAATTCAAGAGCAATGTCTAGAATCTTGACCGGCGCGCCCACTGGAGGAACGAAAATGCTTCCCCTTTCCTCCAATCCCGATGCCAGGAGTATCAGTTCCACTGCCTCACGCATCGTCAGGAAGTACCTGGACACGTCCTGGTGGGTGACGGTCACGGGACCGCCGCGGGAGATTTGGCTCAGGAACGTCGGGACAACGCTTCCCTGAGAACCCAATACGTTTGCCAGCCGCACTGCACTCATCCGGTTCTTGGCGTTGTTCAAATTCAGTAGCGCAAGTTCCGCTACACGCTTGGAGGCACCCATAATGCTGATTGGGTTGACAGCTTTATCCGTCGAGACCATGACGAAGCTCGCGACACCTTCTGCCTGAGCAAGCCTGGCGAGACCAGCAGTTCCCAAAGCGTTGTTGCGAACAGCCGCAAACGGGTTGTTCTCCATCAGCGGAACATGCTTGAAGGCCGCCGCGTGGTAGACGACATCTGGGCGATAACGCCGAAAAATCTCGGATAACAGCTTGGCATCGCAAATATCGCCGACGACGGATTTGTACGAATTGCGATCCATCGCGGTGGCCAACTCTGAATCGATGTCGTGTAGATTGCGCTCTGAGTGGTCGAGAAGAAGCAGTAGCCGCGGCTCCAGTCGGATCACGGCCTTGGCCAAAGCCGAGCCGATGGAACCTCCGGCACCGGTCAGGAAAACCGTCCGACCGGAAACAACCTCGTCGATCGCGTTCTTGGGCGGCAACAGAGCGCACTCCGAGGGGCAATCGTATCGTGTAAACTGGCTTAGGTCCAATAGCCCTCGACCCTCAATCAGGACCACCTTTCCCGTAACACCCGCTATCTCAGGTCTTTGCGTGTTTATCGGGTCACGCAGCGGGTACTGCGCGTCCGCGTGCAGGCACACTCGCCACTCCGTGCATCTGGTGTCCAATTCCTCGCAGGGTATGAATCAGCTTGCGATCGAACGGCCCGTGAATCTTGTTTCGCAGATAGCTGACGTAAACGTCCACGACGTTGGTTGGCTTGGCAAAAGGGAAGTGCCACACTTGCTGCGCAATCTCCGCTCGGGTCACCTGCTCTCGAGCATTGCGCATTCGATACTCCCACCGTCCGAATTCCTTCGGCGCCCACTCGATCACTCGCCCGGCACGTTTCACGGAGTGCTCCAGCCGGTTCAGCGCTGAAAGCTAGCCGGGGCCACCGACACCTGGGTTCGCTGCGCCGCCAAGCACGTCGAATCGAACTAGAGATCTCAGGCTCTCGGGCCTGCTTGGGCCGGGATCCCGCGGAATCGGAGATTGCCGCGCAGCTTTCTGTCGACCTTTAGATTCGCAGACTGCCAGAGGCGCACACACGCAGGGACTCGGTAAGGAGGCTCGGCAAGTTTCTGCTCGTAGGGACGAACCGGCTCCCCACCAGCAAACGCTCCCGTGCGAGAGGCGACCGACATTTGCAATCTCAATTCGACCCATCCCTGTGAAGTTGCAAGGAGCGTCGAGTTTCCTTCGCAAAGCACTTCTGCGAGCAATCGGTGGAAAGGGGTCGCACCTGCTGCGATTCGGTGTCGTTGCCGGGAATTCCCATCGGCCTTAGCGGTCGGCCGATCGACGGCCTCGATCTAAACGGTTATTTCAGAACGTGTGACGATGGCATCAATAGCGTAGGCGGCCGCTTCCCTCGCATGACTCGAGCGCGCCATCTCGTCGTTGCAAACGGCTGGTTAGCTCCGCGCCAACCCAGAACGAGAAGAGGAGTCGGTTGCCGGCGAGGGAGCGCATCGATAAGCACTGTAAATACACAGCTTGCGGTCTGTGATATTCTGTGGTCGTCGAAGCGCCTGCTTTCGCACGAGGCCTCAGCAAGCATGTCCCGACCATCCTGGAAACGCCTTGACAATGGCGGGGCGGGCACGATAAGCTCTTGCGGCCATAATAACCGGTTAGGAAAACATCGTCTATGCCGGTCGCAAAACGAGGCAGCGAGCTGCGTGGATCGAACTTAGATCTTACTTGAAGAGATCCGGCTATTTTGCCGGAGCGCGGCACGACGAAGGCCACCAATCCATGTCAACCGCGGGCGTTCTGGCAGCGACGTTGGTAAAACCCGGCAAGTACGAGATACGCGAATACCCTTTGCCGCAACCCGCTGCCGGTTGTGTGCTGATTCGCATGGAAATGTCCGGGATCTGCGGCACCGACAAGCACACGTTCCAGGGTTACACCACGCAGTACGGCGGCCGCGTGCTCGAATTTCCGATTATCCAAGGGCATGAGAATGTCGGAACGATTGCGGCGATTGGCGGAGACGGAAAGTACGCGGACTTCGAGGGCGTCGAGCTGCGCGAAGGAGATCGCGTGGTGGTTGGCGCGAACGTGGCGTGCGGCGAGTGTTATTACTGCCGGCACGATTTCCCGTACTACTGCTGCGAGAAGACGACCGATTACGGCAACAACCTGAGTGCGAAGAATCCGCCGCATCTGTTTGGCGGATGGGCGCAGTACATGTATGTGGTGCCGGGAAGTTTTCTGGTGAAGGTGCCGGACGATTTGCCGTCGGAGGTCGCGGTGCTGACGGAGATTTTCGCGGTGTCGGTGGGACTGGATCGGGCAAAACAGATGTCCGCGTTTCCGAACGAGTCATTCCGGTTTGACGACACTGCGGTCATGCTGGGCGTCGGTCCATTGGGGATGTGTTTTCTGATGAAGGCGCGCATGCTGGGCGCGGGTACCATCATTGCGGTGGATAAGTCCGAGTACCGCTTGAATTTTGCGAAGCGGCTGGGCGCGGATGCTGTGATCAATGCCGGGAGCACGTCCAAGGCAGAGCGCCTGCAGATGGTGAAGGATTTGACGCACGGGCGCGGCGCGGACATGGTGATTGAATGCGCCGGAGTGCCCGAAGCGGTACCGGAGGCGCTGGAGATGCTGCGCGTGGGAGGATTGCTGGTGGAGGCCGGGAATTTTTCGGATTTGGGCGAGGTGCCGCTGAGTCCGCACCGCCATATTTGCGCGAAGAATGCGCGGATTCTGGGCGTGGGCGGCGAAGAACCGGCAGCTTACGGGCCGAGCATGCGGCAGATGGCGCGCTACATGAAGAATTATCCGCTGCGGGAGTTTGTGACGCACCGGTACGGATTGCGGGACGTGGATGCGGCGATGAAGAAATCGGCGGAAGCGGAATCAATGAAAGTAGTGCTGGAACCGTGGCAGTAGTCGCGGCAAAAGCTGCGCGAGTAATTTCAATTTCTTCAGGGAGAGGAAAGCATGAGCGCAATCAGCGAGCGATTTCTATTTGCTTCGGCGCCGGATAGCTGGGGGGTGCTGGATTATCCCGGGCCTTCGTGGGAGCAATCGTACGAGAAGATGCTGGATGAAATGGTGGAAGCGGGTTACACGGGATCGGAGCTGGGGCCATACGGATTTTTTCCCACCGATCCGAAAATCCTTCAGCCGCAGCTGGAAAAGCGCAAGCTGAAGCTGCTGGCTTCGTTTGTCCCGGTGAAAATGACCGATCCGGCGGCGAGCCAGGCCGTGATGGAGAGAATTCGCAAGGTCGGAAATTTGCTGGCGACCTTGAAAGCGCCGTTCCTGGTGATTGCGGATGACCAATCGCCCGAGCGCAACGCGTTTTCGGGACGCGCTTACGATAAAGGATGTCCTACGCTGAGCGCGGAGCAGTGGAAGCACATCGGGAACATTGTGGCGGATGCGGAAAAGGTGGCGAACGAGTTTGGGCTGGATCTGGTGTTTCATCCGCACATCGCGACTTACGTCGAGACGCCTGAAGAGTGCGAGCGTTTTTACGATGCTACGTCGCACACGAATGTCGGCTTGTGCCTGGATACAGGGCATTGCGTTTACGGTTATGGCGATTCCGTGAAAGAGGCCGAGAAATACAAGAGCAAGCTGCGGTTTGTGCACATCAAGGATTGCGACACGAAGGTGCTGGAACAGGCGCGGCGCAACAAGTGGACGTTCGAGGAGGCCGTCGAGCACAAGGTCTTCACGGTGATCGGACAGGGCAGCATTGATTTCCCGGCGTTTTTCCGGACCTTGGTGAAGAACGGATATTCGGGATGGTCGGTGGTGGAGCAGGACGTGAAATTCGGCGCAACGCCGATTCCGCCGGCGCAGAGCATTGCGGCGAGTCTGAATTACTTGCGGGGTGTCGTAAATGATTTGGAAGCAGTGGCAGGAACGCGTTAGACGCTGAGTTGGCGGTTTAGACTTGCGACTCTCGATCGCGACCAAAAGGCCAAGTTCCTAGGGGAGAAGTCCGGATGCGTAAGCTGGGAGTTGGAGTGCTGGGCGTGGGAGAGATGGGCAAGCGGCACGCGGAGAATCTGCGGCGGCTCGTGCCGGAGGCGCGGCTGGTCGCGATTGCGGACGCTTCCGCGGAACGCGCGCGTGTGGTGGCGGAAGAGCTCGAGATCGAGAATTGCTACAGCGGCCTGGACGCGATGCTGGAGCGCAAGGATCTGGACGCGGTGCTGATCGCTACTCCGGACAAATTTCACGCGAAAGCGGTGGAGACCGCGGTGCGTGCGGGAAAAGATGTGCTGTGCGAAAAGCCGCTGGCGCTGAACCTCAACGACGCACGGGCAGCACTTGACGCCGTGGCGAAGGCGGGTCGGCGACTGCAGGTGGGATTCATGCGCCGCTACGACGCTGCTTATGCGGCGGCGATGAAGCGGATTGAAGCGGGCGAAATTGGCGTTCCGGTGATTTTCAAATCGCTGGGCCGCGATAAGGAATGGGCTCCGCTTGCGGCATACGAGTCGCGCATCAACGGAATGCTTTTTTATACAAACACGATTCACGATTTCGATTTGGCGCGCTGGATGATGCAGGACGAAGTCAGCGCGGTGCATGCGTACACGACGACAACGATCCGGCCGGAACTGGCGACGCATGGAGACCTGGTGGCAAGCGTGGTGAACCTGTCGTACCGGCGCGGCGCGATTGGGAACGTCGAGTCGTATGCGCAGGCGGTTTACGGATATGACGTGCGCACCGAGATCATTGGATCGAAGGGCTCGATTTTTGTCGGCAGCCTGCAACAGGCGCCGGCTGTCTTTCTGTCGGCCAGAGGCGGCGAGCGCAGCCTGGCCGATCATTTTCTGGCGAGATTTGCGGACGCTTACCTGGCCGAGGTGCGGGATTTTGTGCACAACATGCTGCACGACCTTGCGCCGCGGGTTACGGGCGACGATGGATTGAAAGCGCTGGCCATCGCAGTCGCAGCTGAAAAATCATATCTGCAGGCGAAACCGATTGAAGTGGCGCTTGCGGATGTGCGGGCGGCGTCTTGAGGCGCGCCTTGCAGCGCTGACAAGATTCGGCGAATGGACGGAATACATGATGCGCACCACTGAAACTGTTTACAAGAGTCCCCTGCACAAGATGACGCAAACCACACCCACCTGTTTGTGGAACGATTCCGCTTCCATCGAGGAGTTGACCTATTCGATCGAGCACGGCGCGGTGGGCGCCACGTGCAATCCGGTGATTGTGGTGGGCGTGCTGAAGAAGGAGATGAGTTTCTGGAAGGCGCGCATACAAGAACTGATCAAAGAAATGCCCACGGCGACCGAAGACGAGATCGCCTGGCAAGTGGTGCGCGAAATTTCCATCCGCGCCGCGGCTCTGCTCAAGCCAATCTTCGATGCGCAGCACGGCCGCAACGGCCGACTTTCGATACAGACCGACCCACGGCTCTTCCGCGACAGCCAGGCAATCGTGAAGCAGGCGATGGAATTCAGCCAGCTCGCGCCGAACATGATCGTGAAGATTCCGGTGACGCGCGCGGGAATTCCGGCGATCGAAGAAGCGACCTACCGCGGAGTGAGCATCAACGCGACCGTGTCGTTCACTTTGCCGCAGTGCATCGCCGTGGCTGAAGCAGTGGAGCGCGGCCTGCAACGGCGCGAAAAGGAAGGCAAGGAAATTGCGAGCATGGGGCCGGTGTGCACGCTGATGGTGGGGCGCCTGGACGACTGGCTGAAAATCGTGATGGAAAAAGAAAATATCGCGATTGATCCGGGATATCTGGAATGGGCGGGAGTGGCAGTCCTGAAGAAGGCATACAGGATATTCAGAGAGCGAGGCTATCGCATCCGGCTGCTGTCGGCGGCGTTTCGCAATCACATGCACTGGAGCGAATTTATTGGAGGGGACATGGTGATTTCGCCGCCGTGCGCGTGGCAAGTGCGATTCAACGCGAGCGATATCGAGGTGCGTTCGCGAATCGATGAGCCGGTGCGCGCGGAGATCGTCGCGGAGCTGTCCCGGAGATTCGCCGATTTCCGCCGCGCGAACGCCGAGGGCGGATTAACGGTGGAGGAATTTGATTCCTTCGCGCCGACGCGACGGACTTTGCGGCAGTTCGTTACGGCTTGCCACGATTTGGATGCGGTGGTGCGCGATATTTTGATTCCAAATCCGGAAGCGGCGTGAGCATTTTCGGAAGGGGCACTTCGCTGGCATGTAGATCCACGAAAGCGGTTGCGCCGGCAATCCTTATGGCAGGGTTGGCCGCTGGTTCACAACGAAGATCGAGGAACCCTGGCGCGCGCGACGCTTCGAAAGCATCGCTGAGCTTTCCGTGGAACTGGAAGAGTCAGCGTCTGCGATTCAGACTCAACACGTTGTGGAAAACAGATCGAGTCTAGGTCTCGAAGACAAGCGTACGATTGACTTGGCCACCACGGGAGCGGACAAGCGGCGGCCACTTGCCTCGCGATACGAATGCGTACGCACTTGACGGAGCTGACTCGGAGGAATTCTAGAATTGATGGCCTTCCCCCGGGCAAGGCTGGTAACTCATGGCCTCCTTGGAAAAAATGAGACGTAACAAAACGACCAAGGCCGCGAGCATCTATGACGTCGCTCACGAGTCAGACGTGTCCGTCTTCACCGTCTCTGCGGTGGTCAATCACAAGAGCCATGTCGGAGAAAAGCTGCGCAAGCGTGTGGAGGCAGCGATCCGCAAGCTGAATTACCGACCCAACCTGATCGCGCGGAGCCTGGCGAATCAGCGGACGCACACCATCGGAATGATCGTGCCGGATATCGCCAACCCATTTTTCCCGATGGTTGTGCGCGGCGCGGAGGATGCCGCGCAACGTCACGGATACAACTTGCTGCTGTGCAACAGCGATGACAGTCTCGCCAAGGAAGAAGCGGCTGTGGAGTTGTTGCTTTCCAAACGCGTGGATGGAATTTTGCTCACAAAAGCCGCCGAGGACTTTCGGCCATCGCTGAGGCAGATGATCAAAGAAGTTAACATCCCTTTTGTGCTGGTGATGCGCACGTATCCGAAATTGACCAAGGATGCCGTGATTACCGACGATTACCAGGGCGCGTACGACGCGGTGTGCCACCTGGCGCGTTCGGGGAGGCGGCGCATAGGATTGATTGGCGGCCCGCGGAAGGTAAGCAACGCCCTGGCGCGCTGGGAAGGTTTCCATGATGCGCTGAAGGCGGAAGGCCTGCGATTCGAACCCGAACTGGTGATCGAAGGAGATTACCGGATCGAATCCGGATTGCGCGCTGGACATGCATTGCTATCGCACCGGCCGGATGGCATTTATGTGGCAAATCATTTGATGACGGTGGGATTGCTGCAGGCGGCGGAAGAAATGGGTTTGCGCTGCCCTGAGGATTTCGGACTGGTGAGTTTCGACGATTATCCGTGGCTGGGAGTTTTTCGACCGCGTTTGACGACAGTGGAATTGCCCAAGCATCAGCTGGGGATTGCAGCCGCCGAACTGCTGATCCGTCGCATTGCGGGCGACCGCAGTGAAGCGGTGGTGAAGAAACTACAGTCCGAGCTTCGCGTGCGTGAATCCTGCGGCTTTGCGCTGCATGTATCGCGAGGAAGGTCCGAGAATTCTGACAGAAGCCTTGAAGCGAAGGGGCTACGGTAAGCAGCTCGGGAGAATGGTTGATTTACAACAGCATGTAGCTCCGCAATTTTACCCGCGCGCTCCCTCGGTTTAGCATCGCTCCGCCCACAGGACGTCGGCTTGGGCTTCGCTTTTCACCCGCAGGGGCTCTTCTCTGGCGAGCGAAAAACGGGGAGCTGTGTCTCTCCTCGTCGAACGGCCGTTCGCTGAACCCATCCATTGCCCTCGGCCTCGGTCTCGCCGCAGGCCGACTGGAATCACTCCCGACGCGACCGAAACAGCAGACGCGACTCGCAGTCTATCTACAGCCTGCCAACCACATCGTGCGCCGTCCGCAATGTCGCGTAACGGGAGCGTCCTAGAACGCCAGTTTGAGACCAAACTGTATAATCCGGGGCGGAGCCGTCGCTTGTGCAAACCCGAAGTTCGATGCGTTGATGTTCCCTTGCACGTTTTCAAATTGGACGTGATTGAATATGTTAAAAAATTCTGCGCGGAACTCCAGATTGAATCTTTCCGTCAGAATCGTGTTCTTCACCAAGGCCATGTCCCAGTTATTGATTCCGGGGCCATTGAAGAAGCGACGCTTGGAATTGCCCAACTGTCCCAGCGTCTCCAAACTGAATAAGGAGGTGTTGAAATACGGAAGTCCGGAACGCGGATTCGTGATCTGCAAGGGTCCCGGAGCGTAATTCGGCGTGTCGACATCGTTGACGATGGGACCGGTGAAGGCGGTGCCGAGCAAAGAGCGATCATCTGTCTCGTAAATGATTACGGGGACGCCTGTGGCAAACCGTGTAATGCCGCTAATTTGCCATCCATTGGTCAAGCGCTTGGGGCCGTCCAGTAGGTCGATGGGCAAGTTGTAGTTGTAGCTGCCAACGAAGTTATGGGTTTCGTTGAACGCCGAAAGTGATCGACTTGCGGCATGGTTCAAGGGGTTAAGCTGTTCGCCGTAACCGGAAGCATCATCGAGCGATTTGCTGTAGGTGTAACCCACCAATGTCTGCAGGCGCTTGCTGGTATGGCGAAAATTAATCTGAAGCGAGTTGTAACCGGAATTGCCGATCGTGGTGAAGTAACCGTTACTCTGGAAATTGTCGGAGCTGGGTGAGTTAAACCCGTCGAGCACACGAGTCGTGGCAAATGAGGTTACTCCGGGAAATCCAGGAGCAGACACGCCCGGCGCCAAAGTGATCGGGTTGCCCACGCCCGGATCCTCGCCTCCGGGCCCACAACTCGAGCTGCCAGGAGCCAGGTTCGGGTTGACTTTTCCAGGCGATAACGCGGGATTCAACAAGAACAGACATAGAGACTGGCTTCCGATATTGGACTCGAGCGTAGAGAGAAGGCGATGTCCCTGCGTTCCGACATAGCTCAGAGTGAGCAACGTTCCCTTGGAAAACTCTCGCTCGATCGATAGCTCATAATCCTCCGCGTATGGCAGGCGGTTATGAATGTCAATGGCGGGCGAGCTGACGATGGGGAGCAACACCGTCCAGTTGAGGGAGTTATCCGGATTGCTGGGGCTGGCGTTCAGCGGAGGGAAGGCTACCGGGAATCGCTGCAGCTGACTTACGCCGTTCTGGCGATTAATGAAAGGAGTTGTGAACGATGGAGTGTTACCTACGTAGAAAAACCCGAAGGGCGCGGCGCCGATCTGATTGAAACTGGTGGCTCCCTCGAACGAATTGTAGAACATCCCGTACCCTGCACGAATACTGAATTGGCCGGGGCCGCCCGTCAACTTGGATAAAAATCCGTCGCTGGCGCTTGGCGAGTACGCAATGCCGATGCGTGGCGCAAAGTTGTCGTAACGCACAGGCGCCAAAGTTCGCGGAATTCCTGGGTCTCCGGCGAACACCCATCCTGTTGGCGAACCTGGAAATGTTACGGATTGCTTGCCGGGAACAAGGGTCTCAATTTGATTGTGTTGTTCCGACCAAGGAGTACTAACGTCCCACCGCAATCCATAGTTCAACGTCAGGTTGGAACGGACGCGCCAACTGTCTTGTCCATAGAGGCCAATGTAATGGCTCCGCCCGTTAAAGGGAAGGGCCGCGCCCTGCACAAACTGCGCGGGCGCACCAATCAGAAAATCGGCAAAATCAATGCCGGTCTCGCTGGCCGTGGTATACACGAAATTGCCGTTAGCCACGTTGGACAGCTGTTGAGCCAACTGATTATAGTGGTAGGCTCCGCCAAACCGCAGAGTATGCGTTCCCACCACCTTGCTGTAATTGTCCAGCCACTGGAAAGTGTTCTCGATGTAACGATTGGGCCGGCTAGGGACGCCAACCGTGAACGACTGGAAGTCCAACTCTGGCACGCCCTGAATGGCGGGATTTTGCACGTCAATACCGAGTGTGTTTGCACCGGTGGTGAATCCTAGCGAATCCAAGGTCACCGCGCCGCCGTTTGCCGGGGCGTTCACCAGGATGTTATTGCGCACGAACTCGAAGCGTGCCTCATTGACAGAGGAATTCCCCAGGGTCTTGGTGGCACCTAGATTGACAACCTGGGTGCGCCCGGTACCAGTGGCAGCAAAACCGGGGACGTTGGCCGTTGGGTAGGGATTGAGCAGGCTGTAATTGTCAAAGAAATAGTACGCGGAAAGCAGACCAAACCGGGTGTTCGCGTCCATCCGTCCGCTGGTTTTCGAGTCATTGATGGTGAGAGCTTCGGCCGTGGTCTGGAAAGCACTTCCGTTATTAGGGATAGGGATGAACGGCAGGATATTCTTTGCCGGAGTCGAGAATGCGGTCATCGGAATTTGCGCGTTCGGGAAGACACATACAGCCGAACTCGTGCATCCAGGAGTGTAATAATTCTCACCGGCCGAGACGGGGTAGCCCAGCTCCCCTTGAAGCGTTTGTGCCCACGCCGCACCGCCTACGGTGCCGGTCAAGAGGCCGGCGCGATCCGCGAAATTCCCGGTGTGCTCAGCCTGAGATGGCACGGCGACTGCACCGGTATTCACCCCCTGAACCACGCGGTTACCCTGGTAATCGGCAAAGAAAAATATCTTGTCACGCTTTACCGGTCCCCCCAGCGTGCCACCGTACTGATTCTGGTGATAGACGCCGCGTGTTGCCGGACCGTTGAAGACATAGTTGGCCGCATCAAGATCCGTATTGCGCAGGAATTCGAACAAGTTTCCGTGGAATGCATTGGTTCCCGACTTCGTGATCACATTAATCTGACCGCCGCTGTAATTGCCATATTCCGCGTCGAAGTTGTTGGTCAGAATCCGAAACTCCGCGATGGAATCCAGGTCGGGGATTACCGCAGTTCCGCCAAACCCGGGCTCCTGCACCGTAGCTCCATTGAGCAGGAATCCGTTATTTGCTTCACGCATGCCGTTGACGGAAAGTCCTCCGGCATTGAGGTCGCCCGATACGAGCGGCATAACAACACCGGTCGAATTGAACGGACCTGCAAGAGCGCCGGAGAGGCCGGACGATGTGGAAACGACGCCGGGCTGTAGGGCCATCAGGTCCGTGTAGCTGCGTGTGACGAGCGGAACGCTCGTCATCTCTTCGCCGGTGATCACTTCGCCCATCTGCGTATTCTCAGTGTCCACGTGCAAAGTCGAACTGGAAACCACAACCTTCTCCGACGTCGCCCCGACTTGCAGCGTCACGTCAACAACCAACGCCGAGTTCACGTCCAGAACAAGGTCCGTCTGGCGGTAGGCCTTAAATCCGGTTTGCGCCACGTCAATCACATATTTCCCCAATGGTAGTACTTGGAAGGAGTAAAAACCTTGCGAGTTGGTGGTCTGCGTCGTGGCCACCCCGGTATCCACATTGGTTGCGGTAACAGTCGCACCAGAGATAATTGCGCCGCTCTCGTCCTTGATTGTTCCGGAGATGCTGGCTGTCACGCCTGGGAACGCGCGCGCGGTCCATACCAACACCATCGCGACCAGGAGCACCGCCCCCGCCGCCTGCCGTTTGCGAGAGTGCGCGCAGGGTCCGGTGTCCCGCTGTGCTCCGTTCTGCCGGAAGCCCGCGCCCACGTCGCGGTGACGCGACGGTCGAAAGAGAAAAATCAAAGATTGCAAACACCTAACTGCCTGTGTGCTCTTGGTCATGCCAGCTTCTCCCTTTCCGCTTTGAGACGAGCGCCACTGCTGCGTTCGGGCGTCGTCCACTGAATGAGTGCATACGCTACGGAGAAGACCGTCCCCAAACGCAAAAAGCGCCGGCAACACCCAAGCCGGCAAAAACGATCCGCGAATCTCCGAGTGTGGGGATAATTGCTAAGCGCTTATAGAGCGAACTCTTGTGATCTGTCAAGCGTTTTTCCTCAATAATTTAGATATTTTTGTGAAGCGGCCATTCCCGCGCACTCAAATCCACAAATGGGTTAGCGGACACGGTCACTCGCTAAGCACACCAGAGCAAACAATACTTCGCCCATCGGCGAGCGGCAGTAAATGGGCAAGCTGCCACAAAGAATGCCCAAGCCGCGCGCGATCGCGAAGGCTCAAGCACAGATTCGACTGACCAGCCCTGATCGTCTGACGGCGCATGCGAACTCAGTCGCGGCGACGAAGTCGTTGCTCGACGCCGTCGCCGCTGCGGTCCACCTACGATCGAGAGTCGTGTCCTGGTCGAGCACCTCCTGCATCTGCCGCTTTTTTCGGTCGGCCCCAAAAATACCAACAGGCACCCACTCCCATGGCAGCGGCGCTAGCGATCGAATTGACCCAAGCCGAGCGCGGAAGACTAATCACCGCGAGAAGGAAAAGAATCCAAACCAGCGCCGCGAAGCAGAGAGTCCGTGAAACCTGCAGCGTACCCGGACCCGCGGACGGTTCGGATACCGGCGCAAGGTCTCCCGCCGGATGTGCGCGGTTTTCTGTTTTGGATTTCCTGCTTGCTGCCCAGAGCGCGGCGGCCACCACAATTCCGTAAACAATGTACATCGTCAAAGTGCAGATTCCGGTGATCACTACCTCAACCTTGGCCCAACTTGTGAAAGCTGCGGCAATCAGCGCGACGGTCCAAATAGCGTTGGCAGGGACTTTGTGGACACTAATCCGAGCCAGCCACGAGGATGCAGGCAACTGTCCGTCTCGCGCCATGGCCCAGACCATGCGCGTCAGCGTGGTGACGTTTGCCAGAGCACACGCAAAAATAGAAACAAAGACCAGCAACATTGCCGCGTCCGTGACGTAAGGAGGGAAATAGTGCTCCATGATGTAGAGCAGCGGTGTGGAATGCGTGCTGGCGATGGCCAAGGAAGGAATCGCGAGCGTAAACCCGATAAGCACGGGGAACCCGAGAAACACCGAGGCAAGCTCGGAAAGAATGATTGCCATGGGCACTCTCTGCTGTGGCATGTGGGTTTCCTCCGCAACGTTCGCAGCGGCTTCGAAACCCCCGATGGTCCATGCACTCATCAGCGCGGATGAGGCAAACGCAGGCAAGTAGGCGAGCCCGGATGGCTGCGCAGGATGACTGAACAAAAAACTCACAGGATGAGTTTTGCGAATCAGAGCGACGGCAAGCAGCAGCAAGCCAATCGAAACTGTGCCAAGGATTTCCGCAACGACCGAGAAATCATTGACCACACTTGCGAGTCGAATGCCGAAGTGATTGATCAAAGAGATTGTGAACAGGATTGCGACGGTTGTCAGAACCACGTTCCGGTTTGTCTGGGCCAGTCCCAGGTAAGGGACGAGATAATTTGCCATGGCATAGCAAACTCCCGACATGCCGGCAATGAATTGCACAATCATGATCCAGCCCGCCCACCAAGCCAACCGCTCTCCTGCGAGCTGCCGCGTCCACTGATAGGCATAGCCCGACAGCGGGATTTGCCGCGCGAGTTGCGCAAAAACCAGCGCGACGAGGAACTGCCCCGCGCCCACGATGAGCCAAGTCCAAATAAACGCCGGACCACCGATTTGCAATCCTGAGCCGTAATTTGCGAACAGGCCTGTGGTAACAGAAATCACCGAAAAGCTGAGCGCGAACGCTGAGAAGTACCCCAGAGACCGTTTCAGTTCCTGACGATATCCGAAGCGCTCGAGCACCTGCTCGTCGCTAGCAGGCGTTGTCGTCTGGGCTTCGCCGGATCCTGCTGCCATAGCACCTCACCAGGGCCGACGAGTTGCGCGCTGAGCCGGCGTTCTGTTTTGAAGAGCCGGAAGCGTGCTGCGGTTTTCGGCGACCAAGAAATATGCTCAGTTTCCGCCCGATCAAAGCGCTTATTTCACGTAAAGCAGCTGCAGCGTGTTTGTCGAGCTCCGCGACGCACTCAGAATCGCTCGCTAATTTGGATCGAACTGCGGAGCACCTTTCTGAGCTGCCCGAATCGTCTGCTTCCGCTGATCGCGGTCATGTGTGAATCAGTGAAATCTTTCACAAACCGATGCAACTCACGCGCTGAAAAGCCTAATCATCTTCTCCCGAGAGTCATCGATGTGCACTTGCATCGCCTGGCGGGCCTCCGCTGGCTGGTGTGACGCGATGGCTCGAAGAATGTCGGTATGGCCGATCCATCCCGGTACGGTCTGGGTGCAGAGCGTATCGAGGCGAGTCACATAGTCGAGCATCAGGGAAAGCTGGCTGGTCACTCGCTGGTTGCCGGCGATTTCGGACAGCCGGCGATGAAATGCAACATTGGCAAGCAGGATGTCTGCCAAGTTAACCGTAGTACTGGATTCGGGTGCGCCGACGGCTTGCAGTTCCTGGATCTGTTCTGCTGTCGCGATTCGTGCAACTTTTTCCGCGGAAAAGCACTCGAGTAGTTTGCGATATTCATACATATCCACAATGTCGCGCACCGAAATAGGGGTTACCATGAAACCCTTGCGGCGGATGCGCGACAGCCATTTGTCCTGCAACAGTCGTGTACAGGCTTCGCGCACGGGAGTACGGCTCGTTCCGCAGCGCTCCGCCAGGTCTAGTTCGGAAAGGAATTCCCCCGGAGACAGCTTGGCCGTCTTGAGCCACTCGTGCAGAATGCGGTAAACGCGCTCCACTTCGCCCAATTTGTCGGTCTTGCTTCGAGTTGCGATCTTCAATCGAACACCACCGTCTTGTTTCCGTAGAAGAGAATGCGATGACTCAGGTGCCATCGAACGGCCCGCGACAGAACCATACGCTCCAGGTCGCGGCCTTTCTGCACGAGATCCGCTACTTGGTCCCGATGAGAAACCCGGGTCACGTCCTGGTCAATGATCGGTCCCTCATCAAGCTCCTCGGTCACGTAGTGGCTGGTGGCTCCAATCAGTTTCACACCGCGCTGAAAAGCGGCGTGATACGGCTTGGCCCCGGTAAACGCGGGCAGGAAGGAATGGTGGACGTTGATGATCCTCCGCGGGTACTGATCTACAAAAGAGGCTGACAGGATCTGCATGTAGCGGGCGAGCACCACCAAATCAATATTGTTCAGTTTCAGCGAATCGATCTGGCGTTCCTCGATCTCCGTCCTGTTCTCGGCCGTTGCGGGAAAGTACTGGAATGGAATTTTGTAGAAGCACGCTAGTCCCTCGGCGTCGGGATGATTGCTGACGATCATTGCAATCTCGCCGGCCAACTCACCAAGCTGGTAGCGGTGCAGCAGGTCGAGCAAACAGTGCTGATAGCGGGAAACAAAGATTGCCATGCGCAGCCGTTGCGACGACCAAGCCAGCCGCCAGCTCATGTCGAACTCCTGCGCAATCGCGGCAAATTGTTCGCGGAAAGCTTCCTCGCTCAGGTCGAATCCATCGAGCGACCACTCCACCCGCATGAAGAACATGCCCGCGAAATTATCCTGGTGCTGATCGGCGTGCAGAATATTCGCGCCGTGACCATAGAGAAGCTGCGCGACGGTGGAGACAATGCCTCGGCGGTCGGGGCAATCGATCAAAAGTATGCCGGAACTCAAGAAAAGCTTGCCCCCTGTCTGTAATACTTGTAGTATACCACAAGAATTACGGAAATATTATGTGCGGAATTGTTGGTTTCCTGCGAAAGTCCGGCGCTGATCATCAGCCCCTCGGCGAAGTCCTGCTGGCGATGCTGCAGTCGCTCGCTTGCCGCGGCCCAGACTCCGCCGGCGTCGCGCTTTATGGGATTCCGCAGCCCCATCGGCTCGTGGCCCAAGTGAAGCTGGGTGACAATGGCAATCACTCTCAGCGCGCCCGCGATATAGAGACGATCGCGCTGAAATTCGGCGCGCAGGATCTTTCGCAAAAGGGCTCCTATCTGCGCTTCACATTCGGGGAAAACGGCGACCTCCGGCCGTTAATCTCCGCGATTGAGTCCGTCTCCGGAAACGTCGAAGTGGTCAGCGTGGGCCGTCGTCTGGAGATTCTGAAGCAGGTGGGTTCTCCGTCTCGCCTCGAGCAAAGCTTCGGCATATCGGGATTCCGCGGCGAGCATGGAATTGGTCACACTCGTCTTTCCACCGAATCAGCGGTGGATCTCAGCCATTCGCAACCTTTTTGGGGGCACGGCTATCCTGATCTTGCCATCGTTCATAACGGCCACATTACGAATTACCATCAACTCCGACGGCGTTACCAGGAACGCGGCGTGCGCTTCTACACCGAAAATGACTCCGAGATTGTGGCGATTTATCTGGCGGAGAAATTGACACAAGGCCTTCGTCTGCGCGCGGCGCTGGAATCCATGGTCGATGAACTGGATGGGTCTTTCAGCTGTTTAGTGGCAACCGAAACTGCCCTCGGCTTTGTAAAGGACGCGTTTTCGTTCAAACCGCTGCTCTACACCGAGACGGCCAGCTTCGTTGCTGTGGCCACGGAAGAAATCGCGATGCGCGGAGCCTTTCCGGGAGATTACATCGTTCGCGAAGCACAGGCCAAAGAGGTGCAAGTATGGCAGAGATCGACGCAGCCGGGCGCAGTGCTCGCGAAGTCAACGCTGCGATCCGAAAGCTAATCGCGGAATCCAGCACCGATATCACGGTGCTGAACCCCGCGGCGCGGCACAATTTGGCGGTTGCGATTCTTCATGGAGTTCACATCCGCATTGCCGGCAGCGCGGGCTACTACTGCGGGGGATTGGGCGACGGTGCTTCGATTGAAATAGAGGGAAGTGCCGGATGGGGTCTTGCCGAATCCATGTTGAGCGGAACGGTCGTTGTCCATGGTAACGCCGGCAGCGGCGCGGCAGCAGCTCTTCGCAACGGATCGGTCATCGTCCACGGCGATGCCGCCGCCCGGCTGGGCGTCTCGATGAAGGGTGGCGAAGTGATTGTTGCCGGAAATTGCGGATATATGGCTGGCTTCATGGCGCAGAAAGGTACGCTCATCGTTTGCGGTGACGCCGGAGATGCTTTCGCCGATTCGATGTACGCCACCGTTTGCTACGTTGGTGGAAAGATCGCCAGCCTGGGAACAGACGCTGTGCTGAGTGCGCTAGACCCCGCGGAAATCGAACGACTGGAAGCCTCCTTGAGCGCTCATCTGCCGCCAGCCGTGCGCCGCAGCAAGCCGGCAGCAGCCGATTTCAAAAAGGTCATCGCCGGCAGAAAACTTTGGAATTTCGACAAGCGCGAGTGGCGCACCTGGCAGGAGGCTCTCTAGCGTGGCAGAACTGCAGACCAGCGGAATTTTTGCGCCAGGCGTGATCGAGGACATTCAGGCCAAGGCGGAGTCAGGACTGTATTCCATTCGCGGCTTCGGCACTCTGCGCGAGCGTCGCTGGGCGACCTTCGACGATCTTACTTTTCTTCCTTGTTCTCTGACACGCATTCCCCTGGAGGGCTATCGCGAAAAATGCTCCACCAAGACCGTGCTGGGTACGCGCTTCGCGAAGAAACCCATTGAGCTCGATATTCCAATCATGATCACCGGAATGAGTTGGGGGGCGCTCTCTTTCAACGCCAAGGTCGCTCTGGCCAAAGGCGCAGCATCGGCTGGTTCGTCCAATACCACGGGCGACGGCGGAATGCTCAGAGCGGAACGCGACAATAGCCGGACGCTAATCTACGAAGTGCTGCCCTCCCGGTATGGAATCAATATTCATCATATGCGCGAAGCCGACGCCATCGAACTGACCATCGGACAAGGTGCCAAGCCGGGAACAGGCGGTCTGCTGCTAGGATCCAAAGTCTCAGACCGCATCGCCGAACAGCGCGACTTGCCGATCGGGGTTGACCAGCGCAGTCCAGCCCGCCACCCGGATTTCCTGGGGCCAGACGACATGATCATTAAGGTCGAGGAATTGCGCGAGGCCACAGACTGGCAGGTGCCTATCTTTATCAAGATGGGTGCCAGTCGCGTTTATGATGACGTCAAACTGGCCGCCAAGGCGGGCGCGGATGTAATTGTTGTGGACGGTATGGAAGGCGGCACGGGAGCGTCGCCTGCTATTTTCCAGGAGCATACCGGGATTCCCACGCTCGCCGCGGTTTGCGAGGCGCGTCTTGCGTTGGAGGATATCGGTCTCTACGGCGAAGTTCAGTTAATCATCTCAGGCGGGATTCGCGACGGCGTGGATGCAGCCAAAGCCATGGCTCTCGGCGCCGATGCTTGCTACATCGGAACGGCGTCCCTAATCGCGCTCAATTGCAACAAGCCCATTTACGAGGACGACTACCGCGCCATCGGCGCGGCTCCGCACGCTTGCCATCACTGCCACACGGGACGATGCCCGGTTGGTATCACGACGCAGGATCCGGAGCTGATGAATCGTCTGGATATTGACCAGGGCGCAGAGCGCGTTCGCAATTTGCTGCGCGCGATGACCCTGGAAATTCAGATGCTGGCGCGCTCCTGCGGAAAATCAAACATTCATCATCTCGAACCGGAAGATTTAGCGGCGCTCACGCTAGATGCTTCGGCAGTCTGCGGCATCCCACTCGCTGGTACCAGAAAGGTATTCGGCAAGTAATGTCCTTCTTGATTCCGTGTCCGAATTGCGGCAACCGTTCGGTGTACGAATTCCGCTTCGGCGGAGAAGTGCAAGCACCGCCGACTTCTGCTGCGCCGCCGGGCGATTGGCAGAAGCATCGGTTCAATCGCGTAAACGCCGCGGGCGTGCAGGCCGAATGGTGGTTTCATCGTTCCGGTTGCCGGCAGTGGATGCAAGCAGTTCGAAATACAGTCTCTAACGAAGTTCTGGAATCATTTTTACCGGGAGACAAACAAGAGTGAAATTCCGGTTTCATGACAAGACGATTGAGGCGCAGCCAGGAGATACGGTTGCGGCGGCACTCTATCGCAGCGGGCAGCGCATCTTCAGCCGAAGTTTCAAATACCATCGCCCCCGCGGCTTGCTTTGTGTCTCCGGAAAGTGTCCCAATTGTCTGATGAATGTGGACGGTATCCCCAACGTCCGCACTTGCATCACCCCTGTCCACGAAGGGTTGAGGGTCAAGGCGCAAAACGCCTATCCCTCGTTAGAGACCGACTTCCTCTCTGTTACCCAGCGCTTTGACTGGCTGATGCCTGTAGGCTGGTATTACAAAACCTTCACGCGTCCAGCCATGTGGCATGCCGTCGAACCGGCGATTCGCAAAGTCGCCGGCCTGGGCGAAATTCTTCCCAGCGGCCCTAGGGAATACGAGCATGCATGGATGCACGCGCACACGGTCGTGATTGGCGGCGGCTGGGCTGGGATGCAGGCCGCCCTCGCAGCTGCCGAACGCGGTGAACAGGTGGTCTTGATTGATGATCAGGTGGCGCTCGGTGGGCAAGCTTGTTATCGCAAACGCATGGGTCCGCGGCCCGATGCCATCATCGCTCGCATTCGAGCCGCAGCGAACATCCGCCTGCTTCAGAACAGCTATTGCTTTGGTCTTTACGAAGGTAATCTTCTCGGAGTACTGCAACGCGCTCCGCATCCGGGTGCCTCCGAACGTCTCATCCACCTACGGGCTCAACAGACGGTTGTGGCGAGCGGAGCGTATGAGGCTCCGATTGTCTTTCCTAACAATGATCTCGTTGGCGTCATGCTCTCGACGGGCGTGCTCCGATTGCTTCATTTGCACCGCGTGCAGGCCGGCAAGCGCGCCGTGGTTGTGGGCAAGTCCCTGCAGGCCGGCGAAGTGGCTGAAGAGTTGCGTGACGGCGGCATTGAGATTGTGGCGATCGTCGATCCAGACACGATACTAAAAGCAACTGGCTCCAGCACGGTGAATGGAATTCAAACGCGCACCGGACACTTCTCGTGCGATCTGGTCGTGATTTGCGGACCGCGAATCCCTGACAACGGATTTGTCGCACAGGCTGGCGGAAGGATCGAGTGGAGCGAACCGCAGGGAGCATTCCTACCCACGCTCCCGCCGTCGAATGTCTCCGCGGTCGGTGATGCTAGTGGCGAAGCCGTCGCCAACACCATTGCACCGCTGCCAACCAGCAAGCGCGCTTTCGTCTGCTTGTGTTCGGACGTAACCAGCGCGGATCTTTGCGACGCCGTCGCCGAGGGTTTCAATCACATTGAGACACTAAAACGCTACACGACTGCGACGATGGGTCCCTGCCAAGGACGCATGTGCCAATTGTCTGCGATCGGAGTTTGTGCCCGCGAGACTGGCCGCTCGATCGGCGAGACGGGGATGACCACTTCTCGTCCGCCGAATCCGGGAGTGAGCCTCGGTGCGCTGGCGGGGCCGAAGCATCATCCACTGCGACGCACCCCCATGCATTACGCGCACCAGGATCTGGGCGTCGTGTGGTTGGACATGGGTGACTGGCAGCGGCCACGCTACTACACCGACCACTTGGCCGCGAGCGAGGAAGAACGTGTCTTGCTTGAATACCGCGCCGTCCGCGAAGCGGCCGGGCTGATTGATGTGAGTACGCTCGGCAAGCTCGACGTTCGGGGAGCTGACAGCGGGAAGCTGCTCGATAAAGTGTACACACATCGCTTTTCCGATCTGCCGCCGGGGCGTGTGCGTTACGCCCTCATGTGTGATGAGGGTGGCATCATTCTCGACGACGGCACTGTTTCTCGAATCAGCGAAGACCGCTACTTCGTCACCACCACCAGCGGGAATCTCGATTTCGTACAGCAGTGGCTCGAATGGCAAATCTGTGCCACCGGCTGGGATGTCCATATCACCAATGTGACGGCGGGTTACGGAGCGATGAATCTTGCCGGACCGAAGAGCCGCGATACTCTGCGCAAGTTAACCGAATGCGATTTGAGCTCCGGTAGTTTTCCATACATGGCTTGTCGGGAAGCCAAGATCAAAGGGATTCCCGCCATCCTGTTGCGGATTGGATTTGTCGGCGAAACTGGCTGGGAAATACACTGTCCAGCCGAGTCGGCGGAAGGGTTGTGGCGAGCTATTCTTGGCGCGGGACACGAATTCGGCGTTCGACCGTTTGGTGTAGCAACGCAGCGTTTACTGCGCCTGGAAAAACGCCACGTCATCGTCGGCGTAGATACAGACGCTTTGACAAATCCATACGAAGCGGATATGGCCTGGGCCGTCAAGCTCGATAAGAAAGAATTCATCGGCAAGACACTTCTTGCGCATGCGGCCAAGGATCGCTCGAGAGAGCGCCTGGTTGGTTTTGTGCTGCAATCTCCTGGCGTACCCGAGGATGGCGCTGCCGTGGTCGTAGATGGGCAGCCCGCCGGCCGCGTGACCAGCGCCCGTTACTCTCCTGCGCAGCTGGCGGCGGTCGGTCTCGCCTGGGTGAAGACATCGCTGGCGCAAGACGGAGTGTTCATTGACCTCCGCGTTAACGGTGAGCTGCTGAAGGCCAAAGTTACCATGAAACCGTTCTACGATCCGGAGGGCGTGCGCCTCCGCCAATAATATGAAACGCTCCGCACTCTTTCACTTGCATCAGCGAGCAGGCGCGAAGTTCGTCGAATGCCACGGCTGGGAAATGCCGCTAAGTTTCGCTTCTCCCGAATCGGAGGGATCTCAGGTGCGCGAGCAAGTCGGCCTGGCGGACTTGAGTTATCGCGCGAAGTTCGACACCAAGACTGCGCCGTCGCGGCCGTTCTGGCCGCTCGGTAGAAATCACTTCTTGATCGTGGGCGAGCCGCCGCTTTCGCCGCCTTCCGGAGCAACCGACGTCACCAGCGTTTACGCAGAATTGCTTCTTGCAGGACCATCAAGCACGGCCGTGTTGAGCAAGCTTACGTCGCTGAATCTTTCCGACGCCGCACTGCCGAATCTGTTCTGCGCCCAGGCGAGTCTCGCCCATGCGCACACCATATTTCTGCGCGAAGACATCGGATCTATCCCGGGATTTCGTCTGCTAATCAGCAGGGAATATGCGGAGTCAGCATGGGAGGCCATCGTCCACGCAGGGCATGAATTTCATCTGCAGCCCTTCGGTTTGGGGGCTTTGGAACTGCTGCGGAACTGAGCGATGCAACTGTTTAGCAAAAATCGGATGTGGCGACAGCACGAACTGCGCTCCAGCTACGATGTGGTAATCGTTGGCGCCGGCGTACATGGGCTGGCCGCCGCATACTATCTCGGCAAGAAACACGGCGTACGAAAGGTAGCTCTGCTCGATAAGAGTTACCTGGGTGCCGGAGCCAGCGGCCGCAATACCGCAATTTTGCGGTCGAACTATCGCACTCCCGAGGGTATTCCTTTTTACGATGCTTCGTTGAAGCTGTATGAGGGGCTGTCGCGGGAGCTTGATTGGAACCTGCTTTTTAGCCAATGCGGACATCTAACCCTCGCTCACAGCGACTCCTCCGTGACCGGGCTGCGAGTGCGTGCCGAGAACAACCAACTGCTGGGGGTAAACAGCCGGATCATCGGCAGGGAAGAAATTGGCAATCTCGTCCCGTCGCTAAATCTGAGCGAATCGACGCGTTATCCGATTCTGGCGGCTCTTTACCATCCGCCGGGCGGAATAATCCGACACGATGCGGTCGTGTGGGGATTGGCGCGGGCTTGCGATCGAATGGGCATCGAAATCCATGCTTTCACGGAAGTCACAAGCATCATCGTTGAAAATCATCGCGCTGTTCAGGTGATCACAAATCGTGGCCGGGTTGCCGCCGGGGCGGTTCTCAACGCGACGGCGGGCTGGGCAACTACCATTTCGCGAATGGCAGGCGTCCCATTGCCCATCGTCACTCATCCGCTGCAGGCCTGCGTCACCGAGCCGCTGAAGCCTTTCCTCGACACCGTCATCGTGTCCGCTACGCTTCACGTTTATCTTAGTCAGACGGATAAAGGAGAGTTGGTTATCGGCGCAGAAATTGATCCCTATCAGTCATACAGTATGAAAAGCACGCTTCCCACACTGGAGCAGATGGCGACTTATACGTTGGAATTATTCCCACAGTTGCACGGCATGCGCATCCTGCGCCAATGGGCGGGAATCTGTGATATGACTCCCGACTTCGCTCCCATCATCGGCACTTCCCAGGAAGTCAGCAATTTTTACATGGACGTAGGCTGGGGAACCTATGGCTTCAAGGCCGCTCCCATCTCCGGAAAATGCATTGCTGAGCTGATTGCAACGGGCAAGCCGCCCGGCTTGATCCAGCCGTTTTCTCCGGCGCGCTTCGAGACCGGAAATCTCGTAGGCGAAAAGGCAGCAGCAGCCGTCTCGCACTGAAATCGGAGGCAGGAAATGACTGATGCCCTGAGGTCGCAACTGACAGAAAAAGGCGTGGAGTATGTGTTCTGTTCGTTCGTGGAATTGACGGGTGCGCCGAAAGCCAAGCTGGTTCCGGTTTCACACATCGAGGAATTTGCGCGCGACGGAGCGGGCTTCGCTGGATTCGCTTGCGGTGACGTCGGCCAGGGACCGCACGATCCAGATGTCTGCAGCGTCCCCGATTTCCACGCGCTAACGATTCTTCCGTGGCGGCCTAACACAGCGTGGGTGCCCGGAAACTTGCACGTCGACGGCAAGCCCTGGCCGCTTTGCCCGCGCACGGCGCTCATACGTCAAGTGGAGCTGTCGCGCAAGCAGGGTTATGTCGTCAACGTCGGAATCGAACCAGAGTTCATGCTTCTGAAGAAAAATTCTGCGGGCGAGTATGCCCCGTGGGACGCATTCGACACTCTCGCTAAACCCTGTTACGACCTGCGCGCTCTTTACCGCAATCTCGAATTGATGACGACTCTGCTCGGATTCATGCAGGGGCTTGGCTGGTCTCCTTATGCCGGGGACCACGAAGATGCAAATTGCCAGTTCGAGATCAATTGGACCTATTCCGACGCTTTGACCACCGCCGACCGGCACACTTTTTTCAAATGGATGGTTCGCACGATTGCCGAGCAGCATGGTCTGCTGGCCACATTCATGCCGAAACCGTTCGGAAATCTCACCGGCAATGGCGCGCACGTGCATCTAAGTCTGGCCGATGCCGCGACAGGCAAGAACTTGTTCCTTGAGTCGTCTGCGGAGCTTGGGCTTTCGCAGCTCGGGCGATGGTTCATGGGCGGCGTACTCAATCACGCTCGCGCTCTTTCTGCTTTGGTGGCCCCACTTGTGAATAGTTACAAGCGTCTGGTTCGCGGCGCTCCGCGCTCCGGAGCAACCTGGGCTCCGGTCTATATCACGTATGGGGCGTCCAATCGCACGCAGATGATCCGCGTTCCAGATTCGGGCCGGTTCGAAATCCGGGTAGTGGATGGAGCTGCCAACCCCTATCTTGCATTTGCGGGCATCATAGCTGCAGGTCTGCACGGGATCGCGGAGAAAATGGATCCCGGGCCGATGAATCACGATAACCTTTATGAAGTGTCCGAGGAGGGCCTGCTGGCTCGTCACATTGAGGTCCTGCCGGGCACACTCGCCGAAGCGCTGGATGCTCTGGCTAAGGACGCGGTCGTGCAAGGCGCGCTCGGAACCAGCTATGCAGCCGAATATTTGAGGGTCAAACGTGATGAGTGGTTGTTGCATAGCCGCGGCGTTTCCGCGTGGGAGCGCGATTACTATCTCGCGACGTACTGAAGGAAGGCGACACTGGCGCCGGAGCACTGTGCTTTCGGGCGCATCGAGGGATTTTCTGGCCAAGGATCTTGGCCGTAGCTCTTTCGCTTTCCGTTACAGGCGCGTTCACGGTTCCTCTCGATGTTCGTCATCCCCCGGCAGGCACCACGACGCTGATCGTTTCCCTCGGAATCATTTCGAAACCCGGTGAACTGGTCATATGTGAGGAGCGACGGAGCGAATGCGTTCCGGTGTCGCTGACGCGTTGGCAAGAGGCTCTTGATATGGTTGCGAGCGTTTTCGATTCAGAGCACGTGCTTCAGAGGCACGCGCTCCATCTTTTGGGATGCAGATCAGCCGCGGAACGCCTCTCCGGGCGCCTGCTCACCAGGCCGGTGCCCTCACCGTGCTGCGAACGTTCGACACACTCTATTCTGAATCCTGCAGGTCTTTGAACTCCGCCACGCTTTCCGCAATTCAATTGATTGGATCCAGTCGCAAGGCGATCATGCTTGGTGGTAGACCTGGATTCGGAATGAGGCGGTAAACTGCTCGCCTGGCGCAATCATGCGCAGACCCTCACCAGAGCATAGTGCATTCGTGGCCGCAGTCATGGGTTCAATGGCGATGAATTCCTTATCCTTAGGAGCAAAGATCTGGGCGAAGCGGAAACCGCTTTTGAATTCGATAGTGATGGAGTAGCCGTTACCGGCGATCGAGAACGTGGCCTGCTCATCCGAAAGGGCAAAGCCATCGTCGTAGCCGGTGTTTCCAAGCTGCGCAGCGATGGGCGTCTGCGGAGTTTCCTGGCCGGTGGGAATCCCTTGCACATCGAGAGCCAGCTTGCGCATGGCAGGAGCATTCAGCGTCCACTCGGCTCGCGGGATTTCCGGGAGGCCGAAATAGGGATGGAAACCGAAACTGATCGGAACCGGTGAACCTGAATCTGCAAAGACTGTAGTTTGAATCTCCAAATCAACAGGCCGCAGCCGCAGCACCATCTCGACGTGATGCGGGAATGGAAAAATCGCCAGCAGTTCCTGGCTCAACCAATCCAAACGCGCGGTTAGAGCATCCGCGTGGCTGGAAACAACCTTCCACTGCAATTGAGACCAGGGAACACCGTGCATCGGGAGTTTCTGATCATCGAAATGCAAACGCGGCGAGGAGGAGTCCAGCGAAACCTGACGTCCAGCCGCGAGATATTGCAAGCTGCCGAGGCGATTTGCCCAAGGATACAGGAGTGGAATGCCGGCAGTGCTTCCTTTGATGCGGGCCGCATCGAGATCGTCGACGCGGCGCAGAAGCTCAACTCCACCAAAGCGAAGAGAGGCGCCGAGCATTCCAGCCGCGGGCCAGAATGTTGCTTGCAAGTCACCAACCGTAAGGATATGCGTGGAAGAGCTGCTCATATTCGGCCGCGCCCACTCGGTTGCGAACGGATCGTCGGCTACTCGGAAGCTATCGTTCGCTGGCACCTGTATTATAGTCAGCTTTCCGTACAGCTGTTATGCACGAACCCTGAGTCGTACAAGTTCCAGTACACCTGCCCGCCAGGCAGGTGCTCATCTGACAGCAAGATCTCTAGCTGAATCTTTCGGCAGAGAACCGAAGGGTGACGCTTGTCCCCGTAACGCCGCTATCGAAATGTGAAAACCCTCAAGTCCGAGCGGTTGCTTGACAAGGTAGGGGCAATCTACGTCCCAAGATTGAGCGTCTGCCTTCCAACGATGAAAGCAGAAATTCCAAATGCTTTGCTGAGCGTCGCTTACAGATTCTCTCTCCCGAAATCCCGCTCTCAGTTGTACCGAAGTTGCAGCGAACCCGCTTTATTCTCCGACGAGAGCCAGCTCTCCGCTCCACCAAGTGGCGGCGAGGACCTGCCGTCGGCGCACGACACTCGACTGCAACAACTCCGTCCATTTCTTCCAGCGACTAGAGTTTCCAACAAATCGGGAATCTGGTTTTCGCTCAAAGACGACTCAAGCGGAATGAAAACGTTGGATTCGCGCACAGTATGTCTCACTCTCCGGGTTCACTCTCTGCCGAAGACCACGAGGTGCGCGGCGTAGCGCCACGAACGTCGTATCCAGCCCCGAGAAGTGAAGCGGCGCGAACCGCAAGTGAACGAGAGTAGTAGGAATTTCCTACCCTCGTTTCTCGCGTGGAAGCAATCGATTCAAAACGAGGAAACCGTTTTGTATTCGTGGCAGGTACCGGCAAGTCTTACCCCAAAGCGGATTTGCTCGAGGCGGCGCAGAGTGCGCGAATGGTCTACCTGCAGCAAGCTGACAGCGCGTCGACGGTTCGCCTTTAGCGCGATGCCGCGGTTGTCATCGCAAGCCTATGGTCCAGCGTGTTGAAAGGGTTGCGGGCAAAACGCGCTATCAGCTGCCCGAAAAAGCCGGTCCGTTGCTTATTTCGCTTCCACCCACGCGTCTGATCCCGCCACCTTCACGGCGACGTCAGTAATCCAAAGGTGCAGCGGCTTGCCATCGGCGGTGCCGCGGTGCTCGGTTGAGATATCCAAACCGCCAGCCTTTTTGTACCCTGCCCACGTCGCGATCACGACGCTCGGTTTCACAGGCCCGCCGCGGTGATAGACAAATTGCACGACGCGGTTGTCTTTGCCGATGTACAGATCCCAGGTGTCGCCTGGCGTGTAACCGCCTCCGCCATACTTCACTGGGACCAGCGTGGCCGAACCGGCGCCTATGGGAAGTTTTTTCATCCCTTCATCCGTGACAGTGGCGCTCGTGTCCCAGTAAGCATGCAAGGGGAACAACAGCCAATAGTTATCGTTATTGAAAGCCGGATCAATATCTTTCTGCACGTTCTCAGGCTGGCTGCTGAGCTCGGAGCGCAGGTACGTAGCCGTCACCGGCTTACCGTCCTTATCTTTCCCCTCATAGGAAACCTTGTTGGTCTTGGGCTCCCAAGTCCACTTTCGGGTGACGCTCACCCCAGGGAACTGCACATTCCATGTGTAACGGATCGCCGTGATGTTGTCCCACGAATCGAGGCCATAGGCTTTGGCAACCTGTTCGAGAATGGGCGGGCGGGTCTGAGCGTTGGAGGTTGCGGCAAGGACCACCGCCCCAAACACCAGAAGGCCGAACATCGTTAAACGCTTCGCATTGGTCATGAAGTTTGCTCCTTTATGAATTGAACCGATGTCGTGTTGGATGTCGGGCAGAAGCTACTTGGTACAAGTTTTTTTGTTGCTACCGCCGCCTTTGCCCGCGCCAGCCATTCGCAGCCCTGACTGGGTAGGCCGCAGACTATATAGCACACCTTGGGTGATTGTGTTTCGGCGTGACCATCTGACGGCACCCGCTGAGCTAGGAGTCTGCAGACCACCTTCGCAAAAGGCGACTAGCCCGTGGAGCCTCGGGTGACCCTGGGCCTTCTAAACCGGCGACACGCAACAATTGCACCGGCAGCTGCCACGCATCCATATTCCAGAAGCAGAATCCAGCCAGGAACGACCCACGCGCGGCCAAGAGTGCGCAAATGCCAAACGTAGTAAATCGGAATGATGCTAGCTGTCCAAACGATTATGGGCCCCGTCGCGACCGAGCGCGCGAACGGCAGCAGCCAGAGTAGGTACCACGGATATACGACCGGCGCGCACAAAAGCGATGCCGCCATGGGCCATGCGAATGCGTCTGCAGACAACGCCGGGTCCTTGCTCCTCATCCAGAATGCTGTAAGAAGGCCGACGAGCACTGCCAGCCCCACGATCAGCTGCGGAGCGGCCACATGCTCGAGCATTGCAAACATCGGATCATTAAAACGGAACCGCTGCACGAACGTGCCGAGCGAACCAATCGGAATCCGCCTGTGGTCTAGAAATGGAACGTATAGGAGTCCGATCACGATTGCCGCGAGCGCGCCGTCGCGGACACGAACGCGCCTCCAATATAGAGGCAGCAGTACGATGGGGAGCAATTTCACCGCGACGGACAGCCCAAATGCTACCGCGGCGAACATACGCCACCGCCGCCCCAGCGCTGCGACCGATAGCAAAAGCAGCAGCGCGCCGACAATGTCGATGTGACCGCTCCCCGCCACTTCCACCACGAGGACTGGGTTCCAGGCATAAGCCAGAGCCAAATGCGCTGCTTGCCCGCTGCGGCGCAATATATCGAGCAAAACGAAAACGATCGCGAAATCGCAAACTACGAATGCGACTTTCAGCGCAAAGACAGACTCGTGAATCGCCGTCACGGCACGGAAGAAGAGCTCCGCGCCCGCTGGATACGGGCTCGGTACCTCCGGGTTGTTCAGCGTGCGAGTCTCGGGTGTGTGCAACACGCTGACCGCAGGGTCATTGGGGACCACAATATAAGGGTTATAGCCAAGGCGCTGCAAGCGGCCGTCCCAGAGATAACGGTGAACGTCGTCATCGGGACCCGGCGGCTGCAATAGAAATGGAATATGCCACAGTACAGACAACAGGAGCCCGGTGACGAGGACGTGCCGCGGCAGCACCGACGTGGAGAAGAACTCGCGAACCGCAAGCAGGTATGTGATGCCAGCAACTGCCAGAGGAATGATGAACGACGGTTCGCCAAAGCTGCTGAACTTGCGGGAGCAGATTGTCAGCGACACAAGCAAGACCGCGGCTAGCCCGTACACCCGGCGGGATGGCGTGAGTTTCACAGGTCTTCCGTGCCCGTTCGCAACTCTGCCACCGCTTGTTTCCACTCGTTCAACCAGAGCGCAGTTCGCGGCGCCCGAGCGGGCGCGACCCGCAGTTCCGCGGCAAGACGAGTCAGGTCGCCCTCGACGTCAATGTCGTAAAAGGGATCCGTGAAGCCAACCGAGAGCTGCAGTCTGCGAGCGTGCGCCAGCAGCGCCTCCAGTGCGCTCCCGGTGCCCATGCCGTCGCCATCGAAAAGCGTTGGAAGAGCGGCCTTGGCCCCTACCAGATAATATCCGCCGTCATTCGTCGGCCCGACAACCAGGTCATGACCGGCGAGCGCCGCAAACGCGCTCGCAAGAACCGAAGCAGGCAAATGCGGGCTGTCGCTGTTGAAAGCAACGACGCGTTGCTGGCCACCTGCTGTGAAGTGCGCGAACACCGACGTGAGTCCTGCCGCAAGGCCTTCCCCTTTTTGCGCGACCACGCGCAAGGCGCCGTGCGCCAACTGGGTCAGTGCTTCCCCATCCGACGCCGGGCACATGATCGCAACCTCCACGTCGTCCAAGGAGCGCGCCAGAGTCATCGTGTCGTCCAAAAGGCAGCGATAGAGCTCGGTGATCGCTTCCACTGGAAGTCTCTGCGCCAGACGTGTTTTGACCAAGCCCGGCCTCGGCGCTTTGGCCATGATAACCAACGTGCACGCATCATTTCGCTGAGAAGGAGATTGCATCTGCTTGGCTCCGCGGATGTTCATGCCGAATGCTGCGGGAGGGGCCGTCTCCGCCAGAAATAGTAACGCGCGATCAGCGTGAGTATGTACCAGCCTGCGCCAATCGTGCCCCTCACCGTCCCGCTGATTTTAGAAGTTCCAATCCGCGGGTAATAGCTCACGGGAACCTCTACAATGCGGAAACCGGCCCTGGCGCCTTTCAGAATCATCTCAACCGCCCAGCCATACGTGGCTTGTTCCAGGTCTAGCGCGCGAAGCACGTCGAGTCGCGCTGCGCGGAATGGTCCCAGATCACGAATTTGCACGCGGTAGAGGAGCCCTATTAAGACAGCGGCCAAGCGATTGCCACACACTTGATGCCAAGGAAGAGCTGCGTGGTTTTGTTCCACCACGACGCGCGATCCTAATGTGATGTCCGCGCGGCCTTCAATGATCGGAGCGAGCAACAGCGGAAGTTCAGAGGGGCGATCGCTGTAGTCGCCGTCCAAAAACACCACGATGTCTGGATGCTGCACATTGGCGATACCGGTCAGGCAGGCGCGGCCGTATCCGCGACGAAATTCACGCAGCACGCGGGCTCCCATCTTTGCAGCGATCTCGGGAGTCCCATCGGTCGAATTGCTATCCACCACCAACACTTCCGTGACGATGTCCGCTGGAAGATCGGCTAACACGCGCGCAATGGACTGCGCTTCGTTGTGCGTAGGAATGACGACCGAAATTCGCACCGGATCTACGCTCAACTCAAAACCACGGAGAAGACGGCCAGCTCCGCGCCAGCACGGCGTCCACGCCCCAGGTTCGACCGGCGCGTCCTACCAGAATCGCGAGCGCCGCCATCACAGAGACAAGTAGCTCCCAAATCCAGCTGGTGCCGAGTTCCGACATCCACAGGCTCGCGAGTAGCAGAAACGCGACGAACGCAACGGGGCGCGTGAGGAGGCCCAGGACTAGCAAAATCCCGAGCGAGATCTCTGTCAGCCCTTGCATGGGAGCTGCAATCGCGGCGTGACTCGCAGCTACCCCCATAAATGCCTTCCATGCCGCCGGAGCCTTATCGTGCTGAATATAATAGTTGATCAATCCGGCGTAGCCGCTCGGCGTGTACAGCCCTTTGCCGCGATTCTCGAAGAAGACCCACACAAACATTGCGCCGATCGTCAGGCGCACGATCGCCAACCCGAAGCGGGCTTGCGGCTGCGGAACTTCTTCGGAGTTGTTGCGTAGTGAACTGGAGCTGCTGGTCATAAATTTCCTCTCTGTCTCCGTCGGTCGAATTTTCTTTCTCGTGCTGCGGTGCAACTGGCCCTTACACTGCTGGCGAAATGAAAAACTAATCGCGCGCAATCACCATCGTCGTGCATGCGCTTTCCATCTTGGGAAGTTCGCGCGCGGCAGCCATGCGAATCTGCAACTTTTCTACATGTCCCTTGACGACGGGACAATAGCAGTCCGGCTGATCAAGCGCGCTCTGGAGACGTCGCCGGCCCGCACATCCGCCGTAACAACTCTGAAGATACACGCACGGGCGGCAAGCTTCGGGCACGCTGCGCGCGTCTGCAAAAGGTGAAGTCTCGACAACTGCCGGGCCCAGCGTGCACAAAAGCGAGAGGGGCTCGCCAGCTCCCGGCCAGTACACGCATGGTTGCGTGGTGGCTCTGGGCGTAATCCGCACAGTGCTCACTCCGCATCCGCCGCTCCTGGGAGGTAGACCGGCCATGGCGCGAACCAGCGGCTCGCCGATGGCAATCACGTCGGTCTCAGCAAACAACGCTCGAAAACCATGCCAATACTCGTCATAACTCAACGCGTAGACGTCAGAACGCACGGCTTGATAAACATTGACGCGCAACGGCGACTCGTAGCGCTTCACCGCGTGCGCCACCGCAGCCAGTCGCAAGTAGTTCGACTTCATCATTACCGCGATGAAGTTGACGGGGATTCCAAGCCGGACACAGCGCGCTGCTTGCGCGTGAATCAAGGCCCAATTGCCGCGGCCACGCTGGGCGTCCTGGTCGGCTTCGGTGGGGTAATCCAGGGAGAACTCGATATCGTGAAAGGCATGGAGCTCGTCGTCAGTGAGCACGGCCGCGCTGTGGCCGTTCGATGTGATGGTGAGCTTCACCGGTAGAGAGCGAAGGTAGGACAAAATCTCGCGGAATTGCGGGTGCATTCCGTTCTCGCCCGTTCCGAGATTCACGGAACGGACGGGGAGGCTTTCCATCACAGATCTAACTTGCTCGAGGCTAAGCCGATCGGTCCGCGCCGGGTCGCGGTAGCAGAATGAACAGGCCAAGTTGCACTCGTTGGTTAGTCCGAGTCCCAGAGCAAATGCTCCGGTCGCGGTGGGACGGACCATGGGAGGAGGGTCTAAAGCGGAATGAAGGCTTGGCTGCGTCACGACACCGCTACCTCATTCGAGGATGCGGGGGAACGGCGAGCGATCAGCTGGATGTAGCGCGCAATCGCGAAGAATTCTGGCCGCGCTCCCAACGCCGATTCCAACTCGAAGATTTGCGAGTACGTTTCATCCGTCGGATTCTGCTGGGCCAAGTAGTCGAAAAATATGCGCACGCCACGTTCAGCGACAATTTCCAATCCGGCGCGCGCAAGCAATTCGCGTAAATCCGCGGGAGCAAATAGGCGCATGCGGTTGCCATAGAGGGTATCCACCACCGTTTCCGCGGTGAGATTGGCATTTGCAAGTTTCCAGTCTCCTGATCGAACCGCGTCCTTCAGTACTTCACCTGCGCGATTGCGCACCAGCACGGAAAACACGCCATTCTTGCGCAGGACGTGCGCGATATCGCAAACAGTCGTGGAGGGAACCTCAGAATACTCGAGCAGGTTGTGGCAAACGACGACGTCAAAAGACTCGGCAGCGAAGAGTTCACGCAATTGCCCGGTCTCGGCGTGGCAGAAGGAAATTCGTGGCGTAACACTGCAGGCGTCCGCGTCCCGGCGTGCGATCCCGAGCATTTCGTCGGAACGATCAACCAGGACGACCTCATGGCCCAGCAGCGCGAGCCGCACACTCGCAGAGCCCGTGCCGCCGCCCACATCGAGCGCCCGGCGTTTCGCTGCATCGCGCGGCAGGAAACGTCGCAAGTTCTCCCATGCCAGCTCGGAGCGCAGCCTGCCCACCGGTGTCTTCAAATAAGCCGCATATTTTTCCGCGTCCTGGAACCGCAAAGCATCCCGTAATCCGATCTCAGAATTCAAGGATCCGCCTCGCACGTTGCCTGCCGAGCGAGTCGAGTGTACGCTATCCTTCGGCCAGCGGGTAAGAGCAGAATTGCTGATTCCAAGGGTGAGATATGAAGCGACGCGATTTTCTGCGATCCACGGGAATTTTTTCCGCAAGCCTTGCGTTCGCGAAACCTGGGCGAATTTTTGCGAGCGATGCCACGGTTGAGCATTGGCGCAGGTTCGAAGTGACGACGCGCGTCGAAGTCCTTAAACCATCGGGGACGACACGCATCTGGCTTCCGGCGCCGCTCCTCAGCGAAACTCCCTTCCAGAAAACGCTCTCGGCAACGTACCAGCCGGATGGCGGCGCGGCAAAAATGATCGAAGTCAAGCCTGACGCGCTTGGAATCATCGCCGCGGAATTTCCATCTGGGGTGAGTCCCGTCCTCACCTTCACGAGTCGGATCGCGACCAAGAACTATGTAGTCGATCTCTCCACGCCCGGCAAAGCGCCAAAAGAGAACGCGGCGAATTTGGAGTATTTTTCGCGCTCAACCAAACTTCTGCCGACCGATGGCATCGTGAAAACCACGGCGACGGAGATCACCAGCGGTGCGAAGACGGATGCCGAGAAAGCGCGCGCCATCTACGAATGGATCGTTGACAACACCTTTCGCAATCCGAAAACGCGCGGCTGTGGTGTGGGCGATATTCGTTTCATGCTGGAGTCTCGCGATCTCGGTGGCAAGTGCGCGGATCTGAACGCGCTCTACGTGGGACTGGCGCGCGCGGCCGGTCTTCCGGCGCGCGATGTATACGGCATCCGCGTCGGCAAATCAGAAATGGGATACAAGAGCCTGGGCGCTTCGTCAGAAACCATCACAAAATCGCAGCACTGCCGCGCGGAAGTTTACCTGAGCGACTTTGGCTGGGTGCCCGTTGATCCAGCCGATGTGCGGAAATTTGTGCTGGAAGAACCGCCCGGCAGTCGTCCTCTGGACGACGACATGGTGAAGCGTGCCCGGGCGCGGCTATTCGGCTCCTGGGAGATGAACTGGATGGCGTATAACTTCGCGCATGACGTCGCTCTGCCCGGATCGAGCGGCGCACCGCTCGGATTCCTCATGTATCCCCAGGCCGAAACTGCCCAAGGCCGGCTCGACAGCCTCGACCCGGACAACTTCAAGTACGAGATCACCTCCAGGGAAATCACCTCCGCGAACGACTGACGGAAACGGACGTAGAAGCGGCGAGACGACGTCCGGCAAAGTTTCTGTCGCTGCCCAGGCGTCACCAAGCGAGACTACGATGACCCCGCATCACACCCCGGCACGACCCTCGGCCGGTGAACCCGTCAGTCGGCCAATCGGTAAGCCGGTTTCATTGGCACGCTGATCCGTCCATCGAAAACGCCCTCTGACCAGAGCGGCCACACTGCTTCCGAGTGCTCGAGCAATGCTCCGTTACTTAAGGGCCTTAAGAATTTCCAGATCGTCGGTCGCTTACTTTGCTTGGTAAACTTCCGGCGCACCGCCGCAATCTCTGCCGCAAACACGACTATAATCGTTCGGGTCACATTCTCGCTGGCGAGGATCGCGTTCGATTCATGACACCCAAGAAGCCCGTTCCCCTCGACAAGGCCTATCCTGAATTCGTATCGCAGCTCGTCGGTTTGCTCGAGCAAGCGCGGCGGAATTCGGCGCGTTCGGTCAACGCCCTGATGACCGCGACCTATTGGGAGATTGGGCGCCGGATTGTGGGACAGGAGCAGCGCGGACAAAGGCGGGCGCAGTACGGGAAGGCCTTGCTTCACCGCTTGGCGGCGGATCTCAGCTCGCGCTTTGGAAAAGGCTTTTCCGAGCGAAACTTGCTCGCCATGCGAGAGTTCTTTCTGGCCTGGTCAATTCCGCAGACAGTGTCTGCGGAATTGATCGAACCCGGTGGCGCCGGGGATTCACAGGAGAATCCGCAGACGGCGTCTGCGAAATCCGCAGGCCTGGCTCGGCCTTCCCCGTTTCCCCTGCCTTGGTCTCATTACGTCCGCCTCCTGTCCGTCAGCAACCGGCAAGCCCGCGATTTCTACGAAGCAGAAGCTCTGCGGGGCGGATGGTCCGTCCGTCAACTCGACCGCCAGATTGCCACGCAATTCTTCGAGCGCACCCAGTTGTCGCGGAACAAGGCGGCGCTTCTCCGCCGGGGTCAGCCCGCTGACCCAGTCGAGTCGCTGACCCCCGAAGAGGAAATCAAGGACCCCTTCGTTCTGGAATTCCTGGGCCTCAAGGACGAATACTCGGAAAACGCCTTGGAGGAAGCCTTGATCCACCGGCTGGAGGAATTTCTCCTCGAGCTGGGCAGCGATTTCGCCTTTCTCGCACGGCAAAGGCGGCTGCGTGTCGGTGACGAGTGGTATCGCATTGATCTGCTCTTTTTTCATCGCCGGCTGCGCTGCCTGGTGATCATTGATTTAAAGATCGGAAAATTCACTCACGCCGATGCCGGGCAGATGAATCTCTATCTGAACTACGCTCGGGAGCACTGGACCCTGCCTGACGAGAACCCGCCGCTCGGACTAATTCTCTGCAGCGAGAAAAATGAAGCCGTGGCCCACTACGCTCTCGGAAACATGCAAAATAAAGTTCTCTCCAGCCAATACAAGCTTGCTTTGCCCGGCGAGAAAGAACTCGCCGAAGAAATTGCCAAGACTCGGAAAACATTGCTCGAGCAGACACGGAGAGCCACGTAATCACATCCCTCCGGGCCGCCGGCAGCAGCGGGATCAAGTCCGCCGACCTTCTACGAATAGGAAATCTACGCGGTGCTTTGCTCTGTGCCGCTCCCGTGCCGCTGCTGTTGTCTTACGGTGGCCATTCGATGAACCTTCGCGTACGTGACTCTAGCAGAATTATTTCCTGAAGCGCGACAACGGAGGGAAGATGCCAACCAGTCCGCTGGACCGGATCGAACACATTGTTGTCCTGAAGCCGGAAAATCGCTCTTTCGGCGAACCATTCGCCCATTCGACCCCACACGGGGAACAAGCGTCGCAAAACGCGGTCTCCGCCGGGGCGGAGAAATCGGTGTCATTTCTCGCGGGTTGGTGGTCTTGGTTCCGACCGTTTGCCCACAATGCACATCGCGACTCCGGTTACCCGCCCCACGATTTCCGCCTGCGCCGGGTAGTCGAACACCCGCACTTCGCGATGCGAATGCGGATGGGGAATCACGACCAACCTGCCGCGATCGATTTCGCACCAGCCGCACAAGTAGCCGTCCCGTAGTTCCGCAAAGTAAATCGGCCGCTCGAATTCGGTTTTCCACGGCACCGGGCTGATCTTGCGCTCGCTGGCATCAATCTGGACCAGCGACCCGGGCCGGATGAGCGGATAGAGCGTGAAATCCTCCAGGCCAATATATCCGTACATGGAACCGCGCAGGTCGAGGTGCTGCAGCAAACCGAGCGGCACAGCATCCCATTTCTCGACGACTCGCGCCAAGAGATTCGTTTTCTCAAACTGAAAATCAGGCTTGAATTCGACGGGCAACGACACGGCCTCTCCTTCCGGTTCTCCGATGTCTCCGAGGAGATGCGTCTTCGGCAGGTGGATGGACGCACTATCGCGCCGCAGGTCCGAGATCTGCAATCCGAAATACGACGCGACCTCGGTAAACTTCAGCTTATAAATGGCACTGAGCGTGTAGCCTTCAAAAAAATAGAGGCGTAGGGTTTCGCGCTGATCAACCGACAAGGCATCCACTAATTTGTCTAGACCATTACGACCGAAAACGGCTTCGACGGAATAATCGCTTTCGTCGGTCGGTCTTGCGACCGCTTGAACGCCATCCGCTTGAAGGAATGGTTGCGCGTAGAATTCTCGGGACTTGAGATACCGCCGCCGGTCGAGCGCTCGGTGATATGCCATTTGGACAATCCAGGACCGGGCCGTGCTCTTAGCGCTGTCGAAGATCCCACATTTCTGTTGGATATAGAGAAACAAGTCTTGGACCAGGTCTTCTGCTTCGGCTGCATCTCTCAAAATGCGGACGGCCACGCTCCGCGTCAGACGCGCATAACGTTCGAAGAGAGCGGCCAGAGCTTTCCCGTCTCCGACGCAAATCTGATTCAACAACGATTCATCGGAGACGTCTGGCGACACTAAGCGCGTCTCGTCGACGGCAGCCGCCTCTTCTTGCGCAAGCGGCAGCGCGGGAAAGCGGACTACTGGGGAAGAGCTCGACACCAGTCTATACACTCCCCTTGAGAAGTGGTGGCGAACCCGATATGTAGGTACCCACCAATTTTTCGGGTCGGTCCTTCCATACTTCCTGGCCCCTCATCTGCAGACACTTGCTGATAGTCACAGAGATTCTGAGCTGTCTCTGGGATGTCAGCGGGTGCATACGAGAGTGAAGACGAGGCGCTTGCGCTAGCAGACAGGGATTGGCGTTCCAATCCGCCTTCTTTGTCCAATTGGAAATGAGGAATGCATTCCGTTGGAATATATTCATCGTCCTGAGACGCTCTAATTCCTCATGAAGGCCCATGCAAAACATGTTCAGCCTCTCGCAGGGCCCGAAAAGGCCTTCGGGCTGGCATTTCGGACGTTTAGAAAAAAACAGCGAATTTCCCAACAAGCGGTGAGTGAAACGGCGGATTGCGACCGAACGACTGTCAGCTTAATTGAACGCGGTTTGGTCAGTCCGAAGCTGGGAACGATAGACAAAATGTGCAAGGCGATCGAAGTGTTCCCGTCAGAAGTCATACGAACGATGGAAAAATCGCGCTTCTACGAATAGATACCCCTTTAAAGCCTACTTGTCAAATAAATAGTGCTCCCCAAGAGCGTTTTCTAAATGTCCTGATTTGGCTACTGTCGAAAGGCCGAGGCCATGACACCCGCAGAACATTTTGGCAGCTTGCTTCGCTCTGCTCGTGCGGCGAAGAAGCTGAAAATCTGGCAGGTTTCAGAGAAAGCTGGCGTGGAAGTGAAGCACTTAGGGCGGATCGAACGGGGAGAGAAAAAGCCCTCCTTCGATTTGATAATCGCACTCGCGGGATCGCTTGACGTTTCTCCAGCTAGGTTCTTTGACTTTGAGGCCGGTTACGATCGGAAGACCGTTCTCAAACAGATCCAGAAATCGCTCCTAGGACGGGACGCCAAACAACTGAGGCGCGCACAGCTCGCTCTGAAACTCTTGTTCGATGCTTAGAGTTTCCGACAAAGATATTTGTCAGCTCCGGCTGCACCAGCGCAAAACGTACTTGAAACCGCTGCCGTTGACGACCAGATTCCACGTCGGAGGCTCCGGAAAAACGAATAATTTTCAAACTCCGATAGCCGCACTGCTTCCACGAGAATTCTCGTCGTTTCCTTGTTCAGTGCCGATGTCTCCGACGACTTTTGCGCTTCGGGACATTCGTGCCCAGCCAACACCCCGACGCCCCCCTTCCTCTCCATGCGCGACGATCTTGCAATCCAGCGATGGTAGCCATTGCTTTCTTACGGGATGCGGCCTGCGAATTTCTTCATTGCTGCAAGAATTTCGTCTCGATTGCGGATCGCGACCTTGGCAGGCGGATCGGCATCCAGAAAGACCACGATGTTTGAACCACTGCCCGCGACCGAGGGAAAGATGGCGGCATCCATTCCTTTTTCCACCAGATAGGTACCAACTTCCTGCGAAGGTCCAACATCGGCGGGATCGCCCGTAGCCGCGAGGATATCTTCCAGCACAGTGTTATTTCCGGCGTTCCGAAAGTCCAGGCACCTCTTCGCTTGGATGGCGACCACGTAGGTAAGGCGCGGATAATCCTTCAGTGAAATAATCGCTCGTCCGCCGAGCCGGGTTTTCCGAGCGGTAACCTCTCGGGTGGCCGTTTCCTCGTCAAGCGACCCATACACCGCCCGAGTTCCCTTCGCCGCAAAACGGCCGCCCTTCAACCGAGTTCCTTCACCACTTATAACATCGTCCGGATAAGCCCATGCGAGTTCGACGGACCGAAAACAGGAATCGTCGAACGGCTCGGCCGGGGCGCACAAGAGGTCAAGCGCTGCGCGCCAGCCGTCCGGCAATTTCACAGCGGCTCGCCGGTCTGCAGCCGTCCAAACTCGAGAATCAGATCCCGCGTTTTACCTTCACGAATCAGCTCACGTGGCGTGCGCTTCTGGAAGGCGTCGCTCGGACTGTCCATCCAAGCGGCGACCTCACTGCGACGGATATATTTCGCGAGCAGATCGTCTAGCTCTTTGAGGTCCCGGTACCGCCGTTCTGGAACGCGTCCGCGGCTCTCCCAGTTCTGAATTGTTCGAGGCGTCACGTCGAGAGCAGCGGCCACGTCGACTTGCGTCAGACCCAGCTCCTTTCGCAATGTGGCGAAAGTCTCGCGCGGGCTGCGGTTTTCCGCCGGCACGAAACCAATACGCACCTGAAAAAACTGTTCCACTTCGTCGTCGGCAAAACACATGTACGTTCGGTGCGGTCTTAGCTCTCCAACGATTTTTCCAAGCTCGGCCGCCTGATGGTCGCTGTCGGGGTGAGAATAGACAACAACATCAAGCCCACGGTCATTCGATACGTGCCGAAGACAACTCCGGAGTGTCGCCCGAGGTTCGGCTCCCATCAGGTACACGAACATGACTTTTGTTTTTTCCGCCTTCCCACGCCACCGCTTGAGTCTGTTCACAGAACAGATTTGGGGACGAGCACCCCACTGCGAGACAAAGCGCGTCGCTTCCTCGCGGGTTTCGGGTTCGGCGCACACCAGGACGTCGGACATAGAAGTTGATCCTCGAAAAACAGTGTAGCTGAACTATTTCGCGTTGTCAACACGAACATATTCGCTATCGCCGTAAGTGGCTTATTGTAGGTATCTTATTGACCATGCGGGCTTGCAAGCGGCTCGATTTCGCAGCTACAAAATAGCCTCGTAAGGGCTCCCTGTCAATCGATAACTTGAGAGCGACGGGGGTAAAAGTCAAGCTATAGATTGATGCTTCTTCTATATTAGACAAGCTATAGGTTGACGCTGTATTAGTAAATGACAAGCTGTAGCTTGCAGTGCCGCCTCGGCGGAACGGGCGGTAGGACGAGAGGCCAACCAGAGACGCACGGCCTTCTCATTCTGACTTCTCCGATCTGCGCTAGTACGCCTCTCGTCACCACGGGGCTGTGGCACTCGCGCGTGCGGCCCGCTCCGGCCGAAACGGTTCTCGGCGCTGCTTCCGTTCTCTGTTTCGGGTCATTGCCCCCTCCGCTCGCAGTGAAGGGGGCAGAAAGTCCCCGAAACAGGAGAACGCAGATGAACATCGAGCAAGCCAGAGAAGTCACAAGCAAAGCTCTTCAGCAACTGTCGGAAAGTCTTGCGCAAGGCGAAAGCGAAGTGCTGCGCAAGTACCTCGTCGCGATGGGGAAGTGTCATCGCTATAGCGCGAGCAATATTCTGCTCATCATGACGCAGCGTGCGGACGCGACGCTTGTTGCCGGTTACCGGGCCCGGCGCAAGCTCCATCGCCAGGTCACGCGAGGCGCGAAGGGCATCGTGATCTTTGCGCCGCTCCTGCGGAGGACTGTGGATTCGAATAATTGTAGAATTGAAACCGAGCGGCAGCGATCGGTCGGCTATCACGCCGCGGTGGTCTTCGATGTTGCCGGCACCGAGGGAGACGCTTTTCCGTCGCTGTCTAGGTTCGCAGGCACTCCGGGAGAATATCTCGCACGCTTGAAGTCACTGGTTTCGCAATCGGGATGTGTAGTTGAATATTCGGCGAGCATTCTACCCGCGCATGGGCAATGCTCGGCTGGCAGGATCATCGTGCTGCCGGGCATGGCACCCGCCGAGGAATTCCGTGTGCTGACGCATGAACTCGCGCACTCACGGCTGCATTTTTCCGCGCGTCGAGCCGAGACAACGAAGTGCATCCGGGAAACGGAGGCCGAGGCTGTCGCCTTTGTGGTCGGCGAGGCCATCGGCCTTCGAACGAATTCCGCATCTACGGACTACGTGAAGCTGTACAACGGCGATAAGGACGCCCTCGCTCAGTCGCCCGAGCAAATCCAGCAGGTGAGCGCCGGGATCCTCTCTGGAATTACACCTCCCTAGGGAGGCGACTTTCCTGCCATCCGACTGGATCGATCCACTCTGAAGTGAAGGCCCGAAAGCAGTGCCTGATCTAGTTTACGATCCCCGGGACTCCCAATCATCGAGAATCCTCTGAGTACTTGGTACAACCGCCGAGGTTGTTGCGTAGACTAAGACCGGAGGTCGGGTTTCGAGGTGGGCACTCGGTACCGGTTTCAAATGCAGGTCAAATCATTCACCTACGAGCGAAGCTGGTATGGAACTTACCATCGGCGAAGGCTCTTCAGCTTGGAAACGATGGACACCCACATTGGGGAGATGCTGAGCCGCGGCTGGCGAGTTTTGACGCAAGTTGATCATACGGGGCAAGGGCGCGGCCTTCGTCCTTTTGCCAAGCGCGATACCATCACGATCGCCTTCGGCAAGCCTTGACTTTTTGTGATGAAGAAAGGGCAGAGACCAAGTAATTCGGACGTGCAAACGGCGACCGAGCGTTCACGCCAAACAAATCCTTCGCAGAAACTCAATCGCCTCAGAAGTCCTTATCGTCCAGCCTTGTCAGCCTGCGCGCCGTTGCGAAACCCTTGTATTGACTCTCGGTGAAGACCCGGCGTAGCATCCTTCCTGAACGATGACGGTATTAAGCCGTAACTGGCTGGTGCCGTCCCTCGAGCTGCGGCCCCGACGAGTTCCAAAAGCGGCACCGCCATGATTCTATTTTCCTCAGTTCGCGACCGTTGGGCGCGGGCCGGTTGGATTGTGATCACGCTCGCCATCTTGGCTTTTTGTGCTGCCGGGTTTCTGCCGCGAGCCGATAACGGCCGCTCGCCTTCCGTATTGCTCGCGCTGGTTCTCGGCGCGCTCTCGGCGGCAATTGCTCTGCACGTTCGCTTCTTGCTTCTGGCCCGCCGGGCGCACGGCGAAACTGCACGTGTGCTGGACGCGACCGAACGCGAGTTCCAGTCCATCTTCGATAACACCCTCGACGCCATCGTGATCCTCGACGACCGGGGGATTTGCCGCGAAGCCAACCCGGCAGCGCTCGATCTTTTCGGAATCGAGCGCGAGAAGTTTGTGGGTCACCGGATGGGGAGATTTTGCTTGGTTGCCAGCGGCTTCCCGAACCCCGCAGCCCAATTTTTCGGTCGAAATTCCGGTCACGGCGAAATCGAGCTCCTGCGGCCCAACGGCGAAATCCTTGTGGCTGAGTACACAGTGAAGGCGAACTACTTGCCGGCCCGTCACGTCGCCGTGTTGCGCGACATTTCCCGGAGGCGTGAGGTCGAAAGGGCGCTGCGCGAAAGTGATGAACGCTACCGGCAAATCGCTGCGAACATCCAGGAGATATTTTGGATGATCGACGCAGATTCGAAGCACGTCATTTCCGTCAACGAGGCGTTCGAGACGATAACCGGGCGTTCCCTGGATACGTTGCGCGATAACCCCACCTCCTATCAGGAGCTGTTTCATCCCGAAGACCGCATTCGCGTCCTGACGCGCCTGGAAGAAGCGGGCGAGAGCGGCCAGATCAACGAAGAATTTCGGATCATCCGGCCCGATCGGGCGGTACGCTGGGTGTTGGTGCACGGCTTTCCGGTAAGGGATGCAGCCGGAGTCGTGCGCCGCCTGGTGGGGACCGCGCAGGATATTACGGCACGGAAATCCGCCGAAGAACAGATGGCCAGAAATCTTGACCTGGCAGAATCGGCGCGCGCTGAGGCTGACGCTTTTCGCAAGACTACCCTCGCTCTGACGCAGAACCTCAGCATGGACAATGTCCTGGACACATTGCTGCAGTCTCTCCTGAAGCTGATCCCGTGCCAATCGGCGCGTGTCCTGCTTCTCGAGACCCCTACCCGGCTTTTTCTCGCACGGGAAGTGCAACAATACGAATCAACTCGACGTACACCAAAATGTCCGAGCACATGGGATGCCGCTGAGTCCCGTTTCCTCATGCAGGCTCTAAATTCGAAGTCGAGTCTGCTCCTGGCTGACACCAGTCAAGAAAGCGATTGGGCGAGATTCAAGGGGAATTCCCACTTTGGCTCCTGGTTGTGCGTACCGCTCGTCGCTTCACAGAATATGCTGGGACTGCTGTCGTTCGGTGACACGGGCACGCGCGCGTTCTCGCAGGAGCATTTGCGACTCGCGAAATCGCTTGCCATACCCGCCGCCGTCGCAATTCAGAATGCGCGACTTTATGAACGCGCGGAAATCTACGGTGCAGAGCTCGAGCAACGTCTTGTCGATTTACAACAGACGCAGCAAGCTTTGCGTCAAGCCGAGACGGGCCGCGCACTCTCGGAAGACAAATTCACAAAGGTATTCAGATCGAGTCCTGTAGCATTTTCCATCACTACGGTCGAAGCGGGGCAGTTCATCGATCTGAACGAAGCGTTCGAGCGTAGGTACGGATACTCGCGCGCGGAACTCCTGGGCCGCACCGTGTTTGATATCAGGATTTGGGACGATCCCGGTGAACGGGCGCGGATGCTGAAGGAGATTCGCCAGGGGAGCCGTGTGAGGAACCGGATAACTCGCTTCCGAAGAAACTCGGGCGAAACCGTCGATACGTTTTATTCGGCTGATCTCATCGAACTCGATGGCCAGGAATGCTTATTGGCTGTCTCCGAAGACCTGCCTGAACGCACTGAGTTGCAGCTACTCCTCGCCCGCGATGCAGATCTCACTATCGATTCGTCGTAGAGCAATACCGTTGCTCAGCTCGGACGGAAGCCGACCGAAAGATTGCGAGCGAGCCGTGGTCTTCGAAGCAGAGGTCCACAAGGAACAAGGAGGACCACTGTTCGGAGTGAACGGAGAAGTGCGCTCAAAAAACGTTTGACACAGCCGACGTTGTTAGAGACGTCCGGTTACGCGACAGCCTGAAGAGTATCGCGGAAGTCTCTCGGGCCGAAAGTCCGAACACGTTGATGCTGGTATTTTCGTGGCAACGCGATTAACCTGCACCATAGGGGCGTATCGCTATGACCATCGAAGTTCATCTCAATCCAGAGTTGGAGGCTCGTCTCATTTCCGAGGCCCGTTCTCAGGGTGTGCCTTTGGAAAAACTAGCGGAACGACTTTTGAAAGAAGCCTTGACCACAGGTCCGCCTCCCCAGGGTGTGCTGACGCGGGCCGAGTTTCGTCATATGCTCGAACGCATAGCCGAAGGATCGGAGAAGCTACCAGATTTGCCGACGGAAGGCTTTTCGCGCGAAAGCTTCTATGAGGATCGGCTAGATGGCAGAGACCCCGTACCTGGTCGATAGCAACATCCTTCTTCGTTGGGCCAAGCCAGACCACAGCGACTATCCAATCATACTCTCTGCCATCGATTCCATTCTTCAAAGCGGCGGCGTGCTTTGCTACGCGTCGCAAAATCTTGGCGAATTCTGGAATGCTTGCACTCGTCCGCCTGACCGCAACGGTTATGGCCTCTCTCCATAGGAAACGGATCGTCGCGCAAAGTTGTTTGAAGAAAAGCTGCGATTGTTACCCGACAGCTTGGCGGTGCACGAAGAGTGGCGAAGACTTCTTGTCGCGCACGCCGTGTCCGGTGTCCAGGTCCACGACGCGCGTCTGGCCGCCGCCATGCGGATTCACAACGTGAGGCGAATACTGACCTTCAATGACCGGGACTTTGCTCGCTATACGGACGTCCAAGCCGTTCATCCTCGCACTCTCTCAACAGAGTAGACCCTGGCGCGGTCGGCGCGCTTTCATGCGCAGCTCATTTATGAGTACGCCGCTGGATGGGGTATTTTGTCTGTCGTTCACAATAAAATAATTATAGGACTGCAGCGTATCGCGACTCCGCGGGCTACGATATAGAGGCCCCGTCCCCAATCGCTGAAAGGTATTGCGTCATTTACCAATTCTTCCGATGACCGCGCCACATTTGCCGCCCGAGTCGCCAGCGCCGTTGCGCTACTCGCAGCTCGATCGACAGGATTCACTCGCAGTTTGTCCAAAGGATTTGCCGCAGCGCTCGCGGATCTAGTCCGCTCCATGAATTGCTATTATTCGAATTTGATCGAAGGGCATAATACGCATCCGGTCGATATTGAAAAGGCTTTGCAGAATGATTACAGCCGGGATGCCTATAAGAGGAATTTACAGCACGAAGCGAAAGCGCACATCGAAGTGCAACGCTGGATTGACGCGGGCGGACTGAAGCATCAGCCAACGACCCGCGCCAGCATTTGCGAAATTCACAGGCGTTTCTGCGAAGCCTTGCCGGACGAATTATTGACCGTCGAAAACCCGGATACGCACGAACGCATGCGCCTCGTGCCGGGAGGATTACGGACCGCAGACGTCGCGGTAGGACAGCACATACCTGTCGGCCCGGGTGCCGTACCTCGTTTTCTCGACCGTTTCGAACAGGTTTATACCCCTCTCGGTAGAACCGAATCGATTCTGGCCGCCGCCGCCCATCACCGCTTCGCGTGGCTACACCCGTTTCTAGACGGCAACGGCCGCGTGGTGCGACTGATGTCTCACGCCACGTTATTAGATTCGCTCGATGCCGGATCTCTTTGGTCGGTTTCGCGCGGCTTGGCCCGCAACGTGAGTGACTACAAGCGCCACCTGGTGGCTTGCGATCAAGCGCGTCGCAATGACTTCGACGGCCGCGGAAAGCTCAGCGAGGAAGCGCTGGTGGAGTTCACCCGGTTTTTTCTGAACACTTGCATTGATCAGGTCAAATTCATGGATTCGCTGATAGCTCCAGACCGCCTGCGCGCCCGCGTACTGCTTTGGGCTGAAGAGGAAACCAGACTCAAGCTACTTCATCCCAAGGCGAGAAATCTTCTGGAAGCATTGCTGTATCGTGGAGAAGTGCCTCGCGGCGAAGCGCCTCATGCGATTGGTACAAGCGCCAGCGGCAGCCGGCGAATTGTAAACGATCTGACCAAGTACGGCGCCATACGTTCGGCGAGTCCCTACGGACCGCTGCGCCTCGCACTGCCGGCTACCCTGGCGCCTCGCTGGTTGCCAGGCCTGTTTCCGGACAAGAAGGACGAAGCATAACCAAAAGCTCCGGCGAAAAGCGGACGCCGTGCGCCGACTGGGCCGCGGCGAACCGGAACCGGAGGCCATCACTTCCCGTTCCAGTGCTTCGGAGCAAGCTCCGGGAACGTCGGGTGAGGCTCCCTACTGAAGCATCGGCACACAGGCCCCGGCGAGAGCCGCGGCTTTTTTTTGGCTGGCCGCACCTCCGACCGATCCCGCAGAAATTCGCCGCTGCGGCGGGTGGCGTAGCAGGATATCTTCCTGCACGTGCGGCCTGCGTTTCCGGCCACGCGTGCCTCGGGGTCCGCGCCTTGCGAGCCAGCGAGCTCGGCCTCGAAAACGACCGGCGCCGTCCCCCTCCCGCCGTATTCACCGAACCATGTCCGAGCATACGGAACAGGCCCGATATCTTTACAGACGGCCCTCGGCGCCGGAGCAGCGTCATGATGGCCGGAAGCGACTGCGGTTGCCTGATCTGCCGCCTGGAGGCGAGTCTTCTCGATGAACTCCATCACGAAAAAGGTTCGCAGGAATACCAACTGTGGGCGGCATCCAGCCGGATCCTGGCCGCATTTCCGGCCGCTGCGGAACTCGTCGCGCACCTTCACCGCCAGTACCGCGATGAAGGAAATTCGTCGGCCGATGAAATCCTTGCGGAGATTTTAGCAACTGGCAGCAATGGACCGTTCGATTCCATGCGCCAGCGAGTTCTGCTCCTGGTTCTTGTTCCCACCCTTCACCGCACCACCAGCCAGATCAGCGCGGCTTTTCCTGCGCTCGCGCGCGAGGACACGGCCCAGCACCTTTTCGCGGCTCTTCTGGAATTCCTCGATTCCGAGGAACTGCGCGCGCGCCACTCACATCTGGCTTTCACGATTGCACGAAAGATGCGCCGCAGCGCGTTCCGCTGGGCCATCCGCGAATCTCGGATCAAGCTCTCAAACGACTCGGATCGCTCTCACGCCTCGCCGGACGAGACAGAAACGGGCGGCGACGCGTCCCATGCAGCGGTTCTCCTCGCCGACTTTCTCGATAAATGCCAGCGCAGAGGATGGCTCACCGAGGAAGAACGGCAACTTCTAATTCGATTTAAACTCGAGGGTCTGACCGGCGAGGAGCTCTCGCGCGCGACTGGGCGCTCGGCACTCGCCATCCGCCACCGTGTGCAGCGTTTGCTAGAAAGGCTGCGTCGCATTGCCCAAACGCCAGGCGCGGGGATCCCGGAGCAGCTGGACCTGTTTCGACGGTGAGCAGAATTGTTTTCTGTTCGGCCTTCGTCCGGCGGGTTGAGTACTAAAGAATAAATATTTCACTGGTACCCGGTCCGTTCTTAATTTCTGTGGCTGATTAGTATAGTGAGGGGAGTTCCCGCCGGTTACTCCCGCGAACCGAAGGCCCAGCCGATTGCGTTCGATGCTGACTTCGGTCGCGCGTGCGGCCTCGAGGCGAGGCACGGACGCGATTGTGGGGAAGACGCTGTCACGGAGCAAACGCTCCAAGTATGCCCGGAAGAAGACGTCCGGCAAACCGGCGCGAACAGCCGTCCCTCGCAATCGTTCTCCTCGGTCTTCGCCTGAGCCAAGCCCCACGAGGACTCCCCTCCTTTTGAACACTCGAACGAGAAAGGGAGAGCCTCATGAAACGAATTCTTCGGAACTGCCTCGCGACCTTTTCATGGCGCACGCCTCTGATCGCAGTCTGTTTCGTACTCTTGCTCGCAATCCCCGCCTTGGCCCTGCAAGGTAATTCTCCGTGGGAGAACGCCGTCAACGTCCTCATGACAGCCTTTACCAGCACCATCGCGCGCGGACTCTCGCTCGTTGCGATCGTCGTTTCCGGACTTACTTTCGCTTTTGAGCCATCAAGACCAACATTGCAGATTCTCTCAACGTTGTCGTGCACATCGAGAGAAGGCCGGGCCGCCGCTTCGTTTCTGAAATCCTGGAAATCAACGGATTTGACCCCGACGCGGACCAGTTCGACTACGCAGCCGTCTTTCTTTCGCGGAGGGACCCAGCATGAGTAGCGCGAGCGATTTCAAACCCAGAACTCTTACGGCTTCGGAGTACATCTTCGATCTCTTTGACGCGAGGGAAAACGTAGCAGTCGTAGTGCGCAATCGCTCGACAGGGAGGACGATGCAGAGGATCGCTCGAGCTGAAACCGTCGCGGGCGCCGAGTTCCAGACTTGGCTGGCGCATCAAAATGCGGCTGGCTCCGATGTGTTTCTGGGGATGAATCCTATTAAAGACGATGCCGCAAACCGTAAGAAAACCAATATAAAGAGCATTCGCACCTTATACCTCGACCTCGACAGAAACGGTGACCAATCGCTTCAGGCGATCCGCGATGCAACGGACATTCCTCCACCTAATTTTGTTCTCGATACCTCGCCCGGCAAGTATCAGGTCGTGTGGAAAATAAACGGGGTCAGCCAGGACCAGGCCGAGTCGCTGCTCCGCAACTTGGCGAGTGAATTTGGCGGCGACCCAGCGGCAACCGATTCAACGCGAGTGCTGCGGCTGCCGGGCTTCGCTAATCGCAAACTATCGGAAGAATTCGTCGTCCGGGCACATCACGAAACCGATGCTGTCTACGCCCCGGGCGACTTCGCAATCGAGGACGAATCTCTGGAAACACAGCGTGATGCTAGCGATGCGCGCGAGCGTCGCACGCTCGCACCCGGCCATAAGAGCCAATCCGAACACGATTGGGCCTATGCCAAGCGTGCTCTCGCTCGCGGAGACAATCCGGAGGAGATCATTCGAAAGATCGCTGACTTTCGTTCGGAAGACAAAGCCGACCCTGATTACTACGCTCGCCGGACCGTGCTGCAAGCCCAAGCACGAATGGCGCAGGTCCGCCAAGAGTCCGTCCCGTCGGTCGCTCCCGAACCACCCGTCGCCGACAAGGGACCTGATCACTGACGGCTTGCAATGCTTACAGCCCGTTCCAACAATACGAACGAAATGATCGCTGAGGCGAACAGTTTCGCGGCAGCGCAGCAGACGCCGCAGTATCGTTCGCATCAGCGACACCGGATCGACGGCCAAGGAGAAAATCAATGGCTCGTCGTTCTGGTCAGGTTGGATACGAAGAAGTGAAGCGTCGTTGGTATCACGTGAGGTTTCAGATGGATGTGCCGGGACCAGAGAAAAGGGCCGATGGAAGCAAACCGATTTGCCCTTTCTCCGGACCAGGCTCTCTGACGAAACCGGAGCGTCTCACGCGAAGGAAACAAATCATTGCCGCAAGCGGTGCAGACACCGAGGAACACTTCAATCGAGTCGAGGCGTTTAACCACGGTGTGACCTTCCGCAAGCAAGCGGAGTGGTGGCTGAATCATGCGCAGACTCGAAAGCGGAAGCCGATCAAACGGGCCACCGCGCTTGGATTCACGAGCTACCTGAACAAGTGGCTCAATCCGAATCTCGGCGATTTGCCACTTTCGTCCGCCAACAACCTCGTCGTGAAGGGTTTGGTGACCACCATGACGAAAGCCGGCGTCTCGCCGAAGATGGTCAGGAGCGTGATTCAGGTCGTCCAGATGGTCGTGGCATCCGCCGTCAATCAGAATGGAGAAAAGATCCATCCGCGGACGTCGGACCATGAATTCATCGACCTGCCCGAGGTAGGGGATCAATGGCAGCCTGTCCATTCCAGCGAAACAATGAGGGCCATCGCAGCCGGCTCGGCGGGACGGGAACCAACGCTCTAGGTTCTGCTGGGCGCCACCGGATTGCGCTGCGCAGAAGCGTTTGGACTTGAAATCGACAAACACATCTCGGACGATTTCTCCACCTTGCACATCCGCGAGAAAGTATGGAGCGGACACGTTCAACTATTTCTGAAAACCGGCAACGGGCTTCGGGACTTTGATCTTGATCCCTCCATCGCTGCGATGCTCAACAGGTTCATCGGGAAGCGGACTTCGGGCTTCCTGTTTCACGCGAAGAACGGATTCCCGCTACTGCAGTCGAACGTCTTGAGGCTTTCCTTGCACCCGCTTCTCGAACCAGTGGGTCGACCGAAATCCGGTGCTCACGCATTCCGGGAATTCCGCGCGACGTCGCTGAGGAAGCAGCGTGCCCCAGAAGACTTGATTCGATTCTGGCTCGGCCATGCAAACAAAACCGTCACGGACCTATACAGCAAGTTGAAAGAGGATGTGACGTTTCGCAAGAAAGTCGCCGAACAGGTAGGGATCGGGTTCGAGCTTCCAGCCGAGAAGCCGGAGTCGCACCCGATTGTACCCACAGGGAGGTTTTGTCACACGTTGCGTAAGTGATTTTGATTCAGGAAGAAGAATGGCTCTGCTTCGTTGACACGTACCGAACTTTCTGCCTGGCTCCGGCGTCTGAAGCACAAGAAACCCTACTAGGCATTCAGCAGTTTGCCTGCCTATCAGTCTCGCGCCACAGCGACGCAACTTTGTTTGCACCGTCAGGATCGTATGGTCGGATTGGACCTAGGCTTACCTGCTTCTCGTTTACAAGGATATGGGAGTCGTTTTTTCCCCGCCGACTTGGTTGTACCTAAATCTGCATCCAAGCCGTGAAAAAGTTTTAGAGTACGCGCGAAATGACCGCCGGTCCGGACAGGCTGTTCACTCGACTCGACCATCGGCGCATGCGGGCGACTCAAGGAAGCTTGAAACCCGGAAGCCGCAGCGCCTTCCGGTCGAAGGTCAAGGTGCGGGAACAGCCCGCGCTCGTGCCCAGCGCCGCAATCGTGGCATCGGCGAACGAGCCCTGTCCTCCCTTAAGGGCAATCATGGCGTTGAATACTGCCTGCTCATTTTCCAGGACCAGTACATCGATCTGAAGCATGCGCTCGACAGCCGCAGCGATTTCGTTGGTGGTGAGCCTGTAGGCGCGGTCGAGCACCCAGACCGTCTCGACCATCGTCACGATGCTGACAAAGCCGGGGTTTTCCTCAGTTAGGCGGCGTTCGATTATTTCCGTTGCCCTGGGAGATTGAATCGGGTCGTCTTGTGTAAGGTAGCGGACGAGAATCTTTGCGTCGAGCCCGATCATCGACGTGGCGCGCGCGGCGCGGCGCCGCCAGCAGCTTCAGCAGCCGCCTCGGTCATCTCTCGGATAGCCACCGGCCCCGGGCGCCTTGACTTGATGATTCCTCGTAAAGCCGCCGCACGGAGTTTCGGCAACAGGACCACACTGCCATCAGGATGCACGAAGAACTTGACTCGATCTCCCGGTTTCAACCGCAGATGTTCGCGAATCGCCTTCGGGATCGTCGCCTGGCCTTTGACGGTTATTGCGGATTCCATGGCTCCTCCATTACAATTATACAAAAGTAATACCGCAACGCGTATGTTTCGTCAAGGAATTGCTACAACGTTCTGGCTATCTTTTGGCTATGGGAGGAAAAAAGAACTCATGGATCTTCGTAGCACCCCAAGTCGGAGAAGTATGGCTCCCCTTCGTTGAAACGTATCGAATTTTCTGCCTCGCTCCGGGGCCTTATGCGAAGGAAATCCTACTGGGCATTTAGAAGTTTACTCCCCTATCTGCCTTGCGCTACAGCGACGGAACCCTGTTTGTCTCGTGAGGATTGAACAGCCGGATCAGACCTCGGCTCACCTGTTTGCAGAGATGGGCGACACGGGAACCAAAGAATTTAGCGAGCGATTACCATAATCGATTTGCGAACCTTTCAGTTCCCGAGTCTGCGTTGGAAGGAAGGAGCTCAGCGAACGCTCGCAGTCGTGCCGTCGAGGGAGACTAGATCTGAGCTCAATTTAAGGCCTTGCTCCGGGTCCTTGCAAATCCACGCCCGGCAGCACTCGAAACGGCTTGTTCTTGCCCCAGCGGTAGATCGCGAAATCCTGGTCCAGCGTCAGAATGTCCGCGGTCCCAAACTCGTCCGCCAGACGAATCAGGCAGGCATCCGCAAGATCAATCTTCCGATCCTTATATTTTTGCAATACTCGTCTGACACCGGCAGTATCTCGAGAAAGCTGAAAAGGAACCTGGAAAATCCCGGCGGCAACGTTCTCGATCACCGCCCCCGACGCGCCTGACAAGTTGCGCAATAAGTAGCAACTCTCGGTAATGACGGCTTCGCAAGTCACAAGCGGTGCCTCCACTTCTCGAACCGTTTGAGCGCACGTCCGGTGAAAACTCTCGCTACGGTCTAGCAGCGCAACGATGACGCCTGTGTCGACCAGGACCGGCTTCATTGCCCAAATTGCCGCAGATGCTTTTTGTTCGATCCCAGATCGCGCACACCGGATTCGAACTTACCCAGGCCGATGACGCCTGCTTTCTTGCGCCGCAAGTAGCTCGCTTCCAAGACACGCAAGCCCTCGCGCACAACCCGCGAAGGAGTCCAACCCAGTTCTCGCACCAGAACAGCGAGCCTCTTCCGCGATCGGTCATCCAGCCTAGCTTGAATTGCAAATCGCATGCACCAATTGTATTACAAATAGCCATTTGTATGACATAGAATTCGCATCTTCCTGTGGTCCCTTTTCCACCGCTCTAACGTCGAACTAAGCGCGAGAATAACTGGGCAGGCGAGGCGACAAGAGAATGTCCAGAGATCAAGCAACCAGCCTCGACCTGGTGTCCCAGCGTTGTTGCCGCTATTCGTGGGGCCCGTGAAGGCAGTGCAGAGAACTGTTGCCCCGAGACGGATTGCTGAAATACGAAGCGAAAAAGAGGATAACGAATTCCTTGCTTTCAGATCTTTCGCAACGATAGCTCTGACGTTTGGCAATTTGCAGTATGTGGAGAAATAAGAAGTTGGCTCCCCTTCGTTGACACGTATCGAACTTTCTGCCTCGCTCCGGGGCCCGAAGCAAAGGAAATTCTACTAGCAGTTTGTTGAAAAACTCTTTCGGGTCGTCATTTCGAGGTGCGCTGCGACACGGAATCTCTCTTTTTGTTGGGTTTTAGCGATGAGGAATTCCTCGTTGCGCTCATAATGGCGAGTTCAGGAGCCTTTTTCAACAAACTGCTAGGCAGGCAGCAGTTTACTCCCCTATCTGCCTTGCGCCACAGCGATCGAACTCCCTTTGCGCCGTGAGGACTGTACGGCTAGATTGGACCTAGGCTCACCTGTTTGCAAAGACGGGCGACACAGGAACCAGGGGCGCCATCAGGCGCAGAGGCTAGACGCGGCTGTTTACAGTGCCACGGACGAGCGATCGATTCATGTAACGTGGTTGGATACGCCCGACTCGCGGAGGGCGCCCGCTGCGGTTGGGTTTTGTTCCAAGCAAACCTGGCTTGTTTCGTTTTTGCTAGGTGCCGGCGATGCCCTTGTTCTGTAGTACCCTCACCACGACCCGCCTGTTTTCGGCTTGGCCGTCGGCTGTCTTGTCAGAGCCTACCTGCCGGCTCTCGCCCATCGCGCCTGGGGCTAACATATTGGTAAGCGGGATGTGACCTTGTTGCTGCAAGTATTGCGTTACGTTGTTGGCACGGTCCTCGCTCAGTCTTTGGTTGAGTGCGGCGCTTCCCACCGATGACGCATAGCCCTTCACCTGGATCGTGTAGGCGGTGATCGTCTTGGCTTTCGCCGCCAAGTCCAGCAGCTGTTGGTAGTACTTCGGATCGATCTCTACCTTGCCATTGGCGAATAAAACGGTTACCTCGTCCATGATGTTGTAGTCATCCAGCTGCCCGAAGCGCTTGTTTGCCGCTGCGATGGCCGCTTTGTTGGCGTCGATCTTCTCCTGCGCCAGCGCCATTTGCTGCTGTTGTTGTTGGATTTCCTGTTGTTGGCGCTCGAGTGCGGCCTGCTGCTCCGCGAGCTGTTGCTGAGTCTGCTCTACCTGTTCTTTCGTCGGTTGGAGTCCAGCTTGGATCGTTTGCGCGTCCTCTAGGTCATTCCCTTTGAACTTGATCGAACTGGCCACCAGTTGGTTTTGCGCGTTGTAGGCTCCTTCCACCTTGACTTGCAGGCCAGGTATCAACGCAGCCATCGACATTTGCTTGCGTCGCGCCTTGAAAACTCCCTGCACTTGGGCCACTTGGGTAGCATCGGTAAGGACTACCACTAACTTCGACGAATCCTGTGTCTGCAACGTCATGGTGTCTCCGCTTCGTCCTGTTATCAATCCTTCGGCTTTGGCGGTCTGAGCGTGAGCCGGGCCGCAGAGCAAAGTTGCCAGAGAAATCGTGACGACGAGTCCGATAGCTGCAAATCTGTGTTTGCACATCGCTTCTCTTCTCCTGGTTTTTTCCTTGCGGTTTCCGTCACTACCAGGGTGAATCGGACTTACGATTGGCCTTCGTGAAACGCACCCCATAGCGAAACGACAGCCCTGTAACAAACGCCATTGGCTCGTCGTCGGAACCCTGGTTTGACCGCTTTCCGCCCAAAAGGCCGTACGCCCGTACCCGCTCAGTGTTAAGCGGGCCCTTAACTATCAATGTTCCTCGAGATTCTGTTCTTAGCGGCTAAGGGATGGCATTGTTAGATTTGACAGTACACTCTCCGCGACCAAAATAGACGTAGGCTGAGCTACCCCATATTAGACCTTAGTCGCAGAGAACTTCCGGGACGAGGTGTCAAACAATGGGCACAGAGATTTGGGAAATTACACGAATCACGCTGGATGTAGAAGTTGTAGCTCTTTCCGGCAACCAGGCCGAAACCGTTTGCCATACGTGAATGGAGCACGCAACACAATAGGAGCAATACGCCCTACCCGGAGTCGTTCCGCCGCATCGTCCGCTGTTAGGACGCTTTCCTGCGTAAATAAATGGACAGAGTTGTCCCGATTACATTCTCGCGTGGCGGAGATCCGCCGGTGGTGTTATCGCGCTCGTAGTAGCCCTCCAAATCCAAGCGCTTGCGAATCGGGAACACCGCGCCAAACGAGTAGGTGTTCTTACTCCAGGAGCCCGACCGGCTATCGTAGAAGATCTCTCCGCGTGCGTAAGGAGAGAAGGAAAAAGACTTGATCAAAAAGCTTCTCTCGATGGTCACGCAATTGCGGTAGCGCCAGGAAAACTGATCGCCGATGACCCGGAGGTCGAACCGGTTGCGTTCGGAAAGCTCTAACAACCAAGGCAGGTGGAAGCGCGAAGTTAAAGCCAGCTGGACGCGGTTTTCATCCGGTTTGCCAACATTGTTGAGAAATTGATATCCGATCCGAAAGGTCAGGAAGTTTTCTTTCGCCGAGTCGTTAGTGCGAAGTGTCTCGCGCAGAAGGGGACGAAAGTTGATGTCGAGATTCGCGCCAATCTCTGCGGAATTCACTGTGCTCCCGTCGGTCGAGCGAGCCGCGAGAAACATCAACCGATATCTATCCGTGATGCCTACGTAAGTGTCGATCTCCGGGAACTCCGAAGTTTGGGTCTGCTGCGCGCACAAGCCGGAGCACAGAAGAGCAGTCAGGCACTCGAAGAGCGCAAAGCGCAGGAGCCATCTGGCTCTCGGCGACGAACTCACCGCTGGGGATCGCGCGAGTTTGTGTAGTAAGGGCGTCACCGCTCTCCCTTAGAACCATTCTCTGTCATTTCTGCCGGACCCATAAACTCCCATCAGGTCCGATGATAACTTCGGCGTTGATCAACGGCGGAGGACCGGCCAGGGAGCGACCATAAATCGAGAAATCGCGCAGCTGCGGTATCCCGTGAAGGCATTGTCTGTCAATCCGGGGCCGCGTGAAATTGGAAGAATACGCAAATGGTGAAGGTAAAACTACCAGCGGCGAGTGCGAGCTACTTCGCGCGGGGAGGGAACGATTTAAATGTCTTGGATACGATCTGCTCTACCTGTTTCTCCATGTCTTTCATGCCTTTGTGAGGGGCACGGATCTTCTTCGTTGCCGTGCCCGTCCAAACAGGCTGGTTCGACTTTGCGTCGACGAGATGAAAGACGACATGGCCATCCACGGAGTACCAGACGTTCTGGGGTATTCCATAGACAGGACCCTGTGGTTCGTTCAGGCGGGGTGCGGGGGTCGCGTGAAAGCCCTCGACGTCAGACGCTAAATCCGCAGCGCCTGCTTCGTACGAGATGAAGAAATCTGGATTGGAAGAATCCTCGACGAAATCCTTATCCCTCAAGTTGCGATTAACATCTTGGACGATCTTCTGGTCAATCAGCGCGTCGTTCTGCTTGCCTTGACGCGTGATGATATGATTCTGGCCCCAAGCATAGCGCCGGTGATTGGTGAAATCGAAGCTCTTGTCAAAATTTGTGGTAACTTGTTGCGCGGGGAGGGTCGCGCAGATTACCAGAAAACCGGCTGCAATCCTGAGCTGTGCGATGCTGAACCGCCTCATAGTTTCTCCTTCCTAACAGCTATTTCGCAGTGCGAATCCGTGCAAGCTGCGAACGCACCCTTGGCACCTTAAAATGTATCTATTCCGACGCGAGTGCTAAAGCTTCCTTAGAACGCCTCGCCGACGCCCAGGCTGAATGTGTGGTCGTTCACACCCTGAGCGTAGTCGGCACGGAGATTGACATGGTACACCTTGCTCAATTGAAATCTCAGGCCGGCTCCGCCAGCAGGCAAGAAGTGACTACTCTGCACCCTCTGTAACAGTTGGTTGCCTGCGGGCATAACTCCGCCAACGCCGCCGAACGCGACTAACCCAAACCTCTTCGGCAAAACCAGGCGATATTCCAATTGTGCAGCGAGGCTGTAGCGAGTGAAGTAACGACCGGCTACATATCCCCGCAATTCGTTATTGGTTCCGTATATGCAATTCCCGTAGAACGGGGGCGCCCCAGAAGTGCCGCAAAAAAGGCCGTTGTACGCAAGAACCTGATTCTTGGTCAAACCTATGTATTGGTTGAATGTGGCGTTGTACGACTGGAAAGAATACTTGCTGCCCAATGCCTGGGAAACGAAGTCAGATGTGAATGTGAAAAAAGTTCCATTGGTCGGATAAAATCGGTTCAGAGTAGTATCCCGGGTTAGCCGTGCGCCAACAGACCTCAAGGTTGTGTGAATACCAAGATCTGGGGGGATCGGAACGCTGGTTACGTTGGTCGGGTTAAGGGTAATGATTGAGTGCCCAGTAAAAAATCGAGGACCCAGATAGAATTTCCATCCAATAACGCGCAGGCATTCCACAAAAAACGCCTCGCCGGTTTGCTGGAGAGGCAACTTAAAATTTGACGCAATTCCAGTGCCGTATATGTTGTAGTCGATAGCACCGTGAACGAAGCCGGCCTTGAGTCGATAGGTGGCATGTTTTAGGTACAGATCTCCCCCGATCGCAAATCCGCTGCTGCCATTGTTAGTAAAGAGACCGGCGCCTCCGATAACGGACGGAGGCGAAGTCTTGTCTTTCATACTAAGGGGGAATATATATCCAAGTACTGGCACAATTCCCGAACCGATGGCCGGGCTCGAAATCGGAAGAGGCGCAACCACGAACTCCCCGGGGCCGAGTTTCTTCTTCTTTTTTTTCGGCTGCTCTTCCGGCTTGGCAGGAGTCGTTGATTGCGCTGCCTGCTCTGCCGTCTTCGGCGAGCCGGTCGCCGTCTGCGAAACGGTTTGTGTTTGTGCTTGCTCAACTGGTTGTTCCTGCTGAGCATCACACGCTGGGTTGAATAAGATGTACGCCCCAGCGATCAGCACTGCGGAAAAAATACTCTTGGCCAGTGACTTGGAGTGTCCGTCTTCGGAATCTCGAGGGGCCGTGCTTTTGATTCGCATGTGTTCCTCTCCCCAGATTTACGCCGCAATCATTCGATCGCGTGGCGGACATATTCGGTGTCTGCACATTGATCCGGATACCGCGAAACGAAAACGCCGACAGGCAATTGCGACAAAACCAGCCAACTACGGTGTCGCTGGCGCTTCGGGTCCCGATGGAGGCGCCCCGAGCTTGGGGATGCGGAACGTAAATGAGCCACCGAAGACGATCGTGCGTCCTTGGGGCCGAGCAAGCGCCCGGTACTCGTCTTCGAACTTGAAGAAGAAATTCAGTGCCTTGGCGGGAAGGATGAAGTTGGTCTGAAAACCGATGGCGTGAACTGAATAATACGGCAAAGCGCTCGCCGGTATATTCGGGGAAGCCAGACCGCCATTGTTGCTGACTTGCCATTGGTCGTACCCGATCAACCCGAGCTGGAGCAGCTTACTAAAATCTTTCTTCAGAGGAAGAACCTGCCCCAGTCCCCACTCGGTCGTAAAAGTCTGTCCTGGAGAGGCCGTAGTTCCTGCTCCGGTGGTCTTGCTTCCGTGAAATTCCCAATCGGTGAAGAGATTGGCGGTGGTGCCCTTGTTTTTCGTCAAATAGAGCGTAGTGCCCGTTGTGAAGTGATTGCCCCAATACCCTGAACCGATATTGTCAGAGGCACCGGGCGTATAGCGTCCCGTGGGAGCCATGAAAGCATATCCCGCGTAGAAGTCCACACGTCTTAAGTTCCAACCCAGTGTCACGGGCTGCACCCACGTATCCGCGATTCCAAAGCCGCCGGCCTCCAGTGCAAGGTTCGGAAAATTGATCGAACTCAGTGTAAGAGAACCGTTAGCGGCCGTTGGTGCCACGACCATCACCGCAAGCTTTGCGCGTAGAAACTTGAATTTTGGTACGTAGTAAAAGATGTTCTCCATCGCCCATATGTCGTAGGAGCCACTCAACGGAACGGAGTTTCCATTCGAGTTCTTGAGCGTATCCGCTGAGTAGTTCACTGTCATGCTGGCGTACGTGAATCCAGGATCCGGAAGAACACCCGTGTTAAGGCCCTGCTGTCCGGGGATGTATTGGCCCTTTTGCTGTCCACGGACCGGAAGGACGCCGAAAACGAACACGCAAATAAAAACTGCCAGGCCTGACTTAATCGACAAGGTGTACCCCTTGGTGCTGGTCTTGGTCAACGCTGCTGACAGTTTCTTAGCAGTCCGGCAGTGGACGGAGTATTGTCAAAAATAACGCTCGTCCCGAGTAAAATTACCCGCAGTTCGAGCGGCGGCGGGCGAAAGTGGCGGGTTTCGGTCATTCTTTCCGAAGGATTTATCCTCGCTCGATGATCTTCAACTTTCCAAGTGATGGTTGATTGCCCTCCCTTCGTTCTGACGCAAGCTGCGCGAAATTGTCTCAGAACGCCAATCCGCAGTGAATTGGTCGACTGCCACTTCAGACTGAACCGCCTCAGAAGCCGACACAGTTGCATTCGATGAGCTCTAGTGTCCGGCATGGATTTTTTCGGGTCATTTCTTAGCAGTTTTGACAATTCCCTTTAATCTTGACGCAGAGGATATTTCGGTCATGTTGTTCCTCGGGGGCTACATCTTTGTCTGAGATTCTGACCCGAGGTGGTCAGGTCGCGAAGCAGCGATCCGGTAATGGGCGAACCGTTCGTAAACGCGGCGTCCGTTGCTGTCGTCAACAAAATATTCGAATGAAACATGATCCGGCAGCGATTGGACCGTAGCTCGACTTCTGGGAGGCAGTATGAAGAGTTATAAGTTTCTGCTGGGATGGCTTGTTGGGTTAGGTGCTCTAGGATTTGGGGTGCGGACTGTTTATGCGCAGGCTGCGAGCACTGTCCAAGTTCACATGATCATCACCGACGAATCGGTTCGCGGCGACGGTGAGGTTCCCATCCTGCGCCCCGAAAACGTCCAGATAAAGCAAGGGAAGGCGACGGTCAAGCTGGACCATTTGATTCCCGCCCGCGGTGACAATGCGGCGCTTCAGTTTTTATTTTGATTGACGACACCTGCGACACGAGCATCGGAAACAGCCTCAACGACATTCGCGATTTCGTCAACGCACAGCCCGCGACGACGGTTAGCGGTGTCGGTTACATGTCCAACACCACCATCCAGATCGTGCAAAACTTCACGGCCGATCACGCCGCGGCGGCCAAGGCCATCCGTTTGCCACGTGGAAATTTGTCCGCGATGGACAGTCCGTACCTGTCGCTCATCAGTTTGATCAAGGGTTGGCCCGAGCAGAAAGTCCGCCGCGAAGTACTGATGGTTACCGACGGCATTGACCGGCTGCGCGGCGAAGGGATGTCCAACACCCAATATTTCCCCACCTACGGCCGCGGGTATCGCAATTCAGCAGGCACCATGTCCCCTGGTATGCCCAGCATGATTGCAGACGCGGACTCTGCCAGCACTGCGGCACAGCGCTATGGCGTGATTGTTCATGGAATTTACGCTACCGGCGTTGGACGCAGCGGCCGGAACAGACGGGAAGTGCAGCTCGGGCAAGGGGGTGTGGCGCAAATCAGTGAAGAGTCTGGCGGAGAATATTTCTCGCTCGGAGGTCAAAATTTCTCAGTTTCAAGCCTTACCTTGACCGTCTGCAACAGGTTTTCAATAATCAGTATTACCTGGTTTTCCAAGCTACCCCGAAAAAGAAGTCTGGGCTCCAGCGCGTCGGTATTTCAACTTCACTGGAAGATATTGAGATCGCCGCGGCCGATAACGTCTGGGTTCCCGTTCCAGGCGACACCGATGATGACAAAAAGTAATTTGCCTCGGTCGGCTCCATTGAGCGAAATCCTGGCGCTCTAAGTGGGAGGAGCTATAGTCGTGAAACTCGTCCCGCCTACGAGGGCAATCCGCTGACTGAGGATTTATTGTAGGATGGACCCTTCTTCACGGTTTCCAGTGGCCAACAGTGTCCAAATCCTTGTGCGGCGTCGAAACGCTGTTTCTTGAGCTCTCGTATGTGATAGAACTCGCTGCTTCAATGCGGAACCGCATTGGGATCGACTTCGGTCGTGGCCTCGAAAGGTGTCGAGCGAGGATTTGTGGTGCGCCGGGGACGGCAGTAACACATCCGAACGTTCGTCACTCGATGGCCGTTCTTCACTGAAGCTGCGGCCACTTTTGCGCCGGCCCGCGAGCCTGCCATGGATATCCTTGGGGCACCTAGTTTGCGACCGGCAGTGGCGCCGGCTGTGCGAGCCGGAATTCCAGCAGAGATTCGCTGGGTATGGTGAGCTGTTCTCCCTTTTTGGAAGCGGCGATGGCTGTCCCACCCGCAAGTCCAACGAGCGCACCAATGCCGGCTCCCTTTCCGCCCCCGGCGATCCCGCCGATGAGGGCACCGAGTCCCGTACCGCCGATTACCTTTTTAGCCGTGTTCCCACCCTCTCCGCTCCCCTTCACTGCATAGGTGCTCGTAAGAAGCGGATAGGCGGTTCCGTTAATCACGATGTCGGTCAGCTCAAGCGTTAGCTCAGAACTCCCCGACATTCTGCCGGCGGATGACGCCGAAGCCAGGACGCCATAAACGAGAGTGCCTCGCGGCGCCACGACAACATTGTCGTCTTGCAAGTTCGTCTCGAGGCTGGCGCTGAAGCGATATCCCGCCTTTTGTTTGCTGGAGTCCACCGAATCGATCATTCGCACCAGGATTCGCGTCCCGGCCGGAATCGTGATTTTTTGCGCATTCTGAGCTGCAAGGGTCGCCGTCATCGGTGTCTCGGATAATCTGACCGTCGGAGGAATTGCGCACAAACTGGGGTTCACAGTTACCAGCCCCGCCAAGAGTGTTGCAGCCCCGACAATTCCTTTTCGCATTTTGTGTCTCCACCTTTGGAATTTACGAGCCTTGCCCAACAATAGGGAGTGAAGAAGCGATTTGGAGGTCAATAATTAAAAGCAATTGGTGCTCCACCTGAACGAAGCGAGCTGCCGTGACTGCCCCCAATGCCTGTTTGACGCGGCCATAGTATTTTGCAAGAAGTTCGGACCGCTGCTTTTCGTAAGCCATCGCGTTCTGAATCAGTTCGTCCGCCTTAGCATCTGTCATTTGTGAGTACGTCCGGCCATACTCTTCAATATTCGCCACTCTCAGGTCGTTCAACTTGGACAACTCCGCGTCGTACTCGCTGTAGATCGGCCAGAATTTTGCAGCTTCTTCCGCGCTTAGCTGCATAACCGCTCCCATCATTTCGGCTTTCTGCTGACGGACGTCGGAGCGCAGTAGCGCGATATATTCTTGGATATTCTGTTCCTGGTTAGCTGTATTCGGCGGTGTGCTGGCCTGCTGCGGGCTCGTTTTCGGTGGCGGGTTACCGTTTGTCCGTGCGACCTGTACGGAAACCATCAATGCAGTAACCAAGATCAAAGCTGCTGTGAGTTTTTTCATCTCTTATCCTCCACGAATATTTCGGATTGATTGCAGCCCCACTTTCTTCGGCAACGTGCGTCGGAGCAGCGACCAGGTTCCCATTGAGGTGAGCCGCAATCTCAGTCTTTGGCTTCGCCACTAACCGACGACGTCGCAGCCCACAGTATGAAATGATTCTCAAAACACCGGGAAATTTCTCCCCAGGGTCAGTGGTCGAATAACGCGCGACCGCACCTGCGCCTGGACGCTATTACTTTAGATTTACCGGAGGTCCGCTGACCCGCGTTGCCTTAAGGTCGACGCTCACCTCAACACGGTCGGCAATCTTGATGAAGGGAATGCCGCTGTTCATCCCGTACTGCTTGCGGTCGAAGGCCATTATCCCTTTAACCGTCCCCGAGCCTGTCCCCTTGCCAGTAATTGCTAGCGTTAACTTTTCCTGTTTGGTAACTCCGCGGATCGTAAAGTCGCCGTCCACTTCAAAGGTATCGGGTCCGGTCTGCACAATCTTCGTTGACTTAAACGTGATCTCCGGGTTGTTCTTCACGTCGAAGAAGTCCTTACTCTTCAGCTTGCCGTCCTTCATCCCGCTGCCGGTATTCACGCTATCAGCCTGAATTTTGATCTCTAAAACGCCCGTCGAGAGTTCAGGCGACGCAAATGTCAGTGTGGCGCCCCACTTGCTAAAAGTTCCCTTGATCGCCACCGACGATTCCACGTCGAAGTTGATCGAGCTATTTACTGGCGTGACCTCGAAGACCGGCGCTTGCGCGCGACTCACTGGCGGGAAAACGGTGCACGCTAAGAAAAAGGAAACAGCTAACAGCGGTTTGTAAGTATTCATGGTTTCTCCTGGGAGCGCCACGTGAGCGATATCCGTCGGCGTTGATCACCAGTTGTCGTCCGTGCGATGCCAAGTCTTGTCTGGGTTGTAGCGGTCCATCGCGGCGGCGGTTGTTGCGGTATCAGGCCCCAGGTCCTTCTGGTAGACGATTCCGCTGTAGCTGACGATAAAAGTCTGGACACCCGTGACCTTGTACTCGGCGGGCCAAGCCACCAGAGCAAAACCGCCAATCATCACGCCGTTGATCACGTAGTCGAGTTCTCCGTTCGGAGCCGCGGGGCCCTGACCCTTCAGAACTTTGAAATAGTAGCCGTGGAAGGGTTCGCCGCTCGTCGTGTAACCCTGTTGGATTGCTTTTGCAACTGTCTCGCTGACCGGACCTTCCCAGGTTCCGTCTGGATTTTTCCACGCGAGCCCATCCTGCTTACCGTCCGTACTGATCGTTCGCTGAGCGTACTGATTGATGCCGGAATCATCGTGAACTTCCGAGGCGTATTCCTCTTGTGCCTCCACGAATCCACGGCAAATTTGAATGGCGTCCAGTTCGTTGGCTCCGATGCGCCGGTAAAGGACCTCATCGTGACCGGTCTTTGAATTGAAATACCATTTCCCGTCCTTCTTGAGCAGCGGAACCGGCAACGGCCACTCCTCGTCGCCCACCAGGATCGTGGCTTGGTTCGGGTTCTTCGGATCTATCACCACCGAATTCTTTTTTTGCGCGCGCTCCGCAAATGCAGCTGCGTTGTTTTTGTCCTGGACGGGGTCGGCCGTACTCACCAAGTCTTCACCATCCTGCCCGAACATCGCCGTCAGCGCTTGCACGTCATAGTCTCCCGCTGCTTTGATTAGCGCGGCAGCCGCTTCTTGCGGCGTCGCAAATCCTGTCTGCGTGGTTTGTGGGGTCGCGGCCGCGCTGGGCTCGGAAAGTGGCTGTGCGTGCACGGCTACCGGCGAGCACAGGGCGACTACCAGGGCCGCCAAAAGAGTGGCGTATGTAACGACGTTCTCTGATCTTGCGCTCATTGCTTTCTCCTTGTGCATAGATGTGCTCACCTGCTCCGCCCGCCGCTTCTGGCCGCACCGCCGCGGGAAGCTCCCATGCTGGAAGCCCCTCTCTGATTGCTAGTACGAGCTGCGTTGCCGCTCATCCCGCTCGATGCGCCACCGAATGCGCTCTTATTTGTGGCGCTCGGAGTATTGGGAACTTGCCGGTTGCCAACGCGTTCGCCGCCAGCACCGCCGCCGCGGTTCGCGCCCATATTGTTCGCGCCTCCGCCCGCCGGGCGCGTGGACGCGTTTGCGGCTCCGCCCCCGGGGCGTGCGGAAGCGTTTCCGCCGCCTCCGCCGCGGTTCATTGAGGCGGGCTGTTGCCGTGCCTGGTTCTGTCGGGCATTCGCTTGTCGCGTGGCCGCGGAATCCCCACGAGCCGTCCCGCCATATTGGGTTGCGGTAGCCCGGTTTGAGTACGGAGTTCCACCACGATGTTGCGGATTGTGTTGCCAGTTGTTGCCGCCGCCGGCAGGCAAGGTGCTGGGCCGGTTGATATTGCCCGTGTTGATGTTCCCGCGATTGATATTCGTGTTGTTGTAGTGGCGTACGTAATTATTGTTGATGTTGATGTTGACGTTGCTGTGCCCCCACCCGCAGTTATAGCCCCAGCCCCCGCGGTAGTAGGAACCGATGGCGAGCCCGACTCCAAAGGCAATCGCAACGCCCGCAGCGTAATAACTGGGCGGCGGGTAGTAAATCGGAGGATAGGGGTAGACGGGAGGTCCGTAAACGACCACCGGATTATAGGACGGCACATAGACAATCTGTGGGTTGGCCTGCTGAACGACTACTACGGTCTTCGTCTCTACCACCTTCGTCTCCACAGTCTGTTGCTCAGTGGATTTTAGGTTTCCTGCATCCATGGCCTTCTTGCGCATGCGTTGTACCGCGTCCATCACGTCACTCTGTTGCGCGAGGAAGGCGTTTCCCAGGTCGGTGGTCCATTTGATACCGTCGACAAGTTGTTTCACCAGGTCTGGAAACGCAGACATGGCCTGCACGCTGGGATCCCAGTCCTCTTTTTCCACCGCGTCGGAGAGCGCTTGTCCTTTCAAGTCCGGGTGTTTCCCTAACCAATTCTGGAGTTGAACGAGTTCGAGAGGATAAGTTGACGCCGCGAGCACTTGGGCCAGAAGCGGATCGGGATAGAGCGCGACCGGCGCCACCAGCGAATCCAATTGGTCATTCGGGATCTTGGCGGCGTCTTGCCCTTGCGCCGCAGCATCCTGATGCACTGACCTTGCATACGCCCAGGTATCACCCGGCGCAATGAGCAGTGCGCAAAGAATTGCCACCAGAAATCGAACGTAGTTCGATCTCGGATTCGAATGCGCACCGGAGTTCAACTCCGCGGCGCCGTATCTGAAATCCAAATTTGTTCTCTTGACCCCACATGTCCGCATGGCTTTATTCCTCCGCTTTAATCCCTGATACTTCATTTCATTCGGATCTGGCCTACCCGAGTTCACATGGTATGTCGCACCCAGTATTTACATCCGAGCCTGGCTTCGTTGAAAGTGTCAAAACTACCAGTGAAACTCGCAACAGACGAAAATCCTGGATGCTCCCGTAGAAGCTGTCACGGTCACTTCACCAGCTCAATCTCACTCGGACGCCATGTCTTATTGAACCAAGGCTCCAGAGGCCCGTACATGCGCAGGATCACAAACCAGCTCTTGCCCGGAACCGTCTGCAGCCAGTTGTTCTCTTTGCCTGCCGGAGCCTTCGGCGAGAAATAGATGTCGAACGACCCGTCTGCGTTCTTCTCTATCCCCTTCGTCTGGCTTCCGACTGTCGGGAATTTCTGGCCGGTCTGCAACATCGAGCGCGTCTGCGTGTCATAGATCGTGACGGCCCAGAAGTTGTTTACCGGCACATCGGGCGGCAGATGGACTTTGTAGGTTTTGGAGCCATCGAACGGCTGTTTCTTGGAGTCAAAATACGCCCCGGCGTAATCGGAGCCGACGCCTACAGCCGTCTTCGCCATGGCTGGCGTCACCCCGCCGGCATTGAAGCAATACAGCACGGCCGCCTCAAGCTGCGCCGTTCCATCCACTTCGAACGTAGCGTTCCCGTTCGCGAAGAAACCCGACCAGACGCTGTCGGTGCCGGGATAGAGATACACGCCACCGATGCGAGGCTCGAAAGTGATGGCGCGCGCGGTAGCGCTTCCCACTGTGCCAGCTTCGGTGAGTAGGTTCTTCATCCGGTCATCGGGAGCGAAGGGCTTTCCCTTGACGATACCGATGGTGGCAATGGCGCCACGCTGCATCGGGTCAATCGCGTCGATAGGCTCGTCCTGAATGATTGCGTTCAGGTACTCGTAGTAGGCGAGCGTGTTTGGGAAAAGTGTGTTGACGGATTTGCCGGACAAGTTGGTGAAGGTGGTCGGAGCGGGCTGGGCCGCGTCCTTAAGGGGATAGATTTTGATCCCCGAAGTCATGTTCTTGGCGGCGGCTTCGAGGCCGTTCGCAATCCCGCCGCGCAAGAAAAGAAAATTCTTGTTGGTTCGAGGCTTCAGCAAGAAATATCCGTCGGGAATCTGGCCGTCGTAGCCCGCGGGCAATACGAGATACTTGCCGCCTTTGCCCTTGTCGGGCCCCGTGACTCCAAGGTCGCCGACGAAGCGCTCCCAATCGTCGTCCAGAAAGCCCAGCATCCCCGGCGGCACCTCGATGACGGTCGGCCCGTCGTTTGCCAGATCGGTGCGCGAGAACGCGTAGAGCGTCGAGGTATTCGCAGTCAAAACGATTGCTTGGGAGTCCATCAGTTGTTCGAAAATGGCGATCTTGTTGGGCGCGTCGGCACCCTGCGCGGCAAGGCTCGAGAGAAAGGCGCGAATCGCGACTGCGCCGAGGTTATCGAGATACACCGTGACGCCGCGCGTGCGGTCCAGATTGTCGTAGAGAATTTTGACGGTGTCTCCGGTTGGCACGCCGTCGGAGAAAGTCAGTTTACCAACGGGGGTATCGAGTTTGTCGGGAGTAGAGATCGACTGCAACGTTGACGGCGGAATGTCCGTGGTCTGCGACGCGTTTTGGGCATTCGCAGTGGTGGTACTTAGCGCGCCAGCAAGTACTGCTACCGCCAGATATACTATCCGCTTCATTAGATTTTCCTCCGCGGTGGTTTAATGCGCGCGCTCACTGCACCAGCTCGAATTCACCAGGCTTCCATGTCTTGTCGAACCACGCCTGCAATGGGCCGTACAGCCGCAGTAAAACGTTCCAACCCTTACCGGGTACGGTTTGTACCCAGTTCGTTTCGTGCCCTGCTGGCGCCGTCGGCCCAAAATAAACATCCACCGACGTATCGGGGTTAACAACGACGGTTTTATCTTCACTGCCGATACTCGGAAATTGCTCGTCGGTCTGCAGCATCGAGCGAGTTTGGTTGTCATAAACGACGAACGACCAGAAGTCCTTCGCGGGGATGTTCGGTGGCAAGTGAATCTTGTAGGTCTTGCTCCCGTCTAGCGGTTTTCCCGTGGAATCCACGAACGCCGCAGCATATTGCGAGCCGATACCCACCATCTTCATAGCCATCGCGGGAGTGATCCCCGTTGCGTAGTAGTGAAACATGACCCGCGCATCGAGATTGCGCACACCCGGTTGCAATAGGAACTCGTAGCCGCCAGAAAACGTGGTGAGCCAAGCGCTGTGCGGGTAGTAGTAGGCGTCTTTCATGCGCGTGCGGAACAACATGGCCCGCGCCGTGGCGTTACCGACCGCCGCCGAGTCCGTCAGGATCTTCTTCATACGCTCGTCAGGCGCAAAGGGCTTGCCCTTTTCGATGCCGATGGACGCGAACAATCCGAGCCTTTCGGGGTCCAGCGCCTCGCTTGGTTCTTCCTGTACCACCTCGTTCAGTTCTTCAAAGTAGCCGAAGTCGTTGGCGTGGACTGTGTTTACCGCCACGCCTGAGCCATTGATAAATCTCGTTGCCGGCGGGTTCGCCGCCTGCGAAAGCGGGTATACGCGCAAATTTTTCTTGATGCCGTCCACGGCAGGCTTAAGGTCGCCGTTCACTTTGAATCCGCGACCCATGAGCCACAGATTGTAAGTGCGCGATTTAGCGACCAAGTAGCCCTCGGGCACTGGCCCCGTGTAGCCCGGCGGGAGGACGAGGTACTTGCCGCCTTGCCCTTTGTCACGACCAGCGTTGCCGATATCGGTGACGTACTGAAACCAAGCGTCGTCAATAAACGCGAGTACCTTGGGAGGCGTTTCAAGAACCAAGGGACCGTCTTTCAAGTTGAGCCATGTGCTGAAATAGACGGAGTCAGTGTTGCCCGTGAGGAAGAGTGATTTGGAATCCAGGCGATTCTCGAAAATCAAAATGTTGTTGTTGAGAGCGCCCAGCTTGGCAAAACCCGTCCGCATCGCCGCGAGGGAGGTACCCGGCATGCCACTCAAAAACGCCTGCACTCCGCGCTGAAAATCGAGGTTGTCGTAAACCTTCTGCACTGTCGCGTCGTCCGGGAAACCGTCGAAAAATTTCAACGTGCCAATGCTCGTGCCTACGGAATCCGGCGTGGTGATGGAAGGCGGGATCGGTGTCGCCATCTTCATTTTCGGCGGCGCAGTTTGCGCATAGCCTGTGCCAGAGCTCAGCGCGCCGATTAACGCAGCTGCAGCCAGATACTTTCCGACTTTCATCCCGTCCTCCCGATGTAGCGCTACTGATCGTGCTTTACTTGTGGGGCTGTCCACTCGCCATCCAACGCTTCCTTCTTCGGCCAATAGAGACGCATGTACATCGCGTACGGCCCCTTCGGCGCCGGAAGCCAATTTGCTTCCTTGTCTTTGCCGGGGGATTCGTTCTGAATCAGCAGCGTCAATCCACCGTCTGGATCGAGTTTGAGCTGTGGCAGCATCGGTGAGTTGATGAGGTAGCGGTTGATCGGATTGGCAACGAGCAGACTCGCAGGTAGTTCGTACATCGTTAGCGACCAGAAAGCGTTGACCGGAGGGAATTGACCCGGTGCAAAGCGCAAGGTGTAACGATTGGCCCCGTTCAGTTTTTGCCCGCTGGAATCCACGTAATAGATCGGGTACATGGCTTCCTGCTTCGAATTGCCATAAATTCCGATTGTCCCAAGCCACCGATTCAAGTAATTGTTTTTCATGTACTCGCGAGTGCCAAACAAATCGCCCGATGTGAGTTTTCCCTCGGTCATTTGCTTCACACCTCCCGCGAATTCCGTAAATGCATCGGCCCGGCCTTGCTCGAATGCCGCCTTCATTTCAGGAGTGAGTTTGCTGGGATCGAAGGTCTTACCCGCGTCGACGCCAATCTTCGCGAAGCGCGCCATCAGGTCCGTTTCCGATGGGTTCGTGGGGCAGAACTGAAGAACGAAATTCAGTTCGTTGAAAAATTCGAGCAAAGTTTTCTGCTCCGCCGCCGAGATTGGCTTCATAAAATCGATCTGCGGCGGAACTTGCGGTGCGGACGTCCCGAGGTACGAGGACAGCGTTTGCGCTTTGTAACCGGATTGAATTTCTTTCACGTTGTCGAGATCGGCCGCATTGAACAACTGAGTACGAAAGACGACAACGACAAACTCCGTTTCTGAGTGAATGACTCTTTGCACGCCCTTCGGTGTGTCGCCTTTCCAATCCGGCCCGACGACCATGAAAGTACCGCCCTTGTTGCCGGAGGTGCTGGTCCCGAGGTAGTCGAAGTTGAAGGTATAGGCGTCCGTGAATTGAACGCTGAAGTACCGATCCTTTCTATCCATCGGCGGCAGCGTGAGCACGATGGGTTCGGCGCGCAAATCCAGGCCGAGCCACGAGTATGGCGTGTCTGAATTGGGCGTCTGCACTGCGACATCCGCCGGAGTGAAGACGCGCGGAATATTGGTGATCTGATTCCACGGCGCTTTAAATTCGGGGTTGTTGCGGTCGACGAAGTAGGCGTATTCGACGCGGTAGCTGTCCACCAGCGGATAGCCGTAAATATAGGCTTCTTTGGCGATAGCGCGAGCTTCCGCGGGGGACACCGCGTCTACCGCACTGGCGGTGCGTGCTTTCAGCACATAAGCCAAGCCTGCGATCACGAGGACGGCGACTCCCAGGCTGCGGATCTTCGAGCTAACGGTTCTCATTTTTTCGAATCCCCTTAAAAAATTCGGTTACCCGCTGGCCGTTGGCTTCTTCGGAAACAAGAACGCGATTTGCAGACGCATACTCCAAGGCGATCCGAGCGGCGGGTGAACAGCGTTGCCATAGAATTGAAGCCCGAGGTTAACCGGCTGCGCTCCCAGTCTCATGATGCGGCCGATGCCGCCGCCCAGCGGCACGACCCATCGGCCGCCGTTCGTGGCCTCCCAGTTTGCCGTGATAGTTGGCTGCCAAGTGAGGTAATAGCCCTTCGGCAAGTTGTAATTGATGAAGTACTGCAACAGGAACTGATTCACATCGGGCAGGTTCGAATGACCGGCTACGCCCCAGACGTTATTCACAAGAAAGCCCACCGTCCATTTGCCCGGTTGCACTAGGACGACAGCAGTCGGCCCGATGCCGAATTTTCCCTGCCCCAGGATGCCGGTCCTTGTGGCCGTAGGCAGCAGGAATTGTGGCCCTACGCCCCAGATCACTTTCCCCTTTTTCGGCGAGAAAAAAAATGCGGGTTGCATGTCCCCGAATCCGTAGACGCCTTGGTTTGGTTCCGCGGTGGCGGCGGTCGCGTTCGCGCTTAATGCGAAGTCGGGCCCGCTGGGTGGCGGGGGCTGCGTTACGCCGAGGGGCTGGTAGATGATCGGCGTAATCCACCGGATGATCAGATTCCAGTTCTGCGTCAAGTTGATCGGAATCACCGGCTGAACATTCAAAACATTCTGGATCCGATCGTTCGGTCCGATGTTGAAGTTCCAATTCTCCTGGACAGGAACGCTGATCAGGCTAGCTACCGGGTTTTGCGCCGCCTTCCTGAGGGCGTCGGCATTGTCCCCCCCTGCTGCAGGCTTGTCGGCGGCGTCAGGCGCCTGATTCGGATTCGGATCCTGGGCACGGGTCGCGACGGGTATTGAAAACAAGAGAACGAAGAGCAGAGCGACTTTCGAGAGCTTTCGCATTTTTACGCCTATCCTTGGCATTAATAAGTGATGGTCGCCTACGGACTCGCCGAACGCGCGGCGGCGATTATTTCACTGAGTAATTCCGCGAATCCATGCACGCGGCAAACGCGCGCTGGAACGTATCGATTCCTTCCTGATGTTCGCGCTGCAACTCTTCCGTTTGTTTCTTGAGTGCCGCTGAGGCTTGTGCCGCTGCCTGCTGCTTGGATTGCGCGTTCGCCGCCGCTTGCTGTTGCGCCGCCTGTACCTCCTCGGCGCTCGGACCCTGGGGAGGCGGCACCTGGGCATCGACTCCCGTGCGTTGCTTCGCCATTCCGTAACGTTCGCTTTCGTCCTTCAACTGCTGATCGGCACTCTGTCCGTTCTTCGGAAACGCGAACATGTCAATCGTCTGCGCGGGTGAGCAGGCAGGAGCAGCAGTCGGAGCCCCGGCCTGCCCAGGTTGCGTTTGAGCCGACGCGACGGATGCAGCCGACAAGATTAATGCAAAGCAGATGGTCGACTTCGAAATCATCCTTCCATTCATTTCAGAGACCCCCGAGTTCAAACGGAACGCTCACGCATGAGAGTTGTTTATCGCAGGGCGGTGAGGATTGAAATTGGAAGAAATAGCACGCTGGGTGGGTAAAACTACCACGGCGAGCGATTGGCGAGACAATTTCACGCTGAATGCCCGTTAGTTCTCTTTCAGTTTGGCGGCATAAGTTCTTGTAGTCGTGGAGATGACGAGATGGCGATATTAGAATCCTTGCAACCGCGGCGCTGCAGAGGACAACTCCTAACAGTAACAAATCCGGGATTTCGGCAACTCTCATTCCTGCGGGAACGGTGAAACGAATTCGCGTCCCTCTAACGCTTCATTGATGGCAAATACCAGGTCTGTTCTCAGGCGCGCTTTGACGACGTAGCCCAGCCCGCCTGCGCGTTTCGCAGCAGCCAATATGTCTAAGTCTTGGTGAACAGTGAGGAAGACCACGGCGACGTTCGAGCCGCCCTGTCGAATCTGCTTGGCAACCACGATTCCGCTCATCACCGGCATCGAAATGTCCAGAATGACTACGTCCGGGTGTAGTCTCTTCTCGGCTTCAACCGCAGCTCTACCATCGGATGCTGTACCCACCACCGTGAAATGTGCTTCCAGCATGGGGACCACGGTCTCTAGCACCTCGGCGTTATCGTCCGCTACGAGTATTCGAATACGCGCTCGCTCCTTCTCTGTCACTGGCTAACTCGCTTCCGAGGTGAAAGACGCGGTCTAGACTGACTGGGTCCGGTAAACAAAGTAAGGATGCAGGCGAGATATGGCTATTGGTAGAAATGATGCTTGAGGCAGAAATATTTGAGGGGGTCACACGCTGACAATTCGATGCTTCACAGCGTAATGGTACAGTTCCGCATTGGTGGTAATCGCCAGTAACTCCATAACACGGTACTTGTGGGCGGCCACGGTTCGTAGGCTGATCGTCAGGACGTCGGCAATCTCTTTCATGGAGCGGCCCTCTGCCAAAAGCTGGATCACTTCTCGTTGCCGTGGCGTGAGCTCTCTGGCCTTGTCCGACTCAGGATTGCCACCTCGAAGCAACGAAGAAACGGCGCCGCTCGTGATTCGGGGCGATAGATATGACGCTCCTTTGAGCACCTCTTGGATTGCCTGCAACAGCTCCTTCGCAGCGGAATGTTTCAAAAGGTAACCAGACGCACCAGCCCGAAACGCCTCGGCGACCAGGTCGCTGTCTTGATCCATCGTGAGGACGATGACCTTGACTCTCGGCAAGAGCCGTTTAATCTGCTTCGTGGCATCCAACCCGTTCAGCTGAGGCATACCAATATCGACGACGATCAAATCCGGCTTCAAAGTTTCCGCTAAATGTAGCAGAGCACGGCCGTCACCGGCGATGCCAACTACATCGTAAAGCGGCTCGAGCATAATTTTCAGCGCGTCCGCCACGAGAACATGATCGTCTGCGAGCAAAATGCGTGGCTTATTCATGGTCCCCCCTATAGATCGTGTAGGTGCCGATTCATCGGGAAAGCCCCTGCATGGGATTGCGTCAGTGGCACTTCGGCCACAATTTCCGTGCCTTCCGTCGGAGAGGAATAGATCGCTATCGTACCACCGAGCAGTCGCAGCCTCTCGCGCATACTTGCTAGTCCTAGGCCTCCGCGAGCTGCCTTGGAGCTAGGATCGAAGCCGGCGCCCGCGTCGACAATTCGCAGACGAACGAGGGACGCTGTCCCAACAAATTCGACATGCGCCTGCTTTGCGCCACTGTGTTTTACAATATTATTAAGGGCTTCCTGCACGATTCGGAAGAAGCACAGCCCCACGTCTGGTGAAATCTCTTCCGGCATGTCGCGGTGTAGAAATTGGATGTGGAGGTGGTGTTGTTTGCCGATTTCTTGACACAAACCCTGCGCAGCGGGCAGAAGACCAAGATGGTGTAACTTAGACGAATGCAACTGATGAGAGAGCTTGTGAATGTCCGAGGAGAGTTCGGTGGTTCTTTCCCACATAGCTTGGAGACGCTCACTGAGCGCTTCATTTGCATCAGGTAAGCTCTGGCTCGCTTGCTCGAGCTGGATGGCGAGTAAGGCCAGACGCTGGCTGAAGTCGTCGTGCAACTCTCGGGAAATCCTGGAGCGTTCGTCCTCTTGTGCGCTAATCAAACGGCCACTTAGGTCGATAACTCCTTGCTCAGCGAGCACTTTGTCTGTCATATCAACACACGATCCAATATAGCCAGCAAAATCCCCCGCCGGCGTATATCTCGGGACGCCGGTATCGAATATCCAGCCATAATTTCCATTAGCCCGCCTCAAACGGTATTCGACTGAAAATGGCTGGCGCGCCTCGAAGCTGGAAACATACGTTCTGAGGCAATTTTCCAAATCGGTTGGGTGCACATTTTCTGACCAACCGTTCCCCCGTTCCTGATCCAACGTTCGTCCGGTGAACTGTAACCATTGTTTGTTAAAGAACGTATAGAGCTTGTCGGTCCCGGACATCCAAATCATGACGGGCGCCGTGTCAGCCATCGTCTGGAATCGCTGTTGGCTCTCTTGTAGTCCATCTTCGGTCCGCTTGCGCACCAATGTACTGGCAAATACGTCCGCCACGACCCGGAATTGTTCAATAACTTTGTCGGACACGCTGGTTTGGTGAAACGAAGCGAACGCCAGACATCCCATCGTTAACCCACCGGTACGCATTGGAACGATTGCTACAAACGTATAGTCCTGCTCGACCAGAAAAGCCTGTTCTTTGTGCGCAGAGGCCAACAAATCCTCGCCACGGCGCATCACAGAGTCTCTTCCGTCCAGCAAATTCGACACAATCCACGGAAATTCGTGCCGGCTGAACACCTGCGGGCTGGAAGCAATTCCCTCGCAAGCAACTGAATAGCGAAGTTGAAATTTATCGTCGTGCGGAGTGGTCTCATACAGGCAGACTCGATCCAAGCCGAGGAATTCCCTGAGCTTTTCTAATGCCTTCTCAATCTCAGGATTCGTTCGGTCCGCCGAAACGCTAGCGAAACCCGCAGACAAATCGGAGACCAGAGATTCGAAGCTAAGCTCGTACCTGAGCAGGCTCTCGGCACGCGTGCGACGGTTCCGTTGAACGAGGAGATAGATTATGAGAATGCTTTGAAGCAAAACAAACGCCACCGCGCAGAGAATCCAGCGTCTGTAGAGTTGCCACGGGGAAAGGACTGCGAATCTGACAACGCTCCCGGGAGGTAGCGCGCTTTCGCTCAAGCCAAACCGGCGAAGCTGCTGCCAATCGAATACATAAGAGGAAGCCGCGGCAACAGGCGGGATGTCGGCCGGCTTCTCGCCCCGAAGAATTCTGTCGCCAATTTCGGCAGCCTGCTTGCCCTGTGCCTCAAAACTCACGACCGAGCCCCCTACGATTCCGAAGCCGATGAACCCATCCGATAGACCGTAAATCGGAGCCGAGGACGCAGCGGAAAGAGAAGGAATCAGGTCTCGAGGAATGTATGCGCGACCGGCTCCGTCACGTTCAACGGAGATATAAAGCACAATCGTATCCTTCGGCAGTTTGCCGAGTCGTGACCGCATCTCGTCGACCGAGATGTCATTCCAATAGTTAATCTCCCAGTTGGTCCCTTCCGGAGGTGGAGTCCTCCTCGCCACCGCCTCCAGATGGCGATCCCAGTTGGTAGTACCGTTGATGACTATGAGCCGGTGTGCGCTCGGCTGTAATCGGGCGGCGGCCGCGAGAGTACCCTTAAAATCCAGCGACATCCAGACGGCAGTCGAATCAGCAGGTAAAATTCCTCGAAGGGGCGCCGTCGATTCTACACCGCAGAAAATCGTCGAGACGCCCGGAAATAGAGTTTGCTCCGCCATACCAATTGCTATGACGAGATCGATTTTTTGATCCCGGTATTTATTGCGGTACCACGCTACCTGCGCCGCTTGGTACTTCGAGTCAGGGAAAAGATTGGCATCTAGATGTTCGCTGTAGAACTGGATTTCAAGTTTATCGCCGAGGACCGACCGAATGCCGTTGTCCACCGCTCGTTCCGCGGGCTGGCTCATATCCTGTTGATAAATCAGGAGCACCCGTTTCAGCTCGCCCCCAGCGGGATTTTCGCCGCTGGCTCGGGCTGCGCGAGTGCACCAAACAATAGTGGTGATAAGGATCAAGGCGACCGAAGTGCGGCCCCGAAATCGCCGACTTAGGGGCACACATGAGGCACTCGCGGACTCGGGAATGAAACTATATCTACTCATGGCGATTTATGGCTGGGGCGGTTCTGAGAATCGAGCGTTTCGCGGATACCATTGTCCAATCCTTCTTAAATCCGCCCCATCTTCGAAGGCTAGAACGAGCTTCGACTTGGCTCTTTTAGCGAAACCAGTGGTTCATTGAAACTGTCAGAAGTTACTATTTTGGCAGGATAATTTGGCCAACGCAGCACTCCGCCGCCGTTCGCGTTCGAGCCTATCGCGCACGCGCTTGAGCGCCCTGACGGCACTCTAGTTGAACCAATGTTCACAATCAAGCGACTTTCCACGCGACCAACCCGGAAACACGCTTTCAGAACTGCATCGCCGGCGGAAGATAAACACGTTGCGCTCTCGAGTTACTTTTTCCGCTGGAAAGTGGAAGTATTGCCGATTCTCCAGCCCCCCGGCGAGCGCTATATCGTTGGCGCGAATGTTGGAGCCGCGCACGTCGGTCGGGAATGCCATTTTCAGGAATCCCACCCAGAGCACGTGGCCGACGTCTGGGAAACGCCAAGCCGATTCCGCGACGTGCGGAACTCCAGTTAGTTGCCACGGATACCTCTCACTCCGCACGCGCGCCTGCAAATGCATCCCATGCGTTCCACCCTTCACCGGTGCGAGTCTTTTTGATCCCGAGGACAAGGCGGTGTTCCGCAGTAATCATCTTCCCAGTCAGCAATTGCCCGCACCTCTGCAGGTAACCAAGTAAGGGGCACTTGGAGGCAGAATTATATTAGTTCTTAATTAAATGACTGGTAACCTATGAATTTCGATTTCGGAACGACGCGGCCTTATACCTAGGCTCCTACGTCCGTGGAGTAATACTCTCAGGCGGAAGTGAGGCGGAGCTCGACTGTTCTTTCTGCTGCACGGCCTGAGATCTGCAGCGTGACAGGTCGTCTTACCGCATCCCTGTCATTTTTAACAATACCCCCCCACAGTCACAACTGAAACTATCGAACACGAGAAATGAGCAGCGGGGAGTGCGAAGACCAACACGTAGCTCGCATTTCGCAAAATCGTCGCTAGGGGATATTCATGTGTGCGAGCGGGCATGAGAGCGGGGACGTGCAGCGTCGCCGCTTCTTGGTCCTGCTCTTGGTCATGGCGCTGTCGGTCCTTTTTACTGGCCAGCTCCGGGCACAATCCGCTTCCGCCGGCGCACTCACTGGCGTGACGCTCGACCCCTCCGGTGCCGCGATTCCCGGCGTGAATGTTCAAATCATACGCCGAGACAGCGCTATAACACTGTCTGCCACTTCTGATGATCAGGGCAGGTTTGGGTTTCAGTTGCTGACACCCGGCAGCTACGAGCTACAGGCCGTCAAGCCGGCGTTCGATCCATTACAACTTGACGACATCGACATCTCGGTCACCGAAACGCTTCGAATCGAGCTGCGCCTTCACCTCGCAACGGTCGCTGGGCATGTCGAAGTGTCCTCTGGGGCGACTATGGTTCAGACCGAGGATTCCGCTCTCGGTCGGGTGGTCAACGGAACCGCGGTAACCGGGCTTCCGCTGGCTACTAGAAACTTTGCGCAAATCGCTGCTCTCTCGCCCGGGGTCGCCTCCGGGGTCTTCAATGCCGCCGAGCTGGGTCCGGGCGGAATTGCACTATCGCAGATCAACAATTCCAATGACGGGATTTTCGTGCACGGAGCGCGCTCTTATAACAATGACTCCCAATTGGATGGCGTTGATGTCAGCGACGTGCAGAGTACCGGCGCAGCAAGCGGCGGAATTCCCATTCCCAACCCGGACGCCATTGAGGAATTCAAGGTTCAGACCGCCCTTTACGATGCAGCGTACGGGCGCTTTGGCGGCGGCAGCATCAGTTTAGTTACCAAGTCGGGCGGCAACTCTTTCCACGGATCGTTTTTCGAATTCTTCCGCAACAGTGTTCTGAACGCGAACGAATTCTTCTTGAAGGAAGCAGGCCAGCCGCGGCCCTCACTCCAGCAGAACCAGTTTGGATTTGCTGCCGGCGGTCCAGTTCACAAGGACAAATTGTATTTCTTCGGCTCGTATCAAGGAACTCGCCAGACGAACGGCCTAGCCGCAGGTCAGAATCGGATTGCATGTACAGCCACATTGCGTACGCCGCCGCTGACCGATGATAGAACACCCGCTGCACTTGGAAAATTATTCGGCGGCATGAGCGGCGCTTTGGGAGGCGTAGCCGTGCGGCCGGATGGATCGAATATCAACCCAGTCGCTCTCGCGCTTCTGAATTTCAAATTGCCGGACGGGGCTTATTTGATTCCTACGCCGCAGATGGTGGACTCCACTCAGCCATTTGCGAGCCAAGGCTTCTCAGCCTTTACCGAAGCTTGCCATTTTAACGAAGATCAATTTGTGACGAATATCGATTATGTTGCCTCTCCAAGAAGCACAATTTCCGGCCGGTTCTTTTTTGCCGATGACAATCAGCTGGTCGCGTTCCCGGGCAATGGCTTAAATCCCGAAGGGAATATCAGTGGATTTCCGAGTCCTGGTGATTCTGGCTTCCGAGTTTTCTCCTTTGCTCATACCTACACGTTTAGTTCCGCCTGGCTCAACGAAGCGCGGTTCGGCTATGTCCGCACCAGGGTCGGTACGCGAGCCGAGACTCCGTTCAGCTGGTCGGACGTTGGTGTTTCGGAAGGTCCAATGAGCGATGCAAATGCGCTACCCAGTTTGAACATTCTTGGTTCTGTCAGCATTGCGCCCGGGTTTCCGCGCACCTACACGCAAAACAGCTTCATAATCAACGACACCCTCAGTTTCGTCCACGGGGCACATAGTTTTCGGTTGGGAGGTTCGCTCACTCGCTTGCAGGACAACCTCGATGTTGCCGGGCTTGGATCATTTCTGCAGTTCCTTAGTTGGCCGGATTTTCTATTGGGCCTGGATGCCGTTGAAAACGGCACTGGAACGTTCAGCAACGTCTTTGCTTCAGTCGACGTTTTTGGACTGCTGAATCGTGAATACCGGGTATGGGAGGGCGCAGCGTTCGCGCAGGACGACTACAAGGTCACCAGATCGCTGACCCTCAATATGGGAATACGCTACGAACGGCTCGGTCAATTCGGAGACAAGTTGGGCCGAAACTCTAGCTTTGCTGCGACCCAGGCCGACCCAAATCCCCCGGCTGGCGGAAGTCTGGCAGGTTATATTGTGGCTTCCAATTTTCCGGGCACTCCCCCAGCAGGTGTTCTGCGCGCGGCTAACACGTTCGGGGACTATGGCGCGAATCCAAATACAATTGCTCCGCGATTCGGCTTTGCCTGGCAGATCTTGCCCGATACTGGCCGGTTGGTGCTCCGGGGAGGTTATGGCATGTACTATTCACGTCCCACCGGCCAGGTTTTCAGTCAATCAGTGGTCAGCGCTCCGTTTGCCTTGCCTCGCCTGAATGTAGGGATGGCCAATGCGGGCGCAACATTTGCAGACCCGTTTCAACAACCATTCCCGACGCCAAGCTCCTTTCCCTTATTCGTTCCCTACGGCATCGGTACCTCATCAACGCTCAACACGGTTGCGCCAGGTTTTCGTCCCGCGCTAATTCAGCAATTCGGATTGAATCTCCAGGGAGAGCTCTACCCGGGTTGGTTGCTGGAGGTCGGATACGTCGGCACGGAAGGCAGTCACTTGCAGCGATTTCGTTCCCTGAATCAAGCTATGCAAGCCACGCCGGACAATCCCATCAGGGGCGTCACCTCGGACACCTTGGCGAATATCCCATTGCGAGTTCCCGTTCCAGACATAGCCCCAGACTCACTTGACGAAGTCGAAACAGAAGGCAGGTCCTGGTACAGCGGATTGGAAGTCAGCCTGACCAAGCGAATTAGTCACGGCTTGCAATTCCTCGCTTCCTACACCTTTTCCAAGACGCTTGATACCGACGGCGCGGACATCGACAGTAACTCCGCAGGTAATTCAATTACATTAGGAGACCAGAACTCGCCCAGCCAACGCTGGGGACGTGCGAGTTTTGATCGCGCTCAACGATTTGTCTTCAGCTCAACTTGGACGCTCCCGAGTCCCGCCGGAGGAATACGACGAGCCGTCCTGGGAAACTGGTCCGTGGCGGCAGTCGCAACCATCCAATCTGGCACTGCTCTCACGATTGCCGATACGAATTCCAATAATGTTTTTGGAATTAACGAAGACCGCGCTCAACTAACAGGCTACTGCACGAAGAACCAGTTGGTAATGGCGGGGTCGGTCGAATCGAAACTGAACGGATACTTCAATGCATCCTGTTTCACGACTCCGCCGGTAATCGGCGCGGACGGCATTGGGACAGCGTTCGGAGACAGTGCGACCGGATTAGTAACTGGTCCCGGGCAAGCGAACCTGGATCTTGCACTCTCCAAGACGCAAACGCTTGCGTGGTTCCATGAAAGAACGGACCTTGAATTCCGCGCGGAATTCTTCAATGCGTTCAACCATCCGCAGTTTGCGAATCCCGACAGCAACTTCTCGTCCCCGACCTTCGGCGTCATCAGTAGCGCGTCTGTGAGTGCACGCATCTCGCAGTTGGCGCTCAAGTTCAGTTTTTAGCGCCCGCGTGGCCCGGCTGCGCCGTTGGACCTGATTTTGGGTTCAACAGTAACCCGGGGCCAGTCCCTGGGGCGAGCTATATGGCCGCAGCGTCTCCCTCCTTCTAATCCTCAGGCCTGAGCAGTCCGTAATTGCAGAAGCGGTGGCTGTGCGTACTCGTGTGCGCGATTGGTCTTTCATGGTCGATCAGGATTGCTCGCGTGCAAGGAATGAGAAAGGCTTGTTAGATTCTCCGCATGCACGCGAACGACGCCGCCGCGCGGACTGTCAATATCCGCGATCAGCGTGAACGAGATGGAAATGACCAGCGGCAGAACGACAAGCAGCGTGGCTCTAGCTCCGCCGCGACGCGCGCCGTAGCCGATTAGTAGGTTGCAACAGACAGCGATGGCCGCCATCAGACACCATGCTGCCGTGGGAATGCGGTTCAGCCAAGCGGCTTGCGTGTATCCCTTGGAGTTCAATACGTCGTTCATGCCCGTAGCGGTGATAGTGAGGGGCGGTGTCGGTTGCGCCGCAGCCGGAAGCTGGACGTCTGACCACAGTTCGGCCTCCAGTTGGGCAGTGGCGGCATCAATCTGCGCCAGCTCCTGGTCATCGCGGGTTTTATAGAACAAAATGCGCTGGTCGAGATAATCCTTTAGCAGCCCTCGGACTTTCGCCGCGTTGGGCGCGGGCAGGAAGTCTGCTCGGACGTACTCCGTGCCGATGGCGTTGGCCTCTGCTTCCTCGAGCGTTTTGCGTTGATCGTAGCGGGTAATGGCCATCGAAAAACTGAATCCGATGATGAGGCCGAGCAGCGTCAGAATGGCGGACATGACCATCCCGAAATCCTCGTGCTCGTTTTCTTCAAGGCTGCGGCGGCGCTTGCGAAAGAAAATGCCGATGCGCACCGAAAGCCAGAGGGTCATCAGTGAAATGGTCAAAACGAGGAACGAAAATCTCAGAACGTAGCTCATATAGGGATGCCTCCTGTTCAAGCGTCGCCAATTTACAGCATCTTGCAGGAGATGGACCGAATTATCGGGAGGACCGGGATGGAGTATCGCGAAACCTCGTCGAAAGAAATTCAGATGCCTGATTAACAGTTTGTTGAAAAACCCATTCCCTTTGCAACTTTAAGTCGCAAGACTCGTCTGAAGGAAGAAGGTCACGGGGAAACACGAATGGCTCAGGAGAGCATTTCGCGAGGCTCAGCCCAGAGCGGAAGCATGCATCGTGGTTTGAGAGTTACCAGAAGATTTTGAGTTCTTTGTACAAGCCGAATTTCTCGTCGCAAGTGACCACCGGGATCTTTTCGCACACGGCTGGGGCGATGACTTCGGGTTTCGGCCGGCGCCATTTCCACCGCAGGGTGTTCTTGCGGCACGGCAATTCTGCGCTGTGCGCTGCCGGTCATTTTGAGATTCGCAAAAGACTCCCTTCGGTCTCCCACGGGTTATTCGCATTGTGTGCCAAATGCGACATAAATCGCCGAGCCAATAATCCAGAGTAGCTCGTCGGGTTTCTGAATCCGACGATCTTGAGTTTGGAGGAGACCACTATGTTCGGATATGGATTGATTGGAACCCTAGTCGTTATCGTTTTGGTCATTTGGATCGTACGCGCTTTGTAAACGCGAAATCGCATTCGTGACGGACCCCTCGAGTCTGCAAACGGTGGGGGCTGGTGCCCGTCACTTCGCCGGCGCTAACGACCGGATTCGATCAGTGTCCAAAGTTACTTTCGCGCCCCAGCCTGTCACACCAGCAAGCGGAGCGACCCGCGCGTGGGTGAGCAGACGTTCCAGCTTACGAACATCGTACGCACCGAGCTCCCGCGCACGCTTTTTGCATCGCATTCCGCGATCCTTAAATCTTGTGCAGCAGGCAGACTGGTTCGAATCACGTCAGGTTTACGGAACCGTGGGCCCGAGAGCAAAAATTCGACCGGCAGGTTTTTTGAACGGAAAGCGTAGATACCACGAAGCGGGCGAGACGCGCGAGTGAACCATCGAAGCACGCGCGAATGCTAACAAGTCTTGAAACTCATTGTTGTCGGCGATCCGTAGAGCCGCTAAATAGGCTTCACGCGCTGGCCCAATTGCAGCGATGTCAATACGACCCCAAGTGAGTGGAGTGCTGCCATATTTCACCGCGACAACATCGGCCAAAAGTCTCGCGTGGCTTCCGTTACCGTTGGGAAATGGATGAATCCACACAAGTCTGTTATGAACTCGAACAGCAACCTCATCAATTGCATAGGTTTTATTCGCGTGCCAATATTGTGCGTCTCCGAGCAGCACCGGAATACTGCTTCGAATCTCGTGAACTAAAGCCCCAATTTTCTTCTCGGTATTTCGATATCGACCGGCCCATTCCCACGTCTGATCGAACATTCTTCTATGGAGTTCGCGAACGTAAGGTTCTCTCAACGGGTCACGGAATCTGAGACGACGTGGGCTCAAGGCCCAATTGTAACCGTCGAGAATATTATTACGTTCAAACTCGTCCAGTTCCCTCTTTAGAGATAGATCAGGAATTAAGCCGTCCAGTTCATCGGGATCAAGCGGAGTATTCCCCGGACTTCGCGTTGCGATCATTCTGCTCGCTCAGACCGGAGGAAGAACCTACAGCGAGGGCTTTCCGCTTCGCTGGTCTCAAGTGGATTTGGATGCCAAATTGATCCGCTTGAACAACAACGTAAAAACCCCAGTTCGGCGGAGCCCATTCCTTTGTCTCAGTACGCCTGCGACGTCTTGCAGGCATGGAAAAAGGAAGGAGCTTCAAAGAGCGAGTATCTCTTCCCGAGCCCGGTTCTGCCAAACCGGCCCATCTCGACGGTGAAAACCGCGTGGAAAACAACGTTGAAACGAGCAGGCGTGCCGGCGTTTCCGATTTACAACCTCCGACACGTTTTTTGTACTCGTCTCTGCGAAGTAGCACCGGATGCGGTCGTCGAGCGCGCCATGCGCCACACGAGTCCGGAAACCAAGCGTCATTACCAGTTGGGGATGGCCGGCCCGGTTCGCAATGCGGTAGATAAAGCAAACAAACGACTGTACGGAAAACGAGTGGCGTTCCATTTTCGTGACAGTCAGGCCGCCAAAAGCGAGAAGGTGAGAATCGCCGTCTGTAACGGATTGAAGAAGAAAGAGAAGTTGGCTCCCCTTCGTTGACACGTATCGAACTTTTTGGCTCGGTCCTGGTTCCGGAGCACGAGAGTTATTGCTAGCCGTTCTATCCTTCGCCGGGTAATCGCTCCCAGAGCCGGCTTCTGAATGGAGGCATGCGATTCCCCTACTTGTAGTGCTCGGGAGGCGAAGGTAGCTCCGCTTGCGAGCAACATTGAGATGCTGCTCCGGAGAGCTCTTGGATTTTACCTAGCTCGTCAAAGCATTCGCCGGACATGAGCGAATCTGTGCTCTCTTCCGAAGTAGCAGACCGTGCAGTAGGATTTGAGCGGTTCCAAGCGATCGGCTTGCTCTACGGCTTGTGCCGGGCGTTAGAGATGGCCCGCAAGTTTTCTCCCGCATGCCTGGCGCCGAAGATGGGGCATTCCTCACCAAATCGTGTGAACCACTTTGGACCGACGGATCTCACGGTCGGCAGTAAGTAACGACAGCCCCTCGACAAGTGCCGTCGCTCCGATAATGCGATCCACAGGATCTTTGGGATAAGCCGCTGGAAGATCCACAGCGCGCGCACACGCTCGGCCGGTGATTGGCAGAACGACGAACCGGGCTTCGATTTCCTGCAAGAAAGATTCGAGACTGATGTCGAGCCGGAGCCGGCCCTTTCTTGTAAGCGTCGCCAGCTCCAAGAGTGTAATATCGGAGATTGCCAAGCCTTCCGCTTTCGCGCGCGTATCGTCGATTGCGCTCCTTGCCTTTTTGGAGAGCTGAGCTTGGTCAAACGCTAGCCAAATCACTACGTGGGTATCTACAATAATCACCTGAGCTCGCCCCACTCATCAGGCGAAACCGCCGGCGAAACGATGTCTCCATTTACAACGCCCTTACCGGCGAGGAAATCATAGATCTCATCTGTGTCGGTGCTCACCGGGACGAGTTTCGCCACCGGTTTGCCATGTTTAGTGATCACAACAGTTTCGTGCCTGGCTTGAACCTCGTCCATGACCGCTAGGCAATTTGTTTTGAAGGAACCTGCTGCCATCTTCTTCATCTCAAGACTCCGATATTACTATGGTCATCATACCATGGTTGTATATCGACTAGCAACTTCTTATTCATCCAAGGAAGACATCGCGCTCGCCTGGCTTTGCCCTTACCTTCGCTTGTCTTGCACACCTGCCGGAGATGTAATACAATTACTTCATGAAGAGTCTGACCGTACGATTGCCCGAGCCACTGGTGGCGGACATTGAGGCGGAATCGCGTGGACGGAAGATCTCAAAGTCGGATGTAGTTCGCGAATGGCTCGAGCGTGCACCCCGCCAGCGGCGGCGCACTGCCTCCCTCACTGCCATCGCCGACCTTATCGGATCGGTGGATGGCCTACCGAGCGACCTTACTGCGCGGAAGAAGGAGTATTTGCACGCCAAAGGTTATGGCCAGAAACGTCCTCGTTGACGCTGGATTCGTTGTAGCGTTGCTTAGCGGTCGCGACGCTCACCACCAATGGGCCGTGACGCAAGCCTCTGAACTGCCTCCGCCTTGGTTCACGTGCGAAGCCGTTCTGTCCGAGGCTTTTCACCTTCTCGGAGAGCTTGGTACCCCCAATCTCGGCGCACTACTTCGCCGCGGCGCTCTGCAGATCGCCTTCACACTTACCGAGAACGTGGGGCCAGTCGTGAAGCTGATCGAGAAGTACTCCAACGTTCCCATGGGCTTCGCCGATGCTTGCCTCGTTCGCATGACCGAAACGCTTGCCGATCCCATCATCCTCACTACCGACCAAGATTTCCGAGTTTACCGTCGCCACAGCCGTCAAGTGGTTCCCTGTGTGACGCCCGAGTGATCTTGCCGCCGCTTATTTCTGCCGAAACTGAACATGGCTTTTCTGCTTTCTGAGGCAAATCTAATCTAAGACAGTGGACCGCGTTCTGCACAAAGAATGCAACCTACATGGCAAAGATGGAATTCAACACAGGCATCGAAACACTGACGATCTTTCTCGTTTCTGTTGTGGCAACTGTGCACGAGAGAGCTTTGTTCTCACTACGGAGCCCGGCGGTCCCTGCCGCGGAGTGTGACCCGCAGACTTAAGGGAGTGACGCAAAAAAGAGAATCTGACCGCTCAAATCGAACTCTCCTCCCATCGGAGTTCCGCTGAACGATCCCGCGCGGGATCGTTCACTCGCACCTCACCACTCGTGCGATCTAGGCAGCGCCATCATCGACTGTACGGCTGCCGAGCATTCGGTTCCGAACCGAAGGCTTGCCCCCATTTCACGGGCAGCATGTCTCAAAATGCTGGGCTTTTCGCTAATTTCAGTGGCCTTGCCGCACCACAATTTCCGTGCCCACTGCTACGTTTTTACTACGTTCGGCCGCAAGCGGAACAGGAGGAACCGAAAACCGTCTCTAACTAATTGACTACAAAAGAGGAAGTTGGCTCCCCGGGCTAGATTCGAACTAGCAACCCTTCGGTTAACAGCAGATGTGGTCGAAAATCTAACTGCCCTATCTGGTGTCGCTTACGAGAAACTGGGAGCCATTCTCCCCGGTATGGTTGCACCCAAAGCTGCACCCAACCCGTGAAATGCCCAAACGCGACATGATTCACCGATTTCGACCGGATGACTTGAGTCAGTTCGTTCCGAACCCAAGGACGAGATCGAGGCCCGCAGCTTCGGCGAATGCCTTGAAGTCCCGGTCCCGCGTGAGAAGAGGAACATCTCCGTCGATACA